>NZ_NFIZ01000001.1 GCF_002159625.1 Olsenella sp. An285
CCCTGTCAGAAACCGCCCCGCCCCCAACCCGCCAACCTTACGAAAGCATAAGCCACCGATAAGCCCGTCCGATGGCGCCGCACTCCTTGCCGGGCGAGTATGGTCTTGTACCAGCACCCAAGACGAGAGGAGCGCCCATGGCACCCGCTCACATCAGACCCGAGAAGCCCGCGAGGCCGGACCGCCCGGTCCTCTCCTGCCAGAACGTCGAGAAGCTCTACGGCAGCCGCTCAAACGTCACGCGCGCCCTCGACGGCGTGTCCCTCGACGTTGCCGCCGGCGAGTACGTGGCCATCATGGGCCCGTCCGGCTCGGGCAAGACCACGCTCCTGAACTGCATCTCCACGATCGACCGGCCCACCTCCGGGCACATCTACGTGGACGGTCAGGACATCACCGCGCTGCGCTCGGGCCAGCTCTCGAAGTTCCGTCGCGAGCGCCTGGGCTTCGTCTTCCAGGACTCCAACCTGCTGGACACCCTCACCGCGCGCGAGAACATCGCCCTGGCGCTCACGATCAACCACGTGAGCGCCAAGGAGGTCACGGCGCGCGTGACCGGCGTGGCCGAGCGCCTGGGCGTCACGGACGTGCTCGACAAGTTCCCGCACGAGATGTCCGGCGGGCAGAAGCAGCGCGTCGCCGCGGCGCGCGCCATCGTGACCGGCCCCTCGCTCGTCCTCGCCGACGAGCCCACGGGCGCGCTCGACTCCAAGAACTCGCGCCGCCTGCTGGAGAGCCTCGAGGCCATGAACGGGGCGGGCGCCACGATCATCATGGTCACGCACGACTCCTTCGCCGCGAGCTACGCGCGCCGCGCCCTCTTCCTCAAGGACGGCCGCATCTTCAACGAGATCGTCCGCGGCTCCAAGACGCGCAAGCAGTTCTTCGACCAGATCATGGACGTCGTGTCCTTCCTGGGAGGGGAGGGCGCAGATGTACGCTAAGATCGCGCTCGGCAACGTCCGCAAGTCCTTCCGGGACTTCTCGGTCTTCTTCCTCACGCTCGCCTTTGGCGTGTGCGTGTTCTACGCCTTCGGCTCCATCACGGACCAGGCGGCCGTCATCCAGATGGGCGAGGACCAGCGCCGCATGGTGCAGGCCCTCACGGACATCCTCTCCGGCCTCTCCGTGTTCGTCGTCGTCATCCTCGGGTTTCTCGTGGTCTACGCCAACCGCTTCCTCATACGGCGGCGCAAGCGCGAGTTTGGCATCTACCTCACGCTGGGCATGGACATCCGCCACGTGTCGCTGATCGTGGTCATAGAGACGCTCGTGGTGGGCGTGGTCGCGCTCGGGGTGGGCCTGCTTCTGGGGCTGGCGCTCTCGCAGGTCATGATGTACGTGACCGCGGGGCTCTTCGAGGCCACGATCAAGGGCTTCGTCTTTGCGTTCTCGCCGGCAGCGGCGCTCTCCACCGTGGCGTGCTTCGCGGGGATCTTCCTCGTGACGCTCGTCTTCAACGTGACCACGGTCAGCCGCTACAAGCTCATCGACCTCATCAACGCGGACAAGGTGAGCGAGAAGGTCCGTCTGCGGAGCCTGCCGCTCTCCGTGGTGCTCTTCCTCGTGTCCCTTGGGCTCATAGGCGTGGCGTACAAGACGCTGCTCGAGCACGGCATGATGGAGGAGGGCCCGTACTTCGCCATCGCCACGGGCCTGGTCACGGTGGGAACGCTGCTGTTCTTCTTCTCGATCTCCGGCTTCGCGCTGCGCGCGCTCCAGGCGAGCCCGCGCACCTACCTCAGCGGCCTCAACATGTTCGTGATGCGCCAGCTCAACAGCCGCATCAACACCGCGTGGCTCTCCATCAGCCTGGTGTGCGCGATGCTCTTCCTCGCCATCTGCGGCGTGTGCACGGGCTTCTCGGTGGCCACGGGCATGAACGAGAGCCTGGCGGTTGGCACGCGCTACGACATGTCGCTCGTGAGCTACCCGATGGGCATGGCCTCGGCGCTCGTCTCCGCCGATCCCGAGGAGGGCCCTGCTGCGGCGGACGGTTACGACGCCATCGCTCGCCTGCGCGCGGACATCCCCAACTACGACGAGCTCTTCCGCGACGCCGTGCAGGTCAACCAGTACACCTACGACGCCGAGGGCAACGTGCTCGTGGACACCACGGTGGAGGAGCTCTTTGCCAACACGGACTTCACCGGCAACGCGACCATGCAGACCATGATGCAGGGCAACACCGACCAGCGCCTCGTCATCGTGCCGGTCTCGCAGTACAACGCTCTGGCCCAGATGCTGGGCGAGAAGAACGTGGAGCTCGCGGGCGACGAGTGCCTGCTCTGGAACGACATGTCGTCCCTCGACGAGCTCTGGGAGGCCGTGATCGCGCAGAACCCCGAGGTCGAGGTCCAGGGCCAGACGCTGCGCTTCGCCGCGGATCCGCTCGCGAGCCTGCCCTTCTCGGACTCGAGCGCCGGTGGCACGGTGTCAGGTGCGCTCGTCGTTCCCGACGACCTGGTCCCGGAGGGCGTCGGTCCCACCTCGACCGTGGTGAACCTCATGTACAACGGGGATCGCGCGGAGGTGGAGGCCGCTGCCGTCGCCGCGACCGACGAGGCCTACGGTGACATCATGGGCCAGGGCTCCTCGCTCGACGCCTGGCCGGTCTGGATGTGCACGACCGCCCAGAGCCTGCTCGACCAGTCCTCCGGCACCACCGTCGTGGTCACCTACCTGGCCATCTACATAGGCGTGGTCCTGCTCGTGTGCTGCGCCACGGTGCTTGCCCTCCAGCAGCTCTCCGAGGCGGCGGACAACGTGGGCCGCTACCGCGTGCTCACCGAGCTCGGCGCCGAGCGGCGCATGATCGACCGCGCTCTTCTCGCCCAGGTGGGGGTGTACTTCCTCTTTCCGCTGGTGGTGGCCGTGGCGCACGCGGCGGTGGCGCTCTCCGTGGTGAACGACATCGTGGCGCTGCTCACGGGCTTCCAGATCGGCACCGCGCTCGTGGGGACCGTGGCCTTTGTGGTGGTGCTCTACGGCGGCTACTTCCTCGTGACGTACCTCACCTCGAGGAACATGATCGTTCGGGCGTAGGTTCGGGCGTAGGGTCGCACGACGCGCGGGGCTGCTGGGCGAACTCCGACTTTTCTGTACTTTACGACCGCAGGCCCATGGCGTGGCCGAGAAGAACCTTGCGTTTGCGCAGGTCAACGACACGACCGTTCTTCTCGCCCGTTCAGCGCGGCCCGCAGTGTACAGAAATCTCGGAGTTCGTCCGGCGGCCCCATCCGTCGCCGCCATCCGTCTCGCTCACGCCCCGCTGGCCGAAAGGGCCTCAAGCGGGGCGTGAGCGCCCCGTCGCGCACGAGTACCATAGGTGGGTACAAGGTGAGTGCCCGCATGCGACCAGGAGGTAGCCCTATGGGACTTTTTGACAAGATCAAGAGCGCGTTCGTCTCTGCCGACGGCAAGGTCACGCCCCCCTCGGCGACGTTCGCCACCCGCCCGGACGTGGTGTACGCCCCCGCGTCCGGCGTTCTCATGAGCCTCAAGGAGGTCAACGACGCCGTCATCTCCGCCGGCCTTCTGGGCGACGGCTACGGCATCCTGCCCACCGGCTCGGGCGTCCTCTACGCGCCGGTCAACGGCCGTATCAGCTCCACCACGGTC
Source organism: Olsenella sp. An285 (assembly GCF_002159625.1). Lineage (GTDB taxonomy): Bacteria > Actinomycetota > Coriobacteriia > Coriobacteriales > Atopobiaceae > Thermophilibacter > Thermophilibacter avicola. The sequence continues at coordinate 3,622 of NZ_NFIZ01000001.1, forward strand.
ACCAACCACGCCATCGGCCTGCGCACCGAGGACGGCATGGAGGTCCTCATCCACATCGGCATCGACACGGTGAAGATGGAGGGCAAGGGCTTCTCGCGCCTCGTCGAGGCCAACGACGAGGTCCGCGCCGGCCAGCCGCTCATCACCTTTGACGTGGACGCCATCAAGCTCGCCGGCTACGAGGAGGTCATCGCCTGCGTCATCTCCAACCCCGACGCGTTCTCCTCGATCGAGCACGTGGGCGACACGGGCACCCTCCTGGGCGGCCGCCCGCTCGTCAAGATCGGCGACCCGCTGCTCGTGGCGCGCAAGTAGGTGTCGCGACGCTTCGTTTCTAGTTCGACTGATCTGCAAAGGTGTTACGATAGAAAGTAGCAGAGGCTCCGTACGGAAAGCCGTGCGGAGCCTTCCCATGAGGAGAGAGGATCAAGCATGGCACGCGTCTTCATCAGCCCCAGCAAGTACGTCCAGGGTCCTGGCGAGCTCGCCCACCTGGGCTCCTACGTCAAGGCGTACGGCGCCCACGCGCTCGTGGTCATCTCCGCCGGCGGCCTGCGCCGCTCCGGAGACGTCATCTCCGCGAGCTTTGCCGAGGCCGGCGTCGAGCTCACCTACGACAACTTCAACGGCGAGTGCTCCCAGGCAGAGATCGACCGCCTCGTTGAGGTCTATCGCTCCGCTGGCACCGACGTCGTGGTGGGCGTGGGCGGCGGCAAGATCTTCGACACCGCCAAGGCCGTCGCCGCCGCCGTTGACGCGCCGGTGGTGATCGTCCCCACCATCGCCGCCACGGACGCCCCGTGCTCCGCGCTCTCCGTCATCTACACCGACGAAGGCCAGTTCAAGGAGTATCAGTTCTTCAAGCAGAACCCCAACCTCGTCCTCATGGACACCGACGTCATCTCCGCCTCCCCGGTGCGCCTCACGGTCTCCGGCATGGGTGACGCCCTGGCCACCTACTTCGAGGCCCGCGCCTGCAAGCGCTCCGACGCCACCACCTGCGCCGGCGGACACGTGACCGAGGCCGCCATGGCCCTCGCGCAGCTCTGCTACGAGACCCTCATCTCCGACGGCCTCAAGGCCAAGCTCGCCCTCGAGGCCGGCGCCTGCACCGAGTCCGTCGAGAAGATCATCGAGGCCAACACGCTGCTCTCCGGCTTGGGCTTCGAGTCCGCGGGCCTCGCCGGCGCGCATGCCATTCACAACGGCATGACCGCCATGCCCGAGACCCACGCCTACTACCACGGCGAGAAGGTCGCCTTTGGCACGCTCACCCAGCTCGTGCTGGAGAACGCCGACGAGCTCTACGAGGTGCTCGACTTCTGCGTGGAGGTGGGCCTGCCCGTGACCTTCGCGCAGCTCGGCGTCGAGGACGCGAGCTACGAGCGCGTGCTCGAGGTCGCCAAGCTGGCCTGCGCGGAGAACGACACCCTCGGCAACATGCCCTTCGAGGTCACGCCGGAGAAGGTCGCAGCCGCCATGCTCGCGGCCGACGCCTACGGTCGCGCCGCCCTCGCCGAGTAGACGCAAGCGACATCGGTTGAGGTGCGGCTCGGCGACACTTTGGCCCTAAGAAGTGTCGTTCTTCCGCACCTCGGCCGATGAGGTGCGGAAGAACGACAATTTATGCTGCCAAAGTGTCGCTTCGCCGCACCCCTTCGGATGACGTGCGGTAGAACGACACTTTTCGTCCAAGAAGCGTCGCATCGCCGCACTCCAACAACCCATCGCACAAGCAGCGGGGCCGGCTCCCAGTGGAACCGGCCCCGCCGTCAGCTCAGAGCGAAAGACCCGCCGCTACTCGTCCTTCTCGCCGGAGAGGGAGGCGTAGAACGTGGCGTGATCGAAGACGTCCTTGATGGTCTTGCCGTTGACAAAGGGGAGGGCGAGGAACTCGTCAACAGTGGGAACGAGCTCGGAGCAGTCGACGAAGTGGTTCTTCTCGTTGCGACGGCTCGTGTCCTGGGCGCGCCAGGACTCATAGTTGCAGTCGGTGAGGTAGTAGACGGACGAGCCAATCTTCATGTAGACGGAGTGGTTGCAGTGCAGGTACTCCACCAGGCCATCGTAGTTGATGTCGAGGGCCTCAGCTGCCTTCTTTCCCATGGCGGTTCCTTTCGACGGAGGCCAAACGGACGTTAGGTAGAGTGTAACCCGAGCGGCGGCGTGTTATGCGCCGGTTCTCAAAATGTTAGGCGAGCGTCTGCCGAGCTCCCACGAACGTTTCCGGGACCTTCCCGGAATCGACCCGGGATGTGCCGTCCAAAATGCCGATAAGAACGTGCCGATAAGAACGAACCGCCGCTAGCCCAGGATGACGCGCGCGAGCTCCTCGGTCGTGTCCACGAACGTCGTGGCGCCTGCGGCCAGGAGCTCCTCGCGCGTGCGGAAGCCCCAGGTGACGGTCAGGCACGGGCAGCCGGAGTTGGCGGCGGTTGCCACGTCGACCTCGGAGTCGCCCACGTAGACCATGCCCTCGCGGTCGCGCCCCATGCAGGCGAGCGCCGCCTCCACCATGGCGGGAGCTGGCTTCTTGGAGATGCCGGCCGCCTCGTTCTCGCCCAGAACCGCGTCGAAGGTTCCCGGGAACCGGCGCTCCACGAGCTCCTGCACGGCAAAGTCGGGCTTGTTGGACACGACCGCCAGCGCCACGCCTGCCTCGCGCAGGCTCGCGAGCATCTCGGGGATCCCGGGGTAGGGGCCGGTGTGGTCCTCGCAGTGCGCGCTGTAGTGGCACTTGAAGTCCTCGAGCACCGCGGCCTCCACGTCTGCCGGCGTGCCGGCGGGCACGGCTCGCTTGATGAGCAGGGCAACGCCGTTTCCCACGAAGCGCCGGACGTCCTCGAGGCTGTGCTCGGGCATCCCGTGCGCGGCGAGCGCGGCGTTGGTGGAGAGCATGAGGTCCTCGAGCGTGTCGAGCAGGGTTCCGTCGAGGTCAAAGACGGCCGTCTTGTATGCGGGCATGCGCGCTCCTTTGCTAGGCCGGGTAAGGCCGCAGGCTAGGGTAGCACACGCAGAACAAGGCGTCGTGAATCGGTTATCTGGGCGTTTGCACTGGGCCGTCGATGCCTCCCCACGCTCCGTCGTTTTCAGGGTATTTCTCAGGCGGAACTCGGAATACACCGCAAACGATTTGGCCAAGAAACGGCAGGTAGATGAGTTGCCCTATTTGTGGTGTATCCAGCCAACTCGTCACGAAATACCCCGAAAATGAGAGTCGTCCAGATTGCCAGGGAAAAAGGCCATCTCCTTGCGTGTCCGGCGGTCGAACGCGCCGCGATTATTGTGTTCAGGTTACGCCCCCGCTCCTGTGGCCGGGCCCGTAGTACAATCGGCCCCGCTGCGACGACGCGCCGTCTACGCGTCCCGCGGCCATCCGAGAGGCGCCGCCCGTACGGCACGGGGCGGCAGGACGAGAAAGGCATCACATGGACTCCCACACCATGCACACCCACACCTGCGGCGAGCTGCGCCGCGAGCACATCGGCCAGACGGTCACGCTCACGGGCTGGGTGTGGCACCGCCGCGACCACGGCGGCCTCATCTTCGTCGACCTGCGCGACCGCGACGGCGTGACGCAGGTCTCCTTTGACCCCGAGCACTCCGGCGGCGAGGCGTTCCACGCGGCCGAGACCATCCGCTCCGAGTGGCCGATCAAGGTCACCGGCGTGGTGCGCGAGCGCCCCGAGGGCATGGAGAACGCCAAGCTCGCCACCGGCGACGTCGAGGTTCTCATCGACAACATCGAGGTCCTCAACTCCTCCAAGACGCCGCCCTTCCAGATCGAGGACCACGTGGACACCTCCGAGGACGTGCGCCTGCGCTACCGCTACCTCGACCTGCGCCGTCCGCGCATGATGGCCAACCTCAAGCTGCGCTCCGACTTCACCTTCGCCCTGCGCGAGGCGCTGCACGGGCGCGACTTCATGGAGGTCGAGACCCCGGCCCTCTTCAAGTCCACGCCCGAGGGCGCGCGCGACTTCCTCGTGCCGTCCCGCACGCAGCCCGGCCACTTCTATGCGCTGCCGCAGTCCCCGCAGCTCCTGAAGCAGCTCCTCATGGTCGGTGGCGTCGAGCGCTACTACCAGGTTGCCAAGTGCTTCCGCGACGAGGACCTGCGCGCCGACCGCCAGCCCGAGTTCACGCAGGTGGACATCGAGATGAGCTTCGTCGAGCAGGACGACGTCATGGGCGAGCTCGAGGACGTCCTTGCCGACGCCTTCGGCCGCATGGGCGTGGAGATGCCCACGCCGCTGCGCCGCCTGGACTACTGGGACGCGATGGACACCTACGGCTCCGACAAGCCGGACACGCGCATCGGCATGGAGCTCCACGACGTGACGGGCATCTTCGGCTCCTCCAAGTTCAAGCTCTTCGCGTCCGCCGCGGCGACCGAGGGCCAGTACGTCAAGGCCATCAACGCCAAGGGCGCCGGCAAGTGGCCGCGCGCGCAGATCGACAAGCTCGCCAACGTGGCGGCGGAGTTTGGCGCCAAGGGCCTCGCGTGGATCGCCTTCCGCGAGGACGGCTCGGTCAACAGCCCCATCGTCAAGTTCTTCTCCGACGAGGAGATGGCGGCGCTGCGCGAGGAGATGGGCGTCGAACTCGGCGACCTCGTGATGTTTGCCGTGTCCGACCGCAAGACGGCCGACGAGATCCTGGGCGGGATGCGCCTGCACATGGCGAACGCGCTCGACGTCCCGCGCGAGGGCCACGACTTCCTCTGGGTCGTGAACTTCCCGCTCTTCCACTGGGACGACGAGGCCAAGCGCTACGAGGCGGAGCACCAGCCCTTCACCCTCCCCACCGAGCTCGACGTCGAGAAGATCAAGGCGGACCCGCTGGCCATCGGCTCGGCCACGTACGACTTCGTCATGGACGGCTGCGAGGCGGGCGGCGGCGGCATGCGTATCCACAACGCACAGATGCAGCTCGACATGCTCGAGCTCATGGGCTTCACCGTGGAGGGCGCGCGCGAGCAGTTCGGCTTCCTGATGGACGCCCTCGAGTACGGCGCGCCTCCCATGGGCGGCTTCGCGCTCGGCCTCGACCGCGTGTGCATGCTGCTGGCGGGGGAGGACTCCATCCGCGACGTCATGGCGTTCCCCAAGACGTCCTCCGGCTCCGACCTCATGTCCGACGCGCCGAGCGAGGTCTCGGGCAAGCAGCTCAAGGAGGTCGGCCTGCGGCTCATGTAGCCGCCCGGGCTTGACCGCTTGACAGTTTGCTCAGGTCAAACTGTCAAGTCGAGCGCCTTGACAGATGAAGAGGGGGCCGGACGCGAAACTGCGTCCGGCCCCCTTCTTGTGACTTGACAGTTTGACCTGAGCAAACTGTCACCAGTTGAAGGAGCGGTGGAACCAGCGGCTCGCGGCGCTGACGGTGCGCATGGTGCGGCCGCCCACGGTGACGTCGACCATGTGGGGGCGCCCGTCGGTCTTCTCGTCCTTCTCGGCGGCCTTCTCGCCCGCGAGCTGCTTGGGCAGGGGCTCGAGGACCATGAGGCCAAAGATGATGACGAAGCAGACGAGCGCGACGCCGCCCGTGGCCATGGTGAGCGGCCCGCGCTCGGCCATGAGCGTGCCGTCGGGGCCGGCGGCAAAGACGTAGTAGTCGCTCGTCTCGGCGGAGGCGGCGTAGAGCTCCTCGCCGTTGATGGTGCCGGACTCGTCGTGCGTGGTCACGCCGATGTACTGCCTGAGCTCGCCGGAGACCTCGTCGGGACCGGCCTCCTGCACCACGTAGTCCACGCCCTGCAGGAGCTTGCGGAAGTCGTAGGACTGGTCCTCGGGGTCCTCGGAGAGCACGAAGTTGGTGAAGTTGGAGTTGGTGGCCGTCATCGTGCCCGCGAGGTCAAACGTGAAGAGGTACTGGATCTGCAGGACGTCCGCGAGCTCCTGGAGCTTCTCGCGCGTGGCGAGCTCGGGGTTGCGATCCAGGACGTAGGCGGCGACGCGCGCCTTGGAGAGATAGCGCTCGTTGTACTGGCTCTCGAGCTCCTCCGCGCGGTCCTGGCTGCGCTCGATGGTGGAGGCCACCTGGTCCACGCGCTCGGTGAGCGTGAGCGACTGGGAGGAGAGCGCGAAGAGCGTCTGCATGTAGAAGGAGATGATCACCACGGCGAGGAAGCCCACCGCGGAGAGGACGGCGGCCCTGCTGGCGATGCGGCGGTTCACGCGCACGCCGGCGATGGTGCGGAAGCTCTCCTCGGAGTGGCCGCTGCGCTCGTCCTCGCGCAGGACGAAGATGCCGTAGAGCGCCATGGAGGCGGCCACCACGGAGAACACGAAGAGGATGACGCCCACGGTGACGGTGCCGGACGCGTTCATGTCGTCGGCGGGGACGGCCTCCACGTAGTAGGTGTCGTCGATGTGGCACACGCGTCCGTAGATCTCCTGGCCGTCGAGCCTCATCCAGCCCGTGTAGCCGTCCTCGAAGTCGCCCACCTTGATGCCGGCGTCGAGCGCGTCGGCGCCCACGAGGCTGTCATTGGGGTGGTACTCGATCACGTAGGTCTGCGCGGAGAGGGCGAAGACGTAGCCGTCCTGGCCGATCTGGATGTTCTTGAGCACGCTCGCGGTGGAGCCGGTGGAGTCCAGGAGCTCGTGGAGCTCGGCGGGGTCCTGCTCGATGACGACCATGGTCTCGTCGTCGATCCTCGCGGCGTAGTAGCGGGTGTTCCACTCCTCGTTCGGCAGGTCGATCTCCACGGCGCGCGAGGGCTCGCCGGTCTCAAGGGACTCGCGCAGGTAGTTGAAGCGGGCGGCGGCAAAGTCGGCGCGCGTCTCGGCAGCCTTGGCCACCACGGTGCCGTCGGCCTTCACCGCGAGCACGTTGCTCACGTCCAGGAGCTCCTGGTACTCGCGCATCTTGGCGTCCGTGGCCTCGAAGCCCGTCTCGTTTGCCGCCATGAAGGAGACGCTCTGAGCTTTGGACTGGTAGATGGCGTCGTAGGTCTCCTTGTTCTGTGCGTTCTCATCCGCCGCCTCGTCGAGAAGGACGGAGAGATGCTTGGCCTCCTCGGCCATCTCGGCGTCATAGTTCGCTCGCGTGAGCGCCCCCTGCATGTTGGTGAGGAGCACGCCCATGACGACGATGCTCGCGACGGCGGCGAGCACGATCGCCGCGATCTTCACCTTGAGGCTGCGTGACATCTGCATCGTTGGGCCTCCCTAGTTCCACTTGTTCACGAGCGCTTCGATGGTGCCGTCGTCGAGCATCTCCTGCACCGCGTCCGCCACGGGCTGGGAGAGCTCGGAGCCCTTCTGCGTGGCCACGCCATAGGACTGCTCGGCCACCACGAAGTCCTCGAGCACGGCGCGCTTGTCGTCCAGGTAGGTCTGGGCGATGGCGCTGTCCAGGACCATGGCGTCCACGTCACCGGCCTCGAGGGCGTCGGAGAGCTCCTGGTAGCTGGGGAACTGCAGCAGGCGCCAGGTGTCGAAGGTGCAGTCGGAGTTGTCCTCGTTGGCGGTGACGACCTCGCCGTCGGAGAATCCGATCTCGTAGAGCTTGATGGAGAGCAGCGGTGCGGCGTTGGAGCCGGCCATGGTGCCGAAGGAGCGGCCCTTGAGGTCGTCGATGGTCTCGGTCATCGAGGAGTTCTGCACCACCGCGACGACCTTGTCGTCGTAGTAGGCGGGGGAGAAGTCGAAGTTCTCGAGGCGGGAGTCGGCGATGGAGTAGCACCCGCAGATGAGGTCGATTTCCCCGTCGAGCAGCATCTTGACGGGCGCATCTCGATGAAGGAGCTCTACGGCTACTGGATCGGCCAGTTCGTGGGTGGCATCGCTGCCGCCTTCGTGCTGCTGCTCATCGTGACCCAGTGCGGTGCCCTCGGCGGCGTCGCGGAGACCGGCCTCGGCTGCAACGGCTTTGGCGATGCCTCCACCACCGGCATCACCATGATGGGCGCCATCGTCGTCGAGGTCATCCTCACCTGCGACTTCGTCCTCACCATCCTGGGCGTCACCGCCGACGGCAAGACCGGTCACTTCGCCGGCATCGTGATCGGCCTCACGCTCACCTTCGTGCACATCATGGGCATCCCCCTGACGGGCACCTCCGTCAACCCCGCCCGCAGCTTCGGGCCCGCGCTCGCGATGGCCGTGACCGGCAACACCGCCGCCCTCGACCAGGTGTGGGTCTTCATCTTCGCCCCGCTCGTGGGCGCCGCCCTCGCCGCCGTGATCTTCAGGGCCTTCAAGAGCTTCTACAGCACAGAGGCCTAGTCGGCGGTGCCTCCGGCGCGCTTGCGACCCCGCAATTGGGGCTTGCGCGCCGCCCGGTCTTCTCGTAAGATATGAGACCGCGCCAGCATAGCTCAGTTGGTAGAGCACCGCTCTCGTAAAGCGGGGGTCATCGGTTCGAGTCCGATTGCTGGCTCCAGTGATTTGTACAGGTCAGAGGCCGTAACGGTCTCTGGCCTGTTTTCGTATGCGCGGCGACCTTTTCGGGTATGTACGATCACCCTGAGGGTATGCGCAGTTTCCCAGCGGGAGGTTCTTCTCGGCAACGCTCTGACCTGCGGCGATGCGATTCGTACCTGTCGGGGTGGTGTACATACCCTCAGGGGGTGGTGTACATACCCTGCAGGTCAGCGCAGGCGTGCAAAGGTGCCTGTCCCTTTTGCACGAGATTGAGCACGCGCCCATGGGTGCGGGCAAGGAGTGCGGGCTTTCCGGGGCGTTATGCCAGAGGAGTGCGGGCTGTCTCTTGGCGGACGAGCGCAGGTGCGCTTGAGGGGTGCGGTTTGGGCCGCACTTGGATCAAGTGCCGAGAAGTGCGGGCGGCTACTCGGGATATGCCGAGAAGTGCGGGCACGCACGTTGGCGCCACACAGAAGTGCGGCCGCCCTCTCGCACGCAGGCGAGAAGTGCGGCCGCACCAGACGCATTGGCGGAGAGCCCCGCTCCCTACAGCAGCGTCATGAGCTTGAGCATGAGGTCCACGGTGCCCACGTTGTAGCCGGCGGCGGCGTAGCGGCCGCGGAAGGCGCCCTCGCCGGCGGTGGCGAGGATGCACAGCGGCAGCTTCTCCGGGTTGACGAACATGCGGCGCGCCAGGCGCTCCGGGAGCTCGGAGAAGTCGTCGAAGGCGACGGTGACGTCCGTGACGTCCTCGAGGGCGGGGAGGGTGCGGGAGAGCGTGGGGTCGGCGAGCTCGGACTCGTCGCGCACCACCAGCAGCAGGGAGGCGCCGGCCTCGGCCAGGCGCTCGCGCTCCTCGCGCATCTCGTTCAGGAGGTGCTCGGTGGGCTCCATGCCCGGCTCGAGGAAGGCGGTGACGAGCGGGCGACCCTCGACGATGGTGGAGGCGGGGTCGAGCGCGTCGCCGCAGCCGTCGCGCAGCTCGAACTCCTCCACGGAAATGTCCTCGAGCATCTGGTCCACGGCGGGCTGGCGCACGACGAGCTCGACGGGCTCAGCCACGCCGCCCTCGCCCACGCTCACCAGGCGCTCTGCCACCTGGGAATCGCCGCTGGGGAGACGCGAGGAGGTGGTGACGAGGTAGGTGCCCACGGGCAGGCCCACCTGGCAGACGCCGTTCTCGAACTCCGCCTTGCCAAAGAGGTCGAGCGTGTCGAAGCCCAGGCGGGGCGCGCCGGAGGGGGCGTTGTCGCGCTTGAGGCGGGCGATCGTCCAGTCGTGGAAGTAGCCGGGCGCGGGGGTCTCGTCGTAGGAGAAGGTGACGCCCACGGTGCACTCGGGACGCTCCACGGGGACGAAGCCACCGTGCGAGAAGTACTCGATGCCGAGGTCGATGGTGCTGATGCGCGCCGGGATGCCAAAGGTGCGGCAGATGGCCACGAAGAGCGCCCTGCGCGTGAACTCGCCGGCCTGGCCGGAGACGAGCGCGCCCACGGGGGTGCCCACGAGCTTCTTCACGTGGTGGCGCACGTCGATGGAGGTGTTCTCGCAGATGTAGGACCACACGGCCATGGGGTCCTCGCGGAAGGCCGCGACCTGCTCCTCGTCAAAGAAGACGCGGATGAAGGAGCGGTAGGCGCTCAGGTGCTCGAAGTGGCCGCGTGGGCAGAGGACGTAGCGGCGGTAGAGGCCCTCGGCGCGCTCGGCGTCGTCCACGCCCTCGCGCTCGAGGTAGGAGAGCGCGTCCGCGTGAACGAGGCGGGAGCCCTGAACGTGGTCCTCGAGGATGCTCGCGCGCAGGTCGCGGAAGTCCTTCGTGGTGAGCGTGGAGAGGAGCTGGGCGCGGTCCTCGCCGTCGTCCGTGGTGAGGAAGCGGGCCACCTCGGGCGCGTTGGCGAAGGCGTGCTCGAAGAAGGGGAGGCAGGTCTCGTAGTCGCGCCCGCACTCGTGCGCGAGCTCGCGGGCGGCGGCGACGTAGCCCGCCACGCGCTCGGTGCGCATGGCGTCGGCCTCGTGCTTGCGCCTGCGGCCCAGGGCGGCCTGCTCGGGTGTGACGGGGCGGGAGGGCGCGGGGTGGTCCGCCGGGGCGTGGACGTCGATCTCCTCCCAGCCGGCGGGCTGGCTGTCCTCGGGCTCGGGCACGAGCGTCACCTCGCTCGTCTCGGCGGTGCTGATCACCTGCTGGCAGAGGCGCTCGCCGATGGAGGCCGCCACGCGCAGGGTGCCCTCGCCCACGACGATGGAGGCGGAGCCCCTGCCGTCCGTGACGAGGGAGGCGATGTCGCGCCAGCCGGCCTCGTTCACCAGTTGGAGGCGCACGGCGGAGCCGGCCACCGGCGCGCCGAGCATGTCCCTCACGTGCACGGTGAGCGTGGTCGTGGGGGCGTAGCGCTCGGTGAGGTTGACGATCACCTGGCTGCCCTCGCGCGCGAGCAGGTGCGCGTCGCGCTCGAAGTCGCAGCCGTAGTCGCCGAAGAGGCGGGTGTGCACGAGCATGGCGCGACCGGACGCGGCGGTGAACCAGCCGCGGTCGAGCTGCTGGTCGGGCTCGCAGGCCCCCAGGTAGTGCCAGCCGTCGCCGGTGTATGCCTCGACCCAGGCGTGGTTGTCGTCGCAGTGCGCCCACCAGGGGGTGTAGAGCTGGCGCGCGGGGATGCCCACGCTGCGCAGCGCGGTCACGAGGTACGTGGACTCCTCGCCGCAGCGGCCGTCGCCGGAGGCGAGCACGCCCAGGGGTCCCAGGGTGCGGCCGTCGGAGGCCTGGTAGGTGGCCGTCTCGCAGCACCAGTAGTTGGCCTCGAGCACGGCGGCCTCGGCGTCGAGGCCGTCAAGGCGCTCGGAGAGGTGCGCGCGGAAGGTGGGCCAGGCGTCCTCGAGGGGCTCGTTGTTCACGCGGGGGTAGGCCACGAAGTGCACGAAGACGTCCTCGGGCACGTCCTTGCACCAGGGGCTCTCCGCCCTCAGCTCGCGCGACTGGCGGGCGAAGGAGGCGAGCACGGCAAGGCTGGTGTCAAAGACGTCCGTGAGCGGGAGGGTCCCCAGGTAACTCTTGAGGAGGGCGCGCTCGTCCTCGTCCTTGAGGGAGGCCAGGGTCTCCTCGATCATGTCGGAGAGCGGGGCGAGAAGAGCGGAGCGCTCGGAGAGGCGCTCGTCCGCGTAGGCGTGGAAGGCGGGGGAGAGCAGGGACATGGGTGCTTAGGCCTCCTTGATGGTCACGGCGAGGACGGTGTCGACGGGGTCGGGAAGGGTTGCGGAGGGGCCGAGGTCTGCGAAGGCGATGTCGGGGTAGTCGCTGTGCGTCCAGCTGGTGGAGAGCGGGACCTCGGTGCCGTCCCTCAGGAGGCGGATCTTCTCGATGCGGTCCTTGGGGACGCCGAGCAGCGGCACGGGGCCGAGGGCGTTCTCGTAGAGGTGGAAGTAGTAGGTGCGGCCGTTGCGCGTGAGGCGGCCGACCTCGGGCGCCTCGGCGTCGACGGGGCCGCCCGCGGCGGGGCCGCAGCCGTAGACGGAGGCGCCGTTGCGGCCCATCCAGGCGCCCATTTCCGCGAGGATGCGGCAGGACTCGTCCGGGATGCGACCCGTTGCGTCGGGCCCCACGTTGAGGATCATGTTGCCGCCCTTGGAGACGCACTCCACGAGCTTGTGCAGGAGGAGCGGTGCGGGCTTGTAGTTCTTGTCGGTGGCGCAGTAGCCCCAGTTGTCGTTCATGGTGACGCAGGACTCCCAGGCCACGGGGCGTCCCTCCACGTCGCGGATGCCCTGCGGCGGGACGATCTTCTCGGGCGTGACGAAGTCGCCGTGGTAGGGCTTGGGGTCGCACGCGGCGAGCGAGCCGTAGCCCTCGCCGGAGACCTCGATGCGGTTGTTGGTCACCACGTCCGGCTGGAGCTCGCGGACCATCTCCATGAGCTCGGTGCCGCGCCAGGCCTCGCCGCGCAGGTCGTCGTAGGAGAAGTCGAACCACAGCAGGTCGAGCTTGCCGTAGTTGGTGCAGATCTCGCGCACCTGCTCGTGCATGTAGTCGAGGTAGCGGTCGAAGACGCGGTTGTCGTTGCAGCCGGCCACGGGGTCGTTGCGCAGCGGGGCCTGGCGGTCGCCGTACTGCGGGAAGTCCGGGTGGTGCCAGTCGATGAGCGAGTAGTAGAGGCCCACGCGCAGGCCCTCGGCGCGGAAGGCGTCCAGGAACTCGGCCACGATGTCGCGCCCGAAGGGGGTGTTCGTGGACTTGAAGTCGGTGGTGGCGGTGTCAAAGAGGCAGAAGCCGTCGTGGTGCTTGGCCGTGAGGACGGCGTAGCGCATGCCGGCCTCGCGCGCCCTTCTCGCCCAGTCGCGCGCGTCCAGCGCGGAGGGGTCGAACTCCCGGAAGTAGGGGAGGTAGTCCTCCTCGGGCATCTCCTCGGTGCTGCGCACCCACTCCCCGCGCGCGGGGATGCTGTAGAGGCCAAAGTGGATGAACATCCCAAAGCGGTCGTGCAGCCACCACCGCATGCGCTCGTCGTAGCGGGCGCGGTCGAACCGGAACGCCAAGCGGGCCACCCCTTCCCATCGTTTAGGACGCCAGACTATTAATTTGCTGTTTCGTAAACCCGCGAGCGTGCATTTCAAGCTGGTGAAAGGTTCCGCTCGCCGTTTCGAGCCTCACGTTTGTACCCGATTTGCGCGTAGTATTCAATGAGGTCACAAAATGGTGAGAACTGCGCCAGCTGACCGTCACAAATTGGTTGCCTCTGGCGGCCAAAACAGGAGGCGCGCCCGACCGGGGAGGACGGGCGCCGAAGGGAGGATCTGACATGAGGAACGACCAGCTTAACGGCAAGCTCAACATGACGCGCCGCGGTTTCGTGGGCACCGTCGCGGCTGCTGGCGCCACGGTCGCGGGCCTCGGCCTCGCCGGCTGCTCCGGCGGCGGCACGGGCGACACCGGTGACACCGGCGACACCGGCGACACCAGCACGTCCGCGGTCGAGCTCATCGAGGCCGACGACGAGGGCTTCGTCGTCCGCGCCACCAACACCGACGGCAAGGCCCCCAAGAACGAGTGCGTCCTCGCCTTCGAGGGCGAGTTCCAGGAGATGCACCCGATGGACTGGTCCGACGGCAACTCCGGCAACGTCGTGTACTACATCTACGACTCGCTCTATGACCTGGACGAGAACTACGAGCTCCAGCCGCGCGCCGCAGACTCCTACGACGTCTCCGACGACGCCTGCACCTACACCTTCCACCTGCACGAGGGCATCACCTTCACCGACGGCGAGCCCCTCAACGCCGCCGCCGTCGTGGCCAACTACGAGGCCGCCATCGACAAGGACAACAACTGGCGCCGTCGCCGCATGTTCATCGAGACCATCGACGAGAACACCGAGGAGGTCCGCATCGACTCCTGCACGGCCGTTGACGACTACACGGTCGAGTTCCACCTGCCCACGCCCTACGCGCCCTTCATGAACTCCGTGACGCAGTTCTACCTCATCAGCCCCGCCGCCCTCGCCGACTCCAGCTGGGACTACTCCAAGAAGTCCGCGGGCTCCGGCCCCTACGTCCTGGAGGAGTACGCCCAGGGCGACCACGTGAGCATCCTTCGCAACGAGGACTACTGGGGCGAGGCGCCCTCGATCGACCGCATCGACTTCCGCGTGGTCCCCGAGGCCGGCTCCCGCATCGCCGCCCTCCAGACGGGCGAGGCCACGGCCATCTACCCGATGCCCACCGACCAGGTTGCCACCGTGCGCGCCGCCGGCGACATCAACATGGTCTCCCTCGAGTCCACGACGATGCGCTACGTCACGCTCAACACCAACTACGAGCCGCTCTCCGACGTCAAGGTGCGCCAGGCCCTGAACCACGCCCTCAACCAGGACGAGTACGTCAAGGTCATGTACTCCGGCGCCGCCACCCCGGCGACCTCCGTCCTGCCCGAGATGGTGCCCGGCTACAAGGCCCAGACCCCGTACGAGTACGACCTGGAGAAGGCCAAGAGCCTGCTCGAGGAGGCCGGCTACGCCGACGGCTTCGAGGTCAGCGTCATCTGCGACAACTCCACGCAGGAGACCAAGGGCGCCACGTTCGTCATGCAGCAGCTCGAGCAGATCGGCGTCCACGTGAACGTCCTGCCCAACGAGGCCGCGACCAACGCCGAGATCGCCGCCGAGCCCGAGGACACCACCGAGCTCCAGATGTGGTACGTCAACTGGTCCCAGTCCGACCCGGACGGCTTCCTCCGCTCGCTCCTCTCCAGCGCCATGGTGCCGCCCACCGGCTACAACACCGCCTTCTGGAAGAACGAGGAGTTCGACGCCGAGCTCGAGGCCGGCAACGCCGCCCCCACCGTCGAGGAGCAGAACGAGCACTACGGCAAGTGCCAGGACATCGCCTGGGCGGAGTGCCCGTGGCTGTACCTCGCCTCCGACAACACCCTGCTCTCCTACAAGGCGTACCTCAACGGCATCAAGTACGTGCCGCAGGGCATCGACGTCATCCACGCCACGCTCAACGTCTAAGGCCGACAAGGACCATGCGGTCCGCGTCGCATCGTTAGGGACGAGGTAGCTGCCAGCCCCCGTCGCAAGCGGGGGCTGGCTTCTTCCTCGTTCGAACCCATATGAGAGAAGGAGGGGGGCTATATGGGGAAGTACGTCGTCAAGCGAATCCTGAGCATGATCCCGCTCATGTTCGTGGTCTCCATCATTGTCTTCTTGTTCATCCGACTCATCCCGGGCGACCCCGCCCGCCAGATCGGCGGCCCCACCGCCACCATCGGCGAGATCGAGGCAATCCGCACGCAGCTCGGCCTCGACCAGCCGCTCGTCCCGCAGTTCGTCGACTGGTTCACCGGCATCTTCCACGGCGACCTGGGCCACTCGTTCACGAACAACACGTCCGTGGTCGAGCTTCTCGCCCCGCGCCTGCCGATCACCATGTACCTGACCATCTGCTCGATCACCTGGTCGGTCATCCTCGGCGTCGCCATCGGCGTCATCGCCGCCATCAACCGCGGCCGCGCGCTCGACCTCATCGGCATGCTCATCGCCATCGCCGGCATCTCGCTGCCGAACTTCTGGCTGGGCCTGCAGCTCATGCAGATCTTCGCCGTCAACCTGCGGCTTCTCCCCACGGGTGGCCTCACGGACTGGACGGGATACATCCTGCCCTCCGTGGCCATGGGCGCCGGCATCATGTGCATCCTCGCCCGCGTCACGCGCTCGTCCATGATCGAGAACCTCGGAAAGGACTACATCCGCACCGCACGTGCCAAGGGCCTGCCCGAGTCCCGCGTCATCATGGTCCACGCCTTCAAGAACTCCTCGATCGACATCATCACCGTCACCGCCCTGCAGATCGGCGCCCTCATCGCCGGCTCCGTCGTCGTGGAGACGGTCTTCTCGATCCCGGGCCTCGGACGCCTGCTGGTCGACTCCATCGGCTTCCGTGACTACGAGGTGGTCCAGGCGCTCATCCTGTTCTTCTCGTTCGAGTACATGGCCATCAACCTGATAGCCGACGTGCTCTACGGCATCATCAACCCACGAGTGAGATACGAATAGGAGCGAGCAATGGCAGACACCACTACCAAGAAGCCCGCTCAGGGCGAGTTCGCCTCGGGCGAGGAGCTGCCCCGCGCACAGAGCCAGGTGAAGGACTTCCTGAAGAAGTTCCTGCGCCGCAAGACCGCGGTTCTCGGCTTCGTCATCATCGTGGCCATCCTCATCCTCGCGGTGATTGGCCCCATGATCACCCCGTACGACCCCAACGCCTACGACTACAGCGCCATCCTTGCCGGCCCCAACGCCAGGCACATCTGGGGCACGGACGAGTTCGGCCGCGACGTCTTCTCCCGCATCATCGCGGGCACGCAGCTCTCCATCGGCACGGCCCTTACGGCCACGCTGCTGGGCACCGCGGGCGGCGTCGTGCTCGGCCTCATGGCCGGCTTCTTCGGCGGCATCCTGGACTCGATCGTGATGCGCATCTGCGACGTCATGTTCGCGTTCCCCTCGATCCTCCTCGCCATCGCCATCGTCGCCATCATCGGTCCGGGCATCACCAACATCATGATCGGCCTCGCGGTGTTCACCGTGCCCTCGTTCGCGCGCATCATCAGAGGCGCGGTGCTCGAGGTGCGCGGCGAGCTCTACGTCGAGGTGGCCAAGTCCATCGGCTGCAGCAACGCGCGCACCATGTTCGTGCACGTGTTCCCCGGCACGATGCAGGCCCTCATCGTCAACTTCACGATGAACATCGGCGGCGCCATCCTCTCCGCGTCCTCGCTCTCGTTCCTGGGCTTTGGCGCGTCGGTCACCCAGGCCGAGTGGGGCGCCATCCTCTCCCAGGGCCGCAACTACCTGGCCATCGCCCCGCACCTGGTCCTCTTCCCGGGCCTCGTGATCTTCCTCACGGTGCTGGCGTTCAACCTCTTTGGTGACGGCCTGCGCGACACGCTCGATCCCAAGCTCAACTAAGGAGGTTCTCATGGCTGAAACACTGCTCGAGGTCAAGAACCTCAAGACCGAGTTCAAGCGCGGCAAGAAGGACTGGATCACGGCCGTCAACGGCGTCTCCTTCCAGGTGCGCGCCGGCGAGATCGTGGGCCTGGTGGGAGAGTCCGGCTGCGGCAAGTCCGTGACCTCGCTCTCCGTCATGCGCCTGCACTCCAAGCTCAACACCCGCCTCACGGGCGAGATCAACTTCGGCGGCAAGAGCATCCTCGACCTCTCCGAGGCCGAGATGCGCTCCATCCGCGGCAACGAGATCTCGATGATCTTCCAGGAGCCCATGAGCGCCCTCGATCCCATCATGCGCATCGAGAACCAGCTCACCGAGGCCATCTCGCTCCACAACAAGGGCCTCTCCAAGCAGGAGATCCACGAGCGCTGCGTGCGCTCCCTCAAGCTCGTGGGCATCCCCGAGCCCGAGATGACGCTGCGCAACTACCCGCACGAGCTCTCCGGCGGCATGTGCCAGCGCGTGATGATCGCCATGGCCATGGCCTGCGAGCCCAAGCTGCTCATCGCCGACGAGCCCACCACGGCCCTCGACGTGACCATCCAGGCCCAGATCCTGGCCCTCATGGAGGACATCCGCAACAAGCGCAACACGGGCATCCTGCTCATCACGCACGACCTCGGCGTCGTGGCGGAGACCTGCAGCCGCGTCATCGTCATGTACGCGGGCAACATCGTGGAGGAGGCCCCCGTCAAGGAGCTCTTCCGCAACCCGCAGCACCCCTACACCAAGGGCCTCATCGAGTCCGTGCCCAAGCTGGGCCGCCGCGTGCACCGTCTTCCGTCCATCCCCGGCTCGGTGCCCGACCTCTCGGTCATGCCCAAGGGCTGCCGCTTCGCGCCGCGCTGCAAGTACGCGCAGCCGTCGTGCGGCGAGAAGCTGCCCGAGCTCATCAAGGTGGGCGAAGACCACAAGTGCGCCTGCCCCTTCCACGAAAACGTTAGAAAGGGGGCCTAGGCATGGCAGCAACTGAGAACAAGCCCCTGCTCTCCGTGCGCAACCTCTCCAAGCAGTTCCCGGTGGGCAAGAGCTTCTTCGGTCGCCCCAACAAGTGGGTTCACGCCGTCAACAACGTGAGCTTTGACATCTACCCCGGCGAGACCTTCTCGCTCGTGGGCGAGTCCGGCTGCGGCAAGTCCACCACGAGCCGCCTCATCAACCGCCTCATCGCCCCGGACGAGGGCGAGATCATCTTCGAGGGCAAGGACATCGCGCACCTGCCCGAGAAGGAGGTCAGGCCGCTCCGCTCCGAGATGCAGATGGTCTTCCAGGACCCGTACGGCTCGCTCAACCCGCGCATGAAGGTCCAGGACATCATCGGCGAGCCCATGCTCATTCACACCAAGATGTCCCCGGGCGAGCGCCTCAAGCGCGTCCACGAGCTGCTGGGCGTCGTCGGCCTGTCGCCCGCCCACGGCGAGCGCTACCCGCACGAGTTCTCCGGCGGCCAGCGCCAGCGCATCGGAATCGCGCGCGCCCTCTCGGTCAACCCCAAGCTCATCATGGCCGACGAGCCGGTCTCGGCGCTCGACGTCTCCATCCAGGCGCAGGTCCTGAACCTCCTGCGCGACGTCCAGGAGGAGTACAACCTCACGTACCTCTTCATCTCCCACGACCTCGCCGTGGTGGAGATGATCTCCGACCGCATCGGCGTCATGTACCTCGGACACATCATGGAGATCGCGCCCAACGAGGAGCTCTACTCCAACCCGCAGCACCCCTACACCCAGGCGCTGCTCTCCGCCGTTCCCGTGGCTGACCCGGAGATCGAGAAGAAGCACGTGCTCATCGAGGGCGACCTTCCCAGCCCCACCAACATCCCCAAGGGCTGCCCGTTCCACACGCGCTGCCCTCACGCCACCGAGAAGTGCAAGGCGGAGGTTCCGCCGACCAAGGAGGTCAAGCCGGGTCACTTCGTGAACTGCCACTTCCCCGGCAACACCCTCTAACTTGACAGGGGGACAGTCCCTTTGTCATGTTACGCGGGCCGCCGGACGCCTGAGCTGCGTCCGGCGGCCGCTGTTTCGGTTGAACGCCGGTCCGTCGCGTGCTTGGCTGCGGAGCGCCGTCGCGTCATTTTGGGCCAGGGCACGATGGGCCGCCCGGGCGTTGCGCAATGTGGGGCCAGGGCACGGCGTTGCGTGACATTCAGCCCGTCCTTCTCGTCAGCATCCTCGAGGGACAGTTTAATCCGTTAAAAACATCATGCAACAATGAGTTGCCTGCCAAGAAGAACGAGGGCTCGCGACATGGGGCGTGCCCTGGCCAAGCATTTTGTGACACCTACTGCCCGATCTTGTGCCCCGCCTCCGAAAAACCCAACTCGCTCGAGCCGCCGGCGCGGGTGGCGTCCCCACTGCGGCGGGCTCACCCCTCCGGTGCCGGAAGACGGGTGTAGGGGAGCGATGCCCTCAGGAACGCCAGGTTCTTCTCGTAGGCACGCGAGAACATGCAGCCAAAGAGGGCGTCGAGCACGTACTGCACGCCAACGTGGCTCGCAAACTGGGTGATGCGGTCCTGGAGGTCCTCGCGGTCGCTCACCGCCAGGTACGCGTCGAGGCCGGGGTTGCGCCGGTGGGCGGCGGGCGTTCCCACGAAGATCACGGGAACGCGGCGCTCCTCGAGCACGGGGACGAGGCTGCGCAGGTGCGGGTTAAGCCCGGAGTAGGAGATCATCACCGCTACGTCGTCTTCGCAGGAGGCGAGGGCCTGGCGTATCTGCCGCTCGTCGCGTTCGTGGCAGGTGACGTCGCGACCCACGGAGAGCAGGCGCTCGCAGAGCATCTGCGCGGGAAAGAGGTTGTGAGACTGCGTGTAGATGTCTATGCGCCCGGCCTTGGCGAGAAGAACGGCGGCGCGGTCGAGCTCCGCCGGGTCCAGAAGCTCGCGCGTGTCTCGCAGCGTGGCCTCGTAGAGCGCTCGGATGTGTGTCGCGACGCTGCCCGCCTCCTCCCCGGGAGAAAACGGGAAGTTGATGTCGACTGGCGTCGTCCCGGCCTCCGCCGCCGAGACCCGCGCCAGCTCGACCTTGAGCTCCTTGTAGCCGGTGAGGCCCAGCTTTCGGCAGAAGCGGTGAACCGTGGGGACGGACACGGACGCGGCCCGCGCCAGCTCCTTGATCGTGAGGTCCCGCAGGCGGTCCTCCAGCGCGAGGACGCTCTGGCCGAGCTGCTGCTCGGTCGGGGTGAGGTCGCGCGCCTCGCGTATGCGACGCCTGACGTCCATGACGCTCCGTTCTTCTTGCCGTGCACTCTTCACCAGAAAAGATATCAGAACGTATCAGCAGAGCTCGTTCGCATTGCTCAAGCAGCGAAAAGACCTATCCACTTGCCTGATACCAAGACCGTGACCGCATGTCTGCGCCATACTGTGACCAGAGGCAAGG
Source organism: Olsenella sp. An285 (assembly GCF_002159625.1). GTDB lineage: Bacteria > Actinomycetota > Coriobacteriia > Coriobacteriales > Atopobiaceae > Thermophilibacter > Thermophilibacter avicola. The sequence goes on from NZ_NFIZ01000001.1 coordinate 23,878, forward strand.
GCGAGAAGAAAGGCGGCACATCATGGCGGTTACTTTCCCCGAGGGATTCTTCTGGGGCGGCGCGACGGCGGCCAACCAGCTCGAGGGCGCGTGGGACGTGGACGGGCGCGGCCCGTCCGTGGACGACCACTTCCTCGGCGGCTCGGTGGATACCCCGCGCGAGATCACGATAGAGATCGACCCCGACCGGTTCTACCCCAACCACGACGGCATCGACTTCTACCACCGCTACGAGGAGGACATCGCGCTCTTTGCCGAGATGGGCTTCAACATGTACCGCATGTCCATCGCCTGGAGCCGCATCTTCCCCACGGGCACGGAGGCCGAGCCCAACGAGGCGGGCCTGGCGTTCTACGACCGCGTCTTCGACTGTTGTCGCGCGCACGGCATCGAGCCTCTGGTGACGCTCTCTCACTACGAGATGCCCTATGCGCTGGTGGAGAGGTACAACGGCTGGGAGAGCCGCGAGCTCATCGAGCTCTTCGAGCGCTACGCAAGGACCGTCCTCGACCGCTATCACGAGAAGGTGCGCTGGTGGCTCACGTTCAACGAGATCAACCTTGGCGCGTCGTCTGCCGGGGCGCTCTTTGAGACCTCTATGATCCGCGGCTTCGAGGGCCCGGCCTCGGCCGTGGAGCTCACGCCGCAGCAGTGCTACCAGGCGCTCCACCACCAGTTCGTGGCCTCGGGTCGCGTGGTGCGCTATGCCCACGAGCGCTATCCCGAGCTCAAGATGGGCAACATGGACTGCTTCATCCTCACCTACGCCGCCACCTGCGACCCGGCGGACGTGTGGGCCAACCAGGTGGAGATGGACCGCATGAACTGGTACTGCTCCGACGTGCAGGTGCGCGGCGCCTACCCGTACTACGCGCGCCGCTACTGGCGCGAGCACGGCGTGGAGCTGCAGGTGGAGCCGGGCGACCTCGAGGACATCGCCGCCGGCAAGGTGGACTTCTACACCTTTAGCTACTACATGTCCAACACGGTGACCACGCACGGGGACGCCGAGGTCACGGGAGGCAACATGGTCTCCGGCGGCAAGAACCCCTACCTCGAGAGCACGGACTGGGGCTGGCAGGTGGACCCCACGGGCCTGCGCATCGCCCTCAACCAGATCTACGCGCGCTACCAGATCCCGATGATGGTGGTGGAGAACGGCATGGGCGCCCTCGACGAGGTCGAGAAGGACGCGGACGGCACGCCGCGCGTGCACGACCCGTACCGCATCGACTACCTGAGGAAGCACGTGGCGGCGATGGGCGAGGCCATCGACGACGGCGTGGACCTCATCGGCTACACCTGGTGGGGCCCGATCGACCTGGTCTCCGCCGGCACCGGCGAGATGCGCAAGCGCTACGGCTTCATCTACGTGGACAAGCACGACGACGGCACGGGCGACTACTCTCGCATCCGCAAGGACAGCTTCTACGCGTACCAGCAGATCATCCGCTCCAACGGCGTCTGTTAATTGGGGACTGTCCCCAATTAACAGACGGGGCGTGTGCGAAAAGGGACCCGACCCCCTTTCGCACACGCCTCTTCGCGGCGGCGTATTGTAAGCTTCCTGTAAGCTACGGCGAACGGTCGGCCTAACACGGTTCTTCTCGCCGTTTCTCCCGGGCACTTTACGCTATCCTTATCAGTCGTTTACAAAGCTGTGACAATTGGCCGACACGCAGCGTGCGCGGCCGGTAAAGGAAGCGAGTGCGCCCTTGATTAGCTTTGACCAGTTCCTCGGCGTCCTGTCGAGCAACCCCTTCTTGATCATCGTCATGCTCCTCGTCATGGGGACCATCTTCGTGAACGGCGCCACCGACGCCGCGAACGCCATCGCCGAGCCGGTGGGAACCCGCTCCATCGACGTCGACTCGGCAATCTTCATGTCCGTCGTCTGCAACTTCGTGGGCCTCGTGGCGATGTCGTTCATCTCCACGGCCGTCGCGGACACCATCTCCGGCATGGTGGACTTTGGCGGGGACACGCACGCCGCGCTCATAGCGCTTGCCGCCGCCACCGTGGGCATCGTGGCCTGGGGCGTGGGGGCCTGGCTCTTTGGCATCCCCACCTCGGAGAGCCACGCGCTCATCGCCGGCCTCACGGGCGCCGCGCTCGCGGTCTCCGGCGGCCTCGACGGCGTCAACATGGGCGAGTGGATCAAGGTCGTCTACGGCCTCGTGCTCTCCACCGTCCTGGGCTTCATCGCCGGCTGGGTGATCTCCAAGATCATCCCCATCGCCTGCAAGAACGCCGACCGTCGCACGGCCAACAACTTCTTTGGCCGCATGCAGGTGCTCGGCGCCGCGGGCGTGGCCCTCATGCACGGCGCGCAGGACGGCCAGAAGTTCATGTCCACCGCCATGCTCGCCATCGCGCTCTCGCTCAACCTGACGGTGGGGGAGATGGGCGGGTTCCCGCTCTGGATCATGGTGATGTGCGCCGCGGTGATGGCCATCGGCACCGCCGTGGGCGGCAAGAAGATCATCAAGAAGGTGGGCATGGAGATGGTGCGCCTGGACAAGTACCAGGGCTTCGCCGCCTCCGTCTCGGCCACGGCGAGCCTGCTCATTGCCACGCTGACGGGCCTGCCCGTCTCCACTACGCACACCAAGACCGCCGCCATCATGGGTGCCGGCGCCGCCAAGGACCCCAAGTCCGTCAACTGGGGCGTGGCCAAGGAGATGGTCCTCACCTGGGTCTTCACGTTCCCGGGCTGCGGCGTCATCGGCTTTCTGCTCGCCAAGCTCTTCCTCGTCCTGTTCTAGTCACGCTTGAGCGGCGAGCCCGCCGTTCTTCTCAACCGTTCCTATCGCCCAACCCGAAAAGGAGTCCACATGCCCCGCATCAAGAAGGAAGACGAGTTCTACACCATGCTCAAGGAGTTCGCCGCGCTCATCGTCGACGCCGCGGACGAGTACAACGAGATCATCTGCAACTTCCCGGAGTCCATGAGCTCCATCCCGCAGATGAAGGTCTACGAGTCCAAGGCCGACGAGCGCGTCAAGGCCATCATGGCCAAGCTCTACACCTCCTTCATCACCCCCATCGACCGCGAGGACATCTCGTCGCTCGCCCTTGCCCTGGACGACGTGGTTGACTCCATGTACGGCGTGGCGGTGCGCCTTGACCTCTTCAACATCGGCGACCTGCGCATCGAGGCCAAGCAGATCTCCGAGCTCACGGTCCACGCCGTCCACGAGATGCAGGAGATGATCGACCACCTGCCCGACTACAAGAAGGACCGCGTGGTCCTGGAGAAGGCCATCAGCGTGGGCACCGTGGAGGACGAGGGCGACACCGTCTACCAGCAGGCGCTGCGCCGCCTCTTCTCCGACGAGGAGGACGCCTCCGGCAAGTACGCGGTCACCTGGCTGCGCATCTTCGACCGCATGGAGCTCTGCCTCGACGCGTGCGACCGCGTCTCCGGCATCGTGCGCGACATCATCATGAAGGACGCATAGCGAGAAGAACGTCTCATCGCGCTTTGCCGCCCCGCCGGCCCCTCCGACTTTCACGCAGGACTGCGCTTCGCGAAAGATCCTGCTTAGAAAGTCGGAGGTGCCGGCGGGGCGGTCGTCTCTGAGCGGATTCTCTAGCCGCTGTGGGGGGCGTGGCGTGATATAGTTGTTGTACGGTACAACGCTTCGAGGAGGTGGACCGTGGACGCGATGGTTACGGGCCGGATGTCGCAGGCCAAGAAGGAACTGGGCAACCAGGTGCTCAGGGAGCTTGGGACCAACGCCTCTCAGGTGATTAACGAGCTGTATGACTACGTCATCTCCCGGCGCGCGCTGCCCTTCTCGGCTCCCGAGGAGGAGCGGGGAGAGCGGCTGCGTGCCGCCGTCGCGGCGGTGGACGCCGTGCCCAAGGTCGAGCTTGACGCGCGGTTTGCGGCAATGGACGTGAGACGGGCTCGGATGGAGCGGCTTTCCGACGACGGCCTGATGGGGGACGGTCGATGATTCGCGTGCTCGTGGACAGCAACGTGCTCGTTGACTTTCTCGCCCGACGCGGTGACTTCTACGAGCTCGCGCGGAAGCTCATGGTCTTTGCCGAGATGGGGGACTATGAGCTCTGGATGAGCTCATCGCAGGTGACCGACGTGTTCTACGTGCTGAGCAACGGCGGGCGCCCGTCGTGCGTGTCTGCGGCGCGAGATGCGCTGCGGGCACTGAGGCGCTTTGTGCGCGTGTGCGCCCCGGGAGAGCGCGAGGTCGACCGCGCGCTGGACTCCGACTGGCCCGACTTCGAGGACGCGCTGGTGTACCAGGTTGCCACGAGCATCGATGCGTCCGTCATCGTGACGAGAAACGCGCGCGACTTCGAGCGCTCCGCGATTCCCGTGCGTACGCCCGAGGAGTTCTTCTCGTGGATGGAGCGGCGCAACCGCGTTTCGTACGCCGTGATCGAGCTCTGAGGGGTGTCAGCGCTGCGGTGGGAGCGGCGGGTTGACGGGGCGTGTCAAAATGCTTTGACATGCAGGTCAGCGGTGGTCTGCTACACTGCTGCCACCAATCGTCCGTCTGCCCGACCGCTGACCTAAGGAGGCCGCGATGGCGCGCCCGGAGCGCATCGACGCCGTGCTCTTTGACTTTGACGGGACGCTCTGCGACACGGAGCGCCACAACCTCGTGCTCGTGCGCGAGGTGCTGGGCAAGCTCGGCGCGCCCATTCCGGACGAGGAGCTCTACGCCCTCTCGGGCGGGGACGACCGCGTGGTGGTGCCGCCGCTGCTTGAGAAGTACGGCTCTCCCCACACGATTGACGACTACGAGCGCCTGCGCGACCACTGCTACCGCACGTACTCCGAGGCGGACCTCGAGCTCGAGCCTGGTGTGCGCGAGCTTCTGGCGGGCCTTAGGGAGCGCGGCATCGCCGTGGGCCTGGTCTCGACCACGATCGCCCGCTGCGTCCTCACGGCGCTCAACCGCCTGCGCGCGACCGACCTCTTTGACGTGATGGTCTTCGGGGACATGGTCACGCGCTGCAAACCGGACCCGGAGCCCTACCGGCGAGCGCTCGAGTTCCTTGGCGTGGACGCGAGGCATGCGGTGGTGTTCGAGGATTCCTCGACGGGCGTTGCGGCGGGGCAGGCGGCGGGCTGCTACACGATTGGCTGCACGCGCTGCGCCATCGGCCAGGACCTGAGCGCCGCCGACGAGCTCATCGATACCTTCGTGGGGCTCGAGCTGTAGCTCCGGCCTCTTCGGCCGCCGGTGGCTCGGCGGGGTGAGTGCAAAACCTGGCTTCGGGACAGTGATCGGGGCCCGTGGATGCAAAAACCCCGTTCGGGCCGGTGGAAAATGTGTCCCAGAGCTTGAATACCAAAGAGCGGCCTAAAGCTCATATGGGAGAACGGTGCTATGCTCCCGCAGAATGCGCGCGGCTGGCCCCAAAATCCACTGACCCGAAGGCCGGTTTTGCAGCTGGCCCGGCAAATCACCGGCCCGAAGGCAAGATTTGCAGCCCGGGCGCCCCGGTCTAAGCCAGAGATTCAGCGAGAGCCAGGAGCTCGTCGACGTCCTCCTGGCGTGTGGCCCAGGAGCAGACGAAGCGCGCGACCACGTTGCCGTCCGGAAGCTCATAGAAGGTCTCGCAGCCGCACGCGGCCTCGAAGGCGTCGCGCTGCGCCGGTGTCATGACAAAGAACTGCTGGTTGGAGGCGGAGTCACCGTACGGCTCGAAGCCAAGGTCGCGCATGCCGGAGCGCAGCCTGAGCGCGCACTCGTTGGCATGGCGCGCGAGCCTCCAGTAGAGCGCCTCGCCGCCGCCGTCTGTCGGCTGCTCGAAGGCCGCCTCGAACTGCACGCCGAGCAGGCGCCCCTTGGCGAGCAGCCCGCCGCGCTCCTTCTGGAGGAACGGGAAGGCCTCGCGCAGGCGCGGGTCGGAGATGACCATGGCCTCGCCCATGAGCATGCCGTTCTTGGTGCCGCCGATGTAGAGCGCCCCGCAGCGCCTGGCGATGTGCTCCAGCGTGAGGCCGCCCGCGGCGGGGGAGGTGAGGCCGCTGCCCAGCCGCGCTCCGTCGAGGAAGACCGGCAGCTCGTGACCGTCCGCCCAGTCGCAGATCGCGTCGAAGCGCTCGAGGTCCCATACGCCGCCTATCTCGGTGGTGTCGGAGATGTAGACGCAGCCCGGCCGCGTCATGTGGCGACCCGTCGAGGTCTGGAAGCGCCAGACGCGCTCGGCGGCCTCGGGGGAGAGGAAGCCGTCGCGGTCGTCCGTGGGCAGCACGGTGCGCCCGCACGCCGCCACGGCTCCGGTCTCGTGCACGTTGATGTGGGCGTCCGGCGTGCAGACGGCGCCCTCCCAGTCGCGCAGCAGCCCGGTCACGCCGATGACGTTGGCCGACGTTCCGCCGATGCAGAACTCCACGTCCACGTCGTCCCGCCCGCACGCCGCGCGGATGAGCTCGCGGGCGCGCTCGCAGTGGGCGTCGCCCTCGGTGTAGCCGACGGTCTGCTCGTCGTTGGTCGCCACGAGCGCGGCCATGATCTCGGGTGCCGCGCCCTCGGAGTAGTCGTTGCGGAACATGCGCATGGTGTGCCTCGGCTCTTCTGGGGCTGGGTTCGTGTCCCAGCAATGTTACAACCTCAGCAACCCGCCGCGCCCTGCGCCACCAAAGGGTTTATCGTGTCCGCAGCACGCATTTCACGCAATCTCGGCACGAGGGGGCAATCATGGCAGTGGAGAAGAAGGACATCGACTGGGGCAGCCTCGGCTTTGCCTATCAGCCCACCGACTACAGCTACGTCTGCAACTATCACGACGGCGCCTGGGAGGAGGGCGGCCTCACCACCGACCACACCCTCACGCTCTCCGAGTGCGCGGGCATCTTCCACTACTGCCAGGAGGTCTTCGAGGGCCTCAAGGCCTACACCACCAAGGACGGCGACATCGTCTGCTTCCGTCCGGACCTCAACGCCTCGCGCATGGCCGACTCCGCGCGTCGCATCGTGATGCCGCCCTTCCCGGAGGACAAGTTCGTCGAGGCGGTCAAGATGGTCGTCAAGGCCAACGAGGCCTGGGTTCCGCCCTTCGGCTCCGGTGCCACGCTCTACGTGCGCCCCTTCATGGTGGCAACCGGCGAGGTCATCGGCGTCAAGCCTGCCGACGAGTACCAGTTCCGCATCCTCGTGACGCCTGTGGGCCCGTACTACTCGGGCGGCGTCAAGCCGGTGGCCGTCAAGGTTCCCGAGTACGATCGCGCCGCGCCGCACGGAACCGGCGCCATCAAGGCCGGCCTCAACTACGCCATGTCCCTCTACCCGAGCGTGCAGGCGCACGCCGAGGGCTTCGCGGACAACATGTTCCTCGACCCGCAGACCCACACCTTCGTGGAGGAGTCCGGCGGCGCAAACTTCCTGTTCGTCGACCGCGAGGGTACGCTCGTGGTGCCGCAGTCCGCGACCGACTCCATCCTGCCGTCCATCACGCGCCGCAGCCTCGTGCAGGTGGCGCAGGACATGCTCGGCATGACCGTGGTGGAGCGCCCGGTCAAGTTCGAGGAGGTCGCGGAGGGTGCCTTCGTCGAGTGCGGCATGTGCGGCACCGCGGCCGTGATCTCGCCGGTGGGCAAGGTCGTGAACGGCGACGTCGAGGTCACCTTTGGTGAGGGCGGCATGGAGCACGTGGGCCCCGTCATGTCCAGACTGCGCGAGACGCTCACCGGCATCCAGGCCGGCGAGATCGAGGGCCCCGAGGGCTGGGTCGTCAAGATCGCCTAGCGGGCGAGAAGAGCCTGGCGAGAAGAACCTAGCGTCGTGACATGTGCGGCCGCCCGAGAGGTTACACCTTCCGGGCGGCCCGTTCTTCTCGACAGAGCTTTGACCTGCTGATTTGAGACCCTCATTTGATGGCGGGGTGTACGCGCCCCTCCGAGGCGGTGCCGTGGCTGCTCCGCTATACTTGGCCGCCGGTCGCGCCGTCGCTGCGGGAGCTACTGCGCCGAATAGCTGCGGGCGGCGAGGTCGAGCAGGTCGGCGGTGGTGTAGGACGGCGTGAGCACGAAGTTTGCGTCGGTCGCGAGCGCATCGGGCTCGATGAGGTCGAGCGCCTCGAAGTAGTCCATGGTCGCGAGAAGATCTCCGGCCTCGTTGCTCACGAGCAGGAGGCGCCAGTCAAAGACGGCCTCACCGCTCACCTGGTACATTGTCTGCGGATAGCGGGGGAGCATCGTCTTTCTGTCCTCGTGCAGGAGGAGCATGCCCATGGGGTGGTCGTCGTCCTTGTCGCGGTAGAAGCGCGGTGTCATCTTGGCGGCATCCTCCCAGACGTCCGGCTCCTTCTTTCCGCGCAGCTTGTCAAATAGCCCCATCGTGTCTCCCCACCTCGGCGATTTCGGACAGCGTATCACGGCGTGGTGACGGCAGAGACTGAGATTGTCCCCGTGGGAAGAACAAGTCGATCGAGCTGACGAGAAGAACGGCGCGCTGCGGACTCGCGCTATACTTGACGGCTGTAAAACTGCACGGCGAGAAGGGATGCCCGATGGCTCAGAAGGTTCAGGGGACCGAGGACCTCTATGGCGGCTACATGCGCGCCTGGCAGCGCATGCAGGACGAGGCGCGCGAGCTCTTTGGCGCGTACGGCTTCGACATGATCGAGACGCCGGCCATCGAGCAGGTGGACACCTTCGTGCACGGCATCGGCGAGTCCACGGACGTGGTGCGAAAGGAGATGTTCCGCGTGGTCTCCGGCGCGCTCTTCGGCGACCTGCTGGAGCGCGGCAGCGAGTCTCACCTCAAGCCGCGCCAGCGCATGGCCATGCGCCCCGAGGGTACGGCCGGCGTGGTGCGCGCCGCGGTGGAGAACAACTTCGTGCCGCAGGGCGCCGCTCCCGCCAAGCTCTGGTACGCCGAGGCGATGTTCCGCGGCGAGCGCCCGCAGAAGGGCCGCCTGCGCCAGTTCCACCAGGTGGGCGTCGAGTGGCTGGGCGCCGCCGACCCCGCCGCGGACGCCGAGTGCATCATCATGCTCATGCAGTACTTCGAGCGCCTGGGCTTTGCCCGCGAGAACCTGCGCCTGGTGATCAACTCGATGGGCGACGCCGCCTGCCGCCCCGCCTACCGTGACAAGGTCCGCACCTTCATCCTGGACCACGCGGACGAGATGTGCGAGGACTGCCTCGAGCGCGCCCAGATCAACCCGCTGCGCGCCTTCGACTGCAAGAACGACCACTGCCGCAAGGTCATGAAGGGCGCGCCGCTCGCCCCGGACAACCTCTGCGACGAGTGCGCCGAGCACTACGCCGCCGTCAAGCGCTACCTGGACGCCGCGGGCGTCTCCTACGTGGAGGACCCCACGCTCGTGCGCGGGCTGGACTACTACACCCGCACGGTCTTCGAGGTGGAGGCCGTGGGCGCGGGCGTGGGCGCCATCGGCGGCGGCGGCCGCTACGACGGGCTCGTTGAGCTCGAGGGCGGCAAGCCCACCCCGGGCCTGGGCTTTGCGGTTGGCTTCGAGCGCATCGCGCTTGCGCTGAGCGCCCAGGGCGTGGAGATGGGCGGCGCCGAGCCCGAGTGCGTCTACGTTGCCTCCACCGGCGGCGAGGCCGAGCGCGCGGCCGCCTTCGAGGCGTGCCTCGCGCTGCGCGCCGCGGGCGTGCGCACCGAGGCCGACTACCAGGGCCGCTCGCTCAAGAGCCAGTTCAAGCAGGCCGACAAGCTGCACGCCCGCCTGTGCGTGGTGATGGGCGCGGACGAGGTTGCCGCCGGCTCGGCCACGCTTCGCGACATGGGGTCCCACGAGCAGGTCCAGGTCCCGATGGCGGGGCTCGTCGACGCCGTGAGGGCGCGCCTGGGGTAGGCGCGCCGTCCCTCTCGCCTGGCGTTCCTGAGCGTGAGGGTATGCGCACTGTACACACCGGGTATGTACGATTCGGCCCGTCGTCCTTCTCGCAGAGCCGCAGGTCAGAGCGCTGCCGAGAAGAACGGCCGGGTCGAAAACCGTACATACCTGGTATGCGCACGGTACATACCCTCAAGGGGGCTGCCGCTCGCGCTGGACGGCGCTACTGGTAGCGCAGCGACTCCACCGGGTCCATGCGCGCGGCGCGGCGGGCCGGGTACCAGCCAAAGACCACGCCGATGCCCACGCAGATGCCGGTGGCCATGGCAACCGTTGCCGGAGAGATCACGGGCACGATGGCCCCGCTTGCGCCCATCATGGAGCCCAGGGCCGAGCCCGCCACGCTCGCGAGCAGCCATGCGCCGCCGTAGCCCACGGCTATCCCCAGCACCCCTCCCACGATGCAGATGGTCACGCTCTCCAGCAGAAACTGGCCCGTGACGTCCCCGCGGCGCGCGCCCAGGGCCTTGCGCAGGCCTATCTCGCGGATGCGCTCGGTCACGTTGGTGAGCATCATGTTCATGATGCCGATGCCGCCCACCAGAAGCGAGATTCCCGCCACGGCGAGCGCGAGCATCCGGAAGGTGGCCGTGGTGGCGTCCAGCTGGTCGATGAGCGCCTGCGCGGTCTGCACGTAGACGTAGCCCTCGTCGCTCGAGAAGCTCGTCTGGTCCGGGTCCGGCACGGGGATGTTGTAGCGGCTGTAGAGGTAGGACTCGGTGGCCGCGGCGACGGCGTACATGTCCGAGCCCTCGCGCGCGAAGCCCGTGATCTGCCACGAGTTGTACCCGCCCTGCCCAATGAGCCGCGTCACGGCGGTCTCCGCCGGCATGTAGCAGACGTCGTAGTCGTAGGTGAGGCCCTCGTCCACCACGCCCACGATGGTGTAGCTGCTGGACCCAATGCGCACGGTCTGTCCCACGCAGTCGGCGTCGGGCGAGCCAAAGAGGCTCTTCACCGAGCTGCCGCCCAGGACCACCACCATGGCGCCCTCCTCGGCCTCCTCCTCGTCGAAGAGCCTGCCGCGCGCCGCCTCGTAGCCCATGGCGCGGAAGTACTCCGGCTCGCACGCGGTGATGGTGAGGTAGTCGATGGAGGCCGTGCTCGAGGAGGCCTGGGCGCCCGTGCTCGTGAACCCGGTGACGAACTCGTAGTCGGAGGCCAGCGCCTGGCCGATCTCCTCCACGTCGTCGAGGTCGAGCGGCTGGTTGCCCGGGGGCCAGCAGGTGATGCTCACGGTGCGGGACATGTTGAGGCCGAGCTGTCCCACCAGCTGCGCCTTGACGCCGTCGATGAGCGCCGTCATGGCTATGACGGCGCCGATGCCGATCACGATGCCCAGCACCGTGAGCAGCGTGCGCGCCCGGTTGGCCAGAAGGGCGGTGGAGGTCTCGTAGGCGAGGTCGCGCGCTCTCATAGGCAGGGCACCCCCAGGAGCTTGGAGCGGAGCGGGGAGGCGGGCGGCGCGGGCGAGAAGGACGCGGGTCCGATGCCGCCGTCCTTCTCGGCGCCCTTCTCGCCGTCCTTTCTGGCGGCGAGCCCGGCGAGATAGGCGCGCTCCTCCTCGTCCGAGAAGAGCTTGCCGTCGCGGATGTGCACGGTGCGGTCCGCCCAGGCGGCGACCTCGGGGTCGTGGGTGATGAGCACGATGGTCTTGCCGCGCCGCTGCATGCGGCGGAAGGTGCGCATGACCATCTCGCCCGTCGCGGTGTCGAGGTTGCCCGTGGGCTCGTCCGCGAAGATGATCGCGGGGTCGTTGACGAGCGCGCGGGCGATGGCCACGCGCTGCATCTGGCCGCCGGAGAGCTCGTTGGAGCGATGGAGGTAGTGCTCCTCGGGAAGGCCCACGGAGCGCAGGGCGCGCCAGGCGGCGAGCTCGCGGTCGTGCGGGGGCGTGTCGGAGTAGACGAGCGGCAGCATCACGTTGCGCAGGACGGTGGCGCGCGGGAGCAGGTTGAACGACTGGAAGACGAAGCCCAGCCGGCTGGCGCGCACGTGGGCGAGGTCGTCCTCGGAGAGCTCGGTGACGTCTATGCCCTCGAGGAGGTAGGTGCCGGAGGTGGGGCGGTCGAGGCAGCCCAGGATGTTCATGAGGGTGGACTTGCCCGAGCCGGAGGGTCCCATGATGGCGAGGAACTCGCCACGGGCAACTGAGAGCGTGACGCCGCGCAGGGCCGGGGTGTAGCCGGCGTCCGTCTCGTAGATGCGCCAGGCGCGGCGGATGTCGATGGCGGGCGTCATGGTTAGGCCGCCGGCTCGGCGTCGGTCGCGACGGCGTCCGCCTGGCTCTCGGTCGCGACGGCGTCAGCCGCAGCACCGTCGTCGGCCGTCATGCCGTCGTCCGCCGCGCTGTCGTCGAGGCCCCCGCCCGCGAGCCCGCCGTCCTGCTCGCCCGCGCCCATGCCCGCGACGGGCACGGAGTACGGGTCTAGCACCACGAGGTCGCCGTCCTGGAGGTCGCCCTCCACCGCGGCGTTGGTGGCGCTCTGTGCGGTCACGGTGACGTCCCGCCGCTCGCACGCCTGGGTCTCGGGGTCGGTCATGACGTAGACGTAGAAGCTCGTGCCGTCATCGGTCGCGAGGGCGGAGGAGGGAACCGTCATGGCGTCCGGCACGTGCTGCAGGAGGATCTCCACGCTCGCCGTCATGCCGGGCTTGAGCTCGGGCACGGGGTCGGGGATGAGCAGCTCCACGTCGTAGGTCACGACGCCGTAGTTGTAGCCGTTGGGGTCCGAGGACGACACCGTGGAGATGCGGGTAACCTGCGCGTCGAGCATGGTCCCGGGGAGGGCCGAGAAGGTCACGCGCGCGGCCTGCCCCACCGCTATGCGGGAGATGTCCACCTCGTTGACCTGCACGCTCACGGTCATCTGCGAGAGGTCCGCGATCTGGATGAGGGTGCCCGAGGAGCCGGACCCCGCCCCTCCGCCCGCGCCGAGCGCGGCGCCCTGCACGGCGTTCATGACCACGACGGAGCCGGACGACGGTGCGGTGACGGTGCGCTTGCCCGCCTGGGCGACGGCCTGGTCGTAGGCCTGCTGCGCGCTCTCCAGCGCGAGCTTGGCGGAGTCGAGCTGCGCCGCGGCCTGCTGGACGTCCGCCCACGATGCGCCGGGCAGGGCGTCCGTCCCGTCGGTCGCGCCCGTGTCTGACACCGGCGGCATGCCGGAGGTGTCCAGGAGCGAGACCTCTCCGGAGGCGGCGCGGGACTCGGCTGACGTGCGGGCGGCCGTTGCCGAGCCGTAGCTCTTGAAGGTCTGGTCGTAGGCCTCCTGCGCGGAGGAGACGCCCGCCTTGGCGCTGCGCACGGATATCTCCGCCTCGCGCACCGCACGGTCGAGGTCGTCGTTCTTTATGGTGAGAAGGACGTCACCCTCGCTCACGGTGGAGCCCTCCGCAACGCGGACGGACTCTATGATGCCGTCAACCTCGGGCGTCACCACCACGGAGGAGAGGGGCTGGGCCGTGCCCGTCGCCTGGACGGACTCGGAGAACTCCCCGCGGTACACCGGCAAGGTCTGGAGCTGCGTCTCCTCGGTCGTCTGGTTGGCCTGCATGGACGTGACGCCCCAGGCTATGCCGCCCGCGAGCGCGAGGCCCGCCACGATGGCCGCGGCGACGACCTTCTTGCGCCGGCGCGCCCTGCGGTGGCGCATGAGCGACTCGTAGGCCAGGCGCGCCTCGACGTCCTCGTCCGTCTCCTCGGGGTCGCCGTCGACGGCGACCTCGCCGCCGGGGGCGCCTCCCTGAGCCGGCGTGCCCCCTCCCGCGGAGCCGTCCTTGACCGGGCCGCGCTGGATGATCCCTATGGGCTCCTGCTCGGGCATGGCCCGGGTCTCGTCTCCCGTGGTGGGCACCTTCTCGAGGTCCTTGCGCGTCATGGCATCCTCCGGCACGTGGCTTCCCGTTGCCTGAGCGTAGACCATCCGTGGCGCCGTCGCGCCCGCGTCTTGGCTGTGGCTTCCGCCAGAGGCCGTAAAACCGCAGGTGGGCGGCGGAGCTTACGATACTGTCACGGAGCGTCGCCGGGCTGGGCACGTGTGGGGCGGCGCACTCGCGTTGCGACTTTGGCGGCCAGGGCACGGATTTCCGCTCGGGCGTTGTCATATTTTGGGCCGGGGCACGCCCTGGGCTGCGAGCCGACGTTCTTCTCGCTTTGAGAGCTGGTAGGGCCTAGGGAAATTTAAGCAATATATTAATCGATGGGTACCAGACGAGAAGAACGGTCCACGCGTCGCCCCCACGACGTGCCCCGGCCCCGAATCTGGCAACGCTTCTGCGCCCGGCGAGTGCCCCGGCCCCGAATCTGGCAACGCTCCCGCGTCCCGCGAGTGCCCCGGCTCGATTTCTCGCAACGCCGCACGCCCTGACGGCCGGGCTGTGATAGGGTCAGGGACATGGAGAGCCTGCGCATCATATACGAGGACGAGGTCCTGCTGGCCTGGGACAAGCCCGCCGGGATCCTGGTGCACGCGGACGGGACCGGCGCCCGCACGCTCACGGACGTCGTGGCCGAGCATCTGGTGGCGGAGGGCCGCTCGGACGTGCGCCCCCAGGCGGTCCAGCGCCTCGACAGGGAGACCACGGGCATCGTGATCTTCTCGCTCGACCGTTCGACGCAGCCGGCGCTGGACGCCCAGGTCGCGGGTCACGACATGGAGAAGACCTATCTCGCCGTGGTCTCGGGCCGCTTCCCCTGGGGCGAGAAGGACGTCCGCTCGCCCATCGGCCGGGACCGCCACGACGCCCGCCGCATGCGCGTCTGCCGCCCGGGGCAGGGAAAGCCCGCCGAGACCCACGTGCGGAGACTGGCGGTTGCGGGCGCAAGGTCGCTCCTGCTGGTGAGGCTCGGCACCGGAAGGCGGCACCAGATTCGCGTGCACCTGGCGTCGCTTGGGTTTCCCATCGTGGGAGACCCCCTCTATGGCGGCGCGCGCTCCGGGGCCGGCCTTCTGCTCCACGCCTGGCGGGAGGGGCTCGACCATCCCGTGACGGGGGAGCGCCTGCGCCTCGAGACCGCGTGGCCGGAGCGCCTGTGGCCTGCCCCCGTGGGTTGACAGTTTGCTCGGGTCAAACTGTCAAGTTCGGTCCCTCTTCGGGCGCTGAGAATTGGCACCCGGACCATCGCGTCGCGGGGACCGCGCTGTGCGATACTTATAGGGACGAGTGCGCATCTGAGGGGACGCGCACGACGGAACGGAAGCTGCCAGGAGAGGGGCACCTATGGCCGATACCATGCGTGGCGTGTACACCAACCTTACCGAGATTCGCCGCAACGTGTTCTCCAACGTGGCCAAGATCGCCTACGACATGAAGGAAGACGACGAGAAGACCACCCGTCGCAAGATCCGTGACCTCCCGTACGAGATCATCCCCGGTGACGTGGCCACCTACCGCGAGTCGGTCTTCCTGGAGCGCGCCATCGTCGAGCAGCGCATCCGCCTGGCGATGGGCCTGCCGCTGCAGGGCGTGGACAAGCGCGAGAGCCTCACGGACGGCCTCGCCGACGCCGCGGTGCCGGAGACCTACTACGAGCCGCCCCTGGTCAACGTCATCAAGTTCGCCTGCAACGCGTGCGAGGACAACGTCTACCGCGTGACGGACGGCTGCCAGGGCTGCCTCGCGCACCCGTGCCGCGAGATTTGCCCCAAGGGCGCGATCACCTTCAAGGACAAGAAGGCCTACATCGACCAGGAGAAGTGCATCCACTGTGGCATGTGCTTCAACACCTGCCCCTACCATGCCATCCAGCACCACGTGCGCCCGTGCGCGGACGCCTGCGGCATGCACGCCATCGGCTCCGACGAGCACGGTCGCGCCCAGATCAACTACGAGAAGTGCGTCTCCTGCGGCCAGTGCCTCATCAACTGCCCCTTTGGCGCCATCGCCGACAAGAGCCAGATCTTCCAGGTCATCCAGGCCATCAACCGCGGCGACGAGGTCATCGCCGAGGTGGCGCCGGCCTTCGTGGGGCAGTTCGGCGGCAAGGGCAACGTGGACAAGCTGCGCCAGGCGTTCACGATGCTGGGCTTCTCCGGCATGGAGGAGGTCGCCATCGGCGCCGACCTCTGCACCGTCCAGGAGGCCGAGGACTTCCTCGAGGAGGTTCCCGAGAAGATCCCGTTCATGGGCACCTCCTGCTGCCCCGCGTGGTCGGTCATGGCCAAGACCGAGTTCCCCGAGCACGCCGAGTGCATCTCGATGGCCCTCACGCCCATGACGCTCACGGCGCGCATGCTGCGCCAGCAGCACCCCAACGCCAAGATCGTCTTCGTTGGGCCGTGCTCGGCCAAGAAGCTCGAGGCCATGCGCAAGTCCGTGCGCTCCGAGGTCGACTTCGTCCTCACCTTCGAGGAGATGGCGGGCATGATGAAGGGCGCCGGCATCGACGAGTACACCAAGCTCGAGGGAGAGGGCGAGTCCGACTTCGGCACCGCCTCGGCCGACGGCCGCGGCTTCGCGGTCGCGGGCGGCGTGGCCAACGCCGTGGTCAACGTCATCAAGAACCTGCACCCCGAGCGCGAGGTCAACGTGGTCAACGCCGAGGGCCTCGAGAACTGCCGCAAGATGATGAAGGACGCCGTGAAGGGCAAGTACCCCGGCTACCTGCTCGAGGGCATGGCCTGCCCGGGCGGCTGCGTCGCGGGCGCCGGCACGCTGCAGTCCATCAACAAGACCGCCGCGGCCGTCAAGCGCTACGCGAAGAAGTCCCCGCACAAGAACGCCGACGAGAACGAGTTCCGCGACCTCATCCCCTCGCTCGAGCGTCCGGAGGACGGCAAGTGATTAAATAGGGGACAGACCCCTTTTGAGTCATTCGGTGGGGCAGGCGCCTGCTGGCGTCTGTCCCACTTCCGTCAAGCGAGAAGGGAACACATGCTCAAGGTAGACCACGCCATCCTCCACGTCTTTGACTTCGAGTCCGGCTCCACGTACTTCTCGGAGCGGCCGCTCGACCTCATGGTGCGCTCGACGCGCTCCTACGTGCAGCGGCACCTGAGGAAGATCTCCTCCAACGCGGAGAGCCGGCACGGCTCGTTCTCGCAGGACTCCGGGTTTGCCTTCGAGCTCTCTCGCTACCTCGCGGGCGAGCGCGAGTTCGTGGACTTCTCCGTGGAGATAGCCCAGTGGTTCTGGGAGGAGCTGCGCCGCGCGGAGGACCTCGAGCAGTGCGACCTCCTGGTGGCGGACTTCACGGACACGGACGCCGGCGGCTCCGGCGACGCCGAGTCCGGAGACGAGGGCCCCTCCTTCGACGGGCCCGTGGGGAGGCGCTTCTTTGCGGTGCTGCTCCTGCCCCGCAAGCAGTCGTTCGTGCACGAGGTGGGCGGCGACTCCAACGACATAGCCCGCCAGGACGCCGTGCTGCCCAACCCGTCGCAGAAGGTCGCCTCCTACGTGCTCGTTGACGCGGAGACCATGGCTATAGACTTCCACGACAAGGAGCGCAGCGTGGGCGGCACGAGCGTCTCCATCATCCCCGAGCATTTCCTCCAGTGCACGAGCGAGGCCTCGAGCCACGAGGTCATCGACGAGGTGAGCGTCATCGTGCGCGACGTGGCGGAGGAGTTCGGGCTCACGCCGGCGGTCGAGGTGGGCCGCGCCAAGGCCGTGGTGGCCCGCGCGGCGGAGGTGGAGGAGAGCTTCGCGCCCGCAGAGGTGGGTCGCGCCGTCTTCGAGGACCGGCCGGACGTTGCGGAGCGCTTCGAGGAGCGCGTTCGGCAGGCGTCGCTTCCCGAGGAGGCGCCCGTTCGTCGCGGGGTGGCAAACCGCCTCACCCGCAGCCACAAGATAAAGACCGACACCGGCGTGGAGATCACCTTCCCCTCCGAGCTCGCGGACAAGCCCGGCTACCTTGACTTCTCCCGCGACGCCGAGGGCCGCATAACCATCACCGTGGGAAATGTCGCCGCGATAGAGAACCGCTGACGCCAAGCCCGGACGGGTCGGACCCCTTGCCCGGAGGGGTCAAGCTCTCTGTGCATCTCGTGGCAGGGCGCCATTGCCGCTACAATGACTGAACGTGTCCTTTTGCACCGGAACCGTACCCAAGGACCAAGGAGACATCATGTCCCGTTCGCACGTTCGCATGAGCGACGCAGGGCTCACGCCGCGCACCGTCACGCGCCGCGACGCCCTGAGGATATTCATGGGGGCGGGCCTCTGCGCCTCGCTGGCCCCCCACATGGCGCTCGCCGCCACCACCCAGGAGAAGCTCGACGCGGCCCAGCTGAGCTACGAGGAGGCCCAGGCCGAGCTCGAGCGCATAGGCGAGGAGTACTCCGAGATCGCCTCCCAGGTCTCCGAGACCCAGGTGGAGATCAGCGGCGTCACCACGCAGATCAACGACACCCAGGCCGTCATCGACGACACCCAGGACAAGATCGATGACAAGGAGGACGAGATCTCCGACAAGCAGAAGGAGATCGAGTCCACCCAGAAGAAGATCGAGACCAAGCAGGAGCAGATCGGCGACCGCATGTCCGCGGCGTACAAGTCCGGCCCCCGCAGGACGCTCGACCTCCTGCTCTCCTCCGCCACCTTCGAGGAGCTCACGAGCAGCATCTTCTACCTCGACAAGGTGAGCGAGTCCGAGCGCGAGATGATCGAGGAGGTCAAGGAGCTCAAGGCCGCCCTCGTGACCCAGAGGGAGGAGCTCGAGGAGCAGAAGGCCGAGCTCGAGGAGCAGAAGGCCGAGCTCGAGGAGCAGAAGGCCGAGCTCGAGAGCTACAAGGACGACCTCGAGGAGCTCCAGGAGCAGCAGCGCGCCGAGCTCGAGGAGGCCCGCGCCAAGCAGCTCGAGTCCCAGGAGCTCGTGGAGAGCCTCTCCGAGGAGGTTCAGGAGCTCATGGCGCAGCGCGACGCGGAGCTCCTCGCCGCGCAGCAGGCCGCCGAGGAGGCGCGTCGCCGCGAGGAGGAGGCCGCCCGCCAGCCGCAGACCCCGAGCCAGGCTCCCGTCACCGGCTCCGGCCCGCTGGCCTCCGTCATCAGCGCATGCTACTCCACGCCGTCGCCGGGCTCGGGCCTGTGCGCCGCGTGGGTCACGGACGTCTTCCAGAACGCCGGCATCGGCTCGTTCTGGGGCAACGCGGACGACATGTACTACAGCTGGTGCACCACCTCCACGTCCAACATCAAGCCCGGCATGATCATCGCCGTTAACTCCTCGCCCACGAGCAACGCCGGTCGCATCTACGGTCACATCGGCATCTACGTGGGCAGCAACACGGTCATGCACAACATCGGCTACGTCGCGAGCTACAGCCTCTCGCAGTGGATCAGCGTCTACGGCCCGCTCTGCACGCCGCTCTGCGGCTGGCTCGGGGGCATCGCGCTCTCGTAGCGGCGTCGGCTCCGCGTTCTTCTCGCCCCGTGCTTGTCTCTTCCCGGGCGGCGCGGCCTGAACCTGCGGTTAAGGTTTCGTGCCCTCGTGTTGCGGGCACGCTGCCTCTTTCGATAAATCCCGAGCTACGCATGGCGAGAAGAACGCGTAGCCGGGATTTATCGCCATTTTGCGGGGAATCCCCGTTTACGCGTGAAAGAACTGAAACCATCGGGCGCGTAGGTCGGGATATCGGAAATCACGAGTTGCGTATGGCGTACAATGGCTTTCCGAAACAAAGCGGCAACAAGCCTAGGTACGAGAAAAGCGAGCGTGACATGGCAGGTGGGTATCAGCGTCCCTCGGGCGGGCGCCCGGAGGTCCGTCGCGTGACGACGAGGCAGGCCGTCCCGCACGCAGCGGCGGCGCGTCGGCCGGCCGGCGGCGGGCGTCCCGTCTCTGCCGGCAGGCGCCCGAGCGCGCGCACGCAGCAGCGTCGCGCCCAGGGCGTGCTCGCCGTGGCGATGGTCGCCGTGATCGCGGTGCTCTGCGGGTTTGGCGTGGTGGCCACGGTCTCCTTTGCGAGCAGGGCCATGTCCTCCGCCGCGCAGGCGGCGCAGCAGGACGCGGCCGCGCAGGAGGGGCAGGCCCAGGAGGAGCAGGAGCCCGTCGACGAGCGGGCCGCCGAGCTTGCCCTGGACCCGGAGCGCACGACGGAGTGGAACTACGACGGCGTGGAGGAGAAGGTCGTCTACCTCACCTTTGACGACGGCCCCTCCTACAACACCAAGAAGATCCTCGACATCCTGGACAGCTACGACGCCAAGGCCACGTTCTTCGTGACCGGCCGCAGCCCTGAGTACCGCGAGTCCATCAAGGACGCCTACGAGCGCGGCAACACCATCGGCCTGCACACGATGACGCACGACTACGACAAGGTCTACGCCTCCACCGAGGCGTTCTTCGACGACCTGGAGCAGGTGGGGGAGGTCGTGAAGGAGCAGATCGGCTACGTGCCGTACCTCACGCGCTTCCCGGGAGGGGCGTCCAACACCGTCTCCGCCAACTACACGCCCGGCATCATGACGGAGCTCGTTGAGGAGGTCCCCGCGCGCGGCTACCAGTTCTACGACTGGAACGTGGGCTCTGCCGACGCCTCGGGCATCAACCTCCCGCCCGAGACCATCGTGGAGAGCGCCTGCGTGGAGGGGTACCGCAACGTGATGATTCTCTTCCACGACTCCAACACCAAGGACACCACCGTGGACGCGCTGCCGCAGGTGATCGAGTTCTACAAGGAGCGCGGCTACGAGTTCCGCGCCATTGACCGCGGCAGCTTCGTCTGCCACCACGGCGTGAACAACTAGCGGGTTGACAGGGGGACAGTCCCTTTGTCACGTTATGTTCCTAGCATAACGTGACAAAGGGACTGTCCCCCTGTCAACCCGTGTGTTCTTCTTGCCACTGTCTTGTCACCTGTCAAGCTTGCTGTCATACTGACATGGTTTGCGAACGGCTCGGTCGAGGGGAGCAGCATGCTGACAGACGAGCTGCGCGCCGAGGTCGCGCGCCTCAAGGCGGAGCGCGACGCCGTGGTCCTTGCCCACTACTACGTTCCGCCCGAGGTCCAGGAGCTTGCCGACCACGTGGGGGACTCCTTCGCCCTGGCGCGCCAGGCGGCGACCCTGCCCAACCGCACGCTCGTCTTTGCCGGCGTGCGCTTCATGGCGGAGAGCGCCAAGCTGCTCTCCCCGGACAAGGTCGTCCTCATGCCTGACCCCGCCTCAGACTGCCCGATGGCCCACATGGTGCGTCGCGAGACCGTGGACGCCGCGCGCGCCACCTACGGCGACGACCTGGCCGTGGCCTGCTACGTGAACTCGACGGCCGAGGTCAAGTCGTGGTCCGACGTCTGCGTCACCTCGTCCAACGCCGTCAAGATCGTGCGCGAGCTGCCGCAGCGCAACGTGCTCTTCATCCCGGACCGCCACCTCGGGTCCTACGTGGCCTCCCAGGTGCCCGAGAAGAACGTCATCCTGAACGACGGATACTGCCCCATTCACCGGGACATCTCCGCCGACGAGGTTGCTCAGCTCAAGGCCGAGCACCCCGGCGCGCCCGTGCTCGCGCACCCCGAGTGCGGGCCCGAGGCGATGGCGCTCGCGGACTTCGCGGGCTCCACCTCCCAGATCATCGAGGCCGCTGCGGCGGGGGAGGCCACCGACTACATCATCCTCACCGTTGACGGCGTCCGCGGCGAGCTCGAGCGGCGGTGCGCCGGCTCGGGCAAGCGGTTCCACTTCCCGGCCACGCGCCCCGTCTGCCCGGACATGGAGCGCATCACCGCGGACAAGCTCGTGGCGTGCCTGCGCGACGGCACGGGCGAGGTCGGCCTGCCGCCCGTCGAGGTTGCCGACGCGGCCCGTCGAACGCTGACGCGCATGCTCGAGCTGGGGGCCCGCTGATGTCCCCCCGTCTGTCAATTGGGGACAGTCCCCAATTTGCAGAAAACTTTGATGGGGTTATCGACTGCGACGTCGTCATCGTGGGCTGCGGCGTGGCCGGCCTCTACTGCGCGCTCAACCTTCCCTCCGCGCTCTCGGTGGTCCTTCTCTCCAAGGGCGCCGTGGACGAGTGCGACTCCATGCTCGCGCAGGGCGGCATCTGCGTCCTGCACGACGAGGGCGACTACGAGGCCTTCTTCGAGGACACGCTGCGCGCGGGGCACTACGAGAACCGCCTGGAGAGCGTGGACATCATGATCCGCGCGAGCCGGCCCATCATCGACGACCTCATCAAGCGCGGCGTTCGCTTTGCCCGCACGACGGAGGGCGACCTCGACTACACCCGCGAGGGCGCCCACTCCCGGCCGCGCATCGTCTACCACGAGGACATAACGGGCGAGGAGATCACCACGCACCTGCTTGCGTGCGTGCGCGAGCTGCCCCACGCGCAGATTCTCGAGCGCACCTGCATGACGGACATCATCGAGGGCTTCGACGCCTCCGGGCGCCGCGTCTGCCGCGGCGTGGTCGCCACGGGCGAGAAGAACGAGCAGCTGGAGATCCGCGCAGACGCCACCGTCTTTGCCACGGGCGGCGTCGGGGGCCTCTACGAGCACTCCACCAACTTCGACTGCCTCACGGGGGACGGCTGCCGCGTGGCCGCCGAGCACGGCGTGCTCCTGGAGCACATGGACTACGTGCAGATCCATCCCACCACCCTCTGGACCGAGCGGCCCGGGAGGTCGTTTCTCATCTCGGAGTCCGCGCGCGGCGAGGGTGCCGTGCTCCTCAACGACGCCGGCGAGCGCTTCGTGGACGAGCTCCAGCCGCGCGACGTGGTCTCGCGCGCCATCCTGGACGAGATGGCGCGGACGGGGGCGCAGCACGTCTGGCTCTCCTTCGAGCGCGTGCCCCGCGAGGAGATCGAGGGCCACTTCACGCACATCCTGGAGCGCTGCCTCGAGGAGGGCTACGACATCCGCGAGGAGCCGATCCCCGTGGTTCCCGCCCAGCACTACTTCATGGGCGGCATCCACGTGGACTCCGACTCCGAGACCACGCTGCCGCACCTCTTTGCCTGCGGCGAGACCTGCTGCAACGGCGTGCACGGGCGCAACCGGCTGGCGTCGAACAGCCTGCTTGAGTCGCTCGTCTTCGCGCAGCGCGCAGCGGACAAGATCATGCGCGACCGCTTTGAGGAGGACACGGGCGCCCAGCTCGCCGCGGCTGCGCGGGCGCGCTCGCGCTTCATTGCCGGGTCGCGCGACGTGACGGACGTGGCGCTTCTCACGGGCGCCGAGTGAGGCGCCTGGGGACGGTGCGCCCTCATCGCGTCCCCCCGGCGTCCCAAGCCACCAAGAGAGGAGACCCCCATGACCGACCCGATGATTCAGATGCAGATGGACGACCACATTCGCGCGGCGCTGCGCGAGGACATGCCCTTCGGCGACGTCTCCACCGCCGCCGTCATGTCCGAGCCGCGCCCGGGGCGCGTGCAGCTCATAGCCAAGGCCGACGGCGTGATCGCCGGGCTCGCGGTCTTCTCGCGCGTGTTCCAGCTCCTGGACCCCGCCACCCGCGTGACGGCGGACGTCGCGGACGGCGCGCGCGTGAGCGCCGGGCAGCACGTGGCCACCGTGGAGGGGGACGTGCGCGTGCTCCTGGAGGGTGAGCGCACGGCCCTCAACTACCTGCAGCGCATGAGCGGCATCGCAACCTACACCGCCGGCGTGGCCGAGGCGCTCGCCGGAACCGGCACCACGCTCGTGTGCACCCGCAAGACCACGCCGGGCATGCGCCTCTTCGAGCGCGAGGCGGTGCGCCTGGGCGGAGGCTCGCTCCACCGCTACGGCCTCTCCGACGGCGTGCTCCTCAAGGACAACCACATCGACGCCGCGGGCGGGGTGGCCGAGGCCATCGCCGCGGCCCGCGCGACGGCGCCCTTCGTGGACAAGGTCGAGGTGGAGTGCGAGACCCTCGACATGGTGCGCGAGGCCGTGGAGGCGGGCGCGGACATCATCATGCTCGACAACATGACCCACGAGGCCATGGCGGAGGCCGTGGCCCTCATCGCCGGCCGCGCGCAGACCGAGGCCTCGGGCAACGTGGACGCCGCAAACGCCTCTGCCTACGTGGACCTGGGCGTCGACTTCGTCTCCTGCGGCGCGCTCACGCACTCCGCCCCCATCCTCGACCTCTCCCTCAAGCACCTCGAGGTCCTGGCGTGAGCGCGGGCTCGGGCGAGGCCCGGCGCGAGGGGATCCTGGAGGCCCTGAGGGCGGCCTCGGAGCCGCTCTCCGGGTCGGCCCTTGCCGAGAAGTGCGGCGTGAGCCGGCAGGTGGTGGTCCAGGACGTGGCGCTCCTTCGCGAGCGGGGGGAGCGGATCGTCTCCACCAACCGCGGCTACGTCCTTCTCGCCCCGTCGCCCTCACGCCCCACGCGGCTCTTCAAGTGCCGCCACACCGCCGCCCAGACGGCCGACGAGCTGACCTGCGTCGTCGACCTGGGCGGGCGCGTGGAGGACGTCTTCGTGAACCACCGCGTCTACGGCAAGGTCTCGTCCGAGCTGGGCATCTCCAGCCGGCGCGACGTGGAGCGCTTCACGGCGGAGCTCGCCTCGGGCGTCTCCGCCCCGCTCCTGGAGGTCACGAGCGGCTACCACTTCCACCACGTGAGCGCCGAGAGCGAGGCCGTCCTCGACGACGTCGAGCGTGCCCTTGCGGCCCGCGGCTACCTCGCCGAGCTCACCGACTACGAGGCCGCCACCTTCGCGTGACGCCGGCCTCGCCGTCCTTCTCGGCCCTCGCCTCGCTGCGCACCCCCTCTGAGGGTATGCGCAGTGTGCATATCAGGTATGTACACTCTCCCTCGCCGTCCTTCTCGCAAATCCGCATCTAGAAGACGTGCCGAGAAGAACGGCCGTTTCGAGGAGCGTACATACCCTCACGGGGAGTGCGCATACCCTAGCGGGACAGCGGGCGGCCGGTCCCGTTTTGGGTATACTCCCCACGTTGCAGAGAAGGGAGCTGTACCCCATGGAAGACGAGAGCGTCATCAGCGACCTCGAGCCCTCGATCCCCAGGACGCCCGCGCAGGCCGTGCTCCGCATGGTCTCCATCCTCATGGGCATCCTGGGCGCCGTCGTGCTCCTTGGCGGCGTGGTGATGCTGGTGGGCAACGTCATGGAGCTCCTGCCGGGGGGCGACCTGTGGACCACCGTCACCTTTGGCGTGATGATCGTCGTTGCCGCCGGGCTGCTGCTCCTCACCGCGGCCCTCGGCATCGTGGCGTCCAACAACTCCGCGCGCGTGGAGCCCTACCGCTTCCTCTGCTACCTCGTGGGGCTCGCCGTGCTCGTGGCGATCGTGTGGGGCTGGGGCGTGGGCTCCTTCATCCTGTTCAACCCCATCGTGCTCTCCACCACGATCGTCTACGTGCTCATCTGCTCGCGCCTGGCGGACAAGGTCAAGGAGGAGCACGACAACGGCGTGCGGGGCGAGACCTTCCTGCGCTCGCGCCACCAGCGGGTGCTTCACCTGCTCTCGGAGATCATCGTCCTCAAGGGCGTGGCCACGCTCGTGGTGGTGCTCGTGCTCGCCGCCGCCCTCGTGGTGTACGGGGAGGGGGAGCGCGCCGTCATCTCCGGCGTGCCGGTCACGGTGAGCGACACGCTCTATGCCGTCCTCGCCGTGGGCGGCGCGGCGTCGGGCGTTGGCGTGATCGCCGGGGCGCTCGGCATCCGCGGCTCCAACCGGCCGCAGAAGATCGTTCCCTTCCTCGTGGTGGCGGTGCTCGCCGCTGCGTTTGACCTCGTGCAGGTGGTGGGCATGTTCCTCGAGCGCGGCCTCTTTGGCGTGACCTTTGACGTCATCTTCGACCTCCTCTTCATGGGGGTCTGCGTGTACCTGGCCGTGCGCGTGATGCGCCAGCCCACCCCCGAGGAGCTCGCCGCGGCCGCGGGCGTGGCGCTCGTCTCCGGCGCCGAGGACGCGTGACGGACGCACGCGCTTGACAGATTGCTCTGACAGATTGCTCAGGTCAAACTGTCAAGTGGATACTTGACAGTTTGACCTGAGCAATCTGTCAGAGCAATCTGTCAAGCCCGACCAAGATCAAGAAGGGAAGACATGAACAACGGAACCATGCTCCAGGGCTTCTCCTGGTACCTGCCCGCCGACGGCTCCCACTGGCGCCGCATAGCCGAGCAGGCGCCCGACTTTGCCTACCAGGGCATCACCGCCGTCTGGCTCCCTCCCGCCTACAAGGCCGAGAAGGGCCGCGAGGACGTGGGCTACGGCGTCTACGACACCTACGACCTCGGCGAGTTCGACCAGAAGGGGAGCGTGGCCACCAAGTACGGCACGCGCGCAGAGTACGAGGCCGCCGTGCGCGCGCTCCAGGCAAACGGCATCCAGGCCCTCGCGGACATCGTGCTCAACCAGCGCCTGGGTGCGGACGGCTGCGAGGACGTGCTGGCCCAGGAGGTCTCCGCCTCAAACCGGGGCGAGAAGATCGGCGACCCCCAGACCATCTCCGCCTGGACGCGCTTCGCCTTCCCCGGTCGCGCGGGCGCATACTCCGACTTCACCTGGGACTGGAGCTGCTTCCACGGCGTGGACTGGGACGACCGCGCCAAGCGAAAGGGCGTCTTCCTCTTTGACGGCAAGCACTGGGACGAGGCCGTGGACCGGAGCGAGAACGCCAACTACGACTACCTCATGGGTGCGGACGTTGACGTCAACGACCCGCGCGTCTTCGACGAGCTCGTGCGCTGGGGCTGCTGGTACGTGGACGCCTGCGGGCTGGACGGTTTCCGCCTGGACGCCCTCAAGCACATCGACCGCGGCTTCTACCTGCGCTGGCTCGACGCGGTGCGCAAGCACGCGGGCAAGGAGCTCTTCACGGTCGGCGAGTACTGGGGCCGCACGGCGGACGAGCTCCAGGCCTATCTGGGCGCCGAGAAGAGCATGTCGCTCTTCGACGTGCCGCTCCACTACAACCTCTACAGCGCGAGCTGCTCCAACGGCAACGAGGACCTCTCGAAGATCTTCTCGGGCACGCTCGTGGAGCGCGACCCCGTGCACGCCGTGACCTTTGCCGAGAACCACGACACGCAGCCGGGCCAGGCCCTGCAGTCCTTCGTGCAGACGTGGTTCAAGCCGTCCGCCTATGCGCTCACCCTCCTGCGCGAGGCGGGCTACCCCTGCGTCTTCTACGGCGACCTCTACGGCATGCCCAACGACGGCAACATCCCCGCGGTGCGCGAGCTGCCGCTGCTCATGGAGATCCGCCGCCGCTTCGCCTTCGGCGCGCAGCACGACTTCCTTGACGCACCGGACGTCATCGGGTGGACCCGCGAGGGTGACGCCGAGCACGAGGGCTCCGGCGTGGCCGTGGTCCTCACCGACCGTGACGGTGGCGAGAAGCGCATGCTCGTAGGCGCCGCGCACGCCGGCGAGACCTGGTCGTGCGTCGTGGGCGAGCAGGACGACGTCGAGGTGGACGCCGAGGGCTGGGCGACCTTCCGGACGCTCGGCGGGCGCCTCTCGGTCTACCTGCCGGAGAGGACGGCCGACGCCCTCGAGAACGATCGTCAGCTCCACCGCATCGCCCGCGAGATCGCGGAGGACACCGAGGAGATGCGCGCCTAGCCTATGAGAGGGGCTGACGGTCTGCTCGGATCAGACTGTCAGCCCCGCACTCGAAGTTGACAGATTGCCCAGGTCAAACTGTCAACCCTGGGTCAGACGAGGGTCACGTTGGCCCTTCTCAGCAGGCGCCTCACCTCGGGGGAGGGGTTGACGGTAATGGCGGCGTCAAAGTCCTCGAGCCTGGCGTAGGCGTAGGAGCCTCTCGCGCCGAACTTGTGCGAGTCGGCCATGAGGTAGCTTTGCTCGGAGTTCTCGATGGCCAGGGCCTTTACCAGGCCGTCCTCGAGCTCGAAGGTGAGCGCGCTTCCCGTCTCCATGTCCACGCCCAGCACCCCGATGAACGCGCGGTCAAAGTGGATGGGCTCCAGGAAGCTCAGGACGTACGCGTCGAGAAAGGCGTTCTGGTCCCTGTTGACGGTCCCTCCCGTTCCCACGGTCCTGATTCCGTCGTTGGTCCCCAGGACCTGCAGGATGTCGATCATGTTGGAGACCACGGTGATCTTGCGGCGGCTCTCGGCCATGAGCTGCGCGAGGGCGAGGTTTGTGGTGGAGGTGTCGAGGAAGATGACCTCCCCGTCCTCTATCAGGGCAAGGGCCTTCTCGGCAATCTGGCGCTTCTCGTCCGCGTGCTCCGTCACGCGCTTCCTGATGTTGCGCTCCTGCTTGGTGTCCACGCTCATGGCGCCGCCGTAGACGCGTCTCACGAGTCCCTGGTCGGAGAGGGCCTTGAGGTCCTTTCTGATGCAGTCCTCGGTGACGTCGAATCGTTCCGCGAGCGCGGTGACGGTCACGCGCCCCTCGGCGTTGACCAGGCTGACGATCTTGTCCTGACGCTCCCTCAGAAACACGGTCCCTCCCTACGCGGCCTCTGCCTGCGTCGCATGCTGATTGGTAGGATAGCAGTTCTTGCGGAGGTCGCGGAAAGGCGGAGGGCGAACGCCGGGGCTCGGGGCGCGCGACGTGCAGGTTCGGAGTTCGGGGCCAGATCGAAATCTGGACCTGCGCATGCTATTTTTCAAACCACCGAACGCGTAGCCCCGGAATCATCGCCAGATTGCGAAGAATCCCGACTCACGCGTGGTTGGAAGGACGCGGAAGTCGGGATTCTCGGAATCGGGGTTAGCGCATGGACCGCGGGCGCGGGGGCTAGAGGTCGAGCTCCATCAGGCGCGCGATGGCCACGATGTAGATCTTGAGCGCCTGGCGCAGGGACTCCTCGGAGATGGCCTCGTCGGGGCCGTGCTCGGTGCCCGCCCAGACGGGACGCTCCTCGTTGGGGAGGTTGGGGCCAAAGGCGCAGGCGCGCCTGAAGTGGCGCGCGTACGTGCCGCCGCCGATGGTGAAGGCCTTTGCCTCCTCGCCGGAGTACTCGGCGTACGTGTCGAGAAGGGCCTGGATCTCCGGGCTCTCGGGGCTCTGGTAGAACGGGGCGTCGCTGGAGGTCTGCTCGAAGGAGCAGCCGTGTCCGGCGCCGAGCGCAGCAAGACGCTCGGTGATGGCGGCGTCCGAGGTGGTGGTGGGGTAGCGGGAGTCAACGGTCTGGACGAAGCGCCCGCCCTGCGTGCGCACCGTGCCGGCCACGCAGGTGAGGTCACCGAACTTGTCGTCCGTGGCGGCGATGCCGGAGGCGCGGCCGTACGCGTCCTCTGTGAGGGTCACGAGGAGCTCGAGGAAGTCGCGCTCGCCCGCGCCGGCGAGGTCGTTGGCAAGCAGGTAGCGCGCGAGCACGCCGATGGCGTTGACGGTGCCCGCCGGCATGGAGGCGTGGCCGCCGACGCCGGTGGTCGTGACGCGTGCGAGGCCGTCGCCCGCGGGCTCGACGGAGACGCGCTCGGCGGCGGGCAGCGACGCCGCGTCCGCGCGCACGACGGCCGTGGCCTGGCCGGGGATGGCGTTGGGGACGGTGCCGCCGTCGAGCTCCACGATCTTCTCGCCAGCCACCTGGTCGGAGGTGAAGCGTCCCTGGTAGAGGCCCTTCTCGCCGCAGATGAGCGGGAAGTCGGCATCGGGGGAGAAGCAGAAGAGCGGCTCGGGGTAGCGCTCGAGGTAGTACGGCACGTCGCCCATGCCGGTCTCCTCGTTGTTGCCGATGATGCAGCGCAGAGTGTAGGGAAGGGCCTCGCCCGCGGCGACGCGGCGGGCGAAGAAGTTCGCGGCGTAGAGCGAGAGCACGAAGGGCCCCTTGTCGTCCTGGACGCCGCGGCCGACGAGGTAGCCGTCCTTGCGGGTGACCTCGAGGGCCGGGAAGGTCCAGCCCAGGCCCAGGGGAACGATGTCCGTGTGGGCGATGGTGGCGAGGTAGCGCTCGGGCCCGGAGGCGCCGGGCACGTCGGCGAAGCCCAGGTAGCCGTCCACGTCCGTCACGTCGAGGCCAAGGCGCTCGGCCATCTGCTCCGCCTCAACGAGCGCGGCGTTGGAGGCGGGCCCCCACGGCTTCCCGGGCTCGGCGGCGGAGATGTCCTCCACGGACTCGTGGCGCACGAGGCGGTCGATGTCCGCCACGACGTCCTCCCAGACCTCGTCCACGTAGGCGTCTACCTGCTGCTTGAACTGCTCGTCTACCATGTGCCCTCCTCAGGGTCGCGCGAGGCGTCGCGCCGGCTTTTCCTGCCGTCCATCTTAGCGCGCCCGTGCCGTTCGTGCGGGTTTCGCCCCTCTCTTGGCGCGTGGCGGAAAATTAGTTCGCACCGCGATGCCGCGCGACTAGTTCAAGAACACATATTTACTGTTGGATGGGGGTATAAACAATGCGCCTACGATTCCAATGTGAACTAATTTCCAACCCCCCTCGGAGACGCCGGCGAATCCTACCAAAATGGCGCCGTCCCGCGCGGGGACGGCGCCACAATCGCGCTTGTCACTCAGCGCCTACGCCTCTGCGGCGGCGCGTCGGCCCAGCTCCACGCAGCCGAGCACGCCCTGGTTGTCGCTCAGGCTGGGCGGCACGATGTAGGAGTCGATGTCCTCGAGCTCGGGCGCGGTGATGTAGCCGCCAAGGTACGCGAGGGCCTTCTCGCGCACGAGCGGGAAGAGCTGCTCCTGGTGCATGACGCCGCCGCCGAGGATGATGCGGCGCGGCGAGTAGCAGAGCACCAGGTTGTGGCACATCTGCGCGAGGTAGCTCGCCTCGAGCTCCCAGACCTCCGGGCGGTCGGCGAGCTCGAAGCCCTTCGCGCCCCAGCGGCGCTCGATGGCGGGACCGGCGGCAAGGCCCTCGAGGCAGGAGTCGTGGCTCGGGCAGACGCAGGGCCCCTCGTCTCCGGGCACGCGGCTGAGCAGCATGTGGCCGGCCTCGGGGTGGAGCATGCCGTGCAGGAGGCGCCCGCCGCACATGACGCCCGCGCCCACGCCGGTGCCGATGGTCACGTAGACCAGGTCCTCGATGCCCCGCGAGTCGCCGAACGTGGCCTCGCCGAGGCACGCCACGTTGACGTCCGTGTCGTAGCCCACCGGCACGGCAAGCGCGTCGACGAACGCCCTGCGCAGGGCGTAGCCGCGCCAGGGGAGCTTGGGCGTCTCGAGGATGGTGCCAAAGGCGGGGCTGGCGGGGTCCACGCAGGTGGGCCCGAAGGCGCCGATGCCCAGCGCGTCAACGTTGCGCTCGGCGAACCAGCCCGTGAGGGCGGGGATGGACTCCTCCGGCGTCGCGGTGGGGAAGGACTCCCGGTCCAGAATCTCGCCCTTCTCGGTGGCGACGGCGCAGACCATCTTGGTACCGCCCGCCTCGAGCGCTCCTATGCGCATGACTGCCTCCTTATTCTCGGGGCCGGCTCACCAACGCCCTCCCAATTCCTGCACCCATTGTACGACCGGTTCCGACCCTCCGTGATCACCATGTTTTTCCGGACAAAACGACGCCTCATCCGTGTCTGGACTGTCCGGAAAAACATGGCGATCGCTCGTCGGGTGGAGCGTGCGGGCTGGTCAGCCTCGAGCGGGGCTCGCGAGGGGCGCCTACACCACGAACAGCAGCGCCGAGAGCGTGATGCACACGCTGCCGGCAAGCGTGAAGAGGTGGAACACGAAGTGCAGGTAGGGCACCTTCTTGATGGCGTAGAAGACGGCGCCCACCGTGTAGCTGAGGCCGCCCGCGAGGAGCAGCCAGAACGCGGGCGGGGCCAGGAGCTCCCAGAGGTCGCCGATGTGAAAGACCACGAGCCAGCCCATGAGGACATAGACCGCGGCGGTGAGCCAGGCGGGCTGGCGCTCGCGCAGCAGGCACTCGGCGACGATGCCCACCACCGCCACCGCCCACACGGCGCAGCACAGCACAAGCCCGCCGCGGTCGGCCAGCGTCACCAGCGAGAAGGGCGCGTAGCTCCCGGCTATGAGCAGGTAGATGCCACAGTGGTCGAGCACGCGGAAGACCGCCTTGGCCTTCTCGGGGGCGAGCGCGTGGTAGAGCGTGGAGAAGAGGTACTCGATGATGAGAGAGATGCCCATGAGCAGCGCGGCCGCCAGGCGCACCCCGCCCCCGTGGCTCACGGAGACCACGATGAGCAGCACGAGCGCGGCGATGGAGAGCAGCACGCCCACGCCGTGGCTCACGGAGTTGGCGATCTCCTCGCCGAGCGAGTAGAGCTTCCTGCGGATGGGCCCCTTGGGCCTCTGAGGGCCCTTGGGTCCCTGGGCCCCCGTTTCGGGCTTCTGAGCTGCGATGGTCTCGACGTCTGCCATGGTGGCCCCCTAGGTCCGGGTCTCGTCTGGGGGTATAATGTGCCCCGCTGTCCATCGGGGACAGCATACCCCTACCCTACGCCAAGGAGGGCTCCTTGAAGAAATCGACGTTCATCGGAAACTTTGTCGCATGGGTCGTGGTCTGCGCCGCGAGCATCGCGTTTCTCGCCTGGTACCACCTGACCGACCCGGACACCGTCCTCGCCGCCACGGACTCGCCCGTCGTTCAGACGGGCATGGTGCTCGCGGCGCCGCTCCTGCTCTTCGGCATGGGCGTGATCATTGGCCTTCTGCTCCTCTGGTTCAAGCACATCCTCATGGGTCGCGGCGCCCGGCTCGCGTGCCGCGTGGTGGCCGTCCTCTCGCTCGTCTTCATCCTGCTCGCCGCCGTTCCCGTGGTGGTGCCCGCCGCGGCCGAGTCCTTCCTCGGGCCGGCTGTCATAGTGGTCTACGTGACCATGGCCGCGCCCATCCTCATCATGATGCTCGGCCTCGCCTACGCGCTCGGCTGCGCCGGCGTTGACACGTCCAAGAGGGGGCCCTTCGCCAAGTACCTGCCGGATGACGAGAAGGACGGGCGCGCCTCCTAGCGCGCCGGACACGAGAGGGGAGACCCGTATGTTCCAGATGCCGTTCTCGAGGAAGGGCGTCACCTACCCGATGGCGAGCTCGACGTACTACAAGAACCTCGCCGTTCTCTCCGTGCTGCTGGTGGCAAGCGTCATCCTCTACGCCGTGGGGCAGGGCTCCTCGGACGCCCCGGCGCAGCTGCAGGCCGCCGGCTCGTACGCCATGCCCGCCTCCATCTATCTCTTCGCCGCGCTCATCGGGATCATCTTCGTGCGGCGCTCCAGCATGACGGTGCCCGCCGCGGTGCAGTCCGGCTGTCGTGCGGCGAGCCTGCTCGTGGTCATGACCCTCATCGCCGCCCTGGTGCCCTATCTCTCGCCCGAGCCCCCTCAGGGGATGACGCTCCCGGCGGTGCTGTTCTGGAGCGTACTCGGCCTGCCGATCGTGGACATCGCGCTTGGGTTTGCCTATGCGGTGGCGTGGGCTCCCGTCACGGGAAGCCCCGCCGACCTCGCCGCCCGCGAGGCCGAGGAGCGGCGCCGCACCCGCGAGGCGGAGGAGGAGCGGGCCGCCATGAAGGCCAGCTCCGAGGCCCGCGCCAAGCGACGCGAGGAGCGCGCCCGCCGCGCGGAGGAGAAGCGCTCGGGCAAGGGCGAGAAGAGCGGCCAGCAGGGCTCCGGCCAGCAGGGCTCCGCCAAGAGGGGCAAGGGCAAGAAGTCCCGCAAGTAGCCTCAAGCGCCCATTCAGCCCGTGGGCGGCGCAAGGACCGGCCCGCGGATATGCTTGAAAGGTTGTTCCCGTCTCGCGCGTGAAAGGTCCCGCATGGAGTTCGTGATCGTCTACCTGCTCGTCAACATCCTCGTGGGCGCCGCCGCCTGCTTCTTTGGCAAGCGCCTCTTCTTCCTCATGCTCGGTGCCCTCGTGTTTCTCGGCGTCTTCAACATCGCCCTCTCCTCGTCCGATGCCTCGACCGTGTCCCTCGTGATCGCGGCCGTCCTCGGCGTGGTGGCGGCGCTGCTCTCCAAGTTCGCCTACAAGGCGGCCGTCTTCCTCGCGGGCTTCGTCACCGGCGCCGCGCTCGGCTTCATCGTGACGATGCTCCTCCCGGAGGGCGCCGCGGACTTCCTTGCCGTGATCATGGTGGTCGCGGGCGTGCTCGTGGGCCTCGCCGGCGTGCGCTGGTCCGACACCATCGTTCGCTGGGGCACGGCGTGGACCGGCGCCTCCTTCGCGGTTCCCAACGTCCTCGCCGCCGCGCTGGCGTTCGGCTCGCTCACGGAGCGCGCGGTGCCCGGCGACGCCATGGCCACCTTCGACGCGCTCTCCGGCTACGTGGGGGGCGAGTTCGCCGCCGCGTACGGCACCCCCATCCTCGTGGGCACGCTCGCGCTCGCCGTGGTGGGCGCCATCGTTCAGACCAGGACGCACGACTAGCCAGTTTGACAGTTTGACCTGAGCAAACTGTCAGGTAGGGGCGGGCCGCCACTCGTGGGCGGCCCGCCTTCTTGACAAAGGGACAGTCCCTTTGTCAAGTCGGGCTGTCGTGCCAGCGCCTAAAAAGTTATGTGCGTCTAACAAATTGAGTTTCGCATAACTAACTCTTGCGTCCAAATAGTTTACTCTGTCTAACAGAGAAAGCCGTCGGACGTGAGGGGCGACGACACGTGATGATCGACAGGAGGCTCATCGGCATCGTGCCGGGGAGCATGCGCTACGTTGCGGCGAGCGTGGCCCTCCAGTGGGCTGCGCTTCTCGCCAACATGGGGATGGTGTTCGTCGTCTGCAGGACGCTCTCCCTGCTCTGGGTGGGAGCGGCGGGCGAGAAGGACCTCGTTCTTCTCGCCCTCTGCGTGGCTGCTGCCGCCGTGGTGCGTGCGCTTGCCGCCGTGGGCTCCGCCCGCATGGGATTTCTCGCCAGTCGCGAGGTCAAGCGCACGCTGCGACGCCGCATCTACGAGAAGCTCCTGCGTCTGGGGCCGAGCTACCGCGAGGGAGTGCGCACCTCCGAGGTCGTGCAGGTGGCCGTGGAGGGCGCAGACCAGCTGGAGACCTACTTCGGCGCGTACCTGCCGCAGCTCTTCTATGCCGTGCTCGCGCCGCTCACGCTCTTTGCGGCGCTCGTTGGCGTGAGCGTGCCGGCGGCCGTGGTGCTGCTCGTGTGCGTGCCGCTCATCCCGGTGGCCATCGCCGCGGTGCAGACCTGGGCAAAGAGGCTGCTCGGCCGCTACTGGGGCCAGTACACCGAGCTCGGCGACACCTTCCTGGAGAACCTCCAGGGCCTCACCACCCTCAAGGTCTACCAGGCCGACGAGTTCAAGCAGGCCGAGATGAACGAGCAGGCCGAGAAGTTCCGGCGCATCACCATGCGCGTGCTCACGATGCAGCTCAACTCCATCACGATCATGGACCTCGTCGCCTACGGCGGGGCGGCGGCGGGCGTTGCGGTGGCGCTCACGCAGATGGCCGCGGGCGCCGTTGGTCTGGGCGGGAGCCTGGCCATCATCCTGCTGGCGGCGGACTACTTCATTCCCATGCGCCAGCTGGGGTCGTTCTTCCACGTGGCCATGAACGGCATGGCAGCGAGCGAGAAGATCTTCCAGCTTCTGGACCTGCCGGAGCCGCCGGCGGGCGGGGAAGCATTCCCGACGCATTGCGGCGTGCGCGCCAGTTGCCTGCGCTTCTCGTACGACGGGGAGCGCGAGGTGCTGGGCGGCGTCGACCTCGACGTGCCGGAGGGCGGCTTCGTCGCGGTGGTGGGGGAGTCCGGCTGCGGCAAGTCCACGCTCGCCGCGCTGCTGCTGGGGCGCCTGCGCGGGTATCGCGGTTCGCTTGCGGTGGGCGGCGCGGAGGTCTCCGCGCTCGACGCGTCTGACCTTCTTGCCCATGTGACGTACGTTGGGCACGAGAGCTATCTCTTCAAGGGCACGGTGCGAGAGAACCTGCTGGTCGCGAAGCCCTCGGCGACCGACGGCGAGCTCTGGGCGGCACTCGAGGCCACGCGCCTGGCGGGGTTTCTCCGCGGCGAGGCCGGGCTGGACACGATGCTCGCCGAGCGGGGCTCCAACCTCTCCGGCGGCCAGCGGCAGCGTTTGGCCATCGCTCGCGCGCTCTTGCACGAGACGCCGGTCTACGTCTTTGACGAGGCGACGTCAAACGTGGACGCGGAGAGCGAGGACGCCATCATGGCAGCCGTCCGCGGGCTCGTGGGGCGCGCGACGGTGATGCTCATCTCCCACCGCCTGGCAAACGTAGTGCGCGCGGACGAGATTCTCGTGCTCGACGGCGGCCGCGTGGTGGAGCGCGGGCGCCACGACGAGCTGGTCGCTCTGGGAGGCCGCTACGCAACGCTCTGGCGCGCCCAGCGCGAGCTCGAGGAGTTTGGTGAGGCAAGCGTGCCGGTCCCCGCCGTCTCACGGGAGGTGGTCGCATGAGGGTGATGCTGCGACTTATTGGACTGGTGCGCCCGCTCGTGGGGTTCATGGCGCTGGCGATCCTCATGGGACTTCTCGGCCACGCGTGCGCGGCGGCGATCACGGTGCTCGGCGGATACGGCGTGCTCGCGGTGCTCGCCGGCGGCGCTGCCGCCCCGCTCGCGGGCCTCATCGTGGCGATGGCGGTCTGCGCCGTGGCGCGCGGGCTTCTTCGCTACGGCGAGCAGGCGTGCAACCACTTCATCGCGTTCAAGCTGCTCGCGCTCATCCGCGACCGGGTGTTCCGGGCTCTCCGCCGCCTGGCGCCCGCCAAGCTCGAGGGGCGCGACCGCGGCGACCTCATCTCGCTCATCACCTCTGACATCGAGCTTCTCGAGGTCTTCTACGCGCACACCATCTCCCCGACGGCGATCGCCCTGCTCTTCTGCGCGGGTGCCTGCGCCTTCATCGGGAGCTTCCATCCTGTGCTCGCCGTCGTGGCCGCGGCGTCGTACCTCGCCGTGGGCGTGGCGTGCCCGCTCGTCGCGGCGCGTCTCGCCGGGGACGCCGGCGCTCACTTCCGCGCCGGCGCGGGCGAGCTCTCGAGCTTCGTTCTGGAGAGCCTGCGCGGCCTGGACGAGATCCTGCAGTACGGCGCGGGTGCGGGGCGCCTCGCTCAGATGGACGAGCGGTCCCGCGAGCTCGCCGCGGACGAGGAGCGCATGAAGCGGGCAACGGGTCGCGCCACGGCGCTCACCAACACCGTCATTCTCGCCTGCGACCTGGCCATGCTGCTCGTGGCGGCCGGTCTCAACGCGCGGGGCTCCGTGGGCTTTGACGGCGTGCTCATCCCCGTACTCGCGCTCATGAGCTCGTTTGGGCCGGTGGTGGCGCTCGCGAACCTGGGCTCCACGCTGCAGCCCACCCTCGCCGCGGGCAATCGCGTGCTCGCCATCCTGGACGAGGAGCCGGTGACGCCGGAGGTCACGGGCGAGAAGCGCGTGGGCTTCTCTGGCGCCGCGGCAGGCCACGTGGGCTTTTCCTACGGAGACGAGCGCGTGCTCGATGACGTCTCGCTCGAGGCTCCCGTGGGCAGGGTGGTGGGCATCACCGGGCGCTCCGGCTCCGGCAAGTCCACGCTGCTGCGCCTCTTCATGCGCTTCTGGGACGCGGACGAGGGCAGCGTCTCCGTCTCCGGGCGCGATGTGCGCCGCGTGGACACCGCCAACCTGCGCGAGCTGGAGTCCCTCGTCACGCAGGAGACCCACCTCTTCCACGACAGCATCCGCAACAACCTGCGCATCGCGCGGCTCGACGCCACGGACGAAGAGATCGAGGACGCCTGCCGCAAGGCCTCGGTCCACGACTTCGTGACGAGCCTGCCCAAGGGCTACGACACGCCCGTCGGCGAGCTCGGGGACACCCTCTCCGGCGGCGAGCGCCAGCGCCTGGGGCTCGCGCGCGCCTTCCTGCACGACGCCCCGTTCATGCTGCTCGACGAGCCCACGAGCAACCTCGACAGCCTGAACGAGGCCGTCATCCTGCGCTCCATCACCAAGGAGCGCGGCGAGCGCACGGTTCTTCTCGTCTCCCACCGCCCGTCCACGATGCGCATCGCCGACACCGTGGTCAGCGTTGAGAACGGGAGGGTGAGCTGATGGCGCGTACGACCGACACCGCGCGCGTGGCGGCCAAGCGCGAGCGCGAGAAGCGCATGGTCTCCGAGATGATCGCGCTCTACTGCCGCAAACGGCACGGTGCGCGCGGCGGCGAGCTCTGCCCGGAGTGTGCCGAGCTCGCGGAGTACGCGCGGCAGCGCAGCGACCGCTGCCCGTTCATGGAGACCAAGACCTTCTGCTCAAACTGCCGCGTTCACTGCTACAAGCCGGAGATGCGCGAGAAGATCCGCGAGGTCATGCGCTTCTCGGGCCCGCGCATGATCTTCCATCACCCCGTGGCGGCCGTCCGTCACGTCATCGAGACCAAGGCCGAGAAGAGGCGACTTTCCAAGGAGGGCGCATGAAGGTGAAGAAGGTGCTGCTCGTCGCGCTGGGATGCGCGGGGCTCGTGCTGGGGGCCATTGGCGCGGTGGTGCCGCTGCTCCCGGCGTTTCCGTTTCTGATGCTCGCGGCGTTCTGCTTTGCCAAGAGCTCGGAGCGGCTGCACGCGTGGTTCACGGGCACCAAGCTCTACAAGAAGAACCTCGAGAGCTACGTGAGCGGCCAGGGCATGGACTGGGCCACCAAGATTCGCGTGATGATCACGGTGACCGTGCTCATGTCCATCGGCTTTGTCATGATGCACGCGGTGCGCGTGGGGCAGGTCGTCCTCGCGTGCGTGTGGGTGTTCCACATCCTGTACTTCTGCTTTGGCGTGAAGACCCGTCGCGTGCCTGCGGAGGCGTGAGCGGCGGGCGAGAAGAACGCGAGCTCGTAAGGAGATAAGGGGAGGTTGCCATGATCAACGTCATCATCGTCCTGGCCGTGGTGGCGGTCGTCCTTCTTGCCGCCCAGCGCTACCTGCGGACGCTCCGCCGGGGCGGCTGCGGGTGCGGGTGCTCGGGCGGGGGAGAGTCGCACGTCACGCGCCCGACGGTCGCAGATACCAACGAGGCGCATTACCCGTACGCTGCAGACCTCACCGTCGAGGGCATGCACTGTGACCACTGCCTCGCCGCCGTGGAGGCCGCGCTCGACGGCATCGGCGGCGTGTGGGCGCGCGCGAGCCTCCCCGACCGCGTGCGCGTGCTCTCCAAGGATCCGATCGATCCCGTCGCGCTCGCTGCTGCCGTGGAGTCGGCCGGCTACCACGTGGCGGGATAGCGCGCGGCTTCTGGACGGTTCTTCTCGCCAGAGCGTCCGCAGCTGCGCGCGGCCCGCTAGTTGTGAAGAACCCGTGTGGTATGGGCTAAAAGTAAACCTACTCAAACTTTCGAGTCAGAAATGCGGCCAGAGGGGTATCACTTGAGCAAGCCCCAACGGGTAGCCACCAATCAAAGGAGCCAAGCATGTCCCTCATCAACAAGGAGATCGCCGACTTCACCGTCCAGGCCTATCAGGACGGGGACTTCCACACCGTCACCAAGGCGGACACCCTCGGGCACTGGAGCCTGTTCTTCTTCTATCCCGCCGACTTCACTTTCGTCTGCCCCACCGAGCTCGAGGAGCTGGCAGAGAACTATGACGCCTTCAAGGCCGAGGGCTGCGAGGTCTACTCCGTGAGCTGCGACACCCACTTCGTGCACAAGGCGTGGCACGACGAGTCCGAGCGCGTGGGCAAGGTTGCCTACCCCATGCTGGCGGACCCGGCGCACGTCCTCGCGCGCGACTTCGAGGTCCTGATCGAGGACGACGGCCTCGCCGAGCGCGGCGCCTTCATCGTGGACCCCGAGGGCCGCATCCAGGTCTACGAGGTCACGGCCGGCGGCATCGGCCGCAACGCCAAGGAGCTGCTGCGCCTGGTCCAGGCCGCCAAGTTCGTGGCCGAGCACGGCGACCAGGTCTGCCCCGCCAAGTGGCAGCCGGGCGCCGAGACGCTGAGGCCTAGCCTCGACCTGGTGGGTCAGCTGTAGGCGCGCTGTGCGCGAAGACTCGGACAGGGCCGCGACCGGGCATCCGGCCGCGGCCCTCGTACATAGGGAGCAAAGAATGAGCGAGAAAAACCTGAGCGAGAAGAACGCAAGCGAGAAGAACGCAAGCGAGAAGAACGCGGCGGCCCGGCCCGATTCCAAGAGCCTCTACGACGCCGTCATCATCGGCGGCGGTCCCGCCGGCCTCACCGCGGCCCTTTACCTCGCACGGGCGCGCTACCGCGTGCTCGTGGTCGAGCGCGAGACGTTCGGCGGGCAGATCACCATCACGAGCGAGGTGGTGAACTACCCCGGCGTCCTCTCCGCGAGCGGCGCCGAGCTCACCGAGACCATGCGGCGGCAGGCCGAGTCGTTCGGCGCGGAGTTCCTGCTCGCCGAGGTGACGGGGCTCGATCTGGCGGGCGACGTCAAGCGCGTGAGCACCTCGCGCGGGGAGCTCTCCTGCCTCGCGGTCCTTCTCGCCACCGGGGCGAGCCCGCGCCGCCTGGGCTTTGCCGGCGAGGAGGAGTTCCGCGGGCGCGGCGTGGCCTACTGCGCCACCTGCGATGGCGAGTTCTTCACGGGAAAGCGGGTCTTCGTGGTGGGCGGCGGCTTCGCTGCGGCTGAGGAGAGCGTCTTTCTCACCAAGTATGCGAGCCACGTGACCGTGCTCGTGCGCGGGGACGACTTCACCTGCGCGCCCGCGGCGGCCGAGCCCGCGAAGAGCCACCCCAAGATCGACGTGCTCTACAACACCGAGCTCGTGGAGGCAGGCGGCGACGAGGTCGGGCTCCGGCACCTGCGCTGCCGCAACACGCATACCGGCGAGGAGACCACGTATGAGGCTCCGGCGGGCGAGACCTTTGGCATCTTCGTCTTTGTGGGCTACGCGCCGGCGACGGGGCTCGTGCGCGGGATAGCCGAGCTCGACGAGCGCGGGTACGTTCTCACCGACGAGCGCCAGATGACCTCGGCGGACGGCCTCTTTGCCGCGGGCGACGTCTGCGTGAAGACGCTGCGCCAGGTGGCGACGGCCGTGGGGCAGGCCGCCCAGACCGCGACGGACATGGAGCGCTACCTCAAGGCCGCACAGGAGCGCACGGGCCTCGTGCCCCAGGCGCCGGTGTCGCGCCCGCGCGCCCCCGAGGCGCCGAAGGGAGAGCTCCCGGCCGCCCAGGACGACGGGTCGCTCCTCACGCCGGAGATGAGGGCGCAGCTCGACACGGTCTTCTCGCGCATGGAGCGCCCGCTCGTCCTGCGGCTGCACCTCGACGATGGTCCGGTCTCGACCGAGCTTCGAGCATACATGGAGGAGCTGGCCGCGCTTACGGACAGGCTCTCCGTGGAGGTAGCGCCTTCGGGCGAGCTGTCCGCCGGGGAGCTGCCCTGCGTGCGCGTGTGCCGCGAGGACGGCGCGTGGACGGGCCTTGCCTTCCACGGCGTGCCGGGCGGCCACGAGCTCACGAGCTTCGTGCTCGGGCTCTACAACGCGGCAGGCCCCGGGCAGCCCATCGCGGACGCGGACCGCGCCGCGGCGGAGGGAATCACCGAGGACCTGCAGATCACGCTGCTCGTCTCGCTCTCGTGCACGATGTGCCCGGACACCGTGGTGGCCGCGCAGCGCATCGCCGCGCTCAGCCCGCGCGTGACGGCGGAGGCCTACGACGTGGCGCACTTCGGCGCGCTGCGCGACCGCTATCGCGCCATGAGCGTGCCGTGCGTGGTCATCCGCCATGCGGACGGTCGCGAGCGCGTGACCTTTGGCAAGAAGGGCGTGGCGCAGCTGCTGGAGGAGATCGTATAAGGGACAGGCACTTTTGCACACATACCCTGCCTACGGGCATCCTGCGCTCTCGTTGTTACGGTTCGAGGACCGTAACAACGAGACCCGTCCCACTGACAAGGGCACCTGTCCTCCGCCGTTACGGCCCCATGGCTGCAATGACGGATCCAAGCCATGTGGCACAGACTGTATATTCACAAGTAGTATACTTATGAATATACTAATTGTACTAGAGAGGGGCATCATGAAGTTCGTTGGGCGAGCGCGCGAGCTTGAAGAGCTCGAGCGGCTCTATCAACAGGGGTCGTTCCAAATGGTAGTCCTCTACGGTCGCCGCCGTGTGGGCAAGACAACGCTTGCGGCTGCCTTCGCCCAGGGCAAGCCGACGCTTTCTTTCACGGCGAAGATTCAAAGCGATGCGCTGAACCTGCGTGACTTCTCGCGGAAAATCTACGAGTGGGCGAGCTTTCCCGTGAGTACGGGAGCATTTCCCTCATGGGAGGAAGCCCTTGCCTTTGTTGCCCGACAGGCGGGCGACACCCATCTCATCTTTGTGTTTGACGAGTTCCCCTATGCCGCATCAAAGAACGAAGGGCTCATATCGGCATTGCAGGTTGTCATCGACCATTTGTTTTCGAAGACGAACATCTTCCTCATTCTCACGGGGAGCAACCAGGGGTTTATGGAAGAGCGTGTGATGGGGGAGGCGTCCGATTCCAGAGGCGGCATGGGTGCAAAGAACCCCTTGTTCGGGCGGCGCACAGCACAAATCCATCTCGCCCCGTTCGATTATGCTGATGCGGCACGCATGCTCCCCAATTCGTCCCTCGAGGACCTGGTGAGATACTATGCGTGCGTTGGGGGCACACCGCACTACCTCGCAGGGATTGACGAGGGGCTGACATTCGAGGAGAACATCGCTAACCTTTTCTTCTCAAAAGAGGGGCTTCTTTACGAAGAGCCTCTCATGCTGCTGCGCCAAGAGCTCCGAGAGCCCGCTCTGTACAGCTCGATTCTGGACGCCGTGGCGTGCGGCGCGAATCGTCCTCAGGCGATTGCCGACCGCATTGGAGAGAATCGCACGGCGGTGGGCAAGTATCTCGGAACGCTTTCTCAGCTGCACCTGGTGAAGAAGGTTGTTCCGTTTGGGGAGAATCCCAAAACGTCGCGCAAGGGAATCTATGCTCTTCACGAGCCCAGCTTTGCGTTTTGGTATCGCTTTGTCGCTCCATATGCCGACGCCATCGAGCTTGACGCGGGCGCGCCGATTTCTCGGGAGGTCCTTGGCGGAGAGGAGCTCAACGCGTACGTTGGGTTATGGTTCGAGGAGATGTGCCTGCAATGGGTTGTGTCACAGGCGAGGGAGGAACATCTTCCGTTTGTTCCGCTCCGGTTTGGACGGTGGTGGGGGGCCAACCCAACAACGAAGCAACAGGAGGATATCGATGTTGTTGCTGACAGTCGCATCCGCTCGTCGCTTCTGATCGGGGAGTGCAAGTGGAGGAATTCCTTCAACGAAAGTGATGAGGTGGCAAAGCTGCGTCGACGCGCAGCGCTGCTTGGCAGTTACCGAGATACGTGGCTTGCGCTGTTCACCAAGCATGACATCGCGCCCGCAACGCGGAAGAAGCTCGAGACAGAAGGTAACTGGCTCCTAGTGGATACTGAGCGCCTGTATGCTCAGGTTCGGTAGGAAGAAACCATTGAAGTGCATGCTAGACAGGTATGCTGCGCAGAGGCGAACAGAGTTATTTTATCAAACGGGACATCCTTGACCTGAAGGCAAAGCCCGTTTCGAGCTCGAAAAGCGGCGTCGTGAGCTTACTGACCATCGCCGGTGCTTTATTGGTCGTGAGTGCGCGAGCATGCGTCATGCCGCAGCAACATCCAGAAACCGCGTGCTTACGGTCTCTTTGAACAGCTGTGGGCTCATCCCATACGCCCTTGAGAACGCTGCTGAGAAGCTCGTGGGGGAGCGGTAGCCGACCTTCCTCGCCGTCTCGGCAACCGCCTTCCCGGATGCGAGCAGCACCCTCGCCTCGCGCATGCGCCGTGCGGTAAGGTAGGCACTCCACGTGCTCCCGGTCGTATGTTGGAACAGCCGCTTGAACTTCGTGAGCCCCATGCCCGCCGCGGAGGCGGCCTCCTCCTGGCTCGCGCCCTCGCGCCACCGTGTGTTCGCAAGCTCGACGGCGGCGAGTACGCCAACCCGGTCGTCACGGCTCTCCGGCAGGGAGGCGGCCACGGTTCCGACGAGTGAGCCGAGCAGCACC
Source organism: Olsenella sp. An285 (assembly GCF_002159625.1). GTDB lineage: Bacteria > Actinomycetota > Coriobacteriia > Coriobacteriales > Atopobiaceae > Thermophilibacter > Thermophilibacter avicola. The sequence goes on from NZ_NFIZ01000001.1 coordinate 67,485, forward strand.
TTTGCCGCGCCCTCGTAGACGAGCGCCGCTCCTGGCACCGCCGGGTCGACGCCAGAGATTTCGTCAAGGGCGGAGAGGACCCCGGGCGCCCAGCCCACGTCATGGCGCATCTCCGCGAGGAGCGACGAGGCCTCGCCGATGGAGTTCCATTCTAGTTCCGCGAACGCGCTCCGGAGCGCGCCCTCGAAGTACTCGACCTCCGCGTAGGCGAAGTGCGAGCCGGCCGGCACGGGCGTCGTGACCCATCCCTCGCGCGTCTCGATGTAGGCGATCGCCACGGGATCCGCCGCGCCGGCGCGCCCCTCGCTCGCTGCCGGGCCGCGCACGGTGAGGTAGCGTCGCGTGTCGATGCCGAAGAGCGTGTCCACGAGGATGGTGAAGTCGCAGGTGACCACCGTGAGACCGTCGCCCGCCCACGCGCGGTACCAGCCCTCGGCGCGCACGCCGTCGCCCACGAAGAGCTCGCCGGCGCCCCGGTCGTCGCCTGCGGGCAGGAGCCCCATGCGCTCGAGTTCCTCCGCCTGGAAGAGCCGGGACTCTTCGTTTGGTCGCGCGCCTCTCGGGTCGGTCGTTTCCCCCATGTTCGCACGCCCTTCCTTTCCGCGGTTGCAGAATAACAGTAAGTCTAGTCTAACTTGCCGCGTCCGCATCGGGCTATCCGCGCGGTCGCAGCGGAAAGGGGGCCACATGGCCAAGCGAATGGAGGGCGTGGGCAAGGAGGAGTCCTGGGCCGCCCGCGTCATCGGCTTCACCGGCGGCGGGAGGTGGCTCATCTACCTCTCCATGGTGCTCTCGGCGTTATCGTCGATGTGCTCGTTCGTGCCGTTTATCGCGGTCTACCTCGTGGTGGCGGACGTCGTCGCGGTCTACCCCGACTTCGCCGCGCTCGACGCGGCTCGCATGGCGGGGCTCGGTTGGATGGCCCTCGGGGGTGTGGCGGGCAACATCGGACTCTACCTCGCGGCGCTTCTCTGCGCGCACTCGGCGGCCTTCGACGCCGAGTACAACCTCAAGCTCCAGATCGTCGAGCACCTGGGGCGCATCCCGCTGGGGCGGCTCGAGGCGCTTGGCGCGGGGCGCGTCGGGAGGGTCATGGACGAGAGCGTCGGCGCCATCGAGGGGTTCCTCGCCCACTCGCTGCCCGACATGGCGGTGGCGTTCACGGCGCCGGTGGCGATCGTGGTGCTGCTCTTCGTCTTCGACTGGCGCTTCGGCCTGGCGGCGGTGGCGTGCGTGGTCGCGGCGTTCGGCGTCGAGGCGGCGGGCTTCTCCAACAAGTCGATCACGGACAAGATGCGGCGCCATCTGGTCAACCAGGAGCGCATGACGAACGCCACGGTGGAGTACGTGCGCGGTATGCCCGTCGTGAAGGCGTTCGGCCAGACGGCGGAGTCGTTCGGGCGCCTGTCCGCGGCGGTGCGCGCCTACACCGACCTCGCGCTTGACGTGGCGCTCTTCTGGCAGAGCCTCATGCCGGCCTTCACGGCCATCATCAACAACGCCTACCTGTTCGTCCTGCCGGTGGGCATCGCGCTCGGCGCGGGGCTCGCGGGCGGCGCGTTCCGCCCGTTCGCGCTCGACTTCATCTTCTACCTCCTGTTCGTGCCCTCCATCGCCGGCGCGCTCAACAAGATGATGTACATCTCCGAGGACAGCATGATCATCTCCTCCCACCTCTCGCGCATCGACGAGGTGCTCGGCATCCCGGTGCTCCCTGCGCCGGCGCCCGGGTCCGCGCGCGTGCCGGAGCGCTTCGACGTGGAGCTCGACAGCGTGTCGTTCTCGTATGGGGCGGAGGGCGAGAAGGACGCCCCGCTCGCCCTCGACGGCGTGAGCCTCTCCGTGCCGGAGGGCACCACCTGCGCCCTCGTCGGGCCGTCGGGCGCCGGAAAGTCCACCGTGGCGAGCCTCGTGGCGCGCTTCTGGGACGTCTCGGCGGGCGCGGTGCGCATCGGCGGCGTCGACGTGCGCGACATCGACCCTGATGTGCTCATGGGATGCGTGAGCCTTGTCTTCCAGGACGTGCACCTCTTCCGGGCGAGCATGCTCGAGAACATCCGCATGGCCCGTCCAGATGCCACGCGCGAGGAGGTCGTCGAGGCGGCGCGCGCCGCGCAGGCCGACGCCTTCATCCGCGCGCTGCCACAGGGATACGACACCGTCTACGGCAGCGAGGGCGTGCACCTCTCCGGCGGCGAGGCGCAGCGCGTCTCCATCGCCCGCGCCATCCTCGCCGACCGGCCCATCGTGGTGCTCGACGAGGCCACGGCGTTCTCGGACCCGGAGAACGAGCACCTCATCCAGAAGGCGTTCGAGCGCCTCATGGCGGGCAGGACCGTGATCATGATCGCGCACCGGCTCTCGGCCGTGGCGGGCGCGGACCAGATCGTCGTCATCGACGGCGGCCGCGTGGCGGAGCGGGGCCGGCACGAGGGCCTGCTCGCCGCGCGCGGCACCTACGCGCGCATGTGGGAGCGCTACACGCAGGCCCTCTCATGGGGCATCGGGTCGGAAGCGCCGAACGGAAGGGAGGTGGCCTAGATGGCTGCCCCGAACAGGATCCCGCGCCTCCAGCGCGCGCTCGCCCTCACGGACCAGGGCTACCGCGGCCTCAAGCGCGCCATCGCGGCGTGCACCCTTACCAACCTCGCCCTCATGGTGCCCTTCGCCATCACGGTCATGGCGTTCGGGGCGGTGCTCATGCGGCTCACGGGGGAGAACGTCGACTGGCAGGCCCTCTGGGGACTCTTCGCGGCGGGCGTCGCAGGCCTCGTCGTCGTGTTCCTCTGCGCGCGCAACGACTATCGGCGCACGTACGTGACGGCGTACCGCGAGACCGAGGCCACGCGCATGGGCCTCGCCGAGCACCTGCGGCGGCTCCCCATGGGCTTCTTCAACCAGCGGGATCTCTCCGAGCTCACCGAGAACCTTATGGGGGACGTCTCCAGCCGTGAGTCGCTTATGTCGAGTACCATCCCGCAGCTTGTGGCGAGTTGCGTCTCCACGGCGGTCGTGTGCGTCATGCTCGCCTTCTTCGAGTGGCACCTCGCGCTCTGCGTGTTCTCGACGCTGCCGGCGGCGCTTCTCATCGTGCTTGCCGCGCGCGGACACGAGAGGCAGCTTTTCGAGCGGCAGACCGGTGCACGCCTGGAGGCGTCCGCCCGCCTCATGGACTTCGTTGGGGGCATCCGCGACATCCGCGCGTGCCGGCAGGTGGGTGCGCAGTCCGCACCCATGCGCGCCGCGCTCCAGACCCTGCGCGACATCGCGATGAGGGTGGAGCTCTCCGTTGACGTGTGCGTTTCGGCGGCCACGACGGTGCTCCAGGCGGGCGTGGGCCTCACGGTCTTCGTCGGCACGGCGCTGCTCGCGGCGGGCGAGGTCGACTTTCTGACCCTCCTTATGTTCCTGCTCATCGCCTCGCGCGTGTATGGGCCCATCACCTCGATACTCTCTCAGCTGCCGAACCTTCTTCAGCTCTCGGGACGTACGGCGCGGCTGCGCGCCCTCGCCGACGAGCCGGTCGCGACGGGTTCGGGTGACGCCGCAGGGCTGGGCGAGAAGGGCGTCGAGCTTGCCGACGTGCGCTTCTCGTACGGCGCGGGCGGCGACGAGGTGCTGCGAGGCGTCTCCTTCCGCATGGAGCCGGGCACCGTCACGGCGCTCGTGGGCCCCTCCGGTTCGGGCAAGTCAACCGTAGCCAAGCTCGTCGCGCGGTTCTTCTCACCGACCTCTGGCTCGGTCTCGGCGGGCGGGGTCGACCTCGCGACGCTCGACGAGGAGTCGTGGCTCGGCAACGTCTCGGTGGTCTTCCAGGACGTGACGCTCTTCGATGACACGGTCATGGAGAACATCCGCATGGGCCGGCGCGGTGCCACCGACGAAGAGGTGCTCGCGGCGGCAAGGGCGGCCCATTGCGAGGAGTTCATCGAGCGGATGCCGGAGGGCTGGGGCACGCGCCTCGGCGAGAACGGGGCTAGGCTCTCCGGCGGCGAGCGCCAGCGGCTCTCCATCGCCCGCGCGCTTCTTAAGGATGCGCCGATCGTGCTGCTCGATGAAGCGACGAGCTCGCTCGACCCCGAGAACGAGACACTCGTGCAGGACGCCGTGAGCAGGCTTTGTACCGGCAAAACGGTGCTCGTGATCGCGCATCGCCTGCGCACCGTTGCTGGCGCCGACCGCATCGTGGTGCTGGATGGCGGACGCGTCGCCGAACAGGGCACTCACGCCGAGCTCATGGCCGCGGGCGGCCTCTACGCCCGTCTCGTTCGCATCCAGGCCGAGAGCCTCGGCTGGAGTGTCGGCGGCAGGGGAGGACGCTAAGGCCGGCGGGCCGAACGGCGGGCGGGGCCGTCCAGACGAACAGTCCCCACGGGCGGCTCCTCTCACCGCCGCCAGCCTCCCTCGGGCCAAGCGATGAACTGCCTTGAGCGGAATTAAACATCGTCTGCCCGGCCTACCAAAATGGCAGCGCCCCTCGGGGAACAAACCCACGGGGCGTTGCGCTTTCCAATGGGCTGGGGCGCTGGGGCGGCGGCCGCCTGGGGGGAGTCAGGCCTCCTGCGCTGACGAGCTGGCCGCCCTCCCTACCTAAGCAGGACCTCGACCACCGCGACGAACGCCGCGACCGTCGCGGCGAGCAGCGCGACGAGTCCCTACGACTTGGGGTTGCTCTAGTTCATGGTTCAGCCCACGCCGAAGCGGCGGGGCACAACGACGAAAGAGTCCTCGCGGTCGACGTCCCGGGGCTGGTGGTCGGTGAGGACCGCGGCGGACCCGGACGACCCGGCGGACGTCCTCACGCTCGACGAGCGCCGCCTCGCCTCCCTCGAGGAGGTCTTCTGGGACATGAACGCCATCGACTTCGAGGTGCAGGAGCGCCGCGTCGAGGAGATCGTCGAGGTCGAGCGGGAGGACGGCACCGTCGCGGAGGGAACCGAGACCGTCACCAGGCGCGTGCTCGTGGTCACGCTCTCCGCGAGGTCCCCGGACGAGGCGGCGGCGTCCTACGGCTTCACGGCCGAGCAGGCGGACATGCTCGCGCAGCTCCTCGACGAGCGCTACGCCGCGATGTGGCAGTCGGTCCTCTACGGGGTGACCGGCGGCAGCGGGGACATCGTCGAGGTGGCCGCCTCGCAGATCGGCAACGTCGGCGGGCAGCCGTACTGGTCGTGGTACGGGTTCTCCGGGCGCGTCGAGTGGTGCGCGTGCTTCGTGAGCTGGTGCGCCAACGAGTGCGGCTACATCGAGGCCGGTGCGGTCCCGAAGTTCGCCGCGTGCTCGGCCGGGGTCCAGTGGTTCAAGTCCGCGGGGCTATGGCATGACCGTGGGTACGAGCCGCGGCCGGGCGACATCGTGTTCTTCGACTGGGGAGGGGACGACGGTGCCGACCACGTGGGCATCGTGGAGTCCTGCGACGGCTCGACCGTCCACACCATCGAGGGCAACACGAGCGACTCCTGCGCGAGGAGGAGCTATGGGATTGGCAGCGCGTCGATACTCGGGTACGGGACGCCGCTGTACTAGGCGTTCCGCGCCAAGGGCGCGGCTTTGCGGGCGCCGTCTCTCGGCGCCCGCTTTTTCTTTGGCGAATGGGCGGCCGTGGGGATTGTCGGCTGGACCCGCGCGCCGCCTCAGAGCGGGAGGGCGGCCACCGCGGCGGCCGACGCGGCGGACACGGCGAGCCCGATCGCCTCCCCCGCCAGGAAGCCCAGCCAGTGGGGGCGGACGTCGAGGTAGGCGTCCTCGAGGTCCTCGGTCCCGGGGATCCTCACGCCGCGCCCCCAGCAGAACCAGAGGGTGTCGAGCACGAGGGCGTCCCAGAGGTTGACGACGGACCACAGCGAGAAGCACCAGCCGAGCGCGCCGGCGAAGTCCCGCGCGCCGGACGCCAGCGCCACGGCGGCCAGCAGGGCCACGAGCGCGAGCGCGACGGAGAGCTTCCTGGCGGCGGTGCGCCTGAGTTCGGGGATCCTGCCGGCATACTCGGGGAGCGCCTTCAGGCGCTCGCGGACCGCGGGTGGGAAGTCCTGGTACCAGAACATGGGGTCGCGCCTGAGCGACGCCCATACGGCGGCGGAGAACAGCAGGCAGGCCGCCGCGGCCTCAGCGGCGAAGAGGGCGGGCGACATCGCTCACCCCCTCCCGAACAGGTAGTCGAGGAGCTGCTCGCGCATGAGGGCGAGGTTCTCCGCGAGGGCGTCCGCGTGCAGGCGCGCCCGGTTCTCCCAGGCGAGCGCCATCACCTTCATCATGTTCGCCGCGACGTGGGGGTCGACGCCCTCGCGCATCCCCCTCAGGCGCGAGGCGATCGCCGCGAAGACCGCCTCGTCGGTCGCGGGGTCGAGCACGGACCTCCCGGGCAGCTTCCCGGCGAGCCACGCCATGTCCTCCGGGGAGACCTCGCCGAGGACGCTCTCGCCGCCGTCGAAGGAGAAGCGCCCGAGGAGCGCGGCGACCTCGCCTCGGCCGAGCCCGCCCCGCTCGCGGGCGAGGCCGTCGATGGCCCGCCACATTGCGGCCTTGCCGTGCGTTATGCGGGCGAGCGCGAAGGCCTCCTTGGTCGGGTAGAGGCGGTAGAGCGTCCGCTTGCCGACGCCGACCCGACGCACCGCCTCCTCGACGGTCATCTTCCGCACGCCCTTCTCCCGGATGAGGGCGAGCCCAGCCTCGAGGAGGGCCTCCTCGGTCGGTTCGAGCGGCTGCGGCGGTATGGCTGCGGGCATGGCGCCTCCGTCCAACGTGGTCCTACGGGTTGGACGCTAACAGGTCGTGGAGTCCTGTCAAGAGGGAGAGTTCCTTCGTCGCGAAGCACATCGCCTTCATCGCCGGCGTGCGCATCCTCTGTTCTTCGCTTGAGGCTCGACGAAAAATGGAGCCGCAGCGCTCGAGGGCGGTCATGGCATGAACCCCGCAGCGGAATGCTGCGACGAAGCCGCTCTGTTCGAGCGCGGTGCCATCCTGCGGGGTCCGGGCCAAACGCCGTCTTCTTGACGGACGCCGCGCTGTATTTGAAGCGCAGCGGATCGTCAACGCGCCATCGGGCGCGTTCCGCCGACGTCCTCGCCCTTCACGGCCGACGAGCGAGAGTGTTTCGGTACTCGCTTGGAAGCATGCCGGTTTCACGCTGAAAGATTGTCGAGAAGCGGCCCGAGCAGGTGTAGCCGACCGCCCGTGCAACCTGGGCGATCGTGAGGTCGGGCTGCCGCAGGAGCGATTCGGCCATGCTCACGCGGCGTCGCTGCACGTATGCGGTGAAGGTCGACCCCGTCTCGATTCGGAAGCTCTCCTTGAACTTGGTGGGGCTCATGCACGCCGCACGGGCGAGGTCGGGCACGAGCAGGTTGCCTGCGGCGTGGTCGTCGATGTAGGAGATGACGGCGCGGATCCGTCTGGCGTCCTCTTCGGAAAGCCGAGCGCAAGGTTTCTGGTGGGAAGCGCGGGTTCTCTCCACGAGCAGCCCGAGCGCCTCAAGCACCTTCCCTTCGTAGAACAGCAGGCTCCTGCTTTCGTCGCCCGGATGCGGATAGAGGCTTGCGAGCAGTGCCCTCATCTCCGGGAACGCATGCATGTCGTTCACGGATAGAAACGCGTCGCGCACGCTTTCGAACTGCCCTTCGTATTCAGACTCCAGGTATTCGGCCGACATGCGGGGCGTGACCTCGATTCCTATGGCACGGACGGGAACGCCGCCGTGGACGAGCCCGCGCCAGCCGCCTTTGTCGCTGCAGAACCCCCAGAGCGCCTTTGAGCGCAGTTTCCGATACGGCGTGAGCTCCTCGCCCGAAATGGATTCGTACCAAGTGATTGAAAGGTACTCCGGCAGCTTGAACTCGAGCAGCGCGTCTTTCTCGAGCGTGAAGTCGTGGATGGCGATGTTCCATCGGTCGCTCGGCGCGCAAAGATGGTAATACCCATGGGCGAATCCGCCCGAAGAGGCGTACGACTTCCACAGCGGACCGAACCCTGCGGGGCGAGGCGTTTCTTCGAATCCCGACTGCTCTATCGTCGAGGCGTGGATGCCGCCGTCCTCCATTGGTCCGGTCCCTTCGTTTCAGTAAGACATGGTTAACAAATATGATATCAGGGGGACGCCGGCCCGGGAGCAGACGATAAGGCCGACCACGCGACGATCGGACGCGAAAGTACGACGATTGGACGCCTCGGGGGGCGTGACTCTTCCCAATAACCTTCTCCTACATAGAGTTAGCTATGACTTACATCTATCTTCGTAAGGAGGAACTATGCAAAGCGGCGTTCAGAAGGCGAAACGTGGCCTCGGGGCGAGAGACCTCGTGACCACGGGCGTGTGCATCGCGCTCTACTTCGTGTTCATGATGGTGGGGAGCATGCTGTTCGCGCCCAACCCGGTTTTGACGTTTCTCATGCCGGCGGGCGCGGCGCTTCTCACCGGTCCGGTCTACCTGCTCCTCGTCACCCGCGTGCCGAAGCACGGACCCCTCATCATCCTTGGCATCGTCGAGGCGGTCGTCATGTTCGTTACGGGCATGTACTGGCTCTGGTCGGTGTTCCTCGTCGTGCTCGGCATAGTGGGCGACCTGATAGCGGGCGCTGGAGGCTTTAGAAGCAAGCCGCTCAACATCGCGAGCTTCCTCGTCTTCTCGCTCAACCCCATGGGCTCCTACATTATGCTCTGGCTTGATCCGACGGGGTATTCCGCGTACCTGACCGAAAAGGGCACCGAACAAGCGAATATGGACACGATGGTCGCAACCGGCGCCGACTGGGTGCTGCCTGCGATGATCGGGCTTACGATCGCCTGCGCGCTGGCAAGCGCGCTCGTTGGAATGCGGATGCTGCGCAAGCAGTTCGAGAAAGCGGGGATGACGGCGTGAGCGGGCCGCTTTCCGTGCGCCTTGACCCGCGAACGAAGCTCGCCCTGCTGTTCGTCTGGGCGCTTGCGGTGCTCTTTTCCCCGGGCTTGCCGTTCGAGGCGGGGATGATGGCGCTCGCCGTCGTCTTCGGGGCGCTGTGCGGCAAAATGCGCCTGTCGATCGCGATGTTCGCCCTCTACTGCGCAGCCATGGGAATCGCCATCGCGCTCGTCCAGGTGAACCTCGGCATCTTCAGCACGCTTTTCAACTCGTTCTTCCTGCTCGTCCGCAAAGTGTTTCCCTGCGGGCTGCTGGCGGCCATCATCGTTTCGACCACGCAGGTCAACGAGTTCATGAGCGCGTTTTCGAAGATGCGCTGCCCGCGCGAGGTGACGATTCCGTTCGCGGTGATGATGCGCTACGTTCCCGCTATTCGCGAGGATTGGGGCTACATCAAGGACGCCATGCGCATGCGCGGGGTGAGCCCCACCCTCGGCGGCTTTCTGCGCAGGCCGGGCCTCACGGTCGAGTGCCTGTACGTCCCGCTCATGATGAACGCGCTCAACGTTGCCGACGAGCTTTCGTGCGCGAGCGTGGCGCGAGGAATCGAGAACCCGGCGCCGCGCACGTGCTACCTGCATATCGAGTTCGGCATAGCGGACGCGGCGGTTGCCGTCGTTGCCGCGGCCGTCCTCGCGACGGCGATCGTACTAAGGGGCCTGGCATGATAGAGCTTTGCGACGTGACGTTTACCTACGAGCGGTCCGCGCCGGGGCGGGCCGCAGGCGTGTCGCGGCTCGACCTTGCGGTTCCGCAGGGCTCGTGCGTGCTGGTGTGCGGCCCGTCGGGGTGCGGCAAGACGACGGTGACGCGGCTGGCGAACGGGCTCGCTCCGACGTTCTTTCCCGGTGCGCTTTCCGGGCGCGTGACAATCGACGGGCGCGATTGCGCTCAGATGCAGAGCTGGGAGGTCGCGCTCTGCGTCGGGAGCGTGTTCCAGAATCCGCGCACGCAGTTTTTCAACGTGGATTCGACCGGCGAGATGGCCTTCGCTTTGGAAAGCCGCTCGACGCCGGAAGAGGAGATCCGCAAACGCGTGGCGGAGACCGTCAGCGAGCTGGGCATCCGACATCTCGCCGACAGGAGCATTTTCTCGCTTTCGGGCGGTGAGAAGCAGCGGATCGCGTTCGCGAGCGCATGGGCGGCGCGGCCGACGAACCTCGTGCTCGACGAGCCGACGAGCAATCTCGACATGCAGGCGATCATGGACCTGCGCTCGTACGTGGCGACCGCCAAAGCCGCCGGGGCGTCCGTGCTCGTCGCCGAGCATCGCCTCTGGTGGCTTGCGGGAATCGCCGACGAGATTGTGGTCATGGGCGACGGCCGCGTTACGAAGAGGCTTTCCGCGCAGGAGTTCGCATCGCTCTCCGCGCGAGAAGTCCGCGAGCTCGGGCTGCGCGTCCGAAGCCTGAACGACGTCGCGGCATCGGCTCGCGTGACGGCCGATTCCCAAACGCGTTCGGAGTCGGCACCGCGGGCTGATGGGCGGGCCGGGGCGGGCGAAGTCTTTCAGGCGGAAGCGGGGCTCGATGTTCGCGACGCGAGGGCGGGGTACCGAAAGCACGAGGTGCTTCGCGGTGTGGACCTTTCGGTGCGAGCGGGAGATGTCGTCGCCCTTGTGGGGAGAAACGGCGCCGGCAAATCGACCCTCTCGCGCGCGATATGCGGCCTGGCGAAAGGATCGGGGGCGTTTCGGCTTTTCGGCAAAGAGGTGAACGAACGGGAGCGGCTCTCGCGCTCGTCGATGGTATTCCAAGATGTGAACTACCAGCTCTTTGCCGAAAGCGCCGCATCGGAGGTCGTCTTCGGCTTGCCGAAGGACCGCGCGCGGTCGGTCGACGTGGAGGGCATCCTATCGTCGCTTGGCCTGCGTGACGTTTCCGGGCGCCATCCGGCAACGCTTTCGGGCGGCCAGAAACAGCGCCTTGCGGTTGCGTCGTGCGTCGCCGCCGGGAAAGACGTGCTCGTGTTCGACGAGCCGACGAGCGGGCTCGACCTTGAGAGCATGAGGCGGGTGGCAAGCCTTATCCGCCGCCTTGCCGACGAGGGGCGAGTCGTTCTCGTGGTGACGCACGATCTTGAGTTCATTGCGTGCGCTTGCGATCGCGCCGTGGAGCTCTCCGAAGGCGTGGTTGCGGGCAGCTACGACGTCGCGGGGGGTGTCGGCGCGATACGCCGTGCGTTATTCGTCGATAGCCAGTGCGACGATTGGACGTAACCTTGCGCCGAGAAGACGTATGCACGCCTCGTAAGCGCCGCTAGAAAGCAGAATAGTTATCCTCGCCTTGAAACTACGTGATCGAATACGTCCGTTCGTCACAGAGACGAACAAGTGCAGACATGCGAACAAGGAGGCGGTATGGCAAAGGAGAAGAAGGCAGGCGGGGCGTTCTCGCTCGTGCTCGCATGGGCGGGCGCCAATCGGAAGTTTCTGGTCGCGTCGATGATCACGGCGACGGCATCGGGCCTTATGACCATGGTTCCGTACTGGGGCGTTTTCGAGATCATGCGGGCGGCGTATGCGGGGACCCTGACCGAGGGGCTGCTCGCGCGGTGCGCCGTCGTAGTGGCGATTGGATTCGTCGTGCAGTACGCATGCTTCGCCGCCTCGAGCCTGTTGTCGCACAAGGGCGCCTATCGGACGCTTTTCGACGTGAGGTGCCGGGTCGTCGACCATCTGGCGCACGCGCCGCTTGGGTCCCTGGGAGAGCGGTCGGCGGGGCAGATCAAGACGGTGCTGCTCGACGACGTCGAGCGCCTCGAGCTGTTCTTGGCCCACAACATTCCCGAAGCGTTTATGTATCTTGCGGGGCCCGTCGCGGCGTTCGCCTTCCTGTGCTCGACGAACGCACCGCTCGCGCTCGCGACGCTCATCCCCTTTGCCGCTGCCGTAGCGCTCATGGGGGCGTGCTTCAAGGTGATGGGAGAGGTCATGCCCCGGGCTGCCGAGGCGCTTTCGCATATGAACTCCGTCATGGTCGAGTTCGTCTCAGGAATGAGGGTCATCAAGGCGCTCAACATGGGGACCGCCTCCTTCAAGCGCTTCCGGGACAGCGTCGACGGAGAGTACGACGTATGGTGCGAGATATCCCGCAAGACCGCGCCAGCCTATGCGGCGTACCTGGTCGTAATCGAATGCGGGCTGCTCATCATGGTTCCCCTCGGCGGGCTCATGTTCACGACGGCCGCCATCTCGGGGAGCACCTACCTGCTGTTCGCGTTCGTCGGATCCCTCTACCTCGTGGAGATTCGCCTGCTGCAGGAGGTGGGATCCAAGCTCGCCGAGGTCGCAAGCGGCGCGACGCGCGTCCAGGAGCTGCTGGACATGCCGGTGTTCGGAGGCGGATCGCCGTTCCCCGAACGATCCGACATCGAGCTTCGCGACGTGCGGTTCTCCTACGACGCCTCTCGCGAGGTGGTGCGCGGGGTATCGCTGCGCATCGCCCAGGGAGAGCGACTTGCGATCGTCGGGCCGTCCGGTGCGGGGAAGACGACCCTGGTCGAGCTCATCAGCCGCTTCTACGATCCCGATTCCGGCGAAGTGCTCATCGGTGGGCAGGATGTGCGGTCGATCGAATACGACGACCTTTTGGCGCATGTCGCCGTCGTCTTCCAGAAGACGTTCCTCACGAGCGGCAGCATCTTGGAGAACATCCGGATGGGCCTCGACGCCTCGATCGAGGACGTGCGCCGGGCCGCGCGGCTTGCCTGCATCGACGATTCCATCATGACGTTGCCGGAAGGCTACGACACCGAGATGGGAAGCCTTGGCGACAGGGTGTCGGGAGGGCAGCGCCAGCGTATCGCTATCGCGCGCGCCATCCTGAAGGACGCGCTCATCCTTATCCTCGACGAGGCGACGAGCGCCGCCGATCCGGAAAACCAGCTCCAGATCGATACGGCGATCGGGAACCTGTGCGAGGGGAAGACAGTGATCATCATCGCGCACCGCCTCGGCGTGGTCCGCGGATGCGACCGGGTCGCCGTCGTCGAAGACGGGTCCGTGACGGCGGTCGGCACGCATGAACGGGTTCTCGCGTCGTGCCCGTATTACGCGCGGGCATGGCGCGACTACGACGAAGCGCGAAGCGTCAGCTTCGGATGGGCGGACGCTTCGGAGGACGACAGCTCGGGCGGCGGGGAAGCGGGCTCGACGAGGAGCTCCGCAGAAGGCGCCGGGGCAGGCTCGAGGAAAGGGGCGTAGCGGTGACGGGTCAGAATACGGCGTCGCGGCGGGATTCCGCGCGCATCTTCGCGAAGAACAGGCGTTTTTCCATTCACGTTGCCTGCATGGTGGCGGACGGAGTGCTCGATGGGTGCAACTTCGTCCTCATCTACCTCGTGATACGGGGCGTTTTTGAGGGGACGTTCACGATGTCGTCGGCTCTCGCCATGACGGCGGCGGTCGCGGCGGTGTTCGCGGTCCGTCTCGTCGTGTACGGGTACGGCTACCTCCAAGGACAAATCGGCGGCGCTCAGATAAGCCGAAGCATCAGGGTCTATCTCGGCGAGAAGATCAAGAAGATCCCCCTTTCGCGCTTTACCGAACGGAGCTCGGGCGATTACCTGAACGCGCTCACGGTGAACGTGAACGACTACGAGCAGATTCTCACGCACAAAACCGGCAGCATCGCGAAGAACATCTCTCTGGCGACCATGCTCATCGCGTTCGTTACCTGGCTTTTCGCTCCGGCGGGGATCATCGTCGCCGCGATGTACCTCCTGGTCATTCCCGGGCTCGCCTACTCGTGGCGCCAGGTCAGGCGTTTCGGCGCGCGCAAAAGCGCCATCCAGGTATCGAACGCGAGCGCGATCGTCGAACACGTGACGGGTATGCAGACGCTGCGCGCCTACGGCATCGGCGGGACGGCGAACGACCGCATCGTCGAGAGCATGCGTGCGTTCTCCGACATCAGCTATCGGTACGAAGCGGCGGTAACGCCGCCGGGTGCCGTGGTGTTTGCCCTTATCGGCATGGGGACGCCCGCACTGTTTCTCGTCTGCGGCGAAGCGCTGCTCGCGGGAACGCTCGATGTGGTCTCCGCCGTGCTCATCATCATGCTGCCCTTGTTCATCATCAAGATGACGACGGCGCTTTTCGTCGATTTGACCGCCTACCGCAACCTGTCCATTGCGAAGCGCCGCATTGCGGAAGTCGCCTCCGAAGAGGAGGAACAGGGTACAGACACCACGTTCCCTGTCGGGGACGCGGGCATCGAGCTTGCTGGCGTCGACTTTGCGTACGAGCGGGACAATCCCGTGTTCCGAGGCCTCGATCTCGTGTGTCTCCCCGGCAGGCTTACGGCGCTCGTGGGGGATTCAGGCTGCGGAAAGTCGACCGCGCTCTCGCTCGTTGCCCAGTATTACAGGCCCGACAAGGGATCGGTCCTCATCGGAGGCACGGATACGGCGGCGTACGCCCCCGAGCGCGTGCTCGAGAACGTGTCGATCGTAGACCAGGACGTTTTCCTGTTCGACGACTCGATTTCCGAAAACGTGCGCTACGCCAAACCCGGCTCAAGCGGTGAGGAGATCAGGGAGGCGTGCCGCCTGGCGAACGCCGAGGGCTTCATCGAGCGGATGCCCGAGGGCTACGACAGCCGCATCGGCGAGAACGGGTCGCGCCTCTCGGGAGGCGAGCGGCAGCGGCTTTCCATCGCTCGCGCTATCTTGCGGGATTCCCCCATCGTGCTGCTTGACGAGGCGACGGCATCGCTCGACATCGAAAACGAGCTGGCGGTCAAACGGGCGATCGGGAACCTTCTCGCACGCCGCAAGACGGTAATCATGATCGCGCACACGCTGCCCATCGTGAGGACCGCCGACAGCATCGCCGTCATCGGCGACGGGCATGTGATCGAGCAGGGGACGCACGAGGAGCTCGTCGCGCGAGGCGGGAAGTACGCCGTGATGTGGGCGGCCGACCGCCAGCTCGCCTGACGTCCCGACAAACGCGCTCTCGAACCTCGCCGCCGCCGGCCTCGTCCGGATGTCTGGGCACGACGTTCTTCTCACCGAGGGAGGCGAGCGCACCGCGTCGGCGACGCTCGAGCGGCACCGCTTCTTCGAGCGGCTGCTCGCCGATGCCGGCGTCGACGCCCGGACCGCCTCGGCGTAGGCCTGCCGCATGGAGCACTGCCTCTCCGAGGACTCGTTCCGCAGGCTCGCCGACCGCCTGGCCCCAGAGACCGGCGCCGCATAGGATAGCGCGCCTCCCCACGGCGGCTTTCAGAACGGCCCCTTTTGCCGAACGACAAGAGGGGCCGCCTTCTTGTGGGCATGTGCGCGCCTCGACGGGAGGGGGACGGGGTAGCGCGGCTTTACGGGCGCGGCCCCGTTGCCGGGAGCGCCCGTGGCACCGTTGTCATCGTTGCGGGCCCCGGCGGGACGACGGTCCCCGTAGAGGTGGACGCGGCGGTCGCCGGCGCGCTCGAGGACATGCGGCGCGAGGCGAGGCGGATCGAGCGCAGGGAGGCCCGGCACACGCTCGGCCTCGATGCCATGGGCCCGTCCGCCGCGTCAACCGGACCAGAGTCGGACCCGGGGTTCGCCCTCATGAAGCACTGCCAGGCGGACGAGTTCGTCGCGGCGCTGTCCCGGCTGCCGAAAGTCCAGCTTCGCCGCCTACTCATGCATGCCGTCGTGCGCCTCCCGGTCAGGGAGATCGCCCGTCGCGAGGGCTGCTCCGAGCGGGCGGTGAAGTACAGCCTTGCGCGCGCACGGAGGCGGATGAGGGCCTTGTTGACCGACGGGGATTGAAGGTCGCTCAAGCCCGTTCGGCCCCTGCCCGAACGGGCTTGAGTATCCCGGGGTCAAAAATGATTCGGCTCGGTGACCATGCCGCCGGCAAGCCGCCGCGCGTCAGCGTTCCTAGAACTCCCCCTTGACTTCGTGAACGCCCTCCCTCTCGCCGAATCGACGCCGCCTCCACTCGCTCGGTGCGGTTCCGTATTCCCTCTTGAACGCGGAGGAGAACTTGCTCGGGTTCGCGTAGCCGACGCGCACGGCGGCTTCGGCGACGCGCGCTCCGCTGGCAAGCAGGGCGGCGGCGACCTCCATGCGCCGCTTGCGGAGGTACCCCGCGACAGTGCTCCCGTATGCCCGCGAGAAGTACTGGTTGAGTGTCGCCGCGCTCACACCGAACGCCGACGCTAGCACGCGGGCGTCGTGGGCGCAGTCGAGAGAGCCCTCGAGCTCGTCGTGCACGGCGGCAACGATGTGCATCTGGGCGCGTGTGAGGATGAAGCGGGGTCTGGCGCAGGAGAGGTCGCGACGTTGGAGGCCAAGCAGCAAGCCGAGAACCTCGTAGGTGGCCAGAGCCCTGTCGGGTGCTTCGACGAGGGCGGCGATGCGTCTCATATGCCCGTTGAGCTCGCCGTCGCCGCTGAGCACGGCGGCGCTGCCCGCCTGTCGCGCGATGGCCTCGACGGCATCCTCGTCATCGAGTAGCGAGAAGAGCGGCGATCGAGCGATACGCGTGTTCACGAACACCTCGACGCCCCGGTAGCGTCCCGAGGGGTACCGGAACTCGGCGGGGCGCTCCTGCGAGCAGCTGATGCACACCTCGCCGGCCGAGACCGTCGCCAGACCCCCGCTCGGGACGTCGACCTCGCAGCGGCCCTCGTGGCACAGGTTTATCGTCAGCCATTTGCCCCGCGAGAACGCGGGGAGGGGGACGGACGGGGCCTCTGGGACGTTGGGGCACCGCTCGCACGCGAAGTCGACGTTGGCGACGAACAGGTCGCGCGACAGGGGTCGGCCTCGCATGCACCCGCTCCCGACCGGGTGCGACAGCACCAGCTCGTAGACGCCGTCGGCGTCTTGGGCGAGCTCGACGCCGGAGGCGACGCGCAGGCGCGTCCCCCGGTTGCTCTCCGTATCGGTGAAGGGTGCGTTCCCCATAGGCTATCTCCCGTTCGCGCAGTCCAGCCCCATTCGTCTCAAAAGTTTATTTTATCTAACTTGATGAGATTTGGAGCTGAACCTACATCGCGGAGTTGAGGGGGCATACGTTCCAGGCTTACTTTGGTGGCCGCGGGCGTCATGCCCGTTTAAGGAAAGGAGCGATTCCATGAGACTATGCGATGTGGCGACGGGGCTTTCTGCCCGTATCGCATCCGTATCCGGCGACGACCGGTTCGTCTCGCGCGTCACGGCCATCGGGCTGACGGAGGGATGCGCCGTCGAGGTCCTGCAAAACGTCAAGAACCGGCCCGTGCTCGTGCACGTGCGCGACAGCGACGTGGCGCTCGATCGCGGCGACTGCATGCGCATCGAGGTGGAGGTGGTCGCATGAGCTGCGAGAGATGTGCGGCTTCCTGCCCCGCGGCGGGAGGCGCGAAGGCGCCCGCCGCCCGCAAGGCGGCGGGCGGCGTCACGGTCGCGCTGCTCGGCCAGCCCAACTCGGGCAAGTCGACGCTCTTCAACGGGCTCACGGGGGCGCGCCAGCACGTGGGCAACTGGCCCGGCAAGACCGTGGAGCGGAAGGAGGGGACGTTCGAGCGCGGCGGCACGGCGTTCCAGGTCGTCGACCTCCCCGGCTCGTACGGGCTCGCGGCCAACTCGCCCGAAGAGGAGGTGACGCGCGACTACCTCGCATCGGGCGCTGCCGACATCGTGCTCGTGATGGCCGACGCGTCGCAGCTCGAGCGCAGCCTCTACATGCTCGCCGACTTCGTTGCGGCGTGCCCGGAGCAGCCGTGCCTGCTCGCCCTCAACCTCATGGACGTCGCCGAGAACCAGGGCAAGCGGATCGACGCCGTCCTTATCGCGCGGCGGCTGGGCGTTCCTGTGGTGCCGCTCGTCGCCTCGCGCCCCGAGGGATACGGCGCGCTGCTTGACGCGCTTGCACGCACGGTGCGCGAGCGTTCCGTCGTGGATGGTGCGCGCCTGCGCGAGGGGATCGCTTCCGCCCCCGACACGATCCAGGGCACGGCCGCAGCGAAGTTCGCCTGGATCGAGAGGCTGCTCGACGGAGCGGTGGAGGCGCCCGCGCGCCCGCACGCGCTTTCGCGCTTCGATCGCGTGGTCACGGGCTCACGCTGGTCGAAGCCCATCACCATCGGCATGATCTTGCTCGGGTTCATCCTGGCGTTCGTGCCGGCTATTCCCATCATGATGCTCGGCGGCGCCATCTCGTCGCTCGGGCAGGTCGTGGCGGGCGCGCTCGCGCAGGCGGGCGCGCCCGATGTTCTGGGCAGCTTCCTCGCGGGCGTGGTGTTCAACAGTTTGTGCTTCGGCACCATGATGGTGGGCTACGTCTTCGGCATCAACCTCGTGTTCGGCCTCTACGAGGAGGCGGGCTACATGGCGCGCATCTCCTACGTGTTCGACCACACCATGGCGCGCTTCGGGTTGCAGGGCAAGTCGCTCATGCCCTTCCTCATGTGCCTCGGCTGCACGATGGGCGGCGTGTCGGGTTCGCGCGTCATCGACTCGTGGGGCCAGCGCATGCTCACGGTGATGATGGCCTGGGCCATCCCGTGCGGCTCGACCTGGGGCGTGGTTCCGGTGCTCGCCGTGGCGTTCTTCGGCGTGGCCGGCGCGCCGCTCGTGATCGTGGGCATCTTCGTCGTGACGATTCTCATCATGTGGCTCGTGGGCAGGGTGTTCGGGCCGCGCCTGGTGGCCAAGGGGGAGCGCGCCGGCATGGTCATGGAGCTTCCGCCGTACCATCGGCCGCATCTGGGCAACGTCGCGCGCGGAGCCCTGCTCAAGAGCCGACAGATGTTCGTGCGAGCCATCCGGGTCGTCGCCCTCTTCGCCTTCGCGATTTGGGCGCTTACCTACACCGCGACCGGCAACGTCGAGGGGTCGGTGCTCTACGCGCTCGGTACCGCCATCGAGCCGGTCACGCGCTTCTTCGGCATGGGTTGGCAGACGTTCACCGCGTGGTTGTGCGCCCTCGTGCTCAAGGAGTCCGCGCTCGGGGTGCTCTCGGGGCTCTTCACGGGTGCCGCGACGCCCAACGCCGTGCTCGTGGGCGTCATGACCGGCGCCGCCGCCGCGGCGTCGAACATCGGCGAGGTCATGGCGCAGGCCATCTCGGCTCCCGAGGCGCTCGCGTTCATCTTCGCGTTCACGTTCAACATGCCGTGCGCGGCGAGCGTGTCGGCGACCTGGGGTGAGGTGCACTCGACCAAGTGGACTGTCATCACCGCAGCGTTCTACATCTGCTGCTCGCTGCTGTTGGGGTGCGTCGTTTATCACGTGAGCTCGCTATGCTCCTAGCGAGCGTTGCCCCGCAGTCGCCGCACGACTTCTTCCATATGGTTGGAGTGGCAGATGTAATGAAAGACATCGCCTCAAGAGGTGTTGCCGTGCTCGTGATAGCCCACGATATGGATCTTGTTGCGGAATGCTGTGACAGGATTCTCGTTTTGGAAGATGGGTGCGTCACGAAGGGCAAGGAAAAGGGCGCCCGTAGACGCCCCGTCCCCGAATCCCTTACAGCCTCACGTCCGCCGGCGCGGGGTGCTCCTTGCAGAACAGCTCGACGGGCGTCCTCCCGCCGTCCCCGTACAGCCGCTCGGCGGCCTCGGGGCAGAGGACCCGCAGCAGCTGTGTGATGTCCGCGTCGGCGCGGGCAGGCGAGAGCGTCTCCGTCAGGGGGTCGAACAGCCGCTCGTTGTGGGCCACGCGGTTCCTCACCCGGTTGATGGCCGCGAGGACTCGGTTGAGGTCATTACGGTTGGTGCCCCTCGGCTACGCGGCGTTGAGGTAGGGGATCCACAGGTCGCGCTCGCGGCTGCGGTCGGTCAGGTGCGTCCAGAAGCCCAGCATGAGGTTGGCGATCACCTGGTCGGAGTCGTCGCGATCGTGCGCGTTGCTGCGCGCCTCGGCGACGGCGCGGCGGTTCACGAGGTTCACGTCGCGCGCCTTCCCGCTCTTGCTCATGCGCACGATGGGGCGCAGCACCGGCGACCCCTCGTCGAGCAGCCAGTGGGCACCGCCCCAGCGCTCGCCCATCACGCGGTCGTAGGCGTTGCGCAGCGCGACCTCGAAGTGCGAGATGTCCCTCATGAGCACCTGCCCGAGCGATATGTTCCACTCGTAGAGGTCGAGCGCCCGCTCCACGTCGCCCCCGCAGGCGGCAAGGTACGGTGCGAACCTCTTATGCGAGAGCCAGCGCTCCGCCCACGCCCTCGTGGCGCGCGCATCGTCCGTCGTGGGTTCTGACGAGGGGTTCGTCTTCGGCTCTTCGGCCATGGCTCCTCCAGATAAAAATTTAGACCCGGTGACATGCAAGCAGCGGTCATCCCGGGTCCATCGATAGGTATCTTACCCGCTTTCGCGGAACATAACAAGGGGCTTGCCGGGCTGCCATCATACCATCAACTCTTCCTCTCCCGCCGCGTACTTCCGGCGCCTCAAGATGGATTCCGCGGCCCAGCTCCTCAGGGAGTCCGAGATGAGGGTGGCCGACATCGGGGCCGCGGTGGGCTACGACAGCCCGTCCAAGTTCTCCGCCGCCTTCAAGTCCGTGTGGGGCGTCTGTCCCGCCGACTATCGTCGCACCTTGCAGTAGGGCCGTTGTTTCTGACCATCTGGGCGAACATCGCCCAGATGGAGCTGAAGGCGCCCCTGTCCGACACGATAATAAGCTAAGGTTAACTCTTTTGCGGCCGCGCCGGACGGCGCGGGATGAGGATGTGGTGCTTATGGCCGAGAACGAGAAGTCGGGCAACGGCGGACAGCGCGCCTGGCTGGGCACGCTGCTCTCCTACTCGGGACGATGCAGGGGGAGGATGGCGGGCTCCCTCCTCGCATCGGTCCTGAGCGTCGCCGCGGGGTTCGTGCCCTTCTACGCGGTGTATCGGATCATGGCGACAGCCATGGAGGGGCGGCTCGCCTTCGAGGAAGCGCTGCCCTGGCTCTGCCTGGCCGCGGCGTCTTACGTCGCGAGCAAAATGCTGTTCGGAGTCTCGACGCTTCTCTCCCACGTGTCCGCCTACACCATCTTGGAGACGCTTCGCCGGGACTTCGTCGACAAGCTGATGGGGGCTTCGCTCGGCACCGTGCAGGGGAAGAGCATCGGCCAGATCAAGAACGTCTTCATCGACCGGATAGAGGGGATCGAGGTCCCGCTCGCCCACATGATCCCCGAGCTCTCCGGGTCGACGCTCCTCGCCCTGGGGCTCGCGGCGTGGCTCGTGGCCACCGACTGGCGCGTGGCGCTGGCCTGCCTGGCGTCCGTGCCGATCGGGCTTGCCGTGTTCGCGTCGAGCCTCAAGGAGTTCAACGCCAGGTACGCGGCGTACATGGCCGAGAGCAACCACGTGAACAGCGTGATCGTCGAGTACATCGAGGGCATCCAGGTAGTCAAGGCGTTCAACCAGGCGAGCGACTCGTATCGGAAGTACGCGGATGCGGTGCGAAGCTTCAAGGACTACACGATGGGATGGTTCCGCTCGACGTGGGTCGTCATGAACCTCATGGCAAGCATCATGCCGACGACGCTTCTGGGCGTGCTGCCCGTCGGACTTTGGATGTACTTCGCGGGAGCGCTCTCCCCGTCGCAATTCGCGATGTGCGTGATTTTGGCGCTTGCCGTCGTTGACCCGATCATGAGGTTCACCTCGTTCGTCAACGAGATGAAGTCCATGGAGTACGCCGTCGCGGACACGAGAGAGTTCCTCGACCTGCCCGAGCTCTCCGATCCCGCCGAGCGGGCGCTGCCGCTCGACGCGTCGATCGAGATGAAAGATGTGAGGTTTGCCTACGACGAGGGCGACGATGTCCTCCATGGGGTGTCCCTCGCGATTTCGCAGGGCTCGTTCACCGCCCTGGTGGGCCCTTCCGGCTCGGGCAGGTCGACCATCGCCCGTCTTGTCGCGCGCCATTGGGACGTATGCGGCGGATCGGTCTCCGTGGGCGGCGTGGACGTCCGCGAGATGCCCCTCGACCAGCTGTCCGAACTCGTGAGCTTCGTCGCCCAGGACAACTACCTCTTCGATGCCACGATCCGGGAGAACATCCGTCTCGGTCGACCGCAGGCGACGGACGAGGAGGTCGCCGAGGCCGCCAGGGCTGCTTGCTGCGACGAGTTCGTGTCGAAGCTCCCGCAAGGCTATGACACACAAGCCGGCGCGGCCGGCGGCGCCCTTTCCGGTGGGGAGCGCCAGCGCATCTCGATAGCCCGCGCGATCCTCAAAGACGCGCCGATCGTCCTCCTCGACGAGGCCACCGCGTTCACCGATCCGGAGAACGAGGACAAGATCCAGCGCTCTATCGCGAAACTCTCGGCCGGAAAGACGCTTGTGGTCATAGCCCATCGGCTCTCGACGATCACGGCTGCGGACAACATCATCGTTATCGACAAGGGCTCGATCGTCGACCAAGGGACCCATGACGACCTTCTCGCAAAATGCCCGCTCTACGGGCGCATGTGGAGGGCGCACATCGGGGCGAGGGACTGGGCGGCTGGATCGAGTGGCCAGAAAGGGGGCTCCCGATGATCTAGGCTCTCATGAGAATCGTCCGCTGGACCGGCCCTTACAAGAAAAGACTCATCCTAGGCTGCGTCTGCTCGTTCTTCATGACGTGGGCAACGGCCGCGCCCGTGATGCTCGCGGCCTGGCTGCTCGCCCGTGTTGCGGAGGATGCGCGCGGCATCCAGGAGCTCGACCCGTCGTGGGTCTGGTGGTCGCTTCTGGCGCTCATCGCCTGCATAGGCTTGCGCTTCATCCTGACATACGGGAAGAATCGGTTGCAGGAGTCAATCGGATACGAGGTGGCGCCTGAGGATCGCATCAAGATCGGCAACGTCTTGAAGCGCGTCCCGCTCGGCTATTTCGACGAGGTCAAGACGGGCGACATACTGGCGACGGCGACCACGGAACTGGGCATCTTGGAGCTTCAGGGCATGAAGATGGTCGACGCAGTGATCAACGGCTACGTAAACCTTGCCGCAGTTGTGGCGTTCCTCTTCATCCTCGAGCCGATGGCCGGATTAGCCGCCCTCGCCGGCACCGTCGTATCCTGCCTCGCGCTCACGGCGGTAAACAGGGTCTCGAAGCGCCTGACGCCGAGGGCGCATGCGGAGACCGAACAACTCGCTGGGGATATCGTCGAGTACGTCCGGGGGCTCGGAACGGCGAAGCCGTACGGCCATGGAGGGGCCGCGATGCGGCCCATCCTGGCAACGATAAGGAGGCTGAAGGAGGCACGCATCGCGATCGAGTTCGGCTTCACGCCTCGCAATCTCGTCCACCTCGTTGCGTTCAAGTTGGCGAGCGTCAGCGTCGTGGCGTCTGCCGTGTGGGGATATGCGAACGGCGGCATCGAGCTCTGGATGCTCCTTGCCCTCTGCGCATTCTCGTTCACCGTGTTCTCCGGCGTCGAGCGCGTGAACGATTCCGCCCACATGCTCGGCGATCTCGATGACATCATGAACCGTATCGACGCCATAGAGAACGCCCCCTACATCGATTCCGACGGCCGAGACGTCCCCCTTACTGAGCACGGTATCGAGCTGCGAGGCGTCTCGTTCTCGTACGGTCGCGAATCGGGCGCGAAGGTGCTGTCGGACGTGTCGTGCAGCATTCCGGAGAAGACGACGTGCGCCATCGTGGGCCCGAGCGGATCGGGCAAGACGACGATCGCCAACCTCATGATGCGCTTCTGGGATGTCGACGAGGGCTCGGTCCTTGTCGGGGGGCATGACGTGCGAGAGCTGACCTGCGACGGCCTTCTGAGGAACTTCTCGGCGGTGTTCCAGAACGTCTACCTGTTCAACGACACCATCGAGAACAACATTCGCTTCGGGCGCCCGGGCGCCACGCGCGAAGAGGTCGTCGAGGCGGCGCGCAGGGCGCGGGTCGACGAGTTCGTCCGCGAGCTTCCGGATGGCTACGAAACCTTGGTGGGCGAGGCCGGAGGCGCCCTCTCCGGTGGCCAAAAGCAGCGCATCTCCATCGCCAGGGCGCTGCTCAAGGACGCCCCGATCGTCATCCTCGACGAGGCGACGGCGAGCATCGACCCAGAGAACGAGTCCCTCATACAGGAGTCCCTCTCCGAGCTCACGCGGGGGAAGACGGTGGTCGTCATCGCGCACAGGCTCGCGACCATCGAGCATGTCGACCAGATCCTCGTCGTCGAGGGCGGCAGAATCGTGCAGCGCGGCACGCACGAGAAGCTACTCGGTCAGGAAGGGACGTATCGCCGCTTCGTCGAGATTCGCAGCCGCGCGGAGGGCTGGCGCATAGGCGAGGAGACCGTCGCCGGCGTGAGCGGGGAGGCGATCGATGCTTCATGAGTCGGGCGAAGACTACCTCGAGGCCATCCTCGTGATTCGCCGCCTGCGCGGGTCGTGCCGCAACGTTGACATCGCCGAGCGTCTCGGACGCTCCAAGCCGAGCGTGACGAAGGCGCTCTCGAACCTCGCCGCGGCCGGCCTCGTCCGGATGTGCGGCCACGACGTGCTCCTCACCGAGGAGGGCGAGCGCGCCGCGTCGGCGACGCTCGAGCGCCACCGCTTCTTCGAGCGCCTGCTCGTCGAGGCGGGCGTCGACGCCCGGACCGCCTCGGCGGAGGCCTGCCGCATGGAGCACTGCCTCTCCGAGGACTCGTTCCGCAAGCTCTCAGAGCGCCTGGCGCCAGAGGGCTGAGCAACATGGGCGAGCGAGTCTCCCAACGTGTGGTTTTCAGGGCGGCTCTTTTTCCGGGCGGAGCTGGCAACATTTCAAATGGGATGAAGAACCCCGGTGGGAGGGGCCGCCCAGACGATCAATCCCCACGGACGGCCCCTCCCACCAGCCAATCATACCGCGGGCGCCGCGGGTGCTCCGCGCAAAGGCTCCCCGGTCACCCGCTCTCTCACCCCTCGCGGGAGGCGAGCGAACGCACGGTCTCCTCGTAGCCGCGGAGCCTCTCGAGCGCGTCCCGAGGGACGGCGGCGAGGGGGTACGAGCAGAAGCCCGAGCGGACCGAGCGGCCCGCGAGCTCGACGACGCCCGCGCCGACGAGCGCGCCCGTCGTCGTCGGCCTTGCTCCCCGAGGAGCCGCGCCGGAGCGTCGCGGGGTCAAGGGCGTCTGCAAAGGGCGCCGGGCGCCCGCAACCCCCACCAACCGGAACCGCGCGGAGGTTTGTGCGAGGTTTTGCATGCGCCCTTGAGGCCGCAAAGTGCAGGCGCCACCCGGTCGGCGACGGGCCGACCGCCGCTCCGGCCGCCGGCCGGGCATGAGGGCGCCCGCGCCCCGGCGGGTCGTCCGGGGCGCGGGCGCTCGGGGGTTGGACCTCTTGCGTGGACGAGCCGGTCCGCCCTATCTGAGCAGGACCTCGACCACCGCGACGAAGGCCGCGACCGCCGCGACGAGCAGCGCGACGAGCCCCCACGACCTGGGGTTGCCCCAGTTCATCGCCCAGCCCACGCCGAAGCGCCGGGGCACCACGACGGAGGGGTCCTCGCGGTTCACGTAGAAGACGCCGAGGTGCCAACGCTCGTCGTCGTCGTAGTCGAGTGCGCTCGACGCCGTCATGCGCCGCAGGAGGCGCGACCCCGCCTGCCCGTAGACGAGCGAGACGGCGAGGTTGGGGAGTATCGCGCCGATGATGATCACGACGAGCGCCACGAGGGACTGGTCCGAGCTGACCACGCCGGCGAAGGCGAGCGGCATGATCGCGATCGACATGGTGATCACGAGGCCCGTGACGAGCAGCGCCGCGCTCTGGGCGCGGGCGAACGCGCCGTAGGCGATGGCGGAGGCGACGGGGTGCTCGGGCGAGGCCGGCCGGCGGCTCCTCAGGATCTGCCAGTGCGACGCGGTGAGGCAGAGCGCCATGAACGCCTGGACGGCGAGCGGCATGGCGATGACCTGCCAGCCCTTGGCCATCCAGTCGTCGACCGCGCCCGCGGCGTCGAAGTGCACGGGCACCGGGTCCGGCATCGCGGGGTAGAGCGCGAGCGCGAGGGCGAGCGTCGCCAGGATCACGGGCACATAGAGAAGATTCCACGCAAGCGGGAGCGGGCGGGGCGCGTTCGCCTCGGAGGCGCCGACGACGACGGCGAGCCGTGCCGCGCGCGTCTCCCAGCCCTCGGCGCGCTTGATCGCCTGCACGCGGGCGCGGAAGGCGAGCATGAGCGCGAAGCCCGCCGCGACCGGCACGCACACCACCGCCGCCATCGCGAGCGGGAACGTGGAGGAGAGCGCCAGGGTGGCGACGGCGGATGCGGCCGAGATGGCGAGGACGCTGGCGAGAAAGACCCGCCGCATGCGCTGGATGCGGGGGTCTGCCTGCGCCGTTTCCGGCACGCTCACCGCGAACGCCTCGCGCCCGCGGGTGAGCCAGGGCGTCGCGGCGACGAGGCAGCCGGAGAGGAAGGTGATGAGCGCCATCGACGCGTTGGTGACGAGTGCTATGAGGTCAGGCGACATGTGCGCTCCCTAGTCCAGGTTCTGTGCGGCGCGTTTGGCGGCCGCGAGAAATGCGTGCCGGGTGCCGCCGGACGCCTTGAACTCGGTGGCGAGCTTGGTAAGGGCCGCTTCGAGCGCGGCCTCGCCCATGCCGGCGGCGGGGTCGGCGGGGGCGTCCGCCACGTAGGCGCCGCGCCGGCCGAGCATGATGACGTAGCCCTCGTCGCGCAGCGTCGCGTAGGCCTTGTTGACGGTGTGCAGGTTGATGCCCAGGTCCTCGGCGAGCGAGCGCACGGAGGGCAGGGCGTCGCCGGGGCGCAGCTCGCCCGAGGCGATACCCGCGATGACGGCGTCGCGCAGCTGCAGGTAGAGCGGGGCGTCCGATAGCTTGTCGACGGTGATGACCATGGCGTGCCCGTTTCCGAAAATTGTTCTATATGAACTATAGCAAATGGAGCAGATGAGTGGTAGCATGCCGTCAACTGTTATAGCTGAGCTATAGCAGAACTAACAACTGGAGGCGTCAGGAGGAACCATGGAAACGCCCGTCCTCGATGTGAGCCGCTACCGGAAGGAGTACCGGGGCAAGGTCGCCGTGAGCGACCTCTCGCTCGCGGTGGCGTCCGGCGAGATCTGCGGCTTCATCGGCCACAACGGAGCCGGCAAGACCACGCTCATCCGCTCGGTGGTGGGGGCGCAGCCGCCCACGTCCGGCACGGTCCGCGTCTGCGGCCGCGACGTCTGGCGCGAGCCCGTGGCGGCCAAGCGCCTCATGGCCTACGTGCCGGACAACCCCGACGTCTACGACTTCCTCACCGGCGCGCAGTACCTGGACCTGATCGCGGACGTCTTCGGCGTGGGCGCGGAGGAGCGCCGGCGGCGCGCGGGCGAGCTCGCGGCGCGCCTGGAGCTCGCGGACGCCCTCGGCGAGCCGGTCTCCGCCTACTCCCACGGCATGCGCCAGAAGCTCGTGCTCACAGGCGCGCTCCTGCACGACCCGGCGCTTTTGGTGCTGGACGAGCCCTTCGTGGGCCTCGACCCCTCGGCCTCCCACGAGCTCAAGGCCATCCTGCGCGAGCGCGCCGACGCCGGCGGCGCGGTGTTCTTCTCGTCCCACGTGCTCGAGGTCGTGGAGCGGCTCTGCGACACCGTGGCGGTGATCCGCCGCGGCGAGCTCGTGGCCTCCGGCCCCACCGACGAGGTGCGCGGCTCGGCCTCGCTCGAGGACGTGTTCCTCGAGCTCGTGGACGAGAGGGACGCCGCCATCCCGTCGCGCCGCTAAACCTGTTCTCAAGACCAAGGAGGAACAGCCATGAAGTCCGCAAAGACCCACATCGTCGCCAGCACCGCCCTGTGCGCGCTCACCCTCGCCGTGACCCTCGCCGCCCGCGGCATCCTGCCCGAGCAGGTCCCCATGCAGTGGGGCCTCACGGGCGAGGCGAGCTCGTTCTGGCCGCGGGACGCCGTGGTGTTCGGCGTGCCCGCCGCCTGCGTCGCGATCGGCCTCCTCGTCTCGGCGAGGCTCGCGGGCAGGGGCGAGGGGCGCGCCGCCATGTACTACATAGCGCCCGCCGTCGCGCTCCTCGCGACCGCCGCCACCGTGTTCCTGGGGACGAGGTGATGGCGATGCCCGCCCTTCGTCCTGGTCGTGCGCTCCGCCCGCTGCTCTCGCTGCAGGCGCGTTCGCTCCTCTACGGCCTCGGCTTCCGGGGCGGGAGGGGCCGTGCGCGGCTGCTCGGCGCCGCGGCGCTCGTCGTCCTGCTTGCCGGCATGGCGGTGGCCTACATGTGGTTGCTCGGGAGCAGCATGGTCGCCGTTGGCGCGGCCGGGGCAATCCCGGCGCTCGCTGCGCTTGCGGGCTCGCTCGCCGCGGTTGCGCTCGTGTTCGTGAAGGCCCCGGGCACGGTGTTCGGCTGCCGCGACTACGACCTCGTGGCGGCGCTGCCGGTGAGCGTGCGCACCGCGGTGCTCGCGCGCACGGCACCGCTCTATGGTTTCGGCATTGCGCTTTCCGTGTTGCTGTCCGCCCCGCTCTACGTGGCGTACTTTTTGGCGATGCCCGTGAGCCCGCTCGGCGTTGTGGCCGCCGCGCTCTGCTCCGTATGCGCGCCGCTCGCGCCGGCGGCGGTGGCCACGCTCTTGTCGCTTGCGCTCACGTCGGTCGCGGTGCGGTTCCGGCACGCAGGGGCGGTGCAGCTCGTGCTCACGGTGCTCGTGGTGACGGGCGTCGTCGTCGGGTCGCTCGCGCTCGGCGGCGCCTCTTCGGGGGCGGATGACGCCGCCGCCCTCGCCGCGATGGGCGACGTCGCGGGCGCGCTCTCCGCGGCCGCGGCCTCCGCCTACCCGCCGGCCGCATGGGCGGCCTCGGCGATGGGCGAGGGCTCGGCTGCGGGCTTTGCCGCCTTCGCCGCGCTCTCGCTTGCGCTTCCGGCGCTCGTCACGGGGGCCCTCGCGGCGCGCTACCCGTCGGCGAACGCGGCGGCGACCTCCGGGCCGCACCGCCGTGCGCATGCGGTCGCGGCGTCCCGCTCGGCCGCGAGCCCGCTGCGCGCCCTCGCGGTCAAGGAGCTCCGCCGCATCGGCTCCATGCCCTTCTACGCGATGAACAGCTGCGCGGGGCTCATCCTCATGGTCGTGGCCGCGGGCGCGGTCGCGCTCTTCGGCGCGGATGCGCTCCTCGCCTCGGGAGTCATCAACGGCGTTCAGCTCGACGCGCGGGCCGTCGCGGCCCTGCGCGTCCAGGTCGACGCGGCGCTTCCGTGGGTCTTCGGTTTCTGCGGTGCGATGTCGCTCACCGCCGCCCCCTCGGTCTCGCTCGAGGCGCGCGCGAGCTGGCTCATGCTCACGGCGCCGGTGGGCGCCGGGACCGTGCTCGGCTCCAAGCTCCTCGCCAACCTCGTGCTCGGCGGGGTGGCGGTTGCGGCCTCCGCCGTCGCGCTGCTGGCGGGCGGCATCGCTCCGCTCCTGGTGCTCCAGTGCGTCGTGACGGCTGCCGGCATGCTCACGGGCTTCGCGGCGCTCGCGCTCGCCATCGACGCCTCGCGCCCCAACCTCTCCTGGACCACGCCCGCCGAGGTCGTCAAGCGCGGCCTGCCCATGATGGTCGGGGCGCTCGGCGGGGCCCTCGCCTCGCTCGGCCTCGGGCTCCTCTCGACGACCGCCGCCGGCTCCCTCGGGGCCGCACCGGCGGTCGCGATCAACCTCGCCGCCCCCGCCGCCTGCGCGCTCGCCGGCCTCGCCGCCCTCCGCGCGGCCGCCCGCCGCGGGCTCCCGGGCCCCGGCTGGGGCGAGTGACGCCGGTGGGAGGGGCCGTCACGAGAAGTCCCCACGGCGGCCCCTCCCCGGAGCCTCCCGCGAGCGGCGCAGCTTCGACGGAAGACCCTGTTCCGCAGTTCAGATGGCCTGTAAACCACTTTATACTGCACCGTGGGCGCCCCTCGGCTACGTTCGGGGTGTCGGAGAGACCGCGAGGGATGGGGGAGCGCGCATGGACGTCGGCAACCAGATCAGGGAGCGCAGGCAGCGGCTCGGGCTCTCCCAGGACGAGCTCGCACGGAGGCTCTACGTGAGCCGCGTCACGGTGAGTAGCTGGGAGACCGGCAAGACCCTGCCCGACGTCCAGAGCATGCTCCTGCTCGCGAACCTCTTCGGCACCACGATCGACGAGATGGTGAGAGGGGACGTGGACGAGATGCGCGAGATGGTCGAGAAGAACGAGCAGCAGAGGAAGGCCTTCGCGATAGCGCTGGGAGCGGTCGAGGTCACCATCATCGCCGTGCTCGCCATTATGGCGACGGCGGGGAGAGACGACCTGGATTCGGCGCTGCGCCTGCTGCTGGCGGTGCTTGTGCTGGTGTCCGCCGTGGTCGTCCTCGTTGCGCGGCGCCAGGAGGGCGGGTGCGACGCCAGGAGCGCGGCCGAGCTTCTGGGGGCTGCGTCTGGCGACCCTGTGGAGGCGGCGCGGGAGAGCGCCTCCGCCAACGCCATGCGGCTGGTGCTTCAGGTCTTCGTGGGGCTTGCCGTGGGCATCGGCGTGCTGGTGCTGGGCGGTCTGCTGCTTGACGTGCGGGATTTCACCGGGCTTGCGGCAGCCGTCGGCGTCGCTGCCGCGCTGGTGGCGGCGCGGATGCTGGGTCGCTACGCCCGCCCGACGTGGGCGGCCGCCGTCCTGCCTGCGCTCTGGGTCGCGGGCGCCGTCGCCCTTGGCGCGGCGACGGGCGGCCTTGGCTCTCCTCGCGACTGGTTCGCCGTCGCGGGTGGAGCGGTCGTGCTCCTCGCGTTCTGGGCGATCGGGCGGAAGCGCCGCAATGCAAGCGGTGTATGAGTTCTCACTCACTACTTCTTAGCAGCCAATCAATCGCGTTAACGACCTGGATGCCATCCTCCGTCGTGCCGAGACCAAACCGGTCGAGGGTTATCACGCGCCGAGGAAACGCGTCGGTGATGGCGCGCAGGGGCTTGAGTTCGCGCTCGCGTGTTGCCGGGTCGAGCATGGTCGCGCAGACCTGGACGTAGAAGACCTCGTCATTTCTTCTCGCCACGAAGTCAACCTCGCCCACCCTCAGCGTCCCCACCTCGACGGTGTATCCCCTTCTTGTCAGCTCGTTGTGTACGACGTTTTCCAGCTGGAAGCCCGTGTCTTCGGCCGAGAAGTGCGTCACGAGGTTCCGAAGCCCCTGGTCGACAGGGTAGATCTTGCGTTGCGGCGCAAGGAGCTGCTTGCCCTGCAACCCCGTCTGCGATGTCTCCGAGATGACGTAAGCTTTTTCAAGCGCATCGATGTAGTTATCGATGGTTTCGGAGCTCGTTTTTCTCCGCGCGCTCGCTAGGGCACCGACGACCTTGTTGGTGGAGAAGAGGTTGCCCGCCGTGGCAAATAGATAGGTGATGAGGCGCTGGAGCAGGGCGACGTCGCGCAGCTTGAGTCGGCGCGCAACGTCGTTCAGGACGACGGTGTCCATGATCGAGGAGAGCTCGCGGGAGATGCTCTCAATCGAACGGTCTCGCAGCGTGAATAGGCTGGGCATGCCACCGAAGCGCAGGTAGTCAGCGAAGGCCGCTTCCTCGGAGCCATCCATGTCGAAGGCCTTGCGAAACGCAAGGTATTCCTCAAACGAGAGGGGGTGGACCATCACGCTTGCCTGACGACCGGAGAGCAGCGTCGCCAGATCTGATGAGAGGATGTGCGCATTGGAGCCTGTGATGTAAACGTCGGTGCCGGGACGGGTATGCAGACGCCTGACCACGCGCTCCCAGCCCTCGACCTCCTGGATCTCATCAAGGAAGACGTACATCGTTACGGTTGGATTTGCCGCCTTGAAGGCCGTCTGGAGGTCTGACATGAGGTTTTCCGCCGACTGCTCAAGGGGGAGCCCGAACTCGTCAAAGCGGCGATAAAAGATGTTCTGAGGTGCAACGCCGTCCGCAAGGAGTCGATCCCGAAAGGCGGCGAGCATCGTTGATTTTCCGCAGCGGCGGACTCCCTGGAGCACCTTGACCGGTTCTGTTTCGCGGAGCGAGTCGAGGATACGCTGGTAGCGGGGACGATTTATGCGTCGGGGATGCAGGTCCATATAGGCCTCCTCTTCTTGTTTCGAGTATACCTGAAACTATGCACGAATACGTCCTAGATTTCAGTTACACCTGAAATTCCGGCAGCGCTGACAACTGCGTGGGCTCTATCGGCTTTGGGTACCCGCCTGGGTCGCGGCCCCCATGCACCACGCCAGCGTGGCAGCCGCCTACGAGGCCATTTCATCGAGTGCACGGCTCATGAAGGGCGGGTGTGGGCCACCGGGGCCTGTCAGAGTCCTGCCGATGTCGACGCTGGGGGCATACATCTTTATGAGGGTGCCATGTCGGCTTCAGTGGTATGTGCCTCTCAAATCCGGAATGCACTCCAGATTTGAGAGGCACATGAGCGCCGGTATAAAACGTACGACGATGCGCCCATAACATCTGAGATGACGCCTGCGTCACTTTATCTCATCGCATACACGCGGATGCGCCTGAAGGACTCGAAACAGGTGCCGTCTGGCCGCCCGGCCATCTTCAGCGTACGTCGCACCACCTCGTCGCGGAAGGCCGCGCGCTCGCTCTTGGGAAGCGCAGCAAGGAAGGGAACGATGCACGGCTGGTCAATCCAGGCGACCATCGCCTCTGCCGTGGGGAAGACTTGGTCGCGGACAAGATCGGTTACCTCGAGCCTGGAGAAGCCGGCGTCGGCGGCCATAGTTTCGTAGGTGTCGCGTGACGGCATGAACCACGGCCATGTGAAGTCCTGAAAGAGCTCCGACCAGGGTTTGGCGCTCATGACCTCGCGGATGACCGAGAAGAACGTCTGGCAGTTGCCCTCACCGGCGAAGTCCCACAGTATGCAGCCACCGCTCCAAAGCGCCCCATGTGCCGCCGCGAGCAGGGCATCGTGGTCGTGCACCCAGTGAAGCGCGGCGTTTGAGAACACGACGTCGAACTCGTTCTCGAAGCTCATGTCCGTGATGTCCATGAGGGAAAAGCCGAGATTGTCCGCCTGATGGTGGGCTCTGGCTGTAGCGACCATACCCTCAGAGGAGTCAATCCCAAGGACCGAGCCCGCGGGTACGAGCCTAGCGAGCCGCTCCGTGAGCGCGCCGTCGCCGCACCCCAAGTCGAGCACACGCTCGTTGCCCTTGAGGTCAAGAAGGGACATGAGGTCGCCGCCCCACGCACGCTGATGGGCGGAGGCCCGCTCGTACCTCTCGCCGTCGAAGTCATAGGACGCCATAGGCTCCCCCTTTCTTTTCTGCCCGCTGGACGCATGCGTCCAGTATGTGTTCTCAAGCTTACCTTCTCGCCAGAGTTTGATGGCGGGCATACGGGGTGGGTGAGGGGCGGAGAGCGCGGTGCTCGAGCTGCAACTGGAAAACCCGGAGGGCCCTGCCCGACGTCCAAATCATTCTCCTGCTCACGAACACGTGCAGCCTGCCGCTATTGCCGCGATCGCAGGCCCCTTAGCCCTGGGGGAACCTCCCGCGGGGCGCCCCCTGGTCTCCGCGCGTCCATGTGCCCCCTGCGGGTACAATCGCCTCAGATATCCCCTCCCGAGGAGGCGCGCATGACGACGGACCTCTAGCCGATGACGCCTGACGCTTTCGCTATCGGATGGAGGGACAGCTATGTCGAGAATCAGGGAGATGCTGCCCGGCGAGTACGGGCTGCTGGACGAGTTCCTGTACCAGGCGATCCACACCGAGCCGGGCGAGCCGCGCCCGCCGCGCTCCGTGACCGCGGACCCGGCGCTGCGCGCCTACGTCGAGGGCTTCGGCCGAACCGGCGACGTCGCCGTCTGCGCCGAGGAGGGCGGCGAGGTCGTGGGGGCCGCCTGGGCGCGCCTCATGCGCGGCTACGGCTTCGCGGGGGACGGCGTGCCGGAGCTCGCCGTCTCCGTCCTGCCGGGCCATCGCGGCCGCGGGCTGGGGGCCGCCTTGCTCTCCTCCCTCATCGAGCGGTGCTCAGAGCTCGGCTACCCCGCGCTGTCGCTCTCGGTGCGGCGCTCCAACCCCGCCGCACGCCTCTACGAGAGGTTCGGTTTCCGAGAGGTCTCCGGCGACGACGGGGAGGCCGTGATGGTGCCGCCGCTCGGCGGGCGTGACGAGAGTGCCCGAGGGGGAGCCCCCTTCAAACGGGCGCGCGCGGCCGCCCTGCGGGTGCTGACCGCCCCCGGCCTCGCCGGGAGGGCATACCTCCAGGGAGGTCTCGTGCCCTGGGTCGCCTCCGGGCGCGACTCCCTTCGTCCAGGCTCCTACCGCTTCGTTATCTTATGAGCGCGTCCGGAACCGCGATTCACCCCTCGCAACCGTAACTGATTCTCATCATGGTGGTGTCATCTGTTATCAAGTGGGTACAATACATAGCAAATATCAACATATTGCTGGAGGTCACTATGAGTTCACAACTTGCTACGCGCGTGGAGGACGCTGAGGCGGAGCGCTTCCGCGAGACGACAAGGCTTCTGGGCACCACGCCGGCGGATGCGATGCGCATCTTCGTGTCTGCTTTTAATGCCCATCGGGGTTTTCCGTTTGAGGTGCGGCTGCCTGAGCCCAAGATCGAGGCCTTCGCAACCGAGCAGGAGGCGGCGGACTTTTCCGACCGACTTGCCCTGAGGATGATGAGTGATGCGCGGTGAGATTTGGACGATGCGCGACGATCTTTACGCAAGCAAAGCTCGTCCGGTTGTCATCGTGCAGAGCGACAGCGTTGCTGGGTTCGACTCCATTGTCCTCTGCTTGATGACGACCTATGAGAGTTCGGGAATGCCGACGAGAGTCCGCGTCGAGCCCTTCGCTCAAAACGGACTTGAGCGCACGAGCTTTGTCATGGCTGACAAGATCGCTTCGGTGAGTCGTGGCATGCTGGGCAAGAGGATTGGCGTTTTGGAGCGTGACCGGATGGACGAGGTGACGGCAAAGCTCGCCATGGTCTTGGACATCTCATAAGCTGTAGTCGTGAGGTATGGGGGAGGTGTCCTATGGATTCTTCGCGCATAGACGCCCATCTGCTCTCGCGCCCCGGCGCCACGAAGGCCCTCCACGAGAAGTGGGGCTGGATGGTGTACTGGGTTGGCGACAGGCAGTTCGCCTGCGAGTTCACTGCCTCGCCCGACGCCAAGCCGCCCTACGCGGGGCGCCACCTGCTCTCGCTCAAGTGCGACTCCGACCGCATCCTGGAGCTGCGCGCGGAGCATCCGGGCGCGGTTCTTCCCGGCTACTACTCCGACGGGCGCACGTGGGTCTCCGTCGACCTGGACGCCAACCTTCCCGAGGGGCTCGTGCTCGACCTCTGCGACATGAGCTACGACCTCGTCTTTGCTAGGCTGCCCAAGCGCGTGCAACGGGAGGTCGCCGGCGGGTAGCCGTGCAACGATCTGTTGCTCGACGGGCGGCCCGGCCTCCGGGACAATGGGCGAGAAGGACCCAGACGAGAGGAGCCCCCGATGATCATGCTCAAGGACGCGCTCGCCCGCCTGCGCCGCGAGCGCGGGCTCACCCAGGAGGAGCTGGCGCGTCGGCTCTACATCACGAGGCAGGCGGTGAGCCGGTGGGAATGCGGAGCCACCGAGCCCGGCATCGACATGCTCAAGCTCATCGCGCGCGAGCTGGACGTCCCCGTAACGGAGCTCCTCGACATGCCCGAGCACTACTGCCAGAGCTGCGGCATGATGTTCACCGGCCCCGGCCAGCACGGTCATGAGGCGGACGGTTCCGAGGCCGAGGACTTCTGCCGATGGTGCTACGACGGGGGCGCCTACACCTACGAGACCACGATGGACGAGATGATCGAAGACTGCGCGCCGCGCATGGCCGAGGCGATGGGTTGGACTGTGGACGAGGCGGCGTCGCTTTTGGGTGCGGTGCTGCCGACGCTTCGCCGCTGGCGTGAGGTCGCCGAGAACGAGAAGACCTACGGCGAGGAGACGCGCGCGGCGTACGGCGACGAGGTGGTGGATGCCGCCAACAAGAAGTACCTGGCGATGGGCGAAGCGGCTCACCTACAGGCGGAAGAGCTGGCGGTCGCCATCAACGAGCAGCTGCTCCGTGCGATGGAGGCGGGCGACCCGGCGGGCTCCGAGGCACGCAAGCTCGTGGCGATGCACGCCCGCTGGCTGCGCATGTACTGGCCGGAGGGTACCTACACACCCGAGGCGCACAAGGGTCTGGCGGAGGGCTACATTTCAGACGAGCGATTCCGCGCCTACTACGAGCAGGTGGCGCCCGGTGCCACGCAGTTCCTGCGCGACGCGATCCGCGTGTGCGCGTGATCGTCTTGCGTGGCTGTCTTTAGGGTTGCCTGCATCAGTACATGTGGGAAACGGGTAGTATCGGATCACACTTTGAGCGATCGCCGCAGATGAGCTCGTCGCGGGCCTTGCCACGATGGCGGTGCGCTTCCCGCTGCGCGGGTTGAAGCAACAGGATTGGCTGGTAAACGTTCCGCTCTACGTCGTCAACGCCTTTCCGGGCATCCTCGAGTGTGAATGCTCCACCTATCGGGTATAGGCGGGACATGGCGTGCGTTCAGGGTTGTCAAAAGGGGGCCGTAACAGGACGAAGACCATCTGCGATGCGCTGTCCGGCCCGGCCCGCTATGATGGCGGAAAGGTTTTGGTAATCGCGCGCGGCGCGGAGAGGGGATGCGATGAGGCAGTGCATGGATGCGGCGAACCTTCACAGGCGTCTGCACAAGATCATCGGCCAGGTGCAGGCCATCGATCGCATGATTGACGAGGACGTGCCGTGCGAGGACATCCTCTCGCAAATCAACGCAGCGAAGAGCGCCCTGCACCGATGCGGCCAGGTTGTGCTCGAGGGGCACATCCAACACTGCGTGCGCGACGGTATCGAGCACGGGGACGCGGACAAGACCGTTGCCGACTTCACCAAGGCCGTCGAGCGTTTCGCCAACATGATTTAGTGCCCCAGCTGAAAAAAGAACTTCGGATTTGACTCCTCTCCCTCAAAGCGTTATACCCATAGGGGTATAGGTATCAAAACGCGCCGGCGAGAAGGACGGGAGAGCCCATGATCGAAGGTCTCGAGAAGCTGCTGGAGTGGGGCGGCACTAAGCGCAACATCGCGTTTCTCGCCGTCTCGGGCGTGGCACTCGTGCTCTCGCTCGCGGGCGTCGAGCCGTTTCCGTTCTCGATCGCATGGGTCGCCATCATCCTGTGCGGCGTGCCCATCATCCTGGAGGCCGTCATCGGCCTCGTGACGGAGTTCGACATCACGGCCGACGTGCTCGTCTCGCTCGCCCTCATCGCGAGCGTCTTCATCGGCGAGGACTTCGCTGCGGGCGAGGTCGCCTTCATCATGCAGCTCGGCGGGCTGCTCGAGGAGCTCACCGTGGCGCGCGCCCGCGCCGGCATCGAACGGCTCGTCCATCTGACGCCGCGCACGGCACGGCGCATCGCCCGCGCAACGGCCGAGGGCGGGGAGCCACGCCCCGTGGCGGAGGAGACCATCGCGGCGGAAGCCGTTCAGGTGGGCGACATCCTACGCGTGCTGCCCGGGGAGGCCGTGCCCGTAGACGGCGTCATCGTCTCCGGTCAGACCTCGGTGAACCAGGCGGTCATGACCGGCGAGAGCCTGCCGGTGGACAAGGGCCCGGGGGACGAGGTGTCATCCGGCACGGTCAACCAGTTCGGCTCGTTCGACATGGCCGCGACGCGCGTGGGCGAGGACTCATCCATCCAGCGGATGATTCGCCTCGTGCAGTCGGCCGACGCCGGCAAGGCCAAGATCGTGAACCTCGCCGACCGCTGGGCGGTGTGGATCGTCGTCATCGCCCTTGTGGCAGCAGTTCTCACCTATCTCGTGACGGGCGAGATCATCCGCTCGGTCACCATCCTCGTCGTCTTTTGCCCGTGCGCGCTCGTGCTCGCCACACCCACGGCCATCATGGCGGCGATCGGCAACGCCACCAGGCACGGCTTTCTGGTGCGCGAGGGGGACGCGCTCGAGCGCCTGGCGCAGGTCAGGCGCGTGTGCTTTGACAAGACAGGCACGCTCACCACGGGGGAGCCGCAGGTGGTTGCCGTGTGCGCGGGCGAGAAGGACGTGAGCGAGGACGCGTTGCTCGCAGTTGCCGGCGCGGCCGAGAAGCGATCCGAGCACCCCCTCGGGCGCGCCATCGTGGCCGCGGCCACGGAGCACGCCGGAGTGGCGCCGAAGGACCCAACGTCCTTTGCCATGGTGCCCGGTCGCGGCGTAGTGGCCGAGGTGGGCGGGCGCACGGTGTACGCCGGCAGCGCCGCGCTGCTGGCGGAGCACGGTCTGGCTATACCGGACGCGCTGGGGAGGCGCGTGGACGCTACGCGCGCCGAGGGGGCAACGATCACCTATCTCGGCTGGGGCGACGCGGCAGCGGGGTTCATCGCGCTCGCCGACCGCGTGCGCGAGAACGCCACCGCTACGCTTTCGGCAGTGTGGGAGACGGGCGTGGAGCCGGTGCTCCTCACGGGGGACCGCGAGGTGGCGGCCGCCCACGTGGCTGCCGAACTCGGCATCACCACCTACAAGGCCGCATGCCTGCCCGAGGACAAGCTCTCCTTCATCGATGACTCGGAGCGCGCGGGCAAGGGCGTTTGTATGGTCGGCGACGGCGTCAACGACGCGCCTGCGCTCAAGCGCGCGCTTGTGGGCATCGCCATGGGAGGCGTCGGCAGCGATATCGCCGTCGACGCGGCGGACATCGCGCTCGTGAACGATGACATCGCCGAGCTACCGCACCTCCTGCGCCTCTCCCGCCGCATGATGACGACCATCGAGATCAACCTCACGTTCTCGATGACGCTCAACTTCATCGCGATCGCGCTCGCCATCTCGGGCGTCCTGAACCCTGTGGCGGGCGCCCTCGTGCACAACGCGGGCTCGGTGCTCGTTATCGTCAACTCAGCGCTTCTACTGGGATGGAAGCCGCGCGTTCGGTAAGGCTGCTAGGGGCGGTATTCGGCCTAGCGGCGAGCTTGATGATTGACGCTTACGAGGCGTCGCTGTAGAAGCATCCGTTACCACCGGGCGAGAAACGCGAGCGTCTGGGTGAAGGCGTCCTCGCGGCTTTGCCGGCATGCTTCGGGGTGGGCGCGCTCGACGCGGAAGAGCTTGAGCGAGGGTGTCTCCATGGGCACGAGGATGTGGCTCGCGTACTCGTAGGAGCGTCGCGTGATCTCGAAGGGATGGGCGTGCTTGGCGAGGCGCTGCTCGACGATCCGACAGGCCTCGTCGCTCGGCCACATGGCGTCATGCGAGGGGCTGGCGAGAAGGACTGGCCCGTTGATGCGCTCCACGGCAATCCAGGCCTCCTTGGGCGCGCGCTCGACGATCCGCTCGTAGACGAAGCGCATGTCGAGCTGGCGCTCGGTGACGATACGGCGGATGATGCCGAGGTAGGGGAGCCTCCCGCCGCCTCGCGCGCAGGGCACGGGCTCGCCGCGCCAGGTCCAGCTCGAGCGGTCGCTCAGACCCTTGCCGGCAAGGCTTTTGTTGCCGGTGATGCCCGGCATGGCGCAGGCGAGCGGGGAGATGGCGACGACGCAGGTGATCTGAGGCATGAGCGAGGCGGCGAGAAGCGCCAGCTCGCCGCCCTTGGAGATGCCGTAGATCGCCACGCGGTCAAAGCCACGCTGCCGGAGATAGGCGACGGCACGCTCGATTGGCTCGATCGACACCTCGATGAGCTCATCGGGGAGTCCCGGCACGTTCCAGTAGCACAGGCCGAGTGCGGCGATGCCCTCCCGTGCGAAACGCGCACCGAGGTTGCGCGGGATGTTCTCGTTGCCCTCGCTGCCGCCGAGCACGATGAGCGCCTTGCCGGAGTACGCTTCGACGTGCCGCTCCGGCAAGTGGAGGAATCCGAAGAAGCCGTCTTGCTCGACGGTGAACCGTTCCATGTCTCCACTTCCCAACGACAGGCTCCACAGCGGACCGATTGATGCTTCCTAGAGACGTCGAGCGCTTTCTGCGGCCAGCGCGATGGTGGTGCCGTTGTGCAGGAGCGCCGAGGTCTGGGGTCGGATGATGCCGACGATTCCCGCAGCGAGAAGCGCCGAGTTGATGCCCATAACCGCGGTGAACGAGCGGTCGAGGCGCCCCATGAGGGAGCGGCTGAGCGCGTGCAGGCGCACGATGGCGTCGAGCCCGCCCGCGGCGAGCGTGACGTCGGCGACCTCCTGCGCGATGGCGGTGCCCGTGCCCATGGCGATGCCCACATCGGCGGCGGAGAGCGCCGGCGCGTCATTAACGCCGTCACCCACCATGACGACGCGTCGTCCGCGAGCCACGAGCGCCTCCACGTAGGCATGCTTGTCCTCGGGGAGCAGGTTAGCCCGGTACTCGGTGATGCCCGCCTCGGCGGCGATGCGTGCGGCGGTGCGCTCGTTATCGCCGGTGAGCATGATGATGTGGCCGATGCCCTGTGAGCGAAGTGCCGCAATTGCCTCGGGCACTCCTGCCTTTAAGGGATCTTCGATGCCGAGCACGCCCACCAGCTTTCCGTCTTGGGCGAGGTAGAGCGGTGAGAGGCCTTCGAGGTCGCCGTCGATGCGCGCCTCTGCCTCGGGGGCGACTTCGACGTGCTCGTCCTCCATCACGAAGTGGCGACTACCGATGACGATGCGCTTGCCATCGAGCGCCGATGCGATGCCGTGCGCCACGATATAGGCGACCTCGGCATGGCGTTCGCGATGCTCGAGGCCGCGCGCGGCGGCGGCCGCCACCACGGCGCGCGCCACGGGATGCGGGAAATGCTCCTCCAGGCAGGCCGAGGTGCGCAGCACCTCGTCCTCGGTCCAATCGGGCACGAGGGCGAGCACGCGCGCGACCCGGGGCGTCGCCTCGGTGAGCGTTCCCGTCTTATCGAACACGATGGTGTCGGCGGCGGCGATGGCCTCGAAATGCTTGGCACCCTTGACGGCCATGCCCTCGTGCGCGCTCTGGCTCATGGCGGCGAGCACGCTGATGGACGACGTGAGCCTGAGGGCGCAGGAGTAGTCGACCATGAGGGCGGCCGATGTCTTGGCAAGGCTTTTCGTGGTCGCCGCCACAAGCCCCGCAAGCAGGAAGTTCCACGGCACGAAGCGGTCCGCGAGGTGCTCGCGGCGCGTCTGGATCTCGCTTTTGAGCTGCTCGGAGGCTTCAACGAGATTCACGATGGAGCGGAGCTTGGTCGATGCGGGCTCGGCGCCCACGCGGATGACGATCTCGCCCTCTTCAACCGCGGTGCCGGCGAAGACGTCGTCGCCGGCCCTGCGCTCGACGGCAAGCGGCTCGCCGGTGAGTGCCGCCTGGTTGACCATGGCCGCACCGCGTACCACCACGCCGTCGACGCACACGGGCATGCCGGCGCGCGCCACGACGAGGTCGCCCGCGCGGAGACTCTGGGCGGGCACGGTGACCTCCTCGCCGTCCTCGAGGCGCCGGGCGTTTTGGGGAATGGCCATGAGGGAGCGAATGAGTTCGTGCTCTGAGCGTTCACGGGTGGCGTCCTCGAGGACCTCTCCCAGGTCGAGGAGGAACATGGTGCTCGCCGCGGTTTTGGGGTCGCGCTTGACAAACGACAGGCCGATGGCCGTGGCGTCGAGTACCGGCACATCGAGGCGGTGCCGCATGAGCGAGGTGAGGCCGGCGCGCAGAAACCCGAGGTAGTGAAGGCCGGCCCATACCGCCCTCAGTGCGGGCGGGAGGAGCCAGCGGCGGATGAGATGGTTGCCCACTAGGCGGATGATACTGCGCGCGGCGGACGGGACCGCGGGCGCGAGCGCCGTGGGCGCCTGGGCGCGCGCCGTATCGAGCTGGACGCGGCTGAGCTCGTTCAGCCGATCGAGCAGGGCGGTCCTTGCAAGGGCGTCGCGGTACCAGATGGCGACCGAGCGAATGCGCGGGTAGGAGCGCACGCGCTCGACGCCTGTCCACGAAGAGAGCGAGGCCTCGAGGGCGAGGGCGTCGGACGCGTCAAGGTGATCGGCAAACGTAAGGCGCAGCCGCCCCGGCACCTCGTGTTCGATGACGTATCGCACGGGCGCGCCTACGCCTTAGCGGGGACGGTCTCTGCGGCGGTATCCGACGCGCTGTCTTCCTCGTCCTCGACGCCGTAGACGGTTTCATTGAGATACGCGGCTTCGGCGACGATGTCGTCCATCTCGGCGCGTGCGCGTTCGACGGTGTCTTCACAGGCCTGCTTCGCGCGCAGCCCAGCCGCGACGGCTTCTACGTAGACGCGTTTCGCCCCGTCGCTCGTAAGCACCTTGGCGCCAACAGACCCGATCAGTACGCCCGCGCCCAAAAGCAGACCGTGCGTCCCCTTGAGAAAGCCCAGAGTACTCATGCGAAACTCCTCTCTGCGCACAACAGTACGCCTTGGTAAACAATTTCAAGTTAACTGTAGTTCACTTTGAGGAGAGGAGTGGTGTGATTTGTGAATTGGGAAGAACTTGCCGCCAAGAATTCGAAAGAATGCGGCGGCTGGTCGCATCCATGGCGGAGCGCTTTCCCGGCGGGCGGCTGGCGTTCGATGTGGCGAGGGAGAACCAACGTCAAGCTGATGCTCAAGACCTGGGTGAAGCAGACGGGCATCACGGACATCGGCGCGTACTTCTCCGTGAGGGATGCGCAAGCGTAGTTGGAGCCCTGGTTGCCGCTGCTCTCCGTTTCCAGTTGCGGGTACATGCAGGGCTACCAGAAGCTCAAGGTGCCGGGCGTGCCGCCCGTCCACCGCATTCTTGCCCGGTTCGTCGACTGCCGCTGCATTTGCAGGTCGTTCGCGTGGATTTCAAAGAGACTCCCCGATAAGCGATCCACAGACGATCGTGACGGTCTACATATAGTATAGGTCCGGTGGTGATTAGGCGAGCAGGCAGATGAGCATCGCGGCGAACATGACCGTGAAGACGAGGTTGCTCCACCCGCCAAAGAGGACGCAGCGCGCCG
The DNA here is from genome assembly GCF_002159625.1 of Olsenella sp. An285. Classification (GTDB taxonomy): domain Bacteria; phylum Actinomycetota; class Coriobacteriia; order Coriobacteriales; family Atopobiaceae; genus Thermophilibacter; species Thermophilibacter avicola. Next base: position 110,194 of record NZ_NFIZ01000001.1, read on the forward strand.
GCTGCGGCACGCGCATCCACACGAGACCTAAAAATCGTCCCTGTGGGCTTCTCGCAGGTCAAGGGCTATTCCGTTTATGTCCTGTTGTATAACATAGCGGCAAAAGCTGTCATCGTTAATGTGGGCGGCAACAAGCTGTCTTAACTGCGGGTCGGTCAGACCGGGATTATATTGCTTCATAATCGTTGCGCCCATGGTGTCCACGATAGCGTTTGCGGTCTGCACCTGCTTCACCGCCACGCCGTTCACATAGATTTCAAGGTCAGCCATGAGCCGGGGGAAATCCGGGTGCGCCGCCAGCGAGACGCTCCCCGACATCCGTCAGTCCAAGCGCCTCGCCACGGCCTACGGGGTGACGCTCGACGAGCTCATCTCGTTCGACCTCGACGTCGCCCAGGTAGAGGAGGCCATCGAGCGCACGAGCGACGAGGTCACGGAGAAGGTCGACTGGACGAGCGCCTGGGCCAAGAGGTACCCCATCCTCGCCCGCTGCCAGGGCGAGGTCAACGTGCCCCTCTACGCCCGCCGCATCCGACAGATGCTCGACGAGCTCAAGGCCGAGCGCGGCTACTCCGAGCTCGATGCCATGCTCGCGCTCAAGGACATCCTCTACCAGGTCTGGAAGCAGGCCAAGGCGGCGGGCGCGAGGTAGTTTCGCTGGGTGAGAAGAACGCCCTCAATTCAGTAATCAACTTAATTAATGCTATAGGCGAGAAGAACGACCGCGCATGCACCGCCACCAGCGCCTTTCCACATTCTCGCGAGAGGCTGTCGATAACCTCCCGGCGCTCCGCGCGTTCCGTTGCCCAGCGTTCCAAAGCGTCTCACGCCGAGAAGAGCGCCCGGAGGCCCCAATGTGGAAAACTCCCGCACGCCGCCCGTATAATGGGGCGCACGGGACGAGAAGAGCCGTGTGCCCATGCGTCGGTCCAGGCTCGCGGGAGCCTCCAACGGCGCCGCCCGGGCAATGTCCCCGTCGAAAGGATCAAGATGGTCACTCACACGCTCGGCTCGGGCCCGCGGACGGCGGTGCTCCTGCACGGGGGCGGCCTCTCGTGGTGGAACTACCGGGCCGTCGCCGACCTGCTCGCCGCCAACGGGTACCGCGTCGTGCTCCCCGTTCTCGACGGGCACGCCGGCTCGGACCGCCCGTTCACCTCGATCGAGGACAACGCCTCCGAGCTCGTGGCCCTCATCGACCGCGAGCTCGGCGGGCGCGTCGACGCGCTCGGCGGCGTCTCCCTCGGGGCGCAGGTCGCCCTCGAGGCCCTCGCGCAGCGGCCGCGGATCGCGGAGCGCGCCGTCATCGAGAGCGCGCTCGTGCTCCCCATGCGCGCCGCCCGCGCCCTCGCCGCGCCCGCCGTCGCCCTGAGCTACCCGCTCGTGCGGCGCCCCTGGTTCGCGCGGGCGCAGTTCGCGAGCCTCCACCTCCCCGAGGAGCTCTACGAGCCCTACTACCGTGACAGCTGCGCCATATCGAAGCGGGACATGATCGCCTTCATGCGGGTGAACAGCTCCTACCGGCTGAGGCCCGAGCTCGCGGCCTGCGGGGCGCGGGCGACCATCCTCGTCGGCGGGAAGGAGCCCCGCGTCATGGTGCGCTCGGCGCGCGCACTGGCTGAGGCCATGCCGGGCAGCACGCTCGTCGAGCGCCCTGGCTGGCGGCACGGCGAGGCGAGCTTGTGGCATCCCGGTGTCTACCTCGAGGCGCTCGAGGGTCGCCCATAGGCAAGCGCCCGAGCACCGCCACGGCAGATGCAAGGCGTTGCGTATCAAAATAGGACGAGAAGAACGCCCGCGCGGCGCCTCCCCGGGCGGGCCGCCCAAAAGACAGTCCCCACGGGCGGCCCGCCGCGCGCCTCAGTGTTGACCAATGTTCAATAGAGGTGTACCATCAGTCACGAGGAGGTGGCCGCCGTGACCAGAACCGTGATGGACCCCGGGGAGCGCCGGCGCGAGCTTCTTGCCTGCGCCATGAGGCTCTTCGCCGAGGAGGGCTACGACAACGTGTCCGTGCGGGCCGTGGCGCGCGCCGCGGGCGTGGCGCCGGGGCTCGCCTACCACTACTTCGACTCCAAGGAGAGGATGTTCGCCGAGGCCATCGGGGACTACGCCCGCCGCTGCGCCGAGGGCATAATCGCCATCCTGGACGAGGAGGGCCCCTCGCTGGACGAGAGGCTCGACCGCGCCCTCGAGCTCGGCGCGGGCGGCGGCTTCCCCTACGCCGCCTTCTTCCACGCCGAGGGCAACGGGACGCTGCACGACCGCCTCTCGCTCGCCATGTGCGAGGCGGTGCGGCCGCACCTGCGCGCCGCGCTCGAGGCCGACGCCGCCTCGCGCGGCGCGCCGGCGCCCGACGCCGACGAGCTCGCCGCGATCATGACCTACGGCGCGGTGGGCCTCGCCTCGGGCCCGGGCATGCCGGACGGCGCCGCGGCCGCCGCCGCCCGCCGCTACCTCCGCGCGCTGCTCGCCGAGTTCCGCTCGGGGGCCGCCGCCGACTAGGGATCCCGCCCCGGCCGCTGCCGGGGCTCTTTTCGGCCGATTGTATTGAACAATGTTTAACAGAAAGGACGCAAGATGGACGAGAAGAACGCCGAGCTGCTGCGCTCGCGCTCCCGCGCCGCTTTCGACGCGCAGGCGGCTACCTACGACGCCGGCATGCAGGGGGACCACGCGCGCCGGCTCTACCCGCACGTGCTCGCGGAGGTGAGGCGCGCCGTGGAGGGCGACCCCGCCCCGCGCCTGCTCGACCTGGGCTGCGGCACGGGCGCCCTCGCCGAGCTGGTGCTCGAGGGGCTCCCGGGCGCGCGCCTCAGCTGCGTGGACCTGTCGCCGAGGATGGCCGAGGCGGCCCGCGCGCGCCTGGGCGAGCGGGCCGAGGTCCTCCTCTTCGACGCCGAGCGCCTGCCCTTCCGCGACGGCTCGTTCGACGCCGCCTGGTGCAACGACTCTTTCCACCACTACCCGGACCCCGAGCGCGCGGCATTCCAGGCGTGGCGCGTGCTCGCTCTCGGCGGCACTTTTATCATCGGCGACGCGTGGCAGCCGGCGCCCGCCCGCGCGATCATGAACGCGTGGATGCCCCACTCGAAGGAGGGCGACGTCCGCATCTACTCCGAGGCCGAGATGCGCCGCATCCTCGGCACATGGTTCAGCGACGTGTCCTGGCGCCGCGTGGGCCAGTCCGCCTGCGTCGCCGTCGCGCACAAGGGGGCCTGAGGAGCGATATGATCGGCGAATCGGAGATGAAAACACGACCCCGTCGGGTAGTCGGGGTGCGGGCGCCGCCCGTCAGTAACCTGCCTCCTTGGTTGTCCCTTCTCCGCGTGGCTTTCTACACAAAGGAGGAATTCGCCATGCGGAAGACATCCGTGTCCTCCACCCTCGTCGTGTGCTTCGACGGCCAGTTCTGGGTGGGGATCGTGGAGCGCGTCGAGGACGGCGCCCTGAGCTCATGCCGCGTCGTGTTCGGCGCCGAGCCCTCGAACGAGGAGGTCCTCGACTTCGTGCTCAGGGAGTGGGCGAGGCTACCCCTCGGCCCCGCCGTCGCCTGCGAGGAGCGGGCGATGGCGAGAAACCCGAAGCGCCGCCAGCGCCAGTCCGCCCGCGAGCTGAAGCAGCGCGGTCCCTCGACGAAGGCCCTGGTCGCGCTCGCCGAGCGGCGCGAGGCCCTGGCGCGGGAGTCGGCTGCCCGCGACAAGGAGCGCGGAGAAGAGGAGAGGCGCCGACGCTTCGAGCAGAGGCAGGAGAAGGCGAAGCGGAAGCGTCGTTGACACTAGCGGGCCAATCGGGCGGACGGGGAGCGCAAGACAGTCCTGTTATACCGCGTGCGCCATATGGCTTCCGACTTCACCCGCGTCGTCCTGTAGCTGCTCGTGAAGAAGGAAGCCGCCATGGACTGCTCGCGCATAGACGCCCGCCGACCTCTCGCCCTGAATCTCCACCATTCGTGTTGCGGCAGCCAGGGCAGATTCATCGAATTGCGCCAATGGGCTACCGAAACTTGCGGTGATTGACTAGTAGAATATGCGATAATCGACCAGTATAAAGTAAACGCCCCAGGAAAGCGGTCAACATGATCGAGCGTGAGATGACGGCAAAGCTGCTCGAGCTCTCCGAGCAGTATCCCATCGTGTCGATTACCGGTCCCAGGCAGAGCGGTAAGAGCACCCTTGCCAAGAGCTCCTTCCCCGATTATGAGTACCTATCCTTCGAGAATCCTGATGTCCGGAGTTCGTTCGAGGATGATCCGGTGACCTTTCTCAGACGTCATGGGTCGCACGTCATCTTTGACGAGGCGCAGCGTGTTCCGGAGCTCTTCTCGTATCTGCAGGGAGTCGTCGACGAGTCGGGACAGCTCGGGCAGTTTGTCATCACGGGCTCTCAGAACTTCCTGCTCATGAAATCTGTCAGCCAGTCGCTTGCGGGCAGGGTCGCGCTGTTCACCCTCCTCCCGCTTTCTCAGTTCGAGCTTGCCGCATCGGGCAAATTGCCGTCGACACTACAAGAGTGGTTGTTCAGGGGTGGGTACCCGCGCCTGTACGATGCCGTCCGCGACCCGCGAGACTTCTTTCCCGATTACGTGCAGACGTATCTCGAGCGCGATGTCCGTGCCGAGCTGGGCGTGAGAAACCTTGCCGGCTTCCAAAGCTTCCTGCAGCTCTGCGCGCTGCGGTGCGGGGAGCTGCTTAACGTGAGTTCGCTGGCTGCCGACTGCGGCATCTCACCCACCACGGCCCGCGAATGGCTCTCCATTCTCCAGGCGAGCCACATCGTGTTTCTGCTGCGCCCGTATTATTCAAACCGCACGAAGCGACTCGTGAAGTCACCTAAGCTCTATTTCCATGATACTGGGTTGGCGGCGCATCTCATAGGGCTCGAATCCGCCGACGACCTGTATGAGGATGAGGCAACGGGTCGGCTCTTCGAGTGCGCGGTCGTTGCCGAAGTATCGAAGCGCCTGTATGCGCGCAAAAGGACGCCGCGCCTCTCGTTCTGGCGAGACGACCACAAGCAGGAGATAGACCTTCTCATTGAGCGGGGGAGAGATGTCGCTCGAGCGGTGGAGTGCAAGTCCTCCGCGACATATCGCAGCCGCTACTTCGAGACGCTCAACCGCATTGCCGGCGAGCGCCTGGAGCTCGATGCCAAGCGGCAGGCCGTGGTATATGGTGGTGCGGAGTGTCTCTCCACGCGGATGGGGGAGCTCGTTTCGTGGACGGAGATGGAGCGGCTGCTTTCGTAGCATGGATGACGTCGTCCACTTGTCATCAGACGACCACGAACGCGAGCATCGCGGCGAACATGACCGTGAAGACGAGGTTGCTCCACCCGCCGAAGAGGACGCAGCGCGCCGGCTGCGGCACGCGCATCCACACAAGACCGAGAAACGACGTGACCAGCGGCGTGAGGACCACAAGCCAGGCGGGGAAGACGGTCTGTCCGAGCACGACGGACGCGGCGAGCGCAACGAAGCCCAGGTACATGGGCACGGTGGCAAACCGCATGACAAACATGATGTTGCCCGCGACCTCGTCGTAGAGCTCTTCTCGCCCCGCCTTGGCGATGACGGAGAGGTAGACGTACTGAGCGTGGTAGGCGCCGCCGCAGACGAGGGCAAAGGCGAGCAGCGCCGCGGCCAGCCAGACGAGCCAGGAGAGGTCGCCGCGCGCGACGAGCGCAAGCCCCGCGAACCCGAGCACGTACAGGAACGCGGCGACGGGCCCCAGCGCGCCCCCGATACGCGCGCGGCCGGCGGGCACGTCGCGCATGATGCGCATATACGGCCTGAGCGTCCCGTCCATGTCGTAGGCGCCGGGCGTGAAGTAGAGCAGCATGTCCCCGGCAAACATGAGAATCGAGCCCAGGAGTCCCAGGGCGAGAAGAACGAGCGTCGCTGGCATGGCGCCTCCCATCCATCGCGGGCGTCAGATGGCCCCGGGGCCTGCCCGGCCCCGGGGCCTCAGGGCAAGCCTTACGCCTCGACGAGGCTCCTTGCGGCTGCCTCGAGCTCGGCGACGGCGTCGTCGTCGGGGGCCTCGTTGGCGATGACGGTGCAGACCACGTTCACGCCTGCCCCCTCGGCGTCCGCCTGCCAGGTTTCCATCCACTCGCCGGTGCCCCAGCCGTAGCTGCCGAACAGCGCCACGGGCTTGTCGCCCAGCGCGCCCACGCACGCCTCCCAGACCGGCTCGAACTCGTCAGACTCAAGTTCCTCGGCGCCCATGGCGGGGCAGCCAAAGGCGAATGCGTCATAGTTGGACACATCTTCCGCCGAGAAGTCCGCGGCGGGCACGACGCGGGCCTCGGCCCCTGCGTCGGCGATGCCCGCTTCGAGCGCATGGGCCATCTCCTCGGTGTTGCCCGTCCCCGTCCAGTACACGATCGCGATGTTCTTGCTCATGGAAGTCTCCCTCCGTCGTGCGGACTCAGCCGCCCCTGCTATGCCGTTGCCATCCGGAGGAGCCCCCGCAGGGGCATTCCCTCGGAGTAGAGCCTCTTGATCCTGAGCTCCTCGCGCTCGAGCTCCTTGAAGCGCCGCAGCGCCTCGTCCACGTCTCCGTAGACCTTCCAGCGTCCGCACGCCCGTGCTCCCTGGCCCCCGTCCGACATGAAGCCGTCGACGTCCTCGATGGGGTAGCCGAGGACAAAGCCGATTTCGTGGGGAAAGGGGGTCCTGTCGTTGTAGTAGGCGCGCAGGCGGCGCCTGAGCACTCCCATGAGCGCTCCGCAGCGAGAGGGGAGGCGGTTCTTGGCGAGAAACTCGTGCGCCCCCGCGGCGGAGAGGAGAGACTGGACGCAGCGCGGCCTCCAGACGAGCAGCATCGCCCGCCCTTCTCGCCAGCCCAGCAGGGAGACGCGCACGCCGAAGCGTCGGAGGTGCCATGCGTAGAACCATATGAGGGTCTTTACGAGAAGGCGGCGCATGGACGTCGGGCACCGTGCGGCATCGTCGAGCGGCATCCGGAAGCCAAAGACTGCGGCAGGCTTGCGTCCCGCGAGCACGATGCCCGCCTGACAGACGAGGCAGCGCACGAACCTCGCCTCAAGACGATCGTGAGGCGAGGCGTCGCTGGCGTCAACGGCAAGACAGATGTCCATCCCCTTACCCATGCGCCTCCAATAGTTAGCTACCTCTAACTCTACTGAGCATAGAGTAAACCAAAGCTAACATGTTGTCCATGATCCAAAAGGGACAGGCCCCTTTTGGATCACAGTGTCCAGTCTGCGCTCTGGGTCTGCAGGTGGACCATGCGGGCGAAGAGGCCGCCCGCGGCGAGCAGCTCCTCCGGCGAGCCCTGCTCGGCCACGCGACCGCCGTCGAGCACCACGATCTTGTCCGCGCTCATGACGGTGCGCATGCGGTGGGCGATCACGATGACGGTCTTGCCGGCGAGCAGGCGCGAGAGCGCCTCCTGGACCTGGGTCTCGTTCTCAACGTCGAGCGACGCCGTGGCCTCGTCCAGGAGCACGACCGGCGCGTCCTTGAGCAGGGCGCGGGCGATGGAGATGCGCTGGCGCTCGCCGCCGGAGAGGCGCGCGCCGTTCTCGCCGATCATCGTGTCGTAGCCCTGCGGCAGACGGCTCACAAACTCGTCGCAGTTGGCCGCCCGCGCCGCCGCGAGCACCTCCTCGTCGGTGGCGCCGCGCCGGCCCAGGCGGATGTTGCCCATCACCGTGTCGTCAAAGAGCAGCACGTCCTGGAAGACCACGGAGAAGTCGCCGAGAAGGACCTCGGGATCCACGGCTGCCACGTCCACGTCGCCCACGGTGACGCGGCCGGCGTCGGCGTCCCACAGCCGCGCCGCCAGACGGGCGCAGGTGGACTTGCCGGAGCCGGACGGACCCACAAGCGCCGTGACCTCGCCCTCGCGTGCCGTGAACGTCACGCCATCCAAGACCTTCTCGCCACGATCGTAGGAGAAGGACACGTCCTCGAAGGCGACGTCGTGCCCCACGGGCTCGTACGTCTCGCCTCCCTGCGCGAGGGGCTCCTCGTAGAAGCTCTTCATGCGCGCCGCGGCGGTCTTGGCCGAGAAGAGCTCGGCGATGAGCATGAGGCACTGGTCGAAGGGCGCGTAGATGCGGCTCACCACCACAAGGAAGGCGAAGAGCGTCATGAACGTGCATGAGCCCTCCAGGATGAGCGTCGCGCCCACGAGAACCGTGGTGGCAAGGCCCAGGCGCAGCACGATCTGGGCTCCGTTGACGGCGATGCCGCAGGCGATCTCCGAGCGGGCGGCCTGGCGCTCCGCGGCGTCGACGTCCGCATGGATGTGCTCGAGGTAGCGCTCCTCCTGGTTGGTCGCGCGCACCTCGCGCACGCACTCGAGCGCCTCCTGGATGTCCTCCGAGGTGGCAAGGCCGCGCATGCGCGTTGCCTCCATCATGGGCTGGAGCGCGCGGCGCGCGCCAAAGAGGATGGCGAGTCCTACCGGACAGCTCCAGAGCGATGCGAGCGCGAGCCGCCAGTCAAAGGAGAACAGGCAGATGGCCGCCACGACAAGCGTGATGTAGGCGCCGTAGAGCTCGGGCAGCACGTGGCTGTAGGCGTGCTCGGTGGTCTTGACGTCGGTCATGAGGGTCTCGGTGAGGTCGGCGAGGTCGCGGCGGCCGAAGAAGCCCAGGGGCAGCTTGCGCAGGCGCTCGGCCAGGCCGATGCGCTGACGGCCGCTCTCCTTGTAGATGACGCCGTACTGGTAGTAGTAGGCCCAGTACTCCGTCACGAAGAGCGCGACGGCAAAGGCGACGAGGCCCGCTGCGTACGGGAGGAGGTCCGGAAGCGGCGCGCCCTCGGTGAGGTGCGCCACGAGCTCGCTCATGAGCAGGTAGAGGGCGCCCACCCCGCCAAAGACCACGAGGTTCGAGGCGGCGGTCCACACGGCGCCGAGCTTGACGTTGCGCAGGCCCTCGTCGGTGAGGGCGTACTTCTCCTGGATGCTCATCTACTCCACCTCCGCGGCGCTCGTGATGCGCCAGCTCACGGACTTCTCGTAGTCGGTCCACATGCGGGCGTAGAGGCCGCCCGCTGCCAGCAGCTCGTCGTGCGTGCCCTGCTCGACCACGCGTCCGGCGTCGAGCACCACGATCTTGTCGGCATTTCTCACCGTGGAGAGGCGGTGCGCGATCATGAGTACCGTTCGTGGCTCTCCGTTGCGCCCACGGGCGAGGCGCTTGAAGGCGGCCTGGATCTTGACCTCGTTCTCCGGGTCGGCGAAGGCCGTCGCCTCGTCGAGCACCACCACCGGAGCATCCTTGAGGATCGCGCGGGCGATCATGAGGCGCTGCACCTCGCCGCCGGAGAGGTGGGTGCCGCCCGTCCCCACGAGCGTGTCGGCGCCCTGGGGCAGCTTCTCCAGGATGTCCGCGCACTGCGCTGCCTCAAGCGCGGCGAGCGCCTCCTCTCGGGTGGCCTCGGGGCGCGCGGCGCGCACGTTCTCCAGGATCGTCTGGCGGAAGGGGCGGTTGGCCTGGAAGACAAAGGCCACGCGGTCCATGAGGTCGTGCGGATCCATCTCGCGCACGTCCACGCCGCCGAGCGTCACGCGTCCGGCGCCCACGTCCCAGAAGCGTGGCACGAGGCTCGCCGCCGTGGTCTTGCCACCGCCGGAGGGGCCAACGAGCGCCACCGTCGCGCCGGCCGGCACCTCAAAGCTCACGTGGTCGAGCGCCGGGGCGTCTGCGCCCTCGTAGGTAAAGCTCACGTCCTCGAAGCGGATGGCGTTGCCCGCGGGCGTGCGAGGTGCGGCGGGGGCGGAGATCACGGGCGCGGTCAGCACCTCCTCGACGCGCGAGACCGCGTCCGCGGCGGACTGGAACGCCTCGGACATGAACATCACGCGCGTCATGGCGGTGGGGATCACGGCCGAGAAGATCGCGTAGAACGCGAAGTTGGCCAGGAAGCGCGCGAAGTCCCCCTCACCGGGCGCGACGAGGATTGCCGCCGGCACGAGGAAGATCGCGACGCCGTTGATGATGGTGAGCGAGAGCGACTGCGGCGTCTGGCACCACTTGACGGCGTAGTCCTGCGCGAGCCGCGTGAACTCCTCGATGGCGTCGTGGAACGCGCGGAAGCTGTAGACCGTCTGCTGGAACACCTTGACCACGGGGATGCCGCGCACGTACTCGGTGCCGGTAAGGGACAAATCAGCTTCAATCTATCTACCAGCGATTCTCTCACTCTCTAGAACAAGAGTATAGCCAACTTAGGACGGATTACCTTGTACAAACCTTGTCCATTCTTGTACCATCTGACGTGATAAGTAATCCAGAGACGATGGGGGAGTCATGGCTGATTTTTACAGGGGTGGAGACATCTACTGGCGAGAGGGGCGCAAGAAGTGGGTTGGAACTGTTCACTACAAGGACGAGAATGGCAAATGGAAACCAAAGTCAAAGACATTCACGAAGAGCAAGCGCGAGTCTAAGGAGCTTTTCGTCAAGTGGAAAGCCGAACTGAACCTGAAAGCCATTGCCACGGGCAAGACACAGGACACATCCATATCCAACGGTAAGACGGTAGAGCAGCGCGTGAGGGAGTATTTGGCATTCCTTGAGTCTGAGGTGACAATGGGAAAGATGGAGCAGTCAACTCTCACCAATAAGACTGTCAACGCAGAGAGGTACATCTTCACTGAGCCTATCGCAAGAAAGCAGTATGCGAGCGTAAACAAGAGAGACGTTGAGGAGTGGATAATAGGGCTGAGAAATAGGGGACTGTCAAACTCAACCATAAAGACGCCCTATTCGACTCTAAGACAGACGTACATGAAGGATTTGGAGACTGGACTGATTTCTGCCACTCCGTTTCAGTTCATGAAGTCACCTGCTAAGGACTCTCACACTATCAATTACGCCAATGACAAAGCTCTGACACAGCTCAGAACCCTTTTGGATAGCCTTTGGGAGAAGAGGCGTGGAGACGTAAACCTAACTTCATACTATCTTGCTCTGTATCTTGGGCTTAGGGGCGAGGAAATAGCGGGTTTGCAATGGAAGCACGTAACGTTCTCAAAGAATGGCTCATTAGGGACAATCACAATCAGACAGGCAGTTGCGAGGAACAACGGAAAGCCCTACCTCAAGACAACGAAGACTGAATCGTCAGTCAGAGAGCTGCCAAACCTTGCAAACGTTGAGAAGATTCTTCTTGACAGGCGCAGGGTGGTGTGTGCTCAGAATGATATTGATGAGCCTGAGCCTGATTGGTTCGTGGTTGGAGAGAGGGACAAGTTCAGAAACCCTGACAACACGTCAAGAGCATTCTGGCGTCTCATGAAGAAGCACGAAATCAAGGGTTCAGACGGAAAGTATCTAACCATGCACGGACTCAGGGACACATTTGCCACTCTTATAGTTCAGGACAACATAGTAGACATCAAGAGCCTGTCTAAGCTCATGGGACACTCCAAGGCTTCAACGACAATGAACTTGTATGTAGGCTATGGAGACGATGAGGTTAAGGAGAAGGCTATCAAGGGGTTGGCTTCTGCCATAGAGAGCAGAATCATGAATTATGACACAGAGACGTATAAGGCAATGGAGGAAAGAAGATTCCATAAGTATTTGGAAAAAGAGTTCCCGGATGGAATACCAAGTGAATGGTGGAGCCAGTATGACGAAACGATTCAAAAGAAGTATTCCGACAAGTGGCGTGAGATAGACGAAAGGCTAGGGAAGTAAAAGACTAGTACCCTCAGATACGCAATAGAATCGAGTTTTCAGCACTTCTAAGGCTCTGTATCGTACCTATTGGATACTTATACCAGTGGGGGCATTACAGGGCCTTAAAATTGCTCAGAATTGATTTCACGCAATAAAAAATAAAGATTTGGGCGTCTACCTGCGAGAAATCATCTATCTAGGATTTTGTGACCGTGCTGTGTGGACGGACCACGTTCGGGGTGCCGATTCAGGGGAAGTGACCTCCGAGGTGTCAACCACCCCGAGGGCCTATTGTTAGTCGCGCGTCACCCCACGACGCTTTATCTCGTTGTAGAGCGTCTGCTTGGCGCAACCGACGGCGGAGCATATCTCGGATATCGAGTACTCCTTGGACTGCCACATCTTTATCGCCGTGTCCATGTCCTTGCGGGGCCTGCCCAGCCTCTTTCCGCGCCTCTTCGCCGCCTCAAGGCCGTCCCTCACCCTGCTCCTGCACATCTCCACCTCAAGCTCGGAAAAGGCCGCGACGATGGTGAGGAAGAATTTTCCCTGCGAGGTCGAGGTATCCACGTTTTCTTTGAGGCTGACGAAGTCGACCTTCTTTTTCCTGAGTCGTTCGATGACGTTGAGCACCTGTTGCGTGGAGCGCCCCAGACGGTCGATGGAGACCACGACGAGTTGGTCACCTTCCCTAAGTTCATCAAGAAGCTCCTCTAGCACCGGCTTAGATGTGGCGGTCCCGCTGACCCTCTCGCTTCGTATCTCCTCGCACCCCGCCTTTGTGAGAGGGTCCTCCTGCCGGTCGAACTTCTGAGTCTCCTTGTTCGTGCTGACGCGTTCGTAGCCGTATCGCATGGTCCAATCGCCCCTCTCTGAAAGCCTTACTTATTAGACTATATTAATGGACCAAATCATCTGGGCAAACGTCGCGTCGGCAAACGGTCTAGAAAACAAATGTTATTTAGACTCACTGATTTGGACTACGTCAGAAGCAATGTTGTCTTTCCATTGACAGATAAAACGAGATGAGTTACAGTTAAGTATTACCAAGACTCAGCGCTTCGCCTTGCTCTGACGTGGTATGCCTAGGCGGTCAAGCTCCCTGTATATGGTCGACCTCCCGATGCCGGAGATGGAAACGACCTCGGAGATTGGCTTGCCCCCGGCGTAGAGGGATACAGCCCGCCGCAGCTTGTCTGGGTCAATCTTCTTCATGGGTCAAGTATAGGCGATTCGGCATTGGGAAAGCTCCCGAACATTTTGGAGCGGAGAAGGAAGGTGATTATATGACTTTGAACTAAGGTTGTCTCAGAGCACGTTATTCCCGTCAATTACGTTAACTTATAACAGTTAATTCTATTGATAATATAACGTGACAATAGGGCGAAGGCTCTATTTAAACAATGAGCAGGTGCGAATTGTAAAACTACGAACTAGTCGAGGTAATCAATGTAATAAATAGCATAATAAGTAGGTGATATTATCATATGAAAGAAAAAGTCTTATCACGCTATGGTTTTACCGAAGTCTCTCCAATCGACTTCTATACCGACATATTCAGGTTGGGAGAGCATCTGATTCAGGAGAAGGACGAAAAGGGAGGGCAGTTCAAGACCAACCCCATAGCAATAGCGCATAGAGCTGGTCACATTAGGCACATCATCATGTTCGAAGACGATTTCGAATCGCGCCTGACGGAGCTTGGGGGCTACGACTGGGCTTACATGAGCTGCCTCACGTACTTCGGGAAGCGCAACGTCAACGAGCGCCAGTCCAAGATGTACGCGATGGTATTTGACCTAGACGGCGTTACCGACAAGAGTCTGGCAAGCTTCATCGACGGCGCACTCTGCGATGTATACCCTCTTCCCAATTACATCGTTCTCTCAGGTAACGGCGTACACCTCTATTACGTCTTCGAGGAGCCTATACCGCTCTATCCAATGACGAAAACGCAACTCAAGTCTCTCAAGTATGACCTGACTAAGCTCATTTGGAACGAGCGGACCTCTTCAATCGTCCGTCCCCAGTATCAGGGCATCAATCAGGCGTACAGAATCCCGGGAACGAAGGCAAAGAGGAAGGGTGTGGTTGCAAGAGCCTTCAAGGTCAGCGACCATCCCACTTCAATCGAGTACCTGAACGACTTCGCGTCTCCGGAGAATCGCGTTGACGTCTCAAGGATGCATCAAGAGAGCGGCCTGACCATCGAGGAGGCTCGGCAGCTATATCCCGACTGGTACGAGCGTAGGGTGCTAAACGGTGAGCCGAGAGGAACGTGGAAGACGGACCGTCACGTATATGACTGGTGGAAACAGCAGATTTATGAGAGTGCGGAATACGGGCATCGATATTTCTGCGTGATGGCCCTCGCCATATATGCAGTGAAGTGCGGAATAGGGGAGGACGAGCTAAGGGCGGACGCCGAGTCGTTCGTGGAAATGCTCAACGTGATTCACCCTGATGACCCGTTCACGCAATCAGATGTCGATTCTGCAATGGAGTGCTATGACGCCGACTATGCGACGTTCCCGCGAGCCGAGATAGAAAGGTTGACCGGAATCAGCATCCCCGAGCGAAAGAGGAACCATCGGAGCAGGTGGGAGCACCTACAGGCGGAGACTTGGGAGATTGACGGCGCTGAGGTCGAGAATCCTTGCAAGAGGAACAGAGAGAAAGCGTTGGAGAAGGCCCGTGCGGAGGGTCGTACCGGAAGGCCGAGGGGCAGCGGCACCAAAGAGATGCTTGTGCTTGACTATTTCCGCGACAATCCACAAGCTACGGTGGAACAGGCGAGCAGGGAGCTGGAGATATCCCCGACAACCGTGCAGAAGTGGAAGCCCAGAAGGGGAAAAGGGGCAACGCCCGCCTAAGCCAGTCACACAACCTTGGCTCAAGGTTTTCTCTGAACAATGTCGCAATGGAGTGAACCGTGGGGCGTTCTGAGTTCCTTTCATTGTCTGTCAGGTGATTCGGTTCACTCGTTCCCCTATTGAGTCTCTGAACGTCCAAAACGTGCCGTCTATCCCGTTAACGACCCAAGAGTTGCCGCTTAGAACATCGACGGTCTCCCTGTCATGAATCTCAAGTTTGCCTGATACAATGGCATCACCACACCGCAAGTCCCGAGCAATCGGGGGTTGCTCCACAACTGAATGCAAGACCGGTTCTTGTGTACGCGCAACAAGTGGTCTGGAGGGCACCCGCCTTTCAGGGCTTGTTCGCGTACACGCGTGGAGCCTTGCGGTGTGGTAACTGTGGCAGGTGCCCTCCACATCGTTATTGTCTTCTTCGGCTTCCTCCACAGCGCCCGTAGGACCATTGTGATGGAAGGAATCGCCGTGGACGTATCGCCGATGTACATTGTCCTTATTCTCTGGTTGATTTGCGCGGGTGTATCCGCTCGGATGGCGTCCAAGAAGGGGTACAGCTACTACGCATTTCTGGCCATAGGGCTGGTGACCGGGATTATCGGACTCATCGTTGCCGCCGTTATTCCCGACAGGAGCAACACCTCCGCCAGTGATGCTGACGCGCTCCTGAAATATAAGGAACTGCTAGATAAGGGAGTTATCACTCAAGCCGAATTCAACAAGAAGAAAAGCGAGCTGCTGAACAGCTAATCGCCGATAGAGAAGGGTCCACCCATGGAGACCAGCCCTAAACACATGAGAGAGACAGCCGAGCAAGTTGAGAGCGTGGGCAAAACTCAGATTCCTGTAACGGACAGCCAAGCGAAGGCACGAAATGACGGCTCGGGCAGGTTCTTCCTCAAGCTCGTTCTCGTTGTTGTTCTAATCATCGCCGTCTTTGCCATCGGGGCAACGTCCTGCGGAACGACTACACGGACCTCTGAGGCTGGGACAGAAGACCGTTCCGGAAGCTCTCAGGACAGTAAGACCGTCGAAGATGATGATTCAAGCGGCTCTTCCTCGGATAGTTCGGACGATTATTCATACGACTACTCTGACAGGGACTATTCCTCGACCGATGACGATGACGAATACCAGCGCGTCTACGACGAAGATACCGGGATTTACGGCGTGGTCGGGGAGGACGGTGACGGGATTTTCGCCGGTGAGGATTTTGGAATGCGGATGAACGAGGACGGCAGCTCCATAGCCACCGACGGTAACGGCAACTGGGTCATGGACAGCGACGGTGACGGCGAGGTCGACTCCATATCCATCGATGGCGGGGATACGTGGTTCTAGCCGAATAGCGCGCTGAGTAGACGCCTTAGGAGGAAAAGATGAAGAAAGTAGCGTTGATAGCCATGGGATTAGCTCTGGCTTGTCTCGCGACAGGCTGCACCGACCCAAAGGTCACAGAGGTGACGGAAGCAATTAATGCTATTGGGGAGGTGACCATTGATTCTGAGGACGAGATAGCGTCTGCGAATGATGCCTACGCCTCATTAACGGACGAGCAGAAAAAGAACGTGGAGAACTATGGACTGCTCGAAGAGGCAAATGAAGCACTCTCACAAATCGCATACGAGGAGCTGACCAAAGCGCTGGAGGTGACGGAGGAGCTACGCTCAAACTACTATGCCCAGTATTACGATATGAAAGACCTCGACCGGGCAAGCGAAGCAGCTCAGTCCGCAATTGATGGCTCGCGGGAAGACGAATACATCGATGCTCTAGATACCCTGCTTGGGGAAAACGAAGCGTTTGAGAGTTTTCTCGACTCTAAGGAAGCGGCCTCATACAGCCGACAGACCAATTCCGGAGAGT
The DNA here is from genome assembly GCF_002159625.1 of Olsenella sp. An285. Lineage (GTDB taxonomy): Bacteria > Actinomycetota > Coriobacteriia > Coriobacteriales > Atopobiaceae > Thermophilibacter > Thermophilibacter avicola. Next base: position 126,600 of record NZ_NFIZ01000001.1, read on the forward strand.
ATCCCTTTGCCCTAGAGGAGTCCGCCCTTCCCGACGAGTGGTCCTTCGAACCGGTCACCATGCAGACCTCAAGTCACCCGACATGGGTAATCAGTAGCAGAGACGCCACCGACTTGCCTCCGTATGTCAACTTCTTCATTGACGGAAGCTCGCGAAACTACACGTATGAAATCGTAAACGTACCCACCACTGAGATTACCGTAGTTGGAGAAAACGGAACGCCTCAGAGCGCACTGGTAAACACACAGGTCAACTTCACTGCCGATTTCGACCAGAGCGTCAATCAAGACCCTAACAAGGAGCTGAACGAGCGACCTGCCTACCTATTTGTTAGCCGGGAGAACTACATCATCCTTGCCTTGCAGAACTATGACGGAGAGGACTGGTATGTCCCCTACCTGAGCTACTCGTAGCTGAATTTATATAGCGTCTCTTTCCAATAGTCCCCGCCCCAAACCATCTGGACCAATCGTCCGGACACGGAGGGGCGGGGTTTCTATGTTGAGTCAGGTATCCGGCGGCCATACGACAGCTTCTTTGTGGGACCATTCAACATTGCCAAGTGCTTTCGGTGAGCGTGTTGAGCTGTTGGGTGTTAACCTCCATGTCGTGCAGGATTCCGTTGCGTGCCTCTGTCTTGGTGAAGTTGTGCGTGCCGTTCATCTTTCCTCTCTTTCCTTGTACAACAACCTTGTACGTCCATTAGAGAGGATAAAACACGCAGGTAAACAGCCTAACTCACATACTCGGTGCCGGTCTTGTTCATCTTGACAAGCGACTCCATGTAGCGCGTCATGAAGTCCATGCCACGCCCGCCCATCATGTAGAACATGCAGCCGAGCGAGATGATCACCGCGACAAGACACGCGAGGCCAAGCCGCCAGTCAAAGACGAAGAACAGCACCAGCATGCCGACGATCATGGCAATGCTGCCCGCGGTGTCCGGGAGCTTGTGGGCGAGAAGCCCCTCGGTCTCGGCGGCGCAGCCGTCCACGACGCGGCGCAGCGCGCCGCTCGCATGCGTGTCGAAGTAGCCGAGGCTTGCGTGCATGAGGTGGTCCGTGGTGCGCTTGCGCATGTTGGACGCGCAACGGAAGGCCGCGAGGTGCGTGCACATGAGGCCGGCGAAGTAGATGAGGATGCTCGCGGCAGCAAGGCCGAACGCCCACCAGCCGTACGCGGCGATTCCGGTGGCCGCGCCCCAGTCGGGGGCCACGGCGATGAGGTCGCGCGCCACGAGCCAGATGCAGACGTACGGGCCAAAGCTCACGAGCATCGAGACGGCCGAGAGCGCGCAGCCCAGGTACGTGAGCGCGCGTCGCGGACCGGCGAAGGCGAGCAGGCGACTCACGGCGCCCTTGCCGCGGGCGTCGCTCGCCTCTGTCGCTTGAGATTCAGACATCGGAACCTCCTGTCTGTGGAGACCTTGATAGACGTTCCGTCGCACCTTATCATGGGATTCGATACTTGTTAGCTTTGGCTAACTAATGTTGGACGATTCCTCAAGGGAGATGGACGAACCCTCAAGATGACGGGCATGGGAGACATTCCTCGCGAGCTCGTTGCGCTCTTCGAGCCGCAGGTCGAGCAGCTTGGCGTGCGTCTCGAGCGCCGGGGCGGCATCTGGGTGGGCGAGGCGCGAGGCTCCGTGGCGACAGGCTCGATGTGGCTCTGCGCGCCGGCGCCGCACTGCCTCGTGCTCTGTCACGACGTCACTCCGCTTGAGGACATGCCGCTCTTCGAGGGGTCGCTCGGGCCGTACGCCTGCGTCTGCACGATGGGGGACGACGCAGTCGCATGCTCGCGGGACTGCGGGCTTCCGATCAGGTTCGTCGGCCCCGGGGGCGGCGCGCATCGTCTACATGACGAGGTCGCCACGTTCGTTGAGCGCGGCCCCCGCTCGCTCTCGAGTCGCCTGCTCGCCGGCCACGTCTACCGCTCTCGCTCCGTCATCATGCTGCCCGACTTCTTCGACGAGCTTGACCGCAGCTATCCGGGGGAGTTCGGCGGGCTCTTCTCGGCGTTCGACGGCACCTGGGGTCCCGAGGCCACAGGTGCGATTCGTCATGCGCTCGGCAACATACCCGCGGGCCCGCCACTCGGCCCCGGCGGTTCGCTCGGGCTTCTCTCGACCGTTACCTCCCTCATGGCGTCGCTAGCTGCGGGCGGGGGAGGTGCCGGCCAAGACGAGGGTGCGCTGGCGGGCCACGCAAGGAGGCTCTTGTCGGCTGCCGTCGAGAAGGGCGGCGTGCCCCCTTCCGTCGACGAACTCGCGCGCAAGCTCTACGTGAGCCGGTCACGGCTCTGTGACGCGTTCAAGCGCGAGACGGGACAGACTGTGGGCGCGTATGCGCGTCAGCTGCGGATGGAGCGCGCGTGTCGTCTCCTCGGGGACGGGGATCATACCGTCTCCGAGATCGCCGTCCTTCTCGGCTATCCGAGCCCCTCGGCCTTCTGCCACGCCTTCTCCGACTTCACGGGCATGTCCCCCCGCGCATGGGCGAATAAAACTTGACAAGGGGACAGTCCCTTTTGTCAAGTTATGTGCGACGAAAGGGGAGGTATGGCGGAGCTCGTGACGCTCGGGGCGTTCGTGGCCGTGCTCGTGGGCAGCGTCGCCGCGGGCGTGCCGACCGTTTACGCCCTCCTCGTGGGGCTCGCGCTCTTCTGTGGCTGCGCGTGGCGCTCGGGCCACGCGCCCGGGGAGGTGCTCGCGATGTGCTGGCACGGCATCCGCCCCATCCGACGCATCCTCGGCATGCTCCTCACGGTGGGCATCCTCACCGGACTCTGGCGCGCCGCCGGGGTCATCCCCGCGATCGTGGCGTACGCGGTGCCCCTTGCCACGCCGTCCCTCTTCGTTCTCATGACCTTCCTGCTCTGCTGCCTGGTCTCCGTCATCACGGGGACGTCCTTCGGCACCGCGGCAACGATGGGCTCCATCTGCGTCTCCATCGCCTCGGGCATGGGCGTGCCGCTGGAGCTCGCGGGCGGGGCGGCGCTGGCCGGGGCCTTCTTCGGGGACCGCTGGTCGCCCATCTCCACGAGCGCCCTTCTCGTGGCGGACGTGACGGGCACGGACTTCTACGGCAACCTGCGCCGCATGGCGCGCACGGTCGCGGTCCCGCTGGCGGTCTCGTGCGTGGCGTACCTCGTTGCCGGCGCTCTTCTCCCGGCGTCCGGCGGATCCGCGGCGCTCGTGGGCGAGCTTCGCGCGGCCTTCGACCTCTCTCCGGCGGTCCTCCTGCCTCCCGTTGTGGTCTTCGCGCTGGCGGCGCTGCGCGTGGACATCCTGCTCGTCATCGTGGCGGGCGTCCTGACGTCCGTGCCGCTGTGCCTCTTTCTGCAGGGCATGGGCGTTGCCGAGGTCATGCAGACGGCCCTCCTGGGCTTCTCGGCTCCCACGCCCGGCACGGAGGCGCTCGCGGGCGGGGGCGTTGTCTCGATGCTCTCCGCAGCGTGCATCGTCTGCGTGACCTCGGCCTACGCCGGCATCTTCGAGGAGACAGACCTCCTGAGCGGCGTGGAGGGCGTCGTCTCCGCGCTCGCGACGCGCGTTACGCCCTATGCGGCCACGCTCGGCGTGTCGGTCCTCGCGTCCGTGGTCTCCTGCAACCAGACGCTCGCCATCATGATGGCGCACCAGCTGAGCCGCGACCTCCCGCAGACCGCCGAGGAGCACGCGCTCGACCTCGAGGACTCTGTGGTGCTGGTGGCGGGTCTCGTGCCGTGGTCCATCGCGGGCGGGGTGCCGCTCGCCTCCATGGGCGCCCCCACCGCAAGCATGGCGCTCGCGGTCTTCATTTACGCGCTCCCGATCTGGCGGCTCGCGACGAGCTGGCGGCGCGGGGAGGGACGCTGAGCGCGCCGGCGCCGCGCGCCGCACGCCGACGCTGCGCGCCGCAATGTACAGAAATCTCGGAGTTCCTCAGTGCCCAACTGGGGGAACGCCGGAAGAACTCCGAGATTTCTGTACATTGGCCGTGCCGACAGCCAACCGTATCATTCATCGCGCCCAGACGACCAATAAGATGCCGAGAAGAACCTCGAAACTGGTCGTCTGGGCGCGATGAACGCGCGGGCATGACGCGATGGCGCCGTTCCCGCGTCATACCCGCCTGGTGACACCGCTCAGCGATACGACCCAGCCAATCGCAAGGCCAATCGCGGCGGGGATGAGACCGTACATGAAGGCCGCCAGGTCCGCAGGTGCGATGTTCGTGAGGCCGAGAGCGTTTGAGAGGCTAAACGTCGCCACCGTATGGAGCACGTAGAGGACGGCGATCGTGATCAGCGCGACGAGGCGCCACCAGCCGAGCTCGGCCGTGCGACCAATCAGAAACGCCGAGACGATTCCGGCTATGGGCAGGGCTATGTGGAGCGTCAGAATCACGTAGCCCATGATGCCGCCCCCGTCGAGGGCACCCGTCGCGAGGGACCCCCAGTAGAAGACGAGGCAGGCAAGCCAGACCATGCCGTAGATGATGACGGGCGGGACGAGACGTCTTTTCTCCATAGGGCACCTCCTCGGTCGTGTTGATGCCCTTAGTCTACCCAAGGAAAAGCAGTCGCCTCAGGGCAGCTGACAAAGTTCCCGACAAACCGTCGGGCGCAACTGGAGGCAGCTGCGTACAATTTCGCAGAAGGGGGTGAGGGGATGCCGGGTTCGTATCTTGAGCATGCGCTTGACTACATTGAGTGCCATCTTGCTGAGGCGCCAACGATCGAGGAGGTCGCTCAGGCGACCGGCGTCACCGTGGAACAGCTTCGCGCGGCCTTCCTGCTGATTGCCGGTATGACGCCGGCACGCTACATCCGTGAGCGGCGTCTCTCCGCGGCGGCGTCCGACCTCATGGCCGGTGGCTCCGTCACCGAGGTCGCGTTTCGCTATGGATACGATTCGGTCGAGGGCTTCTCTCGGGCGTTTCGCTCCTGGTGCGGAACGCTTCCCTCGGACGTCGCCCAGCTTGGTTCGCACATGCGCTCCCCCCTGCACATTGTGGTTGATGTAAAGGGAGGCCATCTCATGGAGTATCGAATCGTCGAGAAGGACGCCTTTCGCCTCGCCGGCGTCATGGCTCGTGTGCCGATGCAGTTCGAGGGCGAGAACCCCGCGATAGCGGAACTCGCGCGCGACATCACGGGGGAGCAGCGCGCCGAGATGAACCGCCTGATGGACACGGAGCCGCGCCGCGTGGTGAACGCCTCCTGGAACTCGGACACCAACATCCAGGAGGAGGCGGGCGAGCTCACGCACCTCATCGGCGTGCCCACCATAGCGCGCTCGGCGGGGGAGGGCCTCGCGCTCGTTGAGGTGCCGGCGCTCACGTGGGCGGTCTTTCCCAACGAAGGCCAGCACCCCGAGACCATGCAGCAGACGACCGCCCGCATCTATGCCGAGTGGCTTGCCGAGGTGCCCTGGGAGCTCGACGGCTTCCGCATGCTCTCGTTCAGCGACGTCCGCGACGACGGTACCGCCTACAGCGAAATCTGGGTGCCCGTTCGCCGCAAGGCGTGAGCGAGGGCGCCTAGAAGTCACCAGGTCCCAGCGCATCGCGCAGGGCAGACACGAGCTTACCGGTCAGCGAGAGAAGCTGGCCCTGCTCGGTCTCGTTAAGGGAGTGGAACGCATGGCGCTCCCCTCGCATGAGAGGCTCGATGACGTCGTCGATAAGTGCCTGTCCCTGTCGCGTTATAACGATTGCCTTGTCATGCCGACCTCCCGGAAGGGGCTCGAGGCTGACGTAGCCTTTTCCTTCGAGGATTTTCAGGGCGTAGTTCATGGTCTGCGGCGAGGTGTGCCACTCGTCGCAGAGCCTTCGCTGGGTCAGCTGCTCGCGATGCAGCTGGAGGGAATAGAGCAGCCATAGCATGGAGTCGGAGAGCCCGTGCCGCTTCGCGTAGTCGTGGTAGAGGCCTTCGATCTCCAAGTAGAGCTGATTGAGTCGAGCGGTGGTGTGATCTTCTGTCTCGGGCATAGGCACCTTGTCGTTTTCGTCGAGTGAGTCGTCCTCTGAATATTGTAATCCGAATTGGGATAACATTCCCGGTAAGCAGAAATCCGAATTCGTATATTATGCGGTTTTGGGAGGCCAATCATGCGGGACGACATGAACAGACGCGATTTCTCAAAGCGTCTTGGCAAGGTGGTGGGCGGATTGGTGCTCGCGGTCATCGGTGTGCCGTTGCTCATCCTGCCCGGCTCGGGGATGGTGCTCATCCTCATCGGGGTGGGTTTCGTTGGGCAGGGTCTCGGTATCGACGTGCGGGGGTGGCTGCAGAGGGCGGCGCAAAAGCTCATAAAGAAAAGCGAGAAGAACGTCGATGGTGCGACGTTCCCGGCGGGCAAGGACGCTTTTGAGGGAAGGAACCCATCATGCTGAGGAAGTTTGCCAACGTCACAGACAGCGCCTCCGACATTCATCCGGAGATAGCTCGGGAGTTGGGAGTGAGCGTGGTACCCATGCGCATCAACATGGGAGGAAAGGATCTTTGCGACGGTGTCGACGTGCAGACGGGCCAGTACCTGGATTTGCTGCGGACCTGTGAGGAGCTGCCGAGGACGTCCATGCCCAGCCCAAGCGACTTTATCGAGGCCTACCGCTCGCTCGCGATACGAGGGTACACCGACATCTTGTCCATCCATCTCTCTCGGGCGCTGTCCTCGACCGTCGAGATACCGAGGTTCCTTTCGAGCTCGATGTTCAACGACGTCAACATCGAGGTTATCGACAGCCGGACGGCTTCAGTTGCGGAGGGAGCGCTGGTGCTCAAGGCGGCGGCGGTCGCCGAGGCCGCTGGCACCATCGACGAGGCAGTTGCCAAAGTCCTCACCCTCAGGGACCTCATCAAGATACAGTTTGTCCCAAGATCGCTCACCAACCTGGTCAAAGGCGGAAGGGCGACCGCTCTCCAGGCGGTTGCCGCCTCGGCGCTTCGCATCAGGCCTGTCGTGAGCTTCAACGGCAAGGGTGAGATGCGGGTGGTCCAGAAAGCGCACGGCACTCGTCGGGCGGCGAGCTTCATGGCCAATACGCTCTCCGACCAGGAGCGCGAGCAGGGAGCGCTCATCTAATTCACGCTGCACACGCGGACGGAGAAGGACGTCGAACGCCTCGAAGCCGCAGTGCGGGAGCGAGTTCCGAGCTCCATGTGCGGCGGTCGCGTGACCATCGGCTCCTGCATCGCTACGCATGTGGGGGAGGGGGGCAATCGGGGTCATGAGCTACCCGGCCTCCCTTCACAGCACGATGCTCAGGAGCGAGGAGATGTTCTTGTCGCTGTAGGGCCTGGCAGCGTCTTTGGCCTTTCCGAGATGCTCATGGTCTCTCGCTGTGCCATTTGTTCTCGATTATCCTGCAGGACTGTTCAGCTAGGAGGTGCTACGCTTAGCGGGCGAGTATTTTGCCCCGAATTTAGGTCACTATTCAATAAATCTGTCCCGCAATCGGGATAGATTGCTATAATACCAGCAACGGAACGGGCGGGGGAGGAGATGTCATGGCGTTGCGTGAAGTCATACGTGAGGTAGTGGCCGAAGGTCTAACGAGGCCGATCCCCCCTGTGGTTTCGCGGGACGTTGCCATCCCGCACCTTGCCGAGCGCGCTTCGGTCATCAAGGGCGTTCGTCGTAGCGGAAAGACGTTTAGGATGTTCCAGCGCATGGGGGAACTCGTCTTGGAGGGTGTCCCCCGCGACCACATGCTCTTTGTTGATTTTGAAGACGATCGTCTCGATGGCGTTTCCGACAACGTGATAGGTGACGTGGTCGAGGAGTTTCTTCGCGCACTTGGGACCGTACTGCCAGAGAAGCTCTATCTGTTCTTTGATGAGGTGCAAAACGTCGAGGGATGGGGCAGGCCATTGAGGCGTCTCACACAGAACCCACGCTTTGAGATATGCGTGAGCGGCTCGTCGGCAAAGATGCTTTCGGAGGATGTGGCGACCGAGTTCAGGGGGAGGGGAATCTCTGCCGAGTTGCAGCCTTTCTCGTTTAGGGAATTCTTGCGGTATCGGGCGCACGAGCCCAAGGGAATTGTCTCGCCTGACGAGGCGCGTGAGCTCTCGATCCTCTTTGAGCAGTATCTGCACATTGGCGGCTTTCCCGAGGTTCAGGATGCGGGCGTCGCCACACGGATAACGGCCCTTCAGGACATCGTCTGGACCATCGCTGCTCGCGACCTTGCCGAGCGCCATGGGCTTCCCATGCTGGGAACTAGAAAGTTTGTCCAGAGGGCTCTTCGCCTCTCTGGACGAGAGTTCTCCGTGCGCAAAACCTATAACGACCTCCACAGCGCTCAGATTCCGCTGTCGAAGGCCGATGCCTTCTCGCTGCCTGAGCACTGCGAAGATGCCTATCTGTTCTTTCTCGTATCCCGATTTGGCGCGGACCTTACTGAGGCCACCCGAGGAAGGAGGAAGCTCTACGCGATTGATCCGGGATTACAGTTTGCCTTTGGCCCGGCCTCCTCTGCAGATGAGGGGCAGCGGCTTGAGGACGCCGTCTACCTGGAGCTTAGGAGACGCTGCCTGGGGGACCGGAGGACCGGCATCGGGTTCTATCGTACGAAGGAGGGCTTTGAGGTCGACTTTGCCGTGGGAGACGTTGAAGATCGGTCGGTATCGGAGCTGTACCAGGTGGCCGCTCACGCCGAGGAGGCGACTACGTTTGCGCGCGAAGTCCGGGCTCTAAGCGCCGCTCTTGACGAGATGGGGCTTTCTGAGGGAACGCTGCTGGTCATGTCGGCACGAGACGTGCCCGAGCCCGAAGATGCCCGTATTCAAGTGCAGGACGCATGGCGCTGGATGCTCCCGCTGGACTAGCGTCCGAGCAGCCAGTCGATTGCGCCCAGCACTTTGATCCCGTCGCTGGTGGTATCGAGGCCGTATCGGTGGAGGGTAATCACGCACTTGGGGAACGCGTCTGTGATGGCGCGGAGCGGACTCAGCTCGCGCTCGCGCGTGGCGGGGTCGACCATCGTCTCGCAAACCTGGACGTAGTCGGCCTCGTTGGCCCTTCTCGCCACAAAATCGACCTCGCCCGCTCTGAGTGTTCCCACCTCAACGGAATAGCCACGTCGCCAGGTCGGATGAGAGGATGTGGGCGTTGGATCCGGTGATGTAGACGTCCGTGTCGGGGCGCGTGTGAGGGCGCCTCCATGGGAAATACTATTTCGAGCGTACTCGAAATAACCTTCTTGAACCATTCGAGTTTCAGTTATGCCTGAAAGAAACTGGGACGTCCCGCCACTCATCAATGATATGGGGCAGCTGCCCCCAAGGGCAAGGGTTATATCGAGCTGCGCCATTTGCCGCATGCTTACGTAGAGAGGCTCGCATGGCAACCTCGGGAGTTTTCGGCTGCTTGGACGAGAAGTTCCGCCAGCGCGCGTGGCGCTTCTCTACTCTGTCTCGGGACCCATGAGGCGGCGTTTGTAGATGAACCTCACGACCAGCAGCGCCGTGCACAGGAAGAGCAGCGTGCCCACCGCAGAGAGCATGGCCTCGCGTCCAACGAGGGCGGTTATGACCACGATGACGGCGGAGAGCGGCGGGATGAGATGGACGAAGGTTCGGGACACCTCGCGTGCCAGGTATGTCTCGAGCTCATCGTTCTCTGTAGCAAGAAGGGCGCGCAGCGCGGTGTCGTCTGAGAGGGCGCCCCGGAGCTTGCGAATCTGCTTTACGGTGAAGCCTGCGGCAAAAGCAAGAAGCCCGATCAGGAAGCCCGAGGCAAAGCTCGTGACGTAGTCGTCTCCCCCAGCGGGGAAGATGCCGGCGACGGCCATGGCGGCGATGATGGCAATCGCGGCCAGGATGATGGCGAGCGAGATACGCTCGCGACGCAGGCGGCGGCGGATGTCAGCGCGCAGGGTTTCGACGGTCTTCTTCATGGCGATCACAGCTCCTCGTCTATCTCAGAAAAGTCAAAGACGTCTTCAATTGCAAGGCCAAAGTAGCGGGCAATCTTGTAGGCGAGAGGCAACGAGGCGGTGTACTTCTCGACCTCGATGGAGGTTATGGTCTGCCGCGTGGTGCCCACTGCCTCGGCGAGCTCGGCCTGACTCATCTTGCGCTCGCGGCGCAGCTCGCGGATGCGCGTTCGCATGGCATCACTCCTCTCGCGTTGCGTCCGACAGAGATGACAAGCGTGCTTTGCATCTCTAGAATAGCGAGCTTTGCAAAAAATGACAAGTCAACTTTGCAACCAGAATGTAATGTGCGGTGTGAGCGCGCTCGGCGCCACGCCGGCGGGCTGCTTCGCGTGCCGCGCGTGCGAGGGGCGCTGCCACTTCGACGTGCGCAAGGCGATGCGCGCGACGGCAGCTGGGGAACTCATCGGCTGCTTGGCGCGGCGGGGGCGCGTGACTGTCGTACGCCCTTGGTGTGATGCCCCTTGTCACACCTTACTTCTCGCTGACGTTGGTCTGCCATCATGCCCCTAAGAAGGGGGTGGGAGCGTTGGGCATTGAGGCGCTGTTCGGGCATATGAGCATTGCGGGCGTCCCGATCTCGCAGGATCTCGTCAACATTGCCTTTGTCGGGGTGTTTCTTGGCATTCCGCTCGTTGCCCTGCTCGTTGCGCGAATATGTGCGGTGCGTCGGAATCGTGTTGAGGAGCGGATTCCTAGGGCAACACTCTTCTCGGGCGATTTGCTTGACGAGCTTCCCGAGAGCATGAAGCCGGAGGTGCTAGGGGTTCCGTTTTGCGGTCAGGTCGGCGGTCGGGTCTTTGCGCTCTCGGTGCTCTCCCTGCTTCGCGACGGTAGTCTCTCCATGAGACCAACGAGTTCCCCGGCAGAGGGGGCATACCGCTTTGACGTGCTCGACCAAGGCATGCTGTCGAAGGCGGGCCTCGCCTCCGCGACTACGCGCGTCTGTCTGCCGGCGGGCTCGCTCGACAAGACGGTCGGTGGGGCAATCGCGCGCTACGTGAAAAAACCCGACGACGCATGCTGCCCTGTGCACGACTTTACTAGGTGCGCTGGTGACCAGGTTCTCAGGGCGGGTTATCTTTCCGAGAAGGACGGTGGTAGCGGCAACGCGACTGTCGTCCTCATGCTAGCGCAGATGATTGTGGGGTCGTGCTTCATTGCGTTCACGACGCTGCCCGGACTCTCTGCCATTGCAGTCGTGATTGGTGGGTTCGTAGCCCTGATCTTTACGCAGGGTTCGCTTGGGACGAGCGTTAACGCCGACAAGCTCCAAGACGTGCTCGCTCGCGCTGACGCGCATCGCCGCTGGATTGTGCAGTGCTACCGCTCGGGCGAGGCACTTCCGGGATCGGCGAAGCGTGTCGATCGAACGCTTCGCTTTGCGTTGGCGTTTGGGCTCAGCGATGAGGTCGTAGCCGAGCTCGCGCGTCGCTCGGGCGACGAAGACATCGAGTGGTTTCTCACTGAGCCGGCAGAGGGCTTTCCCTCGCCGCTGCGTGCGCTCGAGAAACTCTTTGAAGTGGCGGTCCACGAGGACGATCGCATGAGTGACAGCTAGGGAGCCAAGATGAGCGTCATCACCAACTTCCTCTATTACATCATCCTTCCGTACGTGCTCGCCCTCGTCATGGTGCGTCTTTCGGACCGCGCGCGCTTTGCGCATGTCGACAGCTCGGACATCCGCGACGGCTATCTGTGCGAGCCTCCCAGCACCGACGAGCCAATGTTTCTGGCGCGCGTGATGGACGAGGATTTCGTGCGCTCCGGAGTCACGGCGACCCTACTCTCCCTAGACCACAAGGGCGTCGTGCGTATCGAGCGCGTTCCCACGGCGTGGTGTCGCCCGAGGATCAACGATCGGATGGACGAGGCACACGCGGCCAAGACGCTCGCCCAACGCGCAGCTGGTCTCGAGCGCGAGACCGTCCGCGTCTCGCTTGCTTCCAACGTGTCCACGAAGCGCCTTACGGAGTACGAGCGCATGACGCTTGACTTTGTCTTTGTTGACGGTCGCGCGAGCATCACAGCAGAGGAGCTAGCGGAGGCGCGGCGGGAGTTTCCCGCCTACCTCACGCGACAGAGCCACTGCCTATCGGGCAAGGCGACGCGCGACGTGCAGGAGCGCCACCTCGTCGAGGGGGTATCGCCGTCGCTCTTCTGGCTTGCTGTCGTGCTTCTCGCCTTCTATGCGCTCGTGGCTTTCCTGTTCGTGGGCTATGATGTGCTGCCCATGATTTTCTTTGGACTGCCGGGACTTGCCATGATGGTCGCGTACTCGCGGCCGCGCGAGGTCTACACAGTCGAAGGCCACGCGCTGCTCGTGCGCTGCCATGCGTTCAAGCGTTACCTCGTTGAGCTCACGAGCATGCGCGACGCGCGCCTTACCGACGTCGCGCTGTGGGGCGAGCAGCTGGTCTATGGCGTTGCCGTCAACGCTGTGGGAGCCGCTCCGCGCGATCTCTTCCCCAAGATTGAGTCCAGCCGCGCCCCCGCGGCGCCCGACTGGTACGTTGCCTACGTGCGTGCCCATGACAAGAAGAATGCCAGTTCGCGTCCGTCACACCCCGTCACCGTCCAATGAATGCCCGGTAGTTAGCCTCGTTCCGATTGGCGCAGGCGCAGGCACGAGACGCGCCACCGTTCGACGTTGGCACGTCTCGCGCGCGGCGAGCTCGGTGGCGCGGCGCTCTTCTCGGCCTCTCTTCTCGGCCTCTCCGAGCGGCGCCCACTCGTCCACGGATCTCCCTCCCTGCTGTTGAGTGCTACGAAGGGACAGTCCCTTCGTATCATTTTTTTTGGGGGGGGGTGTTCTGTTCATCGAGTGTGCAGGAATCGAAGAAATGAGGCTCAGGGCGAGGCGTTTTTCTCGGTTCATGCACACTCGATCGATTGGCGAGAAGTTCGTGTGGCCTATAGGCCCCTCTACCTGCGGCGCGCAACCGGCAGGCGCCTTCTGGTTGCCTCAAAAACGAGCAAATTGCTTACCGTTGGTTGGTAGAATTGCGCCGTGCGCGCCCGCAGACTATGGGGTGCCGGCAGACGGAGCACACCCCGAAGAAGGGCAGACCATGAGCTTTCGCGACAACCTTCAGCACCTGCGCGCAGAGCGCAACATGACCCAGGAGCAGCTGGCCATGCTGCTCGGTGTCTCCCGCCAGAGCGTCACCAAGTGGGAGGCCGAGAAGAGCCAGCCGGAGATGGACAAGCTGCTCAAGATGTGCGAGATCTTCGACTGCACGCTCGACGAGCTCGTGACAGGCGACCTCACCGGCCGCGCCGCGCCTGCGACGGCTGCCCCCATCCCCGCCGGCCCGCCCACCGACGTCTGCGGCTACGAGGAGCACTGGCGCATGCTGGCGCTCAAGGTCCCCACCGGTGTGGCGCTCATCCTCTTGGGCATCGCGCTCGGCCTGCTTTTCGAGGGTGCCGTCGAGCTGGCGTCCTGGAACGGGCGCGACGGCCTCTTCGTGATCATCGTGCTCGTGGGCATCCTCGCGGGCCTCGCGCTGCTCGTTCCCGCGGGCATGGAGCACACGGCGTTTCAGAAGGCGCACCCCTACGTGGAGGACTTCTACACCGACGAGGACCGCGCCGCCGCCCGCCGGCAGTTCTCGGCGGCGCTCATTGCCGGCCTCGCGCTCATCTTCGCGGGCATCGGCTGCCTGCTCATGCTCGAGAAGACCGCGGAGAACTGGGGACTCTTCTTCCTCATGCTCTTCATCGCCCTGGGCGTGTGGTGGATCGTGCGCGGCGGAATGCTGCTCGGACGGGTCAACGTCGAGGAGTACAACCGCTCCATCGCCGAGGACCTCGAGGTGGAGGACATCGTATCGGCAGAGCTGGACGAGGCACGGCGCGAGGCTCTTCTCGCCCAGAAGCGGCATGGCAAGAAGCTCGGCGCCGTGTGCGGCGCCATCATGATTGTGGCCACCATCGTGGGCCTGGCGCTTCTCTTTGCGCCGGTGTTCTCGGCGCCAAACATGGACTCCTGGACCCCGGAGGGCACCTCGGCCATGTGGTTCTGGGTGGCCTGGCCGGTGGGTGGTCTCATCTGCGGCATCGTGACGCTGCTCTGGGAGGCGTTCGGCCGGGAAGAGTGACGTGCCTGTGCAAGAACACCGTGCCTCGTGGGCTATTGCCTTATGCCCCCAGCTCGGTAATGGGGACAACAAACACTCCGTTGGGCGTCCTTCTGCAGAAGGACGCCTTGCCAACAAGGACCGCAAGGAACGAGGGGCTCGCGTTGCGTGCAACGGGGTTTCGCGCGACTTTGTCGCGCAGCCTAAGGACGTTACGCTCTGCTGCGGGCACCTTCTCCTCGCTCAGCTTCACCTCGAAAGCGCCCCACCTTCCGTCAGGAAGCTCAATGATGATGTCAACTTCGAGGCCGTCCGCGTCTCCGTAGTAGCGCACTTCAGCGTCGGGGATCGTCCCGAGCGCGAGGTCCGTCTCGCCCGACCGGCGACGCCTTTCGTGGCGCGACTGGTGGAGCGCGAGCGTCGCCGGTGTCAGCTCCCCGAGGAGCGCCTCGGGGAGTGTCCCATGAGCGGGGTGGGCTCTGTGCGTCCCGATCTCGAGCAGGGATGAGCCTCGGTCGGGGCTCCTCTATTACACCAACCTCGAGCAGGCACTACACCCGGTTCTTTGATTTCTTTGACTTCCGTTGATTTCTTTGACTTCCGTTGACTTGTTTTGCGCTGGGCGAGGCGGCTCGCACGTTCTCTCTGCTACTATGTAGACACGTCTACAAAGGAGGTTCGCATGGCAACTGCGGTCGTTTCCGGGCGCGTGGACGAGAAGATCCGTCAGCGCGCGGACGCCTACATCCGCGCGGCGGGGTCCACGCCGGCCGAGGTCATCAAGGTGGTCTGGGAGAACATCGCGCGCACGGGCGAGGTGCCGGAGGTGGCGCCGTCGGAGGGGTCCCGTGGTGCCTGGGAGCGCTTCATGGAGTTCAGGGAGAGCCTTCCCAAGGCTGACCCGTGGCTGGTCAACCTCACCAAAGAGCAGATGCGCGACATGATTGCGGGCCGCTATGCGTGACTTCAACAGCAGGAGGCTACTCTTCGACACCAACGTTCTTCTCGACGCGGTTTGTAAGGAACGGCCGCAGTCGGCAGAGGCATGCGAGGTTCTTCATCGCTGCAACGGCGGGGGAGACCTGGGGCTTGCTGCCGTGGGGTCGCTCAAGGATGCGTATTACGTGCTGCAGCGACAGTACGGCGAGGCGCAGGCGAGAAGATCGGTGGAATGGCTGCGCGAGCTGCTCGTTATCGTGCCGATGGGCGCGGAGGAGTGCGAGCTCTCGCTCGGCTGCGGTGAGCCGGACTTCGAGGACGGCCTCATCCGCGCCTGTGCCGAGCTCAATTGCGTGGACGTCATCCTCACGCGCGACGCGGACGCGTACAAGCGATCCAAGGTTCGCGCCATGACCTGCGCGGAGTATCTCGAGACCTTTGGCTAGGAGACGCCATGGATGAGCTGCTGTGCAACGATGCAAGCTACATGGAGACGCTCGAGCGCGTTAAGCGAGAGATCTCCGGGGCGAGGTCGCGCGCCGTGTTGGCTGTCAACAGCGAGGTTGTCTGCATGTACTGGAGGATCGGCAAGCTCATCGACGAGCACTCCGAGTGGGGCAATCGCTTCATCGACTCGCTGTCTGGTGACATCAGGCTCGCGTATCCAGGCATCAAGGTTTTCTCGGTTCGCAACCTCAAGTACATGCTTCGGCTTGCGCGCGAGTACGACCTCGAATTTGTGCAGCAGCTTGCTGCACAAATTCCCTGGGGTCATACGATGTATCTGTTTGACAAGGTTGGGGACCGGGACAGGCGAGACTGGTACATGAGGAAGGCGGCCGAGCATGGCTGGAGCCGCGCGACGCTCATGCATCAGGTGTCCACCGGATTGTTCGAGCGCCAATCCGAGGTCCAGAAAGTCACCAACTTCGACCGCATGCTCCCGCCGGCGGACAGCGAGATGGTTCAGGAGGCTCTCAAGGACCCCTACATCTTCGACTTCGTAACCGCGAACGAGGGCGTCGAGGAGAAGACGCTCGAGGACGAGATGGTCAGGAACATCACGGGGCTGCTCCTCGAGCCGGGCACCGGCTTCGCGTTCATGGGCAGGCAGTACCATCTGGCCGTTTCCGGCAAGGACTTCTACATCGACCTCCTCTTCTACAACACGAGGCTGGCGCGTTACTTCGTCATAGAACTCAAGGCGGGAGAGTTCCGTCCGGAGTACACGGGAAAGCTCGGGTTCTACGTCGCCGCCGTTGACGGCCTGCTCCGCAACGAGCACGACGGTCCCACCGTCGGCCTCCTACTCTGCAAGACGAAGGACAACACCATCGTCGAGTACTCTCTGCGCAGCGCGTCAGCCCCCATCGGGGCGAGCGAGTACAGAACCGCGGACGAGCCCCCCGAGGAGATGCGCGGAGTCCTTCCGACGCCGGAGGACATCGCAAGCCGCGTTTGACGCGGGATATCCCGCGCTATTCTGGCATCCCGAAAGAATGGCATGCCGTTGAACGTCATTGGAAGTTTGGCGACTACGAGTCGATTCGCTCAATGAACGCCTGGTAGTCGGCCTCGTTCTGGTCGGCGTAGGCGCGGGCGAAGTCCCACATGGCGTCCTCGAAGGCGTGGCCGTCGTCGAGGTAGGCCGCGATGGCCACCTCGTCGCCGGTGCGGGCGTGCGCATGCGCGAGCGACCACGCGCAGAGCCGTGCGACGTTCTCGAGGCTCTCCGGGCCCACCGCGGCGAGGTCGATCGAGCCCTTGCCGTTCCAGAGCTGGCGCACGTAGTAGTCGCGCGTGCCGCCGCCTGCCGTGGGCACGCTCGTCCAGCCCAAGAGGAAGTCGCTCGTGGACTGCACGAGGCGCTGGCCCTCCACCACGCGCTCGCCGTGACTGGCAAAGCCGCTCGGGCGCCAGTAGCGCTCCACGACGGACTCCTCTGCCTCCTTGACCTGGAGGACCAGTGGGTCGTCCTCGTCGCGGCCGGTGAGCAGCGCAATCCAGGCGCGCCGCCCCACCGAGCCCACGCCAACGACCTTGCGCGCGGCGTCCTGCAGGCGGTAGTGGCCGAGAAGGACGCGGCGGTCGCGGGGGATGCTCTCGAAGTAGGCGTCCAGGAGGCCGCGCAGCGCGTGGCCCAGCTGGGCGGCGTCGTAGCCCTGCTCGGCGGAGAGCGCCGAGAGCGGCACCAGCTCGGGCGGGCGGGTGTCAAAGCGCAGGCGCCCCCCGTCGCGCACCGTGAGGCGGTCGGCCGCGCGTGCGCTGTCCTTCTCGCGTGCCTTCTCCACGACCCTGCGGATGGTCCGCCCGGTCTTGCCGTCGAGCTCGAACTCGTCGAGCATGTGCTCGACGTCGAGGTGGGCGTGCCAGACGTCGAGCTCGCCCTTCTCCGCAAAGTGGGCCATCGCGCGACGATACTGCTTGGCGCAGGCGCGCACCGCGTCCTTGCGGTCCTGCTTGGAGAAGCCCCGGTCGCGCCCGCAGATCTCGATGCTGGCAACGAGGCGCATGACGTCCCACTCCCAGGGCCCGGGCGCGGTCTCGTCGAAGTCGTTGACGTCAAAGACGAGATGGCGCGTGTGGCTCATGAAGATGCCGAAGTTGCCCACGTGCGCGTCGCCGATGCACTGGACCTCGATGCCGGTAACGGGCATGGTGGCGAGGTCGGCGGCCATGATGACGGCGCTGCCGCGGTAGAACGTGAACGGCGAGACGCCCATGCGCTGGTAGCGCAGCGGCACGAGGCTCGGGTCGCGCGTGACGGACTGCTGCTCTATGAGGTCGATCGCGGGCGCGCTGGACGCGCGGGGCTCCCAGGTGCCGAGCGTCTCGATCGGGCACGTCTCGCGCGCGGCGACGCCTGCGGTCCGGCGCTCCTCGACGGTCGGCGCGGGACGGTAGAGCACCGCCTGCGAGCTGGGAGCGGCGTTCTTCTCGATCTCTTCGAGCTCGTCCATGCGGGTCCTTTCGTGTGACGTGACTCCAGATTATCGCACGGAGGGCCCTTTGCGCGCGGGGCCTCACTCGTGACAAAACTCACTTCCGCGTGCGCGGGCAGCCTGTGACAATGGCGCCAAGAGAAAGGGGCCGCCATGTCACACACGCAGACCGCACCATCGCAAGACGTCGTCCACGTCACGGGTCTCGTCAAGCGCTATCGCGACCTCGTCGCGCTCGATCACCTGGACCTCTCCGTGCGCAAGGGGGAGATCTTTGGCCTCCTGGGCCCCAACGGCTCGGGCAAGACCACGGTAATCAACTGCATCCTCCAGCTGCTCTCCTACGACCGCGGCACCATCGAGCTCTTCGGCGAGCCGATGGCGCCGAACCGCTACGACCTCAAGGCGCGCGTGGGCGTGGTCCCGCAGCAGGTGGCCGTCTTCGACGAGCTCACCGTGCGCGAGAACGTGGACGCCTTCTGCGCGCTCTACGTGCGCGACCGTCGTCGGCGCCGCCAGCTCGTGGACGAGGCGATTGACTTTGTGGGCCTCGGTGACTATGCACGCTTCCGCCCGGGCAAGCTCTCCGGTGGCCTGGCGCGACGGCTCAACATCGCCTGCGGCATCGCCCACCGCCCGGAGCTCATCTTCTTCGACGAGCCCACCGTCGCCGTTGACCCGCAGAGCCGCGCGAACATCCTGGACGGCATCTGCCGCCTGCGCGACGAGGGGGCCACGGTGGTCTACACGAGCCACTACATGGAGGAGGTCGAGCAGATCTGCGGTCGCATCATGATCTGCGACCGCGGGCGGGCAGTGGCGCAGGGCACCGCCGACGAGCTCAAGCGTATGATCAGCCTCGGCGAGAAGATCACGGCCGAGGTAGGCGAGCTGCCTGAGGGCACGCTCGAGCGCCTGTGCGGCCTCTCGCACGTGCTCTCGGCGGATCACGCGGACGGCGTGCTGCACCTGACCTGCGAGGCGAGCGCGCACAACCTCACCGACGCGCTCTCCGTCCTCACCGCCGCCGGCGTGCGCCTGGGACGCGTGTGGTCCGAGCCGCCCACGCTCAACGACGTCTTCCTCGAGCTCTGCGGCCGCGAGCTGCGCGACTAGGGGGCGGCCATGGGAACCTCGTTTCTGGTGAGCGTCAAGAGCCTCGTGCGCACGCCCTCGGTGATCGTATGGGTGCTGGCGTTTCCCCTCATCATGTCGGCCATCTTCCTCTTCATGTTCTCCGGTATGCGTACGGACGGCGTGGTGGACCCGGTGCCGGTGGCGCTCGTGGCTCCGGTGGACGAGAAGGACGATGCGTCTGCGGGCTCTTTCACCCAGGTCGTGGACGCCCTCGCGGAGCCGGGGGAGGACCGGTTGCTCGACCTGCGGCGTGTGGGGACCGCCGACGAGGCGGAGGTCCTTCTCGCCAGTGGGGAGATTGACGGCTACTTTGAGATTGCCTCTGACGGCGCGCCCGCGCTCACGGTGGGCTCGGCCTACACGCTCGCGAGTGCGGACGGCGCGTCGGCGGTCAACCGCACGGTCCTGGAGACCGTCGCCAGCTCCTACGTGCAGTCGCGGGCCCTCCTGGAGGAGGTGGCGCAGCGCGACTCGGCGGCGCTCGCGGACCCCGCTGCGGTGGCGGACGCTCTGGGCATCCATGTTGCCGTGGAGCAGGCGCAGATCACGCACGCCCGGCCCGAGGAGATCGTGCGCTACTACTACGCCCTGCTCGGCATGTCCACGCTCATGGCCTCCCAGGCGGGCATGCTCGCCGTGGCGTATGCGCAGCCCGGCGTCTCGGCGCTCGGGGCGCGCCGGGCGGTCTCGGGCACCTCGCGCCTGCGGCAGCTCGCCGGCTGCGCGCTCGGCGCGTGGGCGGTCTCGACCGTGGCGCTGACGCTGGCCTTTGCGTTCCTGCGCCTTGTGGCGGGCGTGGACTTTGGCGGCCGAGAAGGACTTGCCCTCGTGGCCGTTGCCGTCTGCGCGCTGCTCGCCACGGCGCTCGGTGCGTGCGTGGGGGCGCTGCCCCTCTCGGCCGGCATCTCCGCGCGTTCGGGTATCCTCACGGCGCTGACCTGCGTGCTCTCGCTCTTTGCCGGTCTCTACGGAACTGCGGCGATGGAGCTCGCGGACAACCTCGCCCACACGCTGCCGTGGACGAGCTGGGTGAACCCGACCAAGCTCGTGTGCGACACGTTCTACGCGCTCTACTACTACACCTCGCTCGCGCCGTTCGCCGCGCGCCTCGCCGCCTGCGTGGCGGGTGCGCTCGCCCTTCTCGCCGTGGCCGGCGCCAACTTTAGGAGGCAGAGCTATGAGCACCTTTAGGACCGCCCTGCGCGTGGTTGCCGGACACCCCATCTACCTCGCGCTCTACGTGGTGTTTCTCTCTCTCATGGGCGTGTTCGTGGTGGGGGACATGGGCGTTGCGACCTCGGGCGAGAAGGGCGGCTATGCCGCCTACGAGGCGCGCGTCGCGGTGGTGGACCGCGACGGCACGGCGCTCTCGGACGCGCTCGTGGCGTGGGTGAGTGACGCCTTCGAGCTCGTGGACGTTGCGGACGAGCCGCTCGCGCTGCAGGACGGCGTGGCGACGGGCCAGGTGGACTGCCTGGTGGTGCTGCCGGAGGGCTTTGAGTGGGAGCTGCTCGAGGCGGCGCACGCGGGGGACGAGGTGCCGGCACTCGAGGTCGCCTACGGCCAGGACGTGCAGGCGGGTGCGCTCGCGGCGCAGGCGGCGTCGCGCTGGGCCTCGCTCGCGGCGGGTGCTGCGGCGCTCGAGCCGGCGGCGTCAGCGACCGAGGTCGCGCACCTCGCGCAGGCCAGCGCGGCCGAGCGGGCCGAGGTGGACGTGCGGGAGTCAGAGGGTGCGCTCGGCGGTGCCGACCGGCTCGCCACGTACCTGAACTTCTCGACGTACTCCGTCATGAGCTCCATTGTGGTGGTGGCTGGGGTCTCGCTTGCGGCGTTCCAGCGTCCGGAGCTGCGGCGTCGCACGGCGGCGGGTCCCGTCTCGCCCGCATGTCTCTCTGCGGGGCAGGTCGCGGCGTGCCTCGTGCTCGTGGTGGCCGTGTGGGCGTGGACCTGCGCCGTGGCCCTCGCGTCGTGTGGGGGAGCGCTCGCGGGGACGGATCCGGCGCTCGTGGCCTGCGCGCTCGGGAGCGTGCTGCCCTTTGCCCTGGTGCCGCTCGCGCTGGCGTTTTTGCTCGCGCAGCTCGGTCTCAGCGAGGACGCGGTCAACGCCTGCGGCAACATCGGCGCCATGATGCTCTCGTTTCTCGGCGGGGCGTGGGTGCCGCTCTCCATGCTGCCCGACGTCGTTCAGATGGCGGCGCGCCTCTCGCCCTCGTACTGGGTGAGCCAGGCGGTCGCGACGGTGCTGCACGCCGAGGCGCTCACGCCCGAGCTGGCCGCCGAGCTGGGGACCAACCTGGGGATCGTTCTGCTCTTCGCGGTGACGCTCTTTGCCGTGGGGCTCGCGCTCGGCCGCGCGCGCCGCCGCGTCGTCGGTGCGGCGTGAGCGACGCCCGTGTGTGTTGTTGTCCGACCGCGCTGTTAGAATCGCCCCATGGAGAGACTGGCCGACAAGCTCGTGGTGCTCGTCGCCTGCCTGCCCGCGCTCGTCGCGGCGGCGGGCGGGACGGCTGGTGTCGGCCTGGTGGTCGCGCTACTGGCGGCGGTTGCCCTGGCGGCCCTCTGCGAGCTCGCCCGAGGCCGGGCGGCTCTCGTGCCGCCGCTTGCCCTCTGCGCTCTCGCGTGCGTCCTGCCCGAGGCTGCGGCGCTTCTCGGCGTGGCTGCCTACGACCTGTGCCGCGTGAGCGCCGGGGAGCGGGGATGCGTGCGTGCCGTGCCCGCCGCCGTGCTCGTGCCGCTCGCCTGGGGCGCAGCGCGCGGCGTGCCTGACGGACGTGCGGTTCTTCTCGCCACGGTCGGGGTCGTTGTGGGCGGTTGGCTCGGCCTGCGCGTTGGGGCGTCCGAGCTGCGGCGCCGCGACGCCCTCCGTACCCGGGACGACCTCGCTGCCGCCCGCCTCGCCCTTGTCGAGAAGAACCGCGAGCTCCTGGGCGCCCAGGACTACGAGGTGCGCCTGGCCACGCTCGCGGAGCGGGCGCGCATCGCGCGTGACATCCACGACAACGTGGGCCACCTGCTCACGCGTGCCGTGGTGCAGGCCGAGGCGTACCGCGTGGTGCACGGCGGCGAGCCTGCCGAGAAGGACCTCGCCGCCGTGGCGCTCACCCTGCGCGAGGCGCTCGACGAGGTGCGCGCGAGCGTGCACGATCTGCGCGACGATGCCTGCGACCTCTCGGTTCAGGTGCGCGCGGTCGTGGAACGTGCCTGTGCGGGGACGGCAGTCGTGCCCGCAGTACGCGTGGAGGCGGGAGAGGCGCCGGCCGCCGTGGCGAGCTGCCTCACAGCGGTCGCGCGCGAGGCCGTCTCCAACGTGCTGCGCCACGCGGACGCGCGCCACGTGAGCGTGGAGCTGGTGGAGCATCCGGGGCTCTGGCGCCTTACGGTGACTGATGATGGGACGGCGCCGGCCGGCGCGCCCGGCGGCGGCTCCGGCATGGGGCTCGCCTCGATGGAGGAGCGCGTGCGGGCGCTCGGCGGGGCGTTTCGCGCCGGTCCCGGCTCACGCGGCGGTTGGACCGTCTTCGCGAGCGTGCCGCGCTCTGGTGGAGAGAGGGGGAACGCATGAGGGTGGTCATCGCAGACGATGACGCCGTTGTGGTGGAGTCGCTCCGGATTGTGCTGGACGCGCAACCGGACATCGAGGTCGTGGGCTGCGGGACTGACGGGGCCGACGCCGTGCGCCTGGCGGCTGACTCTGCGCCCGACATCGTTCTTCTCGACATCCAGATGCCCGGCATGGACGGCCTGAGCGCTGCCGAGAGGATCCTCGCCTCCCCGGAGCCGCCGCGCGTGGTCTTTCTCACCACCTTCTCCGACGACGAGTACATCGTGCGCGCTCTTGCGCTGGGCGCTGCGGGCTACCTCATCAAACAGGACGTGGCGGGGGTGGCCCCGGCGCTGCGCGCAGTGATGGCGGGGCGCAGCGTGCTGGAGGGCGAGGTGCTGGAGCGGGCGGTCGCCCTGGGGGCGGGTGTGCCGGTGGCCGAGAAGCCCGACCTCACGACGGTCTTTTCCCAGCTCACGGACCGCGAGCGCGAGGTTGTTGCGCTCATCGCGGAGGGCCTCGACAACCGCGAGATCGCGGCTGCCGTCTACATGGGCGATGGTACCGTTCGCAACCACATCAGCTCGATCCTGGCCAAGCTCCATCTGAAGAATCGCACGCAGATTGCTGTGGCATACTGGAGGGCGCTTCGATAAGACAAACGAACCTGCCCCTTTTGTCTTAGGACGGGAATTCTTGTGACAAACACCTCTTGGAAGCTCAAGCTTGCGTGCGTGTGGGGCGGCGAGCTTGTCTCGGTGCTCACGAGCTCCATCCTGCAGATGGGCTTCGTCTGGCACATCACGCTTACCACGAACTCGGCGAGCATGCTCTCGCTGGCGTCGCTCGCGGGCTTCCTGCCGCTCGCGCTCTTCGGCACCTTCGCGGGGGCCATCGTCGACCGCCTGCCGCTCAGGACCACGCTCATCGGGGCCGACCTCTTCATCGCCGCGGTGAGTGCCGTCGTGGCGATGGTCTCGCTCACGGGCGTGCTGCCCGTGTGGGTGGTCATGGCAGCGCTCTTCGTGCGGGCCATCGGCAGCTCCCTGCACACGCCCGCCTTCCAGGCGCTCACGCCGCTCGTCGCTCCGGCCGAGCACCTCACGCGTCTCGCCGGAGTGACGCAGGCCGTCCAGTCGGGCGGCTACATCCTGGGCACGGCTATCGCGGCGGTGATCTACCCGCTCTGGGGGCTCACGGCGATGATTGCGCTGGACGTGGCCGGCGCGCTCTTCGCCACGGTCGCGGTGCTGGCGGCGCGGCTCGACGTCGGGGGCTCGGGGGTCGGCGCGCCGGTGGGCGAGAAGGGCCTCCGCCTCGTGGCCCAGGCGCGCGCCCTCGCCGCGGAGACCGCCGACGGCTACCGCGTGCTGCGCGGCTACCGTGGCCTCTTCGCGCTTTTGTGGTGCGGCTTCGTGTTCACGCTGGTCTTCTCGCCCATCTCGGCGCTCTTCCCGCTCATGACGCTCGACCACTTCGGCGGCACCACGGGCGACGCCGCCACGGCTGAGATCGTGTTCTCGGTGGGCATGATCGCGGGATCGGCGCTGCTCACGGCGACGGGCGGGTTCAAGAACCGCGCATTGACCGTCGTGGCTGCGACGGCGCTTTATGGCGTGGCCACGCTTGGGGCGGGGCTGCTCGGCACAGGCGGGTTCGCGGCGTTTCTCGGTATGAGCTTCCTCATGGGCCTGAGCTCGCCGTTCTACTCCGGCCCGCAGACCGCGCTCATGCAGGAGAAGGTTCCGCTCGAGTATCTGGGGCGCGTCTTCGGTCTCTACGGGGCCATCATGTCCTGGGCGATGCCGCTGGGGCTCGCGTTCTCGTCGCTTTTCGCGGACGCGGTGGGCGCGCCGGGGTGGTTTGTGGGCGCCGGAGCCGCGATGGTCCTTCTCGCCTGCGTGACCTGGGCGATCCCCGCCATCCGCCGCATCGAGGAATGATACGAAGGGACAGTCCCTTCGTATCATGTGGTCAGATGTTGTTCCCGTCGCCTGTCAAGAAGAACGGAGGTCCGCATGTCCTACTGCGACTGGGACACCACCGACGAGCTCTGCCTGCGCTACCACGACGAGGAGTGGGGCGTGCCCGTGCACGACGACCGCACGCAGTTCGAGTACCTCTCGCTCGAGGTGATGCAGTGCGGGCTCAACTGGACCATGATGCTGCACAAGCGCGAGGTCATGCGTGCGTGCTTCGCGGGCTTCGACTTCGACGCCGTGGCGGCGTTTGGTCCGGAAGACGTCGAGCGCATCCTGGGGGTGCCGGGGATGATTCGCTCCCGCCGCAAGGTCGAGGCCATCATCAACAACGCGTGCCGCTTCCAGCAGGTGCGCGCGGAGTTCGGCAGCTTCGACGCCTATCTCTGGGGCATGGCCGGCGGCGCTACGATCCTCTACAACAAGCACGCTGACGGGTGGATCCCGGTGAGCAACGGTCTCTCCGCGCGTGTGGCGGCGGACCTGCGAAAGCGTGGCTTCAAGTACCTGGGTCCCACGACGGTCTACTCGCACCTGCAGGCCTGCGGCATCATCAACGACCATGCCCGCGGCTGCCCGCGCTTCGCGGCGGTCAACGCCATGGGCCCCACGGTGGAGAGGCGCCGCTACCTTGAGAGGGGCGTGCGGCACTACGAGTAGTAAGGCGCAGGGATGACCAAGCTTCCGTATCTGGCGAGCGGGGCCTCACTGTGGAGGGGATACGACTATTACGTCGACCACAAGGTGCTCTCGTGGGAGCCTGCGGAGCCGGGAGCGTATCCGCAGCAGTTCGACGGTGTCGTCTTGGGAAACGGCGACAAGCCCTACGAGGTGCACATAGACATAGCGCACCCTAAGAAGTCGACCTGCACCTGCCCCTTTGCGGAGGGGCGCCACGTCATCTGCAAGCACATGGTCGCGCTCTACTTCACCATCTATCCTGCCGAGGCGGATGAGCTGCTTCATGCTCAGGAGCGGTGGGAGGCCGAGGAGGTCGCGCGCGAGGTGGCGCACCGTGCCGAGACCTGGCGGTATGTGAAGGGGCTCAAGAAGGCCGAGCTGCAGGAGGGGCTCTATCGGGCCTTGCTCGAGATCGATGACCTGCGCTACAGGCGGCGCTGGTTGTAGAACTGGGAGATTGGCCGCCAGATCGTGGAGGCAACGGGGGAGCGTGCCGAGTACGGGAAGCGCCTGGTGAAGTATCTAGCCGAGAGGCTGACTGCGGAATATGGGAAGGGGTTCACTCAGAGGAATCTTTATCAGATGCAGCAGTTCTATCTTGCTTTTCCAAAAGTGCACGCACTGCGTGCACAATTGAGCTGGACGCATTACCGCAGGTTGATGCGCATTCCCAACCAGGAGCAGCGTGAGTTCTATATGAACGCCGCGGCTGACGAGCACTGGACTTCTCGTCAGCTTGACCACCAAATCGCTACGTTCTATCGCGAGCGCCTGCTCTCGTCCCAAGGCGAGACGCGCGAGCTCATCCGCACCGAGATTCAGTGCTCCGAGCCGGTGACGGCGGCTGACGACTTCATCAAGGACCCGTACGTCCTGGACTTCCTCGACTTGGGCGGTCGTACCGACTTTGACGAGCACCAGCTCGAGCAGGCGCTCATGACGCGGCTGCAGGAGTTCATGCTGGAGCTGGGGAGGGGCTTCGCCTTTGTTGGCCGCCAGTACCGGCTCGACGGTGAGCAGGCGAGCTACTACGTCGACCTCGTCTTCTACAATATCAAGCTCAAGTGCTACGTTCTCATCGAGCTCAAGACGCGCCCGCTCAACGCAAAGGACGTAGGGCAGATGGACTTCTACGTCCGACTGTTCAACGAGAAGTACGCTGGTGCGGATGACAACCCGACCATCGGCCTCATCCTCTGCTCGAGCTCCGATCGAACGGTGGCAAAGTACTCCGCGCTTGCGGACGGCAAGGGGCTCTTCGCGTCGAGCTACGTCACATGCCTGCCCACCGAGGAGGAGCTGACCGATGCCCTCGAGCCCACGCGTCGCGCGATTGCGGAGGCTCGGGCGGAGCGAGAGGGGGAGTGACGGCGAGCCGTTCTTCTCGCCGTTATCCGCGTTCGCCGCGTGCCCGTGAGACTGTCGCGGGAGACATTGAAGCGCGGCGCTCGCTCGTCTACCTTATCGAGGACGGGCGCTCGGCATGGGCGCTCGGCTAGCTGACACATAGACGCCCGTCTCCGCGGGCGGGGAGGAGGGCCCCATGGCCATCGACGTTCACATGATCGAGCTTTCCGACGGCGCCGAGATGCCCGCGATCGGTCAGGGCACCTGGTACCTGGGCGAAGGGCGCTCCCCCCGCGACGAGGAAGCAGAGGCGCTCCGCGCGGGCGTGGAGGCGGGCGTCATGCTCGTTGACACCGCGGAGATGTACGGAGACGGCGAGGCCGAGCGCCTCGTGGGCGAGGCGCTGCTGGGCACGGCCGGGCTCGCCGCCCCCGTGCCGCGCGAGGACCTCACGATAGTCTCCAAGGTCTACCCGTGGAACGCCGGCCGCGACCGCATCTTCGACGCCTGTGACGCCTCGCTCGAGCGCCTTGGCACCGAATACCTGGACCTCTACCTCCTGCACTGGCGCGGCAACGTGCCCCTGCGGGAGACCGTGGCCTGCATGGAGGAGCTCGTCGCGCAGGGCAAGATCTTGCGCTGGGGCGTCTCCAACTTCGACGTCGACGACATGGAGGAGCTCTGGGAGGTGCCCGTGGGAGACCACTGCGTCGTGAACCAGGTGCTCTACCACCTGGGCTCGCGCGGCATCGAGTACGACCTCCTTCCGTGGATGGAGGAGCGCGACGTCGCTTGCATGGCGTACTGCCCGCTCGCGCAGGCCGGCACGCTCCGCCGTGGGCTCTTCACCAGTCCCGCGGTCGAGGAGGTCGCCAGGCGCCACGGGGCCACGCCCGCCCAGGTGCTCCTCGCGTTCTGCGTGCGCGACGGCAACGTCATCGCCATTCCCAGGACGTCGAGCGCCGAGCACGCGGTCGAGAACGCCAGGGCGGCGGAGCTCGAGCTCGACGACCGCGACCTCACGCTGCTTGACAGGGCCTTCCCCGCGCCCACGAGGAAGATGCCGCTCGACATGCAGTAGGTGACAGAGGGACAGTCCCTTCTGTCGCGCCTACAGGTCGGTTACGCGCACGGTGGTTCCGTGCTCGCGCAGAAGCGCAATAAGGTCCGCCGTGGCGATAAGGACGGTGGCGGTGTTGTCGCACGGGTGGACGGTCACGTGCCCGGCGTCCATGAGCTCCTGGTCGAGCACTACCTCAACACGGTGATCGGCGTCGTTGAGCGCCCCGAGGGGCGTGACGGAGCCGGGCGCGAGGCCGAGCATGTCGTGCAGGTCCTGGGCGCTCGCAAACGAGAGGCGGCGCGACCCCAGCCGCTCCTGGATCTCTCGCAGCGAGACGTCCTTCTCGTCCGGCAGGCAGGCGAGGTAGTACGCGCGGTGCTTGTCGTCCCGCAGGAAGAGGTTCTTTGCACCAAGCTCCCGATGGGGTATGCCCGCGGCGTGCGCCTGCTCCACGGTGAAGACGGCCTCGTGCTCGTAGAGCTCGTAGGCGATTCCGGCCTGGTCAAGCAGCGTGATTGTCTCTAGTTTCCCGTACATGGCGTCCAAAATGATTCAAAAGGGGTCTGTCCCCTTTTGAATCAGTGCTCGAGCTTGCGGATGACGGTGATGGCGGGGTCCACCTTGGCGGCAAAGGCGTCGAAGTCGTCGTAGGTGCCGACGATGCTTCCGTAGTGGGTGGGGACCACGGCCTGCGGGCGCAGCGCGTTCACGAAGGCGGCGGCCTGGCGCGCGTCGCAGGTGTAGGTGCCGCCGATGGGCACGAGGGCTACGTCGCAGCTCACGGTCTCGTTGTCGGGGTTCTGGTCCGTGTCGCCGGAGACGTAGTAGCGCGTGGGGTCGCCGTCGAGCGAGAGCACGTAACCGAGCCAGCCGTTGGCCTGCGGGTGCATGCCCAGGCGCTCGGGCTCAACGTTGTAGGCGGGCACGGCCTCCAGGGCGAGCCCGGGGAGCTCGATCTTCTCGCCCGCGGACACGAGGCGCGTCTCCGCCGCCGCGAGCCCCGCGACGTCCGTCGCCATGCTCGCCGGTGCCACGAGCACGGTCTTCTCGCCGGCAACGCGCGCGTAGTCCTCTGGCGAGAGATGGTCGTAGTGGGCGTGGGTGATCAGCACGTAGTCCGCGTCGTGCGCCGCCTCGCCGTCGGTGAGGGAGAAGGGGTCGAGGTAGACGACAGTGCCTCGCGGCCCCTCGATGCGAATGGCGCTCTGGGTGTACACGCGGACGTTCTCCAGGCTCGTGCTCATGGCTGCTCCTCACGACGTGACTGATGGAGCCATTGTAGAGCGCAAGGGGGACGATTCGTCGGCTTGTGGCGAACGGTCGCGGGCGAGGCGAGGAGTGCGGGCGAGGAGTGCGGGCATCTTTGGGCGTTGTCGCACCGAGTGCGACTTCGTACACGGCGGATGCACGCAAGTGCCCCCAACAGATGCGCGACGGCCCGCACTCCTGCGAGTGCGAGCCGTAAGTGCGAGCCGATTCCCGGGGGGATGGCAAGAAGTGCGGGCGACCCCGCGTCCTTCTCGCCCTGGCTACTTTCTGCCGAAGAGGCCGCCTAGGCTGTCGGCGATGCCGCCGAGCGGGCTGTTCTCGAGCGCGTCGCCAAGCCCCTCGGCGAGGTTGCCGAGGTCAAGCCCACCCAGGTCGAGGCCGCCCTCGGCGATGTGGCTCTTGATGCTGTCGACGATCTCGGAGGGGTCGACGTCGCCGAGGTCGTGGCCGGTGAGCTCCTCGATGGTGCCCTTGGGGTCGGAGACGAGGCCCTGGAGCTTCTCGGGGGCGTCGGCAAGGGCCGCGGAGACCTGGGCGATGATGTCCTGAACGTCCACGTGCTTCCTTTCGGGTCGTGCGCGTTGCGCGCGTTTGCACGTCTAGGGTACCCTCTCACGCGTCGTCCAAGGTAGCTGAAGGCCCTACGCGGAGCGTTGGTTGAGGGCGATGAGGGAGTCGCGCACGGCGTCGAGGATCTCCGCGCAGCGCAGCGTTGCCGCGAGGGGCATGACGTCGGACTCCGTGCGTCCCGCGAGGATGAGTCCCGTGAAGTGCTCGATCTCGTCGTAGAAGTCGTCCACGGGGTAGGGGAGGTCAATGTCGCGCGGTCCCTCTCCGCCGGCGAGAAGAACGGCCCACTGGGGGCGGTGCATGTCCTCGACCACGATCTCGCCGGCGGTGCCCACGAGCCGCGCGGTCCGGGGTCCGGCGACGTCGGCCGCGGTGGCGAGTCGCGC
The DNA here is from genome assembly GCF_002159625.1 of Olsenella sp. An285. Classification (GTDB taxonomy): domain Bacteria; phylum Actinomycetota; class Coriobacteriia; order Coriobacteriales; family Atopobiaceae; genus Thermophilibacter; species Thermophilibacter avicola. Next base: position 156,468 of record NZ_NFIZ01000001.1, read on the forward strand.
GGTCTTCTCGCCCAGCGCGAGCTCGGCGTCGACGAAGCAGTCGATCCCGTGGTCCCAGCGCGCGCTCGCGGCGGTGACCTCGAACGGGCCCGCGAGGAAGTCATCGATCCAGGAGGCGCAGTAGATGCCCGAGTCCAGAAGGATGCCCCCGGCGACGGGGTCCGACATGTAGTCCCCGCCCCGGGCGATGCGGTCCCCCATGTCGTTCTCCAGCAGTGCCTCCACGCGCAGCAGCTCGCCGACGGCGCCGTCCGCCACGAGCTCTCGCACGCGGCGATAGAGCGGGGTAAAGCGCGTCTTCATGGCCTCCATGAAGAGGGTGCCGGTCTCGCGGGCAACGGAGATAACCTCGCGCACCTCGGCCGCGCTCGCGCACGCGGGCTTCTCGCAGAGAACCGCCTTGCCCGCGCGCAGCGCCGCTTCCGCCCACGCTCGGTGCATGCCGTGGGGGAGCGCGAGGTAGATGGCGTCAATGTCCTTACGGGCGAGAAGGGCTGCGTGAGCGGCGCCGGCAACGTCGCCGAGGGCCTCGTCGGAGAGGGCGCCGGCGCCTGGCACGCTGTGCTCATCCGCAAACGCACGTGCTCGCTCCGCGGAGCGGCAGCTGATTGCCACGAGCTCCGAGCGCTGCTCGTGCGCGAGGCTGCGCGCGAAGCGGTGCGCGATCCTGCCGGCGCCGACGATTCCCCAGCGGACCTTCCTGTCTGTCATCATCATTCCCTCCTCGGTGGTTGCACGAAAGGGGACGTGCCTGAAACGTGCAGAATCTTGCACGTTTCAGGCACGTCCCCTTTCGTGCAACAGGAGCGCGCGCTCGACGGAAAGGGCGAGCGGATAGGGGAGCAGCTTCGTGGCCGCGTAGAGCGCCCGCATGTCCGGCGAGGGGATGCAGAGCGCCCTGCCCTTCCGCGCCGCCTCGAGGCCCCGCTCGGCGACGCGCGCCACGTCCTCGAATCCCGTGAGACGGGACATCTTGGCGGCGACGTCGTCCGCGCCCGCGTGGTCCAGGAACCCCGTGCGCATGAACTTGGGGCAGAGCACGGTCACGTGGATGCCGACCTCCCCGAGCTCCGCGTCGAGCGCACGGGAGAAGTCCAGCACAAAGCGCTTTGCCGCCGAGTAGGTGGCGAGCCCCGGCTGCGGCATGAAGGCGGCCACGCTGGCCACGTTGAGGACGCGCGACCCTGCCGCCATGTACGGCAGCGCGCGGTACGTGAGCTCAACCGGTGCGAGCATGAGCAGGCGCACCATGTCCGCATTGTCTCGCCCCGGCATGTCCGCGAAGTCGCCGAACGTCCCGAAGCCCGCGTTGTTCACGAGCAGCGCCACGTGCGCGTCGGGCGTCTGGGCAAGCGCGTCCCCCAGGACGTCGAACGAGGCGGGGTCCGTGAGGTCGAGCGCGAAGGGGCGCACGAGTCGACTGGTCTTCTCGGCACGGCGGGAGACGGTCCAGACCTGGTCGAGCCTCCCGAAGGCGCCTCCCTCGAGCTGGCGGACGATCTCGCGCCCGAGTCCGGATGACGCCCCGGTGACGATGGCGATGTTGGTCATGGCTGGCGCCTCCCGTGCGCGAAGCCCCGTGATGTGCGCGGGGACGACGGTCATTCTGTTCGAAATTCCACCAGTGGATAATATTCACGATTCTTATCAAGCGGGGAAATCTCACTTGCTACTATAACCCGGTTTCATGGACTCAGTTCGAACGTTGCCCACGAAGTAGGCTGGGCCTCACAATCACTGGAAAGGAACGTCGTGAAGAACTCCGAGATCTATCGCCGAACGCTGAAATTCTCAGTCATGCGCCTCGTGCGCACCGTGCTGTGCGTCGTCATGCTCGCCGCTTTGCCGCTGATCGCATTCGTTGCCACGGGTCTTGCCGGCCTGGACGAGACCGCGCAGCTCGCCGCCACGGGCGTCGCGTTCATCGTTGCCCTCATCGTGTTCTACCTCGTGGCGCACTTCGGCGGATACCTGCTTACCGCCGGTCAGGTGGCCATGATCACCGAGGGCGTGGCCACGGGCGAGTTTCCCGAGGACACCTATGCCGCGGGCAAGCAGGCCGTGAGGAGCCGCTTTGCCACGGCGAGCGTGTACTACGGCCTGTGGAGCGTCACCAGGGCCATCACCAACGAGATCTCCTCGGGCATGAACGCCATCGCGCGCGGGATTGACGGTGACAACCAGGGTGGCGCGGCCTCCGTCGTTGCCGGCATCATCTCCGGCATCGTGAGCGTGGTGCTCGAGTACCTCAACTACTGCAGCCTGGGCTGGGTCTTCCTCCACAAGGAGCAGTCCGCGTTCAAGAGCACCTGCGACGGCGCCGTCGTCTACTTCCAGAACTGGAAGACGCTCATGAAGAACTCCGCAAAGGTCATCGCCATCACCATCGTCTCGCTCGCCCTCATAGGAGGCGCGTTCTTCGCCGTGGCCTACCTCGCGCTGGGCTCCATTGAGCCGCTGACCGCCGTCCTCGCGGACATCGATGCCGCGGCCACGCTCGAGGACGGAACCGCCGTGCCCGCCGGCACCTCGCTGATCGCGCTCTGCGCCGTCATCGCCCTCGTTCTGTGGAGCGGCGTCCACGGCGCCTTCGTGAAGCCGTACCTCCTCGTCTCCGTCATGCGCCGCTACATCGAGGCCGGCCGTGCGGACACGCCGCAGGTTGACGTCTACGAGAAGCTCTCCGGCATGTCCAAGGGCTTCAAGAAGGCGATGGACAAGGCCGGAGAGGGCGCGCCCTCGGTCGCGTAGCGGCCAGCGGTCCGTGCAAAAGTGCCTGGCACTCCTGCGCGCAATCTAGCGACAAAACGGGAGGGCGAGACCTCGGTCTCGCCCTCCTGCCGTTCCGGGCGCGTCACATGTCGGGCACGCTAGTAGCCGATCACCGTCTTGTCAGAGTTGAACAGGCGCTTCATGAAGGAGAACTCGCTCCGGGCAAACCTGTTGAGGCGCTCCACCTCTGGTCTTTGCGGCGCGTCGAGCATCACGAGGCAGACGGGTATCGCAGGCGCCCCCTCCGGATCGATCTCGTGCATCATGGCAAAGGGCACGATGCTTAGTGCCTTGAGGTTGACGCCCATGATGTAGCCGTTGCGGTTCTCGAGGAAGTCGACAACCTCCTCGTTGGTGTCGATGCTCTCGAGGGGGGAGGCGAGCCCGTGCTTCAGGCAGCTGTTGAGGATCGTCTCGTTGAAGCCGTCAATCTCCTCCGACCAGAGCACGGGGTAGGGCTCGAGGTCGGCAAAGGTCAGGGGGCGCTTGCCGCGCAGCGGGTGGCGCCTGCCCATGAACACCCCGGGCATGACCATCCCGATTTGCACGCAGGTGCAGTCCGGGGCGTCAAGCTCGCCAATCGTGAACAGGGCGTCGAGGGTTCCGGCGCGAAGGCTCGTCAGCGCGCTCTTCCCAACTGAGACGGAGAGATGGGTCTCCACCCCAAGCGAGTGCGTGATGAGGCGCGCGATGATGCCGCAGATGAACTCGTGCTTCGAGAACGGCGGGGTGACGAGCGCGAGCCTGAGGTCCTTTCTGGGAGACGCGCTCTGCCACGACATCACCGTCTGCTCGACGGAATCGAAGCTCTCGACGGTCTTGAGCGCCGGCTCGAGGAGCATGCTCCCGAGCTGGGTGAGGCGCATCCTCCGTCCCGCACGAACAAAGAGGCGGCCGCCGACCTCCTCCTCGAGTTCGTGAATCGACTTCGAGACTGCCTGAACGGTGACGCCCTCCTCCTTTGCGGCTGCGGAGAAGTTTCCAGCGCTGGCCGCACGGCAGAAAAACACGAGCTGTCTGATGTTCATGTTGCTACTCCGGTGGAAGTCCTTTGCTCGTCCCTAGTCTAGACAGGGCCGTTGCGCGCCGGTCAGCGAGAAGGACGCGCGTCTTCAAATATCAACCCCAGCTTGATTATCAAGAGCCGTAGGGGGTCGCTGACTGAAAGATTCCTTGAGTCAGGTAACGTTATAAGCTGTATGACTGTCTTCCAAACACCTCTCCAAGGAGCTCAGATGACCCCAGAGCCTCAGCCCGAAACCCCAAAGCCCGCCACGTCGGCAAAGGCGCCCGCGCACGCAAAGGAACAGCCGAAGATGCCCCTTGCATATCGCGTGTACGGTCTTGCCTGCATCGTCCTCGGCATCTTCACGCTCTTTGCCGTCGCGATGTTCGCGGCTCTGATGACCTGGGCGCTTCAGACGGACCCGTCGATGATCATCGTGGGGACCGATCCCACGCTGCCCGTGGTCCTTCTCGTCATCTCGTGCGTGATCACCTTCGTCGACGCCGTCGCGCTCATCGTCTTTGGGCGCATGCTGCGTCGCGGCAGCAAGCGCAACGCGGCGCGCGTCTCGCACGTGCTCATTGCGACGTCGGTGATCCAGATCCTTCTCAAGATCATGCTCCAGGGCATCGACGTCACGCTCATTCCCGATGCCATCCAGCTTGCGCTCCTGGTGGCGGTCTCGGTCACCGTCGACCCGTCACTCAGGAAGGAGCGCGAGCTCAAGCGTCGCGTTCAGGACATGGTCGAGCGCGAGGCCGCGGAGGAGGGCATGCTCGGGCGCGACCTCGAGGGCAAGGGCTACATCGAGCTCAACTTCTTCAACCTGTTCTGGGTCTTTGTCATCTGCTGCTTCCTGGGGCTCATCATCGAGACCGTCTATCACTTCGTCGTGGTGGTCCCGGGGGAGATTCAGGATCGCGCGGGCCTGCTCTTTGGCCCGTTCTCGCCCATCTACGGATTTGGCGCCGTGCTCATGACGGTGGCGCTCAACCGCTTCTACAAGGCCAACCCCGTGATCATCTTCCTCGTCTCCGCGGTGATCGGGGGCCTCTTCGAGGCCGCAACGGCCTGGTTCATGGAGATGGGCTTCGGCGCCGTGGCCTGGGACTACTCCGGCTCCACGATCTTTGGCCTCTTTCCGGACCCCATCGCCGTCATCTTTGGCGGCCGCACGAGCGCGCTCTTCATGTGCATGTGGGGCGTCCTCGGATTCGTGTGGATCAAGCTCTGCCTGCCCTGGATGCTCAAGCTCATCAACCTCATCCCGTGGAAGGTCCGCTACTCCTTCACCACGCTCTGCGCCGCCCTCATGCTGGTGAACGGCGTCATGACGCTCGAGGCCCTCGACTGCTGGTTCGAGCGTCTCTCCGGCATCCCGCAGACCACGCCCGTCGAGCAGTTCTACGCGGACCACTACGATAACGACTACATGGCGCACCGCTTCGAGAGCATGACCATCACGCCGGACGACTCCGCGCGCGTGGACGGCGCCGGCCGCGCCGCCCTCGAGACCGACGAGCAGATCCTCGAGGAGGCTGCTGATGCCACGTTCGAGAGTGACGCGGCATGACGGAGGCGACCGAGCAGAGGCGTCCGCACTGGGGACGCCGCGTTCTTCTCGCCCTGCTGGCGGTGGTGCTGGTAGCGGGCGTGGCGCTTGCCGTGGCCGTGTGGCACCGCCTTGAGCAGCGCCGTCTGGGCGAGGGCGTGGTCCAGCAGCCGAGCCAGTTCGAGGCGCTCGAGGGCTCCTCCGGGCGCACGGGGTCGTTTACCGCGCGCATAGACTTCACGAGCATGGCCACGGGCTCTGAGACCATCTCGACCGAGGTTCTCTGGGACGACGACTGGTTCTTCCGCGACCCCACGGAGTACAACCACGACCTCGCGACCACGTGCTCCGTGCTCTCGGCCGTGGCCAACTCCGAGTCCGCGTACTACCAGGCGGGGTCGGACTCGCCGGCGTACATGGAGGCCGCGCTCGCCGCGCTGGGCTTCGAGGAGATCTCCACCGCGTCCTACCAGTACCGAAGCGAGATCTTCGACGAGGTGGTGGACTTCATCACCGGCACGGACGACGTGGTGGCGTACTCCGTTGCAACCAAGCGCGTGACGGGCGAGGACGGTGCCGAGAAGACCCTCTTTCTGGTGTCCATCCGCGGAAGCTACGGGTCCGAGTGGCTGAGCGACCTCAACATGGGCGGCGCCGCGTACGACATGGACGAGATCACGCACGAGGGCTTCGCCCGCGCCGCGCGCGAGATCGTGGACGACCTCACCGAGCGCATCACCGAGGAGGCCGGGCTCGACGGCACGGACGACATCTGCCTGCTCTTCACCGGCCATTCGCGCGGTGCTGCCGCAGCCAACATAGCCGCCGCGTATGCCGACGAGATGTCGCAGGGCATGCGGGTCCTGGCACCGCTTTCGAGCATATACTGCTACACCTTTGCCACGCCCGAGGTCACGACCTTTGACACGGCCCATGACGCGCTCTACGACAACATCTTCAACGTCATGAACCCGAGCGACATGGTCCCGCGCCTGCCGCTCGCGTCCTGGGGCTACGCGCGCTACGGGAACGACCTCTGGCTCCCCGGCTATGGAGACGACGGCTTTGACGAGAGGTACGAGCTCATGTGCGCTGTCTTCGAGCGCAACACCGAGGTCGAGTGTCCCTACGTCCCCGAGGACCGCGAGCGCGTGGACAAGCTCGTCGAGGACCTCTCGCGCGAGATTCCCACGTCCGACGACCTTGCCAGCGTGGGCGGGGTGTTCTCCCTCGCGCGCGACCTCCTGGCGGACGTGAACCCCATGCAGGTGCTCTACGGCCACTACCCGAGCGTCTACATCGCCTGGATGCAGTCGCTCGACACGCTGCCCGTCGCGTAGAATGTGACTGAGGGACGGGCCCCATGCCCGCCCCCGGCAGCGAGAGGGGGCCTGAGATGGCTGAAGTGCGCAAGGAGCTCGCCCGCGTGCTGCGTGAGGGTGAGGAGACGGTCGAGCGCCGCCTGGAGGACTTCCTCGCGGACCCAGACGACGTGGAGACCGTGCATCGCCTGCGCATCTCCATCCGGACGCTGCGGAGCCTGCTCGCCTTTGTCTCGCCCCTCCTCAAGCGCAGACGCCACCGGATCCTCCAGGACGACCTTCGATCGGTCGTGATAGAGACCTCGCGCCTGCGCGAGTACGACGTGCTGCTTCGTCAGGTCCGTGCGCTCGACGTGCCGTACGGGGAGCTTGCCGAGAAGATCGCGGGGCTCCGGGAGCTCGAGCGCAACCACGTGGTCGACGTCATGCGCGGCCGGCACACGCGCCGGGCGCTGCGTCGCGTGCGCAAGGCCCTCGCGCGGCTTCCCTGGAGGGACTCGGTGCGAGAGGCCGGAGTCTCGCGCGCGGACGTTCGTGAGATCTTCCGGGACCTCGTGTGCGTCGTGGACGAGGGATACGCGGTCGTGGACCGCTCTGACGCCGACGCCGTGCACACCCTGAGGAAGCGCGCCAAGCGCGTGCGCTACGTGAGCGAAAGCTTCGCGGGGCTTCTCAGCGAGGGCGCCGCGGCGGAGGGACGTCGCATGAAGGGCGTCCAGGACCTTCTGGGAGACATCTGCGACGCGCGCGTGAACGTGGCGATGGCGGGGGAGTTTCCCGCGGAGGGGCTCTCAGATGAGGCACGGCGCGCCCTCGAGACCCTCATCGCGCGCAACCAGGCGCTGCTGGACGAGTTTCTCGCCGGCTGACGTGAAGGGCGGAGCCTCGCTCGCGCTTCGGCTAGTAGCCCATGGCCTCGAGCGTCTCGTCGTCGTTTCCGAAGTAGTGCCCCACCTCGTGGATGACCGTCCTTCGGACCTCCTCGGCTATTGCCGCCTCGGCGTCCGGCCCGTCCCCGAAGCAGCGCTCATGCGGGCCCCTGAAGATGGTGATGACGTCCGGGAGCTCTCCCGTCCCGTAGTAGCTGTCGCGCTCCGTCATGGGCGTGCCGTCGTAGAGGCCGAGGAGCTCGTCGCCCTCGCGGACCGAGTTGTCCTCGTCCGCGCCGGCGAGCTGCTCCTCGCTCGGCTCGTCCTCGACGGCAAAGACGACGTTCTCCAGCTCGTCGAAGAAGCGGTCGGGGATGGAGTCGATCGCATCCTCCACCATGGCCTCGAACCTGTCGTTCGTCACGGGCGCCTCCCCCCTCGTGGTCCTTCTCGCCACTCTACGCCGACTTTCAGCGCGGGTCGAGGGGTGTGTTCGCGGCGTGTCGTTTTCCCCGGCCACCAAATTGCGAGTTTAAAAGTAGCAATTTGGGCAGAAGAGGGGTAGGCCGGCCCCGCGCCACACGGCAGGCGGGGCGGCGCGAACAAGGAGATGTCATGGAACGGTACGACTCTAACTTCGATCACGTGGGCGACTTCGTCGAGAGGTGGAACGCGAGCGTTCGCCGCACGCGCCTCTGGACCATCGTCCTGGGCGTCCTTCTGGTGGTCGCGGGCATCTGCAGCGCCGCGGACCCCTACAGCATCTACGCCACGATTCAGATCTTCGTCTCGGTGGCGCTCATCGTGGGCGGCGCGGCGCAGGCCCTCTCCTATGCGGCCACGCCCGAGCTCTTCCGCAGCCCCTCCACGCTCATCATGGGCGTCCTGAACCCGCTGCTAGGCCTCATGCTGCTCGTGCTGCCCACGTACCTCACTGCCTCCACGATGGTGTTCCTGCTGTCGTTCCTCTTCATCATCGCCGGCGCGGAGCGCATCACCTTCGCGCGCAGGATGCGCTACTTCCAGATGGGCGGCTCGGGCGTCTCCACCGCCACGGGCGTCATCAACATCATCGTGGGCGTGGCGTTCCTGCTGATGCCGCTCTTCTCGTCCCTGGTGCTTGGCTACCTCATGGCTGGCTACCTCATCGTGGGCGGCGTCTGCATCCTGGTGGAGGGCATCTCGATGAAGCCCATCAGACGCTAGCGAGACGTGGCAGAGCGACGCCCCCGAGGCTCCGTAGGGAAGCTCGGGGGCGCTGCGGTTTCGGGGGCCAGGGCACGGATTCCCAGCCGGGCGTCGCGAAAAGCTTGGCCAGGGCACGGATTCCCAGCCGGGCGTCACGTGATTCGCGGCCGGGGCACGCGGTGCTGCAGCGAGCGGGTCGTCCACCTCGCCCGGGGCGAGATGGATGCGGTGGCATCCGTGCCCCGGCCCCGCTTTTCGCGACGCCCGGCCGGGAATCCGTGCCCTGGTCGGAATAATCGCAACGTTCGGCGTCCCCGCCCTCGCGCCCATCGTTGAGGTGCGGGGAAACGACGATCTCTACGACAAAACCGTCGCCCTGCCGCACCCCTTTCGTTGAGGTGCGGAGAAGCGACGGCCTGCCGAGAAGAACCGTCCACCTCCCGCACCTCAATCCCCCTCGGTCGGAGCCCGGCGCCGAGAACGAGGCCGCCCCCGGCGTTCCGGAGAGAAGTTCCGCGAAGCGCACTTCCTTGCGGGACCTCGGGGGCGTCCCCGGGCGCGATGTCCTTCTCGCTACTCCAGCTCGAAGGCTCCCGTGTAGAGCTGGTAGTACGTGCCCTTCTTGGCGATCAGCTCCTCGTGCGTGCCACGCTCGATGATGCGGCCGTGGTCGAGCACGATGATGACGTCGGAGTTGCGGACCGTGCTCAGGCGGTGCGCGATGACGAAGGTGGTGCGCCCGGTCATGAGGGCGTCCATGCCGCGCTGCACGATGGCCTCCGTGCGCGTGTCGATGGAGGAAGTTGCCTCGTCGAGCACCATGACCGGCGGGTCGGCCACCGCGGCGCGCGCGATGGAGAGCAGCTGGCGCTGGCCCTGGGAGAGGTTGGAGCCGTTGTCCGTGAGCATGGTGTCGTAGCCGTCCGGCAGGCGGCGGATGAAGTCGTCCGCGCCGGCAAGACGCGCGGCGGCCACGCACTCCTCGTCCGTCGCGTCCAGGCGCCCGTAGCGGATGTTGTCCATGACGGTGCCGGTGAAGAGGTTCACGTCTTGGAGCACCATGCCGAGCGAGTGCCTCAGGTGCGGCTTCTTGATCTTGTTGATGTTGATGCCGTCGTAGCGGATCTTGCCGTCCTCGATGTCGTAGAAGCGGTTGAGGAGGTTGGTGATCGTGGTCTTGCCCGCGCCGGTGGCGCCCACGAAGGCCACCTTTTGGCCCGGCTTGGCGTAGAGCGAGACGTCGTGGAGCACCGTGTGGCCCGGCTCGTAGGCGAAGTCGACGCCAAAGAGACGCACGTCGCCCGCGAGGGGGGTGTAGGTGACGGTGCCGTCCGCCTGGTGGGGGTGCTTCCACGCCCAGCGGCCGGCCCAGTTGCCGTCGCGGCGCTTGCACTCGGTGACGTTGCCGTCGCCGTCGATGGTGCAGGCCACGAGCTCGACGTAGCCGTCGTCCTGCTCCACCGGCTCGTCCAGCAGCTCGAAGATGCGCTCGGCGCCGGCGAGGCCCATGACCACGGAGTTCACCTGGTTGGAGATCTGGCCGATCTGGTTGGCGAACTGCTTGGTCATGTTGAGGAAGGGCACGCCCACGGCGATGGTGAGCGCCGCCCCGGAGATCGAGGGGTTGGGGATGCCCACGACGAGGAACACGCCGATGGCCACGGCCACGATCACGTAGAGCAGGTTGCCGGAGTTCATGAGGATGGGCATGAGCGTGTTGGCGTAGGAGTTGGCCGTGCACGCGGCCTGCTGGAACTCGTCGTTGAGCTCGTCGAAGGCGCGCTCGATCTGGCGCTCGTGCGAGAAGACCTTGACGACCTTCTCGCCGTTCATGACCTCCTCGACGAGGCCCTCCACGGCCGCCACGGCGCGCTGGGTGCGCAGGAAGTTCTTGGCCGAGCGACCCGCCAGGGTCTTTCCCAGGAACGCCATGATCGCGGCGCCCGCCACCACCACGAGCGTCAGCGGCACGCTGTACCAGAGCATGATGCAGCCCACCGAGCAGAGCATGAGCGTCGTGAGGAAGAGCTGCGGCAGCGACTGGGCGATCATCTGGCGCATGGCGTCGATGTCGTTGGTGTAGTAGCTCATGACGTCGCCGTGCTGATGCGTGTCGAAGTACCTGATGGGCAGGTCCTGCATGTGGTCGAACATGAGGCAGCGGAACTTCTTGAGCGAGCCCTGCGTGATGATGGCCATGAACTGCTGCCACACCGCGTTGCAGATGAGGCTCGCGAAGTAGAGCGCGGCGAGGATCGCCGCGTTGGTGAAGACCTGCGGCTGCGCCGTTGCCCAGTCGCCCGACTCCCAGGTCTCGCCCACCACGGTGAGGGCGCGCTCCATGAAGACGTTGGGCATGGCCTGGACCACGCACTGCACGAGGATGCAGCACGCCACGGCGGGCAGCATCACCGGGTAGAAGCCGCGGAGCATCTTGAGGACGCGCAGCGCGGTCCTGCCCATGGACTTTGGCGCACGCCCGCGGTGCATGTTCCTACTCATCGGCGCTCACCTCCAGATCGCCGAGCTGGCGCTCGTCGTGGCTCTGCTTGTTCTGCGAGAGGTAGACCTCGCGGTAGATGGCGTTCCTGCGCAGGAGCTCATCGTGGGTCCCGATGTCGTTGATCGTGCCGGAGTCCATGACCACGATGCGGTCCGCGTCCTCCACGCTCGAGGTGCGCTGCGCGATTATGATCTTGGTGGTCTCGGGCAGGTAGTTGCGGAAGCCCTCGCGGATGAGGCGGTCGGTCTTGGTGTCCACCGCGCTCGTGGAGTCGTCAAGGATGAGGATCTTGGGCTTCTTGAGCAGGGCGCGCGCGATGCACAGGCGCTGCTTCTGGCCGCCGGAGACGTTGGTGCCGCCCTGCTCGATGTAGGTGTCGTACTTCTTGGGGAAGGTCTGGACGAACTCGTCGGCCTGGGCCAGGCGCGCCGCCTCGACAACCTCCTCGTCGGTGGCGTTCTCGTTGCCCCAGCGCAGGTTCTCGGCGATCGTGCCCGAGAAGAGCACGTTCTTCTGGAGCACCATGGCCACCGCGTCGCGCAGGGACTCGAGGTCGTACTCGCGAACGTCGCGCCCGCCCACGCGCACGGACCCCTCCGTAACGTCGTAGAGGCGCGGAACGAGCTGCACGAGCGAGGACTTGGCCGAGCCCGTGGAGCCTATGACGCCTATGACCTCGCCGCTCTTGATGTGCAGGTCGATGTCGCGCAGGGCCTCGCGGTTCTTGTCGCCGCTGTAGGAGAACCCCACGTGGTCGAAGTCCACCGAGCCGTCGGCCACCTCGAAGACGGGGTCTTCCGGCTGGTCGATCGTGGTCTTGGCGTCGAGGACCTCGTAGATGCGCCGGGCGTTCTCCTCGGACATGACCACCTGGGCGAAGATCATCGAGAGCATCATGAGCTGCATGAGCATCATGAAGCCGTAGGTGATGAGCGACGAGAACTGACCCACGTCGAGCTGCTGGCCGCGCGTGGTGACGATGGCGTAGGAGCCGGCGTAGATGACGAAGACCATGACGGTGTAGACGCAGAAGTTCATGATCGGCGCGTTGAGGGCCAGGATGCGCTCTGCGTAGGTGAAGTCGCTCTGGACCTCGGAGGCCGCACGGTCATACTTCTGCTTCTCGTAGTCCTCGCGCACGTAGGACTTGACCACGCGGATGCCGGCGAGGTTCTCCTCCGCGCGCTCGTTCAGGGCGTCATACTTGCGGAAGATGCGACGGAAGACCGGCACGACCTTGCGAATCACCCCAAAGAGGGCGAGCGCCAGGACCGGGATGATGATCACGAAGACCAGCGCGAGCCACCCCGCCATGCTGTAGGCCGCGATGAAGGCGAGCACGAGCATGAAGGGCGAGCGCACGGCCGTGCGGATGAGCATCATGTAGGCCATCTGGACGTTCATGACGTCCGTGGTGATGCGCGTCACGAGAGACGAGCTCGAGAAGCGGTCGATCACCGCGAACGAGAAGGTCTGGATGTTGTAGAACATGTCCCTGCGGAGGTTCCTGGCAAAGCCGGTAGAGGCCTTCGCGCACGTGAGGCCGGCAGCCGCGCCAAACGCGAGCGAGACGAGCGCCATGAGCGCGAGCACGCCGCCCGTGGAGACGATCTCCCCCAGGTCCGCGCCCGCCTTGATGGCGTCGATGAGGTCCGCGGTGCGCAGGGGGATCATCACCTCAAAGACGACCTCGCCCAGGACGAGCAGGGGAGTGACCACTGCCGCCGTCTTGTATTCGCGCACGCTCTGCATGAGCTTGCGCCCCACGGTGCCGTAGCCCACGTGCGAGGCGGTCTTCACGAACTCCTGGTCGAGGTCGGGCTTCTTCGGAAGCAGGCTCATCGCTCATCCTCCTTCTCGGTCCTCACGTTCTTCTCGCCCTTCTCCTGGGCCTCGAGCTCGAGCCAGCGCGCCGCCACGCGGTCGAGCGTGTCCGCGAGACGCTCGCGCTCCGCGGGCTCGAGGCAGTCGAAGGCGCGCGCCTCGAACTCCGCGCGCGTGCGGACGACCTCGCGGGCGCGAGCCTCTCCCTCGGGCGTGAGGGTGACCGTGAGCTGGCGACGGTCCGTCGCCGAGCGCTCGCGCGTCACGAGCCCCTCGGTCTCGAGCTTGGCTATGACCTCGGAGAGCGAGGCGGAGGTGATGCACGAGGCCTCCTGGAGGTCTCGCTGCGTCATCTGCGACCCGTTTGCCAGAAGCTCCACGAGGATGTGCTGCTTGCCGTTTCGACCGCCCCAGTGGACGTGGAGGTAGTAGCCAAAGTACCCGAAGTTTCGCATGATGCGCATCTCTGTGCTCTGGCGGGGGGTTCCGTCCTCCGTATCACACACGGCAGCCTCCTTTCGCGATTTGTTGCAGGTACGTTACCTACTTTGAGTGGCTTCCGTCCAGATGTCAAGGTACCATGCGATATTTCTCGCGGTACCTCGAGATCCGACCGTGCCCCAACGCTTTTCTGCCTCGTCCCATCGGTCGGAGGGGGCGACAGGTGACGTTCCCGAGGCTCCGAGGGGGATCGGGGCGCTGCGGTTTCGGGGGCCAGGGCGCGGATTCCCAGCCGGGCGTCGCGAAAAGCTTGGCCAGGGCACGCTGGGCGACCGCGAGCGGACCGTCCTTCTCGCTCCCGGCGAGAAGGACGCTGGGGCATCCGTGCCCCGGCCCCGCTTTTCGCGACGCCCGGCTGGGAATCCGTGCCCCGGCCCCGCTTTTCGCGACGCCCGGCTGGGAATCCGTGCCCCGGCCCCGCTTTTCGCGACGCCCGGCCGGGAATCCGTGCCACAGTCGGAATAATCGCAACGCTCGAGCGCCCGACCTCATCCTCCTCGTTGAGGCGCGGCAAAACGACGGTCTGCCGAGAAGAACCGTCCATCTCCCGCACCTCACTTCCCGGCGGTCAGAGCCCGGCGCCGAGAACGAGGCCGCCCCCGACGTTCCGGAGAGAAGTTCCGCGAAGCGCACTTCTCGAAGGAACGTCGGGGGCGGCCACCGCTCGTGTGAGGATGTCTGCTACTCCAGCTCGAAGGCTCCCGTGTAGAGCTGGTAGTACGTGCCGCGCTTGGCGATCAGCTCGTCGTGGCTGCCGCGCTCGATGATGCGGCCGTGGTCGAGCACGATGATCGCGTCGGAGTTGCGCACGGTGGAGAGACGGTGCGCGATGACGAAGGTGGTGCGCCCGGTCATGAGGGCATCCATGCCGCGCTGCACGATCTCCTCGGTGTGGGTGTCGATGGAGGAGGTGGCCTCGTCCAGGATCATGACGGGCGGGTCCGCCACGGCGCAGCGCGCGATGGAGAGGAGCTGGCGCTGGCCCTGGGAGAGGTTGGAGCCGTTGTCCGTGAGCCAGGTGTTGTAGCCCTCGGGCAGGCGCTTGATGAAGCCGTCGGCGCCCACCAGGCGCGCCGCCGCCATGCACTCGTCGTCCGTGGCGTCCAGGCGGCCAAAGCGGATGTTGTCCATGACGGTGCCGGTGAAGAGGTTCACGTCCTGGAGCACCACGCCCAGGGAGCGGCGCAGGTCGCTCTTCTTGATCTTGTTGATGTTGATGCCGTCGTAGCGGATCTTGCCGTCCTCGATGTCGTAGAAGCGGTTGATCAGGTTGGTGATCGTGGTCTTGCCGGCTCCCGTGGCGCCCACGAAGGCGACCTTCTGGCCGGGCTTGGCCCAGACGCTCACGTCGTGCAGGACGGTGTGGCCCTTGCGGTAGGCGAAGTCCACGTCAAAGAGGCGCACGTCGCCCGCGAGGGGGGTGTAGGTGAGCGAGCCGTCGCCGTGCGGGTGGCGCCACGCCCAGCGGCCGGCCCAGTCCTCGGAGCGGCGGTCGCACTCGGTGACGTTGCCGGCGCGGTCGATGGTGCAGGCCACGAGCTCGACGTAGCCCTGGTCCTGCTCCACCGGCTCGTCCATGAGCTCGAAGAGGCGCTCGGCGCCGGCGAGGCCCATGACCACGGAGTTGATCTGCTGGGAGATCTGGCCGATCTGACCGGCGAACTGCTTGGTCATGTTGAGGAAGGGCACCGTGACGGCGATGGAGAAGGGCAGGCCGGAGATGGAGAGGTTGGGGATGCCGGTCTCGATGAAGACGCCGCCCATCAGGGCCACGATGACGTAGATCAGGTTGCCCAGGTTCATGAGGATGGGGCCGAGCGTGTTGGTGTACATGTTGGCGACGCGGCTCGCCTCGAAGAGGCGGCGGTTGCGCACGTCAAAGTCCTCCTGCGCGGCGTCCTCGTGGCAGAAGACCTTGACCACGCGCTGGCCGTTCATGACCTCCTCGACGTGGCCCTCGACGATGCCGATCTCGCGCTGCTGCGCCACGAAGTTGCGCGCGGAGCGCGACCCCAGCACCTTGGTCATGTACGCCATGAAGAGCACGCCGGCCACGACGACCACGGCCATCCACACGCTGTAGAAGATCATGACCGAGAAGACCGAGACGAGCGTGACCATGGTGAGCGTGATGTTGGGCAGCGACTGGCCGATCATCTGGCGCAGGGCGTCGATGTCGTTGGTGTAGTGGCTCATGATGTCGCCGCGCTGGTGCTGGTCGAAGTAGCTGATCGGCAGGTCCTGCATGTGGCCGAAGAGGCGCTCGCGGAACTTCTCGAGCGAGCCCTGCGTGATGACGGCCATCGCGCGCGTCCAGGTGAAGTTGAGGACGAGCGAGACGACGTAGATGCCCACGAGCGTGAGCACGAGCGAGCCGATGCTGCCGGCGACGGACTCCCAGTCGCCGGACTGCCAGGTGGCGGTCACGATCTCGAGGGTGCGCTGCATGAACGTGGCGGGCAGCGCGGAGAGCACGGCGGAGACCACGATGCAGACGATCACGAGCGGCAGCATCTTGGGATAGAACGAGAAGAGCATCTTGATGAGGCGGCCGAGGGTCTTGCCGCGCCCGCCGCGGCGGCGGGGCTGCTCGACCTGGCGACCGGCGACGTTCTGGCGCTCGGGCGTGCGCTCGGGCTCGGTGGGCTGGTTGGAGCCGGTCACGTTCTTGAGGATGTTCTCGGCGGAGTTGTTGCTGGACGCCATTAGGCCTCGCCTCCCTTCGCGGGCTCGACGGGCGTCGCGGTGTCGGCGACGGGCTCGTCGTTCTTCTCGTCCTGTGCCTCGGGCGCGGCCTCCTGGCTCGTGCGGTTCTGGGCGAGGTAGGTGTCGCGGTAGAACGGGCAGCTCCTCATGAGCTCGTCATGGGTGCCCAGGCCGGCGATGTGGCCGTTGTCCAGGACGAGGATACGGTCGGCGTCCTGCACGGAGCTCGTGCGCTGCGCGATGATGATCTTGGTGGCGTCGGGCAGGTAGGTCCTGAGGCCCTCGCGGATGAGCGCGTCGGTCTTGGTGTCGACGGCGCTCGTGGAGTCGTCGAGGATCAGCACCTTGGGGCGCTTGAGCAGGGCGCGCGCGATGCACAGGCGCTGCTTCTGTCCGCCGGAGACGTTGGTGCCGCCCTGCTCGATGTAGTAGTCGTACTTGTTGGGGAGGCCCTGGATGAACTCGTCGGCCTGGGCGAGCTTGCAGACCTCCACGAGCTCGTCGTAGGTGGCGTCCGGGTTGCCCCAGCGCAGGTTCTCCTTGATGGTGCCCGAGAAGAGCACGTTCTTCTGCAGCACCACGGCCACGTTGTTGCGCAGGAAGTCGAGGTCGTAGTCGCGAACGTCCACGCCTCCCACCTTGACGGAGCCCTCGGTCACGTCGTAGAGGCGGCTGATGAGGTTCACGAGCGAGGTCTTGGCAGATCCCGTGCCGCCCATGACGCCGATGGTCTCGCCGCTCTTGATGTGCAGGTCGATCTCGGCCAGGGCGCGGTGCTCGGCCTTCTCGGAGTACTTGAACGTCACGTTGTCGAAGTCGATCGAGCCGTCGCGCATCTCTTTCTCGGGGTGCTCGGGGTTCTTGATCGTGGGCTCGGTGGTGAGGACCTCGCAGATGCGCTCGGCGCTCTCCTGGGCCATCGTGATCATGGCGAAGACCATGGAGACCATCATGAGGGCCATGAGGATCATGAAGCCGTAGGTGGTGAGCGCGGAGAGCTGGCCCACGTTGAGCAGCTCGCCGCGACTCGAGATGATGAGGTAGCTGCCAAACTGCAGGGTCACGGCAAAGACGGTGTAGACGGCGAAGTTCATCATCGGCGTGTTGAGCGCGAGGATCTTCTCGGCGCGGGTGAAGTCGGCGCAGACGTCCTGGGCGGCGCGGCCGAACTTCTCCTTCTCAAAGTCCTGGCGCACGTAGCTCTTGACGTCGCGCATGCCGGTGACGTTCTCCTCGATGGACTCGTTGAGGGCGTCGTACTTGTGGAAGACCGAGCGGAAGATCGGGTGCACGGTGCGCACGACCTTGAACAGGCCAAAGCCCAGGAGCGGCACGATGATCAGGAAGACGAGCGCCAGCGGCCCCGCCATGATGAAGGCCATGACGATGCCCGCGAGCAGCAAAAACGGGCAGCGGATGGCGGTGCGGATGATCATCATGTAGGCGAGCTGCACGTTGGTGATGTCCGTGGTGAGGCGCGTTACGAGCGAGCTCGACGAGAACTGGTCGATGTTCGCGAAGCTGAAGCGCTGCACGGCGGCAAAGACGTCGTGGCGCAGGTTCATGGCAAAGCCGCAGGACGCCTGGCTGCACGTGATGCCGGCGCCGATGCCAAAGGCGAGCGACGCGAGCGCCATCAGCACGAGGATCCCGGCGTAGGGGAGCATGTCGGACAGCGTGGCCCCCGCCTGGATGGAGTTGATGAGCTGCGCCGTCACGAAGGGGATGGCAACCTCCATGACGACCTCGCCCGACACGATGATGGGCGTGGCGATCGAGGGGGCCTTGAACTCGCGCAGGCTCCCCTTGAGCGTGCGGACGACGTCGCGGCCGCTCAGCTCCGTCTCTCTTTTCTTCTTCATATATGTCTCCTTTCGACCGGAGTCATTTTGCGACGGAGCGAAGAAGATTTCAAGGTACCGTGCAATCTCTCGTGGTACCAAACAAAAACATCATCTCGACGGCCCGCGACACAAATTGTAAGGTGCCGGCGAACGGTAGAAATGCCAGCTCGCGTCAACCGGCGAACGGTAGCTTACATACGGGGGCGCAATTGTAAGGCGCTCTGTAAGGCACGTGTAAGCCGCCGTCATGGTCCCGTAATGCATGCAACGCGAGGCCGGGGGAGCGGGCGAGAAGAACCTAGGATGCAAGCGAAACGGCGCGGCCCCCGCGGGGGACGGGCCACATCCACGGGAAAGGATACCTTCATGTCCAAGTTCGATCTCTCTCGTCGCCAGTTCCTGGGCGCCTTCGGCGCCACCGCCGCCATCGCCGGCCTTGCCGCCTGCGGCAACACCGGCTCCGGCACCACCGACGACTCCGCCGAGGGCACCGACACCGCCGCGCTCGTGGGCTCCATCTCCTGCTCCGGCGCCACCTCCTTCCAGCCGCTCGTGGAGAAGGCCCGCGACGCCTTCCAGGACGCCAACCCCGACGTCTCCGTCGCCATCTCCGGCGGCGGCTCCGGCCAGGGCCTCTCGCAGGTCGCCGAGGGCTCCGTGCAGATCGGCCGCTCCGACGTCTTCGCGGAGGAGAAGCTCGAGGCCGACCAGCTCGAGGGCCTCGTCGACAACCAGGTCTGCATCGTGGGCATGGGCCCGATCGTGAACGCCGACGTCGACGTCACCGACATCACCACCGAGCAGCTCAAGGGCATCTTCCTCGGCGAGATCACCGACTGGGCCGACCTCGGCGGCACCGCCGGCGCCATCCAGGTCATCCAGCGCGAGGCCGGCTCCGGCACCCGCGCCACCTTCGAGGCCGCCGTCCTCGGCGGCGAGGTCGCCCCGGACAGCTTCCGCCCGGTCGCCGAGGTCGACTCCTCGGGCACCGTCGTGGAGCAGGTCGCCGCGACCTCCGGCTCCATCTCCTACGTCGCCTTCAACTACATGGAGAACGACGGCATCAAGGCCCTCACCGTCGACGGCGTCGAGCCCACGCAGGCCAACGTCGAGTCCGGCGACTTCACCATCTGGGCGTACGAGCACATGTATACCCGCGAGGACGAGGACGAGTCCACGGCTGCCGTGACCAAGGCCTTCATCGAGTTCATGCTCTCCGACGACTTTGCCGACACCGTGGTGGAGGAGGGCTTCATCCCCATGGCCGACATGCAGGTCAAGAAGGACGCCGACGGCAACATCACCGCCGCCTAGCTTAGGTTTCCTCCCTGCGGCGGCGTCCCCTTCCGGGGGCGCCGCCGTTCCCTTGACGAGAAAGGCTCCTCCATATGGCAAACCTCATGCCCAAGCGGAGGCTCGAGAACATAGGCCTGGGAATCACGGGCTTCTGCGTCGCGCTGGTGGCGCTCGTGGTCGTCACGCTCATCTTCATGGTGGCCCAGCAGGGCCTCACCACGTTCTTCGTTGACGGCCTCAACCCGATCGACTTCTTCTTCGGCCAGAACTGGATCCCCGAGCAGGAGCGCTACGGCGCGCTGCCCATGATCGTGGGCTCCTTCGCCGTCACGCTGCTCTCGACCCTCTTCGCCCTGCCCGTCGCCCTTGGCTCTGCGATCTTTGTCGTGGAGGTGGCGCCCACCTTCGGCCGCCGCGTGTTCCAGCCGTTCATCGAGCTGCTCGTGGGCATCCCGTCGGTCGTCTACGGCGTTCTGGGCCTCTACGTAATCAACTCGCTCATCAAGGCGATCTTCGGCGACGCCGCGCCCACCGGCGCCGGCATCCTCTCCGGCTCGATCGTGCTCGCCATCATGATTCTGCCCACGATCACCACGCTCTCCATGGACGCCCTGCGCGCCGTGCCCAATCAGTACCGCGAGGGCTCCTACGCCCTGGGCTGCACGCGCTGGCAGACCACCTGGCACGTGGTGCTCAAGAGCGCCACGCCCTCCCTCATGACGGCGGTCATCCTGGGCATGACCCGCGCTTTCGGCGAGACCCTCGCCGTCCAGATGGTCATCGGCGGCGTCGAGCGCTCCATGCCCACCGGTCTTCTCGACCCGGCGTCCACGCTCACGGCGGCGCTCACGGCAGGCCTCTCCAACGCGGTCTCCGGCTCGGTCTACTACCACGCCCTGTGGTCGCTCGGCCTGATCTTGCTGGCGATGTCGCTCGTCTTCATCCTGATCATCCACCTCATCGGCAGGAAGGGGGCGAAGGCCAATGGCTAGCGAGAAGAACGCGGCCGCGCAGGGCCGCTCCGCGGAGCTCGACGCGCACGTCCGCCGCATCGACTCCCAGGACAAGGTCGCCACCGGCATCCTCACCGTCATCGTGGGCCTGGTCATGCTGCTCGTCGTGGCCATCATCGCCTATATCCTCGTCCGCGGCGCCGGTCGCGCGCTCACGCCGGGCTTCCTTACCAACCCCTACAACGACGAGGTCGTTCCCGGTATCATCTACCAGCTGTGGGACTCCTTCTACATGCTGATCGTGACGCTCGTCATCTCGGTGCCCATCTCGCTGGGTGCGGCCATCTTCCTCGTTGAGTACGCGCCCGACAACTGGGTCACCTCGGCTGCCAAGACGGCCATCGAGACCCTCTCCAGCCTGCCCTCCATTGTCGTGGGCATGTTCGGCTCGCTCTTCTTCGTGGTGACTCTGGGCTGGGGCATCTCCATCCTCGCCGGCGCGTGCGCGCTCACGATGTTCAACATCCCCATCCTGGTGCGCACCATCCAGCAGGCGCTCGAGGACGTGCCCCGCAGCCAGCGCGACGCCGCGCTCGCCATGGGCCTCACGCGCTGGGAGACCACCATCAACGTTCTTCTCCCCGCCGCCATGCCCGCCATCGTGACCGGCATCGTGCTCTCCGCCGGCCGCGTCTTCGGCGAGGCCGCCGCGCTCATCTTCACGGCCGGCTCCGCGCCCGCGCGCCTCAACTTTGCCTCGGTGAACTTCCTGAGCCCCACCAACCCCTTCAACATCTTCCGCCCGGCCTGCTCGCTCGCCGTCTACATCTGGCGACTCACCTCCGAGCCCACGGCCGGCTCCACGGAGATCGTCTGGGGCACCGCGACCGTTCTTCTCGTCTGCGTGCTCCTGTTCAACCTGCTTGCCCGCCTGCTCGGCAAGCTTCTCTCGAGGAGGCTGACCGCAGAATGACAGACGCCACCACCGCGCAGGCGACGCCCGCCGAGGGCTCCCTGCTCACTACCAAGGACGTGACCGTCACCTACGACCTCACGCACGAGGCTCTGCATGGCACCTCGCTCACCTTTGAGAAGGGTCAGGTCACGGCGCTCATCGGCCCCTCCGGCTGCGGCAAGTCCACCTTCCTGCGCTGCCTCAACCTCATGAACCGCGAGATTCCCAAGTGCTCCATCGGCGGCGAGATCCTCTATCACGGGCGCGACATCAACACGCCCAAGGAGAACCTCTTCGAGCTGCGCAAGTCCATCGGCATGGTCTTCCAGCAGCCCACGCCCTTCCGCAAGTCCATCCGCGAGAACATCCTCTTCGCACCCAAGAAGCACGGCCGCGTGAGGACCAAGGCCGAGGAGGACGAGCTCGTGGAGACGTCGCTCAGGCAGGCGGCGCTCTGGGACGAGGTCAAGGACAAGCTCAAGCAGTCCGCGCACGCCCTCTCGGGCGGCCAGCAGCAGCGCCTCTGCATCGCGCGCACCCTTGCGATGAAGCCGGACGTGGTGCTCTTTGACGAGCCCTGCTCCGCCCTCGACCCCATCTCCACCTTTGCCATCGAGGAGACCATCCGCGACATCGCCTCCACCGGCATCTGCGAGATCATCGTCACGCACAACATGGAGCAGGCCACGCGCGTCTCCGACCGCACCGCCTTCTTCTACGTGGGCGACATGGTGGAGACCGGCACCACGCAGCAGATCTTCCGCAACCCGCGCGACCAGCGCCTCATCGACTATCTGACCGGCCGCTTCGGCTAAGGGGGAGGGATAAGAACATGGCAGGCACCAACGACTCCCATCGCAGCATCGCCGAGGCCCAGACGGCCATCACCATCCGCGACTTCGACCTGTGGTACGGGGACTTCCAGGCGCTCAAGAAGATCAACCTCGAGATTCCGCGCAACCGCGCGACGGCCTTCATCGGCCCGTCCGGCTGCGGCAAGTCCACGCTGCTGCGCACCTTCAACCGCATGTGCGACTTCGTGGAGTCCGTGCGCACCGAGGGCACGATCGAGTTCGGCGGGCAGGACATCTTCCAGATGGACGCCAACGCCCTGCGCGTCTACGTGGGCATGGTCTTCCAGCACCCCAACCCCTTCCCCATGAGCATCCGCGAGAACATCCTCTACGGCCCCAAGCGCATGCGTCGCATCTCAAAGGCCGAGGGCGACGAGATCTGTGAGCGCTGCCTCACGCGCGCGGCGCTCTGGGACGAGGTCAAGGACAAGCTCGACAAGAGCGGCCTGGGCCTCTCCGGCGGCCAGCAGCAGCGCCTCTGCATCGCGCGGGCGCTTGCCACCGACCCGGAGATCCTGCTCATGGACGAGCCAACGTCGGCGCTCGACCCCATCTCCACGAGCATGGTGGAGCAGCTCATGACCGAGCTCTCCGAGGACCACACCGTCGTCGTGGTGACGCACAACATGCAGCAGGCCACCCGCGTGGCCGACAAGACCGCGTTCTTCTATCTGGGCGAGCTCATCGAGGAGGGCCCCACGCGCGAGCTCTTCGGCAACCCCAAGCAGGAGCGTACGCAAGAGTATCTCTCAGGGAGGTTCAGCTAATGGTCATCAGCACCCGCACCAAGTTCACCGACCAGCTCAACGAGGTCGAGGAGTACATCAGGCGCTTTGGCGAGAAGACCGTGGCGGACGTCCGCGCCGCCGGGCTCGCCGCCAACGGGGACAAGGGCGCCGCCGAGGGCGTCATGGACGGCCGCAAGGCGGAGGACCGCCTGCGCTCCGCCATCGAGAACACCTGTCTCGACATCATGCTGCTCCAGCAGCCGCTCATCGGTGTGGACCTGCGCTTCGTCTCCGGCGCCTTCCGCATGGTGAGCGACCTCTCCCACATCGACTCCATGACGCGCGACGCGGTCTTCCTCTCCGAGGACATCCCCGAGAAGGCCTCCAAGAAGATCGAGACCGAGATCTCCCAGATGAGCGAGCAGGCCGCCGCCATGGTTGAGAAGGCCGTCGACGCCTTCTGCGCCTCCGACGTCCAGAGGGCCCAGGAGGTCATGGAGGCCGACAACGCGGTGAACGAGCTCTACGTTGCCGTGGAGGACAAGCTCGTGGGCCTCATCCGCGACGGCAAGGCCTCCGCGCAGTACCTGCCGGAGCTCCTCATGGTGGCAAAGTACTTCGAGCGCATGGGCGACCTCGCCAAGCGCATCGCCGCCTGGGCCATCTTCCGCGTGACCGGCGAGCACGTCGTCGCCGAGAAGGCGAGTCAGAGGCAGGCTGCGACCGCGGAGTAGGGTACAGTAGGATGGGTTTCGAGCGTCGGGAAGGAACTGCGGTGGTCTACTACGTAGAGGACGACAAGAACATCCGGGAGCTCACGGTCTACGCCCTCGGTCAGGGCGGCATCGAGGCGCGCGGCTGCGCCGATGACGCCGAGTTCCGCCGCGCCTGCGCCGAGCGCACGCCCGACGCCGTCCTTCTCGACATCATGCTGCCGGACGCGGACGGGCTGGAGATCCTGGCCCGTCTGCGTCGCACCCCCGGGCTCTCGCACGTGCCGGTGATGATGCTCACCGCCAAGGACACCGAGCTCGACACCGTGAAGGCCCTGGACTCGGGCGCGGACGACTACCTCTCCAAGCCCTTTGGCATGATGGAGATGGTGAGCCGCACGCGCGCGCTCCTGCGTCGCTCCGGGCGCGAGGCAGCGGCGGCAGAGAAGCCCGCGTCGCTCGTCTCCGGTGACGTGACCCTCTGGCCCGAGCGCCGCGAGGTCACCGTGGGCGGGCGCGAGGTCCAGCTCACCATGCGCGAGTTCGACCTGCTGGAGTTCCTCATGCGCTCTCCCGGCGTGGTCTTCTCGCGCGAGACGCTCCTCCAGCGCGTCTGGGGCTGGGACTTCGACGGCGGCTCGCGCACGGTTGACGTGCACGTCCAGCAGATTCGTGCCAAGCTGGGCGACTCGTCGGACCTCATCGAGACCGTCCGCGGCGTGGGCTACCGCGTCCGCGGCTAGGTGTGACAATGGGGGTTGACAGTTTGCCCGAGGGGCTGACAGTTTGCCCGGGTCCAACTGTCAACCAGAGTAGTTGACAGTTGGACCCGGGCAAACTGTCAGCCCCTCGGGCAAACTGTCAACCCCGACTGTCACGCCACGCCCCAGCGCAAGGAGGAGGACGAATGACCAGGCAGCCCGGCGGAAAGGGTTCGCTCTCACACAGGATGTTCGTTGCCCTCGTGGTGGCGTGCGCCAGCGTGGCCGTCGTGGTTACCGCGGCGGCCTCCTTGCTCTACCAGTCCGCCTTCCTCGCGGACGAGCACGAGCAGCTCGCAGCCGAGTGCCGGACCCTGGCGTCGCTCCTGGACCAGACGGATGACGACGCGAAGGTGCTCTCCGTGCTCGACCTCGGGGAGATCCGCGCCACCCTCATAGACCCGGACGGCTCGGTCACCTTCGACTCCCAGGCGGACGCCGAGACGCTGGAGAACCACGGAGACCGCCCCGAGGTCGTGAACGCCTTCGAGTCAGGATCCGGCACCTCCGAGCGCGCGAGCGACACGGTGGGCTACACGAGCATCTACGAGGCTGTGCGTCTGGAGTCCGGCCAGGTCATGCGCCTCTCCGTGGACCGCGCCGGCGTGCTCGCGTTTCTCGTGCAGGACATCGTGCTCCTGGTTCTTCTCGCCGTGGTGCTGGTGGCCGCGAGCTGGGTGGTGTCGCACCGGCTCTCGCACCGCTTCGTGCGGCCCATCCTGGAGATAGACCCGTCCTCTGGCGACGGCGTCGCTCCCTACGTTGAGCTCGACCCGCTGGTCACGCGCCTGAACGAGCAGCACGAGGAGCTGCTCCACCGAATGCGCGCCGTCCAGGACGCTGCGGACCTGCGCCGCGAGTTCACCGCCAACGTGACGCACGAGCTCAAGACGCCCATCGCCTCCATCCAGATGGCCGCCGAGCTCATCCGCGACGGCATCGCCAAGAAGAAGGACGTCCCCGAGTTCGCGGGGCGCATCTACGACGACGCACGGCGCCTCTCCAGCCTGGTGAGCGACATCCTCACCCTCTCCAAGCTGGACGACTCCGAGCGCAACGGCAACCAGGAGCTCTTTGGCCCCTCCGAGCCCGTCGACCTGCTCTCGGTTGCCCGCGACGTGGCGGACCGCCTTGCGCCCAAGGCCCGCAGGAGCAGCGTCACTGTGAGCGTGGGCGGCGTCTCGTGTCCCGTGCGCGGCAACGCGCGCCTGCTGGACGAGCTCGTGACCAACCTGTGCGACAACGCCATCCGCTACAACCGGGTGGACGGCAAGGTCTACGTCTGGGCCCTGCCGGTGGACGGCCGCCCCGCCGTGCGCGTGAGCGACACCGGGATCGGCATACCCGCCGAGTCGCGGGACAAGGTCTTCGAGCGCTTCTACCGCGTGGACAAGGGGCGCAGCCGCGACATGGGCGGCACCGGCCTGGGCCTTGCGATCGTCAAGCACGCCGCGGCCTACCACGGTGCCGAGATCAGGCTCGAGAGCGAGGTCGGCAAGGGGACCACGATCACCGTGCTCTTCCCCTCGCAGCCGTAGCTTGCACATTTTGGGACGTGCCTGAAACGTGCATATACTTGCACGTTTCAGGCACGTCCCAAAATGTGCATTAAGCGTGGCAAAAGCTCTTACTCGTTGCGCGCTCGAGGCCATCCACGGTCCCGAGACTGAATCGGTGGGTTGGCGGCAGAGGCCGGGTGACGGTTTCCTCGCGCCGAAACTCCCTGTCAGGTTTTCCTCCTCCGTGCGTATCGTAGGTAGAGGCACCGGGGAGGGGAGGGGACGTGAGCGCGGGACATCGGGCCGAGCGGCTGGTCAACGACTACGCGGACCTCATCAAGCGCCTTTCCTACACCTATCTGGGCACAGCCGCGGATGCAGAGGACGTGTGCCAGGAGGTCCTCCTTAAGCTGCTCGACCGCGCGGAGCCCTTTGCGAGCCCGGAGCACGAGCGTGCCTGGGTGGTGCGCGTCACTGCCAATCGCTGCAAGGACCTGCTCCGATGCCGCTCCGCGCGCCCGACGCTCCCTCTTGACGAGGTTTCGGAGCCAATTGCCCCGGACCCGGGGGATGACCGCGCGCGAGCCGAGCTCGTCCTGCGCGCGGTCATGCGCCTTCCGCTCGAGTATCGCGAGGCCATCTTCCTGCGCTACTACGAGAACTACTCCATTCGTGACGTTGCCCGGGCGTGCGGCTGCGGCGAGGACGCGGCGGCACAGCGCCTGAGTCGGGGCCGCGCAAAGCTGAGGGTGCTGCTCAAGGAGGCTGGTTACGATGAAGAGGGTCTTTGACGACTATCGCGAGGGCCTCGACGCCCTGTCCTTCTCGCCTGCCGAGAAGAACGAGCTGGTTGAGAGGCTCTTGGCGGCATCCGCCCCGCGGAGGCGTCCCTGGGTCGCTCGCGCCGCCGCCATCGCCGGGCTGGCGCTCGTGCTGGGGGCGGGTGCGGGCGTGGCGCGCGCCACGGGGGCCATCGACGCCGTGGCAGCCTACGTGGCCAGCGCCTTCTGGGGAGGCCAGGCGTCGGATGACGTTGTGGGGCAGGTGGGGCGGCCCCTCGGCGCGAGTGCTGCCTGCGACGGCGTGACGGTCACGGCGGAGGCGGTCTACGGGGACCGCTACGCCTTTGCCGTGGTCCTCTCCGTCAAACGGGAAGACGGGGAGGACTTCGAGGGACTGCTCGACTCCGCGAGCCCCTCGAGTCGCGGCCTCTGCTTCGAGAGCATGTCCCTCGAGGTCGATGGCGGCGAGAAGGACGTTGTCTCCTCGGGCTCCTTCTCTGACGCGGATCCAGGAGACAATGCCCATGAGTTCGTGATCTTGGCGAACGCCGGGATTGGAGAGGGCGGCGTGCAGGGCTCCACGGCACGGGTGACGCTGGGCGACCTCTACGTTCACGGCGCTCATCCGGGCGACCCCGACACCCCTCTGGCCGAGGGCGAGTGGAGCCTCGAGGTCCCCCTGGACTACGAGGACACTACCGTCGAGCTGAGCGCCGGGCAGGAGGCCACGGTTGGGGGCGTCACTCTCACCGTGCGGGAGGCCACGGTCTCGCCGCTCTCTGCGAGCTTCGTGTGCGAGGTGGGCTCCGGAGGCCTTGACCTGGCGACCGCCCTCCCCGTGACCGTGACGCTCGTGGATGGGACCTCGTTTGAGGTGCTGAACGGGGGCTCTCAGGTGAGTCCGCGCCCGGACGGTGGCTTTGACGTCACCGTGGGCGTCATCTTCGACCGCATCCTCGACGTGAGCGACATCGCGAGCGTGGCGATCGGTGACGTGGCGATCGAGGTTCCCCGCGGGTAGTGCATAAAACGGTGCATAAAACGGGACGTGCCTGAAACGTGCAGATTCTTGCACGTTTCAGGCACGTCCCCAAATGTGTTGCACGTTTCAGGCACGTCCCAAAATGTGCAAATGTGCGGCTAGAGCTCGAGCTCCCAGAGGTTGGACCAGCCGGGGAGGGGGAGGCCCGGGTAGGGGAGCCAGATCGGGCGGTGACGCGTGAAGCCCCGGCTCGCGTAGAGCGCGTTGGCGGGCACGTTGGCCACGTTCGTGTTGAGGCGCACCACCTTGGCGCCCAGCTCGCGTGCGCCCAGGATGCCGGCGGCGATGAGCGCGTCCGCCACGTGGCGCCCGCGTGCGGCGGGGTCGACGGCCAGCAGGTGCCAGCCGGCGACGTCCTTCTTGGCACGCCGCTTCCAGCTGGGCCCGCCGAGGCCGGAGCCGTGGCCGGAGGCACGCCCGTTGCCCATGGAGGCTTCTCGGTTCACCGCTACCGCGCCAAGAAGGGCGGCGTCGTCCGTGGGCATGCCGTCGCGCACGTCCGAGCGCTCGAACGCGCCCCAGTACGCCCCTGACGCGAGGAGCTCGCTCGCCATGCCCGCGGGCGGCCACACGTCCTGGACCCAGCCCGAGGTCCCGGGCTCGGCGTCCACGTGGCGGTACAGCTCGTCGAGCTTCTCGGCCCAGAGGCCGGAGACGGGGACGCGGCAGACGGCGAGGTCGCCCGGGACCTCGACGCCGCGGGCCTCGTGGCACTCGTCGTTTCTCGCCACGCAGGCAAGGAGCTCGCGCGCCACCGCGGCGGGCGCCATCTTGGGGAGGTTGTGGTCGATGCCGGGCTCCACCACCTTGATCGCGCCGGGGACGGCGGCCACGATGCGGTCCGTCTCCTCGGGGAGGATCTCGTCGAACTCGCCCACCATCACGGTCACGGGGCAGTCGATCCCCGCGAGCGATGCGGCGTCAATTTGCGGGTTGTCCACCATGAGCTGCAGGAGCTCCGCGATGCGGGCGGACTCGGCGGGGGAGGGCACGGGCGTGCCGTCCTCCAGCGTGGCGCCCTCGTAGCCCTCCTCGGCCCAGCGGCGGTTCTCGGCGGCGGCGAAGGCCATCCAGTCCGTGTCCTCCTGCGGCAGCCCGGCGGGCGTGAGGTTGGCGCCGAGCGCCGTGAGGCTGAGCACGTGCGCGCCCCAGTCGCGCGCGACGAGAAGCCCCAGGATGCCCCCGTCGGAGAAGCCGAGCACGTGGACCTGCGGCACGCCCAGCCGCGAGCAGGCCTCGATGGCGTCCGCAGCCATGAGCTCGTAGGTGAGCGGGGCGGTGCCGCGCGTCGAGGCGCCCTGGGAGCGAGAGTCCACGGCGACGACCGAGCGCCCGCTCGCGCAGACGGCGTCGATCACGGGCCCAAAGATGCCGTGCTCCTCGCCGTTGCCGTGCAGCATGAGGACCGGCGGCACCCGCAGGTCCACGCCGAAGGGCGTCCCCGGCGCGTCCGTCACGCCCTCGGGTGCGTAGACCCACGCCACGATGGTGGCGCCGTCCGGCATGGGGCACTCCACGCGCGCGGCGAGCGGCGTCTGCGGCAGCGCGTACGGGCGCGGGACGTGTACGGGCGGGAACTCGACGGACATACCGGATCCTTTCGGTCACGTGTTCGAACGGTCTGGCGAGAAGGTCCGGCGCTCAGACAGTCCTCGCCGCAGAGGACGCGGCTGCGGAACTCGCGGCGGACCTTCTCGCCAGACCTGCGACAACGGTATTCGTAGGCTCAGGGCAGGGAGGTCCGCCGCGAGTTCTTGCCGAGCGTTCTTCTCGGCAAGCTGTCTGAGCGCCGGAGCCTCCCTGCCCTGAGCCGGACGGATGGGTTATTTGCCCTTCACCTGCGACGGGTGCTTCTCGAAGAAGTCGTAGCGCGGGGGCAGCGGCACGATGGCGTGGGACTCGGGCGTCTCGCCGAGCGCGGCCGCAAGCTCCGCCGGGCCGTCGAAGGCGTGCTCCCAACTGAAGAAGAGCTCGGGCGAGAAGCCCATGTGCTCGCAGATCTTCTCGCAGCCAGCTGGCACGGCGGGGTGCATGAGCAGCGCCGTCGCGCGGAGCGCCACGAAGGCGTCGGCGAGGGCCTGCTCGTAGGCGGCGTCGTCGCCCTTTGCCGCCTTGGAGGCCTCGTCCCAGCGCTTGTTGGCGGCGCGGCAGAACTCCTCGGCCACGGCAAGGGCGCCGTGGGCGTCGAACTCGTAGGCGCGGCGCTCGAAGGCGAGCACGGCCTCGCGCGCGGCGTGCACGGCGTCGGCCGCGGGCGCCGCGGCGGGCAGGTGCGCGTCGCAGACGTTTGCCGCGCCGTAGAAGCAGCTGCGGGCGAGGCGGTTGAAGATGTTGGTCAGGAAGGCGCTCTCCTTGAGGGCGGGGTCCACCACACGCGGGTCGTCGCGCACGAGCACGTCCTCGCCGGTCTTCTTGTCCTTGTGGGAGACCGAGGTGTCGAAGGCCTTGGGGTTGAAGGAGACGGCCTTCTGGTCCAGGCCGAGCGAGAGCCAGTGGGCGCGCAGCTGCTCGGGGGTGTAGGCGTCCAGGAGCTCGGCGGCCATGGGGGGCACGATCTTGCCGGAGCTCGAGGCCTTCTTGTTCATGAAGAGGATGTGGTAGTTGGCCACGGGCACGTCCTGCGTGAGGCCCCAGCCGAGCGCCTCCCAGAGGGCCGGCTGTGCCACGCAGTAGAAGTAGATGTTGTCCTGGCCGATGAACTGGTAGACGCGAGCGTCCTCGGAGCACCACCAGTCGTGCCAGTCGCGGCTGGAGTAGCGGCCCTCCGGTGCCAGCGAGAGCGCGGTCTGCGTGAACGAGATGGGCGCCCAGAGGCTCTCCGGCCACACCCACACGGTGAGCCCGGAGCTGCCCTCGAGCTCGGGCGCGGGCACGCCCCACTCGATGTTGCCGGTGATGCGCAGCGGCAGCAGGCACTTGCCCGTGCGGAAGCGGACGCCCGCGGCGTCGAGGACCTCGCGCGCCTCGTCGCGCGCCTCCCATCCGGAGAAGGTGAGCGAGAAGGACTGCTGGCCCTTCTCGGCCTCCGTGAGCACGTGCCCGGGGAGCCTGTCAGCCACTGCGTCGTAGGCCTCGCGGAACTTGGTCTGGACGTAGATCACGGGGTCGACGAGGCTCTCGCGCACGGTCTTGGTCACGACGGCGCGGACCTGCGGGTCGAGGTCCCACTCGTCCATCAGACGCTCGAGCTCCTCGCGGAAGGCGGGGAGGTCGAAGTACCAGTTGTCCACGGGACGGAGCTCGGGCGTGGTGCCGGTGAGCTGCGAGACGGGGGCGATGAGCTCCTCGGGGTCGAACTGGTGGCCGAGGTCGCACTCGTCCGCATAGGCCTTCTCGGACTTGCAGCCGCGGACGGGGCAGCGGCCCTGAACCTGGCGGCCGTTCAAGAAGGTCCCCGCCTCCACGTCAAAGAACTGGCGCGTGGTGCGGCGGTGGAGGTAGCCGCGCTCGTGCAGGCGGCGGATGAGCTCGTCCGTGAGGCGGGCGTGCACGTCGCGCGCGGGCTCGAGGCCGGAGCCGGCGAAGAGGTCGAGCGAGATGCCGTAGGCGTCGAGCGCCGCCTTCTGGGCGTCGTGGTTCACGCGCACGTAGTCCTCGATCGTGCCGGCGTAGCCCTCGTTCTCCACCTTCTTGCGGAAGCCCTCGGCGATGGGGGAGCCGTAGCAGTCCGTGCCGGAGACGAAGAGCACGTTCTCGGGCCCGATGCGGTCGCGCAGGAAGCGCGCGAAGAAGTCCGCGGGGACGAAGACGCCGCCGATGTGGCCGAAGTGCAGGTTCTTGTTGCCGTACGGCATGCCGCCGGTGATGACGGCGCGGCGGGGGAAGCTCGGTCGGGTTTCGGGCATGTGCGCTCCTTATGGGACGGGTTCAGCCTTTCCATTTTGGCACTTCTTCCCATGGGGTACCATGAGCACATGCAAAAGATAGCCTCTCTGGACATTCTGGGTGACGAGGACCTGCAGCGGCGGGTCGTGCGGGTCTCGCTGGTAGCGGCGGGTGCCACGGCGTTCGCCGCCGCCGTCGCCGGCGTGGCGACGGGCGCGCGAGAGGTCTCCTCCGCCCTCTGGTGGGCGGCGCTGGCCCTGGGCTGCTTCGTGCCGCTGCCCGTCCACGAGCTCGTGCACGGCGCGGCCTTCAAGCTGCTCTGCCCGGGTTGCCGCGTGTCCTTTGGCTTCCAGGACGCCTTCCTCTACACCAAGACCGACGGCGCGGTGGCGTCGCGCGGCCGCATGGTGGCCGTGCTTCTGGCGCCGGCGGTGCTGGTGACGGCGGGCGTCGCGGCCGCGGCGCTCGCGATGGGGTGCCCGCTGCTCGCGGTTCTTCTTGCCGGGTTCCACCTCTCCGGCTGCGCCGGCGACGCGCTCATGGCCTGGGCTGCGCTCTCCGAGCCCCGCTGCACCCACGTCCGTGACACGGACGTGGGAATCGACCTGCTCTCGAGGGAGGTGGCGCCATGACGCCGCTCTTGCTGCACGCGTGCTGCGGGCCGTGCTCGCTCGAGCCGGTGCGCCTTCTGCGCGAGGAGGGCTTCGAGCCCACCATCCTCTGGACCAACCCGAACATCCAGCCGCTTGCCGAGCACGCCCTGCGCCTGTACACCCTGCTGGCCTGGGCCTCGGACGTCGCCCACGTGGACGTGATCGTTGCCGGCGACGACCGCGCGGCCTGGGAGCGCGCCTGCGCCCCGGCCGGCTTCGACCGCGAGCGGCGCTGCCGAGCCTGCTACGCGCTGCGCCTGGAGGAGGCGTGCCGCGTCGCCCGCGAGCGGGGCTTCGAGCACGTCTCGACCACGCTCGCGGTCTCGCCGTACCAGCTCTTCGACGCCTGCGGCGAGATCCTCCGCGCCGCCGCGGCGCGCCACGGCCTCACGCCCGTGTGGCGCGACTTCCGCCCGTTCTACCCCGAGGCCACGCGCGAGTCCCGCGAGCTGGGCATGTACCGCCAGAACTACTGCGGCTGCCGCTTCTCCGCGGCGGAGGCAGCCATCGAGCGCCACGAGGCGCGTGACGCCCGCAAGGCCGCCAGGGCCGCAGCGCGCAAGGGCGCGTAGGCGCGGCCGTTCGGATGGCGCGGATTCTTACCTGACGTCGTGAGAGGTGCGGCATCTCGACGGTTCTTCTCGCCAGACCGTCGTCTTCTCGCACCTCAACGTGAGGGGTGCGGCGGCGCGACACTTTCGTGGCTCAAAGCGTCGCGGATTCGCACGCCAACGAAAGTGGTGCGGCCGCGCGACGCTTTCGGCCCTGAGACCGTCGCTCTCCCGCACTTCAACGTGAGAGGTGCGGCCGCGCGACGCTTCCGACGCCCAAAGCGTCCCCCGCCCGCACCTCGCTCCGCCTGTCTGTAAGGATTTGGCAAGGGCGCCCGCCCGTCCTTCTCGCCCGCCGGCCCGTGGGCTACCGTGGTGGGGCCCGCAACCCCAAGAGGCAAGAAGGACGGTGTGAAATGATCGAGTGCCTGCTTACGAGCGCGAGCGGAACCATGGAGAGGGTGGAGGCCCCGTGTCCGGGGTGCTGGGTCAACGTCGTCGCGCCCACGGACGACGAGCGGGCATGGCTCGAGGGCGAGCTCGGCGTGCTCCCCGAGTTCGTGCGCTCGGCGCTCGACGAGGAGGAGACCTCCCGCGTGGACTTTGACGAGGACGAGCGCCAGATCTTCGTCATCGTGGACTACCCGGTGGTCGACGAGGACGGCACCGTGCGCGCCTCGCTCCCACTCCAGTACGACACCATGCCCCTCACCATGGTCTTCCTCCCCGAGAAGAGCCTCTTCGTGACCATCAGCATCCGCGAGAACGAGGTGGTCGCGGACCTGAGGGGCGGCCGGGTCCGCGGCGTGGACACCCGCTACCGCACGCGCTTCCTGCTGCAGGCGCTGCTGCACATCAGCCAGCTCTACCTCGTCTACCTGCGCCGCATCGACCGCATCTCCTCCAGCACCGAGGCGCGGCTGCACGCCTCCGTACGCAACGAGGAGCTCATCCAAATGCTCAACCTCGAGAAGTCGCTCGTGTACTTCTCCACCTCGCTCAAGGCCGACGAGGTGACGCTCAACAAGATCGCCCAGGGCCGCATCATCCCGCTCTACGAGGACGACCAGGACCTCCTCGAGGACGTGCTCGTCGAGGTGCACCAGGCCATCGAGATGGCCAACATCTACGCGGGCACCCTCTCCGGCACCATGGACGCCTTCGCGAGCATCATCTCCAACAACCTCAACATCGTGATGAAGGTGCTCTCCGTGATCACCATCGTCATGGCCATCCCCAACATCGTCTTCGGCTTCTACGGTATGAACGTCGAGCTTCCCTTTGACGGCGTGCCCCTGCTGGACAACTGGGCGTTCCCGCTGCTCCTTGCCGCGGCGGGCTGCCTCGTTGCCGCATGGATCTTCAAGCGCAAGGGCATGTGGCACTAGCAAGAGGAACGCGCGGGGCGCGAGTGCTATCGTAGAGCGCTGGAAAACCGCCGAAAGGACACCCATGCGCACCGACGACTTTGACTACCCGCTGCCCGACGAGCTCATCGCCCAGGCCCCCGCGGAGCCGCGCGACTCGTGCCGCCTCCTGGTGCTGCACCGCGAGGACGGCTCCGTCGAGCACCGTCGCTTCACGGACGTGCTCGACTACCTCGAGCCCGGCGACCTGCTCGTGGCCAACCGCACGCGCGTCATGCCGGCGCGCCTCGTGGGGCGCAAGCGCGGGACGGGCGGCGTCTGCGAGACGCTCCTCCTCAAGCGCCGCGAGGACGTCGACGCGCTCGGCGGCGTCTGGGAGTGCCTGGTCAACCCCGGCAAGCGCCTGCGCCAGCCGGGTACCGTCATCGAGTACCGCGCGGGAGGGCTGCACGCCCCGGAGTCCGCGCCGGTGGTGCTCACGGGCGAGATCGTGGACTTCGTCGAGGGCAGCAAGGGCGGCCGCCTCGTGCGCTTCTCGCCGGCGGGCGAGAAGGACGACGGCTCGCCGCGCACCCTGGACGAGGCCATCCACGCCGCAGGCCACGTGCCGCTGCCGCCCTACATCACCCAGTACGAGGGCGACCCCGAGAAGTACCAGACCGTCTACGCCATGAGCGAGGAGCACTCGGCGGCGGCCCCCACGGCGGGGCTCCACTTCACGCCGGAGCTCATCGAGCGCATCCGCGAGAAGGGCGTGGGCTGGGCGACGGTTGAGCTCGAGGTGGGCATCGACACGTTCCGTCTGGTCACCGAGGACGACCCCACCCAGCACGTGATGCACACCGAGCGCTACCACGTGCCCCAGGAGGTCGTGGACGCCGTCCACGCCACCAAGGCGGCGGGCCACCGCGTGATCGCGGTGGGGACGACGTCCGTGCGCTCGCTCGAGAGCGCCTGGGAGGAGAGCGCCACGCCGAGCGAGCCGCCCGTGGCCGCGCGCCGCTTCGAGGGTGCCGCCGGCCGCGGCGACATCGTGGCGCGCGAGAATGCCGCTACGAACCTCTACCTCATGCCCGGATCCGACTTCCACGTGGTGGACGCGATGATCACGAACTTCCACGTGCCGCGCTCGACGCTCATGATGCTCGTCTCCGCCTTTGCCACGCGCGACCAGATCATGGACGCCTACCACGCCGCGATCGAGGAGCGCTACCGCTTCCTCTCCTTCGGCGACGCCATGCTCATCGAGTAGTCGCACGGGGTCCTGACAGGGGGACGGGGCTCTGACAAGGGGGGCAGGGTTGTTTGTCAGGTAAGAACCTGACAAACAACCCTGCCCCCCTTGTCAGAGCCCCGTGCGAACGCTTGTCTAGCGCGTGAGGATGAGCACCACGATGGCGATGACGGCAATGAGCGCCACCGCGATGATCGCACCAAAGACCACGCGGTCGCGGCGGGTGCGCTCCCTGAGGCTCTTCTCGCCGGCGGCGAGCTTCTCGACCGTTCCCCGCTGCTCGTCGAGCGCGGACCTCTGCTCCTCGATGCTCGCGCGCAGGCGCTCCGTCTCCTCCGGGGTGGCGTGGATGGACTCCGCCTCGTCCACGAGGGCCTGGGCTGCGTCGTGGCGCTCGGCGGCGTCGTCGTAGGCGGCCTTGGCCTCGTCGGTCTGGTCGCGCAGCGCGGAGATCTCGTCCTCGATCTCCTTCTCCTCGGCGCGCGCCTTCTCGAGCAGCTCGTCGTATTCCTTCTTGTGGGTGTCGTGCTCCTTGCGGGCGGCCTCGGCCTCGCGCTGGGCCTCCTCGAGCGACTTGCTCTGCGTCCAGAGGTGCGTCTGCGCGGCGTCGACGCTCTCCTGCGTCTCCCGCGTGGCGGCGGCGACCTCCGCCTTGGCGGACTCCACGTGCGCGAGCTCGGTCACGATCTCGCTCTGGAGCTGCGAGACGGCGCTCGGGGCGGCCTTGCCCTCCTGGGCGCGGCGCAGCTCGTCCTGGGCCTTCCTGAGGCGGGCCTGCGAGCTGTCGAGCGCCCTGTTGGCGGCGGCGACGCTCTGCTCGCGCCGCTCGGTCGCGGACTTCACCTGGCCCTCTGCGGTCTTGACCGCGCGCTTTGCCTCTGAGACCACGCGGTTCGCCTCGTCGAGGCGCTCCTTCGAGGACTCCGCGATTCTCTTGTAGGGCCTGAGCTCGCGCTCGTTGTCGGCCTTCAGGCGCTCGAGCGCGTCCTCGCGGCGCTTGGCCTCGCTCTCGAGGCGCTCGACCTCGTCCTGGTGCGCGGAGAGCTCCTCCGAGGTCTTCTCGACGATGGCGCCCTGCTCGGAGACGATGCCCTCGTAGCCGGCCTCCACCTCCTCGCGGTGGGCAAGCGCGGCCTCGTCCTCCTGGAGCGCCTGCTCCATCTCGCGCAGCTGCGAGCGGGCGGAGGAGTGGCGCCTGGAGGCGGCGCGGACGTCGCGCACCGCGGAGAGCCCGCTCATGAACGAGGACGCGGCGGCGCTGGCTGCCCTGCGGCTCGCCTCGAGCGCCCTGCGCCCGGCCTCGGAGCCCGCAGCCTCGGGGCTCGTGCCCTCGCCAGCGTCCCGGCTGTCGCTCGCGCTCGAATTCGCGCCGTCCGCCGATGGTCCGCCCAGCTCCCTCGGATCGTCAGACATTGCGCCCTCCTCTCGGACGAGCCACGCGCCCGTCTTGCTCTTCGTGCAGGTGGTCGCCGGTGTGCGACCCCGTACATTATATCGTGCCCACGTCGCCCTCGCTGCTCCCGCGAAATCCGCTCAGCCCCCGTTTTGCATCCTTGGCGAGAACGACCATGCCAAGATGCCCTTCGTTTGTTAGGATATGTTTTGTTTTCGGGGGATCAGATATTCCCCGTACCGTAGGGAAATCTGGAAAGGGAGTCCGCAACATGGTTTCTAAGCAGACGAGCATCATCAACGCCACCGGCCTTCACGCGCGTCCCGCGTCCGTCTTCGTGACCGAGGCCAAGAAGTATCAGTGCAACGTCACCATCAAGAACGTCGACAAGGACTCCGCTCCTGTCAACGCCAAGTCCATCATGATGATCCTTGCCGCCGGCCTCGGCACCGGCACCAAGGTCGAGGTTGCCTGCGACGGCGCTGACGAGCAGGAGGCCCTGGACGCCCTCATCGCCCTCATCGACTCCGGCTTCGGCGAGTAGTCAAGAGGCGAGAAGAGCATCTTCTGGATGTGGTGGCCCGGCGCCCGCGCGGCGTCGGGCCTTCTTTGTGTACGATGGGATGCCTTGCTTTCGACTATGGTCGGCTGGCGAGAAGGACCTTGGGGACTGTCCGAGCGCAGGACCTCGTGGTCCTTCTCGCCAGCCGACTCCCACGAGCGGAGACAACATGGACCAGAGCCTGTTCACCTATGACGTCATAGCCGAGGATCCCGGCACCCACGCCCGCGCCGGCGTGCTCCACACCCCGCACGGCGACGTCCCCACGCCCATCTTCATGCCGGTGGGGACCAAGGCCACGGTCAAGGGGATCATGCCGTCCACCCTGCGCGAGCTCGGCACCAAGATCCTCCTTGCCAACACCTACCACCTCTCCATGCGCCCCGGGGCCGACCTCGTGGCGGAGATGGGCGGCCTCCACGACTTCATGCGCTGGGACGGCCCCATCCTCACCGACTCCGGCGGATTCCAGGTTTTCAGCCATGAGGAGTTCTTCCGTCTTTCCAGGGACGGGGTTCGCTTTCGCGCCATCGACTACGACGGAAAGTGGATCACCTGGACGCCCGAGGAGAACATGGCCATCGCCCAGAAGCTCGGGGCGGACATCGTGATGCAGCTGGACCAGTGCGTGGGCTATCCCGCGCCCCGGAAGAAGGTCGAGCGCTCCGTGGAGCTCTCGAGCTATTGGGCAGAGCGCTGCTATGCGGCCCATACCCGCCCCGACCAGGCGCTCTTTGGCATCGTCCAGGGCGGGATGCACCTTGACCTGCGCCTGAGGTCGCTGCGTCACCTCGAGGAGATCGGCGACTTCCCGGGCTACGGCATCGGCGGCTACTCGGTGGGGGAGGACCACGAGACCATGTTCGAGACCCTCGAGCCGCTGGTCTCGGAGCACATGCCCCGGAACAAGCCCCGCTACCTCATGGGGGTGGGCAACCCCACCACGCTGGTGCGCGCCGTCGGCTGCGGCGTGGACATGTTCGACTGCGTCCTTCCCACGCGCACGGCGCGCACGGGGTCGGCCTTCTCCAGCGAGGGGCGCCTCAACTTCCGCCACGCCCGCTTCGCCCACGACCCGCGCCCCATAGACGAGGCCTGCACCTGCCCCGCCTGCCAGGCCGGCTTCTCGCGCTCCTACCTGCACCACCTCGTTCGCCAGAAGGAGATGCTCGCCGGCATCCTCATCTCCCAGCACAACATTCACTTCCTGCTGGACCTCATGCGCCGCGCCCGCGAGGCCGTCGTCGCCGGGACATACGGCGCCTTCGTCGAGGAGTGGATGGCCTCTCCCGCCGCGCGCGACTGGTAGCGCCGGCGCCGCGTGCCCTCTTCGCGTTGCGCTATCATTGACCGGATTGACAACGGGGCCCATGGCCCGAGCAACCGAAGAGGCACAGATGGCAGACAAGAAGAACCAGGCCCGCGCGGGCGAGGCCGAGAAGGACGAGAAGACCACCGGCGTGAGCCGCTGGAAGCAGGAGGAGGGCGGCGGCAAGAAGCGCCGTCGCATCCGCTCGAGGAAGGGCCTGCCCAAGGGCGCGGGGACCCAGATCTTCGCGCTCGTGGTGGCGCTC
The DNA here is from genome assembly GCF_002159625.1 of Olsenella sp. An285. Classification (GTDB taxonomy): domain Bacteria; phylum Actinomycetota; class Coriobacteriia; order Coriobacteriales; family Atopobiaceae; genus Thermophilibacter; species Thermophilibacter avicola. The sequence goes on from NZ_NFIZ01000001.1 coordinate 195,297, forward strand.
GCCCTCGTGGCGTGCGCGGTCGCCGCGGCGTGGCCGCCCGCCGAGCGCCTGGGCTGGGGCACGGACTTCGCCGGCGGCGCCTCCTACACCTACGTGGCGGACTCCGACGCCGACCTCGCCTCCGCGGCCGGCATCGTCCGCTCGCGCCTCGAGCGCATGGGCGCGACCGGCGCATCCGTCACCGCCGAGGACGGCACGCTCACCGTGAAGCTCCCCGCCGCGCATGACGACGCCAGCGCGGTGGAGGAGGCCACCGGGGTCGGGACCCTCGAGCTCGTGCGCCTTGACGCCGTCTCGGACGCCGACGCCATCGCCCGCATCCAGAGCGGCTCCACGGACGTGACGCTCGAGGAGGGCACCTACGAGCCCTTCATCCAGAGCTCCCAGATAACGTCCGCCGCCGCCGTCCTCACGTCCTCCACGAGCGCGAGCTACGGCCTCACGCTCTCCTTCGACTCCGAGGGCGCGGCCGCCTTCGAGGAGGTCACCGCCGAGCTCGCGCCCGTCTACGGGCAGATCCTCATCGTCGCCGACGGCACCGTCGTCGCCGCCCCGCAGGTGAGCCAGGCCATCTCCGGCGGTCAGGTGAGCGTCTCCGCCGGCCTCACGCAGCAGGAGGCAACCGGCATCGCCGCGGCGGTCGAGACGGGCGAGCTGCCCTGTGCGCTCACCCAGCAGGCCTCCGAGTCCGTTGCCCCCGTCGTGGGCACCTCGCAGTTCCTCCAGGCCGTCATCGTGGCCGGTGTGGTGGTGCTCGCCCTGCTCGTGGCCCTTCTCGTCTGGATGCGCCTGCTCGGCCTCGTGGCCTGGGCGGGCCTCGTGGCGCTGTGCTTCTTCGAGGTGGGCGGCCTTGCACTCCTCTCCGGCGAGGGGATCTTCGTCCCCTCCGTCACCGCGTACCTCGCCGCCGCCGTGGCGGTCCTCGTGGTCTTTGCCGCGAGCCTGTACTACCTGGCCGGCGTGCGCTCCCGCATGCGCGCGGGCACCAACGCCCGTGACGCCGTGCGCGTCACGCTGCGCGCCCAGTCGCGCGAGCTCGCCGTCGTGGCGGCGGTGCTCGCCGTGGGCGGGACGCTCCTCTACTTCTTCTACTCCTTCGGTGGCTACCCCACGTTCTCCTCGGGCCTGTGCCTGCCGGTGGCCGTGGTCTCCGGCGCGCTCTCCGTCCTTCTGGTGACGGTCCCGCTGGTGCGCCTGGCGGCCCTCGGTCCCATGCGCTCCCACCCCGGTGCCTGGGGCGTCTCTCGCAGAGACGCGGACGAGCGGTAGATGCCCGGCCTTTCCGACAGCCGCCGCTGGAGCGTCCTCGCGGCGGACCCGGAGGCGGAGCGCTCCCTCGCGGCCGAGCTCAAGATCTCGCCCCTCGTGGCCCACGTCCTCGCGGCCCGCGGGCTCAGGGAGCCGCGCGAGGCCCGGGAGTTCCTCTCGCCCTCTCTCGCGCGCGACTGGGCCGACCCGCTCTGCATCCCCGGCATGGGGGAGGTCGCCGACCGTCTTGAGCGCGCCCTCGACCGGGGCGAGAAGATCGCGGTGTTCGGCGACTTCGACGTCGACGGCATGACCTCGACCTGCCTGCTCACGCTCGGCCTGCGCCGCCTGGGCGGCAGCGTGTTCCCGTTCATCCCGCACCGCTTTGGCGAGGGGTACGGCCTCTCGCGCGAGGCGCTCGCCCGCGTGCGCGAGGCGTGCGACCCGGACCTGGTGGTGACCGTCGACAACGGCATCGCGGCGGCAAGGGAGGTCGAGTGGCTCGTGGCCGAGGGCGTCGACGTGGTGGTGACCGACCATCACGAGCCCGCCGACCTCGTGCCCGAGGGCGTGCCCGTGACCGACCCCAAGCTCTCCGACACCTGTCCCTCTCGCGACCTCGCGGGGGCCGGCGTGGCCCTCAAGCTCGTGTGCGAGCTCGGGCGGCGCCGCGGCGAGCCCGACCTCTGGCTCGAGTTCCGCGACGTGGCCGCCCTGGGGACGCTCTCGGACATGATGCGCCTCTCGGGTGAGAACCGCGCTCTCGTCTCCGAGGGCATCGAGCTCATGCGCCGCGGCGCTCGCCCCGGCCTCTCGGCGCTCGCCGCCACGGCCGGGCTCGACATCGCCGAGGCCACGGCGGACAGCCTGCCCTTCTCCATCATCCCGCGCCTCAACGCGGCGGGCCGCATGGGCTCCACGGACGCGGCGCTCGACCTCCTCCTCACGGACGACCCCGCCGAGGCGGTCACGCTTGCCGGGCGGCTCGAGGCCGTGAACTCGGAGCGGCGCGAGACCGAGGCCGCCCTCGCGGAGGCCGCCCTCGCGGAGGTCGAGCGCACCTACCGCGGCGGGCGTGCCGTCGTCGTGGGCGGCAGGGGCTGGCACGAGGGCGTGAAGGGCATCGTCGCCTCACGCCTCGTGAGCCGCTACCACGTCCCCTCGATCGTCTTCACCATCAACGAGGAGGGAATCGCCCGCGGCTCCGGCCGCTCGGTGGGCTCCGTCGACCTCTTCCATGCCGTCGAGCAGTGCTCGGACGTCCTCGTGCGCTTTGGCGGGCACGCCGGCGCGGTGGGCATCACCTGCGAGGCGGCGCGCCTGGACGAGTTCCGAGAGCGCCTCGAGCGGGCGCTCGACGAGCTTCCCGCTGAGCAGTTCGAGGACACCGGCGAGGTCACGGCCGTCGTCTCCCTCTCCGAGCTCACGGTGGAGAGCATAGACGCCCTCGAGAGCCTCCAGCCCTTCGGCCAGGGGAACAAGAAGCCCCTCTTTGCCGTCACGGGCGTGAGCATGCGCAGCCGAGCTCGCGTGGGCGCCGACGGCTCGCACCTGCGCTTCCTGGCAACCGATGGCGCGAATTCCGTCGCCGCTATCATGTTCCGCGCGCCGGACCCGGAGCGCGCCGCCTCCTGGGAGGGCGTGGTCGACCTCGTCTTCGAGGCAGTCAACGAAACCTGGCAGGGGAGGATCAAGCCAAAGCTCATGGTGAAGGACATCCTCTTCCGTGACGTTGCCGGTCTGGGGGACCCCTCCCTCGCAGACGAGCTCCTCGCCCAGGCGGAGGATGAGATGATGCCCCGCCCGGGTGCCGTGCGCCCCGATGCCCGCCCGTCTTGCCCCGAGGGCGCGTCCGAGCTCCGCGCCGAGCTCTCCTGCCTCTCTAAGGAGGAGCTGACGGACGCCCTGCGTCGAGCCCTCATAGGTGACGCCGCGCTGCTGCCGGCGCAGGCGGCAGCCCTCGACCGCCTCTCCGCGGGCCGCTCCTGCCTCGCCGTCATGGCAACCGGGCGCGGAAAGTCGCTCGTCTTCCATCTGCACGCCGCCCGCGAGGCCCTGCGATCCGGCCGCGCGAGCGTCTTCGTGTACCCGCTCCGCGCCCTCGTGGCGGACCAGGCCTTCCACCTTTCGCAGGACCTCGCGCCCCTGGGGGTGTCCGTCGAGGTGCTCACCGGCGAGACTCCCGGCCCCGAGCGCGAGCGGGTCCTCTTGGGCCTCGCCGACGGGACGGTGGACGTCGTCCTCACGACGCCCGAGTTCCTCTCCATCCACCGCGCGCGCTTCGCCGAGTCCCGGCGCGTGGGCTTCCTCGTGGTTGACGAGGCCCATCACGCCGGCGCCTCCAAGCCCGGGGACAGGGACGCCTACCTCGAGCTTCCCGCCATCCGCCACGACCTTGGCGAGCCCGTGTGCCTTGCGGTGACGGCCACCGCGGCGCGCGAGGTGGCCGCGCGCGTCTGCGATCTTCTCGCCATATCTCCCGATGACGTGGTCGTGGACGAGGCCGTGCGCGGCAACCTCGTCATCGACGACCTCCGCGAGCTGCGCGACCGCGACTCCGCCCTGGCCTCCATCGTCGCCCTCGGCGAGAAGAGCGTGGTCTACGTCACGTCGCGCGACCAGGCCGTCTCGCTCGTGCGCATGCTGCGCCACCGCGTGCCCGAGCTCGCCGCTCGCGTGGCCTTCTACCACGCCGGCCTCGGGCGTGACGTCCGCGCTCGCGTGGAGCGCGCCTTCCGGGGCGACGACCTCTCCTGCATCGTCTCCACGAGCGCCTTCGGCGAGGGGGTCAACCTGCCGGGGATCCGCCACGTGGTGCTCTTTGGGCTCCCGCTGGGGCAGGTCGAGTTCAACCAGATGAGCGGTCGCGCGGGCCGCGACGGGGCGCCGGCCACGGTGCACGTGCTCTTTGGGTCGCGCGACGTCTCCCTCGACCAGACGCTCCTCAGCGCCGCCGCGCCCCCGCGCGAGCGGCTCGTGACGCTCTACCGCTCGCTCCTCTCGCTCTCGAGGTCGCTTGGGGAGTTCCCCCTCGACGACGCCCTCATCGCCCGCGAGGCGCTCTCCCTCGACCCGCGAGCCCCGATCTCCGCCGGCGAGGTGGAGACCGGCGTCACGGTCTTCTCCGAGCTCGGCTTCTGCGCCGTCTCCGGCTGGGGGGAGGACCGCGTGGTGAGGATGGCGCCGGCCCCCTCCCACATGGAGCTCGCCCGCTCGGTCTGCTACGCGGAGGGCCTGCGGGCGCGCGCCGCCTTCGAGGAGTTCAGCGCCTGGGCCCTTGGTTCGGCCGCCGACGAGCTTCTCGCGCGCGTCAACCGTCCCATCACCCCGGACTTCGGTATTATTTTCGGGGAAGGGAAGGAGAGTCCCCATGCCCAGCAACGATAGGCCGCCCGCCTCGGCGCCCGTCCCGGCGAGCTCCGCGCCCGCCGCCCCCGCCCCGGTGGCCTCCAAGCCGCAGCCCAAGCCGGTCCCCGGCGCTGCCAACTTCCGCCTCCTCCAGTCCGCGTGTGAGGCCTACCTCGACACCGAGGGGTGCGAGAAGGTCGAGCGCGCGTACCGCTTTGCCGCGGACTATCACCGCGACCAGCGCCGCCGCTCCGGCGAGCCCTACATCAACCATCCCGTCGAGGTCGCGCTCATCCTCGCGCACGACCTGCGCATGGACGAGGACACCATCTGCGCGGCGCTGCTGCACGACACGGTGGAGGACACGCCCGCAACGCTCGACGAGCTCAAGGAGCTCTTCGGCGAGACGGTCACCGACCTCGTGGACGGCGTGACCAAGCTCACCTCCATCCAGGTCTCCTCGATGGACGCCAAGCAGGCGTGGAACCTGCGCAAGATGTTCCTGGCCATGAGCCGCGACATCCGCGTGGTCATCATCAAGCTCGCGGACCGCCTGCACAACATGCGGACGCTGGCGGCCCTCCCGCCCGATCGCCGCCAGTTCAAGGCGCGCGAGACCATGGACGTCTATGCGCCGCTCGCGGACCGCCTGGGCATCTCGTCGGTCAAGTGGGAGCTCGAGGACCTCGCCTTCTTCTGGCTCGAGCCGGACGAGTACCAGCGCGTCGCGCGCATGGTCCAGGACTCCCGCGCCCAGCGCGAGGACGACACCGAGGCGGCCATCAAGACGCTCGACGACGAGCTCAAGGCCGCCGGGCTCAAGAACTACCAGATCACGGGTCGCCCCAAGCACCTCTGGAGCATCTACCAGAAGATGACCCGCAAGGGCCGCGAGTTCTCCGACATCTACGACCTCATCGCCCTGCGCGTGATCACGCAGACGGTGGGGGACTGCTACTCGGCCCTGGGCGCCGTCCACTCGCTGTGGAACCCGATGCCCGGCCGCTTCAAGGACTACATCGCCACGCCCAAGGCCAACCTCTACCAGAGCCTGCACACCACCGTCGTGGGCCCGGACGGCAAGCCCATCGAGATCCAGATCCGCACCGCGGAGATGCACGAGGCCTCCGAGTACGGCATCGCCGCCCACTGGCTCTACAAGAAGGAGGGCAACTCCCGCGGCCGCATGAGCGCCGAGGACCGCGCCATCGACTCCACCATCAACTGGATCCGCAAGACCCTCGACTGGGCCACCGAGGACGACATCGACGACCCGCACGAGTTCCTCGACAACCTGCGCGTGGACCTCTTCGAGCACGAGATCTTCGTCTTCACGCCCAAGGGCGAGGTCATGAGCCTGCGCCGCGACTCCACGCCGCTCGACTTTGCCTACGCCGTCCACACCGAGGTGGGCAACCACTGCGTGGGCGCCAAGGTCAACGGCTCGGTGGTGCCGCTCTCCTACAAGCTCAGCATGGGCGACCGCGTGGAGATCCTCACCAACAAGAACGCCAAGCCGTCGCGCGACTGGATGGGCATCGTGGTGATGCCGTCCACGCGAGCCAAGATCCGCAAGTTCTTCTCGACCCAGAACAGGAACGACGACGCCGAGGCCGGGCGCACCGAGCTCGCCCACGAGCTGCGCAAGCGCGGCTACGGCATCTCCACCAAGCGCACGGTCAAGGCCATCGCGCGCGTGTGCGAGCACTTCGAGCTCCGCACCCCGGACGACCTCTTTGCCTGCATCCACACCGGCAAGGTCTCCGTCAAGCAGGCGGCCAACCGCATCGAGGAGATCCTCGAGGAGGGATCGCCCGAGCAGATCGCCGCCGCGGCGGCCGAGGCGGAGAGGCGCGCCGAGCACGAGCGCGCCATGGCCACCGGCACGCCGGTCATGAAGTCCTACGCGCTCACGCAGGCCGCGCGCGGCAAGCGCAAGCGCAGCAACTGCGGCGTCGTCGTGAAGGGCGACCCCGATCTCCTGGTGCACCTGGCCCACTGCTGCAACCCCGTGGCGGGCGACGAGATCGTGGGCTTCATCACGCGCGGCCGCGGCGTCTCCGTGCACCGCTCCAACTGCCCCAACGTGACGGACCTCATGAGGAACCCCGACCGCATGATCGAGGTCGCCTGGGACACCTCGGGTGCCACCGAGTTTCGCGTGGAGATCGTCGTGGAGGCAACGGACCGCATGGGCCTCCTCAAGGACATCACCGTCGCCATCGGGGACGCGGGGGCCAACATCCTCTCCGCCGCAACCCAGACGAGCGCCCAGGGCGTCGCGCGCCTGCGCTTCCTCGTGGCCATCTCGGACGCGAGCCTGCTCGACGTGCTGCTCTCCGCCGTGAGCCGCGTGCCCTCGGTCTACGACGCGCGCCGCATCATGCCCGGCGAGGGCGCCAACCAGATGAAGCAGCGCGTGCGGTAGCGGCGGGCGAAGGCGCCCGCCGCCGCGCAGCCTTTCGCCAAACGTTGCAGGTAGTGGTTACTACCACGTCTAGTACACTAATTGGTTAGGTTAGAAGGTCATTTTATTTTTTACGGTCACACTACCTGTGACGTTGCCGGACTCCAAGAGGAACGAGGAGCGCATGACCGAGAAGGACCGAGACGAGCTGCGGCAGTTCGTGGTGACGCCGCTCCAGACCAACTGCTACGCCTACGTGAGCGCCGGCGAGTGCCTCGTCGTCGACCCGGGCGGCTCCGGCGCGGCCGTGGCCGAGCACCTCTCCGACGTGCGCGTGACCTGCGTCGCGGCCACGCACGGCCACGGAGACCACGTGGGCGGGGTCGCCGCGCTCTGTCGCGCCACGGGGGTGCCCTTCGCGCTCCACGCTGCCGACGGCGAGCTCGCGCGCCACGCGGGCGAGATGAGCGAGGTGGGCCGCAGCTACGACGAGAACGCTCCCGCCGCAGACCGCACGCTCGCAGAGGGCGACGTCATCTCCGTTGGCACGGCCACCTTCACCGTGATGGAGACTCCCGGCCACACGCCGGGCGGCATCGTCCTTCTGGGCGGTGGCACCGCCGAGGGCCTGGCCTTCGTGGGGGACACGCTCTTTCCCGGGAGCCATGGGCGCACGGACCTCAGGGGCGGCGACGAGCGCCAGATCCTGGCGTCCCTGCGGCGCATGGCCGCCGAGATTCCGCCCGAGACCATGCTGCTGTGCGGCCACGGACCCGAGACGTCCATGGCGGTCGAGCTGGCAAGAAACCCGTTCCTGCGCTAGGACGGTTCGGGCGGCGCGTTCTTCTCGGCTCTGCCGTCCTTCTCGACGGGCCGCTGAGCCTCTTGATGGGCCGGCACTTCTCGTCGTTTCACGAGGGGGTGCCCGCACTCATGAGTGCGGGCATCAGGTGCGGGCACATTTGGGCTCTGGGCACATCGAGTGCGCTCCGCCTCTTGAGATGTGCGCGCAGGTGCCCTCATTGGGTGCTGTGAAGGCCGCACTCAACACAGTGCCTCCCGGACGGTGCGAGCCGTGGGTCAGCGAGTCGTGATGATGGGTGGGGGAGTGGTGGTGCCCGAGGCGGGGCTCGAACCCGCACGAGTTTCCCCAACGGTTTTTGAGACCGTCGCGTCTGCCAATTCCGCCACTCGGGCAAGGGGCGCGTTTGCCTATGCGAGAAGAACTATAGCAGACGCCGCGTTTTTCTCGCCAGCGGGGTATATAGTGAGCGTGTTCGAACTGCAGCCGATCGAAAAAGGGAGAAACGCCATGGCACTCTCGAGCGAGGTCACCGCCGTCCTCAACGACCAGATCAACAAGGAGATGTACTCCAGCTACCTCTACCTCACCTTTGCGGACTACTATGACGACCGCGGTCTCAAGGGCTTCGCCAACTGGTACGAGATCCAGGCTAAGGAGGAGATGGACCACGCGCTGGCCATCCGCCGCTACCTCCTGGACAACGACTTCCGACCCACGATGGAGGCCATCGCCAAGCCGGACAAGACCTTCGACACCGACCTCGCGCCGCTGGAGGCCGGCCTCGAGCACGAGGAGTACGTCACGAGTCTCATCCACCACTGCTACGAGGTCGCGCACGCCCAGCACGACGTCCGCACGATGAAGTTCCTCGACTGGTTCGTGGAGGAGCAGGGCGAGGAGGAGACCAACGCCCGCGACATGATCACCAACATGAAGCTCTTTGGCTGCGACCCCAAGGGCCTCTACGACCTCGACCGCGAGTACCAGGCGCGCACGTACGTGCAGTCCGCCTCCCTCAAGCTCTAGGCCAGACAAAGGTGCCAGGGCCGTTTGCCGGGATGCCCTGACAAGCGGCCCTGCGCCCCTGTGGGACGCGCGACATGTGGAGAAACGCTGGCGAGAAAAACTCGTTGCCCGGGCGCATCCCGCGTGCTATTCTCTCCTAGTGTGCTTTTTGCGAAGTGGGATCGAACTTGGGTCCCCACCTACACGGCGCCTCAGGGCAGCTGTCTGGTCAGACAACGTAGCAGTTCTTCTCGCCCCAGGCGAGCGATGTCTCCCGGATGCTGTCTGCCGGGAGCTTTTTTATGCGGCGAGAGCCGCGCGGAGAGGAAGGTGTGAACGATAGCCAGGAACGACGGTCCTCGCATTAACGAGGAGATCACTTCTCGCACGTGCCGCCTGATTGGTATCGACGGCTCGCAGATGGGTCTGTTTGGCGTGCGCGACGCCCTTCGCATCGCTCGCGACCAGGGTCTCGACCTCGTTGAGATCGCCCCCAACGCGGAGCCCCCCGTCTGCAAGATGCTCGACTACCGCAAGTTCAAGTACGAGCAGGACCGCAAGGCCAAGGCCGCGCGCAAGAACCAGGCCAAGGTCGAGGTCAAGGAGATGAAGTTCCGTCCCAAGATCGACGTGGGCGACTACGAGACCAAGAAGGGTCACGTGATGCGCTTCCTCAAGAAGGGCGCCCGCGTCAAGATCACGATCATGTTCCGCGGCCGCGAGATGGCCCACCCGGAGCAGGGTCGCATGGTGCTCGATCGCCTTGCCGAGGACCTCAAGCCCTTTGCCACGGTCGAGCAGCAGCCTCTCATGGAGGGACGCAACATGCACATGACCATCGTCCCGATCAAGGGCGCCTTTGACGAGAAGCCCAAGGACGCGGACGAGAACGTCACTACGGAGAAGGAGAACTAGACATGCCGAAGATGAAGACGCACAAGGGTACGGCAAAGCGCTTCCGCCGCACCGGCACCGGCAAGATCATGCGTGCCAAGGCGTTCAAGAGCCACATCCTCACCAAGAAGTCGCCCAAGCGCATCCGTGGCTTCCGTCAGGAGACCGTCATCGCCGACGCCGACGTGAAGACCGTCTCCCAGCGCATGGGTTCCAAGTAGGCGCTCCGCGCTTTCCGTTTGCAGTTTCCAACAAGGAGTTGATCAGATATGGCACGAGTCAAGCGCGCCGTCGCCGGCCGTAAGAAGCGTCAGACGCTCGTCGAGCGCACCAAGGGTTACTACGGAGTCCGCTCCCGCACCTTCCGCGGCATGAAGGAGCAGGCCCAGCACTCCGGCCAGTACGCCTACCGCGATCGTCGCAACAAGAAGCGCGACTTCCGCGCCCTGTGGATCCAGCGCATCAACGCTGCCGCCCGTATGAACGGCCTCTCCTACAGCCAGTTCATGCACGGTCTCAAGCTCGCCGGCATCGAGCTCGACCGCAAGGTCCTCGCCGAGATCGCCTACAGCGACGAGGCCACCTTCGCCGACATCGCCGAGGTCGCCAAGAAGGCCCTCGCCGAGTAAAGTTGACAAGGGGACAGTCCCTTTGTCATGTTATGCGCCCCGGGTTACGACCCGGGGCGTTTTTTTGTCTGTCGTGACGTTCGCATATCGCCCGCGACATGACAGCCGAGCGGGCGTTTCCTACGATGGGGCCACAGACGGACGCAAGGGAGGCGGTCATGCTACGGACGAGAAGGACGCTGGGGCTGGTGGCGCGCTTCGCCGCGTGGGCGGCGTGGCTTGCGACGATGCTCTTTGTGCCGGGTGCGCTGCGGTACGCGAGCTACCTGGAGAAGTTGACGGAGGGTTGGGCTGACCCCTTCGACTTGTGGTTCTTTGTGCCGTGGAGCGCGGCCATTCCGCTTGCCTTTGTGGCCGCCGCGCTGACGTTCTCGTTCCGGGAGCGCATTGCCGGAAGACGCAGCGCCTTCGTGATTGCGGCCGTGGCTGCGCTCGTGGCATATCTGGGGATTTCGTCCGCCTATTACCTTGGCGCCTTCGTGACGGAGTATGCACTGCGCGGCTTGCTGGTCCTTCTCGAGAAGGTGGCGCGCTACACGGCGTGGGGGCTGTGGGGGTCCGCGCTGGTGACGTGGGTGCTGCCTGCGGAAACGCTCGCTGAAAAGGTGGGCTCTCCGCTTGACGGGCGTCCCGGGGCGGAGGCGCTCACGGAGCGCGAGCGAGAGGTGGCGGAGCTTCTTGTCTCGGGGAGCACGCAGGCGCATGCGGCCGAGGCGCTTGGCATTAGCGCCTCCTCCGTGGGCACGTACCGGGCGCGCGCGTGCGAAAAGCTCGGGGTAGCCTCGCTTGACGAGCTGGTGCCGCGCGCCTATGGGGCGGCGTCCGTCCCGTCGCGGCTCGACGTGGGCGCTGCGGGCTCGCTGCCGCTCATGGCGCTCGCGCTCTGCGCGGGGATGATCCTGCACTACGTGACGGGCTATTCTCCGTACCTCAGTTTTGCGTCTCAGGTCGATCTGGTGGCGGTCCCCGTCCTCGCGCTCACGGTGCCCTGGGGCTGTCTGTTCGCCTATGCACGGCTGAGGGGCATGCGGGTGCGGCATCGCGAGGCGAGTGGCCGGCTGGTGCTGGTGCTGGTGACCCTGGTGGCGTTCGGCTTCTCTGCGGGCGGGATGGATCCGCTCTGGGTATCCCCGCCCTCCCAGGGCGCCCCTCAGACCATGGTGAGCCTGAGCCTTGTCGCGCTCGTTGGGTACGTGGCCTCGCTGGTGCTGTTCGCCCCGCACCTGCTGTGGCCGGTCGTGCGGGAGGTCACGACGCTCGACGAGGAGCGCTGCGTGCTCTACCTGCGCGGGCGTGGCGCGGGAGAGCTCCAGGCGCGCGTGCTGACCGAGATCGCGCTCGGGCGCAGCGCGCCGGAGATCTGCGAGGCGCTGCACGTTGCCCGTGGCACCGTCAACGCCTACCGCGCGCAGGGCTACGAGCTTCTGGGGGTGCACTCGAGCAAGGAGCTCGCCGATCTTCTCGCCCGTGACGTGGGGCGGGTACCGTCTGCCGGCAAAAGGGAACCGTCTGCGGAAGACTCTGCAACGAGTGCGTAAACACCGCTTGCGCGGGAACAAAAAAAGTAACGTTGTCAATCGTCGCTACCCACAAAGCGACCGGCAGAGGAGGCGAGTCCAATGAACATTGATCTGGTAGCAGGGTTTGGACCCGCCTTCCGCGCGACCGAGACCCTGTAGCTTCGGGCGAGCGCACTCGCCAACGTCTCCGATTCGTTTATCGGTTTGGGTCGTTGATAGAAGCTGCGGAGCGGGTCCAGACATCGAATCGCTGGCTGTCCGACATACAACGCAGCGACACGGGTGATTCCAAAGTACAGACGAGGCGGGGCGGCGCAATGGGGCGCCGCCCCTGTTTTGTGTGCTCGATTGCTGGCGCTCTCTGGCACCTCCTGAAGGGTATGCACAGTGCGCATACCGGGTATGTACACCTCGCTTCGAGGTTCTTCTCCCAAAACCGCAGGCCAAGGGCGTGGACGAGAAGAACGGGCGAAGCGGAAAGTGCGCATACCCTAGAGGGTGGGTGCGCATACCCTCCCTCAGGATCGAAGATGCCCCAGCGCGAGAAGGGCCGGCCACAAGAGGGCCCGACACCGCAGGAAGCGGCGCCGGGCCAGCATCAAACATTTGTGTAAATTGGGGACTGTCCCCAATTTACAGACGCTACTTCTTGATCCAGGAGAACATGGAGCGGATCTTCTCGCCGGTCTTCTCGATGGGGTGGGAGTTGATGGCCTCGCGCTGCTCGAGGAGCCACTTGTGGCCGTTGTTGCAGTCGTCGACGAACTCCTGCGCGAAGCTGCCGTCCTGGATGCGGGCCAGGATGCGCTTCATGGCCTCGCGGGACTCCGCGTTGATGACCTGCGGGCCGGCGTAGTACTCGCCGTACTCGGCGGTGTTGGAGATCGAGTAGTTCATGAAGTGGATGCCGGACTCGTACATGAGGTCGACGATCATCTTCATCTCGTGATAGACCTCGAAGTACGCGAGCTCCTCGGGGTAGCCCGCCTCGGTCAGGGTCTCGAAGCCGGCCTTGACCAGCTCGACGAGGCCGCCGCAGAGCACGGCCTGCTCACCAAAGAGGTCCTCCTCGGTCTCCTCCTTGAAGGTGGCCTTGATGATGCCGGAGCGGGCGCCGCCGACGCCCCAGCAGTAGGAGAGCGCGATGTCCCATGCGTCGCCGGTCGCGTCCTGAGCCACGCAGGCGAGGTCGGGCACGCCGGAGCCCTCGGTGTACTGGCGACGGACGATGTGGCCCGGGCCCTTGGGGGCGCACATGATGACGTTGACGTCCTCGGGGGCCTTGATGTAGCCGTAGTGGATGTTGAAGCCGTGGGCGAAGGCGAGGGTGTCGCCGGCCTTGAGGTGGTCCTTGACGTGCTCCTCGTAGACCTTGGGCTGGATCTCGTCGGGGACGAGCATCATGATGACGTCGGCCTCCTCCGCCGCGTCGTCCATGCTCATGACCTTGAGACCGGACTCCTGCGCCGCCTGGGCGGACTTGGAGCCCTCGCGCAGGCCAACGCGGACGTCCACGCCGGAGTCCATGAGGTTGAGCGCGTGGGCGTGGCCCTGGGAGCCGTAGCCGATGATGGCGACCTTCTTGCCCAGGATGACGTTGGGGTTGACGTCGTTCTCGTAGTAGATGGTGACGGCCATGTGCTTTTCTCCTTAGTCTTGCCGTTCGTTGCTATGCTCAACCGCCGAGAAGGACGGCGGGTGGTGCCGGGAGACTTGACAAAGGGACTGTCCCCCTGTCAAGGGCTACTGCTCGTGGGCGCCGCGGGCCATGGCGATCTTGCCCGTGCGCGTGAGCTGCTTGATGCCGTAGCTGCGGAAGAGGTCCTCCATCGCGTCGAGCTTGCTCGCGGTGCCCGTCGCCTCGATCGTGAGGGAGTTCTTGCCCACGTCGACCACCTTGGCGCGGAAGACGTTGGCGACCTCGATGACCTCGTGCCTGCGCTCGGGCGAGGCCTGGACCTTGAAGAGCACGAGCTCGCGCTCGACGGCCTCCTCGTAGGTGAGGTCGGAGATCTTGTAGACCGAGACGAGCTTGTGCAGCTGCTTGGTGATCTGCTCGAAGCCGACCTCGTCCGCCTCGACGATGATGGTCATGCGGGAGAGGTTCTCGTCCTCGGTGGGGGCGACGGTGAGCGACTCGATGTTGAAGCCGCGGCGGCTGATGAGGCCCGTGACGCGGGAGAGCACGCCCGGCTTGTTCTCAACGAGAACGGAGAGCAGGTAGTTCATCACTCATCAACTCCTTCGTGGGAAGGGAGTGGGCGACCGGACTCGCCGAAGCCCTTCTCGGTCACGCGGACGCCGCCGAGGGTGACGTCGAGGGCGCCGATGATGTCATCGATCGGGGCGCCGGGAGCGACCATGGGGTAGACGGTCTGCGCGGCGGGAATCACGACGTCGAGGAGGTAGGGGCCGTCCGCGGCGAGCATGGCGTCGAGCGCGGCGTCGACCTCTTCGGGGCGGGAGATGCGCGCCGCCTGCCAGCCGTAGGCGTCGGCGAGCTTGACGAAGTCGGGGTTGTCGGCGAGCTCGGTGAACGAGAAGCGGTCGTTGTAGAAGAGGTGCTGCCACTGGTGAACCATGCCAAGGGCGCGGTTGTCGATGATGAGCACCTTGACGTTGACGCCGTTGATCTTTGCGGTGGCCATCTCCTGGCTGTTCATCTGGAAGGAGCCGTCGCCGGCGATGCAGACGACCTGCTCGTCCGGGCAGCCGATCTTGGCGCCGATGGCGGCGGGGAAGCCGAAGCCCATGGTGCCGAGGCCGCCGGAGGAGATGAAGGTGCGCGCGTGCTCGCGGTGGATGTTCTGGAGGGCCCACATCTGGTGCTGACCGACCTCGGTGGTGACGATGGAGGCGTGCGGGTCGAGCTTGGCGGAGAGGGTCTCGAGAAGGACCTCGGGCGCGATCTTGTCGGGGTAGTCCGCGAAGTCGGAGGTGTAGAACGGCCAGCGCTCGCGCCACTCGAAGACCTCGTCGCGCCAGGCCTCCGCCACCGGCGTGGCGCCCATCTTCTCGAGGCGCTCGTTGACGGCGGCGAGGACCACCTTGACGTCGCCCACGATGGGCACGGCGGGGTTCACGATCTTGCCGATCTCGGCCGGGTCGATGTCGATGTGGATGATCTTGGCGTGCGGCGCGAACTCGGAGACCTTGCCGGTCACGCGGTCCGAGAAGCGCGCGCCGCAGGCGATGATGAGGTCGGACTCCGTGACGGCCATGTTGGCGTACTTGGAGCCGTGCATGCCCACGGGGCCGAGGTTGAGCGGGTTGGAGCAGGGGATGGCCGCCTTGCCCATGAGGGTGGTGACCACGGGGATCTGCATGCGCTCCGCGAGCTCCACGAGCTCGGGGCAGGCGTGGGAGGCGACGATGCCGCCGCCGGCCATGATGAGCGGGCGCTTGGCCTCGGAGATGAGCTGCGCGGCCTGCTTGACCTGCTTGGCGTTGCCCTTGTAGGTGGGGCGGTAGCTCGGGATGCTCACGGTGTCCGGGTAGTGGAAGACCATCTCGGAGCCGGAGAGGTCGCTCGGGATGTCGATGAGCACGGGGCCCGGGCGGCCGGTGGAGGCGATGTAGAAGGCCTCGCGGAAGGTCCGCGTGAGGTCGTCGGTGGACTGGAGCAGGAAGCTGTGCTTCACGATGGGCATGGTGATGCCAACGATGTCTGACTCCTGGAAGGCGTCCGTGCCGATGACGCCGCGCGTGACCTGGCCCGTGATGACCACGAGGGGCACCGAGTCCATGTAGGCGGTGGCGATGCCCGTGACGGTGTTGGTGGCGCCGGGGCCGGAGGTGACCAGCACCACGCCCACCTTGCCCGTGGCGCGCGCGTATCCGTCGGCCATGTGGGTGGCGCCCTGCTCGTGGCGGGCGAGGACGTGGCGGATCTTCTTGGAGTCGTAGAGCGCGTCGTAGATCTTGATGGCCTGGCCGCCGGGGTAGCCGAAGATCGTGTCCACGCCCTCGGCCTCGAGGCTGGCGATGATCGCCTGCGCCCCGGTCATGGTCTTGCCCTCGTGCTCCGTCTTGCTGCCAGGCCCGAACGGGCGCCCCTCGATGGCGCGCTGCCGCCGGGCGATCTTCTCCTCGGTGGTGATCATGAGAGGTACGCCCCCTTGTCTGCACTCGTGACCAGCTTTGCGTAGCGGGAGAGGACTCCCGTGGCGTACTTGGGCGCGGGCGGCTCCCACTGGGCGCGCCGCGCGGCGAGCTCGTCTGCGGGCACGCGCAGCTCGAGCGTGCCGGCCTGGATGTCGATGTCGATGACGTCGCCCTCGCGCACCAGCGCAATCGGGCCGCCGGCAGCCGCCTCAGGCGAGACGTGGCCGATGCACGGGCCCTTGGAGGCGCCGGAGAAGCGCCCGTCGGTGATGAGGGCCACCGAGCTCGCGAGCCCCATGCCGCAGATGGCGGAAGTGGGGGTGAGCATCTCGCGCATGCCGGGTCCGCCCGAGGGACCCTCGTAGCGGATGACCACGACGTCGCCCGGGTTTATCGCCCCGCCAAAGATGGCCTTGCAGGCCTCCTCCTCGGAGTCGAAGACGCGCGCGGGGCCGGAGTGCTGCCACATGCCCGGGTCCACGGCGCTCTTCTTGACCACGCCGCAGTCTGGCGCGAGGCTTCCGCGCATGACCTTGAGGCCGCCGTCGGGGGAGTAGGCGTTGTCCACGCTGCGCACGACCTCGCCGTCAACGGGCGGGCACTGCGCAACCCACTCCGCCATGGTGCCGTGGCAGGTGAGCGCGCTCATGTCGAGGTGCCCCGTGCGGCCGAGCTCGCCGAGAATGGCGGAGACGCCGCCCACGTCGTTGAGGTCCTGGATGTGGAGCGGGCCGGCCGGCGCGATGCGCACGATGTTGGGGGTCTCGGCGCTGGCGCGGTCCCAGTCATCCATGGTGACGGGGCAGCCGGCGGCCTGCGCGATGGCCGTGAGATGGAGCATCGTGTTGGTGGAACCGCCGAAGGCCATGTCGAGCACCATGCCGTTGTGGATGGCGGCCGGGGTGAGGATCTGGCGCGCGGTGAGGTTCTTCTCGACCAGCTCCATGACCTTCATGCCCGCCTGCTTGGCAAGGCGGATGCGCTCGGAGTAGACGGCAGGCACGGTGCCGTTGCCGGGAAGGGCGATGCCCAGGGCCTCCGCGAGGCAGCAGATGGAGTTGGCGGTGAACATGCCGGAGCAGCTGCCGCAGGTGGGGCAGGCGGTGCCCTCGAGCCAGTGGCACTCCTCCTCGGTCATGGTGCCGGCGGTGACCTGGCCCACGGCGTCGAAGAGGGAGTTGAGGTCGGTCTGGGACCCGTCGCGCCCGCGGCCGGCGAGCATGGGGCCGCCGGAGACGAGCACGGTGGGGATGTCCAGGCGCGCCGCGGCGATGAGCATGCCGGGGACGATCTTGTCGCAGCTGGGGATAAGAACCATCGCGTCGAACTGGTGACCCTGCACCGCGCACTCCACGGAGTCCGCGATGACCTCGCGGCTGGTGAGGCTGTAGTGCATGCCCTCGTGGTTCATGGCGATGCCGTCGCACACGCCGATGGTGTTCACTTGGAGCGGCGTGCCGCCCGCCATGCGAACGCCCGCCTTGACGGCGTCGGCGATCTGCTGGAGGTGAAGGTGCCCGGGGATGACCTCGTTCTGGGCGGAAATCACGGCCACGAGCGGCCGGTCGAGCTCCTCGTCGGTGAGGCCGTCGGCCTTGAGCAGGCTGCGGTGCGGCGCTCGCGCCAGGCCTCGCTTTATTGCGTCGCTTCTCAGTTCCACGTTCCCCCTCGCTTTCCTCGTCGTTGTGAGAAATGCGAGGCCCAGAACCTCGAAGCCGTTACGGTGGCCGCCGGCGCGCGGTACTTCTCGGCGCGTTTGCGGGGTTGTCCCGTCGCACGGCGCGGAGGTTCTCGCGAGCTGCTCGAGGGAGTGTTCGGTGCCGTTCGCCGCGGGTTCTCAGTCTGCCCGCTCCCTGTGGGACGAATGCGGCCCCTACTGGCCCTGTCATCGCATTTGCTCAGTGGTCCGTATCCTACGCGGCCCGTGTTTCCGGGGCGTAATCGCCCGCGAACGGTAGTGTTTCCCACCCAAGCGGTGTCCCAAATAGGGACAGGATGCAATTGGGACATTCTGCGGCGACCCGCCCGCCCTTCAGGTGGGTATCAGAGAAGGACCGGGGGAAGGAGGCGGAAATGCGCGCCGCAAGGAGGGTTTCAGAGTCAGGCTACTATCACGTTATCCTGCGCGGGGACGGCAAGCGCAGAATCTTTGAAGACGATGATGACCGTAGGGAGTTTCTTAAGCTGCTTTCCGAGCAGGTGGTCAATCGAGGGGTGGACATAATTGCCTGGTGCTTGATGGATAACCACGTCCACCTCGTCGTACAAGATTCCAGCAGTTGTTTAAGCATAGCCATAGGGTCTCTGGCCATGCGCTACGCCAGTGCTTCAATATGCGGACCGGGCATGTTGGGCATGTCTTCCAAGAGAGGTTTAAGAGCTCTCCCATCGAGAGCGACGCGTACCTTCTTGAGGCTTCCGCTACGTTCACAATAACCCTGAGAAGAGCGGTATCTGTCGTGCTGAGGAGTACCCATGGAGCAGCTACTCGGAATACGTCACGAGTTCATGGATTACCGATACGGAAACTGTTCTTGACATGCTTGGTGGGGTGGAAGGCTTCAAAGAGTTCTGCGCCGCCGTGCCCGCGTTAAGCTATAGGTTCTCCGGTCGTGTGAGGATTGCCGACGACGAGATGGGGGAAATGGCGAGGTCTGTGCTCGGAGACGTCTCCGTTTACGATGTGAAGGCTCTTCCGGTGGAGGAGAGAAACGAGAGGCTTCGCGCTCTTCGCGAGTGCGGGCTCTCCGTTCGGCAAGTCGAACGGCTTACGGGAATTGGGGCCAAGACCATTACGCGGGCGACGACGTAGCGACTCATATTGGCGCGGCGACCCAAGTGGGGACAGGACGAAACTGGGACACCCGCTCGGGTGTCCCAGTTTCGTCCTGTCCCCACTTGGGTCGCCGCGCCCCCGTCTCACAGAGAGGTCTGGACGAGGGTGGGGGAGAAGCCCGCGGAGCTGAGGGCGTCCACGATCTGGTCCTTGTGGTCGGTGCCAAAGGCCTCGATCGTCACGCGCAGCTCGACGGCGGCGTTGCGGTTGGTCGAGACGAACTGGTTGTGCTCGAGCTTGATGACGTTGCCGTTCTGCTCTGCGATGACCTGCGCCACGCGCACCAGCATGCCCGGGCGGTCGGGCAGCAGAACGCTCACGGTGAAGATGCGGTCGCGCATGATGAGGCCGTGCTGGACGACCGAGCTCATCGTGATGACGTCCATGTTGCCGCCGGAGAGGATGGAGACCACGCGCTTGTTCTCGGCGGGCAGGTGCTTGAGCGCCGCCACGGTGAGAAGGCCCGAGTTCTCCACGATCATCTTGTGGTTCTCCACCATGTCGAGGAACGCCACCACGAGCTCGTCGTCCGGGACGGTCATGACGTCGTCAAGGTTGTCGCGCAGGTAGGGGAATACCTGGTCGCCCACCTCCAGGACGGCCGTGCCGTCCGCGATGGTGTTGGCGGAGGGCAGGCGCACCGGGTGACCGGCCTCGAGCGCGGCCGTGAGCGAGGGAGCCCCGGCCGGTTCCACGCCCACCACGCGGATCTTGGGGTTGTGGAGCTTGGCGAAGGTCGCCACCCCGCACGCCAGGCCTCCGCCGCCGACGGGCACGAGAATGGTGTCCACGAGCGGCAGCTCCTGCACGATCTCCATGGCGATGGTCCCCTGGCCGGTGGACACGGTCGGGTCGTTGAACGGGTGGATGAAGGTGAGGCCCTCGCGCTCCGCCAGCTCGAGGGCGTAGTCGCAGGCCTCGTCGTAGACGTCGCCGTGGAGGACGACCTCGGCGCCGTAGCCCTTGGTGCGCTCGACCTTGATGAGCGGCGTCGTCGTGGGCATGACCACGACGGAGCGCGCGCCGGCGCGCGAGGCGGCGTAGGCCACGCCCTGCGCGTGGTTGCCCGCGCTCGCGGTGATGAGGCCGCGGGAGAGCTCCTCGGGGGAGAGGGTGGAAATCTTGTAGTAGGCGCCGCGCACCTTGTAGGCGCCGGTGCGCTGCATGTTCTCGGGCTTGAGCCACACGCGGTTGCCGCACTGGGCGGAGAACGAAGGGCTCTCCACGAGCTTGGTCTCCTGCGTGACCTCCCGGACCTTCTCGGAGGCCTCCTCAAAGGCCTCGAGCGTGAGCATCTCTGCCATGCCTTACCCCCTGCGAAAGTAGACGGCGCGTTACGACGCCGTCGCCGCGGTTTTTCGTTTGCCTATAGTAGTCCTGCCGAGGCACGGGGTCCTCGGCGCACGTCGAAGGGGCACCAAATGGAAACCAACCAGCAGGCGCCGGGTGCCGGCGTCCCACTCTTTCAGATAAAGGACGCCAGCGTGGTCCGTGGCGGCAAGACGATCCTGCACGTGAGCGACTTCTCGCTCGCCGAGGGGGAGCACGTGGCGCTTCTCGGCCCCAACGGGGCGGGCAAGTCCACGTTCATCCAGCTCCTCACCCGCGAGGTCTTCCCCCTCTGGCGCGAGGAGCCCCCCGTGCGCTTTCGCGGGCAGGAGCGCCCCAGGCTGGCGGACATCAAGCGGACCCTGGGCATCGTGAGCTCCACGATGCACGACCAGGTGCGCGTCCACCTGCCCGTCATCGACATCGTGACGGGCGGCCTCTTTGGCACGCTGGGCCTCCCGCTGCGCGGCGAGGTTGGCGAGAAGGACCGGGCGCTCGCGACTGACGCGCTCGAGCGCCTGGGCATCGCCGAGCTCGCCCCGCGCGACGTGATGACCCTCTCAACGGGTCAGGTGCGCCGCGTTCTGGTTGCTCGCGAGCTCGTGCGCGACCCGCAGGTCCTCATCTTCGACGAGCCCTGCACCGGCCTCGACCCGGAGGGCATGTACCACGTGAGGAAGACCATGGGCACGCTCGCCGCGGAGGGGCGCTCGGTGGTGCTCGTGACGCACTACCCCGAGGACATAGTCCCCGCCATCCGGCGCGTTCTGCTCATCAAGGACGCGGAGGTGTTCGCCGACGGCCCCAAGGAGGAGCTTCTCACGAGCAAGGTCATGAGCAGTCTCTTTGACGTCCCGCTCGTGGCGGGGGAGTCCTGCGGCTGGTACTCGCTCCGCGGCTCGTACGGCGAGTAATCGGCTGCACGAAAGGGGACGTGCCTGAAACGTGCAAATAATTGCACGTTTCAGGCACGTCCCCTTTCGTGCAACAAGAAGGGCCCGGATGCCGTCAGGCATCCGGGCCCTGAGTCTACCTGGTGGAGACGAGGGGATTCGAACCCCCGGCCTCTGCCTTGCGAAGGCAGCGCTCTCCCAGCTGAGCTACGTCCCCAGGCGCATTGCGCGTTGGATATTGTGGCGGTTCGCGCGGGCGGTGTCAAGCGTGAATTGCGACGCCCCCACGGGGCGCCCGCGGCACGAAGACGCCCCCTGCGGTTCGATAATGAACCCACCTCTCAGAAGGTGGGTGTCCCCATCGCGCGTTCCGGCTTCCTCATCAACGGAGGATCCCCGTACTGAACACGAGATATCGGACTCCCTCGTAACGCTTGTCGGTTCACCCAGTTTGACCGCAGGGGGACGACACCACCTACTATAGGGGAGCCATGAGGAGAAACCAGTCTTGACTTGCGTCGAGTTCTCCGCAAAAGTTGATATGTACGTGCGCTTGCACGCGTCCTTCACTCCTGCGCCTTCCCAACGCCCCCATCCCTCGATTTCGCTATCATGTCCTGAGCACGTGCGGCAGTAAACGTAGATGGGAAGGGAGAAGGGCGTGCACGACCTCGTACCGTATCTGTGCCTGTTCGTCGCGGCTCTTGCGGTCTCGCTTCTCACGACGCCCCTCGCCAGAATGATTGCCGTCCGCTGCGGTGCGGTGGACTACCCCAACGCTCGTAGGATCAACAAGAAGCCCATCCCGCGCATGGGAGGCATCGCCATCTTCCTGGGCATCGTGGCCGCCTTCGTCACGCAGTACGTGGGCACCACGTTCTTCGACTGGCCCGTCGTCCTGGTGCCCTCGCCCAAGCTCGAGGTCAACTACTGGATGCTGGTCGTGGCGTTCCTGGTCATCTTCTTCACGGGCCTCGTCGACGACTACCGCTCGCTCTCCCCGCGCAAGAAGCTCCTTGGCCAGATAATCGCCGCGTCCTTTGCCGTCGCGGGCGGTCTCGTGATCGGCGACATCTCCAACCCCTTCCCGCCCGGCGGCTTCATCCAGCTCGGCTGGCTCGCGTACCCGGTGACGGTGGTCTACCTCGTCGCCTACACCAACATCATCAACCTCATCGACGGCCTGGACGGCCTCGCCGGGGGAATCTCCGCCATAGCGGGCCTCACCATGTTCGTCCTCTCCGTCTGGGCGGGCAGGCTCGACGCCGCGGCGCTCTCCGTTGCCGTTGCCGGCTCCTCCCTGGGGTTCCTGCGCTACAACTTCCACCCCGCCTCGATCTTCATGGGCGACTCCGGTGCGCTCACCCTGGGCTTCGCGCTGGGCGCGGTCTCCCTGCTCTCGGTCACGCGCTTCGCGGGCCTCACCACCATCATCGTGCCGCTGGTGATCGCCGCCGTCCCCATCATCGACACCTTCTCCGCCATCGTGCGCCGCCTGCGCGGGCACACGGGCATCAGCCACGCGGACCGCGGCCACATCCACCACCGCCTCATCGACGAGGGCTACGACCAGCGCCAGGCGGTGCTGCTCATGTACGGCTGGACGTTTCTCCTGTGCATCGGGTCGCTTGTCATGACGCAGGTGGAGACGCTCCCGCGCATCCTCATCTTCTGCGTGCTGCTCCTCGCGTCCATGGCCTTCGCCTGGCACCTGCGCCTCTTCGAGCCCGTGCTCCTGCACCACTTCAACCCCAAGACCGGTGCGGACGAGCTCGTGGGGCCGGATGACGACGCCTTCGAGGAGGAGGCGGAGAGGATGCACGAGAGCGGCCACCGCCTGCCCGAGCGGCTCCGCCCCGGCTCTCCCTCCCAAAGGAGGGGCAGGAAGTGAGCCGACCCGCGGACCTTTCGCCCTCCGCCTACGACGCCTGCGAGCTCTGCCCCAGGCGCTGCGGCGCCCGCCGCTCCGAAGGCGTCCCAGGCGCGTGCGGGATGACCTCCGAGCTGCGCGTGGCGCGCTCCGCGCTCCACTTCTGGGAGGAGCCCCCCATCTCCGGCGAGCGGGGCTCGGGCGCCGTGTTCTTCTCGGGCTGCCCGCTTCGCTGCGTCTTCTGCCAGAACCACGAGATCTCGAGCGGGGGCTTCGGCCTGCCCGTCAGCACCTCGCGCCTCGCCGAGATGATGCTCGAGCTCCAGGGCCAGGGCGCCCTCAACATCAACCTCGTCACGCCCCTGCACTACGCCCCGCACGTGCGCGACGCGGTGCTCGCCGCGCGCGAGGCCGGGCTCGGGCTCCCGATCGTCTGCAACACCTCGGGATACGAACGTGCTGACGTCGTTCGCGCGATGGGGGACGTCGTCGACGTCTGGCTCACGGACTTCAAGTACGCGAGCGGGCGGCTCGCGGGCGAGCTCTCGGCGGCACCCGACTACCCGGAGGTGGCGGCGCGCGCGCTCGAGGCCATGCTCGCGTGCGTGCGCGCGGCTGGCGGCCGGGAGCTCGCTCCGGACGGCTCGATGAGGCGCGGCGTGATGGTGCGCCACCTCGTCCTCCCCGGGCACGCGGACGACTCCTGCGCCGTCCTCGACCGCGTGTGGGAGCTCGCGGGCGACGAGGCGGACCTCTCGGTGATGAACCAGTACACCCCCAACGAGGCGTGCCGCCGCGCCGGGGGAGACCTCTCGCACGGCGTTTCGGACGAGGAGTACGAGATCGTGCTCTGCCACGCCGACGACCTCGGCTTCACCCGCATCTGGTGGCAGGAGGGCGGGACCGTCTCCGAGAGCTTCGTCCCCGCCTTCGATGCCACCGGGGTCCGGGGCCCGGAGCTCGGCGCCCGCCGGCCGGGCGACGGCCCCGCCTGCGGCGCACAAGGGGTATAACAGTAGGCACTGCCGCTACGACGACGGAGGAGACATGTCAGAGGACAGGCTCAGCGACGAGGAGCGCGCCGAGCTCGAGGCGCTTCGTGCCGAGAAGGCCAAGAGGGAGCGTGCCGAGAAGGACGCTCGGGAGCGCAGGGAGCTCGAGCGGCTGCGCCGCGAGCGTGCCGCGAGTGAGCAGGAGCGCGCCGCGAGGGCGCGGGACGCCGCCGCGCTCGAGCGCGGGCGCAAGCTGATGGAGCCCGATGACGACGACCTCAAGATGGCTCCGGGACAGAAGATCGTCATTCTCGCCGTGGTGGTGGTCGCCATCGTGTGGCTCGCCGTCACGGTCCTTGGATAGGAGGAGCCATGTCGCTCACCGATCGCACCAAGCCCACCGACGTCTGCCTCAACACGGATCTCTACGAGCTCACCATGGCCCAGGGGTTCTGGGAGTCGGGCCTCGCGGACGCCCAGGCGTGCTTCAACGCCTTCTTCCGAGACTGCCCCTTTGACGGCGGCTACGCCGTCTGCTGCGGCACCGGCCAGATCGCCGACCTCGTTGAGAACTTCGTCTTCGAGGATGACGACATCGAGTTCCTCTCTGGCATCCAGGCCCCGGGCGGCGGCCCCATGTTCAAGCCCGGGTTTCTCGAGTACCTGAGGAACCACCGCCTGGACCTCACCATCCACGCCATACCCGAGGGTCAGATCGCGTTCGGGCGCGAGCCCATGGTCCGCGTGGAGGGTCCCGTCATCGACTGCCAGCTCATCGAGACGGCCCTGCTCAACCTCGTGAACTTCCAGACGCTCGTGGCAACCAAGACCGCACGCGTGGTGCGCGCGGCGGAGGGGCACCCGGTCTCCGACTTCGGCCTGCGCCGCGCCCAGGGGCCCGACGGCGGCCTCGCGGTGGCGCGCGCCTCCTACATCGCCGGGGCGTCCTCGACCTCCAACGTGCTCGCCGGCAAGATCTACGGCATCCCGGTCTTTGGCACGCACGCGCACTCCTGGGTCATGGCGTTCCCGAGCGAGCTCGAGGCGTTCCGCGCCTTTGCCAAGTCGAGCCCCAAGAACTGCGTGCTGCTCCTGGACACCTACGACGTCCACCAGGGCATCAGGAACGCCATCACCGTGGCCAAGGAGATGGAGGAGGCAGGCGAGCGCCTCTCCGCGGTTCGCCTGGACTCCGGCGACCTCGCGCGCCTCTCCAAGGAGGCCCGCGCCGCCTTTGACGAGGCGGGCCTGCCCTACGTGAAGATCTCCGTCTCCAACGACCTCGACGAGTACACCATCCAGTCGCTCTTCGCGCAGGGGGCGCCGATCGACTCCTTTGGCGTGGGCACCAAGCTCGCCACGTGCGACCCCCAGCCCTCGCTCGGCGGCGTCTACAAGCTCTCCGCCATTCGCTGCGGCGCGGACGAGCCCTGGACGCCCGTCATCAAGCTCTCCGAGCAGGCGTACAAGCGCACCGTCCCCGGCGTGCAGCACGTGGTCCGGTACTACGACCAGGCCGGCCGCCCCGAGGCGGACATGCTCGTGGTGGACGAGGTCGCCCGCGAGGGCGTCGCGCGCGAGATGGTGGACATCCTCGACCCCTACGTGACGCACCGCCTCACCGGCGAGCCCGTGGAGCTCCTCGTGCCCGTGGTCGAGCACGGCCGGCGCGTCGGCGAGCCGGAGGGCATAGAGGAGGCGAGGG
The DNA here is from genome assembly GCF_002159625.1 of Olsenella sp. An285. Taxonomy (GTDB): domain Bacteria; phylum Actinomycetota; class Coriobacteriia; order Coriobacteriales; family Atopobiaceae; genus Thermophilibacter; species Thermophilibacter avicola. The sequence goes on from NZ_NFIZ01000001.1 coordinate 220,882, forward strand.
AGCGTTGCAAGGACGCGCTCATGCGCCTCGACCCGGCGGTCGCGCGCTTCCTCAACCCGCAGACCTACCCGGTGGGTCTCGAGCTCGGCCTTGCGGAGCTCCGCAGCCGCCTCGCCCGCGAGGAGCGTGCCGAGTCCGGGCGGCCCTCGGCGGAGTAGGGACGGGGCGCCTGCCCGCCCGTTCTTCTCGGAGCTTCTTCTTGCACGGCCGTGCTTCTCGCCACCTGCGGGGAGCGCGGCCGCCGCGGTGCTTGGGGGCGGTGCGTCTGACCGGCCTGACCAAATCTCCCCGTGAGTGGGCAAAGACCGCCCTGGGCGTTGGCAGCCTGCGGGGCTCCTGCCAAACTCCTCGACGGGTGGGCAAAATCATTGATATAAGACTCTGGCGTAATCAAGAATGTTGCCCAGTCTCCCTTGTTTTCTGGCAAGAAGGACAAGCGCCGCTTTATCCCGACACCCGCACGCGTCCCCGCAAAGTCCCATCCATCAAAGGTTTTGCCCAATCGTCAGGGGTTTTCGCCGGAGCGGGCTTTTTGCGCCCCTGAGCTCCGGCATTCCGGCGTCCGCTCGGGCGCTCGGCGCCGCGCCTGTCGAGAACGTGATGTAGCTGCGGAAGCGCGCTCCGCCGCCCGAGCCCCGCTGTGGCTCTGCTACACTCTTTCAGCTGTAATCACAACGCATAACGAGACGGGAGAACCGCATGCCCGAGAAGATCGAGGAGCTCGTACACGCCGCCATCAGCGCCGCGCAGGAGGCAGGCGAGCTGCCGCCCTTCGAGGTTTCGGACCTCGGCTTCGAGCGGCCGGCTGACACCTCGAACGGTGACTGGAGCTCCACGGTGGCCCTGCGCTCCGCCAAGCTCGCGCACCGCGCGCCGCGCCAGATCGCCGAGGCCATCGTCGCCCACGTGGCGTCTGACCCCTCGGTCGAGCGCGTGGAGGTCGCCGGCCCCGGCTTCATCAACTTCTACCTTGCCGCCGCCTCCGCCAACGAGGTCTTCCGCACCGTTCGGGAGCAGGGGCGCGACTACGGCCGCTCCGCCGTGGGCGCCGGGACCAAGGTCCAGGTGGAGTTCGTCTCCGCGAACCCCGTGGGCCCGCTGCACATCGGCCACGGCCGCTGGGTCGCCATCGGCGACTCGCTCTGCCGCGTCCTCGAGCACGTGGGCTACGACGTCGAGCGTGAGTACTACGTCAACGACCACGGCTCGCAGATGGACGTCTTCGGTCACTCCATCTCCATGCGCTACCAGCAGCTCCTGTCCGTGATGGACGAGCGTGGGTGCGACCTCGACGCCGCGCGCGCCGCCCTTCTCGCGGACCGCGAGGCCTTCGTCGCGGACGAGGACGACTCCGCGCCCGAGACCCATCCCCTCACCGACGCTTTCAACGAGGCGCTGGGCGGCAACGCCTACGGCGGCGACTACATCGTCGACATTGCTGCGCGCTTTGTCGAGGAGGACGGGCGCAGGTGGGCGGACGCCTCCGAGGACGAGCGCATGGCGGAGTTCCGCGAGCGCGCCTACCTCTGGATGCTCGACTCCATCCGGGGCACCTGCCACGAGGCTCGCTGCGACTTCGACGTCTGGTTCTCCGAGCGCAGCCTCTACGAGAAGGGCGAGGACGGCACCTCAGCCGTGGACCGCGCCCTCGCCGCGCTCGACGGGATGGGCCACCTCTACCGCGACGACTCCGGAGCCTTGTGGTTCCGCTCCACGACCTTCGGCGACGACAAGGACCGCGTGCTCATCAAGACCAACGGCGAGTACACCTACTTCGCATCCGACGTCGCGTACCACTGGAACAAGTTCCAGCGCGTCGACCACGTGATCGACATCTGGGGCGCCGACCACCACGGCTACATCCAGCGCGTGCAGTCCGCCTGCGAGGCGCTGGGCTACCCCACGCAGTTCGAGGTTCTTCTCGGCCAGCTGGTGAACCTCCTGCGCGACGGCAGCCCGGTGCGCATGTCCAAGCGCAAGGGCACGATGGTCACCTTTGACGAGCTGCTCGCCGAGGTGGGCGCCGACGCCACGCGCTACACGCTCATCTCCAAGTCCTCGAACCAGATGATCGACTTCGACATCGAGCGCGTGAAGCGCCAGGACAACACCAACCCCGTCTACTACGTGCAGTACGCGCACGCGCGCATCTGCTCGATCCTGCGCCGCGGCGCGGGCGTGACGCTCGAGGAGGCCCAGGCCCTCGGCATGGACGAGGTGGCGGGACGCGCGGTGGGCGAGGACTTCGACCTCTCGCTTCTCACCGAGCCCGCCGAGGCGGCCCTCGCCAGGAAGCTCTCCGAGTTCCCGGGTCTGGTGGAGGGCTGCGCGCGCGACCGCGCCCCGTTCCGCCTCACGCACTACGCCGAGGAGCTCGCCGGCGAGTTCCACTCCTTCTACACCGTTTGCCAGGTGCTTCCCGGAACGGGTCGTCCCCTGGACGCCGGTCTCTCCCGAGCGCGCCTCGCCGCCTGCGACGCCACGCGCCGCGTGCTCGCGCTCACGCTCGAGCTCATCGGCGTCCGCGCCCCCCAGAGCATGTAGCCGCGTGCCGGCCGTTCTCCCGAGCGGCCGGCATGTGCCGTTATCTACGATTTTTATTTCAGTTACGTCTACGACGTGGGACTGCGCGAGCAGATTCTGTATACTTCCATGCGGTAAAGCGGGCGGGCCGCCTTGGCGGGCCGCTCGGTTCGTTTTTCGAGTCAGAGACAGGGGCGGGGGCTGTGGACCTCAAGGAATTCATGTCCGTGCGCAGGGCGTACAACATCGTCAGGCAGTCTGTCGAGTCGGATGAGCGCCTCACCTTCGAGGAGTTCGCCATCCTCTGCCGTCTGGCGGCCTCCGACGCCCCCATGAAGACCTCCGCCATCGCCGAGTACCAGGGCGCGCTCCGCCCCACCATGACGCATCGTACCAACCACCTCGCCTCGCTCGGCCTCATTGACCGCTCGGAGGGGACCCAGGACAGGAGAAACGTCGTCTGCGCCATCTCCGAGCCCGGTCGCGCGCGCGTCTCGGAGCTCGCCGACCTCACGCGCTCCGAGATTCCCACCGGCCGCGCCCTCTCCCGCACCTCCGCAGAGCGCATCTGCAAGTACGTCGACGCCATGGGAGCGCTCTTCTGCAAGGCGGGCGACCTCGTGCTCCTCGGCCTCCACTCGGCTGGCGAGGAGAGCCTCACCATCATGCAGATCGTGGACGCGCTGGGCCTGCTCCAGCCCACGGTCTCCATGTCCGTCTCCTCTCTCGTGGAGCTTGGGCTCGTGGAGCGCGCCCACCAGGGCGACGACGGTGCGCACACCGCGAGCGTGCGACTCACCGCCGAGGGCAGTGCCCTTGCGGTCGAGCTTGTCGAGAAGATCGAGGACATCGTGGTCCGGCGCAAGCTTCGTGGCCCCCGCAAGGCGAGCCCCAACGTCGGGTAGCACCGCTCGCCGCCTGCTCCGCCTTGCGCCAAAGAGATGGTATAGTTAAGTTAGTTGCGCCCCCGAGGGGCGCAGGACTCTAAATGTACCGCGCGACATACTCCGATATTCAGATACGCATCCTTCCGGACAGCGAGCAGGCTGCTCGCTGCATGTTGTTGCGTGGACAGCGCACAGAGAGGTTGATTCATGTCGGACACCGAGACGCCCGAATCCGCTCCCGCATCTGGCGAGCAGAGCGCCCCCGCGGCAGCCCCCGCGCCAGAGGCGCCGGCGAAGCCTCGCCGCAAGCGCCGCACCAAGGCAGAGATGGAGGCCGCTCGCGCGGCGGAGGCCGCCGCCCGCGCCGCCGCCGAGGCGGCGGGGGAGCCCTGGCCGCCCAAGCGCCGTCGCGGCAGGCCCAAGAAGTCCGAGACCGAGGCCGTGGCCGCCGCTGAGGCAAAGGGCCCCGCGGAGGACCAGGCTCCCGACGCCCCGCAGGCGGCCCATGCCGAGCCCTCCGACCAGGAGCCGGCGCCCGAGAAGCGCCGCCGCCGCGGCCGTCCTCGCAAGGCTGCCGAGCCCGCCCCTGAGACGACGTCCCCGGACGAGCCGAAGAGGGGGGAGGCCCCCCAGCAGACGGCCGACGCCGCCCAGGCCGCTTCCGACGAGGCTCACGTCGCGCCCGCTCCCGCGGAGGAGGACAAGGGCGCCAGGGCCGAGAAGAACGATGGGCGCGAGCAGCAGGACCAGCAGGACAAGGTTTCCCGCAAGCACCGTCGCCAGGGCGACCGCCAGAACGGTGCCGCCGGCGGCCAGCAGGCCCAGGGCAAGCGCCAGAACGGCCAGGGACGGCGCCGCAACCGCCGCCAGGACGTTGCCGCCGAGCCCACGCTCTCGCGCGACGAGCTCGCCGCGATGAAGGTCGCCGAGCTGAGGGCGAAGGCGGCGGAGCTCGGTCTGGACTATGCGGGCGTCCGCAAGCAGGCGCTCGTCGACGCCGTCTACGCCGCCGCGGCCGCCGCGGAGGGCTTCCGCTCGGTCGAGGGCATCCTCGAGATCGGCAACGAGGGCTACGGCTGGATCCGCACGGGCAACTACATGGAGGGCGACGACGACGCCTTCGTGCACCAGCAGCTCATCAGAAGCCTCGGCCTTCGTCCCGGCGACCGCGTGGCGGGCACCGTGGGCCCGGGTCGTGCCAACAGCAAGTACCCCCCGCTCCAGCGCGTCTCCTCCGTCAACGGGAGGGAGCCCGAGGGGCTCAAGGCGCGCCCTCGCTTCCGTGACCTCACGCCCGTCTTCCCCAACGAGAGGCTCGTCATGGAGTGCGGCAAGGACTCCATCACCGGGCGAGCCATCGACCTCGTCTCTCCCATCGGAAAGGGTCAGCGAGGGCTCATCGTGTCGCCTCCCAAGGCCGGCAAGACCACCGTCCTCAAGAAGATCTGCCAGTCCATCGCCGCCAACAACCCCGAGGTGCACCTCTTCTGCCTGCTCGTCGACGAGCGTCCCGAGGAGGTCACGGACATGGAGCGCTCCATCAGGGGCGAGGTCGTCGCCTCGACCTTCGACATGCCGGCGGAGAACCACACGCACGTCTCCGAGCTCGTGATCGAGCACGCCAAGCGCCTCGTCGAGATGGGGGAGGACGTCGTCGTGGTGCTCGACTCCATCACGCGCCTCGCCCGCGCCTACAACCTCGCGCAGCCGGCAAGCGGGCGCATCCTCTCCGGCGGCGTCGACTCCGCCGCGCTCTACCCGCCCAAGAAGTTCCTGGGCGCCGCGCGCAACATCGAGAACGGCGGCTCGCTCACCATCATCGCCTCCGCTCTGGTGGACACCGGCTCCAAGATGGACGAGGTCATCTTCGAGGAGTTCAAGGGCACGGGCAACATGGAGCTCAAGCTCGATCGCGACCTCGCCGACAAGCGCATCTTCCCCGCCATCGACCCGGTCTCGTCCGGAACGCGCAACGAGGACCTGCTCATCGAGCCGGAGTACCAGCCGCTGGTCTGGGGCATCCGTCGCGTGCTCGCCAACATGAACAACGTCGAGCGCGCCGCCAACGCCCTCGTGCGCGGCCTCAAGGAGACGGACTCCAACCGCGAGTTCCTCATCAAGAGCGCCAAGAAGGCGGCCCAGACGGGCTACGTCGGGTAGGGCGCCCGGGCGCTCCCCAGACTTTGGCACTGACCTTAGAGGCCGGCCCCGCGCGGGGCCGGCCTTTTGCCTCCAACTGCGGTCAAGACCTTGCGCGCCCCCGTGACAAGCAGGTATATTCGTATCTGTCCGAGCATTCGGACGGTCAACGAACACGAAGATGAAACGCAGCACAAACCGTTGACGCACTCCCTTGCCCCCGGGGCGGGGATCATGGGTTTGAAGCTCGTCTCGTCTTCCCCTGGGGGAGGAGCGAGAACCATATGGGCGTAAGAAGACACGCCGCACTGTACGCGGGCCTCATGGGCTCGTTTGCCCTGCTTACGCCGTCCGAGGCCACGGCGCTTTCCCTGAGCGAAGTCAACTCGGCGCTCGACGCCGTGCTCGTGTCCCCCTCCGTGGCCTTTGCGGCCGGCCTTGCGAGCGGCGCCGTTGCCTCCGCCGCCTGGTGCGGCCTCGTGAGCCTCTTCGTTCGCCTGGGCAGGCGCTCCTCCTCCGTCGAGGAGCAGCTCGACGCCACGTCCGAGCGCGCCGCCCTCTCTTCCGAGGGCGAGGGCGCCCAGAAGCCCCGCGGACGCCACTTCCGCGTGGAGCCCGAGACCGTAGAGCCCGAGAAGACCACCGCTGACGCCCCCGCCGTCGCTCAGGGCGGCCCGAGCCACGCCGCCCTTGACTACGAGGACATCGCCCAGAACTACGTGGGCCGCGCCACGTTCCGCGACAAGATGGCCCGCCGCGCCCAGGGCGTCGCGGCAACCCTTCGCGAGCGCATGGACGCCGGAAAGATGGACGGCGTCCCCGTCATCGCCCGCGCGGACGGTTCCGTCGGCGACGTGGGGACCAGCTGGTGGACGGCGTCCGTCGGGGCGGGCTCGATCATCTCGGACTCCGGCTTCGCGGCGGAGGACGACGACCTCGCCATTCCGTCCGACTTCACCGACCCCTCCGCCCGTGCCATCCCGTTTGCCTCCGGGCTCGCCGCCCCGAGCATCTCCGAGCGCGTCGCGTTCGTCGACGAGGGCGTCTACCCCGAGCGCCGGACCGTGGACGACCTCTCGGATGACGATGACTGGGCGAGCGCCCTCAGGTCGCTCGACGAGCGCCTTGTCACCGAGCTCGGCGTTTCTGAGCAGGTTTCCTTCGCGGATGCCGTGGGCGGCATCGACACGCTCGACGAGCCCGACAACCTCGAGCCCGCCACCGCCTTCATCCCCTTCAAGCCCCTCGCCGGCCACCCCGAGGTCGTGGACGCGGAGAGCTACGTCGACCACCTCATCGAGGAGGAGTTCTCCAAGAACACCTCCAGGGCCGTTCGCAGGACTTCCAGGAGGTTCCTGCGCATGCTCGAGGGCGGCACCTCGTCTCGCCTTCTTGACAGCGCCGATGACACGGACTTCGGCTACGTGGGCAAGCACTTCGCGGTTCCCATGGCGGCGGAGGCGTGACGCCCGGGAGACACAGCGGACACGCGCGGCGCCCCACCATCTCGTGGGGCGCCGCTCTCGTGTGCTGGGTGGCGTTCATATGGGGCCACTCGCTCGTCCCCGGCCCGCAGTCGACCGGCGAGAGCGACGCCGTTGCCGCCCTGCTCTCCACCGTCCTTCCGTTTGTGGGTGACCTCGACCCAGACGTCGTTACCCTCGTCATCCGAAAGGGGGCGCACCTGAGCGAGTACGCCGTGCTCGGCGTCCTGCTCTGCGGGCTCGTTTTGTCCCGGCGTCGCGTGCGCCCCGTCCCCTTGGTCGTGCTCGTGGCGCTCGTCGCCCTCGTACCCTTTGTTGACGAAGGCATCCAGCTCCACGTCCCCGGGCGCTCCGGTCAGCTCTCGGACGTCCTCATCGACCTTACGGGGATGGCGCTCGGATTCGCCGCTTTCCTGTTGGGCGCGCGCCTTCGTCGGGGCGGGGGAGCGGCGGTCAGGCCCTGACGCCCTCCGTTCGCGCTGCTTCACCTATGTTTCAGGAGTGTTAGCAGCGTCACGGCTCGGTTAACAAATCCTCCACATCACCAATTCAAGCACGCGCGGGGGCGTACGGTAGCCCCACGCTTTTTGCTTCTGAAAGAAGCGACGGGAGGAGAAAGACATGTTCGAGAACGTTTCTAGGCGCAACTTCCTGCAGGTCTCCGCGGCTGGCGTGGCCATTCTCGGCCTCGCGGGCTGCAACGGCGGCGGCTCCGAGGGCGGCTCCGAGGGTGGCGAGGGCGGCTCCGGCTCCATCAAGGTCGGCATCATGGGCCCGCACACCGGCGACAACTCGTCCTACGGCCTCGCCTGCCTGAACGGCGCCCAGCTCTACTTCAAGCAGCTCAACGCTGACGGGGGCGTCAACGGCAAGCAGATCGAGGCGATCGTCTACGACGAGAAGGGCGACGCCACCGAGGCCGTCAACGCCTACAACCGCCTGGTCCAGGAGGACGGCGTGACCGGCATCGTGGGTGACGTCACCACCGGCCCGACCATCGCCGTGGCACAGGCCTCCGTGGCCGACAACATGCCCTGCGTGACCCCGTCCGCCACCGCTGCCGACGTCGTCACCTACGGCTCCAACTACTTCCGCGCCTGCGTGACCGACCCGGAGCAGGGCCGCGTCATGGCCAACTTCGCCGCGGAGCAGGGCTACAAGAGCGTCGCCACGCTCTACCTCAACGGCTCCGACTACTCCGAGGGCGTGAACGACGCCTTTGTCGAGGAGGCCGAGGCCCAGGGCATCACCATCACCGCTCAGGAGTCCTACTCCGAGGGCGACGTCGACTTCAACACCCAGCTCACCAACATCATCAACACCAACCCCGACGCCATCCTCGTCCCCAACTACTACCAGGACGACGGCATGATCGTCACCCAGGCGCGCGCCCAGGGCTATGACAAGGTCTTCCTCGGCGTCGACGGCTGGTCCGGCATCTACGGCGGCTCCGAGAACTACGCCGACGCGGCCGACCTCCACGACTGCTACTACTGCTGCGCGTTCAGCTCCTCCAACGACTCCGAGGTCGCCGCGCAGTTCATCGAGGACTACGAGGCCGAGTACGGCGAGACCCCCACGAACTTCTGCGCTCTGGGTTACGACGCGGCCATGGTGCTCGCGAACGGCCTGGCTGCTGCCGAGGAGGCCGGCTTCGGCGCGGGCTCCGAGGACTACAAGCAGGCCGTGATCGACGGCATCGCCGGCGGCACCGTCGAGGGCGTCACGGGCTCCATCTCCTACGAGGGCACCGGCGACCCGATCAAGTCCTCGCTCATCATCACCTTCGCCGAGGACGGCACCGAGGAGACCTTCGAGGTCCTCGAGGCCTAGTCGCTCGTCCTTCTCGTCCCATCGCGGGGCAAGGGCTCGCCTTGCCCCGCTTTTGGTAGTGCGCGACGTCGCGTCGCGCGAACCCTGAGAGGAGTCCTTCCTTGTTCTTCACGCAGGTTCTCAACGGCCTGCAGCTCGGCAGCATCTACGCGCTCGTGGCCCTGGGCTACACGATGGTGTACGGCATCATCTTGCTGCTCAACTTCGCCCACGGCGACATCATCATGGTGGGCGCGTACGTGTCGTGGCTGGTCATGGCCCAGCTGGGGCTTCCCCCCGTGCTCGCGATCATCCTTTCGGTCGCGGCGTGCACGCTCATGGGCGTGCTCATAGACAAGGTGGCGTACGCGCCGCTCAGAAACGCCCCGAGGCTCTCGATCCTCATCACCGCCATCGGCGTCTCGTACTTCCTCGAGAACGGCGCGCAGCTCGTCTTTGGCGCCGACGCCAAGGTGGTCCCGGCCTATACCGAGCTCACCACCGTGCAGCTCGGCGGGCTCAGCCTCTCGTTCCCGTCCATCCTCACCGTCCTGGTGACGGCCGTGGCAACCGTGGCGCTCACCGTGGTGGTCCAGAAGACCAAGCTCGGCAAGGCCATGCGCGCCGTGTCCGAGGACATGGGCGCGGCTCGCCTCATGGGCATCAACGTCAACACCACGATCTCCTTCACCTTTGCCGTGGGCTCCGCGCTCGCCGGCATCGGCGCCGTGCTCTACGCGATGGCCTACACCCAGGCCACGCCCACCATGGGCATGATGCTCGGCACCAAGGCGTTCGTGGCGGCCGTCCTGGGCGGCATCGGCTCCATCCCGGGCGCCGTCGTGGGCGGACTGCTCGTGGGCTTCGCCGAGGTCTTCGTCACCGCCATCGGCCTCTCCGTGTGGAAGGACGCCGTGGTGTTCCTCCTGCTCATCATCGTCCTCGTGGTGCGTCCGACCGGCATCTTCGGCCGCACGATGAGCGAGAAGGTCTAAGGGGGTGCAATCATGGAAGAAGAGGTCATGACAGAGAAGCGCCCCATCATCTCCGCGGGCGGCGGCCCGCGCCTGGAGGGCGCGGACCGAAAGTCGCTCCCCATGCCGGCGCGCTATGCCATAAACGCCGTCGTGGTGCTCGTCCTTCTCGTCCTGGGCGAGCTCATGATCGACGGCGGCGTGGTCAACCGCTACCAGTCCACGGTGCTCGAGCAGGTGGGCATCTATATCATCCTGGCCGTCTCGCTCAACATCGCCACGGGCTACCTCGGCCAGCTGCCGCTCGGACACGCCGGCTTCATGTCGATGGGCGCCTACGGCTGCTCGATCTTCATCATCCGCATGAGCGAGGCCCTCGGCGTCGGCGCCCGTGACTTCGTCACCGGCTCTCCGCTCGCGCTCGCCCTCGTGCTCGGCGGGCTCGTGGTCGGCGGCATCTGCGCCGCCATCGCGGGCATCATCATCGGCATTCCGGCGCTGCGCCTCAAGGGAGACTACCTCGCCATCATCACGCTCGCCTTCGCGGAGATCATCCGCGTCGTGATGCTCAACATCGACGATGTGGTGGGCTTCGACCTCACCGGCGGCGCCGCGGGCCTCACGGGCATCCCCGGCTACTCCAGCTTCCTTCTGGTCTTTGGCTGCGTCGCCGTGGTGTGCTTCCTCACGCACACGATGATGAAGTCCCGTCACGGCCGCGCCATCCTGGCCATCCGTGACAACGAGATCGCGGCCGAGGCCTCGGGCGTCAACACCACCTACTACAAGACGCTCGCCTTCGTCGTCTCCGCGTTCTTCGCCGGCGTTGCGGGCGGCCTCTACGCCGGGTGCGTCGGCGTCCTGCAGCCCGCCGTCTTCGGCTTCATGAAGTCCATCGAGATCCTCGTCATGGTGGTCCTCGGCGGCATGGGCTCCATGCTCGGCTCGGCGCTCTCCGCCACCGTCCTCACGATCCTGCCCGAGGCGCTGCGCGCGTTTTCCGAGTACCGCATGATCGCCTACGCCATCGTGCTCATCCTCGTGATGATCTTCCGACCACAGGGTCTTCTCGGCTCCTATGACTTCTCGCTCTCCCGCATCATCGAGCGCGTCATGAACCGCGACTTCCCGTGGAGCAGGTCAAAGGGGACCGCCGAGGGGAAGGAGGCCGCCGATGCCTAGCGAGAAGAAGAAGCGCCGTCCCGTCCTCGTGCAGGTCGAGACGCCCAACCTCATTCCCGAGCGCGACCTTGGCACCATCCCGGTGCTCCAGGCCGAGCACCTCGGCATCGACTTCGGCGGCCTCACCGCCGTGGACGACTTCAACATCGCCATGGGCCGCACGGAGATCTCCGGCCTCATCGGCCCCAACGGCGCCGGCAAGACCACGATCTTCAACCTGCTCACCAACGTCTACAAGCCCACGCGCGGAACCGTCCTCATCGACGGCTACGACACGGCCGGCAAGTCCGTCGCCGAGGTCAACCGCATGGGCATTGCCCGCACGTTTCAGAACATTCGCCTCTTCACCAAGATGACGGTGGAGGAGAACGTGCTCGTGGGCTTTGGCAACACCATGAAGACGCATCTCCTGGCGGACATGCTGCGCCTCCCGTCCCACTGGAAGCAGGAGGCGGAGTACCGCGAGCGCGCCCTCGAGCTGCTCGACATCTTTGACATGCGCAAGTACGCGGACACGCTCGCGGGCAACCTGCCCTATGGAGCCCAGCGCCGCCTGGAGATCCTGCGCGCGCTGGCAACCGGCCCCAAGGTCCTTCTCCTCGACGAGCCCGCCGCCGGCATGAACCCGGCGGAGACCGAGGAGCTCATGGAGAACATCCAGAAGATCCGCGACGAGCTCCAGATCGCCATCCTGCTCATCGAGCACGACATGTCGCTCGTCATGGGCGTCTGCGAGGTCGTGGGCGTGCTCGACTACGGCAAGATCATCGCCAAGGGCACTCCCGAGCAGATCCAGAACGACCCGAGGGTCATCGAGGCATACCTCGGCAAGCAGGAGGTGAAGTAGATGTCAGCGCTTCTCTCCGTGCGCGACCTGCACGTCTCTTACGGTGCCATCAAGGCCGTCCGTGGCATCTCGTTCGACATCAACGAGGGCGAGATCGTGACGCTCATCGGCGCCAACGGCGCGGGCAAGTCCACGACGCTCAACACTGTGGCCGGGCTCATCAGGCCCGAGTCGGGTACCGTCGAGTTTGACGGCGCCTCCGTGGTGGGCGTCCCGGCCCACAAGGTCGTCGGCCGCGGCATGGCGCTCTGCCCCGAGGGCAGGCGCGTCTTCACGCAGATGAGCGTGGCCGAGAACCTGGAGATGGGCGGCTACACCCGCTCGGACGCCGAGAACAGGGAGACGCTCGAGAAGGTCTACGCGCACTTCCCGCGCCTCAAGGAGCGTCGAGGCCAGGTGGCGGGCACGCTCTCCGGCGGCGAGCAGCAGATGCTCGCCATGGGGCGTGCCCTCATGAGCCGCCCGCGCCTGCTCATGCTCGACGAGCCCTCCATGGGTCTGGCGCCCATCCTGGTTCAGGAGATCTTCGACATCGTGAAGCAGCTCAACGAGGCCGGAACGACGATCCTTCTGGTGGAGCAGAACGCCAACATGGCGCTCTCCGTCGCCGACCGTGCCTACGTGCTCGAGATCGGAACGATCAAGAAGTCCGGCACGGGCGCCGAGCTGCTCGTGGACGATGACGTCCGAAAGGCGTACCTGGGCGGATAGTCGCATGCGGCAGATGCCCTCGTCGTAGGCGGCGGACCACCCTCCCGGGTCCGCCGCCGTTTTGTGTGTTGAGGTCGTGGCCGTTCTCCTGATGCAGGTCGTGATCCCCCGGCTGGTTCGCTGCGAATTACCGGGGCGATTGGGCAATACCTTTGATGCCTGACATCCCCGCGCATCAAAGGTATTGCCCAATCGAGCTGGATATTTGGTCGAAAAGCGTGTTCTCTCCCTTTTGCCAGCGGTTTGGGCGCAGGCTGCATCAAACCCTTTGCCCAATCGAAGGGGTTCTTTGCAGATTCGACAACGTGAGATGCGCGGCCCGGGGGCAATGCCCAATCACGCGGGGAATTTAACATGGCTGTCGAGGGAACCCCAGGGGCAGCACGATGTCTCGACGCGGAACGGCATGCCCTCCAATGGATTTTGTGTGGTCGCGAGACCGCATGAGCCCGCCCGGTTCTTCTCGCCTCCAAGAAAATGCGGAAACATAGCCTCTGAGCAGGAAAAACCTTTCTTACTGCAAGCTTGCACAACACTTTCGGGATACCCCCTCGGCATGACTTTGCGGGATTGGCTACGCTCCAAGACCTGAGGGCGTGGCTGTCGGAAGGTCGTGTGGGATGGGGGTGAGGTCATGGACGAGTTGACGTTCGTGAGCTTTGCGAGCGCTCGGGGCTTCTGGCGGGGCGTCGGGCGTCTCGTTGCGGCGGCCAATCCCGCCACGGAGGACGTCCCCCCCGCTGCTCGTGAGGCTCTTGTTTCAAAAGGGCGAGGGGGTCGACCTTGGATGCATGCCCGCTAAGACCCGTGTGACGAGCATTCCCTCGCGCGTTGCCACATCTTGCGTGGAGGAGCTTGCCGCGAGTCATCCTGAGCTCGGGGAGACCGTCGACGTCTGCGTTTCCACCCAAGGCGCGCGCCATTACGTGCGCTCGTGCCGCGTTCACCTGATGACGGGGAGCTATCCCGTGGGGTCGTTCTGGCGGATTTCGGCTTCCGCGGTTGTCGTCTCTCCCGAGCTTGCGTTTCTTCAGTCCGCGCGGGACCTTGACGATGATCTGCTCGCCGCCTTTGGCTATGAGCTCTGTGGGCTCTACGCACGAGAGGGGGAGGGGCGTGACGGGTTCGTCAATTGTCCGGCGCTTACCTCGGTGGCAAGGGTTGCGGCGTATCTCGACCGTCTGGAGGAGCTGAGAAGAGCCCGGGGACAGGGGCTTCCGCCCGGACTCGCGAAGGCGCGTCGCGCGCTCGGAAGGGTGCGGGACCGAGCGGCGTCTCCCGGGGAGGCCATAACGTCGATGGTCCTTACGTCACCCCGTGTCTTGGGAGGGTTTGGGCTCCCTCCGGCGAAGCTCAACGTCTGCGTGCATCTGCGGTCGTCCACGGCCGAGCTCTTTGGCATTGACTCTTTCGTCTGCGACCTCAGCTGGGACGAGGGGCCTGTCGTGGAGTTCCAGGGAGGTCATCACAAGCTGCGATCTCGTGCCGCCTACGATCGCAGGAAGGGAAACGTGCTGGGGGCGGACAACAGAACCGTCATTCAGGTTGACGCGGCCATGCTCGGCAGGCAGGACCGCATGGAGGAGGTTGCCAAGTCAGTGGGGAGAGGGCTCGGAATCAGGTGGCGCGAGCCGAGCAAGACCATACGCACGAGACAGATGAACCTCAGGAAGAAGCTTCTGGTGGATCTTGGGAGATGACGATGCGGGGCCGATGGTCCCATCTGCGTGTTCCCTGCCGCGCAATCGTGCGAACTTCGCCGATGGGGGTAACTGCTGTACGCGTATCGCTGGCGCACGGGTGGCGCCTGAAGATTGCTGCCAATAAACCGCTGTCATTGGGTAAACGGACGGAAGCGCGCTTCCCACACCATCTGGCCTGGCAAATTGACCCTACGAATGGGCACTATCTTTGATGCGCATTCTTTCCATGAGCATCAGAAGACGCCCCTGGCGCGTCATTTTGCCACTTTCATTAGGAGATTGGGCAAAACCTTTGATGCCATGGCGTGTCCGGGATCAAAGGTTTTGCCCAATCGCAAGGGTTTTGTGCGGGGGCGTCTGCTGGGGCGGACAAGAACGAGAGAGCGAGAAGAACCGCGGGGCGAGAAGAACCGCGGGGCGAGAAGGACCCGTCAGTGCACCTCCACGGTGGTGCCGAGCGTGTTGGCGGGGAGCACCTGGAGCCAGTAGCCCGGGCGGGCCTTCCGCAGGGCGTCGGCAACGCGGGCGGCGGTCTGGTCGCCGTCTGCCACGGCGAGCATGGTCGACCCCGAGCCGGAGATCATGTATGCGCAGGCACCCGCCTCGAGCGCCGCCTCGCGCAGCGCGTCGTAGTCCGGGATGAGCTTGGCGCGGTAGGGCTCATGGAGCCTGTCGTGGCAGGCCGCGCCAAGGAGCTCGGCGTCTCCCAGCTCGAGCGCGCGGACCACCGCGACGCAGCGGCCCATCTGCCAGACGGCGATGTCGCGGGAGACCCCGGTCGGCAGCACGCGGCGCGCCTCGGCCGTGCGGACCTCGTAGGGAGGCGCAACGGCAACAAAGCGAAGGTTGCCCGCAACGTCCATGCGCGTGGAGGTGGTCGTCCCGCCGTCGACGAACGAGCTCACGAGACCGCCCAGCAGCGCGGGCGCCACGTTGTCCGGGTGACCCTCCATGGCCACGGCGAGCTCGAGCGCCCGCTCGCGGTCGAACCCCTCGGAGGAGAGCGCCATGGCGGCGCCGATTCCGGCGATGACGCACGCGGAGCTGGAGCCGAGGCCACCGGAGAGGGGGATGGGGGAGAGGATTGTGATGTGGAGCGGTCGCGCCTGCGTGCCAAGGCGCGCGCAGGCGTCGAGATACGACTGCCACACGAGGTTGTCCTCCCCGCGAAAGCGCTGCTCGCAGCCCTCGACCTCCAGGCGCTCGCTCGGCGTCATGAGAAACGTGGCGGTGAGGTCGAGGGCGATGCCCAGGCAGTCGAAGCCCACGCCCACGTTGGCGCTCGTCGCGGGAACGCGGACGATCACCATGGGTCTCTCGCGCCCGTCTGCCCCGATCACAGGAAGACCCTCGCGCAGGCGGACTCCACGAAGGCGCCCATGCGCTCTCGGTCGCAGACGTCGTCGTGAAGGACCTCGCCCTCGCGCAGGCTGGAGAGCTGCTCCGGGGCGACGGTGCCGGTGAGGCGCTCGAGCGCGTCCATGCACGCGAAGCCGTTCATGCCGTCGGTGGCCTCGCCGAGCGCGCCCAGCACGTCGGAGCAGAACTTGTAGGGGCTCGCCGTGGAGAGGCACACGCGCTCCGTCCCGTCAGCGGGCAGCGCGTCGAGGACGTGCTTGGCCACCGCGGTGTGCGGGTCTATGAGGACGTCGAGCTCGCGCCAGGTGTCGAGGATGGTGCGGCGCGTCTGCGCGTCGTCTGCGCGGCCGCAGGAGAACGTGGAGCGGATCTCGTCCATCACGGCGTCGGGCACGGTGTAGAAGCCCTTCTCGGCAAGCTGGGCCATGAGGGAGGAGACGAGCTCGCAGTCGCCGTCGGAGGCGTAGTAGAGGAGGCGCTCCAGGTTGGAGGACACGAGGATGTCCATCGAGGGGGAGATGGTCTTGTGGAAGTCGCGGCGACGGTCGTAGGTGCCGGTGGTGAGGAAGTCGGTGAGGACGTCGTTGGCGTTGGACGCCACCACGAGGCGCCTCACGGGCAGGCCCAGGCGCTTGGCGAAGTAGCCCGCGAGCACGTCGCCGAAGTTGCCCGTGGGCACGCAGAAGGTGACCTCCTCGCCCATGCGGACGGCATCCCTGCGCACCAGCTGGGCGTAGGCGTCGAAGTAGTAGGTGACCTGCGGGGCGAGGCGCCCCACGTTGATGGAGTTGGCGCTCGAGAGCGCAACGCCGTTGCCGGCGAGGCGCTCGGCCAGGGCCTCGTCGGAGAAGATGCGCTTGACCTCGCCCTGGCAGTCGTCAAAGGTGCCGCGCACGGCGCACACGGCCACGTTGTCGCCGGGCTGGGTCACCATCTGCAGGCGCTGGATGTCCGAGACCTTGCCGTGGGGGTAGAAGACAGCCACGCCCGTGCCCGCCACGTTGGCAAAGCCGTCGAGTGCCGCCTTGCCGGTGTCACCGGAGGTGGCGGTCACGATCATGATCTTGCGGCCGTCGCCCCCGCGCGCGACGCTCATGAGGCGCGGCAGCATCTGCAGGGCCACGTCCTTGAAGGCGCAGGTGGGCCCGTGATAGAGCTCGAGCAGCCAGTCCGTGCCGAGCGGCGTCACCGGGCAGACGGCGGGCGTGTCCCACTGGGGCCCGTAGGCGCCCTCGACGCACGAGGCGAGCTCCTCGGCGGCGTAGTCCGGCAGAAGCGTCCCCAGCACCAGGCGGGCCGTGTCGTGGAAGCCCTGAGCGCACACGGTCTCGAGCGAAACGGGCGTCTCGCCGAGCGCGTCGCTCACGTAGAGGCCGCCGTCGGGCGCGATGCCCGCGAGGATAGCTTGCTTGCTTGTTACGGAATCGCCTGCAGAGCGCGTGCTGTGGTAGAACGTGGTCACGGTTGCTCCTTGCGTTGGGGACCAAGGCCCGGGGCCTTTCCTGACGCATGTATGATAAGCCGCAGGCCGCGCCCCGCGGCCGCCTGACACAGACTCGAAAGATTGGACGCACATGAAGATCGCCCTTCTCGGCTACGGCACGGTGGGCCGCGGCGTGGACGAGATAGTCTCCGCGCGCGTGCCGCAGGTGGAGGTCTCCCACATCCTCGAGCTCCCCGATCGCCTCACGGACCCGCGCATGACGTCGAGCTATGAGGAGATCCTCGCCGACGCCTCCGTCGAGCTCGTGGTCGAGTGCATGGGTGGCGTCGAGCCCGCTCACACCTACATCATGGCCGCCCTTGCGGCTGGCAAGAACGTCGTGACCTCAAACAAGGCGGTCGTCGCCGCGCACTTCGAGGAGTTCGCGGATGCGGCGCGCGCGACGGGCGCGAGTCTCTACATCGAGGCCTCCGTCGGCGGCGGCATCCCCTGGATCGCGAGCATCGAGAAGGTGCGCAGGGTGGACGAGGTCACGTCCTTCTCGGGAATCATGAACGGCACCACCAACTACATCGTCGACGCCATGCGGCGCGACGCGGAGGACTTCGACGACGTCCTCGCCCGCGCCCAGGAGATGGGCTACGCGGAGCGCGACCCCTCGGCCGACGTCGACGGCATCGACGTGCTCAACAAGACCATCATCACCGCCTCCGTGGCGTTTGACGTTGCGTGCGAGAAGAACCTTCCCGCGTCGGGCATCCGCAACCTGCGCCTCTCCGACCTCGAGCTCTTTGCCGCGCACGGCCGCACCGTGAAGCTGCTCGGCAGGGGGGTCTCGCGCGACGGTCGCTACGCCGCCGCGGTGGAGCCCGTCGCGGTTGCGGCGGACTCGCTCGAGGCCGCCGTTCCCTCCAACTTCAACCTCGTCACGCTCGACGCCACCACGGTGGGCGAGCTCAGGTTCTACGGCCAGGGGGCGGGCAGCCTCCCCACCGGCAACGCCATCGTCCAGGACGTGCTCGACTGCGCGACCGGCGTGCGCAGGCCCGTCTACGACTTCTCGCGCGGCCTCGCGTACGACCCCTCGCTCCTGCGGGCGGACTACGTGTACCGCACCTCCGCGAGCATCGGCGGCGAGGAGTACGCGCCGGGCGCCGTCCTCGTGCGCGACCTCACCGCGCAGGCCGCGCGCGCCCTTCTCGACGAGGCGCTCGTCTCCGACCCGACCACGTTCATGGCCGCGCTCTCGTAGCTTGACAGTTTGCCCGGGGCCAGCTGTCAAGTTGACAGTTTGCCCGGGGCCAACTGTCAACCCGACCGTCCGAAAGGCTAGGTTTTACAGCATGATCAAGATCGCAAAGTTCGGCGGGTCGTCCGTCGCCTCCGCCGAGCAGTTCCGCAAGGTCAAGGAGATCGTCGAAGCGGATTCCGACCGCCGCTTCGTGGTGGTCTCCGCTGCCGGAAAGCGCTTCGACGGGGACAACAAGATCACCGACCTCCTGCTCCTCGTGAACGCGCACGTGCAGTACCACGTCGACTGCACGGGCCTTCTGGCCGACATCGAGCAGCGCTTCCTCGACATCGCCTCCGAGCTCGGGCTCAAGTGGCCTGTGCACGAGAAGTTCGAGATCTTCGCCAAGAACATCAAGAAGCACTCGCCCGAGTACATCGTCGCGCGCGGCGAGTGGTTCACCGCCCACCTCATGGCCGAGTACCTGGGCATGCCGTTCGTCGACGCGGCGGACGTCATGGTCTTCCATCACAACGGCGAGGTTGACATGGAGCGCACGGCCTCGCGCCTCAAGGACGTGATGGTGCGCCAGGGCTCCTTCGTGCTGCCCGGCTTCTACGGAGCCACGGTTGACGGTCAGATCAAGCTCTTCCAGCGCGGCGGCGGCGACATCACGGGCGCCATCCTCGCCCGGTGCATCGACGCCGGCCTCTACGAGAACTGGACGGACGTCTCCGGCTTCCTCTCCGCCGACCCGCGCATCGTCGACCACCCGCGCTCCATCCGCCGCATCACCTTCGACGAGATGCGCGAGCTCTCCTACATGGGCGCCTCGGTCCTGCAGGAGGAGGCAATCTTCCCCGTGCGCGAGGTCAACATCCCCATCCAGATCAAGAACACCAACCGTCCCCAGGACGAGGGCACCATCATCCGCGAGAAGGCGCGCATCGGCGAGGACGAGCACCTCATAACCGGCATCGCCGGCAAGAAGGACTTCATCTCCGTGCACGTCAAGAAGGCCCACATGTCGGGCGAGGTGGGCTTCGTGCGCCGCGCGCTCTCCGTCTTCGAGCGGTACGGGATCTCCGTGGAGCACATCCCCACGGGCGTCGACTCGTTCTCCGTGGTGGTCAACGGCGCCGACGTGCGCGACTCGATCTACTCCATCGTGACCGACATCCGCCGCGAGCTCGAGCCGGACGACATCACCATGGTGGACAAGCTCGCCCTGCTCTCCGTGGTCGGCCGCAACATGTCCAAGCGCAGCGGCACCTCCGGCAAGATCTTCGGGGCGCTGGGCGAGGCGGGCATCAACATCCGCATGATCACGCAGAGCTCCCAGGAGATCTCGATCATCATGGGCGTCAACAACGACGACTTCGAGCGCGCCGTCCAGGTGATCTACGACCGCTTCGTCCGCGACGAGATGGTCACCGCCAGCTAACTTGACAGGGGGACAGTCCCTTTGTCAACCCGACTGAGAGGAAACGCCATGAGCGAGAAGAACGTTGCCATCCTCGGCGCCACGGGCGTCGTGGGCCAGCAGATGCTCCAGTGCCTCGAGGAGCGCGACTTCCCCGTGCGCGAGCTCGTCCCGCTGGCGAGCCAGCGCTCCGTCGACGCCGGGCGTACCGTGAGCTTCCGCGGCGAGGAGGTGCCCGTCCGCCTGGCCGAGCCTGCCGCCTTCGAGGGCGCCGACATCGTGCTCGGCGCCGCTGATGACGCCACGGCCCGCGAGCTCCTCCCCGAGGCCGTCCGCCGCGGCGCCGTGTGCGTGGACAACAGCCACGCCTTCCGCTTGGAGCCGGACGTGCCGCTCGTCGTTCCCGAGGTCAACGCCGGCGACATAGCCGGGCACCACGGCATCATCGCCAACCCCAACTGCGCCACCATCATCGGCCTCGTGCCGGTGTGGCCGCTCCACCAGGCCGCCGGTCTCACGCGCCTCATCGTCTCCACCTACCAGGCGGCGTCGGGCGCCGGCCTGCCGGGCCTCCTCGAGCTCGAGCGCGAGATCTGTTGCGTCGCCGCCGGCGAGGAGGTGGGGGAGAGCGCCCCCTTCCAGTACCAGCTCGCCGAGAACCTCATCCCGCAGATCGGCGGCTTCAACGAGGTGGGCTACACCTCCGAGGAGATGAAGATGCAGAACGAGGGCCGCAAGATTATGCACCTGCCCGAGCTGCGCGTGAACTGCACCTGCGTGCGCGTGCCCGTGGTGCGCTCGCACTCCGAGTCCATCACCGCAGAGTTCGAGCGGCCGCTCTCCGTGGAGCGGGCGCGCGAGATCCTCGAGTCTGCGCCGGGCGTGAGGGTCGTGGACGAGCCCTCCTCCTCGCGCTACCCCATGCCGCTCGAGACCTCCGACCAGGATCTCGTGTGGGTGGGTCGCATCCGCCGCGACCTCTCCGCCCCCGACGGCGTGAGCTCGATCACCTTCTGGTGCTGCGGCGACCAGATCCGCAAGGGCGCGGCCACCAACGCCGTGCAGATCGCGGAGTACCTGGTGTAGCGGGGCCGCTGAGGGAAGAAGAGCGTGCGGTTGGCGCGGGGCCGAGGTCCTTCTCGGCCCCGCGCTGCGCTTTGCGTCTCGTCGCCCGCAATGGCGCTTCCGCCAAACCCACCGACGAGTGGGCAAACTGTTTGATATAAAACCCCGGCATAATCAAGAATGCTGCCCAATCGCCTCATGATTCTGGCGAGAAGAACAAGCGGGACTTTACGTCACGTGCTGAAGACGGCAGCGCGTCCTCTCGACCATCAACTCTTTTGCCCAATCGAGGGGGATTCTGGCTGGCAAGCCGTTCTGGGATCGATCTCTGGTCCTTCCGGCGTCGGCTTCCCGGAGGGCCACCTGGCGGCGTAATCAGTGAGCGCGCCTCCGGACCCCCTGCCCGATCCTAGAAACCCTCGAGCACCTCGGGCGTGAGGCGCTCGGCCACCGCCACGGCGATTCTCGCCGCCGCCGCGACGTCCTCCGTCCGGCAGATGGCGGTTCCTGCGTGCACGTAGCGGCAGGGCACGCCCGCGACCACGCTGGGGACGTCGAGCTGGTGCAGGACGCCGCCGTCCGTGCCGCCGCCCTCGCGCACGGAGGTCTGAGCGGGAAGGCCCGCCTTTGAGGCGACGCCCAGAACGAAGCGCTGGTAGCGTGGGTGCGTGATCATGCAGCGGTCGAAATAGCGAAACATCGGCCCGCGCCCCAGGGCGGCCCCGACCTCGTCGGCCGGGGTGAAGGTGTCGTCGGCGGGGCAGCCCTCAAACAGGAAGGCCGCGTCCGGAGAGAAGTGCCGGGCCGCTGCGCCCACGCCTCGCTCGCCGACCTCCTCCTGGGCGGAGACCGAGGCCACGACGTCCACGGGAAGGTCGTCGTGGCCGGCGAGCTCGCGCAGGGCGAACAGCATCGCGCACACGCCTGCGCGGCAGTCGAGCGCCTTGCCAAAGGCCACGCCGCGACCGGCGTCGTACGAGAAGGCGGTGTCCGGGACGAAGGGCTCGCCCATACCCATGCCAAAGGTGCCGACGGCCTCCTCGCGCGACCTCGCGCCCACGTCCAGCACGAGGCCCGCCTTGCCGGAGGCCCGCTCGGCATCGGTCCAGAAGTGCGGGGGCTTCACGCCGATGACGCCGCGAACCCACGTGCCGTCCGTCGCGCGCACGAGCACGCCCTGGCCGGCGAGCGCGCCGGGGGAGAAGCGCCCCAGCTCGACGAAGCTCATCGTGCCGTTGGAGAGCACGGCCTTGACCATGCCGCCAACCTCGTCGCCGTGCGCGTCCAGCATGAGAACGGGCTTCTCGCCCGTGAAGTTTCGCGGGACGACGAGCCCGTCGCGCAGCGTGTTCTCCTCCACGGAGGCCCACTCCTCGCAGAACGAGCGGACCACCGAGATCGTCTCGTCCTCGAAGCCCGAAGGGGCCTTCGCGCTGGAGAGCGCGCCGAGAAGCCCTGCGAGCTCGGTCTCGTTGATGTCCATGGAGGTCCTTTCGTAATGCGTGCAGCTGTCGACAGTATAGCAGCGCGTATGGGCGCGCCCTCATTTTCCGCTCCCGCCCGGTCCCTCCGCCGAGGGCGCGGGGCCTCTGGCAGAGTCGAGGGCCCCTCAGCCCCTCGCGCTCGCTAGAATGCTAGCAATCATCGCCGACGGGAGGTGCACCATGGCCAACTTGCTTAAGGAACGCTACGACGCGCTGGTCGAGAAGTGGGTGGCGCTTCCCGAGGAGCGCCGCGAGAGGCTCCTTGACGAGTTCGTCTTCGACTACGTCTACAACTCCGAGAAGATCGAGAACGACGAGCTCGCGTTTGCCACCGTGAGCCAGATCATCAAGGGGGACGCCGTCGAGAGCTACACCGGAGACGTCGAGGTGCTCGTGGAGACGCGCAACCTCAAGCTCTCCTGGGACCTGGCGCGCCGCAGGCTCGCGGAGGACCCCCGCCTCAGCGAGGAGCTCATCCAGGAGGCGCAGGGGCTCGTGACCATGGGGACCTACAGCGAGAAGCTCCTTCTTGCGGGGGAGCGCCCTGGCACGTTCAAGCTCGAGAACTACGTCGGCGGACCGGCGAGCATCGGCATCCCCGCCGTGGAGGTCCCGCATGCGGTGGGCGTCCTTGCGGACGACGTGAACTCGTACCTGGAGGAGGGCCGCCGCCACCTCACCATCGCCGCGTACATCCACGCCCGGCTCTTTGAGATCCACCCCTTCGCGGACGGCAACGGGCGCACCGCGCGCCTGCTCATGAACGGCGTGCTGCTTGCGATGGGGATGCCGCCCATCGTGATCCGCGCGCAGGACCACGGCGCCTACCACGCCGGGCTCGACGTCTTCCACCTCGAGGGCGACATCAGCCCCTTCCGGCGCTTCCTCAGGAACTCGGCGCTCCTCACCTGGGAGGGGCTCCTCGACTGATATGACAAAGGGGACAGGGTAGTTTGTCAGGTTGTCCGGTGTGAGCATGGCCAATCCCTACGACTTCGACCGCGACGGGCGCTGGAGCGCGCCCGAGCGGGCCTTCACGCACTACGGCATAGGCGGGGAGTACCGTCGCGCGGACTCCGAGCGCGGCGGGTCGCCGTCCGGCGGAGGCGGATGTGGATCGTGCCTGAGCGGGTGCGGGTGTGCGGCCGTTCTTCTCGCCCTGCTCTTCCTCCTGTTCTGGATGCTCGCGAGCTGCGCGGCCTCATAGCGCGGTGCGTCTCGTGGAGGAAATCCGAATCCGCGCAAAAAAGTCCTTGCATCGCCCCGTGCGGGCGTGCATAATAATCGAGCTGCCTGAAGAGGTTCGCGAAATGGTGGGTGTAGCTCAGTTGGTAGAGCGACGGACTGTGGCTCCGTAGGTCGAGGGTTCGAGACCCTTCGCCCACCCCATTTAATCGAATACGGATCGTTAGCTCAGCTGGTAGAGCAGGGGACTCTTAATCCCAAGGTCCAGGGTTCGAACCCCTGACGATCCACCATTTTGGATCGTTAGCTCAGCTGGTAGAGCAGGGGACTCTTAATCCCAAGGTCCAGGGTTCGAACCCCTGACGATCCACCACGATAGCTTCGGCCGGGCGCCCGCGTGGTGCCCGGCCGTTTTTTGCGTGGACGCTCTGTGCCCGCCGGCCGCAGCTCCGCCCCCATTCCCTGAGGCGGGCGTTGAGGTGCCGTCCGGCTCCCGTGGTATCCTGCGATGACACACAGGATCAGAGGAGGACCATGTCAGACAGGCGCAAGGAGACCAACCCGGCTAAGCTGCGCGGCCCCGCGGGGCTCGTCGCCTCGATCGTCGTCGTGCTGCTGGCGGTGTGCCTCTCGGGCGCGCTGCCCTCCATCACCGGCGGCTCCGGCTCGGGCGCCCCGGCCGCGTCCGCGAGCGGCGAGCTCGCGTACAGCTCCTGGAGCTTCGACGAGTACCCGGAGTACTACCGCAAGGCAGGCTCTGCGGTCGTGGACGTCGAGCTCGAGCCCGGTGAGGCGCGCTACGAGGGGCTCGACTCCCTCGGGCGCACCGGGCGCGCCGTCGCGCTGGTGACCTTCGACATGATGCGCGAGGGAAGCGACCGCGAGCGCGAGGACATCCACGGGATCCATCCCTCGGGCTGGGGGCACAACCGCGAGGTCGACATCAAGATGCCCGGCGAGAAGACCTATCACGGCGCGCTCTTCAACCGCAGCCACCTCCTGGCCAAGTCCCTCGGCGGAGACGACGCCGCGTACAACCTCATCACGGGCACCCGCCCGCAGAACGTGGGCGACAACCGCGGCCAGGACGGCGGCATGGCCTACACCGAGGGCATCGCTCGCGACTGGCTCTGGGACAACCCGGACGGCACCGTCTTCTACTCGGCCACACCCGTCTACGAGGGTGACGAGCTTCTGGCGAGGAGCGTCTTCGTGGACGTGCGCTCCTCCGACGGGGAGCTCGACCTCAGGGTGGAGGTCTTCAACACCGCGTACGGATTCGACATCGACTACGCCACGGGCGAGTTCGAGACCACGGGGGAGTGATGCGTCAATGACAGGGAAGGGCACCGAGGGGCGCGGCGAGAAGGACGTCGAGAAGGACGCCGAGAAGAGCCGTCGCGCTGGCGAGAAGGACGACGGCCTCGAAGCCGTCAGGCGTGCGCTCGAGCCCGAGCCCCGGCTCATGGAGGGCGTGGTGCGGACGGACCGCGAGTGGGAGGGCAAGATCTTCTCGGTCGAGCACCTGCTGGTCGAGCTCTCTGATGGCAGCCGGGACTGGCGCGAGATCGTGCGGCACCACGGCGGGGCGGGCGTCGTTGCCGTGGTGGACGGCCGGGTGTGCCTCGTGCGGCAGTACCGCGTGGCGCTGGGACAGATGACGCTCGAGATCCCCGCCGGCAAGGTGGACCCCGGCGAGCCCCGCGACGTCTGCGCCGCGCGCGAGCTCACGGAGGAGACGGGGCTCGTGGCCGAGCGGCTGGAGCTGCTGACGGAGTCCTATGGCGCGCCCGGCTTCACGAACGAGCACACCTCGGTCTACTTTGCCCGTGGCCTCACGCAGGAGGCGTCCCGGCCGGACGAGGGCGAGTTCGTGGGCGTCGTCTGGGTGGACGTGGACGACACCGTGGAGGCCATCCGCCAGGGGCTCATCCAGGACGCCAAGACCGTAGAGGGCATTCTCGCCGCGAAGGCCTACGGGATGCTCTAAAATGTTTCCCGCGCTCGTCCATCGCGCCCTTAGCTCAGTTGGATAGAGCCGCGGACTTCTAATCCGAAGGTCGGGGGTTCGAATCCCTCAGGGCGCACCAGACAGCTTGCGAGCCGGGTGCCGGAGACGGCGCCCGGCTCGATTCGAGCCTCTGGCCGTATGGACGCGCGCGCTCGCGTAATTCTGCGCGAGAGAACGGTTTCATGTGCTGCATACTGAACAGGTGGCTCAGGTGGCCTCGCCCGTTGGAAGGAGCGCGCGTTGATTTACACAATGACGTTGAACCCCGCCCTCGACTATGTCATGCACCCCCTGACGCTCGACATGGGATTCACCAACCGTTCCTCCAACGAGGAGCTTCACTGTGGTGGTAACGGCATCAACATCGCCACCATCCTGAACGAGCTCGACACGCCCAGCATCGCGATGGGCATCGCCGCGGGCTTCACGGGCGACTACCTCCTGCGCCGTCTTCAGGAGAAGGGCATCGCGAGCAACTTCGTTTTTCTCGACCGCGGGTACACCCGCATCAACGTCAAGCTCAACGGCATCGTCATGACGATGGTCAACGGCATGGGCCCCAAGATCCCGGAGAAGAAGGTCGACGAGCTCCTTGGCCGCATGGACGTCGTCGGCGCCGGTGACACCCTCGTTCTCACGGGCTCCATCCCCAACAGCCTGCCCGAGGACATGTACATGCAGATCATGCGCCGCCTCGGCGGGCGCGGCATCCAGTTTGTCGTGGACGCCCCCGGCCAGCTCCTCATGGAGTCGCTCGAGATGCGCCCGTTCCTCATCAAGCCCAACAACCACGAGGTCGGGCGCATCTACGGCGTGAACATCGAGGAGCCCGAGGAGTGCATGCCCTACGCGCACAAGCTCCAGGAGAAGGGCGCGCGCAACGTCATCATCTCCTGCGGCGGGCACGGCTCGCTGCTGCTTGACGAGAACGGCGCGGAGCACATCGTCCCCACCGCCAAGATCAAGCTCGTCAACGCCACGGGCGCGGGCGACTCCATGGTGGGCGGCTTCCTCTCTCAGGTCACGCGTGGCGTCGACTACGAGACGGCGCTCATCTTTGCCTCCGCGTGCGGCACCGCCACCGCGGCGAGCAAGGGCATCGCGCGTCGCGCCACGATCGACCGCGTGGTCACCGCGCTCTACAAGAAGATGGGCCGTGCCATTCCCGGCATCATCGCCCAGGACATCCAGACGAACAAGGACCGCGCGGCCGCTGCCGCCGCGGCAGAGGAGGGCGAGAAGCAGCAGTAGCTGACCGCTCGCGCTCATATGGGGGTATCCCGTCCCCGGGTCCCGGGGGCGAGACAATGTTCAGCTTGGCCGCTTGCGGCCAGAAGGATGGGGGAGAACATGTACGAGGGAGTTAACGCATCTGACGGCATCGGGATCGGCGTCGCGCGCGTGGCCGTTGAGCCCGACCTGAGCTTCACTCCGCACAAGCCGGATGACGCCGGCGACGAGAAGCAGCGCTACGCCGCCGCCGTCGCCAAGTTCATCGAGCAGACCAACGCCCAGATCGAGCGCATGACGCAGACCGTGGGCGAGGAGGCCGCCGCCATCATGGGCGCCCACATCGAGTTTGCCGAGGACGAGGGCATCCAGGAGATGGTCAACGGCTCCATCGAGGCCGGCATGTGCGCCGAGCAGGCCGTCTCCGAGGCCTATGACATGTACTACAACATGTTCTCCAACATGGAGGACGAGCTCTTCCGCGAGCGCGCCGCCGACGTCGCCGACGTCAAGACCGGCCTTCTCGCCGACCTGCTGGGCAAGGAGGTCGTCGACCTCTCCACGCTGCCCGAGAATTCCATCGTGGTCGTCCACGAGCTCACGCCCTCGATGACGGCGGACATCGACAAGGACAACGTGGCTGGCATCGTCACCGAGACCGGCGGCCGCACGTCCCACTCCGCAATCATCGCCCGCGCGCTCGAGATTCCCGCCGTGCTCTCCGTCGCGGACTGCACCAAGAACGTCAAGGGCGGCGACATGGTCATCGTTGACGGTTCCCGCGGCCGCGTCCTGGTGAACCCCAACGACAACGACCTCGCCCACTACCGTGCCAAGGCCAAGCAGTTCGCCGAGGAGAAGCAGGCGCTCGAGGCCTATCGCGGCAAGCCCACCGTCACCGGCGACGGCGACAAGGTCCTTCTCGTCGCCAACATCGGCAACCCGGATGACGCCAACGTCGCGGCCGAGCACGACTGCGAGGGCGTCGGCCTCTTCCGCTCCGAGTTCCTCTTCATGGACGCCAAGGAGCTCCCGAGCGAAGACGAGCAGTTCGCCGCGTACCAGAAGGTCGCGCTGCGCATGAAGAACCAGCCGGTCATCATCCGCACGCTCGACGTGGGCGGCGACAAGGAGATCCCGTACATGAACCTCCAGAAGGAGGAGAACCCCTTCATGGGTTACCGTGCGGTCCGCTACTGCCTCAACAACCCCGAGCAGTACAAGGTCCAGCTCACGGCCCTTCTTCGCGCCTCCGCTTTCGGCGACATCAAGATCATGGTGCCGCTGGTGACCAACATCGACGAGATTCGCCAGGTCAAGGCGCTCGTCGAGGAGTGCAAGGCCGATCTTGACGCCCGCGGCGTGGCCTACAACAAGGACATCGAGGTCGGCACCATGATCGAGACGCCCGCCGCCTCCCTCATTGCCGACGACCTTGCCGCCGAGTGCGACTTCTTCTCCATCGGCACGAACGACCTCATCGGCTACACCATGTGCGCCGACCGCGGCAACGACAGGGTGGGCTACCTCTACGAGGTCTACCAGCCCGCCGTCCTGCGCTCGCTCAAGCGCATCATCGAGGAGGGCAACAAGGCCGGCATCATGGTGGGCATGTGCGGCGAGGCGGCGGCCGACCCGCTGCTCATCCCCGTGCTCATCTCCTTCGGCCTGAGCGAGTACTCCGTCTCCGCCCCGTCCATCCTGCGCACCCGCCGCATCATCTCCGAGTGGACCAAGGCCGAGGCCGACGCCCTCACTGAGAAGGTCATGAAGCTCAAGACCGCCACCGAGGTCAAGGCCATGCTCCAGGCCGCCGCCCGCTAGTCTGTAAATTGGGGACAGTCCCCAATTAGCACAAAACTTTGATGCCGCTCGCCGAACCGTCGGCGGGCGGCATCTTTATGCTTTGTTACGCCGGGTATGTTTGCTCGCACGCCGTTGATGGGGGGAGACATGCCAAGAGGACCAAGGGAGCTGTCGGAGCAGGGATTCTATCACGTCATCATGAGGGGAGCGGGCAAGCAGGTCATCTTTGAGGACGAGGCTGATTACGAGGCGTTTCTTCGGGTGCTGCAGCGGGCGCTCGACAGGTTTTCGCTGAGTGTTCTCGCATGGTGCCTCATGAGCAATCATGTGCACCTGCTCGTTGACGACGCCAAGGGGGAGCTGAGCAAGTTCGCTCACCTGGTGTCGACTGCGTGCGCGCGTCATTTCAACGAGCGGTGGGGTCACGTTGGTCACGTGTTCGCTTCGCGCTTTACGAGCGTGGCCGTTCGTACCGACGAGCAGCTTCTCGCAACGATGAGGTACATCCACCTCAACCCAAGCAGGGCCGGGGTGTCGGAGCATCGAAACTACAGGTGGAGCAGCTACTCCGAGTATGCCGGCGTCCCCGGCCTCTGCGAGACGAGCGTGCTTCTGGACATGCTCGGGGGAGTCTCCGGCTTCTGTGAGTTCGTCAGCGATCCAGAGGCGGCGCCCTATTATCCCAGGACCTCCTCGCGCATTCCCGACGAGGACGCGATCGAGGCTGCCGCTGCCGCAATCTGGCCCATCTCTCTCGACAGCCTCAAGGCGATGCCTCCGGAGAGTCGTTCGAATCCGCTGCGGAGTCTCAGCGAGGCAGGTCTCTCAGTAAAGCAAATTGGAAGGCTGACGGGGCTCGGTCGCTACGCCATCGAGAAGGCCTTACATCAAAAATGTGTGTGAATTGGGGACTGTCCCCAATTAACAGATGACGCGGAGGGCGCGGGGGATGACGTCGATCTTGAAGTGGGTGCCGGCAAGGCGCTCGCCGTCGACCTGGCAGGGCGGCTCCTCAGCAAAGTCGAGCTCGGCGTGGCGGATGCGGCGCAGGCGCACGACGCGCGACCTCGCGTGACGTCCGGAGCGCGCGAGCCCAAAGAGGGCCATCAGATGGGGGAGCGCCGGCTTCTTGACGTTGTAGCAGACATCGAGAAGACCGTCGCCGGGGTCGGCGTCCGGGCAGACCCTGAAGCCGCCGCCGTAGGTGGGCCCCACCTGCACGGCAAAGATGAGCGTCCTGAGGTCGACGGGCCCCTCGTCGTCAAAGCGCGCCGTGCAGGGGAAGCCCTCCCTCGCGCGCGAGAGGATCTTGAGGCCGGAGGTGATAAAGAGCGCCTCGCCCTCCTGCGAGGTGTTGGCCGCGCGACGGTCGGTCGTGTCCAGCGCGATTGCCGCGTCCAGGCCAAACGAGAGCGTCTGCATGAAGTGGATCCCGTTGACGCGCCCGACCTCGAGCTCGCGCACCGTGCCACGAACGAGCTGGGCAAACGCTCTCTCGACGTCGTTCTTGACCATGCCGAGCGTACGCGCGTAGTCGTTGCCGGAGCCAAGGGGAATGATGCCGAGCTGCGGGCGCGCGGACTCCGGAAGTCGCATGAGACCGTTCACAACCTCGTGTATGACCCCGTCGCCGCCGAGCGCGAGGACCGTGTCAAGGCCTACGGCGCCCGCGGCCATCCCCACGGCATCGCCGGGCCCTCCGGTGAGGCGGACCTCGTACCCTCTTGTCGCGGTGGAATAGCTCCCCAGGAAGTGACGCGCGAAGTCCGCGCCCTCAGCGCCGCGGCCGCTGTGGGCGGCGGGGTTGGCTATGAGCAGTGTGCGACCGAGCGGGGAGTGGGCCATATGACGTCCTTCTCGAGGTTCTTCTCGTCCCGATTGTACGCCAGACGGCACGAGGATGGCCTATGCCCCAGCCCCGTCAACCGGGCCGAGATATACCTTTCCGTCCATCACGAGGAGCGGGTATGTGACGATGGGGACAAGAACGAGCCCCGCCGCAAAGCCCGGACCCGCCCCAAAGGCCCTCGCGAGCCGCTCGCTCACCACGAGCTGCGTCACGATCCAGAGTGCGAGGATGAGCGTCGCGACCCACTGCGTCTCGTAGTGGCGCCCGAGGCCGAGAAGGACGGAGATCAGAAACGCCGCGCTCGCCGTGGCGGCAACCGTGCTCAGCACGCGGCTACCGGAGGCCCCCTCGCTCACCTCCCAGGTCGAGAAGATCGGGACGATCGCGGCCCAACGCCGCCTGCCCATCTTTCCCAGCGCCGCCCACCTGCCGGCAACGGTGCCAAGCGAGAGGATGACCACCGCGGGAAACCACAGCGTCAGCATGGAATTGGCGAGGAACAGATCGTCCATGACGGCCTCCCTTCTCCGGCTTGTTTACTCGCTACCCACGAACGAAGGGCTGTAACAACCCGGCTGGGAGGACTCGGCGGACGCGCCCTGAAGCACGGCGAGCGATATGTAAATTGGGGACAGTCCCCAATTTACAGATTGCCGGGCGGGGGATGCTCGCCTATACTTATCACTTGCGACCGGGGCGTGGCGCAGCTTGGTAGCGCATCTGCTTTGGGAGCAGAGGGTCGCTGGTTCGAATCCAGTCGCCCCGACCATGCACGCGGGTGTGGTTCAATGGTAGAACCTCAGCCTTCCAAGCTGATGACGCGGGTTCGATTCCCGTCACCCGCTCCAGACTTTGATGAGCCCGGGCCATGCGTCCGGGCTTTCTGTTAATTGGGGACTGTCCCCAATTAACAGAACGTGGGCGTATGGATTGCGCCTGTGTTTCGTGTGTACGGCAGATTTCGCGCGAGGTTCGATGCCGTTACACTTCGTCCGCGATTGTTTTTCGAGGGGTTTTCCGCACGTATTCTCTCTTCCGGAACTTTCGTCGCGGCATTGCCGCCAGTGAAGGGAGATTCACATGACGTATTCCGAGAGGGTCATCGCCGATCTCGAGGCTCGCTATCCCGAGCAGCTCGAGTTCATCCAGGCGGCCAAGGAGGTCCTCGAGACCCTGCAGCCCGCCCTCGACGCTCACCCCGAGTACGAGGAGAACGCCCTGCTCGAGCGCATCGTCGAGCCCGAGCGCGTGGTCATGTTCCGCGTCCCCTGGGTCGACGACGCCGGCAAGGTCCAGGTCAACCGCGGCTACCGCGTCGAGTTCAACTCCGCCATCGGCCCCTACAAGGGCGGCCTGCGCTTCAACCCCACGGTCACCCTGGGCATGCTCAAGTTCCTCGGCTTCGAGCAGATCTTCAAGAACAGCCTGACCACTCTGCCCATGGGCGGCGGCAAGGGCGGCGCCGACTTCGATCCCAAGGGCAAGTCCAACCGCGAGGTCATGGCCTTCTGCCAGTCCTTCATGACCGAGCTCTGCCGCCACATCGGCCCCAACACCGACGTTCCCGCCGGCGACCTGGGCGTGGGCGGCCGTGAGGTGGCCTACATGTTCGGCCAGTACAAGCGCATCCGCAACGAGTGGACCGGCGTCCTCACGGGCAAGGGCCTCACCTTCGGCGGCTCGCTTGCCCGCACCGAGGCCACGGGCTACGGCCTCGTGTACTTCGTCGACGAGTACCTCAAGAGCAACGGCGACTCCTTCGAGGGCAAGAAGGTCGTCGTCCACGGCTCCGGCAACGTGGCCATCTACGCCATCCAGAAGGTCGCGCAGCTCGGCGGCACCGTCGTTGCCTGCTCCGACACCAAGGGCTGGGTCGAGGACCAGGAGGGCATCGACTACCAGGTGCTCGAGCACATCTACAATAAGAAGCGCTCCGGCCACGACCAGGGCGTGAGCCTCGCGATGTACGTCGACGAGCGCCCGAACGCCACCTGGCACGAGGGCGACGGCCGCGGCGTCTGGCAGCTTCCCTGCGACATCGCGCTTCCCTGCGCCCGCGAGAACACCCTGCACCTCGAGGACGCCCAGGCGCTCGTGGCCAACGGCTGCAAGGTCGTGGGCGAGGGCGCGAACATGCCCACCACGCCCGACGCCACCACCTACCTCATGGAGAACGGCGTCGCCTTCATGCCCGGCAAGGCCGCGAACGCCGGCGGCGTGCTCGTGTCCGGCCTCGAGATGAGCCAGAACGCCGAGCACCTCTCCTGGACCTTCGAGGAGGTCGACGGCAAGCTCGAGAGCCTCATGCGCGGCATGTTCCACAACGTGGACGACACCGCCCGTGCCTACGGCCACGAGGGCAACTTCGTCATGGGCGCCAACATCGCCGGCTTCACCAAGGTCGCCGAGGCCATGATGGCCCAGGGAGTGTGCTAGTCGCCTGACCCGGCTCGAGGTGGGGGCGGCCCCGGACCTGCACGAGGAAGTGCGCTGCGCGGAACTTCCTCTTAGCAGGTCCGGGGCCGCCTCTCGCATGTCGCTCCTTCCGCCGGGTGACGCGGGCGGGAGGCGCTGCCTCCGCGTTCTTCTCGCCGTGCGATCACCATGTATTTCCGGACAGAATCGGCCGTTGTCGAAGCCTGTTTTGTCCGCAGAAACATGGTGATTGAAGCGTGACGCTGCCGAGAAGAACTATGATGGGCGCACGGTCAACAGAGGAGGGGAGCGCCATGTCAGCCACCACGCGCGTCGCCATCATGGGGATCATCATCGAGGACCCGGAGTCCGTCGAGGCCCTGAACGAGCTTCTGCACGAGTACCGCGACCACATCTTCGGTCGCATGGGGGTGCCGTACCGCGAGCGCGGGGTGGGCGTGATCTCCGTCGCCCTGGACGCGCCGCAGGACGTCACGTCCGCCCTCGCCGGCAAGGTGGGGTCGCTCCCGGGCGTGAGCGTGAAGACGCTCTATTCCAACGTGGTCGCAGAGCAGGAAGTGGCAGGACAGGGCGGGTCGGATGCCTAGCTGCGCCGCCGAGGAGCGCGGGCGCGAGCTCGTCGACCTTCTCGCCTGCGAGCACATGCTTCCCATCGAGAAGTACGAGGAGCTCGTCGCGTTCTTCTCGCCTTCTCTGGCATCCTATGCCGCCGAGCGCGCCCTCGCCGCCCGGCGAGAGATCTACGGGGACGACGTCTTCGTCCGCGGCCTCCTGGAGATAAGCAGCTACTGCAGAAACGACTGCCTCTACTGCGGCCTTCGCCGCTCCAACCGAACGGCGGAGCGCTACCGGCTCTCCCCGGAGACCGTGCTCGCGTGCTGCAACGAGGGCTATGAGCTGGGCTTCAGGACCTTCGTGCTCCAGGGCGGGGAGGACGGCGCGCTCACGGACGAGCTCATGTGCGGGCTCGTGCGCGCGATAAAGCTGGCACACCCGGACTGTGCGGTCACGCTCTCCCTGGGGGAGCGCAGCCAGGAGAGCTACCGGGCCCTCTTTGACGCGGGCGCGGACCGTTACCTGCTGCGGCACGAGACGGCTGACCCCGCGCACTACGCGAGCCTCCATCCGGCGGAGCTCACGCTGGAGCACCGCCTGGCCTGCCTGCGCGACCTCGCGGCCATAGGCTACCAGGTTGGCTGCGGCTTCATGGTGGGCTCGCCCGGGCAGACGCCTGCCACGCTCGCCGCCGACCTCAAGCTGGTGGAAGAGCTCCGCCCCGCCATGTGCGGCATCGGCCCCTTTGTCCCGCATCACGCCACCCCGCTCGCGCACGAGCCGGCGGGCTCGGCGGGGCTCACGTGCTACCTGCTCTCGCTCCTGCGGCTGATCGAGCCCGCGCTGCTGCTTCCGGCTACGACGGCGCTCGCCACGCTTGACGCGCGCGGTTGCGAGCGGGGCATGCTCGCCGGCGCCAACGTGGTCATGCCCAACCTCTCGCCGACGGACGCGCGCGAGAAGTACGAGCTGTACGATAATAAGGCGTGCGCCGGCAGCGAGGCGGCAGAGGGGCTTGCCGAGCTGTCGCGGCGCATGGAGGAGATCGGCTGCCACGTGGTGGTCGACCGAGGCGACGCCAGGCGTCGCTGACAGCCGAGTCCGGGCGTCACGCCGCGCCCGGCGCGCATCTGAGGGGGAAGGTCCGCACCCGCGAGCCTGACCGCGAAGGAGAGGAGACATATGGCGAAGTACGACCCGAGGTCCCGCTATGCCGAGGACTTCATCAACGACGAGGAGATCCGCGAGACCCTCGACTATGCCGCCGCGCACGCGCACGACGTCGCGCTCATCGAGAGCCTGCTCGAGAAGGCGAAGCCCGTCCGACGGGGCAACGGCTACCACTGTGCGGGCCTCACGCACCGCGAGGCGAGCGTGCTTTTGGCCTGCGACGTGCCCGAGCTCAACGAGAAGATCTTCGAGCTGGCGCGCCAGATCAAGCTCGCCTACTACGGCAACCGCATCGTGCTCTTTGCGCCGCTCTACCTCTCCAACTACTGCGTGAACGGCTGCACCTACTGCCCGTACCACGCCAAGAACAAGCACATCGCGCGCCGCAAGCTCACGCAGGACGAGGTGCGCCGCGAGGTAATCGCGCTGCAGGACATGGGGCACAAGCGCCTTGCCATCGAGGCGGGCGAGGACCCCAGGATGAACCCCATCGAGTACATCCTCGAGTGCATCGACACGATCTACTCCATCAAGCACAAAAACGGTGCCATCCGCCGCGTGAACGTCAACATCGCCGCGACCACGGTGGAGGAGTACCGCATGCTCAAGGATGCGGGAATAGGCACCTACATCCTCTTCCAGGAGACCTACGACAAGAAGAGCTACCTAGAGCTGCACCCCACCGGTCCCAAGCACGACTACGACTACCACACGGAGGCCATGGACCGCGCCATGGACGGCGGCATCGACGACGTTGGCCTGGGCGTGCTCTTTGGTCTGGAGAAGTACCGCTACGAGTTCGCCGGCCTGCTTTGCCACGCCGAGCACCTCGAGGCCGTGCACGGCGTGGGGCCGCACACCATCTCCGTGCCGCGCCTCAAGAGGGCGGACGACATCG
This sequence comes from Olsenella sp. An285, assembly GCF_002159625.1. Lineage (GTDB taxonomy): Bacteria > Actinomycetota > Coriobacteriia > Coriobacteriales > Atopobiaceae > Thermophilibacter > Thermophilibacter avicola. The sequence goes on from NZ_NFIZ01000001.1 coordinate 256,290, forward strand.
ATCCGGACGAGTTCGACAACGGGATCGACGATGACACCTTTGCCAAGATCATCGCGTGCATCCGCGTGGCGGTGCCCTACACCGGCATGATCATCTCCACGCGCGAGAACGAGACCGTCCGCGGGCGTGCCCTCGAGCTGGGCATCTCGCAGATCTCCGGCGGCTCGCGCACGAGCGTGGGCGGCTACGACGAGGAGGAGCGCCCGCACGACTCCGAGCAGTTCGACGTCTCCGACCAGCGCTCGCTCGACGAGGTGGTGCGCTGGCTCATGCAGCTCGACCACATCCCCTCGTTCTGCACCGCGTGCTACCGCGAGGGTCGCACGGGGGACCGTTTCATGAGCCTCTGCAAGAGCGGGCAGATCCTCAACTGCTGCCATCCCAATGCCCTGATGACGCTCGCGGAGTACCTGGTGGACTACGCCTCGCCCGCCACGGCCGAGGTGGGCTGGCCGCTCATCGAGCGCGAGCTCGCGCGCATCCCCAACGAGCGCACGCGGGGCATCGCCACCGAGCACGTGGCGGACATCCGCGGCTCCAACCGCCGCGACTTCCGCTTCTAGCCTGCAAGTTGGGGACAGTCCCCAATTTACACAAAGATTTGATATCAAAAGTATCTGCAAATTGGGGACTGTCCCCAACTTGCAGACGGGGGAGAGATGGGACTCAACGAGACGCCTTCGGGCGAGCGCGTGCACATAGGGTTCTTCGGGCTGAGAAACGCCGGCAAGTCGAGCGTGGTGAACGCCGTCACCGGGCAGGAGCTCGCGATCGTCTCCGACGTGCGGGGAACCACCACGGACCCGGTCAAGAGGGCCATGGAGCTCCTGCCCCTGGGTCCCGTGGTCATCGTGGACACGCCCGGCGTCGACGACGAGGGCGCGCTCGGGGAGGCGCGCGTGGCCAGGGCGCTGCGGGCTCTTTCGAGCTGCGACGTGGCCGTGCTGGTGGTGGACGGCGAGAGCGGCCTCTCCGAGAAGGACCGCGAGCTCCTCGCGGCATTCCGGGGACGGCGGGTGCTGAGCGTGCTGGCCTGGAACAAGTGCGACCTGCCCGCGGCGCGCGACTCGCTCGCGGACCTGGGGCGGCGGGAGCCCGAGCTCGCTTCCTCGGCTGTTGCCGTGAGTGCCCTCACGGGCGAGGGGGTGCACGAGCTCAAGGAGCGCATCGCCGCCCTCGGCGCGCCGGGCGGTCGCGAGCGCCGCGTCGTGGCCGACCTCGTTGCGCCCGGAAGCGTCGTGGTGCTGGTATGCCCCATCGACGCCTCCGCTCCCAGGGGACGCCTCATCCTGCCGCAGCAGATGACCATTCGCGACCTCTTGGACGGGGGCTGCCTTCCCGTGGTCTGCCGCGAGACCGAGCTTCCTGCCGCGCTGGCGTCGCTCTCCGGGCCGCCCGCGCTCGTGGTGACGGACTCGCAGGCCTTCGGCCAGGTGGCGCGCATCGTGCCCGAGAGCGTCCCGCTCACGTCCTTCTCGATCCTCATGCTGCGCTACAAGGCGGACCTCGTGGGGGCCGTGCGCGGCGCGGCGGCGCTCGACCGCCTGCGCGACGGCGACGCCGTGCTCATCAGCGAGGGCTGCGCGCACCACCGGCAGTGCGAGGACATCGGTACCGTCAAGATGCCCGCGTGGCTCGCTGCGCACACGGGCGCCTCGCTCGAGCTCTCCTTCACGAGCGGCGCGGACTTTCCCGAGGACCTCACGCGCTACGCCGCCGTGGTCCACTGCGGCGGGTGCACCCTCAACGCGCGCGAGATGCGCTCGCGCCAGGACCGTGCCGCGCGACAGGGCGTCCCCATGACCAACTACGGCGTGGCCATCGCGCACATGCACGGCATCCTGCGCCGCAGCCTCGCGCCCTTCCCGGAGGCGCTCGCCGCGCTGGGGGATTAGGGCTCCCGTGGGGCGGGCGCGGGACGAGGTTCTTCTTGCCCTGCGCCCGAGTTTTTTGCGAAGTCGTTGCGCCGCCACACAAGCAACGCTCGACCTGCTATGCTCGTAGACGACCTTTAAGACGGTACGAGAGACCGAAAAGGCGTCCACAACATACTTGTCGCAGCCTTAATTCGGAGTCCTCGCTCGCGGGTGCTCCGTTTTTTGTAGCCGGCGACTTGCCTGATGAGGGCGCCCGGAAGAAAGGGCGGTGTTGCTGTGAACCTACTGGTGGACAACGGCAGGCATCCGAGGGCGCTCCTCGCGCTCGAGAACGGGATGCACTTCTTCGGGCGCTCTGCCGGCGCCGAGGGCGAGACCTTTGGCGAGATAGTCTTCAACACCTCGATGGTGGGGTATCAGGAGATCGTGAGCGACCCGTCCTACGCGGGCCAGATCGTCACGCTCACGTACCCGCAGATCGGCAACTACGGCATCAACGAGAAGGACATGCAGGGAGACCCGCTCCACCTTGCCGGCCTCGTGGTGCACGACATGTGCTACACCCCCAGCAACTGGCAGAGCGTCGAGACCTTCCCGAACTTCCTCGCGCAGAACGGCGTCGTTGCGATCGAGGACGTGGACACGCGAGCCCTGACGCTCGCCATCCGCGAGGGCGGCGCCATGAGGGCGGCCATCTCCACCACGGACCTCGACCCCGAGAGCCTCGTCGCCCGCGTGAAGGCGTCGCCGGCCATCGCCGAGCACAACTACGTCGCGGACGTCTCCACGCGCGAGTCCTACACGGTGCCCGGCCAGGACGCCGACGGCCAGCCGCGCCTGCGCGTCGCGGCCTACGACTGCGGCGAGAAGAAGGGCATCGCCAAGCGACTCTCCGCCGCCGGCTGCGAGGTCACCGTGGTGCCGTGGGACACCCCGGCCGATAAGGTCCTCGAGATGAGCCCCGACGGCGTGTTCTTCTCCAACGGCCCCGGCGACCCGGTCTCCGTCCCGCCCGTGGTCGACGCCGTCCGCGCGTGCCTGGGCAAGCTCCCCGTCTTTGGCATCTGCCTCGGCAACCAGGTCATCTCCATGGCGGCCGGCGCGCAGATCGAGAAGCTCCCGTACGGCCACCACGGCGGCAACGAGCCCGTGATGAACCTCCTCACCGGCAAGGTGGAGATCACCGCCCAGAACCACAACTACGGCCCGGTCTTCTCCAGCTTCGGCCCGCTGGTGCCCGAGCTCTCCGACGGCGTGAGCGAGCACCCCGCGGACGAGGACCTGCGCTTCTGGTCCCGCCGCCACGTGGCGCCCGTCGTCCAGACCAAGGAGTACGGCCGCGTGCGCCTCACGCACGTCAACCTCAACGACGGCACGCCCGAGGGCATCCAGTTCCTGGACATCCCGGCGTTTTCCATGCAGTACCACCCCGAGGCCAAGCCCGGCCCCAACGACTCCACGTACGCCTTCTCGGCGTTTGCCAAGCTCATGCGCGGCGAGGAGGACTATCTCGCCATCGACGTCCGCGAGGGGAGGCGCTTCTAGATGCCCAAGCGCACTGACATCAAGAAGATCCTGATCATCGGCTCCGGCCCCATCGTCATCGGCCAGGCCTGCGAGTTCGACTACTCCGGCACCCAGGCCTGCAAGGCCCTGCGCCGCGAGGGCTACGAGGTCGTGCTCGTGAACTCCAACCCGGCCACCATCATGACGGACCCGGAGACCGCAGACCGCACCTACATCGAGCCCATCACCGTCGAGTCCGTGGCCAAGGTCATCGAGAAGGAGCGCCCGGACGCGCTGCTGCCCAACATGGGCGGCCAGACGGGCCTCAACTGCGCCGTGGCCCTGGGCAAGGCCGGCATCCTTGACAAGTACGGCGTCGAGGTCATCGGCTGCGACGTCGACTCCATCGAGACCGGCGAGGACCGCGAGCTCTTTGCCAACGCCATGCGCGACATCGGCCTCGAGGTCGCCAAGTCCGGCATCGCGCACACCGTGGAGGAGTGCGAGAAGATCGCCGAGGAGCTCGGCTACCCGGTGGTCCTGCGCCCGGCCTTCACCCTGGGCGGCGCCGGCGGCGGCATGGCCTACGACCATGACGACCTGGTGCGCATTGCCGAGCAGGGCCTCGCGCTCTCGCCCGAGAGCGAGGTCCTCGTGGAGCAGTCCGTCGAGGGCTGGAAGGAGATCGAGATGGAGGTGATGCGCGACTCCGCGGGCAACGGCGTCGTCATCTGCTCCATCGAGAACCTCGACCCCATGGGCGTGCACACCGGCGACTCGATCACCGTGGCGCCCTGCCAGACGCTCAACGACTTCGAGCTCCAGCGCCTGCGCGACTACTCCATCGCCATCCTCGAGCGCGTGGGCGTCGCCTGCGGTGGCTCCAACGTGCAGTTTGCTGTGAACCCGGACGACGGCCGCGTCATCGTCATCGAGATGAACCCGCGCGTCTCCCGCTCCTCGGCGCTCGCCTCCAAGGCCACCGGCTTCCCCATCGCCAAGATGGCCGCGCTCCTCTCCGTGGGCTATACGCTCGACGAGATCGAGAACGACATCACGCGCGAGACGCCCGCCTGCTTCGAGCCCTCGATCGACTACTGCGTGGTCAAGGTCCCGCGCTTCGCCTTCGAGAAGTTCAAGGGCACCGACGACACGCTCACCACGCGCATGAAGGCCGTGGGCGAGGTCATGTCCATCGGCGCCACCTTCGAGGAGGCCATGCAGAAGGCCATGCGTTCCCTCGAGCAGGGTCACGCCGGCCTTGGCGCCGACGGCAACGACGACTTCGACGGCCTCACCGAGGAGGAGTTCGAGAGCCGCGTGGCCACCCCCACGCCGGACCGCATCCTCTACGTTGCAGAGGCGCTGCGCCGCGGATGGGCCGTCGAGCGCGTCTTCGACCTCACCAAGATCGACCACTGGTTCCTCAACCGCATCAAGGACATCGTCTCCGCCGAGAAGGTCATCTCCGAGCTCGGCATCGCGGGCCTCGACGCCGACCACATGATGGCCGCCAAGCAGCTGGGCTTCTCCGACGCTCAGCTCGCCCACCTCACCGGCCAGCGCGAGGACACCGTGCGCGCCGTGCGCGAGGTCCTGGGCGTGCGCCCGTGCATCAAGACCGTCGACACCTGCGCCGGCGAGTTCGCGGCCCGCACGAGCTACCACTACCTCACCTACGAGAAGGGCGGCGTGACCGAGTTCCACGAGGCCGAGAAGCCCCGCGTGGTCATTCTCTCCGCAGGTCCCAACCGCATCGGCCAGGGCATAGAGTTCGACTACTGCTGCGTGCACGCGGCCTACGCGCTGGCGGCCAAGGGCTACGAGACCGTCATGGTCAACTGCAACCCCGAGACGGTCTCCACGGACTACGACACCTCCGACCGCCTCTACTTTGAGCCGCTCACCTTCGAGGACGTCATGAACGTGATCGAGGTCGAGAAGCCCGTGGGCGTGATCGTCACCCTCGGCGGCCAGACCCCGATCAACCTCGCCAAGCGCCTCAAGGCAGCCGGCGTCCCCATCATGGGCACCCAGCCCGAGGCCATCGACCTCGCCGAGGACCGTGACCGCTTTGCGAGCCTGCTCGACCGCCTCGAGATCGCCTACCCGCCCTCGAGCACGGCCGAGACCGTGGACGAGGCCAAGGCCGTGGCGCGTCGCGTGGGCTACCCGCTGCTCGTCCGCCCCTCGTACGTCCTGGGCGGCCGCGGCATGGGCATCGTCTACGATGACGACGACCTCGTGAGCTACATGGAGGAGGCCACCAAGGTCTCTCCGGACCACCCCGTCTACCTCGACGCCTTCCTCGAGGACGCCATCGAGCTGGACGTCGATGCCCTCTGTGACACCGAGCAGTGCTACGTGGGCGCGGTCCTCGAGCACATCGAGGAGTGCGGCATCCACTCCGGCGACTCCGCCTGCTGCTTCCCGCCCTTCTCGCTCTCCGACAGGATCGTGGCCAAGGTCCGCGAGACCACGCGTCGCCTGGCGCTCTCCTGCCACATCCAGGGCCTTCTCAACGTTCAGTACGCGGTCCGCGACGAGCAGGTCTTCGTGATCGAGCTCAACCCGCGCGCGTCGCGCACCGTGCCCTTCTCGTCCAAGGCCACCGGCGTGCCGCTGGCCAAGTGCGCCGCGCGCATCATGAGCGGCGAGAAGATCGCCGACCTCGACCTTCCGGAGGAGGGGCGCGACCTTGGCTTCTATGCCGTCAAGGAGGCCGTCATGCCGTGGAGCCGCTTCCCGGGCGCCGACGTCACGCTCGGCCCCGAGATGAAGTCCACGGGTGAGGTCATGGGTCTCGACGTCACCTTCCCCAAGGCGTACGCCAAGACGCGCGAGGCCATCGAGTACGACGTGCCGCAGTCCGGTAACGTCTTCATCTCGGTCTGCGACCGCGACAAGCGCTCCGTGGCGCCGGTGGCGCTCTCGCTGCGCAACCTCGGCTACGACCTCCTCGCCACGCGCGGTACCGCCAAGACGCTGCGCGCCGCCGGCATCCCGTGTGAGGTGGTGAAGCCCATCTCCGAGGGCTCGCCCAACATCCTCGACATGATGGCCGCCGGCGAGATCTCCTTCGTCATCAACACGCCCAAGGGGCACAGCTCCCGCGGCGACGGCACCAAGATGAGGAGCGAGGCCGTGAGCCGCGGCATCGACATGGCCACGACCATGTCCGGCGCGGTGGCGCTGGTCCAGGCCATCGCCGCGCTGCGCGAGGGCCCGCTCTCCGTCAATGCCCTCCAGGACCTGTAAATTGGGGACAGTCCCCAATTAACACACACCTTTGATGTGACGGGCCGTCGGGTTTTCCCGGCGGCCTTTCTGCTGGGCTGATTCAGCCTTCCTTACGGGGCGCTGATTCACGAGGGGTAGAATTAGTTCACATTGGAAAGCTGAAAAGTGCGTCTTTGCCAAGGAAGCCCCAGCTGGCCCAGTTCTTTCAGATATCCAATGTGAACTAATTTCTCGGCATGGGGTAGTAGGACGGGGAGGCAGCCATGGTAGAACCACTCGCACCAGGCTCCATTGTTGACACGCACACGCATACGCGATTCTCGGACGGAGTCGGGACGTTCGAGGAGAACGCCCGCGCCGCCGTGGCGGCGGGCTGCTCCGTGCTGGTCTCGACCGACCACCTCACGCTGCCGTCGGAGATGGACCCTGCGGGAGATGTGCAGGTCATTGAATCTGAGCTCGTCGCCCATCGCACCGCGTGGGAGGCCGCGCGCACCGCGCATCCAGAGCTCGAGATGATCTACGGCTTCGAGTGCGACTGGTACCCCGGGTGCGAGGAGAACGTCCGTCGCTGGAGCGATGGCGCCCAGGTGCTCCTGGGCAGCGTGCACTGGCTGGGCGAGAAGGACGATGGCGCGTGGATCGACGATGCGTCCGATATGACCATCTGGCGAGAGCTGGGTCCTGACGAGGTGTGGCGCCGCTACGTCGATGCTTGGTGCCGCGCCTGCGAGAGCCCACTGCCCTTTGGGACCATGGCGCATCCGGACCTCCCGGAGCGCATGCGCAACGAGGGCTTTGCCGCCACGATCGACCTCGCGCCGCTCTGGGACGAGATGGTCGCCTGCGCGCGCGACACCGGTCGACGCGTGGAGCTCTCCACGGCGGGCTGGCGCAAGGGGGTTGGGGACTACTATCCCGCGCGCGGACTGCTCGACCGCTTCTGTCGCGCCGGCGTGCCCATCACCGTGGGCTCGGACGCGCACGTTCCCGCCGACCTGTGCGACGGAATCCGCGAGGCCTACGCTCATGCCTGGGACGCTGGCTACCGCGCGATCGAGGTCCCTCGCGCAGACGGCTCCTGGGAGTCAATGCCGCTACAGTAGCGTCTCGAGCGCAGGGGGGCGCTGGAACTAATCCGCGAAGACGGGGTTGGACCAGGCGGTGCGGCCGCGCTCGTCCGTGCACTCGAGACGCACGTAGGTCTCGTGCCCGGCGAGCGGGAACTCGGCGTGCGTGAGCGGGTCGCCCTCGGGCGCTATGACGGTGGTCCCGGCGTTGACCGGTCCTCCGGCGATGAGGCTGACGCGCTCGCAGGGGGTGCAGTCCACCCAGACGCGGCCGTCGCGCACGCCCCAGCCGATGATGTCGGGGCCGGAGCTCGAGTAGAAGGTCCCCGCCAGGAGCGACCTCACCAGGGCGTCTCTTGTGAGGGCCGGCGCGCTCACGACGACCCACCCGCCAAAGGAGTCGTCGAAGATCCCCTCGTTGTGGTTGTCGTCCGAGGCAAAGCCCCAGACGCGCCGACCGCGGCGCAGCATGAGGTCCCAGTAGGTGGTGTCGTACCCCGTGCCCGACTCGTTGACGGTGTCGTAGTTGAAGATCTCGAGCGCGAAGTACCCCTCGGCGCCGCAGAACTCGTCGGGCTCCACGCGGCTCCAGATGGGGTGGTTGTAGGTCACGACGCAGCCACGCTCCGCAAGCTCGCTGGCGAGCTGCGCTGCGACCGCCTCTCCGTCCCAAGAGCCGTGAAAGCGCAGGGGCTCCAGCCGCTCCATGTGCGAGAAGCGCTCGCGCGCGGAAGCGACCATCTCGCTCGTCCCAAGAATGCCGTGCATGTGGTGGCACTTGAGGCGCAGCGTCTCCGCCTCGTCCGCGTAGAGGTAGGCGGATGCCTCAAGCCCAGGGAGAATCACGAATCCCTCGTCGTCGAACTGGCCCGAGAGGTCCGTGTAGAGGTCGTGCTCCGAGAGGCAGAGGAAGTCGTAGCCGCGCGCCCGGAAGGCGGCGACGGACTCTGCCGGGGTGAGGTGCCCGTCGGAGTTGGTGGTGTGGCTGTGGAGGTTCCCCTTGTAGCGGGGAAGGTCCTCGGAAAGGCACGTCTGGTCGTGGAAGGGCATGTCGCCTCCGTTCGTACGTGCCCGGCCCGTGCGGGGAGGGCACGGGCCGGGCGAGGAAGGAAGGGCTCGAGGCACCGCCGTCCTAGGCGGCGGTTCGGGCGCTTGCTGCGTTGACCGGGATGACGAGGCAGTCGCGCTCTGGGAGGGAGAGGTAGACCTTGTTCCCGCGGTCAAACATGTGGAAGCTGCGGAAGAGAACGTCAACGAAGACGGTGGTCCCGCCCTCGAGCCTCACGGTGTAGCGCAGGACGTTGCCGCGCGGGGTGGAGTCCACCACGGTGCCGTCGACGAGGTGCGCGTCCTTCTCGTCCGGCCTCTCGCGGCTGATGCCGATGGTCTCCGGCCTGATGGCAATCACGTTGCCCTGTGGCACCGGAACGCCCGTGAGCGCGGTGAAGTCGCTCGCGGAGAGCTGGTTGTAGCTTCCGATGAAGCTCGCGGCGAACTCGGACACGGGGCTGGTGTAGACCTCGACGGGGCTGCCGGCCTGCTCGATGCGGCCGGAGTGGAAGAGCTGGATGACGTCGGACATGACCATGGCCTCGTCCTGGTCGTGCGTGACGAAGATCGTGGTGAGACCGAGCTCCTGGTGAATCTCGCGGATGCGGGACTGGAGCGCCTTGCGGAGCTTGGCGTCGATGGCCGAGAGCGGCTCGTCGAGGAGCAGGACCGCCGGCTCGGTCACGATGGAGCGGGCGAGCGCGGCGCGCTGCTGCTGGCCGCCGGAGAGGCTCGACGGGTAGGCCTTCTCCTTTCCGGAGAGCTCGACCATCGCGATGGCCTCGGCGACCTTCCGCTCGATCGTGGCCGGGTCGACCTTCTTCATCTTGAGGCCAAACGCGACGTTCTGCTCGACCGTCATGTTGGGGAAGAGGCTGTACTGCTGGAAGACCATGCCGATGTTGCGCTTGCTGGCGGGCACGTTGGTGACGTCGCGCCCGTCGAGGACGATCTGGCCCTCGGTGACGGTCTCGAGTCCGGAGAGGCAGCGCAGCAGCGTGGACTTGCCGCAGCCGGAGGGTCCGAGCAGTGTCACGAGGTCGCCCTGCTGGATGCCAAAGCTGATGTGGTCGAGGACGGTGTTGTCGCCAAAGCGCTTGACGACGTCCCTGAACTCAATGTAGGCCATCTGGCTGACTCCTTACTTGTTCTGAGAGGTGTGCTGGAGCTTGAGGACGAGCGCGGTCACCGCCGCCACCACGAGGAAGATGACGACCACGATGGCGCTGGAGAGGCCGCTGGAGCGGGCCATGTTGGCCTGGAGGAACACCTGGATGTTCTGGTAGTTGGTGCCTGCGATGTTGTTGGCGAGAACGAAGTCGCCAAAGACGATGCTCTCTGCCAGGAGGCTCGAGACCAGGATGCCCGACACGATGTTGGGAAGGACCACCTGCACGTAGGCGCGGAAGCGGCCGCAGCCGAGCATCTCTGCCGCCTGGATGAGCATGTTCGCGTCGATGGCGTTGAGAGCGTTGCGGATGCCCTGGTAGATGTAGGGCAGCACGAGGATGGTGTAGGCGCCAAAGAGCATGAACATGCGGTTGGAGAGAATCGTCCCGGTTCCGGTGTAGAGCGAGATGATGCCGATGGAGAGGATGACGCCCTGGAGCGCGTAGGGAATCATGCAGACGAACTGCATGAAGCGACCCAGCCTGCGGTTCACGGCCACGACGACGTACATGGCCAGAAGGAGAAGAACGATGGTGATGGCCACGCTCACCAGGCACAGGACGAGCGTGCGGCCGATGGAGAACCAGAACGTCGAGTTGGTGAAGAGCTCCGCGTAGTTGCGCAGCGTGAAGCCCGAGGGAAGGACGTCGGTCCACTCGACGAAGAGCGAGTACACGAGCGTGGTGAGAAACGGAACCAGCAGGTACAGGGCGACGACGCCCAGGAAGATCTTTGCGGCGAGCGGGGTCTTCTTGTCGGGGGCGGATGCCCCGACGGCCTTTGTCTTCAGACTCATATGATCTCACGCCCCTTGGATGCGCGCTTGGTGAAGTAGTTGTTGATGAGCGTGCAGATGACCATCAGGATGATGAGCACCACGGCCAGCGCCCCGCCCGTCGCGGCGTCGATCTGCACGTCGCCCTTGAACTTGGACGTGATCTGCAGGGGGAGCAGCGCGTAGTTGTTCATGACGACGGCAAAGGCGGTGGCGTACGCGGCCAGCGCGTTGGAGAAGAGCACGGAGAGGGTGCCCAGGATGGACGGCATGAGGTTGGGGATCACGATTCTGAACCAGTAGTCCAGCGGGGAGGCCTGCAGGATGATCGCAGCCTCGCGCCACGACTTCTTGATGCCGCTGAAGGCGGGCAGGAGCAGCAGCGTCGCCAGCGGGATCTGGAAGTAGATGTAGAGCACGAGCAGGCCCTCGCCGGTGTAGAGGTCAAAGTCAGCGAGGAAGGGGATTCCCCACTGCTCGCCCAGGATGGTGAGGACGCCGGAGTTGCCCATGAGGATCATGAAGGCAAACGCCAGGGGCACGCCGGAGAAGTTGGACATCATGTTGAGGACCATCGTGAAGGCGTTGCGCACGCGCTCGCTCGACTCGTAGGCAAAGCGCGCCGCAAGGAACGACACGACGATGCCCACAACGGCCGAGACCAGGCTGATCCACACGCTGTTGATAATGGACTGCTGGTAGAGCGGGGTGGTGAAGACCTTGACGAAGTTCTCGAGGCCAAAGGTGCCGGACTCCTTGCCAATAAGGCTGTCCAGGACGAGCTGTGCGAGCGGAAGCAGCTCGTATCCCACGATCACGAGCAGGAAGGGGAGAAAGGCGATGTAGCCGACCCACTTGCGACCCCTCGGCGGCCTGGCCTTCTCGGCCGAGGCGTGGGCGGCGGCACGTCCTGCACCTGACGCGGGGGCGTCTGCGGCGAGGGTGGCGCCCGCCTGAGAGATGTCTGCCACGGTACCTCCTTACAAGCTATCTGTTCTGGTCACTGATGGGTACCGCGTCCTTCTCGCCCCGCAGGGCGTGCTGGCGAGAAGGACGCTGGGCCCCAAGAAGAAGGGCGGCCCTGAGGCCGCCCGGGTGCGCCGATGACGGCGGCGGGTGATCGTCGTGCCGTTAGCCCAGGATGGGGATGATGTTCTCCTGGTACCAGGTCACGAGCTCGTTGGTGACGTCAGTCCACTTGTCGTAGTCGATGGACTGGACCTGGTCGCCGTACTGCTCCTCGGGGAGGCGCAGCGCCTTGACGTCCTCGGGAAGCTCCACGGAGCTGCGGATGGGCGTGGCGAAGCCGCGGGCGAGGTTGATCTGGCCATCGTCGGACAGGATGTACTCGCGGGCGAGGCAGGCAGCGGCGGGATGCGGCGCGTTGACGTTGATGATGGTGGCGTAGCCGGACTGCACGGAGCCGTCCGTGGGGATGCTCACCGTGAACTTGGCGTCAGGGTTGTTCTCGACGATCTGGGCGCGGTAGTTAAGGGAGTTGTAGTCCCAGTTGAGGCCCACGGCGACCTCCCCGGACTCCAGGCGGGCGACGGAGACGTCGGAGACGTCAAGGCGGCCGGCCTCGGCGATCTTGGTGATGAAGTCGTAGGCGGGCTGCATGTCGTCGAGACCGCCGCCCAGGGCGACGGCGATGGCGAGCACCGCGTGCTGCGCGGCCGCGGCGGCCGTGATGTCGCCGATGGAGACCTTGTAGTCGCCGTCGGCGAGCTCGGCGAGCGTCGTGGGCGGGTTGGGGACCTGGTCGTCGTTGGAGATGATTGACATCGTGCCGTAGTAGCCCACGACCCAGTCGCCGTCGTCGTCCTTGGCCCAGTCGGGGATCTCGTCCCAGTAGCTGGTCTTGTACTTGAGGGTCACGCCCTCGGCCTCGGCCGTGGGGCCCCACTGCTGGCCCACGTCGCCGATGTCCTTGGTGCCGTCGGTGCCCTCCTGCTTGAACATGGCGATCTCCTCGGCGGAGGACATGTCCTGGTCGGCCTGCGTGATGCCGTACTTCTCCTCGATGTCATCCCAGGTGCCGACCCAGTTGGCCCAGGTGTCCGGCATGCCCACGGAGTTGATCTGGCCCTCCTCCTTGGCCTGGGCGATGATGTCGTCCAGCGACATGGAGTTGTAGTCCACGGCCTCCGTCGCGGGGGCGGCGCTGTCCTCGCAGCCGGTGAGGCCGAGGCCCGCCGCGCAGGCAAAGCCCGCCATGCCGAGCATGCCGAGGAATGAGCGGCGAGAGATGCCGCCGGTGGCGGTGACGCTGTTCTTCACGAGAGCTCCCTTCGATGCCCTGTTCGTTGACCGGTAGCTTTGTCTGCCGGCTTCGTCCGGGGTTCACCATATGGCGCGTCTCGGGCAGCAGGGGGCGGCGCGGGCGAGCCCTTGCGCAGCGCTGACGGTCATTTACGGGTGGCTGATGCTGACGGGGGATTTCTTACGCGAGCCCGGTGGCACCCTTACAATATGATGTGCGGGAGGGACAGGCACTTTTGCACGCAGAGGAGAGACATGGCGCGGGTGCTGGTGATAGAGGACGACGCGGCGATCAACGACGTGGTGACGACGCGGCTCACGCGCGACGGTCACGCAGTGACGCAGGCGTTCTCGGGCTCCGAGGCGCGCCTGCTGCTGGGCGGCGCGGGCGAGAAGGGCGTAGCCTTCGACGTCGTCATCTGCGACCTCATGCTTCCGGGCGCAACGGGGGAGGAGCTCGTTGGGCTCATCCGCGGGCGCGACGAGGCGACTCCCGTGATCGTGATCTCCGCGCGCACAACCGCCGCGGACAAGATCGACCTGCTGCACCTAGGCGCCGACGACTACCTCACCAAGCCCTTCGACCTCGACGAGCTGGCCGCGCGCGTGGAGGTGCAGCTGCGGCACCGCGGGTCGACGGGCCCGTTGGGAGGAGTCCTGACCTGGCGGCGCTGGGAGCTTGACCCCGAGGCCCGCACGCTTGCGGTGGCTCCCGGCGAGGCCGGCGAGAGGGGCGGCGCGGTCTCACTCACCAAGATCGAGTTCAACATCCTCGAGGCGCTCGTCCGTCGTCCCAACCGCGTGTTCTCAAAGTCGGAGCTCTTCGAGCTGGCATGGGGCGAGCCCTTCGCCGGCGACGACTCCACCGTTGCGGTGCACGTCTCCAACATCCGCGCCAAGCTCCGTGAGACCGGCACGGACGACTACGTGCAGACCGTCTGGGGCATGGGCTTCAAGCTCGCATGATCAAAGAGGGGTCTATCCCCAATTGGATTATCCTCAAGCATTCTTTAGATTTGGCTCACGGTTTCTAAAGGTCTGCCTGCCAGACTGGGAGGCAGCCTCTAGAAAGGAGCTCGCGTGAACGTCATCGAGACGCACGGCCTCACCAAGCGCTACCGTCGCAAGCTGGCCGTGGACAATCTGGACATGACCGTCGCCGCCGGCGACATCTACGGCTTCGTGGGCAAGAACGGGTCGGGTAAGTCCACCACCATGAAGATGATTTGTGGCCTGGCGCGCCCCACGGCGGGCGAGGTCGTCCTCTTTGGTGATCCGGAGCACGGCGGCGCCACGCCGCAGGGCTTCTCGCGCATCGGCGCCCTCATCGAGAGCCCGGGCGTGCTGCAGAGCCTCACGGCGCGCGACAACCTCGTTGCCAAGGCGCTCGCGCTCGGCATGACGCACGCGGGCGACGTTGCGGACGACCTGCTCGGCCTCGTGGGACTTGACCCGGCGGACCACCGCCGCGTGAAGGCGTACTCGCTCGGCATGAAGCAGCGCCTGGGTCTGGCGCTCGCGCTCGTGGGCGGCCCCGACCTGCTGCTTCTTGACGAGCCCTTCAACGGCCTCGACCCCGAGGCCACGCGCGCCATGCGCCTCGCGCTCGTGCGGCTCAACCACGAGCACGGCGTCACGATCATGATCTCCAGTCACGTGCTCGACCAGCTCGACCGCGTGGCCACGCGCTTCGGCGTCATCGCGGAGGGACGCCTCACGGCAGAGTTCACCGACGAGGAGCTCCACGAGCGCTGCGGCAGCTCGGTGCGCGTGCGCTTGGCTGTGCCGGAGCGCGGCCTCGCCCTGCTCGAGCAGACGCTGCCCCAGGCGACCTTCCGCGCAGATCCCGACGGCGCGCTCGTGATCACGGGCGCCACGCTCGACGAGGTCAGCGCCGCGTGCTTCTCTGCCGGCATCGAGGTCCGCGAGCTCACCCAGCAGGAGCGCGACATCGAGGAGTACTTCGTCGAGCTCATGGGCGTGCAAAGGGGACAGGCACCTTTGCACGGCGAGAAGGACGGTGGCGTCCGATGATCGCCCTGCTTCGCTCGGACGCCTATCGCGTCCTGCATTCCCGCTGGATCTGGCTCGTGGCCGCCATCGTGGCGTTTCTCCTGCTCGCGCCTGCCCTCATGATGCGCTGGACCAGCATGGGGCCCGTCTGCTACGACGACCTCACCGGCTCGGCGCTCCCCATGACGGGCGTCCAGATCCTCGCCGCGGCCATGGCGGCCATCGTGTGCTGCGACCGAACCGACATCGGGTTTGCCCGCTCGATCCTCTCGTCCCTCGGCGAGCGCGCCCGTATGGTCTGGTTTGCCGAGAAGTGCGTCTTCTCGCTGGTTCTTGACGCCGTTCTTATCGTTTTCACGTTTGTGGTGGGGCTTCTCGGCCTGCTGGCCTCCGGGGTTCCGGTGACGAACCCTGAGCCTGCGTGGCAGGTGGCGGCATGGCTCGGCTTCACGTGGCTCTGCAGCGCCCCCTACGTGGTGCTCACGGTGCTCGTGGCGCACCTCACGCGCAGCGAGGGTGTGACCACGGTCTTCGCGGTGCTCGGTGCCGGAGGGCTCCTCGAGGGCGGCCTGCTCATCGGAATCGACTTCCTGTACGCGCTTCTCGGCGGCGAGTTTCTCACGGTGACGGCCGCCGTGGGCCCGTGGCTGCCCGCTGAGATCGCCTCTGCGGTGGGCGATGGCGCACGAACGATGCTCTCCGCGGAGAACGCCGTCCAGCTTGCGCCCGCCGTCCGCGCGCTCATCGTCTGCCTGCCGCTCACCGTGGCTACCGTCGCCGTTGACGCGCTGCTCGTCTCGAGGAGGGATGCCGCATGATGGCGCTGCTCAGGTCGGACCTCTACCGCGCCATGCGTGCCCGCTGGCCATGGGTCATAATCGCCCTTGTCGCGCTTGCCACCCTGGGCAGCGCTGTCTTCACCGTCTGGTGGCCGCTCGAGCCCGACGTCGTCTATAACGGCCTGACCGGGCGCGACGGGGCGCTGCGCCTCGCCGGGCGCGGCGCGAGCATCACGCTCGTCCAGATGGTCGCCGTGTTCGTGGCGGCGCACCTCTCCTGCGCGGACTCCGAAGCAGGCTTTGACCGCACCCTCCTCTCGTCTCTGCGCGGGCGCGTCGCCTGCTTCGCCGAAAAGTACCTGCTCGTGGTCATCGTCACGGCGGCCATCCTGCTTGCCTACCTCGCGTTCAGCGGCATCGGCGTCTTCGTGACCATGCGCCCGGTGGAAAACGTCGAGCCGCTCTGGCAGGTCGTTGCCTGGGCGGGGGAGGGCTGGCTTGTGGCGTGCGCCTATGCGCTCGTCGTGCTTTTGGCAGGACAGCTCACGCGCGTCAAGGCTATTGCCGTGATAGTCTCGTTCCTGCTGCTCTCGGGTGCCGTGGAACAGGGGTTCTTTAGCTTCCTCCTGCTTGTGAGCGACGCGTTCGGCCTAGGGTGGGGCCCTGCGCTCGAGGCCGCCATCGCCTGGATGCCCTACGTCACCACGGCTGCAGTCGGCAACGGCGCCGCGGACATGCTCGCCGTCGACGTCACGGGGTTCGCGCCCGCCGTCCGTGCGCTCATCGTCTGCGCGCCTCTCTGCGCGGCGTGCGGCGCGCTCGGAACCCTCGTGGGCTCGAGGCGCGACGTCGCATGATGTCCAGCGCGTTCCTCGAGCCGCTCTACCGCTGGCTTCGGTCGGTCGCGGAGTGGTTGCTCGCAAGCTCTACCATGGGGTCGTGGGTCGGTGTCGTCGAGAGGTTTCGGATGGTCGAGGGAATCGTGGTCGCCGCGCTGCTGCTCGTGGGCCTGGGACTCGGGGCGTTCTTCGTCTGTGTGTGCTATGCGACCGAGCTCGGGCGCCATGCTCGCTTTCTCGCGCGCCGCGAGCGCCTGAGCAACGCGCGGCTCACCTGCGGCAGCCGCCTGCCGGGGATGGTCGGCATGGTCGACGCCGTGAACGCCGAGATCGACGCCGCCGACGCCGAGCGCGTGGAGGCCCTGCGTGCCGCAGACGAGTTCTCGCGCGGACTCTCCGCGCTCTCCCACGACGTGCGGACCCCGCTCACCGGGGCGCGGGGCTACCTGCAGCTGGCTCGTGAGGAGTCGGACTCGGCGCGCAAGGACGAGCAGCTCGCCGCCGCCGACGCGCGCCTGGCCGCGATGTCGGGCCTTCTGGACGAGCTCTTCTCCTACGCCCGCGCCGCCGACCCCGATAGCCCACTTGAGCTGGGGCCGGTTGCGTTGAGACCCGTGCTGGAGCAGGTCCTTCTCGGCCATTACCCGGAGTTCGAGGCGCGCGGCTGGGAGCCGGAGCTTACCTGCAGGGACGTCGTCGTGACGGCCAACCGAGAGGCGCTTTCGCGCATCGTGGAGAACCTCGTGGTGAACGCGCTGCGGCACGGCTCGGGCCCGCTTGCGGTGCACGTGCATCCCGCGGGCGAGAGGGACGGCGAGAAGAACGGCGTGGCCGTTGAGTTCTCCAACCCCGTGGCCGACCCCTCCGCCATCGACGTTGACCGCCTCTTCGAGCGCTTCTACCAGGCCGACGCCTCGCGCTCGACGGCGGGCTCGGGCCTCGGCCTCTCCGTCGCCGCCAAGCTCGCCGAGGCCCAGGGCATGACCCTCACGGCCCATCTCTCCGGCTCCACCCTCGTCTGTGAATTGGGGACAGTCCCCAATTCACAGATGGGCGGCTGACCTGACGCCCTCTCGAGGGTATGTACACCCAGCCCTTAGGGTATGCACACTTCCTCGAGCGCGCGTTCTTCTCGGCAACTCTTTGACCTGCAGGTTTGCTGCCCGCACTCGATGGCGGGGTGTACATACCCTCAAAGGCCGGTGTACATACCCTCGGACGGCAACGGCGAAGATGGTGGCTAGCGAACGAGCTCGTCGAGGCGGGGCGTAAGATGGGGCTCGATCTCCTTGGGCGTCTCGCCGAGAAGGACGAGCGGCTCGAGCAGCTCAGCGCCGGTCAGGGCCGCGCGCAGGTCGGCGAGAAGCGCGTCACCGACCTCGCCCGTGCTGTCGGCAAGCGTGACGACCGGCATCACCGTGATGCCGGCGAGGTCGTACGGGCCAAACTTCGTGAGCGCCTCGGTGACGATGTCCGGCAGGCGGCCGTCCGCCATCGGCGTGATGAGCACGACGGACTCGTGGTGCGCGACGACGCCCTTCATGTCGGGCCCGGCGACGAGGCCGTGCCTGAGCGACTGGATCTCGTTTATCTGGAGTCGGCTCCTGCCGCCGCGCCGCTCGGGCGGGAAGAGTCGGGTGCTGAGGTGCTTCTCGGCAACCTGCGCGGCAGCGGAGGCGGGGGAGGGCTCGGCCTCGACGGGCTGCCCGTCCGCCCCAATCACAAGGCCCGCGCGCGAGAGCCAGATGACGCAGACGTGCCGGTCGTCCGGCGTGGGCTTAGAGTCAATGGAGTACATGGCGACCTCCCGTCTGCACGGCAGTGGCGTTTCTTGAATTCTACATCGCCCCTAGGGGAGCTCGCCTACATAGAGTGCTGCGGCAACCAGCGCAACGGCCACGATCGCGACCAGCCAGACATTCCAGTGGGGGATGAACCAGCGAAACAGGAAGTCGCGCGGGACCTCCTCCGTCGGGTCGCGTCCCTCGAGAAACGCCGTCGCGGCGACGGCGCCCGCGAGGTCGTGCTCTCGCATGAACGCGCGCAGGCGGGGGACTGCGCGGAGTGCGAGGATGGCCTCACAGACGACCATGACCAGCAACATGATACCGCGCAGGGGCTCGACTGCTGGACTCGCGTGTCGCAGCGGCGAGAGCAGGTAGCGCACGAAGACGAGGGCGATGCAGACGACGAGCAGCGTGGCGCAGAGCGCGAGCAGCTGCAGGAGCTCGTGGCGCTCGTTGGCGGTCGACCGCACGGCTTGCGCGCCCCTCTCGCCGATGAGCGCGTCGACCGTCGTTCCAAAGACCTGGCCGAGAAGGACGAGGCTCTGCACGTCCGCCAGCGTGCGCCCCGCCTCCCAGTTTTCGACCGTCTGCCGAGAGACGTGGACGCGCCGGGCGAGCTCGGCCTGGGAGAGCCCCGCAGCCTCGCGGAACTCGCGGATGCGCGCGCCGATGATCCGCTGCGCGGTCGCTTGGTCGTTGGTCCTCTCGGTGGTCTTTTCGTCCATGGCGCCTCCCTTGAGGCAAGTGTACCCACCCGTCCGCCCAGGGGCGCCCGCGTGGCGGCGAGAGGTATGGCAAAGGGTTTTGCTATGGCTGTGAGCTGGGACGATGCTCTTCTCAACCATTCTTTTGCGTGGATTGTCCACAGCTCGGGATATAGTGGTCGCAGACCGAAAGGAGTGCCCATGCTTCCCCTTGCTCTCGGCGTTCCCGTGCTCTTGCTGCCCGTGGTTGCCGCGACCGTCCAGCCTAGTGCCCGCACGCTGGGCCTCGTTGCGGTGAGCTATTTCTTCCTGGCACTATGTCTCACATCAGTGCTGTGGTGTAACGTGGTTGCCGACGATTCGACGCTTTTGGACACAGTCAATGGCTGGTTCTTTGGAGCGGCCTTCCTCATGGTCTGGGCGACGCTCTTCTCCGGCGTCGCCGTTGTACGTTGCGTCCGTCATTCATCATGTTTTTCCGGACAGAATCGGGGCTGAATAGGGTCGTTTTTGTCCGCAGAAACATGGTGAACGCACGTAAGGAGGGACACGGTGGAGAAGGACGTCGTTGAGGTTCGGGAGCTCACTGCGGACGTGAGTCTGACCCGGTTCAACGAGATTCTCGCCCTATACGGGGCGGTCGGCTGGACAAACTACATCGCTCGCCCCGATACGCTGCGCGCGGGGTACGAAGGCTCCCTCGCCGCCTGGGGCGCATTTGCGGGCGATAAGCTCGTTGGGGTCGTGCGCGTCGTGGGTGACGGGGTGACGATCGTCTTCGTGCAGGACCTGATCGTCGCGCCGTCGCATCAGCGCAGAGGCATTGGGGCCCAGCTCATGCAGGCCGTCATGAACCGTTTCTCGGACGTCTACCAAATGGAGCTCCTCACGGACGACGGGTCGGGTGCCTGCGCGCTCTATGAGAGGCTCGGCTTTGTTCGCAGCGACGCGATGGGATGCGTCAGCTATGTCAGGGTTGCAGTAGGGTCAGGTGCGTGAAGGATCCGTTCTCTGATTGAGGCACGTTGCGGCAGGGTACAATGAGCTCGACGGCGGCCTACGCGTGGAGGCCTAGGCAGCGTCGTCTTTGGGTTCGTGGCCGCCAGCGCAAGCGCTTGCGGCCCCTCGCCGTCTTACGTTGTTGACTTACAGCCTCCGGCGCCAGCGCGCACCGCTCTCGGTGCGCTCGTAGGGCTCAAAGCCGGCGGCCGAGAAGCATCGCTGGGACGCGACGTTCCAGTCGTAGATCTCGCCAACGAGGACCTCGCGCCAGCCGAGGCTGCGCGCACGCTCGCAGAGCGCCTCGATCACGCGCCGCCCGGCGTGGCGCGACCGCAGGTCCTTCTCGCCGATGACGATGGGGAGGTCGCCCGGGCAGAGCGTGACGTCGCCGACCGCGCGCCAGCCGGAGTCCGCGCCTTCGTCGCGCACCTCGATGAACCAGAGCTCGCCGCGCTCCGAGAGCCAGTCGTACATCCGCGCGAGTCGCTCCGGCGTGTAGGGCTCGCGCTTCCCGTCGACCATCCAGAGCGTCTCGGGGTCTTGGTACCACGAGAGCGCCTCGGCGGGCGGCGCGTGCAGTCGAACGAGCCGCAGGTCGGTGGCTATATCAAGAATGCTTG
Source organism: Olsenella sp. An285 (assembly GCF_002159625.1). Lineage (GTDB taxonomy): Bacteria > Actinomycetota > Coriobacteriia > Coriobacteriales > Atopobiaceae > Thermophilibacter > Thermophilibacter avicola. The sequence continues at coordinate 276,984 of NZ_NFIZ01000001.1, forward strand.
GCGACATCGGTCCTCTCCTGCATCCGCCTCTCAAGCCGTCGAATCTCCTCGGTTGCCTCCTCGACCTTTTCCTCGATGTCCGGGACGTCGCAGGGAGGGTCGGGGACTCCCGTGAACCAGAGCGACGTCCCGCCGAACTCGTTGAACCTGAGGTATGGCCTGCGCGGGATGTCCATGACGCCCCTCCTTCGTAGCCCCTGCCGTAGCGCATGCCCCCCGCGTTGGGGTGAACGCTTTCGATAATGGTCTCTCGTTGCTACATGAAATACCATGTAGCAACTGCGGTCAAACGACCAAAAGGCCCCTCGAGGAGTCGGTTGCTACATGATTTTGAATGTAGCAACGGCAGCGCGGACGAGAAGGACGTGCCGCCGTTACCCGAGCGTGTTCGCGATGATGTTGGCGGCGCCCTCGAGGTAGGCGTCGCGCGCCGCCTCGTCGTAGCAGAGGCGGTCGTAGCACTGTGCCTCGCCGAAGGTCATCTCGTCGTCGCTCTCCTCCCAGCTGCAGGCGTGTCCGTGGCAGCGGTGTTTGTCGGCGCGCTTGCACCCGCGCTCCGTGCAAGCCGCCTGCCCGCCGTCGAGGCCATGCGCGGGGTAGAAGCCAGCCTGGGCTCGTCGGTGGGGAGAGGGTCCGGCGCTCGGACAGCTTCGGCGCACAGAGCGCGCCTGCAGAACTCGCGGCGGACCCTCTCCCCACCGACGAGCCGCGAGGTTCCCGTCCTTCTCGCCCGGCGCTTCCGTCGTTCGGGCAGGTCGCGCGGAAGGGCGACGGTGGCTGCGCTCGCGCTTTCCGTGGCGCTTCTGGTGGGCGGCGGCGTCATGGCGACCTATCAGGGAGAGACCATTTTCGCGGGGACGCCTGCGGACGTGAGCGTGAAGGTGAGTCGCGAGGGAGCTGCGGCTGCGCTGGGTGCCAAGAGCGAGCTTGCCTATCTGCCTGCGCTGCTTGAGCGGCTGCGGGCTCAGGACGGCATCGACGAGGCGGGCTTCGTGTCCAAGACGCAGGTCTCTCTGGATCTGGACGACAATGCCGTTGCAGAGTGGGCCGACGGGGAGATCTGGCGTCCTGACGGCAACGTCTTTGGCACGGTCCTCTACGTCGACGACGCCACATGGGCGCGTCTTTGCGAGGAGGTGGGCGCCGCGGCGAATCCGGGAGGTTGCATCGTCGTGAACGAGGTGACCGACGCGGACCGCGCGGGGGAGCGGCCGTTTTCCGAGGCGCTTCTCGGCACGGGGCTCTCCGTCGTCGGGGCGGGCGTGTCGTGGGAGGTCGTGGGGCTTCTCGACGGTGTGCCGGGGTGGTTCTGGCTCACGCGCGGCGAGCTTGAGAGCGTTCTTCCCACGGTGCTCGCATCGGCGTCCACCGTCGCGAACGTTGACCGGGATCTCGTTGGGTACGGCCTCGTCACGCTCTACGCCACGGCGGAGGACTCGGTGCGCGCCGCTGAGGACGTCGAGCGTCTGCTCGAGGAGGATCCCGCGCTCGCCGCCTTGGACGGGGCCGTGGACGAGCGGGCCGAGACGCATCGGGCTCAGGTGTTCTATACGGCGCTGGAGGTTCTGCTCTCGGGAGTCGGCATCGTCGCCGCCGCGGTCGGCCTGGCGAGCGTCTTCAACGCCTCGGCCGCGAGCGTGCTGCTGCGCGGGCATGACTTTGCCGTGCTGCGCTCCGTGGGGATGGGGGAGCGGGCGCTGCGGCGGATGCTCGCGTACGAGCGCGTGCGGACGGCGGCATGGGGCCTTGCGCTCGGTCTTGCCGTGGCGCTCGCGTTTGACGTCTGGCTCTACGTGCGGGGTGGCATTAGCGTGCGAAGCCTGGGTCTCGTCGTTCCCTGGGCGCACGTGGCGGGGGCGGTGGTGCTGGTTGCGCTCGTCCTTCTCGCCAGCTGCGCGTACGCGATGCACCGGCTGCGGGACGTTCCGCTGCTCGACGCGCTCCGCGCTGACTGATTTCCGTCACGAGCCTCTTGCCAACTTTGCGGCACCGTTCAATCGCCATGTTTCTCCGGACAAAATCGCCTCCTCAGACGACCAGTTTTGTCCGCAGAAACATGGCGATTGAATTACTGCCCGAACTGAGGTCAGCGATTGCGTTGGTCCGTCGCCGCAGGGTCCGTATATGCCAGTAGCCGCTCTAAAGTTGCGACGATCTCGCGGTAGCGCGGGTCATCGCTCGCGAGCTCGCGCCACTCGGGGGACGTGACCTCCTCGACGAGTGCTCGGCGCATGAGCTCGGCTACCTCGTCCACCTGATGGGCCTTGTGCTCGGCCCAGGCCTCGCCGGCGCGGGAGGGGTCGAGGCGGTCGGCCATGCGGTCCCAGAGCGGGGAGCTGGACGGATCCGGATTCGCCGGGGTCGCCGCCAGGGCTTCGACCGCATGCGCAAGCGCCTCGAGCGCCGCGTCCTTCTCGCCCGCGCGACGCAGGGTCTCGGCGACCTCGAGGGACATCGTTGCCGAGAAGAACGGGTTCACCGCGCCCATGTCGAGCGCCTCGAAGACCGCCTCGGCGGCGCCACCTGCCGCGAGTGCGAACGTGGCGTCGTCACGCATGCCCATCTCCTGCATGAGCGACGAGAGCACGAAGCTCGCCGCGCGCAGTCGCTCCGCCTGCAGGAGCTCGAGGGCCTCGTCGTCGCGGCCGAGCTTGCGGTAGGTCGAGGCCAAAAGCATCGTAGGAGCGCTCGCGTCCTGTCGGCGCACGAGCGGCTCCAGCAGCGCCGCGGCCTCCTCTAGGCGTCCTGCCTGGAAGAGTGTCGTTGCCTTCTGCTGCTGCGCGAGGTAGAGGGTCGACGGGTCCGTCGCCACCTCGAGCACGCGGCCGAGAAGGGCGAGTGCGTCGTCGACAAGCGCGTCGGCATCGGGCGCGCAGCCCCTCTCGCCCGCCGGCGCGAACGGCGTTGCCATGCCGCCCGCCCACGCCGTGAGGAGCGACGCCAGCATGAGCAGCAGGTTCGCGTCCGAGTAGTGCTCCGCGGCAAGTGCGCGCAGCGTCTCGTGCGCCTTGGCGAGGTCCTTCTCGCCCAGAGCGTAGACCTCGGCGTAGAGCGCGGCGGACTCCTCCTGGGTGAGCTCGTCGCGCCAGTCGAAGAGCTCGTCCAGGGAGAGCGAGAAGAACGCGGCGATGCGCGGCAGCAGGCTCACGTCCGGGAGGCTCTGCCCGAGCTCCCACTTGCTCACGGCGGCTTTCGATACGCCCAGGTGGGCGGCGAAGGTCTCCTGCGTGACGCCAGCACGACGCCGTTCTCGCGCGATCGTGCGGCCGATGTTGATGGATGCGTCCATGATGCCCCCTCGACGTGAGACCATCTATCGACTCAAGAATACGGTCGAGCAAGAGTGGAATCAAAGGAGCGCTGGTTGACATCTCGCGCCAAATGTCAACCTGGGCGCTACCACATCAAGATGCCTGTCCCTCTATGCGGAGGTGCCCGAGCTGCTACCGTCCGTTGACGGCGAGGTTACCGAGAGACACATACACTTCTTAGGCCAATGGTTTGCCGATAACTGAGGTGGAGCCGAAAGGCTCATCTCTGAGCCAATTCAGGCTGTCACGTTTTGTGCGCGGACGTGTGTAGTAGGTGACGGGATGGCGGCCGCATCCCAGAGACGAGAGACGGACCTGAGAGAAGGCTGGCCGATGCAGATCCCCCGCAATGCACCCGACCGCGACCCCGAGCGGCTCGTGCGCGCCTATGCCGACCTCGTCCTGCGCGTGTGCTACACCTACCTGCGCTCGACGTCCGACGCCGAGGACGTCTGCCAGGACACGCTCGTGAAGCTCATCTGCCGCGACGAGCCGTTCCGCGACCCCGGCCACGAGCGCGCCTGGGTCATACGCGTGGCGGCGAACGCCTGCAGGAACCTGCTGCGCGACCGCGGCGCGCACCCGGCAGTGGGGCTCGACGACGTGCCGGAGCCGGCGGCGCAGGCGCCCGGCGAGGACGCGCTCCGGAGGCGCGACGACCGCGTGCTCGGCGCCGTGATGGCGCTCCCGCTGCCGCAGCGCGAGGCGGTCTACCTGCACTACTACGAGGGCTACCCCACGCGCGAGGTCGCTCGGATCGTCGGCGCCACCGACGACGCCGTGCGCCAGCGCCTGAGCCGCGCCCGCGCGAGCCTCAGAGACCACCTGAAGGGAGACTACGATGACTTCCCCGCTTGATTCCTACACCGTCTCGATGGATGGCCTGCACTTCTCCGACGAGGCCAAGGCCCGCATGGCTGCGCGTCTGCAGGAGGTTGCCACCGCAAGAGACGCCGAGAAGAACGCGCAGCCTGCGGCCCCTGCCGAGGTCCTGACCACGCCCGCGCGCCGCCCGCGCCGCTGGGCGCGTGTCGCCGCCGGGCTTGTCCTGGCGCTCACGCTGGGCGGGGGCGGCACCGTCGCCGTGGCGGCGGGCGTGCTTCCCAACCCGGCCGACGTGCTCTTCGACGTCTTCGGCGGCGCGCCGGCCCAGACCGAGCTCCTGAACGAGGTGGGCCGGCCGATCGGCGCGAGCGCGACCTCGAACGGCGTCACCGTGACGGCCGAGGCCGTGGTGGGCGACCGGTCGAACTTCACCGTCGTGTACGACGTCGAGTTCGGCGACCCCTCCGCGCTCGAGGGGATCGAGCCCGGCGAGGACGGCACGCTGCCGCTCGTGGCCGAGGCCACCCGCTACGTCGACGGCGTCAACGGCGGGGGCGGAGGGTCCTGGTTCTTCGACGCCGACCCGGGCGACGGAACCATCCAGTACGCCGAGACCATGGGCTTCACCACCTGGAACGGCGCCGGCATCATCGGGCGCACCATGCGCTTCTGGATGAGCGAAATCAGGGCCTACGATGCCGAGGGTGGGTACACGACCCTGGTGACCGGCAACTGGAGCCTCAAGTTCGAGATGAACTACGTCGACACGACCGTCGACCTCCCTGCCGGCCAGGAGACGACGTGGCAGGGCGCGGACGTCACGGTCGACGCCGTGGCGGTGTCCTCCGTCGGCGTCACGGTCGACTACACGATCGACCGGCAGATCGGCGACCTCGGCTCCTCGGGCAAAATGAGCGACGAGGCCAAGGCGAAGACGGAAGCGGTCACCGGCCTGCCCGTCACCGTGACCTTCGCGGACGGCACCACGTTCGACGCCACCAACGCCAACACGCACGCGGAGGAGCAGGACGACGGCACGAGCGCCGCCACCAAGACGGTGACCTACGACCGCATCGTGGCCGCGGGCGACATCGTGAGCGTGACGGTCGGCGACGTGGAGATTCCCGTGAGCGCCGCGTAGGGCTGACGCAACTATTGACGAGAGGGGCGAGCCGCCATCCGGGAGGCTCGCCCCTCTTGTTTCAGCGGTGCCTTTCCGCTCGAAGTAACACAACTGCGCAGGTGGCCCCTTTTGTGCCGTGAGGGCATGATGTCCCGGGCTAGCGTTGTTCGAGGAGGTGCCATGGGCACAGCAGGAGCGACCCGCACCGCCCGTGCCTGCGGGAGCACTCGTACGGGGGCTCCGAGGTGTGGTTCACGAACTACCCGGAGAGCGAGGGTGGCTTCGACACGCTCGACGAGGACGTCGGCAGGGCCGTGGCCGACCTGAGGAGGCTCGCGGGCGAGGCTTCGCGTGGGGCGGGCGACGCGGGCGACGAGAGGGGTGTGCAGAGGTGATCTCCGCCGTCGTGCTCGCGCTGGCGAGCGTCATGTCCCTCCTCGCGGGGGCCAAGATGATCGTGAGGAGGACCTGCTCCCCGCTCAAGGCCGTCCACCGGCGCAACCTCACGCCGGAGGGGGAGCGGAGGCTCTCCCTCGTGTGCGGGCCGGCGCTCCTGGTGGTCGGCGCCTCGTTCGCAGCCTCGGCCTGCCTCGCGGCCTTCGCGGGCGACGCGGCCGGCGGTGCCCAGGCGATCATAGGCGTCGCGGGCATAGCGCTCCCGGCGCTGGCCATCCTCCTCGCCATCAGGCGCTGCAACGGGTCGGTCGCCTTTGACGATGCGGGCCACGGCACGTCATTCATCGCGCTTGAACGACCACTTTTGCGCCGTCGAGCCCCGGGATTTGTCCGTTTGGGCGCGATGAATGACGGGCCGAGCGTGCGCCGTCGTCCGCCTGCTACCATGGGCTCGTACTGCACCCGGCGAGAGGTCGACATGCTCTAGGTCCTTCTCGACATATCAGTTACACCTGATGGGAGAAGACCATGAAGTCGACCATGTCCGCCGCCGCGCGCGACTACGTCCGCGCGTTCTATCGTGACAACCGTCTCAACCTTGCTGTTGCCCTCGCGCTTACGGTGCTCGACGTGCCCGCCGCGCTTATTGGGTCGTGGCTGCTCGGCCGCATCATCGACGTCATCGGCACCGGTGACGTCTCCGAGCTCGCTCGCCTGGCCGCGCTCTGCGCCGCGTTCCTCGTCGCGTCGCTCGCCGTGAGCCTGGGGATGTACCGCGCCAAGTGCGCCTTCATCTACCGTGCGCTCGCGCAGTACAAGTCGCTCGCGTTCGAGCGCCTCTCCGAGAAGGGCGTGCGCGCCTTTGCCCGCGAGAACACGGGAAGCTACCTCTCGCTGCTCACCAACGACGTGGCCTCCATCGAGGAAGGCTACCTCAAGCGCGGCTTCCTCATCGTCTACCACGCGCTTTTGCTCGCGGGGTCGCTCGCGATGATGCTCGCGCTCTCGGTGCCGCTTACGGTGGTGGCCGTGGCGCTCAGCGCGGCGCCGCTCGCGGTGTCCGTGGCCATGGGGCGCGAGATGGGGGAGCGCGAGCAGGAGGTCTCGGCCGGCAACGAGCGCTTCGTCTCCCGCCTGCGCGACCTGCTCGCGGGCTTCTCCGTGGTCAAGGCGTTCCGCGCGGAGGCGGAGGCACGCCGGCTCTTCGACGCGGCCAACGCCGAGGTGGAGGGCCTCAAGCGCCGCCGGTACTGGTGGGAGTGCCTGATCGGCGCGGTGAGCGAGAACCTCTGCGGGTCGCTCCTGCAGTTCGGCGTCTTCCTCGCGGGAGCGTGGCTCGCCATCGCGGGTGAGGTCACGGCCGGCACGGTGCTCGTCTTCGTGAACCTGTGCAACTACCTCGTCATGCCCATCAACGTGCTGCCGCAGTTCCTGGCGAGCCGCCGTGCCGCCGCGGGCCTCATCGAGAAGCTCGCGGAGGCGGCCGAGAGGAACGAGGCACGGCGGGGCGATAAGGTCGGGCGCGACCTTTCGGGCGGCGTCGTGCTGGACCATGTAGGGTTCGCCTACGGCGGCGGGGAGCCCGTGCTCTCCGACGTGAGCCTGGAGCTCGCCCCGGGCGGGCGCTACGCGCTCGTGGGCGCCTCCGGCAGCGGCAAGTCCACGCTGCTGAACCTCCTCATGGGCGGTGAGGACGGCTATATGGGCAGCATCCGCGTGGGCGGCCACGAGCTGCGGTGCATTGACGCTGGGAGCCTCTGCGACCTCATGGGCCTCATCGATCAGCAGGTCTTCCTCTTCGACGACACGCTGCGAAACAATGTGACGATGTTCCGCGACTTCCCCGAGGAGGCCGTTCTGGGCGCGTGCCGCCGCGCCGGCCTGGGAGAGCTCGTCGCCGAGAAGGGCCTGGGGTACGAATGCGGCGAGGGCGGCGCCCACCTCTCGGGCGGGGAGCGGCAGCGCGTCTCCATCGCGCGGGCGCTGCTGCGAAAGACGCCGGTTCTTCTCGTCGACGAGGCGACGTCCGCGCTGGATGCGAGGACGGCCTCCGAGGTGGCGGGCGCGATCCTGGACCTCGAGGGGCCCACGCGCCTGGTGGTGACGCACCGGCTGGAGCCGGCGCTGCTCGAGCGCTACGACGAGATCTTCGTCCTGCGCGAGGGCCGCGTGGTCGAGCGGGGCACCTACGACGAGCTTGTGGCTGCGGGCGGCTACTTCGCCGGCCTCTGCTCCGTTGCCGGGTGAGGACTAGCCAACTGCTTCGGCCCAGCTCTCGGCTGTGATGGTCACGGACTCGTCGGGCAGCGCGACGCGCGCGACCTTCACGTTCTTCTCGGCGTCGATGACCACGATTTCGACGTGCCAGTCCTCGGTTCCGTCGAGCGCCTGCAGGGTGGCGCACACCCCGGGGACGGCCATGAACGCCTGGCCCACGAGCAGCGGCTTGTCGAGAAGCGCGGGCGAGGCGGTAATGGTGACGGACGCGTGGTCATCCGTGACCTCCACCGCGCTCACGTCCTCTGCGTCCTGCAGCGAGGAGACGTAGTCAGCGAGGCTCTGCTCGACGTCCGTGCGGTAGTCCGCGAGCTGCTTGCCTGTGAACGTGAGCACCAGGTCCTCGTCGTCTGCGCGCGCCGCGAGCGCGAGCTCCGGCTCCTCCGCATAATCCGCGACCAGCTCCTCGGACGTCTGCGAGAAGAACCTCAGCATGGAGGCGGGGAGGCGCACCTCGCGCGCGTCGTCGAGCGACTCGTAGAAGCCGACGGTGGGCTCCCAACTGTTGACCAGGATGGGGAAGGAGCTCTTCTCGGCCGGAGTCCCAATCCATTTGAGGATCAAGTCGTCGCCGACCTCGGGGAGGCAGGACGAACCCCACTCGGAGAAGTCCGCCGTGCCCTCCGCGCCCGCCGGGTGCGTGCCCCACGTGAGCGTGAGGTCGTCCGGACGCTCGAGGATGCGCACCTCGGCGGTCTGGCTCTCCTCGTCCACCGAGAGGACGAGCGCGCGCTCGTTGTGACTGACGGGGCCGTTCTCCCCGCCGACCGTACGTGCATCGTCCGAGCATCCGGGCAGTGCGGCCAGGCAGACCGCGCACAGCAGGGCGATAAGGGCTTCGCGTCGCGTCATAACGCCTCCCTCAAACGGGTTACTCCACTTTACCAAAGTGCGGCTGCGCCACTTGCCATGTCTGGGGCGTGCTATCCTAGCCGTGGCCTTTCCGTCGATCAGAAGGGGGCAGCGATGAGGCAGACGAACGAGGAGACCCTCCGCTAGGGAGGCCCGTTCCCGGCGTGACCCGGTGACGCCCGCGCAGGCGGGCGGGCCTTGGCGTGCCGACAGCCTCCCCGAGGGATCCGACCGCAGGCTTGACAAAGGGACTGTCCCCTTGTCAAGGTCGACCCTTCGTGAAAGGCTTCCCAACTTGATACCGCTCTACTACGCCTACGTGGCGTTCTCGAACCTGTCCATGGTCTCCACGGTCATGGGCCTCTACCTCGAGCACGTCGGGTTCTCGCTCGCGGGCGTCGGCGTGCTGTTCGGCGCGCTGCAGCTGGGCAAGACCCTGCTCGAGGTGCCCACGGGCTTCGTCGCGGACCGCTTCGGCAGCCGGGCGAGCCTCGCCGCCGCCGTGGCGCTCGAGATGGCGGGCTACGCCCTCATGCTCGTCGCGCGCGGGCTCCCGGCGATGCTCTGCGTGATGCTCGTCCTCGCGGCGGCCTACACGCTCACCACGGGCTGCGCGACGGCCCTCGTGGCCGACCACCTCATCGCGCGCGGCCGCGAGGGCGAGCTCACGCGCGTGAGCGCCGTCTCGCGCATCGTCTTCTACTGCTGCTACGGGGCCTCGGCGCTCGCGGCGGGCCTGCTCGCGGAGGTGGGCTACGGGCTCGTCTTCGCGCTCTCCCTCGCGGCGCTCGCCGGGGCGCTCGTCTGCGTGCTCCTCATGCGCGACGACCGGGCGGGCGAGAGGGGCGGCGCGCCCGCGGTCCCGGTCCGCGCGCTCGAGGCTGCGCGCTACGTGGCGGGGTGCCGCCCCGTGCTCTACTACGTGCTGGTGGAGGGCGCTGTCGCGTGGTCGATGGTGCCCGTGGACGACTTCTACAACAACTACCTCAACGGCTACTTTGGGGTCCCGCTGCCGGCGGTGGGCGCGGTCGTGGCGGCGCAGTTCGCGGTCACGAGCCTTGCGGGCCTTGGCAGCGCCCGCCTCGCGCGGCGCCTGGGGGACGACCGCGTGGCGCGGCTGGGGCCGCTCGCCGTGGTCGCGCTCTTCCTGGCGTTCTCGCTCTGCGAGGACCCGCGGGCTGCCGTTGCGCTCTACATGGCCGGACTCGCGACGTTCTGTCTCGTGAACCCGGTGCGCACGAAGGTCCTCAACGTCGCGCTGGACCCGCGCTACCGCGTGACGTCGCTCTCGTTCGCCTCGATTGCGGTGTCGCTGCTTTCCGCCGTCTCGCAGCCGCTCTTCGGCTGGCTCTCGGGCCTTCTGGACATGCGGCTCGCGATGGTGGCACTGCTCGCGACGTCGATGGCCCTCCTCGGCGCGATTAACCTGGTGTTCTCCCGGATCGACCTGCTTCAGAAGGAGGCACATTCATGACCATCGAGCTCTATCGCCCCGCCGAGCGCGACCTCTGGTTTAGGCGCGACCTCCTGGCCGACGAGGCCACCGTGTCCTACAACCGCGCCTGGGGAGGAACCGTCGACTTCCCGGAGGACCTCTGGGGGCGCTGGCACGACGCCTGGGCCGCGCGCGAGGGCGAGGGGCGGCGCTACTACCGCTACCTGCGCGACCCTGGCACCGGCGAGTTCGTGGGCGAGGTCGCCTATCGCTGGGACCCGGGCTACGGCAGCTTCATCACGGACGTGCTCCTGCACGCGCGCCTCCGCGGGCGCGGGTACGGCGCCGCCGGCCTCGAGCTCCTCTGCGACGCGGCCCGTGGGCGCGGCGTCGCGACCTTGCGCGACAACGTCGCCCTGGACAACCACGCCATAGGCCTCTTCCTGCGGCACGGCTTCGTCGAGGAGTGGCGAAGCGACGAGTTCGTCATGCTGAGACGCGACCTGTAGATTGCGCGACCATACAACACCCGTGCCAGGGGTGCAATTTCGTCCGGGAAAGGCGGGTGTTGTATGGTCGGTCCGCTTGCAATGAGTTCGTCATGCGGAGGCGCGACCTGTAGAGCGGGCGACCATGCGCGCCCGTCATTTCGAGGCCCACGTGTGGGTCGGAATTGACGGGTACGTATGGTTGGCCTTGATGACGGGGGGCTTACAACCCTCCCACGGACTCAGATAGACCGTCCGCCGTGTCGGGGCGCCTGTCCCTCCGCTTGGGTACCATGTGTCAAAGGTCGGGCGACGTGCTCGGCCTGGCTCTGGAAAAGGGAGGCGCGTCGTGGAGTACGTCTGGATGTGGGGCGTCATCGCCGGTGCCCTCGCGGTCATCTCTGCCGTGCTGCTCAGCGGACGCGGAGCAGGCCTCCTCGCCGGCTACAGCACGGCATTGCTCGCGGAGCGAGCCCACGTCAACGCGCCGAAGCTCGCGCGCATCATGGGAGGGGCGGTTCTCGCGTGCGCAATCTACGCCGCTGCTGTTGCGCTTCTCGTCTACGCGCACATTCAAGGCGCCGTAGACAGAACGACGCTTTTCCTCGTTGCCGGCATCGGCGCGATCGCACCCGTAGCCGCGCTCTGCGTAGCGGGCTATCGCGCGAACATGGGCACGTATTCCTAGCATTATCTCTTCCCCAACATCTCGCGCGGAAAACCGCGCAACTCGTGCGGAATCTCGTCGCATCTGACGCGCGCGTCGTATCACATACTGGGATCTGAAGGGATGTGATACGACGTGCAAGAGACGAAAGCGGCCCTGGGGGCCCAGCGTCGTTACGGCTTTTGGGGTAATGTCGGGCAGCTATTCCGCTGGCTGGTTCGTATCAGCGGGCCTCGTGCGCTCGCCGTGTGCGCGCTGGATATGGCCGCAGGCGTGACGCAGCCCTTCCTTGCGGCGGCCCTTCCCAGCGTCGTGGTTGCTGCGCTTACGTCCGGGGCGGAGCCATTTGTTGCGCTCGCGCTCGTGGCGGGCGCGGCCGCCCTGCTCCAGGCGCTCGTGGTGCTCAAGGCCTGGACGCAGGCTAAGTCCAACTGGTATTACACGTGCACCCGCGTCTGGGGCGGGCTCGACCTCTGCCGGGACGCCCTCGCCGCGGACTACCGCTACATAGAGAGCGACGAGGCGCATAAGAAGCTCGACCTCGCTACCCGCGCGTTCTTCAACGACAGCTCCATGGGCGTCGAGGAAGCGCTGCGGCGGTTCTTTGCCGCATTGGGAGGCGCGCTCGGCATGGTGGCGTACGCGGCAGTTATCGGCGCGTTTGTCCCGTGGCTGCTCGTGCCGCTCGTGTTGCTCACCATTGTCTCCATCGCGGCGAACCTCTGGGCAAACGAGAAGAGCTATGCCGTCATGGACGACGAGTTCGCTGCAAGCGAGGCCTTTGAGTACCTCAGGCGCCAGGCGCTCGATCCCGCAAACGGGAAGGACATCCGCCTCTACCGCATGTCCGCGTGGTTCAAGCTCGCCTTCGCTCAGGTGCTCGACCGCAACGTGGAGCTCAGGGACATCGAGTACGGGGCCTTCGAGCGGGCGGGGTACGTGGCTGCCGCCTGCGCCCTTTTCCGTGACGGTGCCTCCTATGCCACGCTCATCTGGCTTCTCTTTGCGGGTTCGATTGACCTTCCGGCGTTTCTGCTGCTTGCGGGTATGGTCTCCGGATTTGGAACGTGGATGCAGACCGCCTTTGACAGCCTCTCCGAGCTCACGGTCCAGCTGCGCCACGTGAGTGCCTATCGGGAGGTTCACGATGGCTGCGCGCCTGCCGCTCACGGCACAAATGCCGCCCCCAACCCTGGCCGCGCTCACGAGATTCGTCTCGACCACGTGTCCTTCTCGTATGACGGCAGCAAGGACGCGGTGCACGACCTCACCCTCACCATACACCCTGGCGAGAAGATCGCCCTCGTAGGCGTCAACGGCGCGGGCAAGACCACGCTCGTGAAGCTCCTCTGCGGGCTCTACCGCCCCACGTCCGGCAGCATCTACCTTGACGGCGTTGACGTTGCGTCCATCGATCCCCGGAGCCTGTGGCGTGAGTTCTCGGTGGTCTTCCAGGACTGCTTTCCTTTCTCGTTCACCGTTGCGGACAACGTGAGCTGCTCGGGGGGCGAGAAGGACGTGGATCCCGTGCGTCTGGATGCCTGCCTTGCCCAGGCGGATCTTGCCGAGAAGGTCGCGGGGCTGCCGCACGGTTCAGCGACTTACCTTGGGCAGGATGTGGACCCCGAGGGCGCCTCGCTCTCTGGTGGCGAGACCCAGCGGCTCATGCTCGCCCGCGCGCTCTACAAGGGCGCGCCGGTGGTCCTTCTCGACGAGCCGACCGCGGCGCTCGACCCGCTGGCCGAGCGCCAGATGTACGAGCGTTACGACGAGCTTACGGCGGGCAAGACGAGCGTTTTCATCTCTCACCGGCTCTCGTCCACGCGTTTTTGCGAGCGGATTCTCTACATGGAGGGCGGGCGCGTGGTCGAGCAGGGCACGCACGACGAGCTCATGGCCGTGGGCGGCAGCTACGCCCGCATGTTCGAGACCCAGGCCCGCTACTACGAGGATGATTCAATTGGGGGCGATGAGGATGCTGAGTAGCCTGGCGTTTCACAGGACGGGGCTTCGCCTGCTCTCCCTCGTGCGCAAGATCGATCCGGCGCTGTTGCCGGTGAGCCTCATCTACGCGCTCACTCAGGTGGCGGGCATCTACGTGGGCCTCGCGCTCACGGCGGGGCTCGTTGACGCGCTCGTGGCGCTCGAGCTTCGCGGGGCGGTGGTCTATGCGACGGCGCTCGTGCTGACGTCCTTTGTGGTCTCCTGCGTCTGCGCGCACTGCAAGCGACGTGCGACGGTCGGCGGCATGCGGTGCGCCTGGCGCTTCAGCCTCATGCTGCGCGAGAAGGCCCTCTCGCTCTCCTACGAGACCGCCGAGGACCCAAAGCTCGCCGAGCGCATCGCCTACATCGAGCGGACCGCCCAGATGCACGGCGGCATTGGCACGCTTCCGCGCTTCTATCGTGACCTCATTGGGGCTGCCGTCAACATGCTCACCTGTGTTTCTCTCGTGGTGGCGCTCGCGTTTGCGCAGCCTGCGTCGAAGGGCACACTCGGCGTCGCCGCCTCGCCTGCGGTCTCGTTGGCGCTGCTGACACTCGTTCTTCTCGTTGCTCTTGGTGGAAATACGTTGGTAGGTCGATTTCGTGCGCGCCTCTTGGACTGGGTAACGAGCACGCACTCATCCGTCGAGAACCGCATCATGTACCTGCTCAACCTCGTGCTCTTTGACCGGCGCGTCCCCAAGGTGGCCCGCATCTATGACATGGGTGACATGCTCATGCGCAATCTCGAGAAGAACCATGGTGCTTCGATGGAGTACTTCGATCGCTGGATTTCGGGCGAGCGGTGCATTGACGTGGGGACGAGCGCTGTCAACGCTGTTTTCACAGTGGCCTCCTATGCGCTCGTGGCGGTGAAGGTCCTTGCGGGAGCTATCACTGTGGGCGCGTTCACGCAGTACGCTGGCGCGCTTGCGCAGTTTGGCGCAGCCTATACGGCGCTCGTGTCCAACAACGGAGACCTGCGCCAGTGCTGCGGTTACCTGCAGGAGTTTCTCGACTTCACGGATATGGAGGACCCGCGTCCCGCGGGCTCCATCCCGGTAGAGAAGCGCGATGACGGGCAATTTGAGCTCGCCTTTGAGCACGTGAGCTTCCGCTATCCCGGGACGGCCGCCTGGGTACTGCGTGACATCAACCTCAAGATCGACACGCTCGGAAAGCTCGCCGTGGTGGGCCCCAACGGCGCGGGCAAGACGACGTTCATCAAGCTGCTCTGCCGGCTCTACGACCCCACGGAGGGGCGCATCACGCTGAACGGCGTGGACATCCGCAAGTACGACGAGGAGGAGTATCGCGACCTCTTTGGGGTGGTCTTCCAGGACTTCAGGCTCTTCGCCTTCCCGGTGTGGGAGAACCTCGCCGCCGGCTACCCGCGCGACGACCGCCGGCTCTGGAAGTCGCTCGCGCAGGCCGGGGCGGACGGCCTCGTGCGCACGTGGCCGGAGGGTCTGGAGACGCGGCTTTACAAGGACCTCGGCGACGGCGTGATGGTGTCCGGCGGCGAGGCCCAGAAGCTCGCGCTGGCCCGCGCGCTCTACAAGGACGCGCCGGTGGTGATTCTGGACGAGCCCACGGCCGCGCTCGACCCCATCTCGGAGGCCGAGGTCTACGCGGGGTTTGATCGCATGGTGGAGGGTCGCACGGCAATTTACATCTCGCACCGCATGAGCAGCTGCCGGTTCTGCGACGACATCATCGTCTTTGACGGCGGGCGCGTCGTGGAGCGTGGCTCGCACGACGACCTGCTTGCGGCGGGCGGGCTCTACGCCGAGCTCTGGGACGCGCAGGCCAGCTACTACGTAGGTTGACACAGCGCAGCACCTTTAGGGTATGTACAGTGCGCATACCCGGTATGTACACCCGGCCACAAGGCTCGTCTCGCAAAGTTGCAGGTCAGAGCTTTGGGCGAGAACGGAGGTCGGGTCGGAGGGTGCGCATACCCTCAGGGCGCGGTGTACATACCCTGCGAGCGCTATCATGATACGCATTGCAAATCCAGGAGAGGACAGGGGAGAAGGACGTGCTGCGCGTTGCTGTCGTCGATGACGAGGAAGCGGCCCGGGAGCTCTACGGCTCGCTCGCGCGCGACTGGGCGCGAAGACGTAACGTCGAGGCCGAGGTCGTGACCTTTGCGTCCGCCGAGCAGCTGCTCTTCTCGCTGGACGATGCGTCATACGACGTCGTCCTCCTCGACATCGAGATGCCCGGTATCGACGGCATGGCCCTGGCGCGCGACCTGCGCTCCCGCGGCGAGCGCACGCAGATCGTGTTCGTGACCGGCATCATCGACCACGCGCTCGACGGTTACGACGTGGACGCCGTCTCCTACCTCCTCAAGCCCGTACGCGCCGAGAAGCTCGAAGCCGCGCTTGACCGGGCGCGCGAGCGCGTGGGGCGAGAAGAGCCCGTGCTCATCGTGGACTCGGCGGGCGAGACGAGCCGCGTACCCCTCACGCGCGTCTGCTTCCTCGAGGCTCGCGGCCACGACACACTGGTCACGCTTGTGGACGGCACGCGCCTTGTCTCGACGCGTGGGATTGCGCAGATGGAGGCAGGGCTTTCCAAGACCTCCGGCCTCTTTCTCAAGACGCATCGCTCCTATCTCGTGAATCTCCCGCACGTGCGGCGTATCACGCGGCGTGACGTGGAGATGGACACGGGCGACGTGCTTCCCGTCGCGCGCGGTCGCTGGGAGGAGCTCAACCGCGCGTGGCTCGCTTGGTGCCGGGGGACGCTCGCATGATTGCACTTGCGGCACAGGCGGTACTGCTCGCTGTGTACGCGGCGTATGTGCGTCGGCTCGGGCGCCTGCGTGCGTCCCGCACCGCATGGGTGGTCGCGCTTGCCATCTGCGTGAGCGCGCTTGCCTGCGGTTGGTTCGGCGGCACGCTCTGGTCCTGGGCGCTCACGGCCACGGCCACGGATCCGCTTGTCGCCGGCGTGCCCTGGGGCGTTTCCGTGTCGTGGGCCGCGGCGACGCTTACCCTAACGCTGTTTGATGCCTTCTTCGACGAGGAGCCCGTCTCGCTCATGTGGGCGCCCGTCGCGGCTCCGGGCCTGCTGACCTGCGTTCTTCTCGCTTGCACCGTTGGCCTGGGTGGCGGCGTCGCACCAACCGCCGTTGCCGCTTCGATCGTCGGAGCCCCGCTCTGGCTGATGTTCGTGCTCTCCATGCGCCGGCGGGGGAACGCGAGCCTCCATGAGACGGTCCTTCTCGCCTGCGTGCTCGCGCTCTGCTCGGCTGCGGTCGGCCTGGCTGAGCCCATGGTCGCGGCGGGCGCACTTGTGGTCGAGCTCCTTGTCTACCTGCTGCTCACGGGCGGCTTCGAGCGCCTCCGGCGTGGCTTCGAGAGCTCGACGGAGCGCTTCCAGCAGGAGGTCCTCTCACGCCAGTACGATGAGATCCGTGGCATCTACCTGGACATGCGCGGATGGCGTCACGACTACCACAACCACCTGCAGGTCATGAAGGCAGATCTTGCGGCAGGGCACCTCGAGGAGCTCTGGGCCTACCTTGACGAGCTCGAGCGCGACCTCGATCGCGTGGACACCTACGTCAAGTCCGGCAACCTCATGGTGGACGCCATCTTCAACTCAAAGCTCAGCCTCGCCGAGAAGGACGGCGTGACCGTGACCTGCAAGGCCGTGGTGCCGGAGTTGCTGACGGTGGACGACGTAGACCTCTGCGTGATCTTGGGCAATCTCCTGGACAACGCGCTCGAGTCCTGCGAGAAGCTGCCTGCTGCCGAGCGTTGGCTGCGCGTGTACCTGGCCGCGCGCGGCTCGCAGCTCTACGTGAGCATCCAGAACTCCGCCGTAGAGGACCCGGGCTTCAACGCGCGCAACTACATCACCGAGAAGCGCGGCAACCACGGCCTGGGCATGAAGCGCGTGGCGGCGGTGGTCGACAAGTACGAGGGGTTTCTTAACCTCGCCAACGAGCCCGGCATCTTTGCCGCCGAGGTCAGCCTCCCGCTGTGACGTTACGATGGGACAGTCCCTTCGTAACATTCACACGACCGCGTCGAACGCGTTCAGGAGGTCCCTCTCGAGCGACCGCTCGTCGACGGCGAACCCGTCTTCGGAGCGTGTGAGGGCGATGTCGAGCAGGCGCTCCTCGACAGGGGCCGAATCCGTCGCGGTTTCAAAGGTACGGAGGACGTCCTCCTGCAGATCCTCCGGGAGCGGCTCCCCGTCGCGCACCCCCTGGTTGTAGAAGTAGGTGCTCATGCCCTTGCTGGCCTCTGACACGGTCTCGTCGGCCTGGAGCGCCCAGACGCGCACGCTGACGGTCGCCACGTCGCCGGATAGCTCGACGCTCTCGATGGAGTACGTGAGACGGGAGACCATCTGCCCCGCCCACGCCTCGGCGTCGATCCCCAGGTCCTCGGGCGTGTGGCGAAGGCCCTGCCTGAGCCTGCCTTCGAGCCAGCCCGCAAGCTCGGCGGTCAGGTCGCTGGAGCTCGGCTCCTCTTTCAGGGCGGAGAGATACTCGCCCGTCGCGTCCACGGCAGCCTGCTCATCAGCGGTGAGCTCGTAATAGGGGAGCGCGATGCTGTCCTCTGTCGGAGCGTCCATCTGCTCCGACACGCTGCTCCCAAACCGCACCGCAAACTGCACGATGCTGACCACAAGAAACGCAAAGATGAGCATCGCAAGCACCGCTGCCGTCCGCCTGCTAAAGCCGCGTGCCCGCAGATTCTCGCGCAGCTTGGGCGAGTTCATCGTGACCGGAGGCTTCTCGTACATGGTCGCCCCTTTCGTAAGGGCTGACAGCCGAATCGCTGCCGTTGCCAAGCTTGTACCCAGCGTGGGGGGCTAGGCGCGCGCCCGCCGAGCGGATGGTGCCGTCTGCCGGACTCCCTTCTCACCATTATCGATAGTCGATAATTAGTGGTACAAGAACGATAAGAGCGGACGGACGAGAAGAACGGAGGGGTCACGATGAAACACGAGATGCTAATAAGGGCACAGGCGGACGGGCGCATCCGCGGCGCCGCGCGCGTGGCGACGTGCTTCTGCTGGGTAGCCGCCCTGGTGGCCCTGCTCCTGGCCCTGTTGAACGCGTGGTCGACGGTCTTCCTCACGACCGCCTCGATGCGGGAGTCCGGCCGTGACGTCCTGACCGCCCTCTTTACCGCGAGCGAGGCGAGCGGCATTTTCCTCGTGAGCGAGACGGGCGAGCAGCCGCCGGAGATTCGCTACGACGAGGACGGCAACGAGGTCGGTCGCTCGCAGGTCATGGGTGGCAAGGTCTCCTATTCCGGCAGCCCAATCTCGACCCTCGCCAACGGCGTCGTCTTTGGCGGCCTGGCGTGCGCGGCGTTTGCCCTCGCGGCGCTCATGTGCTCCAAGATCCAGAGGACCGGCGTGCCGTTTGCGCCCGAGCGCGCGCGTGAGCTGGGGCGCGTGGGATGGCTGGTCCTTCTTGCCGGGTGCGCGCCCACGCTGCTCCACATGATTCTGGAGGCCATTGCGGCCGCGATCGTTCATGCCCTGGTGGAGTCCGGGGAGATGCTGAGCTGCGCGCTCACGGCGAACTTCGAGCCCCAGGACCTCATGCTCGTCTCCCTGGGAATCCTGCTGGTATTGGTGGGCCGCGTCTTCGAGTACGGCTGCATCCTGCAGAAGCAGGACGACGAGACGCTGTGAGGGCCGAGCGATGATCGTCCTGCGCCTCGACCGCGTGCTGGCGGATCGCAAGATGCGCTCGAAGGAGCTCGCCGAGCGGGTGGGCATCTCAGAGGTCAACCTCTCCCGTATCAAGACCGGGCGCATCTCTGCGGTGCGCTTCTCCACGCTCGACGCGATCTGCCGCGTGCTGGACTGCCAGCCCGGCGACATCCTGGAGTACGTCCCGGGCGAGGAGTGAGCCCATCAGAGGGATTTTGGGCCATTGGAGGGGAATCTCCATTTGTAGGGTATTTCCAGCGGACAAGTTGAGATACACCGAAAATGAAAACCGGGAAAACCCCAGCTACAGGCGTTGACTCGTTTCTAGTGTATTCTCGATTGCCCTCTCAAAACACCCTACAAATGGGGCCGCCCCTTCCTGACGTGACCCTCGCCCGCCCATCTTTCGCTCAGGAACAAGTTACGTGGTGACAATAGCCCAGATGACGTCCTCGAGCGCTGCTGATTGACCGTCCGAGCGCGCGCCTACTCCGTGCCCATGTACGTGCCGAGAAGGACGGGCGTCCCGGTGCGGTCGTCCACGATGAGATAGACGAACGGGCGGTCGAGCCTGACCTCCCTGACCTCGGGCTCGTCCGTCGGGGCGGCGCCCCCGTCTGCCGGCGCCACCGCCGTGGCCGCGGCGGCGCGCGTACCCTCCTCGTTGACGTCGATGTAGGTCCGGTGCAGCACCTGGCTCACGTAGAGCGGGCACGTGGGGCCGGTTCCCATGGGGGTGAGGTCGGCGCGGGAGGCGTCGAAGGCGTCCTCGACGCCCAGTGCGCGCAGCTCGTCCTTGAGCTCGTTGTCGTAGGTGGTGGCGAACTTGGGAAGATACGCGTCGACCACGGTGTTTGCCACCGGCGTGAGCAGCTCGTCCAGCGTCTCCCCGTCAAGGGTTGCCACGAGCTCCGCCGCCGTGACGCCCTCGCTCGGCAGAAGCGCCACGAACGAGTATCCGCCCTCGTACGGGCGAGAGAACCCGGTTGCGAGGTCGCTCTCGTAGTAGGCGTCCTCGCTGGAGAGCATCATCTGGACGTCCTTCTCCGTGCCGTCCTCGCAGGTGAAGGTGTCGCCCTGCACGAAGGCGTCCTCGTAGGGCTCCTCCCACGTGCCCTCGAACGCGAGCGCGTTGACCAGGTAGAGCATGGCGCCCTCGGAAACGTGGTCCACGATCGAGGGAATCATGCCGCGGGTCTCCTCGCTCACCCACGAGTTGATGGCCTCGGCCGTGGTGTCGTCGAAGGGCTCGAGGAAGGCCTGGGCGCCGAGCTCCTGCTCGCAGACCTCGAGAAAGTCGTCGCTCACCTTAAGCCCGTCGTCATCACGCAGCCAGACGGAGTTCGCGAGATCGAGCGGGCCCTCCGCCGCCAGCACCACGTACGCGGAGAGGTACGAGGTGAGCTCCTCGCACGTGATCCCGGTGGCCTCCTCGAGCTGAGCCAGGGTCTCGCCCGCGGCACCGTTCTCGAGCAGCGCGAGCGCGTAGAGCGTGGAGAGCGGGGACACGAGCGTGCTCCGCTCCGGGTCCTCGTCCACGCACCGGGAGAGGAGCCTCGCGGCAAAGTCGCGCATGGCGGCGGAGCTGTCCACGTCCGCGCTCAGCTCCTCGAGGGCGGCCTGCTCCTCGGCGCTGGTCTCGTGCGCCGGGGCGTCTGCCGCGGGCGCGGTGCAGCCCGCCAGCGCGGCGGCGAGGCAGAGGCCGAGAAGGACGGCCGACCTCGGTGCGGTCTTGGGGGCGAGCTTACGGGTTGCCTTGGGGCGCGTCATGGGACACCTCCCGTCAGCGGGCTTTCAGTCATCGTACCCACGGATGGGCGGCGGCAACGCTTGGGCGAGCGGCCGCGCGAGCGGGAGGGGCGCAAGGCGGAGCCGGCGGCCGCCCGAACCGTGAATAATCTGCCGAGAAGCGGTCTTCCTGTAGAAGTTTGGTACACTAGCAAGGCTGTGAAAACCGCGGGCGTGGTGGAACTGGTAGACACGCTGGATTTAGGTTCCAGTGGGGGAGACCCCGTGAAGGTTCGAGTCCTTTCGCCCGCACCACGCAAGGAAACATGGCGGGGCTGGCCCGCCAGGCACGAGACACTGGAGGAACGTTGAAGATCACCGTCACCGCTGAGAAGCCCGTCGACGAGAAGATGGCCGCCAAGGTCACCGTCCCGGCCGCAGACGTCGACGCTGCCATCAAGAAGACCTACAAGGACATCGCCAAGAAGTACAACTTCCAGGGCTTCCGCCGCGGCCACGCGCCCCGTCCGGTGATCGACGGCATCATCGGCCGCCAGGCCGTGCTCGCCCAGGCCACCAATGACCTGCTCAACGCCCTCGAGCCCATGATGCTCGAGGAGCTCGACGTCACCCCCGTGGGCCGCGTGAGCTTTGGTCCCGAGGGCGCCGACCCCGAGCTCGCCGCCGAGCACGCCGACTACGTCGTGGACGCCACCATCGGCGTTCGCCCCTCTGCCGAGCTCACCTCCTATGACGCCCCCGAGATCAACCTCCCGCCCGAGGAGGCCACCGAGGCCGAGATCAACTGGCAGATCAACCAGCTCCTCAGCTACCAGGTGACCTACGAGGACGTCGAGGAGGACCGCGCCGCCGAGCCCGGCGACGTCGTCTCCGTTGACATCGAGAACGTCGACGGCGCCGGTCACCTCGCCGGCAAGAACCGTCTGCTCGCCCTCGACGGCCAGCAGGTTCCCGAGCAGCTCCAGGAGGGCATCGTCGGGATGAAGAAGGGCGAGGAGAAGGCCATCGAGTGGACCCACACCCACGTCCACGAGGGCGAGGAGCACTCCCACACCTTCTCCGTCAAGGTCACCCTCAACGCCATCAAGAAGGCCGTCACCCCCGAGCTCGACGACGAGGTGGCCAAGAAGTACGGCTACGACACCGTCGACGCCTTCAAGGACGCCGTGAAGGAGGAGATCGAGGGCGACAAGAAGACCACGATCCCCAACCTCAAGGAGGATCGCGTCGTCGAGGCCGTGGGCAAGCTGCTCGACCTCGAGGCCGTGCCCGAGGCCTACCAGAACGAGATCTTCAACGAGCTCGCCCAGGAGTTCCTCGGCCAGCTCCAGCGCCAGAACGTCTCCCTCGACATGTTCCTGCGCGCCCGCGGCATCAAGTCCGACGACTTCATCGCCGACCTGCGCGTCCAGGCCGAGGAGCGCGCGCGTCAGTCCCTCGCCCTCGACGCCGTTGCCGCCAAGCTCGGCCTCGAGGCCACCGAGGACGACGTCCGCGAGGAGTTCGAGAAGGCTGGCGTCGAGGACGTCGACGCCTCCTACAAGGAGTGGAAGGACGAGGGCCGTCTGCCCGCCATCCGCGACTCCATCCGCCGCACCAAGGCCCTCGACTGGCTCGTCGAGAACTGCAAGGTGAACATCGTCGACGAGGTCGCCGAGCGTGCCGCCGCGGCCGAGAAGAACGAGGACGCCGAGTAGCTTCTGCGCTTACGTCACCTGTGCGCCCCGGGCGAGCCCACCCTCGTCCGGGGCTTTCTACAAAAAAGCCGTTCCAGAACGTCAAACGAAACGGAGCATGCATGCACCAGCCCACCAACATCCCGCTCATCCCGTACGTCGTTGAGCAGACGCCGCGCGGCGAGCGCAGCTACGACATCTACTCGCGCCTGCTCAACGACCGCATCGTGTTTCTCGGCGAGGAGGTCACGCGCGACTCCGCCAATCTCGTGATCGCCCAGCTCCTCCACCTGGAGAGCCAGGACCCCGACAAGGACATCGCGCTCTACATCGACTCCCCGGGCGGCGACGTCTACGCCGGTCTGGGCATCATCGACACGATGAACTTCATCAAGCCCGACGTCTCCACCATCTGCGTGGGCATGGCGGCCTCCATGGGCGCGGCCATCCTCGCCTGCGGCGCCAAGGGCAAGCGCCTCGCGCTTCCCAACTCGATGGTCCTCATCCACCAGCCGAGCTCCGGCGTCTCCGGCCAGCAGACGGACATCCAGATCGTCGCGGACGAGACCCGCTGGATCCGCCAGCGCCTCAACGAGATCCTCTCCGAGGCCACCGGCCAGCCCATCGAGAAGATCAACGCGGACACCGAGCGCGACAACTACATGCGCGCCGCGGAGGCCTGCGCCTACGGCCTCGTGGACAAGGTCATCACCTCCCGCACCGAGCAGACCCAGGAGTAGCCAGATGCCCAACTTCGACCAGCCCGGCCCGGGCTTCTCGCCCAACGAGGTGCACTGCTCGTTCTGCGGCAAGAGCCGCAGCCAGGTGAGCAAGCTCATCGCCGGCCCCAGCGGCGTCTTCATCTGCGACGAGTGCGTGCACGCGTGCTCCGACATGATCGACGAGGCGGAGTTCGACGCCGCGGCGGACGTGACGGAGGCCCCCGGCGGCGACCTGCCCATCAAGGACCTTCCCACCCCGCACGAGATCTACGACGAGCTCTCGCAGTACGTTATGGGCCAGGAGCAGGCCAAGCGCGCAATGAGCGTGGCCGTCTACAACCACTACCGCCGCATCCTCTCCGGCAACGACGAGGTGGAGGAGGGCGCCGAGGAGGTGGAGATCGCCAAGAGCAACATCTTGCTGCTTGGCCCCACCGGTACCGGCAAGACGCTGCTCGCGCAGACGCTCGCCCGCTTCCTCGAGGTGCCGTTTGCCATCGCCGACGCCACCACCTTGACCGAGGCCGGCTACGTGGGCGAGGACGTGGAGAACATCCTGCTCAAGCTCATCACCGCCGCCGACGGCGACGTCGAGCGCGCGCAGGTGGGCATCGTCTACGTGGACGAGATCGACAAGATCGCCCGCAAGGCGGAGAACCTCTCCATCACGCGCGACGTCTCCGGCGAGGGCGTGCAGCAGGCGCTTCTCAAGATTCTCGAGGGCACCGAGGCCAGCGTCCCGCCCCAGGGCGGCCGCAAGCACCCCCAGCAGGAGCTCATTCGCATCGACACCACCAACATCCTCTTCATCTGCGGCGGCGCCTTCGTCGGCCTGGACAAGATCGTGGCCGACCGCATCGGCAAGAAGGGCATCGGCTTTGCCGCCGAGGTTGGCCGCAACGCCGAGAAGGACGAGGACTACCTCATGGAGCAGGTCATGCCGCAGGACCTGCACAAGTTTGGCATGATTCCCGAGTTCCTCGGCCGCATCCCCGTGATCACCGCCACGCGCGAGCTCACCGAGGACGACCTCGTGAGCATCCTCACGCAGCCCAGGAACGCCCTCGTGAAGCAGTACCGCCGTATGTTCGAGCTCGAGGGCGTGGAGCTGGAGTTCGAGGACGACGCGCTCGTGGAGATCGCCAAGCAGGCCATCTCGCGCGGCACCGGCGCCCGCGGCCTGCGCGCCATCTGCGAGGCCACGCTCCAGGACACGATGTTCGACCTGCCGAGCAACCTCGACATCACCAAGGTAGTCGTGACGGCGGAGAGCGTCGGCGGCGGAACGAGCCCCCGTCTTGTCACCAAGGCCCACGGCAAGCATCGCCTGGCGGTCTAGGGCTCACCTCGACCGACTTCGGGGCGTCGCCTCCATAGGCGGCGCCCCTTTTCTGCAAATTGGGGACAGTCCCCAATTTGCAGAAAACATTTATGTGAGTTGAGGGCTGTGCCAGAGGCACGCTACAGGTTGGCGCCGCCGAGGCCCATGTAGGTCTTGATGACGGCCTTCCTGCGCAGGGTACCGGCGGGGCAGATGGCGTCGAAGGCGGGCATGATGCCCTTGTAGAGCGCCATCACCTGCACACGCTTGGCGAGCCCCTTCACCGAGGCGCGCGACTCCTCCAGCTGGCCGCGAATCTCGTCCAGGTAGGGCGAGCGCATGGCGTAGTGCCAGAAGAGCTCCGCGCGGTCCGCGTCCGGGTAGAGCCAGGGACGGTTGTCCGGGCCCGCAAAGTGGATGACCGCGGGGTCCGCCGCCGCCTCCTCGTACTCGGCGCGCACGTCGGCCGGGGCGTTTGCGATGATGTGGGTGCGGCGCAGGTGCTGCCAGTCCATGAGGTAGTTCCAGCGCATGTGAACGCGAACGTAGTCGCCGTTCACGACCTTGTTGAGAACGTCCTGGTCCAGCCAGCGCCACATGCGCTCGGTGGAGAGGGCGAGAAACTCCTCGGGCGTGACGGTTCTTCTCAGCTCTGCGAGGTTCATGAGCAGGACGCCAGCCTGAAAGTAGTCGTGCGGGTCGTCCATGCCGAGTTCGTCCTTGAGGTACGGTCCCACTGTGGCATCGTATCCGTCTATCTGCCCGATGGTGTCCGCGTCCCTCGTGGCGGCGAGCTTGTAGCCCGTCACGTCAACGTCGAAGAGCTCGGCCACGTCGTCGTCAACGATGAGATCGGAGTCGAGATAGATGGCCTTGTCGACGTTGGGGAGCAGCTGCGGCGCGAGCAGGCGGAAGTAGGTCTCCGGACGAAAGTGCCCGTGGTGGGGGAGCTCGATGTCGCCGAGCGCGGCATCCACGTCAAGGAAGCCGATTCCCACGTGCGGGGAGGTGACCTGCCTCGTGAGCGTGATCATGCTCGTGGGAGAGATGTTGCGCGTGAGGACCACGATGTCGTAGCGCCGGCTGGGGCTCGCGTTGTCGATGATCGACTGCACCGCAACGGAGAGGTACGGGACGAAGTTCTCGCTGCAGGCAAACACGATGACGACATCGTCGAGCGGGAGGTCGAGGTCGCCCGACGTCGACGCGAGCATCGTGGAGGTGACCTTGTTCCTGGCGCGTGTAGTCTTGCGAAGCGGCTTCATGGGACCTCTGTTCGTGCGCTCTCATGACCCGTCAACTCTACCATTGACGGCGCGGGCGCTCAAATGGTTGGAAGGCCCTTTCCTTTCCCGTCGGCGGCGCACACCCCCGTGCTCAAACAGCTTCGCCGCGCTTGGCGCGCGGCTGCAGAACTGCGCGCGGCGATGTGCGCCGCCGACGGGAAAGGAAAGGGCCGGTCAGCCCAGGAGCTCCGCCGCGTTGGCGGCAATCTCAAGGCGCACGGCTTCGGCTGGGGTGTTGCGGGCTGCGGCGATTCCTTCGATGGCGCGGGTGAGGGAGTCGAGGATGTCGTCGGCGGTGGCGGGGGAGCGCTCGCCCTTGGGGAGGTCGGTCTCCGTGAGAAGGCGCTCGACCGGAAGGATGCGAGCGTACTCGCGGCCGCGGCGCGTCTGGAGGGAGCGCTCTCCGAGCGAGAAGCGGCAGCCCAGGTGCACCGCTCGCCAGAGCTCCTCGGAGCTGCCGGAGAACCAGTGGAGCACGCATCGGCAGCTCGTCGCGGCGCCCGTGCGCTCGAGGACGTCGAGCACGTTATTCGCGCTGCGGACGGCATGAATCGAGAGGACCTTGGGCGCGGTGGGATCGCTCGTCTGTGCGCACGCGGCGCAAATTTTCACGAGGGCGGCGAGCTGAGCGTCCCATGTCGCCTCGTGACGCGGAGAGGCATCGAGGCCGATTTCCCCCACGAATCGCACGTTAGGGAGCAGCTCGCAAAGGGCGTCCGCGTCCTCGGGGCTCCGGACCCACCAGGGGTGGAGGCCTGCCGCAGGCATCACGTTGCTCTGAGCGGCAGAGTTCCGGCACACGCCCGGGTACTCTTCGGGAGTCACCGTGACGGCGAGCATGCCGAGCCCGCGCTTGGCGGCATCGCGAGCAACCGCGGCCGCGTTCGCGAACCATCCCAGATGAACGTGTGCGTCGAAGTACTCGATGTCTGCTGTGCCCATGGCGCCCCCCCTCAGTTGAGTATATCTTCCCCTTGCGTGCAGGGTTTCGCCCTCCGTACATCGCACGAGGGGCCAAACTGTGCAGCGCCTGCGCCGGCCAGCGCTCCCGCGGAGGCGGCACCTCTCGCGTGCTATCCTGTTGAGCTGATATGAACGCGCACCACGAGAGGACAGACCGTGGAAGAGATGCCCAAGAACTACGATCCCCAGACCGCCGAGCCCGAGCTCATCGAGCGCTGGATGAGCGCCGGCTGCTACCAGCGCTCCAAGGGGGTGGGCGACTGCACCGTCGTCATCCCGCCGCCCAACGTCACGGGCATCCTGCACATGGGCCACGCGATGGACGACTCCATCCAGGACACCTACGTGCGCTACAGCCGCATGCGCGGCCGCTCCACGCGCTGGATCCTGGGCACGGACCACGCGGGCATCGCCACGCAGACCAAGGTGGACAAGAAGCTCAAGAGCGAGGGCGTCTCGCGCCTTGAGATCGGCCGGGACCGCTTCCTCGACGCCTGCTGGGACTGGACGCGCGAGTACGGCGGCACGATCGTCTCCCAGATCAAGCGCATGGGCTGCTCCATCGACTTCTCGGACGAGAAGTTCACGATGAGCCCCGAGTTCTCCCGCGCCGTGCGCAAGGTCTTCTGCGACTGGTACCACGACGGCCTCATCTACCGCGGCAAGCGCATCGTCAACTGGTGCCCCTCCTGCTGCACCGCCATCTCCGACGACGAGGCCGAGTACCAGGACGAGAAGGGTCACCTCTGGTACCTCCAGTACCCGCTCGTGGAGCCCGTCGACGGCATCGACCACGTGACCGTCGCCACCACGCGCCCCGAGACCATGCTCGGCGACACGGGCGTGGCCGTCTCCCCGCAGGACCCCGAGAAGGCCAAGCTCGTGGGCAAGATGGTGCGCCTGCCCATCGTGGACCGCGAGATCCCGATCTTCTCCGACTGGCACGTGGACGCCGGCTTTGGCACCGGCTTCGTCAAGGTCACGCCCGCGCACGACCCCAACGACTACGCGATGGGCCAGGCCCACGACCTCGAGCAGATCAACATCTTTGACGAGCACGCCGTCGTCGTGGACGGCTACGGCGAGTTCTCCGGCATGAACCGCGACCAGTGCCGCGAGGCCGTCGTGGCGTGGTTCGAGGAGCACGGCCTGCTCGAGAAGGTCGAGGAGCTCGACCATTCCGTCATGCACTGCTACCGCTGCAACACCGCTCTTGAGCCCTGGCTCTCCGAGCAGTGGTTCGTCGCCGTGGACAAGCTCAAGGAGCGCGCCACGCAGGTCGTGCGCGACGGCGAGGTCAAGTTCCACCCCGAGCGCTGGACCCAGACCTACCTCACCTGGATGGACAACCTCAAGGACTGGTGCATCTCGCGCCAGCTCTGGTGGGGCCACCGCATCCCGGTCTTCTACTGCGAGGACTGCGGCTGGGAGGACGCCCTCATGGAGGATACGGACGTCTGCCCCAAGTGCGGCGGCCATCACGTGCACCAGGACGAGGACGTGCTCGACACGTGGTTCTCGAGCCAGCTATGGACCTTCGCCACGCAGGGCTGGCCGGACGACACCTCCGAGCTCGCCGAGCACCACCCCACCAAGGTCCTCGTGACCGCGCGCGACATCATCGCCCTCTGGGTGGCCCGCATGATCATGAGCTCGCTCTACTTCACCGACGAGGTGCCCTTCCACGACGTCTACATCTACGCCACGATTCTGGCCAAGGACGGCAGCCGCATGTCCAAGTCCAAGGGCAACGGCGTGGATCCGATGGAGCTCATGGAGAAGTACGGCGCGGACGCCATGCGCTACAACCTCCTCACGCTCATCACCAACAACCAGGACGTCAAGTTCGACGCCAACATCGACAAGAAGACCCACCGGCTCATCGACAGCCCGCGCACCGAGCAGGCTCGCGGCTTCGTGACCAAGATCTGGAACGCGAGCCGCTTCGTCCAGATGAACCTCGAGGGCTACGAGCCGGGCGCGCCCGCGGCCGTCACGCCCGAGGACGCCTGGATGCTCAGCCGCCTGGCGCGCGCCGTCGCGCACGCCACCGAGCAGCTCGAGACCTACGCCTTTGGCGACTACGCGCGCGAGATCCAGAGCTTTTTCTGGGGCGACGTCTGCGACTGGTACATCGAGCTCTGCAAGGGCCGCCTGCTCGACGGCGCGCCCGAGGAGCGCCTCCAGGTCCAGCGCAACCTCGTCTTCGTACTCGACACCTGCATGCGCCTCCTGCACCCCGTGATGCCGTTCGTGACCGAGAGCGTCTGGGACGCCCTTCCCGCCTCCGGCCTGGACGACCACTCCGCCGAGTTCCTCATGGTGGCCGCCTGGCCGGAGCCCGAGCGCTTCTCCGAGTTCGTGAACGACAAGGCCGAGAAGGACTTCGAGCTCGCCAAGCGCGTCATCTCCTGCGTCCGCTCCACGCGCGCCCGCTACCGCCTGTCGCCGCGCGCCGAGCTCGACGTGTGCGTGCGCTGCTGCTGCGAGGACGCCGCCGTGCTCGCCGGCCAGGAGGGCTTCGTGCGCTCCGTCGGCCACGTGGGCGCCTTCACGGCCGCCGACGGCGTCCAGAAGCCCGAGGGCTGCGTCTCCGTTGCCGACGGCGCACTCGAGATCTTCGTCCACGTGGGCGACCTCGTGGATCTGGCCGCCGAGTCCGCCCGCCTCAAGAAGGAGCTCGCCAAGGCCGAGAAGGACCTTGCGGGCGTGGAGCGCACCCTTGCCAACGAGGGCTTCGTCGCCAAGGCCGCGCCCGCCGTCATCGAGAAGAAGCGCGCGCAGGCCGCCGAGCTCACGACCACGATCGAGCAGCTGAAGGCGCAGATCGAGGACTTCGCGTAGGTCATCCTGCGCCGGGGCGACCCCTGGTTCTTCTCCCCAGCTCACTGCGCTGCGCGCAGAAGTCGCTGGGCGAGAAGAACCAGGGGTCGCCGCATCTCTGCCCTCGCTCAGACTATTAGGTGGGGCATGGCGCCCTGGCGTACTTTGACCTTCCCGCCCTGCCCTGCCCTTTGCGGGTATGTACAGTGCGCATACCGGGTATGTGCACTTCTCGACTCGTCCGTTTTTCTCGCCCGTGCCTTTGACCTGCGGGTTTGCGAGAAGGACCTCGGGACTGACTGTACATACCAGGTATGCGCACTGTACATACCCTCACGGCGGGGACGGGGGCGGGGACGCAGGGTCGAGGGGCTCCGTTTGGCGGGTTGGTGGCTTGACGCCGGACGGCGGGGGAGTATCATCTCCGCATCCTATGAGAGGGGGCTCGCGTGGCAGACGCGGTGCTCGAGGTGCGGGACCTCTGCTTTGGGTACGGTGACGTGCCGGTGTGGGAGGACGTGTCATTCTCGCTGGCGGCGGGGCAGGTGGCGTTTCTGACCGGTCCCAACGGCGCGGGCAAGTCCACGCTCTTCCGCTGCCTTGCGGGCTGGCTGGAGCCGGACGCGGGGGAGATTCTGGTGACCGGCGAGCCCTTCACGGGGCGCACGCGCCTGGTACCCGGGACGCTCTCCTTCGTGCCGGACGTCCCCGCCTTCTACGACGACCTCACCGCCGCGGAGCACCTGGAGCTCGTGCTCGCGGCCAACCGCGCCGAGGACGCCCGGCCGCGCGCCGATCGCCTGCTCGAGTGCTTTGGGCTTGCCGGTCAGGAGCGCCTGCCGCCCTCGGCATACTCCCGCGGCATGCGCGAGAAGCTTGCCCTCGTGCTCGCCCTCACGCTGCGACCGCGCGTGCTGCTGCTCGACGAGCCGCACGGCCCGCTCGACCGCGAGGCCTCGCTCACGCTCTCCCAGGAGCTCGCCGCCGCGGCGCACATGGGCACGGCGGTGCTCCTGAGCTGCCATCACGACGTTCCGGGAATCGAGCCCGACGTCTCGTTCGCGCTGCGTGACGGCGCCCTCGCGAGGGAGTCCTGAGGTGGGCGGCGGGGCACGCGGCGCTGGCCTGCGTACGCTCGTCCGCCTGGAGCGGCGCCACGTGCGCGCGAACGCCCGCTTCCTGCTCTTTGCCGCCGGGACGGACATAGACGAGGAGCGGGACTTCCTCGACCGAGCCTACCAGCTCTACCTGCTAATCTTCATGGTGATTTCACTCGCGCTCTCGTTTGCGCAGGTTCTTGACCTGGCGGGGCAGCTGCGCGAAGGCCTGGGGGTCACGGTCTCCGCGCGGCTTGCGCACCTCTTGCTCGTCCTTGCGCCGACGGCGGGTCTCGTGGCGTGGGGCGTCTCCGACCTGCGCGAGACCCCGCTGCGCCTGACCGCTCCCGACATCACCTGGCTCGCGCGCGTCGTGCGTCCCGAGGAGCTCTTCGTCGTGCGGCTCCTGCGCGACCTGCCGGTCATCGCGCTGGCCTCCGCGCTCGGTGGGGCCCTGCTCGGTGAGATTGCCTCCGACCACCTGGGTCTCTGGGCCGCCGCGTGCGCCGCCCTCATGCTGACCGCGCGGCTCTTTGCGCTCGACACCGCGCTGTCCCGCTCGGTCGCCGGGCCGCGCCGCCGCCGCGCGGCCACCGTCGTGGCTTACGTGATCGTGGCGGCCTCGGGTCTGGCGCTCCTGCTCGCAGCCGCGCCGCTCGCCGCGCTGCTGCCCCGGGCACTGTCCCTCGGCGCCTATTCCGTGGTCGTCGTCCTTCTCGCCGACCTGCTGCTTCTGGGTACGGCCGGCAACAAGTCCTGCTACGCGGACATGGCCTTCGTCATCGATGACAACGAGCTCTACGCCGCCCGCAGCTCGCTGCGCTTTCTCGCGCTCGTGGACGCCGGCGCCTACAAGGAGGCCTGCCGCCGTCGCCGCGCGCGCAGGAACCGTCGGGCGAGAAGAACCTGGCGCTTCCGGCCCGGGCGCCTGGCGCCCGTCTCCCACGCGCTCGCGTCGCTCGCGCGGCGCCCCTCGGCGCTCCTGGGGCTGCTCTCGGTGGGCGGTCTCCTGGTGCCCATGGGTGCGCTCGTCATGACGCTGCGACCCGGCGTGGGCGTGACGCTCTGCTGGCTCGTCTGCGCGTGCCTCTCCCTGCGCGAGCCGCTCGAGCTCGGGCACGTCTTCCGGGAGGACTGTCGCAACCGCCTCGTGCGCTCCCTGCTGCCGTTCGGCCTCCTTGAGCTGCTGGTGCTCGACGTGCTGCCCGCGCTCGCGGTTACGCTCGTGGCGAGCGGGGTGGTCGGCGGGTTCGCGGCGGCAGCGGTGGGGGCTGACCCGGCGCCCGTGGTCCTTCTTTGCTGCGCGCTCGACGTCCTTCTCGCCCTGTCGTGTGGGCTTGACGACCCCGCGGCACCTGTGCGGCTGGGATCCGTGCTGCTGACAGGCTTCTCGTTTGGTACCGTGGCGCTTGTTGCGGTGGGGCTCGCGTCGCTTCTGGGTTCGGCTTTCGCGCTTGCGTGCGCCGTGCTGCTCGTGGTCCTTCTCGCCCGCGCGCTGCGGTAGTCCTCCGCGCTGCTCTCCCCAAATGCCCTACAGGGCTGATGGCGTGGAACGGGGGGGGGGTGTCTCTATGGTTTTGTCAATCCCTCGAGGAGATTTCGGCATGCCGCGGCGCGCCCGGCGGGCGGGCGCTTTTCCAGGTGGTCCTGAGGGGTCCTAGGCCGCCCGGTAGGGGACCCGGTCGCGCATGATGGCGTAGATCACCTTCAGGCGCTTGCGGGCGACCGCCTTGAGCGCCTTGTTGTGCCGCATGCCGCGCCCCCGGCACTCCTCGTAGTACCTGCCGAACTCGTTCTTCGTCCCGATGGGGGAGCTGCACGAGAATATCAGCAGGTTCTTGAGGGGCTTGCTCCCGCCCCGCTTCGGCTTCGTCGACCTGGCGCTCGTGCCCGACTGGCTGTCGGCGGGCGCGATGCCGCAGTAGCTGGCGAGCTCGTCGTGGCTCCGGAACATCGTCACGTCGACCGAGGTCACGAGCGCCGCGGCGGTCCTGGGGCCGATGCCGGGCACCGTGAGCAGGGCCTCGTAGGTCGCGTCGCCCTCGAGCAGCTCCCCGATGGCCGCGTCGAGGGCGGAGACCTCGGCGTCGCGGGCGAGGACCCGCCCCGCGAGCATGGAGGCGAGCGCCCCCTCGGCGCGGACCTCCGGGCGCGACGCCGCGGAGGCGGAGGGCGCCTCCCAGAGCGCGTCCTCCCTGCCGCCGCGCGCGCCGGCGAGCTCGCGGTAGCGCTCCACGCCCGCCGCCGCGCAGCCGTGGGCCGACCCGAGGGCGGCAAGCGCCTCGAGCTGCCAGCGCCTGGACGGGTCGAGCGCCGCCTCGAGGGCGGGGTCGGCCTCGAGGAGCACGGCCCGGAGCCGGTTGAGCGACTCGGTGCGCCCCTTCACGCAGAACGCGCGCTGGGACGAGAGCATCCTGAGCGACGCGCGCCTCTCGTCCTCCTCGGGGGCCTCGCGCAGCGTCCAGGGCATCCCGAGCGCCGTCCGCGCGATCACCTCCGCGTCCAGCTCGTCGGTCTTGCCCGTCGCCGGGAACATCTCGCGGGCCCGCTTCTCCGCCTTCCCGGGCAGGCAGGCGACGCGCATCCCCGCGCCGCGCGCCCTGGAGAGCACGAGCGCGCCGATGTTGCGCCGCTGGTCCACGACGACGAGGGCGCCGGCGCCCGCCTCGGCGAGCACGCGGTCGATCGCCGCGGGCCGGTTGTCGACTCGCTCGCTGAGGGCGGCCTCGCCGCCGGCGCCGACGCCGAAGGCCCGGTGGAACGACTTGCCGACGTCGAAGCCGACCACGGCGGTGGGCTTCTTCACGCGCCTTCCCATGGCGTATCCTCCAATCAGGTCGGCCGGCCCGACTCCGCCGCGGGGTCGACAGCCACATTACCCGGCCGTGGCGCCGCGCGCCCGGCACTTCTCTATCAGTCGTCTCCCGCGGCTCCTCCGCCCCGGTGGCAGCACCCCCCGGACCCTCGCGGGGCAGGGAAAAGGGCCATCCGGGGCGGCAGGCCGGCGGCCCCGAGGGGCCCGGCACCATGGTATTTCCCAGATTGGGAAATGAAAAAAAGAGCCGCCCTCGGGACGGCTCAAACTGTAATGGGCATCATGGATATGAAGACGATCGGCATGATCAGTCTCATCGTGTCCGGCGCGGCGCTCATCTTCGTCGAGGTGAAGAAGCGCACGACGTTCGCCCGCCTGGAGCATAACCTGGGCGAGCGGGATTTCGATGCGTGCTTGGCGCTGCTCGACCAGCCAATCACGAAGGCCCTGTACTCGGAGTACAACCGCCTGTACATGAGCCTTAACGCGTACCTCGCGCTCGGCGACAACGAGAATTCCACCCGCGTGATCGAGCGGATGCTGCCCCTGCGCATGAACAAGAAGCAGGAGCTCGCCCTCGCGATCCGCGCGTTCAGCTTCTATGTCGAGGTGGAGGACAAGAAGGCGGCCCACGACATGCTCAAGCGCATAGAGGTGAGCGGCTCGGAGGCCCTGGCCAAGGGCAGTCGCGAGACGTACGACATTTTCCTGTGCGGGTCTTCGGCATGCGTGGATGAGATGGAGGGCGCTTTGAAGGGCGCCCGGCAGGCCGAGGAGCTCCGCCTGTGCCAGTTGCTGGCGATCCAGTGCGAGAACCGTGAGGACGAGGTGCGAGCCAAGGAGCACCAGGCCCGCGCGGAGAAAGTGCTCGAGGACGCCCTCAAGTAGGGCTTCTCGCGCTTGATACCGCTGATTCCAACGGCGTGCGCCGCCGAGAGGGTGATTCTCGGCGGCGCGTTTTTTATGCCAGTCGTCCCGTCTGGGCTATGCGCTTGAACCAGTAGGCGCTCGCCTTCGGCGTGCGCTTCTGCGTCTCGAAGTCGACGTAGAAGAACCCGTAGCGCTTGTTGTAGCCGTTGGTCCAGGAGAACTGGTCTTGCAGGCTCCACATGAAGTAACCGGTGACGTTCACGCCGCATTCAACGGCCTTGAGGATCCAGCGCAGGTGGTCCTCGACATAGGAGATGCGCTCGGAGTCATCGACCGCGCCGTCCACGAGCTCGTCCTTGCGCCCCATGCCGTTCTCGGTGACGAGGAGTTCCTTGTAGTTGGGGTAGCGCAGGGAGATGTCCATCATGAGGTCGAAGAGCCCCTTGGGGTAGATGATCCAGTCCCAATCCGTGGTGGGGATGCCGGGGCGCAGCGCGCGCTCGCCCACGCCGGCAACGCGCCAGCGGCCGGTGCCCTTGTCACCCGTGCCGTTGTGATGCAAGTCGTTTTCGCCGTCATAGGCCTTGAGGAAGCGGCTCTGGTAGTAGTTGATGCCCATGCAGTCGTTGAGCTGGGCGGCGCGCCGCATGATGGCGAGGTCGCCCTCGGGGGCGCGGAACGTACCGCCGCTCACGGCGCACAGCGCCTCGATGCGGGCGAGCGTGTCGGGCGCGTAGTCGCCGCGGAAGGTGGCGTCGAGCAGCAGGCGGTTCTGCAGCACGTCGTCGTTGGCTGCGGCTTCGATATCCGCGGCGCTGCGGGGGTCGTAGGGATACTTGTACTCGAGTGCGTGGATGACGCCGATCTTGCCCGGATGGCCGCACTCCTCGAAGGCGAGCACCGCCCGCGCGTGGGCGAGCATCATGTTGTGCTGGGCCTGGAGGCACTCGTGCAGGCAGACCTTCTTTCCCAGGGGCCAGGTGCCCTCGACATAGCGATTGATGGTCGCCGCCGCTATCTCGTTGAAGGTGAACCAGTTCGCGACCTCGGGGAACTCCTCAAAGCAATAGCGCGCGTAGGCTTCGAAGGCGTCGATGGTGGCGGGGTTGAGGAAGTCGCCGTCGGCATAGAGCGCGGCGGGGGAGTCGAAGTGATGGAGGGTCACGTAGGGCTCGACGCCGTGGGCTCGGCAGCTGGCGAAGAGGTCGTGGTAGAACCGGACGCCCTCTTCGTTGACCGGACCGGTGCCGCCCTCGGGGAAGATGCGGCTCCAGGCGATCGACACGCGGATGCCGTTCATGCCAAAGCGCTCGCACAGCTCAAGGTCGGAGTCGTAGCGGTTGTAGAAATCGCAGGCGGGCTCGGGTGAGAAACGCCCCTGCTCGGCGAGGTAGTCGTCCCAAGCGACCTTGCCTTTGCCGTGGCTTTGGCAGGCGCCCTCCACTTGGTACGCGGCGGTGGCGCCGCCAAAAACAAAGCTGTCGGGAAAGCGCTGGGAGGTATCGGCGTGGGACATGTGGCTCATGGCGAATCCAATCTTGTTTGAAGGACTGTTAGGGCTGAAGGGGTTAGGGGCGGTCCGGGAGAAGACGGTAGAGCGTGCTGCCCCCGGACCGCGGAAATGGGGGGCTCTATTCGAGCGCGCCGTCGCACGTGCAGGGATCTAGAGGCCCAACTGCTGGGCTACAAATGCCAGCGATGCCTCGCCGTCGCGGGTGAGGTCGATGTACTGCTTGCCGCGGGTGACGCAGCAGGCAACGCCCATACGCTCGCCGTCGGCCTTGAGGTCGTCGAAGTAGGACGCTGCCTGGGGCGCCAGGATAACAAGGTCAAAGTCCGGCATGATGTCCAGATGGCTGCCGTAAGCGTCCGCTGCGGTCTCAAGGTCGATGCCGTGCTCGCGGGCAGCTTTGGCCAGCGCGTTGGCGAGCAGGCCGGAGGTTCCGCCTCCCTGGCACAGGACAAGGACGCGACGACCGTTGAGCGCTGCATAGGGGTCGCTCGCAGCGGCGATGGTGCTGGACGAGGCGCTGGCAACGGCGTTATCAGATGCAGCGGGGGTGGTGTTGCCCGCAGATTCTTCGTCCATAGACTGGCCGGCGGCACGCTTTTTCTCTGCTGCCATGCTCGCAGCGGCCTTGGCGACGGCACCGGTGGCGACGCTTGCGGTGTCGGCCTTGCCCTGGAATGCGGCGTTCATGGCAGCCTGCTTATGGGCGGCGCGCTGGGCGACCTCAGCCTGATCGGCCTCGGCTTCTTCAGCGCACTTCTCGCGGTCGTATACCTTGAAGAAGGGGAAATAGATGAGGAAATCGACAATCAGCAGGGCGGGGATGAGCAGGAACGCAAGGGGCTGAAGTCCCAGGCCCATGGCGATGCCAACGGGTGCGGGGGTGGTCCAGGGAAGGCTGAACATGAAGCCGTTCATACCCAAGACGTCGATGAAGAACTTGGTGATCCAGATATTGGCGATGGGCGCGAAGATGAAGGGGATGAAGAAGATGGGGTTCAAGACCATGGGCGCGCCGAAGAGGAACGGTTCGTTGACGCCAAAGCAAACCGGTACGGCTGAGGCACGGCCCACGGCGCGCATCTCTTTGGACTTGGCGAGGAAGGCGAACATGAAGCAGATCACCAACGTGGCACCAGTGCCGCCCATGGCGACGACGAAATCCTGAAGCGGTTTGGTGAGGACGGCGGTTGCGTGCTCGCCGGCCTGGTACATGGCCATGTTGAGCTCGAGGTTGGAGATGAGGGCGGCGGAGATTGCGGGCTCGATGATGGAGGGGCCGTGGACGCCTACAAACCAGAAGAGAGACATGGCGCCGTAGATGATGGCGAGGCCAACATAGCCGTCTGCCGCGGAGAAGAGCGGCTGGAACACCTGGATAACGCCTTCGGCGAAACAGAAGCCAAAGATGTTGCGGAATGCAAAGTCAAAGCCCCAGAAGAAGACCAGGCAGACGCCAAAGGGGATGATGTCCTTGAAGGTCTGGGAGATATTGGGCGGCACCTGTTCGGGCATCCTGATGGTGATGTTGCGCTTGATAAAGAACTTGTAGATGATGCCGGTGGCGAACGCGCAGATAAAGGCGGTTAGCAGGCCCTTGGATCCCATGTAGCCGTTGGCGAGGCCGGAGATGGAGACCCCGTTATCCGTGAAGCTGATGGCGTCGCTGGAGAGCAGCAGAAAACCGATGAGCGATGCGATCATGACCGAGATGAAGTTGATCTGGTTGTTCTTGGGCAGGTCGCGGTTTTGCGCATCGCAGAAGTGCTTGGCCGTGGTGGCCGCTGCGCAGATGCCGACGATGCCCATCGAGTAGTTGTAGGCCTTCATGAGCACGTCGTTGATCTCTGCGGGCCAGTAGAAGCCCCAGACGTTGGGGACGGCGCTGACGAGCAGGAAGACGCTCGACACGATGATGATGGGCATGACGGAGATGAAGCCGTCGCGAATCGCCTTGAGGTACTTGTTGCGCGCGATGGCGTTGAAGAAGGGCTTTCCCTTCTCGATGAGCGCGATGAGTTTTTCCATGGATCCTCCGTTCACATGGCAGGTTGTTCCGCAGATGTCAATAGCCAGCTGAAAACAGGTGTCTGCGGTGGGCGGCGGCTGCATGACGGGCCTGTTGCCCGGATGCGATCCCGTAATGAGCACGTGCCCATAACTACAATGAGCACGTTAACATACGGCATGCGAGATCGACCGAGCCGCCGTGAGGCGGTCTGTGAAGGGCGTGAAATCGTCCGTGAGCGGCGTTGGCCGCTCGGCGGCGATGATGATAGAGTGGGCCAGTGCGTCTTGAACAAGTCGAGGGGGGTGCCCGAGTGGGGCGGTCGGTAGCAGGAGAGACGGGTGCGGCGGCGGGCCGGCGCGGAACCCGCGCGGTGTCGATGGCGGACGTCGCGCGCTTGGCGGGCGTCTCGCGCCAGACGGTCTCGCGCGTGGTGAACAATCAGGCGTGCGTTGTCGAGGAGACACGCAAGCGCGTCGAGGACGCCATGGATGAGCTCGGCTTCTACCCAAGCTTCGCCGGCAGGTCCCTGCGCGGCGGGAAGTACGGCTGCATAGGCCTGTGCATGTTCAACATCACCCGCGCCGGCAACGTGGCGACTCTCGACGGCATCGTCTCCGCGGCGCGCGATTGCGGCTACGCGGTGACGCTCGTCGAGTTCGACGAGGGAGGGCCGGTGCGCCTTCGCGACGTCGCGCGCCGCCTGGCGGAGCTTCCCGTTGACGGCATGATCTTCAACACCAACCGCGCGGTGGAGGACTTCGACGAGTTCAAGCCCGTGCCCGGCCTGCCCACGATCATCATCTCGATGAAGGAGCATCCTCGTTGCACGACGATAGACTCCGATCAGTACGGCTGCTCGCGCATGGTCGTCGACTATCTGCGGGAGCGCGGCCATGCGCACATCAGGCACCTCGCCGGACCCGAGGGCTCGATCACGGCCGACTTCCGCCTGCGCGGCTGGGCCGACGCCCTCGACGCTGCCGGGCTTGAGCGGCTCGAGCCCCTGCGCGGCGATTGGACGGCGGACAGCGGTTATGAGCTTGGCGTCAAGCTTGCGCAGGACAAGGACATGACAGCGCTGTACGTCGGCAACGACCAGATGGCGATGGGGGCGATGACCGCCCTGAGGACCCATGGGCGTCGGGTGCCCGAGGACGTGAGCGTCGTGGGTGTGGACGACTCCCTGCAAGGCGTGGTGCCGCACAACACGTTGACCACGGTTCGATTTGACCTGCGCGAGCGGGGAAAGAGGACGTTCGACCACTTCTTCGCCCAGATGTCGGGGGAGGAGCGCGTCGAGGCGGTGCGTCTTCCGGGTGCAATAGTCGAGCGCGCCACGGTCGCGGTGAGACCGTAGCGCGCTCGGATTCACATACCCTGGGGCGATGCTCGGAGTGTTTTGATTCGCCGCGAGCCCAGGGTGAGCGTGTGTGACCGTGCCGGGGCGATAGGACCTTGGCGCCCGCCTAGGCGAGCTTCGCCTCGAGCGAGGCGATTCGCTCATAGGCGTCTATGGTGAAGCGGGTCTGCTTCTCGAGCATCATGGTGGTCATGAGGGTGTCCTGGGCGTGGACCATGATGAAGGTGACGTCCATTTCGCAGCCGCCCGCCTCTTGGGAAAGCAGCCGGGTTTGGACATTGTGGGCGTCGATGAGCGCCTGCTTCGCCGAGGCGTGGAGTTCGCGCGCCCCGGCGATGTCGCCGGAGCTGGCCTTCTCGCATGCGGTGAGCAGGTCGGTCTGGGCGTCCCCCGCGTAAGCGATGATTTCAAAACCGATCATCGAGATTTCTTCTTTAGATGCCACGAGGCTCCTCCTTTCTAAATGAGCACGTGCTCATTTTGGTGGATAAAAAAAACGTAGAGCATCCGGGCACAACGCAGCCTAGCATAGCAACAAAAGTAAACACCTTGCTATACGCATGGAGATGGATAGATGGTATGAATAGCCCGGTAAACGGTGGATAGTGCAAGATTCGAACGAATATCCTCGAAGATTACGTGAGTTTGAAATAGTTCTTGCATGATTGAAAGTGTTTAATTATGTTGAATAATGTGAATAGGCACAATGACGCGCAACGTGAGCGTCATGGGAAAAGGAGGAGGGCAACACGAGGGTTGTCCTCGGTTCTGACGCGGCTGGCATGCCGCTCAAGGAACTCGTCAAGGAGACGCTGATAGAGGACGGCCACGCGGTCGTGGACCTGTCCGAGACCCCTGCCGCGGACTTCGTGGACTCCGCCTGCGCGGTCGCCGCGGACCTGCTTGAGAACGAGGGTTCCCAGGGTCTTTGCTTCGACGAGTACGGCGTGGGCAGCTACCTCGCCGCCACCCGCGTGAAGGGCATGGTTGCCGCCAACATCTCCGACGAGCGCAGCGCCTACATGACCCGCGAGCACAAGAACGCCCGCATGGTCTGCATGGGCTCCGGCGTCGTCGGCCCCGAGGTCGCCAAGAAGATCGCCCGTGAGTTCCTGAAGGCCGACTACGCCGCCGGCCGTCATCAGATCCGCGTCGATATGCTCAACAAGATGGCCTAAGGGGGACAAGAAATGACCAAGAAGATCGTCGCCCTCGGCTGCGACCACATCGTCACCGACGAGAAGACCTACCTGCACGACCGCCTCGAGGAGGCCGGCTACGAGGTGCTGGACTGCGGCACGTTCAGCCACACCCGCACCCACTACCCCATCTACGGCAAGGCCGTGGGCGAGGCCGTGGCCTTCGGCGAGGCCGACCTGGGCGTCGTGCTCTGCGGCACCGGCATCGGCATCACCAACTCGGTGAACAAGGTTCCCGGCGCCCGCTGCGCCCTGGTCCGTGACATGACGAGCGCCCTGTACGCCCGCCGCGAGCTCAACGCCAACGTCGTCGGCTTCGGCGGCAAGATCACCGGTGAGTTCCTCATGGCCGATATCATGCTCGCCTTCCTCGAGGCCGAGTACGAGTCCACGCCCGAGCGTGACGCCCTGGTGGCCAAGATCGACGCCGTCAACAAGGCCGACGCCGAGGCTCAGGCCGATCCGCACTTCTTCGATGAGTTCATCGAGAAGTGGGATCGCGGAGGCTATCACGACTAGTGCGGGCTTGCGTCCTGTGGCATAGCACCCCCTCATCAGACGGGCCCGGGACTCCCGGGCCCGTCTGCGCTATGCGGCGCGGGTCGCTCGAACTCACCGGCCTTGCGGTACATGGTGCCGCACGCCGCGAACGCCGTGGGCGTACAACCTGACTTTTGCAGCTGAAAAGGGCGGTTCTCCACCGTCTAGCTGGGAGAACCGCCCTCTCCGCGATGACTTTTCACGACGTGGTACGCCTCAGCTCCTCGGTTTCCTCACGGACGCCATGATCTCGCGCACCCTGCCCTTGGACGCGACCCGACGCGTCAGGTCGATGCCTGTCGACTCGCCGAGCGCGTCGGTCAGGTCGGTGCGGTAGTCGAAGATCCAGTGGTTCCCGTCGAGGCGGTGCCCAACGACGCCCGAGAGCGCCTCCTGCACCGCGCCGGCCGAGGGCCTCGACCCCGTCGCCCGCCCGACGTCGGCCTGCATCAGGCGCATGACGAGCAGCGCCAGGAAGCACGCGAGGAAGTGGGAGCGGATGTGCGCCTCGGTCGACACGTAGACCGGCCGCGCGTCCATCTCCCCCTTGACCACGCGGAACGACTCCTCGATCCTCCACAGGCCCCGGTAGCAGTCGATGACCTCCCCGTCGGCCATGTCCTGCTCGGAGGTGACGATGCAGCAGTACCCGTCGCAGCGGGCGTCCCCGGCGATCCGGGCCTCGTCGAGGACCCAGGCGGTGGCGCCGACCTCGCCGGTCTCGGGGTCCACGGGCACCGGCCTCGCGTAGCGCGAGCTCGACCTCTCGTAGGCGCGCGCCGCGTCGCCGCGCGCGATCGCGCGCAGGCTCTTCTCCACCACCTTGGCGCGCTCGGCGCGGCTCCTCTCCGCGTACCTCCTGGACCAGAACGCCACCTGCTTGACGGGCACCATGACCCTCTTCCTGCGGCCGTCCTCGCCGGTGACGTAGACCGCCTTCTCGCCGATGCGGGACTTCACCTTGTACGTCCCCTCCTCGTTCGAGGCGTAGCCCTCGTCGGCCAGCACCCAGGACCTGAGCCCGGCGTCCGCCCTGCGCACGCTCTGCGAGAAGACGTAGCCGTTGCCGTCCAGGATGCAGCGGGCGATGTTCGCCGAGGCGTTGAGGCCCTTGTCGGCGACCACGACGACCCGCTCCGGGCTGTCGGGCCCGAACCGCACGCCCGCCCCCCTCCATCGCCGGCACGAGCGTCGCGACGTCGGGCGCGTTCCCCGGGAACAGCGCGTAGTCCAGCGGGATCCCGTCGGCGTCGAGGAACAGCCCCATCTGCACGATCGGGCTCGGCCGGCGCTCCTTGGAGACCCCGCGCATGCGGAAGCCGTCCTCGTCCTCGACCTCGAAGAAGAAGTTGGTGACGTCGTAGTAGAGCACGCGGGTGTCCCGGGGGCCGCGCGCCGCCTCGAGCGAGGCGTTCGCGTGCGCGACCAGCTCGCCGCGCCTCTCGTCGAGGTAGGTGAGCGCGCGGTAAAGGTCAATTATATCATGCACCGACAAGCACCTAGTATAATAGTCATATGATCGACACAAAGAAAAAGGCCCTCTAGCAGGGCCGATAGCGCGCTATTTATCCGATACGGCTGCAAAACTCGGGAGCTACTTCGGCACCCCGCGCGAGACCAGCGTCACCGATGACATCAACCTCGCCATCCAGCGCAACGTCATCCGCAACTTGCGCGCCGTTGCCGCAAACGACCAGGACCTCGCGGCACGCTCCGAGCTCGTCTACGACTCCGCGATGGCCGAGAACGGCGTGCTCAAGGTGGGCAAGGTCACGGACTTCCAGGCGCACATGATTCAGCATCAGTACGGCGCCTACACCCATACCAACCACGGCATGGGCCTCGCGGTGATCCACCCGGCGCTCTACCGCCACCTGGCGCCCGAGGCGCCCGCGCAGTTCGCCCGCTGGGCGCGCGAGGTCTGGGGCGTGGCCGAGAAGGACGACCTTGCCGCGGCCATGGCCGGCATCGACGCGCTCGCCGCGTTCACAGCGGAGATGGGGCTGCCGACCACGTTTTCCGAGCTCGGCGGCGATGCCTCCGACGAGACGCTTCGCGCCGTGGCGGACACGTGCCTTCTCATGCCCGGCTGCGCCAAGCAGCTGAGCCGCGATGAGGTCTTCCAGATCCTGACCGAGTGTCGGTAGGACGGTCCTTCTCGTCTAAGTGTCCGAAACCCGCATATGAAAACCCGCGTGCGGTCGGAAAACAATCTGGGAACGTATCATAGGTGTACAAACAACCGAAGGGGGGCGGCGATGAGGTATCGGGCGTTGGGCAACACGGGCCTTATGGTCAGCGAGATCGGCTTTGGCGGCGAGTGGATGGACCGCTCTCCCGAGGAGACGCTCGAGGTGGTGCGCGCCGCGGAGGGGGCGGGCATCAACATCCTCGACTGCTGGATGAACGACGCAAC
Organism: Olsenella sp. An285; assembly: GCF_002159625.1. Lineage (GTDB taxonomy): Bacteria > Actinomycetota > Coriobacteriia > Coriobacteriales > Atopobiaceae > Thermophilibacter > Thermophilibacter avicola. The sequence goes on from NZ_NFIZ01000001.1 coordinate 320,395, forward strand.
GCGCCGCTCCAACCTGGGCGACGCGCTCCGGGAGCTCGGCAGCCGCGGGCGCTGGGTCATCCAGGGGCACCTGGGGTCGGTCACGGTTGACGGGCAGTACACGCGTACGCGCGACCTCGACCTGGTGAAGCCGGCCTTCGAGGACCTTCTCGCCCGCTTCCACACAGACTACGTGGACCTGGGCATGATTCACTACGTGGACAAGGTCGAGGAGTACGAGCGGATCGTTCTGGGCGACAGCCCCTTCATGCGCTACGTGCGCGAGCTGCGCGCGGCGGGCACCGTCCGCCACATCGGTCTCTCCACGCACAACACCGAGGTCGCGCGACGCGTTGCCGAGAACCCCGAGATCGAGATGATGCTCTTCTCGGTGAACCCGGCCTTTGACATGATGCCCGCGACCGAGAACCTCGACGACCTCTTTGGCGACTACACGGGCGTGGGGGAGGGCGGCATCAACGCCGACCGCGCCGAGCTCTACGCGCGCGCCGAGGAGACGGGCACGGGCATCACCGTCATGAAGGGGTACGCCGGCGGCCGTCTGCTCGACGCGGCGACCTCGCCCTTCGGCGTGGCGCTCACGCCCGTGCAGTGCATCCACTACGCGCTCACGCGCCCGGCGGTAGCGAGCATCATGGTGGGCTTCTCCACGCCCGCGCACGTGGTCGAGGCCGTTGCCTACGAGACCGCCTCTGCCGAGGAGCGCGACTATGCGAGCGTGCTCGCCGGGGCGCCGCGCCACGCCTACCTGGGTCAGTGCACCTACTGCGGCCACTGCGCGCCGTGCCCCAAGGGCATCGACATCCCCACGGTCAACAAGTTCTACGACCTCGCTGTCCTGCACGATGAGGTGCCCGACTCCGTGCGCGACCACTACCGCGCGCTCGATGCCCATGCTGGCGACTGCATCGCCTGTCGCGCGTGCGAGGGCCGCTGCCCCTTTGGCGTGAAGGTGGCCGACAAGATGGCCGCGGCGGCGGGGCTCTTCGGGCTCTAGCAGTAGAGGCGCAGGACCTGCGTGAAGTCGAAGCCGCAGACGAGCTCGCGAAGGGGGGAGAGCTGGTCTGCGAGGGCGGTCTCGGCGTCGGGCTGCTCGCGCAGCGCCGCGACCCAGCGGTCGAGCACGAGCTGGAGCGCGCCGCCCTCGGGGCGCGTCTTGGTGGAGAGGTTGCGGACGAGCTCTCGGTAGGTGGCAAGGCCCTGGCCCTGACCGCCCTGGAGCCGGCGCTCGGGGGAGAGGTCGGCGTCCGCCACCACGAAGCCCTTGCCCATGGCGTGCGTGCGGACGGTCTGAAGCAGGAAGCTCTTGCCGGCGCCGTAGCGGCCGACGAGGAAGCGGAAGCTCGCGCCGCCGTCCGCCACGAGCTCGAGGTCGTGCAGCAGCGCCTGGATCTCGCGCTCGCGGCCGACGGTTACGTAGGGGAGGCCTATGCGCGGGACGACGCCGCCCTTGAGGGAGTTGACAATGACCGCTGCGATGCGCCTGGGCACCTTGGGTACGACGCTCACGGGGCTCCTCTCGCCGGCCTGATGGACCATTCATACTAGCACACACCTGTCGAAAATACAAACAGATGTTCGTATTTTCTGAAGGGGAGGGGACCTCCCTGGGATAACCGAGCAGAGCGGCCGGTCTAGTACGTATCAGAGGCTTGTCTCGCTCGAGATGCGCTCCTGTCTCTTGCGCGAAGGGAATGCGGTCTCGTGCTGCCAGACCGTGCCTCATGAGACGCAATGCCATACGCTTGAGCGGGCATGGTCCGGCCTCACCCCTAAAGCCCTTGCCGATACGTGCAGTAACGTGTTCGACGTGGTCCACTTTCTCCCATGCGTAGCTCCTGTCGTGTCGCCAAAGCCGGGGTTTGGGAGGGAACGGGACTCCGGTCGTGAATGGCCGGGCAATTATGGGCCACGGGTGTCTGGGGGACGGTCATGCGAGTAAGCACCATGGTACCAAACCCGAGCGAAGTGGGGCGTCGTTCCTATGCGAGGGAGGGGCCATGGCCGTCGAGTCCGCCAACTATCAATGCCCGTCATGTGGAGGGGTGCTGAGGTACTTCACGGGGACGGGAGAGCTGCGGTGCGACTACTGCGACTCGAGCTTTACGGTGGCGGAGGTCGAGGCGGCCTTCGCGCCTCGCCTTGAGCGCGCCGATTCCCGGATGACGGATACTTTGCCCCCGACGGGGCCGACACATGACGTCGCGCCCATGAGGACCTACACCTGCGCCTCATGCGCCGCCGAGCTCGTGTGTGACGCCACGACCGCGATCACGGAGTGCCCGTACTGCGGCAACCAGGCGGTTGTCCCAGGCGTTCTCGTGGACGAGTTCAGGCCCGACCTCGTCATCCCCTTCAAACTAGACAAGGCCGCGGCCGTCTCAGCGCTTTCCGCCCACTACAAGGGGAAGAGATTCTTGCCCGGAGCATTTGCCGCGAACAATCGCATCGATAAGATTCAAGGCGTCTATGTGCCGTTTTGGCTCTATGACGCTGAGGTCGACGCATCTGCGAGGTTCAGCGCGAACCGCTCCAGGACGTATCGGGCGGGAGACGAGGAGGTGACGGAGACGGATCACTACGATGTGTATCGTGCCGGGTCGATGTCGTTCAGGCGTGTTCCGGTGGACGGGTCTGCCAAGATGTCAGATGCCCATATGGATGCGATTGAGCCCTTTGACTACGAGGGGCTCGTGTCGTTCTCCATGGCATATCTTCCTGGGTTTGCTGCCAATCGCTTCGACTTGGGTCAGGAGGAGTGCCGGGATCGAGCCGAGCGACGCATCATCTCGACCATGGAGGACGTTCTTCGGGACACTGTGACCGGATACGACTCGGTTTGCACGGAGAGTTGCGACGCGAAAGCGTCTTGGCAGGAGGCTAAATATGCGTTGCTGCCAGTGTGGGTGCTATACACCACGTGGGGTGGCAGGGGATTTCTCTTTGCCATGAACGGCCAGACCGGGAAGCTCGTCGGCGACCTTCCGATTGCTGCGAGTAAGGTCGTCGCGTGGTTCGTGGGCATTTTCGCTGTTGCGCTTGGTATGATGATCGCCGCAACCTCGGTGTTTGATTTGTTCGAGGACGACAAGACACTGAGACTTGCAGCCCAATTTGGCGTTCCCGCGCTAGTGGCTATCGTCACCTGCCTCTATTTCTATTCCGAGATGAGAACCGCCCGAGAGGCGACGCAGGCGAATGGGTTCATGAGGCGCGAGACGTTTGATCTGACGGACAAGGCCGACGTCTTCACGTCCACGAGCGTGACGAGGCGTAGGATCGAGAGGACCGACAAGTAGAGGCGGCGTCTCGGTCGGTGCCAGAGCGAGGCCGTCCCGCCACCGGAGGAGTTGGTGGGCGGGACGGCCTCGAACTGACTAGGGATTACTGGAAGATGGAACCGGGCGCCCTTCCGGATGCCTTGCTACTGGAAGGGCGCCCAGACCGATGCGGGCTTCAGGCGCGCGTATGGAAGGCCGTATGCCAGCGCCTATGCGGCGAATGGGTACGTCGCGATGGTCTCGTAGGTGTTCGCGTCATAGACCTCAAGCTTGCCCTCAACGGAAACGAGGGACGCGAGGTCGGGGACGTCGCTCTGTGCGAACCACATGAATGTCTCGGCGTTGCAGCCGGGCTTGATGGTCTCGCTCAGCACCGGGTCGGCCATGGTGCCGTTTACGGAGAAGGTGCCCCACGAGGCGTCTACCGAGATGTCAGAGGCGGAGTTGTTGGTAATCCTCAGGGTGTAGCCGGAGTCGCCCGCCCAGTCGGTCTTCTTGTTTACGATCTCGATAGTGCAGGTGTCATCGTTCACGATCTGCTGATTGACCTCCTCGACGATCTCCTCATCGTCACCCCAGGAGCTTCCGGCATCCTCTCCTTCCTCGGACTCCGCGAGCGAATCGAGGGCACTCGCGGCGTCTTCCTTGAGCTTGGTCGCGTCTTCGTCGCTGAGTCTCTTGAAGGACATCACCTCACCGTCCATGTCGAGACTGAGAAGATCGTCCTCCAGAGTGGCTGTGGCGGTCTCGCCCTCGAAGGTGATGTCGCACTCGCTCGCGCTCTTCGCCTCCCACGTGCCTTCGAGAGGCTCTCCCATGAGATTGAGCTCTGCCTTGCCCTCATCCTGCAGGTCAACATAGCAATAGATGCCTAACGCCTTCATGAGGTCGATGTCTTCTGAGGTAAGATCCGGGGCTTCGGTCAAGTCCCAGGTACCTAGGAAAGCCTTTGTCGGGTCTCCGCCCCCGCCGCTTCCGCTGCAGCCCACCAAGGCAAGACAAACCGCTACCACGGTGGCAAGCGCCAAGACAAACCGATTTCTCTTCATGATGCCCTCCTTGCTCGTACGCTACCGTCAAGAGCGTGGCCTTCCGCACTCCATGCAGAACTTGCCCGTGTTGACTGCCCCGCAGCTGCATGTCCATTCGGCGGTCTCCGGTCTCGGGGATCCGCACTCGGGGCAGAAGCGGCCTGTGTTTACGGACCCGCAGCTACAGGTCCATGAGCCAGCGGGACTCGGCTTGGGCGCTCCGCACTCCATGCAGAACTTGCCCACGTTGACTGCGCCGCAGCCGCAGGCCCAGGTGTTTGGTGAGGCAGGTGCGGCGTCAGGGGCGGGCGGGGTCGCCTGCTGCTGGGCTCCCATCTGAAATAGGTTGCCTGCTCCCATGCCGCCGGCCATGCCGGCGAGGCCCAGCCCCATGAATCCCGCCATGGCCCCTCCCTCGTTGGAGGCGGCGGCACGCATGGCATCGGACTGCGCGGCTGCCAGGTTCGCGGCTGCCATGGTGGGATCGCGCATGACCGCGGCCTTCTGCAGCTCCTTAATCATCGCCTCGTCCTCGGGCGACGCCGAGATGGTGTTCACCCCGAAGGCCGCGACCTGAATGCCGCGCGTCTCCGCCCAGCTGTCACTCAGAACCTCATTGAGGGCGCGAGAGAGCTCCATGGTGTGCCCGGGCACGGCGCTGTACCTGATGCCCATCTCCGAAATCTTCGCGAAGGCGGGCTGCAGGGCGGTGAGCAGCTCGCTCTTGAGCTGGGAGTCAATCCTGTCGCGGGTGTAGACGTCCTGGATGTTGCCGCACACGTTCTTGTAGAACAGCAGCGGGTCGACGAGGCGGTAGGAGTACTCGCCGTTGCAGCGCACCGCGATGTCCACGTCCAGGCCGATGTTTCTGTCGACCACGCGGAAGGGGACCGGGGATGCCGTACCGTACTTGTTGCCGACGATCTCCTTGGTGTTGAAGAAATAGATGCGCTGGTCACGGCCTGTGTCTCCGCCAAAGGTGAAGCGGCGGCCCAGCGTCTCGAACGAACGTCTGATGCTGTCGCCGAGGTTGCCGGCAAATACGCTCGGCTCGCTGGAGCTCTCGAAGACGAACTCGCCAGGCTCGGCGCAGACCTCGACCACGGCACCCTGCTCGACGATGATCATGCACTGGCCCTCATTGACGGCGACGATTGACCCATCGGAGATGATGTTGTCCTCGCCCTTGGTATTTGAGCTGCGCCCGTGTGCTGAGGTCCTCTTCTGGCCCTTCGCGGCGAGGACGTTGGCGTCCAACGAGTCGCAGTAGAAGAACTCACGCCACTGATCGGCGAGAACGCCGCCGACGGCTCCGGTGCCAGCCTTGAGAAGTCCCATGGTTGCCTCCAATGACGGTGTCGGAAGGACGGGATGGTGAGTCTCGGCTGCCCCTAAGCCGAGCCCATGGCTCCTCCGCAGTACTCGCAGCGGCCATTGGCGTCGGGGAAGGTCGTGGCTCCACAGAACGGGCAGGTACGCGCCTCCTTGGGAGCGGCGGCGGCAACGGCCTCGTCGCGAACCGCGTCACGAGCGCCGAGGAGCGCCTCGCGAATCTCCTCGGCTATGCGCACGGCCTCGCGGTAGTCGGGGGAGCCCTGGGTCTCTATGCGAGAGGTGTTTGCCTTGACGGTGATCTCATCGAAATACGGGGCGTTGACCTGAACGATTGCGTATACGTCGTAGTCGATGTCGTAGCGCGGCGGGTCGTAGCTCACGCTCGTCCCATCCTCGAGTTCGCGCTCGATTTCGGTGCGCGTCTCTCGTACGTCGACGATGCAGCCTGTGACCTGGCTGAAGTCGATGATGTCGGGGTTGGCCTCGCGCCAGCCGGACCCAGCGGGCACGACGGCAAATGCGCGCGCGTCATCATCGATGAGCACGCGGGTTCGCTGGCCGAGCGTGCGCGTGGGCGTGAAGGAGGAGACGCGTGCCTTGTTTTCCTCGCGATAGGCAAGCTGCTCCCTGATGTCCTGTACCGTGGAGCTGCGGCGTTCGCTGAAGAAGGGGGAGAGCTTCCCGGCGCAGTCCTTGCAGAGATAGCCGTCCTCCAGCTTGCGCTTTCCCAGCAGGCCGAGCTCCTTGCCGCAGATGTCACATGACTTCTTCTCGAAGAGGCTTCCAAAGAGTCCCATGGCAATCCCTTCTCCTAGGGCGCCACCGATGCGCTGGCGCTTCGGCTTGCCGCCTTTGTGGCGTTGGCCTTACGATAGAGCGCGTCGCGTTTGCGGGCGATGCCCCTGCGGCCCAGGCTTGGCGGGTATTGCGCGCCTGATGTCCCATGTTCGGGGGGCGGTGTTGCGTACAATGGACTAGGATCGGGCCGAGCGGGGGTGTCGCGATGTCAGGGATTGCTTCGATGGTTCGAAAGGCCGCCGCACGCGTGCGAGCTGCCGACAGGCGTCAGGTCCTCGTCGCCTGCGCCGCATGTGCCCTTGCGATCATCGTGCTGCTGCTCTTGTCGGAGGGTCTTCTCGACCACGATATCTGGCGTTCGGCCGATCGGGACGCGTTCTATCCCCTTGGGCACTACAACACGACGCCCCACATGGCAGCGACGGTCGCCATCCTGTCGATATGGGGTCCCTTTTCGTGCTGGCGGTGCTTCGATCCTCTGGTTCGTAGGTACATGGCCGGCTGCTTCATGTTGTTTGCCGGCTGGATGCTCGTCGTCATCGTTAAATACGCCGTGGTTTGGGACCCCGCCGTCGAGCTCCTGTGGTACTGCTTCTACGTTCCTATCCTGCTCGTCCCCATGCTGTGCGTGTTCACGGCGTTTCGGGCTGCCGGCGTGGATGGCCGCCCTGCCGTCGTGAGGTGCAGGAGGGCACTCCTCGCGATCAACGCCTTGCTTCTGGTGGTGGTGTTCACCAACGGGATCCACCACGCGGTCTTCTCCTTTGGTGCCACAGACCCCGACTGGTATGAGAATTACGAGTACGCGCCTCTGTACTACGCGGTGTATGCGATGGCCGTCGGTCAGTTCGTCGCGTTCTTTGCCTTGCTTTTTGCAAACGCGTATCGGCAGCTCAGGGGCGCGATCGTCACCGTGTCGCTCATCTGCGCGCTGGCGGTCGTGTACGGATTGGCCTACGTGCTGCGCGTCCCGTTCTTCTTCTCGGGCAACTTCTCTCTCAGCTATACGTGGTTCGTATGCGTGGCAATCGAGCTGTGCTTCGACTTCGGCATCATTCCGGCCTTCGCTCACTACGGGCGCCTGTTCCAGACCCTCCCCATGGACGTGAAGGTGTTCTCCCTCTCTGCCGAGAGGGGGGATGGTCCCGTCTACGCGACGTTTCAGGCCGGCCCCGTCTCGCCCCAGGGGCGGTCCTGCGTCGAGGCGTGCGCGACGGGGCCCGTACGGCTCATCTCTGACGTGACCCCCGATGTCGTGTATCACGCCCAGAGGGTCTCGGGCGGCATCACGCTGGTCACCGAGGACATCTCGGCCATCTCCTCGCGTCGACGCGTGCTCGAGCAACGGCACGCGGCCCTTCGCTCAAGCTGTGCACTGCTCGAGCAGGAGCGCCTGATGCGCGAGCGCCTCCGCAAGCAGGAGAGCGAAAGGGCGCTCTACGACGAGGTTGACCAGTCCATCTCCGAGGCGCTTGGGAGGGCCCGGGAGCTCATGTGCCAGGTTGAGGGCCTGCCGGGTGACGAGGCGGTCTTCAAGCTGACGATTGCCAAGATGCTCATCTCGTATTGCAAGCGCAAGGGCGGCATCGTGCTCGCGCGTCGAAGCGACTGCGACTTCGAGCGCGAGAAGCTCCAACTCATCGTGGGTGAGCTCGTTACCGACCTCCAGACCGCGGGGGTGAGCTGCGGAGCGCTCGTCGAGACCGGCGAGATGATCCCGGTCGATGCCGTGAGCGTGCTGTACGACTGCCTGTACGACTTCTCGATCGCGTCGCTGTACTGCGTGGACCCCGTTCTCATGATGTACTTCTCCGACTACAGCGACGGCGCGATAGAGATGCGGCTCGCGCTCTCCACGGGGGAGCTTCGCAACCTCGCCGAATCCGAGGAGATGCAGGAGCTGCGCGTGTTGCTCGATGGGAGGGACGTGGCCTATCGCCTCACGGGGGAAGAGGGGTCGCTTGTGCTCGTTGTGGTCGTGAGGAAGGAGAGGTAGCGTGGAGGTCCTGTTTCACCTCAACGACGTCTCATTGCTGCTGCTGGGTACCGCCTGCCTCTCCGCAATGGCCTTGCAGGGGGCGCATCTCTTCGTTCTGGCGCTCTGGCGAGAGAGCCCGATGCGCGTCGGCACGCTGGTGTACGAGGCCCTGCTGATGGTGCACCTGCTGCTCGCCTCTGTGATTCTTCGCGAGGCCTGCGCGAACTACGCCTACGTGTCGCTGTGGTCGCGCTCGTTTTGCGTGCCGGCGATCGATGCGAGCTGGGCGAACGTCGCGCCCGTTCTCTGGGGGACGATTCTGGCGCTCGTGGCGCGGCGCCCCATCATGGTCGCGGAGCTTGTGGTCATGGCATGCTGGCTCCCTCCCTTCGTATGGCTTCTCGGGAGTGCGTGGCCCTGGGTCGTGGCGATTGGCGTGGCATTCATGACGTCTCGCTCGCTTGCCTGCGTCGCGCTTGACTACCGACGTGGTGGCGAGCTCGTCACGCGATTCTCGCTCGCCGAAGTCGTGAACACGGCTCAGGAGGGGATACTCTGCTACAAGGCGGATGGCAGGATTCTCGTGATGAACGACGCCATGCGCGGCCTTCTCGAGACGCTGGGGTGTCGGAGCGTGCTCGTCGACGCGTGCGAGGTGCGTCGGATATTGCTGTCAGATGCGCGAGAGATTCACGAGTGCATGCTGGATGCAAATGGTGACGTGGGCGAGGCGTGGATAACGGCCCCCAACTCGACCAGATGGCGTCTCGTGTTCGATGTGGTCCGGTTGGGGATGGGGCATTGCGGGCGCGTGATCGCGACGGACGTAACGGAGCTCATGAAGCTCAACGAGGAGCTTGACGCGACCAACGCCGAGCTTGCGCTCGTGGAGGACCACCTGCGCGCGTCTCTTGCGGTTGTCGATGCGACGGCGGAGCTCGACGCGCTCGCCCACATGCGTGCGCGAGTGCATGACGTCATCGGACAGCGTCTGTCGATTCTTCACCGCGCGCTCGAAGACGGGGACCTCTCTCGTAGCCATCTGGGCAATCTCCGAGAGATGGTTGACACCATCATGGCCGACTTGGCCATGCGCGAGCAGGCCGACCCCAAGGCAGACCTAATGTCGGTCATCGAGGCGTTTGAGCTGATTGGTGTCGGCATAGACGTTTCCGGCTCTCTTCCCGACCGCGACGAGGTGGCGGATGCGTTTGTTCGCGTCGTGAGGGAGGCGGTGACGAACGCCGTGCGCCACGCGCGCGCGACTTCGGTCGAGGTGAGGCTCGAATCGACGGACGAGGGTGCGGATTCGGGCGGGAGGG
>NZ_NFIZ01000010.1 GCF_002159625.1 Olsenella sp. An285
GGCGCGACGTTCTTCTCGGCAATTGTGTCGCTCCCCCGCACGTCAAGAAAGGGGGTGCGGCTCCGCGACACTTTCTGGGTCAGAACCGTCGCAAAGCCGCACCCCCATCAAGGGCGCAGCAAGAAGAACGCCGCCGCGGGGCCTACTGCTCGGTGCCCTCGCCGGCGGCGACGGCGTCGTCGGTGCAGGTGACCGCCGCACCGATCATGGCGGTGAGGCCCGCCACCATCATGTCCACACTCATGGACGCGGTGCCCTCCCCCGTGGAGACGGCCTGCTCGGTGGCGTAGGGCACGTGCACGAAGCCGCCCCGGACGCCGGGGTGGCGGACGGCGAGGCAGTGCAGCAGCTCGTAGAGGACCTCGTTGCAGCAGAACGTGCCCGCGGTGTAGGAGACGGCCGCCGGAACGCCCGCGGCGCGCGCGGCGTCAACCATGGCAAAGACCGGCAGCGTGGCGAAGTAGGCGTCCGGGCCGTCCGCCTCGAGGCGGCCTACGGGCTGGTTTCCCTCGTTGTCCGGAATGCGCGCGTTGGCGTAGTTGATGCCCACGAACTCGGGCGTGATGTGGCTGCGCCCGCCGGCCTGTCCCACGCAGAGCACGAGGTCGGGCCGCTCGGCGTCGATGGCGGCCTCGACGGCGGCGGCGTCCTTGCCAAAGACGACCGGGATCTGCACCGTCACGACCTCGGCACCCTCGATCGTGCCCGGCAGGCGGCGCACCGCCTCGAGCGCGGGGTTGATGGTCGCCCCGCCAAAGGGCTCGAATCCCGTTACCAGTACCTTCATGCGAATCGCTTCCCTTCCTAGACAACCTGGGCGACCACGGAGGGTATGTACACCGGCCCGGAAGTGCCCGGCAAAATCCTTGCAGGTCAGAGGGTTGCCGAGAAGAACGTTCTTCTCGCAAAGTGTACATACCCTCGAGGGGTGGCGTACATACCCTCAGGAGCGCGCCCCGCGGGGCGCCGACGGCTACAGGCCGAAGACGATCATGTAGACGATCTGCGCCGCGAGCATGAACAGCGCGATCGGCACCTGCTTCTTGATGACGCCGTAGGAGTCCTTCATCTCCAGGATCGCCACCGGCACGATGTTGAAGTTCGCAGCCATAGGCGTCATGAGCGTGCCGCAGAAGCCGCAGGTCAGCGCCACCGAGCCGATGAGCGCGGGGTCGGCGCCGAGCGACAGCACGAACGGCGCGCCGATGCCCACCGTCATCACGGTGATGGCGCCGTAGGCGTTGCCCATGACCATCGTGAAGACCGCCATGCCGATGGCGTAGACGATCACGCCCACGACGGCGTTGCCCTGCGGAATCACGCCCGAGACCAGGCCAGAGATCACGTCGCCCACGCCCGCGGCCGTGAAGATCGCGCCCAGCGCGGCGAGAAGGACCGGCAGCATGGAGAGCGGGCCCACGGTGTCGAGCATGCGGCGGGTGTCGTCGAGAAAGACGCGCGGGGTGTTCTTTCTCGAGAAGGCCATGAGCAGCACGCCGCCCACGACCACGCCGAAGGTGAGGCCCACGAGCGAGCTGATGTTGGTGAACAGGGCGAAGACCAGCGCCATTACGCCCAGGGACAGGGCTGGCACGAAGAGCTTCATGCCGATCTTCTCGTAGTTGGACTGCATCTCCTCGGCCGTGGGCTCGCCGCCCACGCCGCGGCCGACCTGCTTGAGGATCGGCGGGATGACCATCAGCACCACGAGCACGCCCGCCACGGTGGACGGGACCCAGCGGCCCACGATGAACAGGACGCCGAGCACGCACCAGAAGAAGGCGGTGCCCAGGCGCTTCTCGTTGGTCTGGTCGAGGGCGTTGCGCACGCCGGCGTAGAACGCGATGAGGCCGATGAGGATGTAGACGACCTCGAGGAGCTTGTCGGAGAGCGTCACGTCGGCGCTCTGGAAGAACTGGAGGAACTCCGTCATCGGGCGTCACCGCCCTTCTCGCCCTGCGCGTCCTTCTCGGCGGAGGCGTCGGCGCGCCCGCGGCGCCTCATGAGGCGACGGTCGATGAGGTTGTAGTAGACGATCGCCGCGAGCATGGCGAGCACGGCCACCGGGATCTGAACCGCGGCGAGGTCGGCGAGGCTCACGTCGTAGCCCAGGCCCGCGAGCGTGCCCTGCACGAGCAGGCCGCCCGAGCCGCCGATGAACAGCACCTGGCCGAAGAACCACGCGACGTTGTCGATGCCGGCGGAGACACCCTTGAGCTCCTCGAGGTGCTTCTCGTCGATCTTCTTGCCGTCGCGCTCGACCGCGGCCTGCTCCATGGGCATGACGACCGGGCGGATGAAGCCCGCGACGCCGCCGAAGTTGACGTTGAACGCGGCAAAGAGCACGCGCACGACGCCGTAGGCCGAGACAATCATGCCGGCGGATGCGTTCTTGAGCTTGCGGATGAGCGCAGCGGCGGCCTGGCGCAGGCCGCTGCGCTCGAGGGTGCCCGTGATCACGAACGTCATGATGAAGATGCACATGCTTCGGTTGGAGACGAAGCTCTCGCCGAGGGTGTCCAGGAACGCCACCGGGTCCATGCCGCCCACCACGGCGGTCGCCACGGCGGCCACCATGATGATGAGGATGGAGTCGAGCTTGAGCGTAAAGCCCGCCACGACGATGACGATTCCCAGGAGCTTGAGCAGCTCTGTGGGATCCATCGGGGTCCTCCTTGTGATTCGGTTGATACGACGTGGGTATCATACCCCCTCACAGCTGCTAAGCTATCTGCGATGAGAGCGGGCGGCCGAGAAGAGCTCGCCGCCGCGACGACGCGGGAGGAGCCCCATGGCAGCCAAGCCCCAGACCCTTGCCACCACCTCTGCCTTCGAGGTGCTGGGCCCCGTCATGGTGGGCCCGTCCTCCTCGCACACCGCCGGCGCGCTTCGCTGCGCGCGCGTGGCGGCCTCGCTCCTGGAGGGGCGCATCGTGCGCGTGCGCTTCTCGCTCTGGAACTCCTTCGCCCACACCTATCACGGCCACGGCACGGACCGGGCGCTCGTGGCGGGCATCCTCGGGCTGGACACGGACGACGAGCGCATCCGCGACGCCTTCGACCTCGCGCGGGACGCGGGACTTGAGTTCGAGTTCTCCGAGGCCGGCGACGACACCTCCGTCCACCCCAACACCGTGGACATAGACATGGAGAGCGAGCGCGGCCAGCGCTGCCAGGTGCGCGGCGAGAGCCTCGGCGGCGGCAAGATGCGCATCAGCCGCATCGACGGCGTGGGCGTGGACATCACCGGCGCCTACGCCACCCTCTTCGTGGCGCACCGCGACGCCCCCGGCATCCTGGCCTCGCTCACGCACCTGCTGGCCATGGCCGACGTCAACATCGCCTTCTGCCGCACGTACCGCACCGAGCAGGGCGGGCAGGCCTACTCCGTCTTCGAGACGGACGGCGCGCCCGACGACTCCGTCCTGCCCATGATCCGTCGCATCCGCGACGTGAGCTTCGCCACCTTCATCTCCGTGCCGGGCTCCGCCTCCTCCGTCTCCCCCGGCGTCACCGCCGCCGAGCTCTTTGACGACGGAGCGCAGCTGCTGGACGCCTGCGCCGAGCGCGGCCTCTCCATCGGCGGCGTCATGGAGCTGCGCGAACGCGGGCTCTCCGGGGCCGAGCGCGCGCGGGGCGCCATGCGCCGCGTGATCGAGGTCATGCGCGAGGAGACGAGCGCGCCCATCGCGGCGCCCGCGCGCTCGCTGGGCGGCTTCATCGGCGGCGAGGCGCGGCTCGTGAGCGAGGGCGCGACGAGCTGGGCGGGGCCGCTCATGGGCGCGGTCCAGACCGACGCCGTCGCCCGCGCGATGGCGGTGCTCGAGCGCTCCGCCGCGATGGGCGTCATCGTGGCGGCCCCCACCGCCGGGTCCGCGGGCGTGGTCCCGGGGTGCGTGCTGGCCGTGGCGGACGCCGTGGGCGCCGATGACGACGCCGTCGCCTCCGCCCTCTGGTGCGCGGCGGCGATTGGCCTCAACATCCAGACGCACGCGTGCGTGGCCGGCGCCGAGGGCGGCTGCCAGGCGGAGGTCGGCTCTGCGGCCGCCATGGCCGCCGCTGCGCTTGTGGAGCTCCTCGGCGGCACGCCCGAACAGGCGCTCTGCGCGAGCTCGCTCGCCATCTCAAACCTGCTGGGCCTCGTGTGCGACCCCGTGGGCGGCCTCGTCGAGGTGCCCTGCCAGGCGAGAAACGCCATTGGGGTGGCGGCCGCGTTCTCCGCGGCGCAGCTCTCCCTCTCCGGCGTGAAGTGGCTCGTCCCGTTTGACCAGGTGGTGGCCGCGATGGCGGAGGTCGGGCACGCCCTGCCCTCGCGCCTGCGCGAGACCGCGCGAGGGGGCCTCGCCGCCACGCCCGCTGCCCGGACGGCCTGTGCAGGGTGCGCCGGCTGCGCGTAGGGATGCGTTAGAGACACGTGCGAGGCCGCACTTCTCGCCCGACGCCTGGAGTCCGCCCGCACTTCTCGCCCGCACTCATGAGTGCGGGCCGCACGGCACCGGATGCGCGCACTTACGACGATTCGCCGAGAGCGAGGCAGCACTCGACGGCTTCGCACCACGATTTTGCCCGCACTTCTCGCCCGCACTCATGAGTGCGGGCAACCAACGACCAGGGAGGCATCACATGTACGAGCTGATCCAGGTCACCGACCGGACCTGCTACATCGAGAGCCCCGCCAAGATCGGCCTCGTGCGGCTTGGCGACTCAGACGTCTGCCTCATAGACAGCGGCAACGACAAGGACGCCGGCCGCAAGGTTCGCCAGCTGCTGGACGCCAACGGCTGGCACCTGACGGCGATCTACAACACGCACTCCAACGCCGACCACATCGGCGGCAACCGCTACCTTCAGGGCCAGACGGGGTGCCGGGTCTTTGCGCCGGGCGTCGAGTGCGCCTTCACGCGCCGGCCGATCCTGGAGCCGTCGTTTCTCTATGGCGGCTACCCGTGCCGCGACCTCAGGCACAAGTTCCTCATGGCACAGGAAAGCGACGCGGAGCCCCTCACGGCGGACGCGCTCCCCAAGGGCCTCAAGACCATCGAGTTGCCGGGGCACTTCTTTGACATGGTGGGCTACCGCACGCCCGATGACGTCGTGTTTCTCGCCGACTGCCTCTCCAGCAGGGAGACGCTGGAGAAGTACCAGGTCAGCTTCGTCTACGACGTGGCGGCCTACCTGGAGACGCTCGAGACGGTGAAGGGGCTCTCCGCCCGGATGTTCGTCCCCGCCCATGCGCCGGCCGCAGAGGACGTCTCCGAGCTCGCGCAGCTCAACATCGACAAGGTGCACGAGATTGCCGAGAAGATCCTCGGGCTGTGTACGGAGCCCGCGTCCTTCGAGAGCGTGCTCCGGAGGCTCTTTGCGGACTACGGCCTGAGGATGACCTTCGAGCAGCACGTGCTCGTGGGCAGCACCGTGCGCTCGTACCTCTCCTGGCTTCGCGACGCGGGGCGGCTTGAGGTCGAGTTTGAGGACAACGTGCTGCTGTGGAGGCGGGCGTAGGGGCGACGCGGCGCGGAGCACCGAGAAGCCCGGAGATCAAGAGACAAGAAAAAGGGCCTCTTTCGAGGCCCCTGAACATTTGGTAGCCCGTACCAGATTCGAACTGGTGATCTCCGCCTTGAGAGGGCGGCGTCCTGAACCGCTAGACGAACGGGCCATTTGGTAGCCCGTACCAGATTCGAACTGGTGATCTCCGCCTTGAGAGGGCGGCGTCCTGAACCGCTAGACGAACGGGCCACATATGCAGTTGACAATGGCTGGGGTGGAGAGAGTCGAACTCCCGCTGACGGAACCAGAATCCGCTGTCCTACCACTAGACGACACCCCAATATTGCCATCTATGCGCCTCTCAGCGCGGAGAAACACTATACGGGAAAGGCGTCGGCGGCGCAAGCCCCATTTTTGGAGAAGTTGTGCGAGAGGTCTTCGGACGGCAGAGGAGCACCCGATATGCCCCCTACCAGCGCAGCCACGCGAGCTCCGCATCGCGGTCGTTGGGCAGCTCCCCCGCCATCACCACGGCGAGCAGCTGGGCGAGCACCATGCCCACGCCGGGCCCGGGCTCGATACCGCGGTCGCGAATGACGTCCGCGCCGCCCACGGCGAGGTCGCGCACCCGCCAGACCGCACCCGCGGCGAGCTCCGCGCGCAGGACGCGCGTCATCTGGTCGAGCTCGACCGCATACCCCATGCAGGCGGGAGCCTTTGCCACGGCGTCCGATCGCTTGAGGTCGAGCAGGGCAAAGGCGAGCTCGCGGGCCTGGCCGGGGGCCAGGCGCTCCAGCTCGGAAAGCATCCTCCTCATGGAGGGCGCCGTCGCCCTGATCTCGAAGTCATGGAGGGAGACGAGGGCGCACGCGGCGCGCGCCACCTCGCCGGGAATCGCCAGGCGTCCCATCACCCGCTTGGCCGTGCGGGCGCCGGCCCCGGGATGGCCGAAGAAGTGGCCGCGACCGGACACGTCCTCGCTCCAGCACTCGGGCTTGGCCACGTCGTGCAGCAGCGCCGCCCAGCGCAGCGCCTGGGAGGCCATCCCTCCCGTGAACTCCTCCACTCCCGCGCAGACGCGCGCGGTGTGCTCGAGCACGTCATGGGCATGGTAAGGGCTCCTCTGATCGAAGCCCTCCATAGGGGCGAGCTCGGGAATCGCAGACGCCATCACGGCGAACTCGTGACGCAGCGCCCACGCGGCGCGCCCGGTTGCCAAGATGCCGTCCACCTCCTGGCCTATGCGCTCGCTTGCGATCTGCCCGAGCTCGTGAGCGCACTCCAGGAGCCCCCGCTGCGTCGCGGGCTCGATCGAGGCGTCCAGCCGACACGCAAAGCGCACCGCACGCAGCACGCGCAGCGCGTCCTCCTCGAAGCGGCGCCTCGGCTCCCCCACTGCGCGAATCACGCGGCGCGCGAGGTCGCCCTGCCCGCCAAAGGGGTCGAGCAGGCCTCGCTCCGGGTGGAACGCCATCGCGTTGACGGTGAAGTCGCGCCGGGCGAGGTCCTCGCGCACGTCCGTGACAAAGCGGACCTCGTCCGGGTGACGGCGGTCGGAGTAGGCGCCCTCGACGCGATACGTGGTGGTCTCGACGGGCCTGCCGTCCACGACGGCGGTCACCGTGCCGTGGGCGGTTCCGGTCTCGTGCACCTCGATGCCGGCGGAGCGCAGCACCCGCGCCGTCTCCCGCCAGGGTGCGGACGTGGTGACGTCGACGTCGTGCCCCGGACGGCCCAGCAGCGCGTCGCGCACCCAGCCGCCCACGACCCATGCCTCGAAGCCCTCGGCCTCGAGCGCGCTCACGACGCGGCGGGCATAGCCGGGCAGCTCGCGCGCGAGGCGCGCCTCAATGTCGTCGGCCATGCGAGCCCCCTCTCCGTGTCGCGGAGAATTCTAGCATGCGCGACCGAGGGAAGCGGGTGCGCCAGCTGCAAAACAGCTCTTCGGGCCGGCAACTCAAGGCGTCCGGCGCAAAAGTCGCCTTCGGGCCGGTGGATTTCCCCCTCCTTAGGAAGTTAGATTTGAGTTTTGATATACATTCTCAGGTGTAACGCTGTTATCTGATGGCTTGAGAGCCTTTCGTGTCCCGTGTTACCGCTGACCCGAAGGCGACTTTTGCACCGGACGTCCCGAGTTGCCGGCCCCAAGGGAACTTTTGCAGGGGAAGCCCGGCTCGCGAGATCAGCGACGGGCCATTCACTCCTTGCGCAGACCACCACAATCACGCTGGCGGAACGCACGGTCAGTGCTACCCTAGTGCGCGGTCATTTCAGCCAACAAACGGGAGGTAAGACAATGGACGAGATGGCTTCCGTAACCGCCGACGACCTTGCCGCCGCGCGCGAGGAGTTCCTCTCCGAGCGGGCAAACGTCGTGGCCAAGAACGCTGTGAGCTCCAACGGCATCCGCGCCGCCGCGCGCGTGCCCGAGGGGGTGGGCGCCAACGCCATGACCTTCGACGTCGAGGTCACCCAGGGAGACCGCTGCGACCAGCAGCGCTCGGGCCGCTGCTGGATGTTCGCGAGTCTGAACACCATGCGCTACCGCGTCATCAAGAAGTACGGCCTCAAGACCTTCGAGCTCTCCCAGACCTATCCCCTGTTCTGGGACAAGCTCGAGAAGAGCAACTGGTTCTTCGAGAACATCCTCGACACGCTTGACGAGCCCCTTTCCGGCCGTCTCCTCGCCTACCTGCTCGAGGCGCCCATCGGCGACGGCGGGCAGTGGGACATGTTCAAGAGCCTCGTCAAGAAGTACGGCGTGGTGCCCAAGGAGGCCATGCCCGAGACCGCCTGCTCGCGCAACACGAGCGAGATGGACTCCTACCTCACGCGCTATCTGCGCGGCGCCGCCAAGCGCCTTCGCGAGAGCTACGCCGCCGGCGTCGGACCCGAGGACCTCGAGGAGATGAAGAAGGAGATGATGGGCGACGTCTACCACCTCCTCGTCACCTGCCTCGGCGAGCCGCCCGCGTCCTTCGAGGTGCGCCTGCGCGACAAGAACGACGAGCTCGTGCTCTCTGGCACCTTCACCCCTCAGGAGTTCTTCGAGACCGCCGTCGACATGAACGTCGATGACTTTGTCTCCCTCATCTCCGCCCCCACCGCCGACAAGCCCTTCGGTCACGTCTACACCGTGAGCCGCCTGGGCAACGTGGTGGAGGACGGCGGCGTCCGCTACCTCAACCTCCCGATCGAGCGCCTCAAGGACGCCGCGATCGCCCAGCTGCGCGACGACCTGCCCGTCTGGTTCGGCTGCGACGTGGGCCAGAGCTTCATCCGCGAGGAGGGCATCATGGACACCGCCGCGCTGGACGTGGACGCGCTCTTTGGCTTCGAGGTCGAGGGCTGCATGGACCGCGCCGAGCGCCTGGACTACGGCGAGTCCCTCATGACCCACGCCATGGTCCTCGAGGGCGTGAACTTTGACGCCGACGGCCGCCCGACGCTCTGGAAGGTCGAGAACAGCTGGGGCAAGGACCACGGTCGCAACGGCTTCGACACCCTCTCCGACCCCTGGTTCGACGAGTACGTCTACCAGGTCGTCGTTGACAGGAAGTACCTCACCGAGGAGGAGCGCGCCACCTTCGACTCAGATGAGCCCACGGTGCTCGCGCCCTGGGACCCCATGGGCTCGCTCGCCCTCGCCCGCTAGGGAGACCGCATGGCACCCAACCACCCCGAGGGCGCCCTCGCGCCCGCAAAGAGCGACGAGCTCACGGCGTCCTTCTCGGCCGACCGCGCCAACCGCGTGGCGAGAAACGCCGTCACCTCGATGAACGTCCACCCCGCCGCGCGCAACGTCTCCGCCCTGCGCACGTACCGCGACACCTTTGGCGTGAGCCGCCCGCGCACGGGCAAGGTCACCAACCAGCGCCACTCGGGGCGCTGCTGGATGTTCTCCGCCTACAACGTGGCCCGCGCGGCCACGATGGAGCTCCTCGACGTCGACGACTTCGAGTTCTCCCAGGTCTACGGCTTCTTCTACGACAAGCTCGAGAAGTTCAACGTGGGCCTCGAGTACGTGATCGAGACCGCGGGGCTCCCGCTGGACTCCCGCGAGGTCTCCCACCTGCTCGAGCACACCATGGGTGACGGCAACTACTACCCCGCCGCGATGAACCTCATCCGCAAGTGGGGGCTCGTCCCCAAGGACGTCATGCCCGAGAACGCGTGCTCCAAGGATGCCGACCAGATGAACGCCCAGCTCAGGCGTCTCTTCCACAAGAGCGCCATGGAGCTTCGCCGCCTCGCCGCGGCGGGCGCGGGCACAGGCGAGCTGCGCGCCGCCAAGGAGGGGATGGTCGCCGACTGCCACCGCGTGCTCTGCGTGTGCCTTGGCGAGCCGCCGCTCACCTTCGACCTCGAGGTCCCCGTGGGCAAGAACTGCTCGGCGGACGCCGAGAAGATCGTGGAGCAGGAGGGCGGCGACGCCACGGACGGCAAGCCGCGCCGGCTCCTCGTGGACCGCGGCATCACACCGCTCGAGTTCGCCGAGCGCTACGTGCCCTTTGACCCCTCGGACTACGTGCAGCTCGAGCACATGCCCGGCGAGACGCGCCCCTTCGGCCACGTCTACCACCGCCGCTTTGCCGACACCATGGCCGGCGGCGTCCCGCTCAAGTTCCTGAACGTTGAGTTCGAGGTGCTCGAGGACGCTGCCGTGGCGTCGCTTCGCGCGGGCGTGCCCTGCGAGATGGCGTGCGACGTCGCCCAGGAGTTCCCCCGGAAGATCGAGGACCTTCCCGGCATCCTCGCCACAGACACGATGGACTACGAGGGTCTCTTTGGCGTCGACTTCTCCATGGACCGCGCCGAGATGCTCGACGCGCGCGAGACGCGCAACACCCACGCCATGACCTTCCAGGGCGTGGAGCTGGGCTCGGACGGCCGTCCCGTCGCCTGGCGCATCGAGAACAGCTGGGGTGCCGACGCCTGCAGGAACGGCTACATCATCGCGAGCGCCGACTGGTACCGCCTCTACGGCGGCGAGGTCGTCGTGCGCCGCGAGTTCGTGCCGCCCGAGGTCCTGGACCTCTGGGACAACGCCCCCGTGGAGGAGGTCGCCCCCTGGACCAACGTGGGGTGCGCCCTGGCCCCGCGGCACTAGCCTGCATCAGAGCGTCTCTTCAGCGAGCCCCGAAGGCACTTCCCTCGGGGCTCGCTTCCTTTGGCGAGACGGCGCCTCCGTCGCACGCGGGCACATCCCCTCCCGCCGCTCGCCTTGGCGATTGGGCAGAACCTTTTATATCAACTCTCGAGATAATCAATGATGTTGCCCAATCGCCGTCAGATTGTGGCGAGAAGAACAAGCGGGACATTAAGTCGCCCGCCGCGCGCCCGCACGCAGGCGCGCGGACATCAAAGGTAGTGCCCAATCGCCGGGGGTTTATCGCAGTGGCGGCAATCGCGGGCTCACGTACGTCGGCAGTGCGCCGTCACGGGAGGCCAAAGCAGCCCGTCAGAACCCCGGGCTGGGACCACAGGCTAGAACTCGGAGAAGCGGGGCTCGCCGGCGCGGGCGAGGTCCTCGCCATTGGCGAGCTCGCGAACGGCTGCGAGGAAGGCGGGCTCATCACCGGAGCGAAAGACAAGGGAGAGCTGGACGTCCTCGGCAAAGAGCGAGTCGGTCACCTTTCCGCCGGCGTCCGCGCACAGACGGGTCACGCGGTCGTAGAGCGCATACGGGAGCTGCACGGTGACGGGCGTCACGAGCGTCATCTCCACGACCAGCCCGCTCTTCTCGGCCTCGGCGACCGCTGCCTGCGTGGCGGCGGTGTAGGCGCGCACGAGCCCTCCCGGGCCCAGGAGCGTTCCCCCGAAGTAGCGCGTGGCCACGCAGCACACGTCCGCAAGGCCCGAGCCGCGCAGCACGTCGAGCGTGGGCATGCCGGAGGTGCGGCTGGGCTCGCCGTCGTCCGAGCAGCGCTCGCGACCGTCCGCGAGAATCCAGGCGGGCACGTTGTGGCGGGCATCATGGTGGCGGCCGCGGACCTCGGCGATGAAGGCGTCCGCCTCTGCCTCCGAGCTCACGTGCGCGAGCTGCGCAATGAAACGGCTGCGCCTGTCCTCGAACTCCCCCACGGCCTCCGCTCCGGCGCGCAGCGTGCGGTAGCCCTCGGGAAAGACGGCCACGATGCCCTACCGCTCCACGCGGAGCACGGCGCTCCCGGCGGAGACCTCGGCGCCGCACACGGGCTCGACCTGCGCGAAGGTGTCCGAGTTGGTGACGGTCACGATGACGGTGCCGTCCACGCCGCTCTCCTCCATGAGGGAGCGGTCGAAGCTCATGACGGGCTCGCCGGCGCGCACGATGTCACCCTTGCTCACAAAGAGCCTGAAGCCCTTCCCGCGCAGCCTCACGGAGTCCACGCCCACGTGGAGAAGGACCTCCGCCCCCTCCTCGGTCTTGAAGAGGAGGGCGTGCTTGGTCTTGACGTCCGCCGCCACGGTACCGGAGACGGGCGCGAAGGCGACGCCCTCGGTGGCCACGATCCCCAGGCCGCGGCCGAGCATCCCCTGGGAGAAGACCGGGTCGCTCACCTCGCTGAGCGGTATGACGCGCCCCGACACCGGAGCGTCGACGGAACGAGGATCGTCCTCAGCGGCAATGGCCGCGGGCTTCTTGACGCGCACGGCGTCCAGCATGTCGAGCAGACCCACGAGAGAACCTTTCATCGAAAGGGGGCTCCCCTTCCGGCAGCGCACAGACCTTGCTCGACCGGCCCAGCCGGCGTGAGGAAACGCGCGGCAGACGGTCGAATGGACATAGTATATACCGCTCGCCGCCAATGGAGAACCGCTCAAGTCATGCTAGAATCACTCTCGCGAGGTGGGCCAGGCGACCGCGGGACGCGCAAGCGTCATGAGGAAAGTCCGGGCTCCACAGGGCAGGATGCCGGCTAACGGCCGGGCGGGGTAACCCGACGGAAAGCGCCGCAGAAAAGAAGACTCCAACTGGCCGGCCCCCGGGCCGCGCAAAGGGAAAAGCTGAAACGGTGGTGTAAGAGACCACCAGCGTCGTGGCAACACGGCGGCTTGGCAAGCCCCATCCGGAGCAAACGCAAATAGGAGCGCGATGGTGTGGCCCGCACTGCGCTCGGGTTGCGCGCTAGAGGCGGTCGGTGACGACCGTCGTAGATAAATGGCCGCCCACGACAGAACCCGGCTTACAGGCCCACCTCGCACCCTTCCACTTCATTTGGCCGTCGGCCTTCTCACCCGCTCTTCTCGACGGGTCGACTTTTGAGGCCTCAAAAGTTGCAGGCGTTTTCGGGCCAACTGGGCAAACTCCCATCGTGCTCCGACTTTTGAGGCCTCAAAAGTCGCAAGAGCTTTCCCGGGCTGGGGGCGGGCTAGCGCCGGGCGAGAAGAACGCGGAACGAGAAGGGCCCCCGCCCCGTTCCCCCGCTACGCAGAGCGGCCCCGGGCCAGAGGGCTCGGGACCGCAGCAAGGGCGAGGCGAGGGTCGGGGACCTAGCTAGTCGAGGTCACCAAAGTCGTTGACGCTGACGGCGGGCGTCGCGGGGGCGACGGGCGTCGGAGCGGCGATGGGGGCGTCGGCGCGGGAGGCCGCGGAGCCGTTGGGCGTGCTCGCAAAGCCCACCTGGGCAGGGAAGACGGTCTCGGCGTCGTCCATGAAGTGCTGGAGGAGCTTCTTGTACTCGGCGCGGAACTCCTCGCGGGAGGCCTTCAGGCGGTCGATCTCGTCGAGCTCGTTCTGCTTCTCGGCGAGGGCCTGGCGGATGACCTCGCGGGCCTTGGCGTCAGCGTCGTTGCGGATCTTCTCGGCGTTGTCGCGGGCCTCGGCGACGAGCTTGTCGGCGGACTGCTGGGCGACGATGAGCACGCGGGAGATCTGGCTCTCGGAGGCGGAGATGGTGTCGACCGGCGCAGCGGCGGGCGCGGGGGCGGCCACGGTGGCGGCGCCGCGCTCCTCGAGGCTGGCGATCTGCGCCTGGGCGGCGGAGAGCTGCTGCTCGGTGGAGGTCAGGCGGCCCTTGAGGTCGGCGATCTTCTGGAGCATCGCGTCCACCTCGGAGGAGAGCTGCTCGAGGAAGTTGTCGACCTCCTCGGTGTCATAGCCGTGCTTGGAGGGAGAGAAGGTCTGCTGCTCGATGTCTGCTGGTGTGATTGCCATTCTTGTTCCCTTTCGCTTCTCAGTGACGCGGGCAGGGCCCGTGAAACCGTACTGGATAGAATTCTACAAAATTAGGTAGTAGAGCACCCGCTCGATGAGGGTAAGTGCCAATATTGCCACAACTGGAGAGAAGTCCACGCCCATGACCGGCGGGATGAAGCGCCTGAAGACGTTCAGGAAGGGCTCCACGAGCATGCCCATAGCGGCCCTGATGTCATCCAGGAGACCGCCCGTGCGCGGCAGCCAGGACATGAGGCACCAGATGACGATGACCCATCCGTAGATGTCAATGAGCCGTTGAACGAGGACGAGCAGCGTGTAGGAACTCATTGCAGCCTTTCCGTGATCGTGACGAACTTGACAGTTTGCTCAGGTCAAACTGTCAAGGCGGGCGAGGCTAGTCGCCCGCGAGCTCGCGGGCGCGCGCCAGCGCCGCGTCCACCGCGGCGAACGAGCCCTCGAAGAGCAGCGGCTCGAGCTCCTCCAGCGCGGCGGCGGTGGTGCCGCCCGGGGAGGTGACGCGCTCCATGTATACCCGCGGGTGCACGCCCTCAGACACGAGCTGCTCGGCGCACCCGAGCATCGTGGCCTCGAGGAACTCGCGACAGGTCTGCGCGGGGAGCCCGGCGCGCACGCCGGCGCGCGTGAGCGTGTCCACGAAGAGCGAGAAGAACGCGGGTGCGGTGCCCACCACGGCGCTCGACACGTCGAGCTGGTCCTCCCGCATGACGGCGACGGCGCCGAGGGCGCGGAAGAGCTCGCAGGCGAGCCCGAGGTCTTCGGAGGTGGCGGCGGAGCCGGCGCACACGGCGGTGGCTCCCGAGCGCACCTGCACGGGCAGGTTGGGCATCACGCGCACCACGCGGGCACCGGGCAGGGCGGCCTCGATCGCGGCGAGCGGCACGCCCGCGGCGATCGAGACGACCAGTCTCCCGGCGACGCCGTCCGAGAGCGTGGCCATCACGTCGCCCAGCACCTGGGGCTTCACGGCCAGGACCACCACGTCGGGGCCCTCGGGGAGCATCTGGGCACCGTCCGGGAACGCGCGGCAGCCCAGGGACTCGAACGCCCCGCGCTTGCCCGCGTCCTGGTCCGCCACCATGACGCGCTCGGGTGCCAGCGTGCCGGACTCAATGAGCCCGCGTGCGATGGCCCCGCCCATGGAGCCCACGCCGATGACGCCGACGGTGCAGGAGAGCTGGCTCATCCCGGTCATCCCCTACCTCGTGAGGTCGCCGTCGGCGACGAGCTTGTCCACGTCTGCGGGAGAGAGCGTGACGCCGGAGGGCAGCACCGCGAAGACGCGGTCGCCGAGCTCCTCGACGGAGCCGGAGATGCCGCAGGAGAGGCCAAAGCAGAAGTCGAGGATGCGCTTGGCGGTGTCGATGTTGGTGTTGCGGAAGACGAGGACCACGGGCTGGCCCGTCCTCACGCGGCGCACGACGGTCTGAACGTCGTCATAGGAGACGGGCTTGAGGACGTAGGGGGGCAGCTGGCCGGAGTTCACGCGAGAGATCGTGCGGGGGCCGAGGTCGCCGGGGGTGGGGCCGCCGGAGGTCCCCAGGACCGCGGTGGTGTCGTGGTCGCGCGAGGGGTCGTAGGACGGGCGCGGCGCGGACTGGGTCTGCGGCGCGTACTCCTGCCTCGGGGCGGCCACGGGACGGCCGGAGCGGGTGAAGACCGAGACGCTCTCCGCCTCGGGGCGCGGCGTGTTGCCCAGCAGGCGCGGGCTCGAGCCCGGGTCGCGGCGGCGGGACTCGTGGGAGTCGCGCGCGTAGCCGGAATCGCCCTCGAAGTCGTCGTCCTCGTAGTAGTCGTCCTCGTAGTACTCCTCGTCCCCGCCGCGGAGACGATCCCTGATCGTGTCGAGGAAGCCCATGTTCTTCTCCTTTTCGTCGTCGCGCCGCCGCGCGGCGCGCGCACCCTACGCTGTCAGCTATCTCAGGGCGTAGCCCTGGTCGAACACACACCTGCCAAGGCGGACGAGGGTCGAGCCCTCCTCCACCGCGATCTCGAAGTCGTCGCTCATGCCGCACGAGAGCGTCTGGAGGGGAAGCCCCGTCCGGGCCCGAAGCCCCTCGGCGAGCTCCCGCAGGCCGCAGAACGTGCGGCGCGCGGCGTCGGCGTCACCCGCCGGCGCCATGGTCATGAGGCCGAGCACCCGGATGCCCGGGAGCGCCACCACGCCATCGGCCGCGGCGACGAGCTCCTCCGGAGAGAAGCCCGACTTCGAGCCCTCCCCCGAGACGTTGGTCTCAAGAAGGACGTCGGCCACGATCCCGCGCGCCTCGCAGCGCGTGGAGACCGCCTCGGCCAGGTGCGCCGAGGAGATGGAGTGGATGAGCGTCACGCGGCCGATGACCTGGTTGATCTTGTTCTTCTGGAGGTTGCCGATCATGTCAAAGCGGACGTCGGCGCACTCCGGCTCGCCCTCCAGCGCGGCGAGCTTGCGCGAGAGCTCCTGGGGTCGGTTCTCGCCAAAGGCGCGCCAGCCGGCGCGCCGGGCAAGAAGGACCTCGCGGGCGGAGACCGTCTTTGAGACGGCGATGGGCAGCACCTCGGCCGCGGACCTGCCCGAGCGGGAGGCCGCCGACGAGATCCTCCCCAGAATCTCCTCCCTGCGCTCGCAGAGGAACGCGCCGTATGACTCTTCGAGCCCGTCCATCAGGCCCTCGCCTCTTCCCCTTGGTCGTTTGCGAGCGCGCCTTCCGGCCACGCCCACGGGCGCTCCCCCATCACGGCGAGGGCGCCGTGCCTGCCGCACCTGCCGCCCTCTGCCCTGTACGAGAAGAACCTGTGGGTGGCGCTCGCCGTGGAGACGTCCGCCGCCTCGATGCGCCCCGGCTCCACGCCCGCGGCCTCGAGCGCCGAGACGACGGCGAACTCGAGGTCGAGGTGACGCCCGTCGAGGGCGACCCCGTCGCCGAAGGCGTCCACGAACCGCCCGAGGAGCTCCTCGGAGACCTCGTAGTCCGCCGCCTTGATGTGGGGTCCCACGTAGGCACGAAGCTCGCTGGGGCCGCAGCCCGTCTCGGCCACGAGCGCGCGGGCAGCCTTCTCGGAGATGCGGGCGATCGTGCCGCGCCACCCCGAGTGAGCCACCGCAAAGCCGCCGGGGCACGTGATGACGACGGGCACGCAGTCCGCGAAACAGAGAAGGACGGGCACGTTCGCAGCCGTGCAGACCACCGCGTCGGCGCCGGCCGCCGCCTCGTCGCGGGCGGCCTCGAGCTCGCCTGCGGCGGCGGAGCGCACGAGGACGACGTGATCGCCGTGCACCTGCTTGGGGCAGACCAGGCGGTCCTCGAGGCCCGCGGCCCCGATCGCCGCGAGCGCGCGGAGGCGGTTCTCCCTGACGGAGGCCTCATCGTCGCCGCACGAGGCGCCGAGGTTGAGGCTCTCGTACGGCGCGGCGGAGACGCCGCCCGTCCTCTCCGTGAACGCGAGCGCGACGTGACCCGCCGGCTCGCTTGCCGAGAGCAGGGTCACGTCGCCCGCGCGGTATCTCGCCAGAGGGCGCATCGCTAGAGGCGGCTGCGCTTCAGGAACTCAGGGATGTCGAACTCCTTGTCGTTGGACGAGGAGCCGCCGCGGCTCGAGGGGGCGGCGGAGGAGCCGGCCGTGCGGGAGGAGCCGCGAGAGGCGCTCGGGCGGCTCGGGGCGGACGGGCGCGACACCGTCATGGTGGGCAGCGCCTGCTGGACGGTGGAGTCGGAGAAGCCGGTGGCGATGACGGTCACGCGCACCTGGTCGCCGAGGGACTCGTCCACGACGGTGCCGAAGATGATCGTGGCCTCGGGGTCGACGTTCTGGGCCACGAGGTCGGCGGCGTCGTTGATCTCCTGGATGCCAAGGTCCTTGTTGCCGGCGATGGAGAGCAGGACGCGCGTGGCACCCTCGATGGAGCCCTCGAGCAGACGGCTGGAGATGGCCTCCTCGGCGGCGTCCGTGGCGCGGTTGTCGCCGGAGGCGGTGCCGATGCCCATCATCGCGGTGCCGGAGTCCTTCATGATGGTGCAGACGTCGGCGAAGTCGAGGTTGATGAGGCCCGGGACGGTGATGAGGTCCGTGATGCCCTGGGTGCCCTGGCACAGGACGTCGTCGGCCATGCGGAAGGCCTCGAGCATGGTGGTCTTCTTCTCGGAGAGGTCGAGCAGGCGGTCGTTGGGGATCACGATGAGCGTGTCGACGTTCTCGGAGAGGGTCTTGATGCCCTCGATGGCGGAGGAGTAGCGCTTGCGGCCCTCGAAGCTGAAGGGCTTGGTGACGACGCCAACGGTGAGCGCGCCGATGTCGTTCTTGGCGATGTCGGCGACAACGGGGGCAGCGCCGGTGCCGGTGCCGCCGCCCTCGCCCGCGGTGATGAAGACCATGTCGGAGCCGGCGAGCGCCTGCTTGATCTCGTCGCGCGTGTCCTCGGCGGCCTCCTTGCCCACCTCGGGGTTGGCGCCGGCGCCGAGGCCCTTGGTGATGTCGGTGCCGATGTGGACCTTGATGTCGGCATCGGAGATGGCGAGCGCCTGGGCGTCGGTGTTCACGGCGACGAACTCGACACCGCGGATTCCCTCCTCGATCATGCGGTTGACGGCGTTGGTTCCGCCTCCGCCCACGCCCACGACCTTGATCACGGCGAGATAGTTGCTGAGGGTGTCGGTGTCTTTGATCATCGTGTCCTCCTCAAAGGGGCCTTGCTGCGTATGCTTGCGACTTTTTCTTCCGTGCCCCATCCAGGCGCCGGCAGAAACCCTAAAGCTCAGGTTTACGTCAACGCTTCAGATTAAGCGAGGTATCTTGGCACACTTGAGGGTCGTCCGT
Organism: Olsenella sp. An285; assembly: GCF_002159625.1. Taxonomy (GTDB): domain Bacteria; phylum Actinomycetota; class Coriobacteriia; order Coriobacteriales; family Atopobiaceae; genus Thermophilibacter; species Thermophilibacter avicola. The sequence goes on from NZ_NFIZ01000010.1 coordinate 18,445, forward strand.
CAAACGATTTGTCGAAATCGTGAAGTTGGCAGGTAGAAGCTATCGTTCTTCTCGGCGTGCGGGACTTGAGGGTGGACTCCTCTACTCCCAGGAGCCGTCCTGGGACGCGTCCTCCCCGCCCGAACCCTCAAGGTTGCCCTCACCGGAGCCGTCGTCGGCGTAGCCGGAGTCCCCGGAGTCGGTGCCGTCGCCGTCGGTGCCCTCCGAGCCGTCGCCCTGGGAGTCGGTGCCCTGGGCCCCCTCGCCCGAGCCCTCGTCTCCGGAGCCGCCCTCGCCCGATCCGTCGCCGGAGGCGTCCTGTCCCGGCTCGAGGAGGGAGACCACGCCCGAGCCCGCCTCGACGTTGTCGGAGGACACGGGGCGCACCGCGGGGCTGGAGACAACCCTCACGTTGATGTAGGTGACCGACCCCTCGGGCATCTCGGCGAGGGTCTCCGTGACGATCTGCTCCTTCGCGGAGATGTCCGTCGGGGAGCCCAGGAGCACCTCCACCCCGTTGTAGAGGGTGCAGGCGATGCTGTCCTCCGCGGGTGCGGAGTAGCACGCCACCTGGTTGGCAAAGGAGTCCGAGAAGCCGTCACGGAACTTCTGCACCGCCTCGAGGACGCCGTCCGTGGCCTTGGAGCCCGCAACCGGCGAGACGCTCGCCGGGACGTCCGTGATGAGGAGGCACTCGTTGTCGAGGGCTGTGCGCAGGGCGGCGTCGTTCACCGACTGCCCCTCGGCCGGCTCCACGCTCGTGGGCTGGATCCACACCCCGGCGTCACCGAGGTACCAGGCGACCGAGCCCGCGTTCATGACCACGAGGGCGTCGATGTTCTGCTCGATGACGTTGATCTTCAGGGTGTGCGGGAAGATTCGCTCGAACGTGACGTCCGCGACCCAGGGGTCCTTGAGGAGCCCCTCCTTGATCGCCTGCTCGTCAAGGTTGAGCAGGGTCGAGCCAACGGGCACGCTGACGAGGTTCTGCAGGTCCGCCTCGGTGACGTGCTCGGTGGGCTCCACCTGGACCGACTCGACCGAGAAGACCGAGGAGTTCCGGAGCGCGAAGAAGGCGACGGCCAGTGCGAGCGCGACTGCAACCAGGACGCCGGCCACGATTCCGGCGACGCGAAGAATCTGCCCGCGCTGATAGCGCTGCCTCCGCTCGGCACCGCCCGCCGGCCGCCTGGTCCCCGACGCGCCGCGCCTGCGCGAGGACACGGCGCTCGCGGCGCGCTCGAGAAACGCCGGGCGATCGGCGGAGACCGACGCCGCCTGGGAGCCCACGGTCGAGCCGATTGCACTCGTGGCGGGGGTCTTGAGGCGCTTGGAGGGCTTCTGCTTGACGGCGGCGGGCTTCGCGGACTGTGCCGGCTTGGCGGCGGAGCCCACCATCGTGAGCTTGGGTGCCTTCGCGGGCTTGGGCGCCTTGGGCGCCTTGGCGGGCTTTGCGGCCTTGGGGACCTTGGCAGGCTTGGGCGCCTTAGCGGGCTTGGCCGACGCCGCCCGCTTGGGGGCGAGCGACGCGGACGGCTTCACCTTGGGGGCGGACCCGCTGCGCTTGCGCGGCGTGGGGCGCCTGCTCTGATCCTTGGCCATGGCTCGGCTCACGCCCCGAAGCCGAGGAGCTTGACCTCGCAGGCGAGGTCGATCCCGTATGCGGAGCGAACCGCCTCGTGGGCCCGACCGATGAGCGTGATGACGTCGGCGGCGGTGGCTCCGCCGAGGTTGACGATGAAGTTGGCGTGCTCCTCGGAGATCTGGGCCCCTCCCTCGCGCTGCCCCTTGAGGCCGCAGGACTCGATGAGGGCCCCGACCGACTGGTCGGGCGGGTTGCGGAACACCGACCCGCAGCTGGGGACGCCGAACGGCTGGGACTCGCGGCGGCGGCGGAGCCGCTCCTCCATGTCCGCCGCGATGGCCTCGCGGGTGGAGGGCGCAAGCTCGAGGGTCGCCTCGAGGATGATCTCCGAGGTGGGGATGGAGGTGAAGCGGTAGCCCCACTCGATGTCGGAGGCCTCGTAGCGGTGAAGCCCCTTGCCCGGGCGCAGGACCACGACGTCGCGCACGACCGAGCCGATCCACTCGCGCCGCGTGCCCGCGTTCATCGAGAGGGCGCCGCCCACGGTGCCCGGTATGCCCACGCAGGGCTCCAGGCCGGAGAGCCCGGCCTTCATGGCCTCGTTCACGACCTTGGAGAGCACGGCGCCCGCGCCCACGGTGAGCGTGCCGTCCTCGCCGAGCGAGGTCCGGGAGAACTCGCCGTCGAGCACGATGACGCAGCCGTCGTAGCCCTTGTCGGAGACCAGGAGGTTGGAGCCCTTCCCCAGGATGACCCAGTCCACCCCCTCGTCCTCGAGGACCTGGATGGTCCTCACGAGCGCGGGGTAGCTGTGCACGGAGGCAAAGAGCGCCGCGGGTCCGCCGATGCGGTAGCTCGTGTGGCGCAGCATGCGCTCGTCACGCCTGACGTCGGCGTCGACGGCTCCGGAGAGGGTCATGTACGCGTTGAAGACGCTCAAGTGCTACCGCCCCTCGCGCTCGCGCATGGCGGCGATGAACGCCGGGCCCAGCGAGGTGACGTCGCCCGCGCCCTGCGTGATGAGCAGGTCACCGGGACGCACGAGGTCGCAGAGGTCCTCGATGAGACGCCTCCTGTTGGGGACGTAGGCCACGTCGCAGACGTTGCCCACGTGGCGCACGGACTCCACCACCGTTTTGCCGGAGACCCCGGGAACGGGCATCTCCCCGGCGGGGAAGACGTCCATCACGCGAAGGACGTCGGCGGAGTCGAAGGCGTGGCCGAACTCGGCGGCGAGCGCCTGGGTGCGGCTGTAGCGGTGCGGCTGGAAGACGCAGACGATGCGGTTGAACTGCAGGTCCGCCGCGGCGCCCAGCGTGGCGGCGATCTCCGTGGGGTGGTGGCCGTAGTCGTCGACCACGGTCACGCCGGCGACGTCGCCCACGTGCGTGAAGCGGCGGCGGGCACCCTTGAACTGGGAGAGCCCCGCGGCAGCCGCCTCGACGTCGAGACCGAGGGCGTCGGCCACGGCAATGGCGGCGGTGGCGTTGGACATGTTGTGGCGCCCGGGGTTGGAGCTGATGGTCACGTGCACGCTCCTCTCGCCCGGGAGACGCACGGAGAAGCTGCTCGCGAGCTTGTGGTGGCTCTCCTCCGGGACGCAGACGTAGTCACAGGACTCGTCGAAGCCGTAGGTGAGCACGCGCATGCCCGTGGAGCGGGCGAGCTCCACGTAGCGCGGGACGTCTCCGTTGATGATGACGGTGCCGTCCTCCCCCACAAGGCTCATGAACGTGCAGAAGGTCTTCTCGATGTTCTCGAGCGTGCCGTAGTGGTCGAGGTGATCCGCCTCGATGTTGGTGACCACCACGACGTTGGGGTTGAGGTAGAGGAAGGAGCCGTCGGACTCGTCGGCCTCGCAGACGAAGTGCTCGCCGGAGCCGTTGCGCCCGTTGGTGTCGTAGCCCTCCACCACGCCGCCGATGAGGAAGGACGGGTCGAGCCCCATCTTGTCCAGCATGGTGGCGACCATCGAGGACGTGGTGGTCTTGCCGTGCGTGCCCGCCACGGCAACGGTGCGCTGCGTGCCGGAGAGCCAGGAGAGCATCTTGGCGCGCGGCCAGATGGGGATGCCCAGCTCGCGCGCGCGGATGACCTCGGGGTTGGTGTCCGGGATGGCAGTGGAGGTCACCACCACCTGCGGGTTCGCTGCGTCGATGGTGGCGGCCGCGTGGCCCACGGTCACGTCGATGCCCGCCGCCTCGAGCTCGCGCACGTAGTGGGAGTTCTTGAGGTCGGACCCCGTGACCTTGCAGCCGCGCTCGTGGAGCACGAGCGCAATGCCGCTCATGCCAGCGCCGCCGATGCCAATGAAGTGGGCACTCGTGACGTTCTCAATCTCCGCGTTCTTCTCGACCATGAGACCGCTTTCTACGTGGCGTATCGTGCGTCCTCTAATGTATCTCAAATCGGGCGCCACCACGCAGGCTCCGCACAAATCGCGCGAGCGAGACGGGGCCTCAACCGGCGTTTTGGACGCCTGTGGACGGGGCCGGCTGAGGAGACGCGCGTCACGCCCGTGGGGGGCACCGCTCTCCCGACCGCCCCCTCTCGCCGGGGCGACCTTCGCACACCCCGACTGCCCTTCTCGCCGGGGAGGCACGCGCTTCCCGCAGAAGCGCGAGAGCGTGGCCGCACTCATGGGTGCGGGCCAGAAGTGCGGGCATCATGACGTGTTACGTCTGTCAAGTGCCGGCAACCTCTCGGGCGCCGTTCGCAAGTGCGCGCCACAGGTGCGAGCCGGACCGCACCCGCGCGATTAAGCGAGAAGTGCGCGGCGTCTCCCGGTGGATGCCGAGAAGTGCGGGGCGGGCTCTCTGCCGAGGGGCGAGAAGGGCGTGGGACGCTGGCGAGAAGGACGAAGCGCTAGCCCGCGCAGACGGCCTCCACCTGGTCGGCGAGGGCTGCCGCGGCGCGCGCCTGCCCCAGGCCGCGGGCGCACTCGCGCATGCGCTCGCGGCGCGCCGGGTCGTCCACGAGGCCCAGGAGCTCCTGGGCGAAGACGGGCTCGTCGATCTTGTCGTCGGCAAGAAGGACGGCCGCACCCGCGTCCACGAGGTAGCGCGCGTTGGTGGTCTGGTGGTCTGCCGTGGCGTGCGGGTAGGGCACGAGCAGGCTCGGCACGTCGAGGGCCGCGATCTCCGCGATGGAGGACGCGCCGGCGCGAGAGAGCACGAGGTCTGCGGCGGCAAGGGCCTCGCCCATGTTGGAGATGTAGGGCATGACGCGCCAGCGCAGCTGCTCCTCGGGCGTGAGCGCGAGGGCCGAGACGGTCTCGTCGAAGCCGTCCGCACCGGTGGAGTGCACCACGACGAGCCCCTCGCGGGAGAGGAGCTCGCCCTTGAGGCGGCAGACGCCCTCGTTGATGTGGGCCGCCCCGAGCGAGCCGCCAAAGACGAGGAGCATGGTCTCGCCGGGCTCCACGCCAAAGGCCGCGCGCCCCGCCTCGCGGCTCGCGGAGGTCACGCTCCTGCGCACCGGGTTGCCCGTGAGCACCACCGTGCGCGCGGGGCGCTTGGCGCGCTCGAAGACCTCGCGCGCGGCGGGAACGGAGATGCACACCGCCTCCGCGTGGGGGGCGAGCGCCTTGTTGGCGAGGCCGGGCACGGAGTTCTGCTCGTGCAGGAGGTAGGGCACGCCGGCCTTGTGGCAGCAGTTGAGAAGCGGCATCTCCACGTAGGCTCCGAAGCCTATGGCCACGTCGGGGACGCCCTTCTCAGAGAAGAGCCGCGCGATCTGAGACTGCGCGCGGCGCATGCGCGAGAGCGACGAGACGAGCGTCCAGGGGCGCGCGCGGTCGAAGCCGCTCACCACCACCGGCACGAGCTCGAAGCCCGCCTCGGGGACGAGCCTCCCCTCGAGCTTCGCCGTCTGCCCGAAGAACCTCACGTGGTGGCCGCGGTCGCGCAGCTCCTCTGCCAGGGCGAGCGCCGGGTTGATGTGCCCCGCCGTTCCGCCCGCCGCGATGGCGACCTCGAGGTGTTCGCGTGCCATGTGTCCCCCTGTCTAGTGTTTTCCGTACTTCCGTGAACGGCGTTCGGGACGCTACCTCCTCCGGCCGCCACCCCTGCCGCCGCCGCGCAGGCGGTCGGTCGCGCTGGGCCCGAGGTCGATGCGCCTCCTGCCGTTGGAGTCCGTGGTGGTGCGCCCCTTGGGCGCCCCGCCGCGGCCGGAGCCCCCCCGCGAGCCGGAGCCCCGGGAGCCGCCGCTCATCACCGTGAAGCCGCGACGCGGGCCCGAGGCCTCCCCTCTCCCGCCCGAGCCGGCGCGTCCGCGCGTCGCCGAGGAGCCGCGCGCGGAGCGGGGCACGGGCTCGCCCACGAGGGACAGCCCGCCGTCCTCCGGGACCCCGTCCATCTGCCAGGAGCGCCGCGCGCTGTCGTAGGCGGTCTCCGGGAGGTGCGAGTGCACCGAGACGGACACGATCATGCCGGCGATCATGAGGCTCGCCAGGATGGACGTGCCGCCGTACGAGATGAAGGGGATGGGCTTCCCGGAGAGCGGGAAGATGCCGATGACGCCCGCCACGTTGAGGAGCATCTGGACCACGATGAGCGAGGTGCACCCCGCGGCGATGAGGCGCCCGGCGAGGTCGGGCGCATGCTGGGCGATCTTGAGCCCCGCCCAGGCAAAGACGGCGAAGCCCGCGAGCATGCCGAGCGTGCCCACCAGGCCGCACTCCTCGCCTATGACGGCAAAGATGAAGTCGTTGTAGGCGTAGGGCAGGTACGAGTACTTCTGGCGGGAGAAGCCTATCCCCACGCCAAAGAGGCCTCCCGACCCAAAGGCGTAGAAGCCCTGGATGAGCTGGTAGCCCGCCCCGTAGGGGTCCGCCCACGGGTCGAACATCGTAAGGAAGCGCTGGCGCGAGTAGTCGTCCTTGAGGGAGAGTCCCAGAAACGCCACCACACCCAGGATGAGAAAGCCCAGGATGATGTGCTTGGGCACGCCGGCGAGGTAGGCCATGAGCACGATGGTGATGCCCAGGACCATGGTGGTGCCCTTGTCCGGCTGCATGATGATGAGCAGGACGGGCAGGCCCACGCCCACGGCCATGAGCTTGATGAACTCGTCCCAGCGAAGCGTCCCCTCGTCGAAGTAGCGCTCCGCCAGGCTCGCCGCCGTGAGCACGATGGAGAGCTTGGCGAACTCCGACGGCTGTATCTGGAATCCCGCCACCGTGATCCAGCGGTTGGCGCCGAGGGCGTCGCCGCCGGCGAAGGGCGTGAACACCAGAAGGAGAAGGACGGCCGTCAGGACCCAGATGAGGTTGATGAGGCTGCGGCTCCAGGTGTGGTAGTCGACCCTGGCTATGACCACGGCGGCGACCACGCCCACCAGCGCCAGGAGCAGCTGCTTCTTGAAGTAGGAGGCGGCGTCGCCGTCCTCGAGAAGCGCCGTCACCGATGACGACGAGTAGACCATGAGCAGGCCAAAGCCCACGAGGATGGCCGTCACGGCAATGAAGACGAGCCTCGGCCGCATGAAGCGCTCGGGCACGCCGAAGACGGTCTTGCCCTCCTTTTCCTCCCGGCGCCCGGCGCGGGCGCGGCCCAGGGCGCGAACGGCTGCGGCCACCCTACTCACCCGTCCCGGACAGGCCGCGCACGAGCTCCTTGAAGAGGCGTCCGCGCTCCGCCATGTTGGAGAACTCGTCGAAGGACGAGCAAGCCGGCGAGAGGAGGACCGTCTCGCCCGGACGGGCGGCGGCCACCGCGGCGTCAAACGCCTCGCGCAGGTGCGGCGCCCGGTCGACCTCGAGCGCGGCGCCCGTCTCCAGGCGCGCCTGCTCGAGGGCCGACGCGATGCGCTCCCCCGCCGCGCCGAAGCACACGGCCACGCGGCAGCGCTCGCACACCGCGGCGGCGAGCGAGGCGAGGTCGGTCATCTTGTCGTGGCCGCCCAGCATGAGCACGATCGTGCCCGGCGGAAAGGCGGTGAGCGCCTTCTCCACGGAGTCCGTGTTGGTGGCCTTGGAGTCGTTCACGAAGCTGACGCCGCCGACGGTGCCGGCGGGCTCGATGCGGTGCTCGATGGGCGAGAAGGACCTGAGGCCGGAGCGCACGTCCTTCTCCGCAACGCCCACCTCGAGGGCCACGGCCGCGGCGGCGAGCGCGTTCTCGGCGTTGTGGAGGCCGAAGATCCTGAGCTCGGACGCGGGCACGAGCTCGTGCTCCGCGCCGTCCAGGCGAACCACGAGGGCGCCCTCGCGCAGGAAGGCGGCGCAGGGCGAGCCGGGGTCCCCCGCCACGGAGAGGCGACAGGTGCGCACGCCGCGCGCCTCGCAGCGCTCGGCGACCGCGCGGCACCAGGAGTCGTCGACGGAGACCACGGCGAGGTCGCCCTCGCCCAGGTTGGCGAACGCCCGCTCCTTGGCGGCGGCGTACGCCTCCATCGTGTGGTGCCACTCGAGGTGGTCCGGCGTGACGTTGAGGAGCACCGCCACGCGCGGGGCAAAGAGCCGGGTCTCCGCCAGCTGGAAGCTCGAGAGCTCCGCCACGAGCCAGCCGCCCTCGGCGCGCGACGGCACGGCCTCGGTGGGGGGCGTGCCGATGTTGCCCACGGACTCGGCCGCGAGGCCGCCCTCGCGCAGGAGGTGCGTGGCGAGCGAGGTGGTGGTGGTCTTGCCGTTGGTGCCCGTTATGGCGACCCAGCGCTCGGGGCTCTCGCGCCAGGCGAGCTCGGGCTCGCTCACGACCTCGCGCGAGCAGGCCTCGGCGGCGCGGAAGAAGGCAGCGTCCATGGGGATGCCGGGAGAGGCCACGGCGAGGTCGAAGGATCCGGTCACGTCCTCGGTGCCGCACGTCACGCTGACGCCGGCGTCCTCCAGCGCGCGCGTGCGCTCGCCCTCCTCCGAGCTCGCGCCGCCGTAGAGGGTGACGGAGGCCACGCGGTCGGGGCCGAGCGAGGCGAGGTAGCGCGCGGCGGACTCGCCGGTGCGGCCGAGCCCGAGCACGAGGGTGTTCCCGAGATATGCCTGAGAGGCCATGTTCTTCTCCCCCATCTGGCTAGCCGAGCTGGAAGTAGAGCGCGAAGCCGAGCGCGGCGAAGGCGGCCGAGACGATCCAGAACCGCACGACGACCTTGTTCTCCGCCCAGCCCATCTGCTCGAAGTGGTGGTGGATCGGCGTCATGAGGAAGACGCGCCTGCCCGTGAGCTTGAAGCTCGTGACCTGGATCATGACGGAGAGGGCCTCGCAGACGAAGAGGCCGCCCATGATGAGCGAGGTGACCTCGGTCTTGGTGAGCACCGCGAGCGAGGCGAGGGCCGCGCCCAGGGCGAGCGAGCCGGTGTCGCCCATGAAGATGGACGCCGGGTAGCAGTTGTGCCAGAGGAAGCCCACGCAGGCGCCCGCGATGGCACCGGCAAAGACGGCGAGGTCGAGCTCGCCGTAGAGGAAGGCGACCATGGCCATCACGCCCATCACGACCATCGAGCACCCGCCCGCGAGGCCGTCGAGGCCGTCCGTGAGGTTGACGGCGTTGGAGAGGCCCGCCATGAGCAGGAACACGAAGACGAGGTAGAGCCAGGGGACGGAGACGGCGGCGTCGGGCGTGACGATGGTGGTGGTGAGCACGCCGAGGTCGATGGCGAAGCCGCCCGGGAGGCGCACCTCCGGGGAGACGCCGCAGACGTTGACGGCAACGAGGCAGAACACGACGGAGATGAGGATGAGGCCGATCATCTTCTGCGAGGGCGTGAGGCCGAGCGAGCGCTTGTGCGCCACGCTCTCGATGTCGTCCAGAAGGCCGAGCGAGCCCGTCACGAGCGTGGCGCCCACGGCGAGGATGAGCCCGGGCGTCCACTCGCCGAGAAGGGCCACCGAGACGAGCACGCCGGCGAGGATGATGAGGCCGCCCATGGTGGGCGTGCCCTGCTTCACGAGGTGGCGCTGGGGGCCGTCCGCGCGAATCTGCTGGCCCACGCCCTCGTGGCGCATGAGGCGGATGAAGAGGGGCATGAGGAGCCCCGTGACCAGGGCGGCGACGCCGACGGCCAGAAACACCTGGTAGGTGGGATAGGCGGGGTTTCCAATCATGGGAATCATCGGGCGAGCACTCCCCTCACGAAGTAGTCCAGTCCGGAGGCACGAGAGGCCTTCACGAGCACGAGGTCACCGGGCGCGAGCACGGGGCCGATCACGTCCACGGCCTCCTCGACGGTGGAGAAGCGCTCCACGGCGTCCTCCGAGAGGCCCATCGTGAGCGCCGCCTCGGCCATGGCTCCGGCGAGCTCGTCGCCAATGAGCACGAGGAGGTCGACGCCCTTGGCGGCGGCGTAGGCGCCCACGTAGCCGTGGAGGCGCTCCGCCTCGTCTCCGAGCTCGCCCATCTCGCCGAGCACGGCCACGCGCCTTCCGGCCGTCTCCATGGAGGCGAGGACGTCGAGCGAGGAGGCCATCGAGGCGGGCGCCGCGTTGTAGGAGTCGTCGATGACGCGGGCGCCGCAGGGGGCCTCGCGCACGTCGAGGCGCATGCTCGTGGGCTCCATGGCCTCGATCGCCGCCGCGGCGGCGTCGCGGTCGAGCCCGGCGCGCCAGATGAGCGCGAGTGCCAGGAGGAAGTCGTCCACGACCTTGCGGCCCGGGAGCGAGAGCGCGACCTCGCGGCTCCAGCCGTCCGCGCACCTTACCGTGAGGCGCGCGCATCCGTTTGCGTCGAGGGTGACGCCCTCGGCGCGGACCGCGTCCGCCTCCCCCGAGCCCACGCGGACGACCTCCGCGCCGGCCGGGCGGCAGAAGCCCTCCTCGATGAAGCCGGTGAAGTCCCCCGAGCTCATGAGCGCGAGGGCGGGACCCACGCCGTCGTGGGCGGCGAGGCCCGAGACCACCTCGGCCTTGGCGCGCGCGATGTTCTCGCGGCTGCCGAGGATGCCGATGTGGCTCGTGCCCACGTTGGTGATGCAGGCGAGCGCCGGGCGGCAGGCCGCGGCCATGCGGGCGATCTCGCCGGCGTGGTTCATGCCGAGCTCGCACACGAGGACCTCGGAGTCCTCGGGCGCGGAGAGGACCGTGAGCGGCAGGCCGATGAGGCTGTTGAGGTTGCCACGGGTGGCGTGGCAGCGGCGCGTGGCGCCCACGCCCGCCGCGAGCATCTCCTTGGTGGTGGTCTTGCCCACCGAGCCCGTTACCGCGAGCACGAGCCACTCGGGGTGGGCGTCGCGACGGTGGGTGGCAAGGCGCAGGAGGAACTCCTCGCAGTCGTCGCCGGCGGCGCGCAGCACCGCGCAGCCCGCCTCGCGGGCGGCGTCGAGCGCCTCTGCCGGCACCTCGGCGGACGCCACCACGGCGCCCGCGCCCGCGCGCGCCGCCTGGGCGAGGTAGGCGTTGCCGTCCGAGCGCTCGCCGGCAAAGGCCACGAACACGTCCCCGGCGCCCACCTTGCGCGAGTCTATCGCAATATCCCCCACGAGCCTCTCGCCCGGGTCGAGGAGCACGGCGGCGCCGGTGGCCTCCGCGAGCTCGGTGACTGACATGCTGATCATGGTGAATCCCCCTACCGCTATGAGACGGGCGAGACGCCCATTATGTTAACCGTCTGCGTCATGACGTCGTGGAAGACGGACGCCGCCGACTCCGCCGCGAGGTACGGGACGCCGTTCAGGCCCACGTACGCAAAGACCTCGGGGTCGTCCGCGTTGGCAAAGCCGGCGAGCGACGCCACGAACTTGCCCGCCACGTAGCCGGAGCCGTCCTCCGCGGCCACCTCGCCCGTGCCGGTCTTGCCCGCCACGTCGTAGCCGTCCACGGCGGCGTTCTTTGCCGTGCCCTCGGTGACCACGAGGCGCAGCATCTCCACCTCCTGGGCAGCGACCTCGGCAGAGACCACGGGGTCGCCGGCCGGCCAGTCGACCTCCTCCTCGCCCTTCGTCACGAGGAAGTGCGGCGTGATGGGCACGCCGCCGTTTGCCACGGCGCCGTAGGCGCGCACGAGCTGGACGAGCGGGATGGCGAGGCCCTGGCCAAACGCCATCGAGCCCAGGGACGAGACGTCGTACTCGTCCTTGGTCTTCACGAGGCCCTCCACCTCGCCCGGGAAGTCGATGCCCGTCTTGTGGCCGATCCCGTAGCGGTCCAGGCCCTCGGAGAAGACGTCCTTGCCCATCACGTCCTGGGCAAGGAGCGCCATCGCGGCGTTGGACGAGCGCCTGAGCATCTCGCGGATGGACATGTCCATCGTGTAGTCGCGCCCGTCGTCGTCCGTGACGTAGCTCGAGCCCACCTTGACGGCAGCGGGCACGGTGTAGACGGTGTCGGGCGTGTAGAGCCCCTTCTCGAGGCCGATGGAGGTGGTGATGACCTTGAAGATCGAGCCGGGCTCGAAGGAGCTCGTGACGAGCTTGAGGTTGAGCGCCTCGAGGTCCTCGAGGTTGGAGAAGTCCGGCAGCGGCGTGGAGCACGCGGCGAGGATCTCCCCGGTCTTGGGGTCGGTGACCATGACCGAGCCGGAGTCCGAGGTGTAGTGCTCCACGGCCTCGGCGATGATGCCCTCGCACGCCTCCTGGAGGTCGATGTCGAGCGAGATGACGATGTCGGTGCCGTCCACCGCCTCAGTTATGCGCGAGGCGCCGCCTGCGATGGGCGTGCCGTAGAGGCCCGTCTCCACGAGCATCTGGCCGTCAATGCCGGTGAGCAGGTCGTTGTAGTAGTACTCGAGACCCGAGGCGCCGTCCCCGTCCATGTTGACGTAGCCCAGGATCTGGGCCCCCACGTTTCCGTAGGGGTAGACGCGCTTGGTGTCCGCGAGGAAGTAGACGCCCGAGAGCTCGCGCTTGGCGAGGGTCTCGGAGAGCTCGTCGGCGATCTCCTGGTCCACCTGGCGCTGGATGTAGACGAAGGTGGACTCCCGGTTCTCGGTGATGAGGTCCATGTAGTCGCTCTTCTTGCCGCCGAGGGCGTCCGCGAGCGCGGAGGCGACGCCCGAGGGGTCGCTGATCTCCGAGGGGTTGGCGTAGATGGTCTCGCAGTCCTCGCTCAGGGCGAGGACGTTGCCGTTGCGGTCGTAGATGGTGCCGCGCTTGGCGTGGAGCGCGATGGCGTTGGTGCGCTGGGACTCCGCCCTCGACTTGAGGTTGGCGGCGTCCACCACCTGGAGCCAGCCCAGACGGGCGGCCACCACGCCAAAGACGGCAAGAAGGACGCGCCGCGTGACCGAGAGGCCCCTGTCCGTGCCGCCGCTCCCCGACCCGCCCGGTCGGGAGGCGCGCACGCGGTAACGCGCACGAGAGGCCTCGTCGTACGAGGCCTCCGGATAGCTCCGCCGCCTGGAGCGGCTCTGTCGTTCTCTTCTGCTCACAAGCTCAGTCTAGCCCATGTTCGCCTGCTCGCCGGTGGCCTCGGGAGCCTGCGCAGCTTCCCCATCAGCGGACGCGGGAGCCTCCTCGGGGGTCTCGTTCGCGGCGGCGCCGAGGGTGATGTCCACGTGGTCGGAGGGAAGGAGCATGCCGTAGTTCTGGGTGGCGATGCGGCTGATGCGCGAGTTGCTCGAGAGGACCGACCTCTCGATGCTGAGGTCGGAGCTGAGGGTCTGGGCCTCGGAGATCTGCTCCTTCAAGGTCGAGTTCTCCTCCAGGAGGGTGACCGTGGCGGTGGTGAGGGTCACGCGCACGAGGCCGAGCCCCACCAAAAGCGCCGCGGCGAGAAGGGCCATGCGGACGTTGGAGACGAACTGCGGGGAGACCCCCCTGCGGGCCTCGGCGTCAAGGCCGCCGCCGGACACGACCTCGAACGACGGGCGGGTCGCGCGCCCCTGTCGCCGGGCGCGCCTCTCGGCCGCCTCCACGTTGTATGCCTCAGATCCCTGGTGCCTCATGCCGAGTCCTTCTCGTTCGCGCGGCAAGGCCGCCGCATTGTTCTTTAGTGGTGCAGGTACGCTGGGGACTTGAGGGTTGTGCGGAGCGTTCCTCGAGAGTTGGTTGAGCGACCTTGAGAGTGTGTCTAGCGTTTGTGCGTTGCTGCGTTTGTCGTACGTTGGTGGTGCGTTTGAGCTGCGTTTCTGATGCGTTGGTGGTGCGTCTGGCCGTGCTATGTAGACGGCTTTCGCCGGCTACGCCTCACTTCCTCACTCGGTGACGTCGAGCTTGACCGCCACGCGCATGAGGGCGCTTCGCGAACGGGGGTTGGCCGCGACCTCCTCCTTGGAGGCGACGAGCGGCTTTCTCGTCCTGACCTCGACTATCGGCACGTGTCCGCACACGCACACCGGAAGGTCCGGCGGGCAGGTGCACCCCTGCGAGAGCTCAGAGAAGACGTGCTTCACGATGCGGTCCTCGAGCGAGTGGTAGGAGATGACGCAGATCCTGCCACCGGGGTTCGCCCAGCGGACGGCGGCCCTGAGGCCGCGGTCCAGAACGTCGAGCTCGTGGTTGACCTCGATGCGCAGCGCCTGGAAGGCGCGGCGCGCCGGGTGCCCGCCCGTTCTTCTCGCCGCCGCGGGAATCGCGCCCTTGATGACCTCCACGAGCTGGAGGGTCGTCTCTATGGGCTCCTTCGCCCGGCGCTCGACGATGCGACGGGCGATGCGCGAGGCAAAGCGCTCGTCTCCGTATACGCGTAAGATTCGGGTGAGGTCTGCTTCGTTGTAGGTGTTCACGACCTCGGCTGCGGTTAGGGTGTTGTTCCCCGAATTCATACGCATGTCCAGGGGCGCGTCCTCGTGGTACGAGAAGCCGCGCTCCGGGATATCGAGTTGCGGTGACGAGACCCCCAGGTCAAAGAGGAAGCAGTCCACGCCGGGGACCTCGGCCTCGACGAGCAGTTCGTCAAGGTCGCCGAAGTTGCCCCTGAGCAGGCGGACGTCGGCCTCCGGGACCTCGCTCGCAAGACGCCTGGAGGCTGCCTCGAGCGCCATCTCGTCCTGGTCTATCCCAAGCGAGAGGCCGTCAGGCGCCACGCGCCTCGCGAGCTCCACCGAGTGCCCGGCCCCGCCGAGGGTGCAGTCGCAGACCACCTCTCCCGGCCTGGGGTCGAGCTCGGCGAGGACCTCGTCGAGCATTACGGGTACGTGCCGATATTCCCTTGTCAAGACCCTCACCCCCTCTCGTTGCAGCGGCTAGTCGTGGAAGAGCAGCGCATCGAGGTCGTCCTCGAAGCTCGCCTGCGTCGCGTTCCACTTCTGGGTGTTCCAGACCTCGAAGTGGTCCCCGGCGCCCACGACCGTGACGTCCGCCGTGAGCCCGAGCTTCTCGCGCGAGCCGGGCTTGGCCGCGTCGAGCTTTCCCAGGGCTACGCGGCCGGCGGAGTCGATGTCGACCTCCACGGCGCTCGCCCAGAGGCCCGTCCTCAGCTGGACGTCCCTGCGGCTGCGGGGGTCGTAGTGGTGGTCGCCGTACTCGAAGAGGCCGTCGACGAACCGCTCGAACCCCTCAGGGGTGAAGCCGTTCACGCAGCCGTTCATGGGAACGAGGTATATCGTCTTCTTGTCGCCGTCGATCAGCTGCTTGCGGAAGACGGCGGGGAGCGTGACGCGGGCCTTGGCATCCACGGACATCGGATACGAGCCTGCGAGCATGTCACCCTCCCTTCGAGACAACGGACCTGCCCCCGAACGGAGCGTGGGAACACTATACGTCAATGGCCCCACCTTGCGACACCAGAAAACACTTTCCCACACCCTGCGGTTGAGAAATGGGCGTCGGCGGGTCTGGGAGGCCACGGGGAGTCTCCGCACCCCCTAGATGTTGCGCATCTCAGGGAGCTGAGGCACAAGAGAGGGCGGACTGTTCGCTTTTCTCGGAAACGATTTATGGCGGCGCCGTGAATCCGCAGGTAGGCCGAGAAGAACTGTGGCCCGTGCTCACATTTTCCCAGCTCAGATATGGTGGGGCGCCGTCCCACGCGGCACGCGGGCCCGCACTTCTCGGCTCGCGCCAAGAGCTACGCCGCACTTCTCGCCCCAACAATCAAGTGCGGGCAAAAAACAGCCCTCCCGTCAACAAGTGCGATGGACGTCTCGACGTTCGCGCGCAGGTGCGCGCAGCAAGTGCCCTCCAGGCCGCACCTGCGTGGCAAGGCACCAAGTGCGACCGCACTCGAAGCCAACGCCCGCGAGCAGGGTCGCTCCTGGGTGACGGGAGGCTGTCCCGCGCCGCCCCTACTCCCGGGCGCGGGGGTGTGCCGCGAGGTACACGCGCCGGATGTGGCTGCGGTCCACGTGGGTGTAGAGCTGCGTCGTGGCGATGTTGGCGTGACCGAGGAGCTCCTGTACCACGCGCAGGTCCGCCCCGCCCTCGAGCAGGTGCGTGGCAAAGCTGTGGCGCAGCGTGTGGGGATGCAGCCCCGAGATGCCCGCCACGCGCCCGTACCTCTCCACGATCGCGTGGACGGACTGCCGGGAGAGGCGCCCGCCGCGCGCGTTGAGGAAGACCGCGGCCGTGGGACGGCGGCCCACGAGGGCGCCGCGCCCGCGGTCGAGGTAGGAGCGCAGCGCCCCCTCCGCGGCTCCGAGCACGGGAACCACGCGCTCCTTCTCGCCCTTGCCAAAGACGCGCAGGAGCCCCTCGTCAAGAAGGACGGCGCGCAGGTCGAGCCCGGTGAGCTCGCTCGCGCGAAGGCCGCAGCCGTAGAGCACCTCCAGGATGGCGTGGTCGCGCAGGCCGGCGGGGGTCTGTGGGAAGGGCTGGTCCAGGAGGCGCTCGGCGTCCTCCACGGAGATCACGTCCGGCAGGCGCGAGGGCTTGGCGGGGAGCGGCAGGTCGGAGGTGGGATAGGCACGGCAGATCTCGTCGGAGACCATGAAGCGGTGGAACCCCTTGATGGCCGAGACCGCGCGCTCGACGGAGGCGGGCGCCAGCCCCACGTCCACGAGGTCGGCCACGTGCGCCTCCACGAGCTCGCGCGTCACGCCCTCCGGGTCCGTGACGCCGCGCTCGGCGAGCCAGCCCAGGTAGCGCCTGAGGTCGCGGCCGTACGCCCCGACCGTGTTGGACGAGCTCCCCCGCTCCACGGTGAGGTAGCCCAGGTACTCCGTGAGGGCACGCTCGAGGTCCATCCGCCCCTCCCCTCGTCCTTCTCGCCGTCTCTTCTCAACAACCTTACGCGATTGGCGTCACCTCGTGGCGGTCGCACCCCTCGTGGCGGGCGATCGACGCGCGCACGAACTCGCGGAAGAGCGGGGCCGGGCGGTCCGGGCGGCTCCTGAACTCGGGATGGGCCTGGCTCGCCACGAACCAGGGGTGGACGTCCTCGGGAAGCTCCACCATCTCCACCAGGCGCCCATCCGGGGAGAGCCCGGAGATGACGAGGCCCGCCGCGGTCAGCTCGTCGCGATAGGCGTTGCTGACCTCGTAGCGGTGACGGTGCCGCTCGTGAACGAGGGGCTCGCCATAGGCCTCGGCAGCGAGCGTGCCTGGGGCGACCTCGCAGGGATACGCGCCCAGGCGCATGGTGCCGCCCTTCTGGGTGACGTCAGCCTGATCCGGCATGATGTCGATCACGGGGTGCGCGCACTCCGGGTCGAACTCGGTTGAGCTCGCGCCGGAGAGACCGCAGACGTCGCGCGCGAACTCGCACACCGCCACCTGGAGGCCCAAGCAGACGCCCAGGTAGGGCACCTTGTGCGTGCGGGCGCGACGAACGGCACAGATCTTGCCCTCTATCCCGCGCAGGCCAAAGCCGCCGGGCACGAGGATGCCGTCGGCGTCCCCCAGCACGTCCTCGACGTTCCGGGCGTCAAGCGCCTCGCCGTCCACCAGCCGGATGTCCACGTTGCGCCCGAAGAGCACGCCGGAGTGGTGGAGCGCCTCGATGATCGAGAGGTAGGCGTCGGGCAGCTGCGTGTACTTGCCCACCACGCAGATGCGCGTCGCGTCCCCGCACGCGCTTGCCGCATGCATGGCGTCCGTGAAGGCGTACCAGCCCTCCATGTGGCTCTCTCGCGGGTCGAGGCCCAGGCGCTCGCAGACCTTGAGGTCGAACCCCTGCTCCGCCAGGTGCGCGGGGACGTCGTAGATGGACGGTAGGTCGGAGTTCTCGAAGACGTGGTCGGCGGGCACGTCGCAGAAGCTCGCGATCTTGGCGCGAATGGAGGCGTCCACCTCATGGTCGGAGCGGCAGACGATGAAGTCGGGCTGCAGGCCAAAGGAGCGCAGCTCGCGCACGCTGTGCTGCGTGGGCTTGGTCTTGACCTCGTGGGCGGCAGCGATGTAGGGCACCAGGCTCACGTGGATGAGGATGCAGTCATCGCGGCCCTTCTCGTTCCTGAACTGGCGGATGGCCTCCACGAAGGCCTGGCTCTCGATGTCTCCGATGGTGCCGCCGAGCTCCGTGATGACCACGTCGGCGCCCGTCTGCTCCTCGATGCGGCGGAAACGCTCCTTAATGGCGTCCGTCACGTGCGGGATCACCTGCACGGTGCCTCCGAGGAAGTCGCCCGCGCGCTCGCGGGAGATGAGGTCCTGATAGATGGCGCCGGTGGTGAAGTTGGAGGCGCGCGTGAGGTTCTCGTCGATGAAGCGCTCGTAGTGGCCGAGGTCGAGGTCGGACTCGTAGCCGTCCTCCGTGACGAAGACCTCCCCGTGCTGGAACGGGCTCATGGTGCCCGGGTCCACGTTGAGGTAGGGGTCCGCCTTCTGCATCATGACGCGGTAGCCCCGGGCCTTGAGAAGGCGCCCCAGGGAGGCCGCCGTGATGCCCTTGCCCAGGGACGAGACGACGCCGCCGGTTACGAAGATGTGCTTTGCCATGTGAGCCTCCCGCAGAATACGGCGCCCGACGGGGCGCGACCTAGCGCCGGACGGGCGCCGTTTCTTTTCCACGGGTCTCCATAGTAGCACGGGCGGGCGGCGCGGGCGGCGCGCCGAGGATGCCGACGCACGGGAGAAACAGTTCGCCACATCGCTGAAACACAGCTGAGGGGACGGGTGCGGGGACAGACGCTCTCTAGAGGTACTTCCTCCAGTCGTCGTCCTCGTCCTCTTCCGCCGCGGCGGCGCGGGCCTCCTCTGCCGCGGCCGCGCGCTCCGCGCGGGACGCGTACGGCGCAGGGTTTGGCTCCGGGAACGTGGCGAGCGCGTGCTGGAAGACCTCGAGGTTCTCGTCCGCGCGGCCGCGCGGAACGGCAAAGGTCACCTCACTCGCCACGTGCGCGCCACTCGCGAGCTCGACGCGGAAGACCTCGGCAACCGTGGCGGCGTCCCAACCGAAGACGCCGCAGCCGAAGGCGCCCAGCACGAGCTTGTCGTGACCCAGGTCGTCCGCCACGGACATCACCATGCGCACGCGGTCGCGCAGCGCCGAGAGCAGGGCGTCCTCGGAGACGCGGTACTCCTCCCGGGCGCGGCGGGCGTCGGGGGCCGCGGCCACGATGACGTCGGCGTAGGAGTGGAAGCCATCGCGCTCGAAGCGCACGCGCGGCACCACGAGGGCGCGGTTGCGGTAGAGATGGCAGTTGACGTTGCGGCGGCGGTTCTCCGCATACCATCCGCCCTTCTCGGAGAGCACGTTGAAGAGGAAGCTCGCCGAGCAGAGCGCCTGCTCCTGACCCCAGTTGCCGCGGTCGTAGCCGCCTCCCGGGTAGAGGAACGAGGCAAAGTCCAGGACAGCGAGGTCGCAGGCGGAGGCCAGGCCGCGCCCGCGCTCAAGGACCGCCTGCACGCCGTCCTGGTCGACGACCGTCACCTCCGGCACGCGTCCCTCCGCGACGGGCCTGGGAGACGGTGCACCGTCATAGGAGCGGGTAGCCGCCACGGCGCGGGCGATCTCCTCGGAGAAGCGCCGCTCCTCGTCCTGGATGTGTCGCCTCGCCTGCTCCGCTCGGCCCCCGCGCCTCGGGTTCTTCTCGGCCATGTGCGCTCCCCTCTCGTGCGACGTTGTGGCCATTCTCGCACAACGGCAGGAGGTCGCGCGGGCGGACGCGACGGAGTCCTGGTGCGGGCGGACGCTCTACGGGGCGGAAACGTCCGGCGGAACCCAAGACCCGTGGGAACGGGAAAGTCCTGGGCGCTGGCGGACGGCTTGAAAGCTACCGAGAAGAGCCGGCGCGCTCGGCCAGCATCTCGCGAGCGAGGTCGAGGCTCGCGGCGCCGGTGTCACCGGAGAGCATGCGGGCCACCTCCGCCACGCGCTCCTCGCCCGAGATCTCCGCGAGCGTGGTCTCGGGCACGTCACCCGCGCTCTTGCGCACGAGGTAGTGCTTCTGCGCGGCCACCGCAACCTGCGCGAGGTGCGTGACCACGATCACCTGGTGGGTCTTTGCCAGTCGCGCGAGCACGCTCGCGAGCGCCACGGCCGTGGCCCCGCCCACGCCGGCGTCGACCTCGTCGAAGACCAGGGTCTCGCAGTCGTCCGCCTCGCCCAGGACCACCTTGCAGGCAAGCATCACGCGGCTGACCTCGCCGCCCGAGGCTATGCGGCGGAGCGGCCGCGCCGTGAGGCCCGCTGCCGGACGGTACAGGAGCTCGACGCGAGAAGGGCCGCGGCGCCCCCACTCCGCGCGCGGGAGGCGCTCCTGCGAGACCTCGAGCTCGGCCGTCCCCATCTCGAGAAACGCCATCTGCTCGGTGACCGCCGCCGCCAGCCGGGGCGCGGCCTCGGCGCGCACGGCATCGAGCGCGTCGGCCGCCTCGGCGAGCGCGGCCTCGCGACGCTCGAGCTCCTCGGCGGCGCGGCGCTCGAGCTCGCCGCCGTCGCTCGCCGCGGCGACCACCTCGCGGGCGCGCTCGCGGCGCTCCAGGACGTCCGCCATGCCCGGGCCGTAGGAGCGCATGAGGCCCTGGAGCTTTGCCATGCGCTCCTGCAGACGCTCGAGCTCCTCGGGGTCAAAGTCCAGGCCGCTCGCGTAGCCGCGCAGCTCAGAGGAGACGTCCTCGACGTCTATGAGCGCGCTCTCGAGGGCGCGCGCCCACTTTCCGAGCGCGGCGTCGTAGCGAGACGCGTCCTCGAGCGCGCGCACGGCGTCGCCCAGCGCGTCACAGGCACCGCCCTCGCCGGATATGAGCTCGCGCGCCCCTGCGGCAGCCTCCATGAGGGCCTCGCCGTGCTCCACGCGCGGGAGCTCGGCCTCGAGCTCCTCGAGCTCGCCCTCACGGGGGTCAACCTCGTCTATGCGCCGCAGCACGAAGGCGGCCTCGTCGAGCCGCTCCCCCGTGGCGCGGCTCATCTCGCGCACGCGCTCGAGCTCTGCCGCCGCCTCCCCCGCGGCGTCGAGCGCCACCTGGTAGGCCTGCAGGGCCTCGGCCGCAGCGGCGCCGATCCACGAGTCGAGCATGTCGACGTGCGTCTGGACGGAGAGCAGGCGCTGGTGCTCGTGCTGGCCGCAGAGGTCGACGGTGGCCCCCACGCGCGCCGCGAGCTCGCGCACGCTCGCCATGCGCCCGTCAAGCTCCACGCGCCCGCGGCCGTCGGCGCCCACGCGCCTGCGCACGATCGTTCCGTCCTCGTCGTCGCCGCGCAGGAAGAGACGTCCCTCCACCTCGAGGGCGTCCGAGCCCTCGCGCACCATTCCGGCGTCCGAGCGCTCCCCCACCAGCAGCTTGATGGAGGAGAGCAGCGCCGTCTTGCCCGCGCCCGTCTCTCCCGTGAGCACGGTGAGGCCGGAGGCGGGCTCGATGGAGGCGTCCCTAATGAGCGCGACGTTGCGCGCGCGAAGCTCGTCGATCATGCGGCGACACCGTCCCTTGCGCCGCAGGCCCGCCCGCAACCCTGGCTCGATGCGCTCACTTGCCCACCTGCCCGTAGAAGACGCGGGAGACCGAGTCGTAGAAGCTCTGGGCGCTGCGGTCCAGAAGGACGAGATCGCCCGGACCCCTGCGCACACAGGCGCGCACCCCGCGCCATCCCTTCTCGCGCGGGACGGGCTGGCCGTCCGCAAAGAAGTGGCGCATGACGGGGCGCTCGGGGCTCATCTCGATCTCCACCACGTCCGCGGGAGAGGTGAGGAAGGCGCGCGCCATGATGGTGTGCGGGGCTATGGGCACGCACACCATGCCCGTGAACTCGGGCGTGACGATGGGGCCGCCCGCGGCGAGCGCGTAGCCGGTGGAGCCGGTCGCCGTGGAGACCACGAAGCCGTCGCCGCGAAGGCGGTCGATGTGCTTGCCGGAGACGGAGACGTCGAACTCGACCATGTTGCCCGCCCCGCCGCGCGAGACCGCGAAGTCGTTGAGGGCGAAGCAGTGCCGGGAGTGGGTGCCGCCCTCCTTGTCCTCGAACTCGCACTCTATGTCCAGCGTGGCGCGGCGCGAGACGTGGAGCTCGCCCGCGAGGGCGTCTCCCACGGTGACGATGAGGTCCTCGGGGCCGGCAGCGGTGAGAAAGCCGAGGTGGCCATAGGAGATGCCCACCACGGGCACCCCGGTGTAGCCGACGATCCTCGCGGCGCGCAGCAGCGTGCCGTCACCACCGAGCGAGACCACGAGGTCGCAGCCCTCGGCGGAGTCGTCGGCATCTGGGAAGAGCTTCTTGTCGCGGGCCCATACCACGTCCGCGCCCTGATCGAAGAGCCAGTCCTCGAGATGGCGCGCGCCCTCCAGGGCGTCGGGACGCGAGTAGTTGGGAACGATGAGAACCTTCACCCGTGGGTCTCCTTCTCGTAGGTTGCGTCTTGAGTGTATCACCGGAGGGCCCGATCCGAGCAGCCACCGCCCGACGTGCAGGCAAAGAGCGCGACGCGCGTTTGTAGGGTAGTTTCACACGCCCATCCCAGATACCCTACAAATGCAACGAGCTTCTGAGCAGGCAAAACATCTGTTTTCATTTGTAGGGTATCCGAAGGTGCGCCCGGCAAATGCCCTACAAACGCACGGCACGGAGACTATCGGCAACGCACGCCGCAGAGCAGGTACTCGACGTTGCCCTTGTGACCCGTGATGGGGCTCTCGCAGGTGCCCCTTACCATGAGACCCGCCTGCTCGAAGGCGCTCCGCACCCGCTCGAGCGCGGCCTCGCGCACCGCCGGGTCGCGGACCACGCCGCCCTCCCCCACGTCCTCGCGCGGGGCCTCGAACTGGGGCTTCACAAGGGTGAGGAAGGTCCCGCTCGGACGCAGCAGCTCCATGACGGCAGGGAGAACCGTGGTGACCGAGGTGAAGGAGACGTCGCAGACTGCCAGGTTAGCGACACCAGAGCCCACGATGGCCGGAACGTCCACGATGTTGGTGCGCTCGAGCAGCCGCACGCGCGGATCCTGCCTGAGCTCCCAGGAAAACTGGGCGTAGCCCACGTCCACGGAGATGACGGACGCGGCGCCGCGCTTGAGCAGGCAGTCGGTGAAGCCGCCCGTGGAGCATCCCACGTCCAGGCAGGAGAGCCCCTCCGGGTCCACGTCAAAGGCGGAGAGGCCGCGCTCGAGCTTGAGGCCGCCGCGGCTCACGTAGCGAGAGCGCCCGCGCACGTGCAGGTCAATCCCGGGGCGCACCTGCTCGCCCGGGGAGGTGAGGCGTCGGTCCGTGGTGGAGACCTCGCCGGCCATGACGGCGCGCATCGCCTCGTCCCTTGTCGAGAAGAACCCCTGCTCGACGAGCTCTGCGTCGAGGCGGCGGCGAGCGGCCACGCTACGCCTCGTCGGGCGCGGCAGCGCCCTCGGGCGCGGGGTCGCCGTCCGGGGAGGCGTCGGCGTCCTTCTCGGGCGCCACCTGCCCCTCACCGGCGGCGGCCTGGCCCTGGGACTCCCCGAGGCGGGCCTCCTCCTCCGGGGAGAAGTCGGTGGTGTCCACGAGGCTCACGGCCTTGGAGCCAAGGGCGATGGCCTCGTCAAAGAGATCGAGCGAGCGCTCGAGGGAGACGTCCTTGTCGCGCACCTCGGAGACGATGACGTCCAGGCGCTCGGCGATGTCCCCGAAGGTCTGGTAGCCGGAGACGTCAACCTTGGCCATTACTCGGCCTCCTCCGCAGCGTCCTCGGCAGCGGCGCCCTGCTCGGCAGCAGCTGCCTGCTCCTCAGCTGCGGCCGCGGCCTCGGCCGCAGCGGCCTCCGAGGCCGCTCTCGCCTCCGCGGCCTCGCGGGCAACGGCGACGACGTCCACGCCGGTGTCGAGGTCGTCCGCCACGCGGCCGAGGACCCCGTTCACGAAGCGGGAGGACTCGTCGGTGCCGTAGGCCTTCGCCAGCTCGACGCACTCGTCGATGGCGACGGCCTGGTCAACCTCGTCGACGAAGAGCATCTCGTAGAGGGCCATCCTGAGGAGGTTGCGGTCCACGCCGTTCATGCGCGAGAGCGACCAGCCCGTCGAGCGCATGGAGATGACGGCATCGAGGTCGGGACGCATCTCGTCCACGCCCAGGGCGATCCTGCGGGCGTAGTCGTCCAGCGGCCCCTCGGAGAGCGCGAAGTCATCATCGAGGACCGAGAGAACGGCACGGGAGTTGGCCTCCGCCTGAAAGAGCAGCTGGAGGGCCTGGCTGCGGGCAAGCGTGCGCCCGCCGAAGTGAGTGCTCAAGTGAGGTTACTCCTTGGGGAAGACGAGGCTGTCAATGCACACGTCCACGGCGGCCACGCCAACGCCGATCTGCTCGGTGATGGCCTCGGCCACGGCTGCGCGAACGTCTGCCGCGAGCTTGGTGAACGGGTAGCCGTAGAAGACGGCGAGGTGCACGGTCACGTGGAGGGAGTCGTCCTCGACGGCGGACTCGACGGCCTTCTCGGGCGCGACGGTCCTGCTCGTGAAGACGGAGATGAGGCTCGAGGCGATGTCGTTGCCCCCCACGGAGGCGACCCCCTCGACGCGACGGGCGGCGATCGAGACAATCGTGGAGACGACATCCCTGGAGATGCCGATGCCAGAAACGTGGAGCTCGCTTTCGGCCATGGAGACCCTCCTCGTCGAAACCGGGCCATGGGGCCCGTTGCGTCCATTCACCCAACCAGTATACCCGTTGCCGCCCCGCATGCACGGCCGACAAAATGCCCGCGGGGAGCGACGTCCCCGCGGGCAGGACCCTCTCTGAGGGGCTGAGCTAGACGCGGCTCACGAACTTGCCGGTGCGGGTGTCCACCTTGATGCGCTCGCCCTGGTTGAGGTACATCGGAACCTGGATCACGGCGCCGGTCTCGATGGTGGCGGGCTTGGTGCCGCCCTGGACGGTGTCGCCCTTGAAGCCGGGGTCGGTCTCGGTGATCTCGGCCTCGATGAACATCGGGGGCTCGCAGCCCAGAAGCTCGGTGTCAGCGTAGAGGAGCTGGGCGTTGTCGTTCTCCTTGAACCACTTGGCGTTGTCGCCGATGAAGTCGGCGGGGAGCTCGACCTGCTCGTAGGTCTCGTTGTCCATGAAGTAGTAGGTGCCGCCGTCGTTGTAGAGGTACTGCATCTCCTTGGTGATGAGCTGCACGTTCTCGAACTTGGTGCCGGCGTTGCAGGTCTGGTCGATCACGCGGCCGGTCCTGAGGTCGCGGATCTTGTAGCGGACGAAGGCGCCGCCCTTGCCGGGCTTGACGTGCTGGAACTCAACGATGGTGTAGTACTTGTCGTTGATCTTGAGGCCCATGCCGTTCTTGAAGTCTGCGGTGCTGATGGTTGCCACGTGTGCTCTTTTCCCTCTATGCCCGCTCGGGGCGCGTACATACGACCCCGTATTCTAGCACGGGCTCGCCGCTACCAAGAAAACGCCAGAAAATGCCGAGAATGGGACAGGGGGACGGAGCGGTGACAAAGCCCCCGTCCCCCTGTCACGCGCGCCCGGTGACGCGGTGCCAGAGGCCCACCACGCCGGCGCGCAGGACGCCGAAGAAGGTCTCGGAGCGCACGATCTTCTCGCCGCCCACGTACTCGCGGATGGCGCGCAGGGCCTTGTGGTTGTTGCGCGTGGAGAAGGCGAAGTGGCCGTTCTCCTTGGTGAAGACCGCGAAGCGCGGGATGATGCGCCCGCCAAAGAGGACCGACGCCGCTATGTGGTCGATCTGGTCCCAGGGAATCTGGATGTAGTCCTCGACGTTGCGCTCGTTGTAGTACTCGAGGGCCTTGTCCCCCACCATCATGTTGCCCGTGGTGGTGAGCCCCACGAACATCGTGGCGGGGATGGCGAGGTCGACCTTGGTGTTGCGAGACTGAGCCATGGGAGAGCCCGTTCCTTTCCGAGATAGGCGAGGGGCCGCGCCCCCGCACGAAATGCCATTGTGACACTTCCTGTGAGAGCGCGGCCCCGAGAAGTCGGGCTGGCCGAATGCCTTAGAGGATACCGGCGAGGTGGCCGAGGATGCCCACGGCGAACATGCCGATGATGATGGCGATCGGGGAGACCTTCTTCTTGAGCAGCCAGCAGCAGAGCAGCGTGACGGCCACGGCCGCGAGGCCGGGGATCAGCTGGTCGAGGTTGGCCTGGAGGGTGGTCACCTTGTCGACGTCAAGGCCGGTCGCACCAAGGGAGCTGTAGGAAGACAGCGCGCTCTTGATGGCGTCCGCGACGCCCTGGCCGCCGCCGTTGGCGGTCTCTGCGATGGCGTTCCAGTCGATGTAGGCGCCCTCGGACTGCGTGACGGTGGAGACGATCGGGGTGAACTTGATGGACACCCAGCGCTCGACCAGCGCGCCGATGACGAACATACCAAGGATGGAGGCACCCTCGGTGATCTTGCCCATGATGCCGCCGGAGAGGTCCTTGGTGATGGACGTGCCGAGCTGGTAGCCAAACTCCTGCGTGTACCACTCGAACGCCAGACGGATGACGTTCCAGGCGACGAAGAACAGGATCGGGCCCATGATGGAGCCGCCCATGGCGAGGGAGGCACCCAGAGCGCCGAGCAGCGGGCGAAGGGTGAACCAGAAGACGGGGTCGCCGACGCCGGCGAGCGGGCCCATCATGCCGACCTTGACGCCCTGGATGGCCGCGTCCTCAACGGGGGTGCCGTTGGCACGGTCCTCCTCGAGGGCGAGCGTGACGCCGATGACCGGGGACGACACGTAGGGGTGCGTGTTGTAGAACTCCATGTGGCGCTTGAGGGCCGCGATCTGGTCTTCCTTGTTGGGGTAGAGCTTCTTGATGGCGGGGATCATCGAGAAGCACCAGCCGCCGTTCTGCATGCGCTCGTAGTTCCAGGAGCCCTGGAGGTACTGGTGGCGGAACCAAACCGCAAGGCGGTCGTTCTTGGAGAGCGTGATCTTCTTGTCTGCCATTTAAGCCTCTCCTCCCTTCCTACTCGTAGTCGTCCAGGATGTCGCCGAGCGGGTCGCCCGAGCCGGCAGCGCCGGCACCGGACTTGGCAACCTCCTTGAGGCCCAGGTAGATGAGGGCCATGGAGACGCCGATGACGCCGAGGGCGATGAGGGTGAGCTGGGAGATGGCGGCGAGGCAGAAGCCCAGCGCGAAGAACGGCCAGACCTCCTTGGTCGCCATCATGTTGATGACCATGGCGTAGCCGACGGCCGCGACCATGCCGCCGCCGATGGTCATGCCCTCGTTGAGCCACGCGGGCATCATGTTGAGGGCGCCCATGACGGCCTCGGACGGGATGAAGCAGAGGGCAGCGGCCGGGATGGCGATGCGGATGCCCTGCAGGCAGATGGCGATGATCGACCACATGTCGATGGCGGCAAAGTTGCCCTTCTCAGCGGCGCCGTCCATGAAGTGGACGATGGGGATGGCAATCGTACGGACGATCATCGTGAGGAAGAGGCCAGCCACGGACAGCGGCACGGCCACGGCGATGGCCGTGGAGATGGCCGTGGCCTGGTCGGAGCCGCCGATTAGGGCGATGACCATGAGAATTGCCGATGCCACGGAGGCGAGGGCGGCGTCAGGGGCGACGGCGGCGCCGACGTTGGCCCAGCCGAGGGCCATCATCTGCAGGGTGCCGCCGAGGATGATGCCGGCCTCGAGGTAGCCGGAGACCAGACCGATGAGCGTGCAGGCGACGAGCGGCTGGTGGAACTGCCACTGGTCGAGAACGCCTTCCATGCCGGCGAGGAAGGCAACAAAGACAATCAGGATGATTGTGAATACCGACATGTTTCCCTCCTTCTTATGCCATAGCGGCGAGCTCGGCCTTGGCCTTGCTCATCATGTTCTCGAAATTCTCGGGCGAGTCCGCAGGAACCTTTCGGATGTCGAACTTGATGCCCTTGGCGGCGAGCTTCTCGAGCGTGTCGTAGTCGTCCTGGTCCATGGCGATGGCCTGCGTGGCCACGACCTTGCCCACGGAGTGGGCCATGGAGCCGAGGTTGATGTTCTTGATGTCCACGCCACCCTCGACTGCCTTGAGGACGTCCTGCGGGGTCTCGAAGAGGAGCATCACCTTGGTGGCGCCGAAGCGCGGGTCCTTGGAGACCTCGATCATCTTGGAGATGGGCACGACGTGCACCTTGACTCCAGGAGGCGCAGCCTGGACGATCATCGTCTTGCGGAGCTCGTCGTGGCTGACGCCGTCGGAGACGACGATGATGCGGTCCGGGTTGACCTGCTTGGTCCAGGTGGTGGCCACCTGGCCGTGGAGCAGGCGGGTGTCCACACGGCAGTGGGCGATCTTGATGTGACCGTCACCGAGCACCGTGCCGGGCGGGATCGCGCCGACGGGAGCGGCGGCCGGGGCGGGAGCAGCCGCGGGCGCGGCCTCTGCCGGGGCGAGCTCCTCGGGCTTGATGCAGACGCCGGCCTTGGCCTCCGGGTAGATGGCCTTGGCGACCTCGGCGGCGGAGTCGCTGCCCATGCGCTCGCCATAGGCGGAGATGAGCATCGGCAGGTTCATGCCGCCGACGGCGACCCAGTTCTCGTGCCCCTCCTCCCCGAGCAGCAGCGAGACCTGGTTCCAGGGCGTGCCACCCTGGAGGTCGACCAGGAACAGAACCTGATCCTGGTCCTCGAAGCCGGAGACAGCTTCGAGAATCTTCGCCCTGAGGTCATCTGGCCCCATGTCGGGCGTGAGCGTCACGGCGGCGACGTTCTCCTGAGGGCCAAAGATCATCTGGCCGGACATCTTGATGCCCTCAGCGAACGAGCCGTGACTGGCTAGAACAATGCTAACCACCGCATACCTCCTTCTCACAAACGCGGACTCTTACCTTACGGACCGTACACGCAGCAACAGGTTCCCCCTGCACAACTTCTCCCCCGTTGCTCCACGTACCGCACACATTTTAGTACGTTCTGTGGAGGAAGGGAAGATTTCGAAGAGATTACGTGACAGAAATGGGGGCCCGGCAAACGGTGCCGGCCAACAATCCGCATGCAGAGGGGGCCATCGCGCGCGGAGACGCTTTGGCGAGAAGAACGCCCTGACGCAAACGGCGTCCTAGAGTCGGCAAGCGGCAGGAGGCGCCTCTCGTTGCGCGACGTTCTTCTCGGCCAGACCGCACTCCCCCCCCCGTGAAGCGCGAGAAGGACGTCGCGCTCCTCTGTGAGGCGCGAGAGGGCCGCCGCACCCCCGGGCAGCGCCCGAGAG
Source organism: Olsenella sp. An285 (assembly GCF_002159625.1). Taxonomy (GTDB): domain Bacteria; phylum Actinomycetota; class Coriobacteriia; order Coriobacteriales; family Atopobiaceae; genus Thermophilibacter; species Thermophilibacter avicola. The sequence goes on from NZ_NFIZ01000010.1 coordinate 47,311, forward strand.
AGACACCGCACCCCCGGACCGCACTCATAGGTGCGGTCCGGGGGGCACCTGTTGAGAGCACTTGGGAGCAAACGCCAAGAGGCGCATCGCACTCCGGCGTCTTTGGACGCAATCTGGCCCGCACTCCTTGGGCGCACTTATGAGTGCGGGCAAGGAGTGCGGCACGCGGGGACGACGCGACGCTGAGACACTGGAGGCCGCGTCGCACGACAAAGATGACGTGCCGAGAAGAACGGGCGGCCCTTACTCCCCCACCACCACGAGGTCGTGCGTGGAGCTGGTGAAGGGCTCGTAGCCATCCTCGGTCACCACGCCGAAGTCCTCCAGGCGGATGCCGAACTTTCCCGGCAGGTAGACGCCCGGCTCGATGGTGACGACGGAGCCCGCGGGCACCGGGCGGTCCCAGGCGCGGTTGAAGTTGGGGCGCTCGTGGATCTCGAGGCCCACGCCGTGCCCCAGGCCGTGGCCGAAGTAGTCGCCGTAGCCCGCCTCGGTGATGACGTCCACGGCGATCTGGTGGATGTCGCGGCCGATGACGCCGGCGCGGACGGCGGCGGCGCAGGCCTCGTGCGCGCGGCGGACGACGTCGTAGGCCTCGCGCTGCTCGGCGCTCGGCTCGCCCACGCAGACGGTGCGCGTCATGTCGGAGTGGTAGTCGTGATAGCCCGCACCGTAGTCCATGACAATGAGGTCCCCCCTCTGGACCACGTAGGGGCCGGGCTGGGCGTGGGGGTTGGCGCCGTTGGGCCCGGCGGCGATGATGGTGCCAAAGGAGAGCTCGTCCGCGCCATGGCTGAGCATGTAGTTCTCGAGCTCCACGCGGATCTCCTGCTCGGTCTGGCCGGCGCGGATGAAGCCGCAGATGTGGTCGAACGCGGCGTCGGTGACCTCCTGGGCCCGACGCATGAGCTCGATCTCCTCGGCGTCCTTCACGCTGCGCAGGTCGCAGATGTCTCCGTGCAGGCGCGGGGTGAGGCAGGCGATGGAGGCCGCGGCGCAGGCGGAGGTGAAGCCGTCGAAGAAGGAGAGCGTGCAGGTGTCCTCCACGGCCACCACGCGCGCGTGGGCCTCGCGGACGCGCTCGGCCGCCCAGCGGGCGGGGTCGATGACGTCCATGTCAATCTTCCAGGGGCAGTCGGCGCCCAGGCGCTCCACGAAGGTGTTGTAGTAGCGGGAGTCCGTGTGGAGCCAGAGGCTCTCCCGGGTCACGACCGCGGTGTGCGCGGTCTCGAAGTCAAAGGTGCGCTCGGCGCCGGTGAGCCAGCGCAGGTCGGGGTTGTTGCGCAGGATGACGGCGTCGTAGCCGCGATCTGCCATGAGGGAGCGCAGGCGCTCCACGCGTCCCGCGCATGCGTTCTTGTCTGCCACGTTCGTTCCTTTCTCGGCCACGGGCCCGGGCGGGCCCGTTCTTCTCGGCCTGACGTTTGAGGCCTCAAATCTCGGAATCCGTATAGCGTTATGCCTGTTGACGCACAAGTCCGCCTCGACTTTTGAGGCCTCAAAAGTCGAGGGGCGCCAGCATGGGCGCGCTCAGGCGGCTAGCGGGATGAGCACCAGGCGGCCACGTGCTCGGCCAGGAGGTCGTCATCCACGATGGAGAGGCGCACGCGCCCCAGCGAGCGCGGGAGCGCCAGCATGAAGCGGCGGCTGCGGCGGAAGCGCTCGGCCCTGAGGGCGGCCACGAGCTCGTCCGGGTCCACGGGGACCTCGGTGGTGCCCACGCCCAGACGCTCGAGCAGCTCGTCCTGGGTGAACATGTCGTCCACGGAGAGCGCGTCCGTTGCCACCGCCAGGCGCGCGGCGAAGCGCATGCCGTCGGCCAGAAGGACGGAGGCAGGCACGGCGGGCCCCACCACGCTCGCAAGGGCGCGCGCGAGCTCCGTGCCGTAGACGATGGACTGGCGCGTTGAGGCGGCCGTGGACGCGGCAACCCTGCCCCGGCTCTTCACGGAGTCAAGGATCTGCCTCATGATGACCTGCTCGTTGCCGGACGCGAGGTCGTCCGCCGCGTCCCAGAGGTGCTCGAGGGCCTTGTTGCCGTCGCACATGGCGGCGGCCACCATGAGCGCGAACGCATGGCGCATCTCCTCGGAGGCGGGGTTCGTCTCAAAGGCCCCCACGTCGACTATGGAGAAGCGCGCCGAGCCCTCCTGCGAGACCACGCGGGACAGCCCCGGGAGGTCGAGGGCGCGCGGGGTGGGCGCCGCCACGATGGCGGACGGCGCGTCAAGCGGGACCTCCACGAGGGAGACGCCCCCGCACCACGACGAGCACGCAAAGGACGCCACGGAGAGCGTCTCCAGGCCGCCGAGGACCACCACCGCGTCGTCCGCGGTGATGCCGGACTCGGCGAGGACGCGGTCCAGGCGCTCGACCTGCGCGAGGTCGCAGGCGCCATCGGGCATCTGGTGCGCGTGGACGGTATAGCCCTGGTCGGAGAAGTCGCGATGCACGGCTTCCACAAGCTCGCTCGGGGTGCCCGCCTCGCTCAGGAGGGCGCAGTCGTGCGGCTTCCCGATGGCAGTGCGCAGGTCCCGGGCAAAGTGCCCGCAGATGCCCTTGCCGCCGCGCACGTCGAGCGAGCCGCCGCGCAGGGCGACCCACTGGCGCTGCTTGAGCACCTCTCCGGTGGTCTCTTCCTCGCTCACAGGAGCCCCCTTTCCCAGAGCAGCTGGCCGGCCTCGTGCGCCACCTGCTCGAACGTCTTGTTCCTGATGTCTATCGTGAGGTCGGCGGCAGACTCGTAGAGCGGCCGGCGGCGGCGGTACACCAGGGCCGCGTGCTCGGCCGAGCCGAGGTCCGGCCGGCGCTCCGGGCAGCGGATCTGGCGCAGCGAGTCCTCGAGATCGCCGTCAAGAAAGACGACGACGCCCATCTGGTGCATGAGCTCGCAGTTCTCCGAGCGCTCCACGATTCCGCCCCCGCAGCTCACGAGCAGGGACTTCCTGCCCGACAGCTTGCGGAGCTCGCGCGTCTCGGCCTCGCGGAAGGCGGGCTCGCCCAGGGTTGAGAAGATCTCCGTCACGCTCTGGCCGAGCGCGCGCTCCACCAGGCGGTCCGTGTCCACGTGCGGGCGATGGAAGAGCGAGCCCAGGTTGCGGGCAAGCGTCGACTTGCCAGCGCCGAGAAAGCCCACGAAGAAGAGGTGGTCGCACCCCTCGTGAACGACGTATCCCCGACCCTGTGGCTGCACGCACCCTCCCTCTCGACTAGTCCGCTCACGATTCTAGCAGTGACGCGGGGCGAGAAGAACCTGGGGCCGTGACGAGGGACGGGGCTTTGCCGCCGCTCCGCCCCCCTGTCACGTCACTCGCCGTCGAAGGTCACGCCGTGCAGGGCGAGGCGCTCGAAGACGCGGAAGACGTGCGTGTACCAGAGGTCGGTTCGGGACTGCGGGCGCACGAGCACGGTGCGGACGCCGGCGAGGCCGCCGGCCGCCACGTCGGTGAAGACCTGGTCGCCGATCATCACGGTCTTCTCGGCGGGCACGCCAAAGCGGCGCATGGCTCGGCGCAGCGCAAACGGGAACGGCTTCATCGCGTGGTCCACGTAGTCCACGCCGAGCTCCGCGGCCGTGCGGCTCACGTGGCTCGTGTGGAAGTTGTTGGACACGAGGCAGAGCGAGAGGCCCGCCGCGCGTGCGCGCCCGAGCCAGGCCGTGACCTCGGCCGGGGCCTCGCGCGCGTCGCGCGGCACGCAGGTGTTGTCGCGGTCGAGCAGCACCAGCTCCACGCCCTCGCGCACCAGCTCGTCAACGTCGACGAGCGGCAGCGAGGCAACGTAGCGCCACGCCCTCAGAAGGCCCATGCGAATCCCACCCTACGAGTTGTTGGCGATGGCCTGCATGTGCTCGTCGTAGGTCCTGCTGAAGGCGTACTCGGTCTCGCCGGCGTCGTTGGTCCAGAAGTAGAAGTAGAAGATGCCGTTCTCGATGGCGTCCATGTCCGGGGAGCAGACCGCCTGCAGGGACTCGAGGCCCGGGTTGCAGATGGGCGTGGGCGGCAGGCCCACGTGGGCGTAGGTGCTGTAGGGGTCGTTCTCGTCGTGGACCTCCTCGGCGGAGGGGTCGTGACCCACGGAGTAGGCGGTGGTGGCGTCGGACTGCAGGAAGCCGTAGTTGGGGTCTCCCATGTTGTCCAGGCGGTTGTAGAAGACGGCCGCCACGGTGCCGCGCGTGCTCGGGGCGGACTCCTTCTCCACGATGGAGGCGAGGTTCACCATCTCGGCGATGGAGAGGCCGTCGGACTCCGGGTAGCTCAGGTCGAGCGTGTCGAGCTCGGTCTGGAACTGGCTCAGCATGGTGCGGATGACCTGGTCCGCCGTCACCTCGCCCGTGGGGAAGCTGTAGGTCTTGGGGAAGAGGAAGCCCTCGAGCGAGTCGTTGCCCGCGCCCTCGAGGAAGTCGTAGTCGTCAACGTAGTTGGACGCCTTGGCCTGCGCCAGGAAGTCGTCCGCGGGGATGGAGAGCGTCTCCTCCACGGCGGCGGCGATGCTCGCCACCGTGTAGCCCTCGGGGATGGTGAGTGAGATCTCCGCGTTGGGGCCCGTGGTGAGCGTCTGGATGATGTTGGCGGTGTCGTCCCCGGTGCGGAAGGAGTAGGAGCCGCTCTTGATGCTCTGCTCGGCGTTCATGCGCCTCACCTGGGAGAGGAACTCGCTCTTGTCCGCGATCACGCCGGCCTCGTAGAGCGCGTCCGCCACGGCGGCGGCGCCAGAGCCCTCGGGCACGGTCACGGAGACAGTGGTGCCGGGGACGACCTCCTGGGTCTCGCCCCCGCCGTTGCCGCCCGTGATGGCAGGGACCACCACGAGGACGATGGCGAGCACGGCGGCTATCGCCACGAGCCCCAGCACGAGGAAGGGCGCGAGGTTCCTGCCCCCGGAGCGGCTCTCGCGCTGGACGTGGTGCGCGCCCGCGCGGCGCGTGGCTGCGGCCGTGCGGCTGGAGACGCGCCTGCCGCCCATCGCGGGGCGGGGCGCGGACGCCTGCATCGTGGGCACCGGCGCCTGGACGTCGGGGCGGTTGGTGGTTTCCTGGCGCGCGGTGGCGTCGCCGTTGCCGAAGTGGGACCCGCGGGTCTTGGGGGTCCTGCCGTCAGGTGTGGCCATCGTGACCTTTCAGATCTGCCTGGCATCCAGCCAGGACTGCAGGAACAGGGAGGCGGCAACCATGTCTACCTTGCCGCGCATGCCCCTCTCGGAGAGGCCCTGCTCTCTCAGGATACGCTTGGCCTCGCTCGAGGAGAGGCGCTCGTCCGCGAACTCCAACGGAAGTCCGCAGGATTCAGCTATCTGTTGAGCCTGCTGCGTGATGCGGGCCGCCTGCGGGCCCTCCTCCCCCGCCATGGTGAGGGGCCTGCCGCAGAGAAGGACGTCGGGCTCCCAGTCCTCCAGCACGCGCCTGAAGCTGCGCGCGCGAGAGAGCACCTCGGCGGCCGGGAGCACGCACACCGGAGACGCGACGCGCGCGTCGGGGTCGCTCACGGCAACCCCGACGCGCACCTCACCGATATCGAGGGCGAGGACCCTCACTAGATTCCAAGAGCCTTGCGGGCGGCGTCGAGCGCGGCATCGATGCCGGAGGCGTCCGAGCCGCCGGCTTGGGCCATGGCGGGCTTGCCGCCGCCGCGGCCGCCCACGAGCCCGGCGACGTCCTTGATGATGGCGCCGGCCGAGAAGCCCTTGGCCACGGCGCCGTCCGTGCCGCCGGCCAGGAGCGCGACCTTGCCGTCGGGCGTGGCGGAGGCGATCACGCAGGCAACGGGCTCTCCGCCCGCGGCGTCGCGGATGCCGTCCCAGGCGGAGCGCATCTCCTTGCCGGAGAGACCGTCGAGACGGGCCACGACGACCTTGTAGCCGTCCATCTGCACCGCGCCCTTGAAGGCATCGGCCACCTTGCCGGCGCCGGCGCCGGTCGTGGCGGCCTCGAGGGCCTTGCGGGTCTCGCGCAGCTCCGCCTGGAGGGCGGCCACGCGCTCGGCCACGTCGTCCGGGCGGCACTTGAGCTCGCGGGCCACGCCGTCGAGGGCGAGCAGGCGCTCGTCCACGTACTCGATGGCGCCCATGGAGGTCACGGCCTCGATGCGGCGGGCGTTGGAGCCCACGGAGCTCTCAGAGACGATCTTGAAAAGGCCCAGGTCGGCGGTGCTGCGCGCGTGCGTGCCGCCGCAGAGCTCGCGGGAGAAGGGCGTCTCGGACTCGCCGGTGGAGACCACGCGCACGACGTCGCCGTACTTCTCGCCAAACAGGGCGACGGCGCCGGAGGCCTTGGCCTCCTCGATGCCCATGACGCGGGTCACGATGGGCTCGCCGGCAAAGATCTCGGCGTTGACCATGCCCTCGATGCGGGCGAGCTCGTCGGCCGTCACGGCCTCGAAGTGGGTGAAGTCAAAGCGCAGGCGGTCAGGCGCCACGAGGGAGCCGGCCTGGGAGACGTGGTCGCCCAGGACCTTCTTGAGCGCGGCGTCCAGCAGGTGGGTGGCGGTGTGGTTGCGGCGGATGAGCTCGCGGCGGCCCGCGTCGATCGCGGCGGTCACGGTGTCGCCCTTAGAGAGCGAGCCCTCCTCCACCACGGCGGCGTGCACGTAGAGGCTGTCCTTCACCTTGGTGCCCGTCACGCGCAGGCGCGCGCCGTTAGCAGTGGTGATGGTGCCGGTGTCGCCCACCTGGCCGCCCATCTCGGCGTAGAACGGGGTGTGGTCGAGCACGACCTCGACCTCCTGGTCCTTCTCGGCGCGCTCGGCCTCGGCGCCGTCGGCCACGATGGCGAGGACCTCGGCCTGGGCGTCGTCGTTGTCGTAGCCCACGAATTCAGTGGCCGCCAGGCGGTCGCAGAGCTCGGTCCAGACGTCGTTGAAGGTGCCCCAGGCGTCGCGGTTGGCGGAGGCGCGGGCGCGCTCGCGCTGCTCGGTCATGCAGGCGTCGAAGGCGTCCATGTCAACGGCCACGCCACGGCCCTCGCAGATCTCGCGCGTGAGGTCGATGGGGAAGCCGTAGGTGTCGTGCAGCTTGAAGGCAACCTCGCCGGGCAGGGCGTCGCCCTCGCCGAGGGTCTCGAGCTCGGCCGCGAGGCTCTGCTCGCCGGCGTCGAGCGTGGCGCCGAAGCGCTCCTCCTCCGCGCGGACGATGCCGTCGATGAGCGAGCGGCTCTCCACGATGGCGGGGTAGTTGTCGCCCATGAGCTCGCAGATCTTCTCGACGTAGGAGCCGAGGAACTCGCCCTCGATGCCGAGCAGGCGACCGTGGTAGACGGCACGGCGCAGCAGGCGGCGCAGGACGTAGCCGCGGCCCTCGTTGGAGGGGAGGATGCCGTCGCCGATCATGAAGGTGACCGCGCGGGCGTGGTCAGCCACGATGCGCAGGCTGCGGTCGCGCGCGGCGTCGGTGCCGTAGACGTGGCCGGAGAGGCGCTCGCCCACGCCGATGAGGCCCTGGAGCAGGTCGCCGTCGTAGTTGGTGGACTTGTGCTGCATGATGGCCGCGATGCGCTCGAGACCCATGCCGGTGTCGATGTTGCGGTGCGGCAGCTCCGGCATGGAGCCGTCCTCCTGGCGGTCGTACTGCGTGAAGACGAGGTTCCAGAACTCAAGGAAGCGGTCGCAGTCGTCGCAGCCGGGGCCGCAGTGCTCGCCGCCGCAGCCGAACTCCTCGCCCTGGTCGAAGTAGATCTCGGAGCAGGGGCCGCAGGGGCCGGTGGGGCCGGCCGCCCAGAAGTTGTCGTCCGCGCCCAGGCGGGAGATGTGGTCATAGGGGACACCCTGCTTGTGCCAGAGCTCGATGGCCTCGTCGTCGTCCTCGAAGACGGTCATGTAGAGGCGCTCGGCGGGAAGGCCCAGGTGCTCCGGGCTGGTGATGAAGTCATAGGCCCACTCGATGGCGTTCTCCTTGGTGTAGCCGCCAAAGGAGAAGTTGCCGAGCATCTCGAAGAACGAGAGGTGCGTGGCGTCGCCGATGTTGTCGATGTCGTTGGTGCGCAGGCACTTCTGGCAGGAGCAGGCGCCGATCTCGGGCATGGTGCGCTTGCCCTGGTAGTACTCCTTGAACTGGTTCATGCCCGCGTTGGTGAGCAGCAGCGACGGGTCGTCCGGGACGAGCGAGGACGAGGGGTACAGCTTGCAGCCCTTGGCCTCAAAGAATCGGAGGAAGTCCTCGCGGATCTCCGCGGTTGTCATGGTCTTGTAGTCGGCGGTGCTCATTGGTCTCCCTGCGTTTGGGTTTTATGCGCATACAAGCTTGTGATTATAGCGCGTGACGCGGGGACGTGGGGTTTGGCCGGTCGCAGGCGGCCGAGGTCGCGAATCGACCACATTCGGCCGGCGCTTGATTCCCGGCGGGGACGCGGGGCGAGAAGAACGGGGTTGGTGACGGGGCGGGGCAGGCGGCGCGAAAAAGAGCTTCTGCCACTATTCCGGCGGTTTCGGACCGGATTGTTGGCAGAAGCTCTTACTCGGCGCGGGCGGGGCCGCCGGCTGCGCTGCCGGCGGCCCCGCCGTGGGATGGTGCCTGTTGCTGGCGCTACTCACCCATGCGCATGAGCATCGCGGCGGCCTCCGCGCGGGTGCACACGCCCTGCGGGTCGAGCTTGGCGCCGTCGTCCTTGCCGGTCACGACGTCGGATTCGACGGCCCAGGAAAGGGCGTCGGTGGCGTAGTCGGAGACGGACGCGGAGTCCGAGAAGGACGAGAGGTCGAGGGAGCTCTCGGGCTCGCCGGACAGGCGCCAGAGCACGGTCGCCACCTCCTCGCGGGAGATCGGGCGCTCGGTGCCGAAGGTGTCGCCGTAGCCCCTGAAGATCCCCTCGGAGAGGCACCACGCGACGGCGTCGGCGTACCAAGCGTCAGGGTCGACGTCGGAGAACTGGCTCAGGTCGGCGGTCGCCTCCGGCCTGCCGGCACGGTTCCAGAGGACCTGCGCCATCTCGGCGCGGGTGATGGTGTTCAGCGGACCCAGGAGCTCGCCGCCGTCGCCGTAGCCGTTGAGCACGCCCTCGGTCACGGCCCAGTCAGCGGCGGCGTGGTACCACTGGGACTGGTCGACGTCGAGGAAGCCGCGGGTCGGGCAGAGCTCGCCGCCGTCGCAGCGGAAGGTGACGGTAATGGTGACCGAACCCTTCGGCTGCTTAAACGACCACGTGCCGTCCCCGTTGTCCACAACGTCAATCAGCTCCCCGTCGTCGCCGATGACGACAATCTCGTCAACAACCTGGCCATCATCGGGGTCAGGCGCGATGGTTACCTTGTCGCCCTCATGCGGACGCTCGGGCGTAACCTCAACGGTGCCGCCCTCGCCCTCCTCGACCTCAGGCGGATACGTGGGGTCGGAAGGCGGAGTCACCTGCCCCGGCTGGCGCGCGCCGCAGACGATGCACACGCCGTTCACATAGTTGTGGCCATCCGCAGGATCAACCAGGTCGGCTTCGGCAATCTGATTCGTGCCCGCATTGTCCGAGAAGAGCAGGCCGCATTCCTCGCATTCCCAGTACTCAATGGTCCCATCGTCCGTGCACGTCGATGGCACGGCTTCATAGTGCGTCAACGTATGATTCTCAAAAGTTGCCGTGAGCGTCACGTCGCACGCCGGCATGGTGAAGGTAGTAGAAGAGGCATTAGCGTTCTCCATCACGCCCATGCCTTCCGGATCAACCGTCCAACCTGCGAAATGCTTGTCCGAAACAGGAGCACTTGCAACAACCGACACCGAAGTGCCCGCCACATAAGAACCAGCGCCCGACCCGTCTTCAACGGTCAGCCTGTACGCGGTGCCCGAAGGCTCGAAGCGAAGGTACGCACTCTTGTCGTCGGCGTAGGAGTACGATTCGTCAGTGGCCTGCGTGACCGCACCCGTAGGCGAGGTGGCCCACTGATACCACTTGGAATTGCTGCCAAAGCTGACACTGCCGCCGTTCTTGGACACGTAGATGGCGCCGGTGCCGCTCTCAAGCGTGATGGTGCCGCCCGTGAACTCGGCTACGCCATTGGTCATAAGGGCATAGGTGATGTCGGCATCGTCAGTCTTGGAGACGGTCGCGTCCACGGTACCGCCGCTGATGCGAACGGCGTTGTTACCGTAGGGCGCGCCCATGACGCTCTCGTTCGGGTCGGTGGTCACATCGACCGTAACCTTACCACCGGAGATGACGAGCTCGTCGCTGGCGCCGATATACCAGCCACCCGTGGCGTTGATATCAGTAGTATCGCCAGAGATAGTCACAGAATCGCCGGCGATAGGCCGCTCGGTTGCGTCGACCTTGATCTGCGAATCGGTAATCGTGACGTCGTCGGACGAATAGATGGCGTCGCTACCGGTGACCTCGATGGAGGAGCTCTCGATGGTAAGCGCGCCTCCCGCGTTCAGCGTAAAACCGCCATCAAGCTTGAGATCCTTACAGTTCTTGAGCGCCACAGCGCCACTGCCGTAGATGGCCGCGTTATCCACGACCGCCGTACCCGTCGCGCCGTCAATAGTCATGTTGACGGCCCAGAGACCATCTTTACCCTTAAGATCAAGCTCGGTTCCATCCGTCACGCTCAAATCCTTGTACGTGTACGCACCGCAATTATCGGACGCGGAGAGCGTGAGGCTGCCGCCGCTCACGTCGATGTCCTGGTAGGCGAACAGCGCGTACGCGGTCTTCGAAGAGAGGTCGATCGTGCTGTCCTGCGCTGTAAAGGAACCTGTGGTCTGGTTCTTGCAGAAGACAGCCATATGCGGACTCTTGGCCGTGAGCGTTGAATCAGTCACCGTGACAGGACCGTCCGACTCTACCGCGTAGTGGTTGTAATCGCGCATATCAACATCGAGCGTGCTAACACCGGTGACGGAGACGCCCGTTCCACCGAAGACTCTGCCATCAACGTCAATCTTGCCGCCCTTGGCAACCGAAATGGCGCCAACGCACTCGATTACGCAATAGGCGGAGTCAACAGATCCCGTGAGCATCGAGCCCACATCCGAAACCTCAAGGTCACCGCTCATGTACGCCCTACCCGTTACGTCAACGGAAGCGCCGTTCTCGATGCTAACGTCACCCGAAGAATTAATCGTGTAGTAGGAATCCCACGTGTCAGTAGATGCTTCGAGACTTGTGTCCGCACCCGTCACTGTAAGGTCTTTGGAAATAATGGCGCAATACGCCTCCTTGTCCGTGCAGCTTATCTCAACTTGAGCACCATTCTGTATGGTGACGTCACCCCCATTGGTGGTAATGCCACTCTCTTTGGAATTAACGATGAGCTTCGCGCCGTCGATGGAGATCTCGTTCTGGGCGCTGATGCCCGTCTGACCCTCTCCACCGTTCGGCTGCGTGACTGTAAGACTGCCGGAGCCGGTAATGTGGTGGCGCCCTTTTGGGTCATGATAGGGCCGCACGAGTTCGAGCCTTCAAGCGCAATGGTGAGCGCGAGCGTCATACCGGGGTCGACCTCAATGCTGCAGTTCCCCTCGTTCGTGCCCGTAATGCTGGCATTCTTGAGCGTGAGTGTCTGCGAGCTCGGGTCGTACGACACCGTGCCGTCATTGAGAACGTCCGCAGCATTCGCGCTCGTCACGTCAACACCACCAACGGTGAGGCCGTACTCGACCACCGGGGTCTTCCAGGTGGCGCTCTCATCGCTCTTGGCGCTCCAGTCGCTACTGGTGTACTGGGCATCGTTTGCGGGCCCTATGGCACGAACCTCAAAGGCGTACGTGGCGCCATCCTTCGGTGTGGGTACGAGAGAGGTGAGCTCGCAGGTGGTGCCGCCCTCGACTTTTTTGGTGACCACTTTACTCGTGCTACCCGACACCGTCTCGTAGAACCTAACCCAATACCCTTCGGCATGCTCGACGCTGCCCCAGCTCGCGGTGAACCCGTCATCACCTGTCCAGGAGAGGTTGTTAGGCGTAGCGAGCTTTACGAGTTGCCCGGTCGTATAGGAGTAGGTGAAGGCGTCCTCCGCCCTACCGACCTCCTTCATGGAGCCATCCGTTTGCTTCTCGTAGTACACGAACGTGACGGGATGGCTGTCGTTCAACCCCGAAACATCCCCATCCCCTATGCTGCCATAGAGCTGCTCTGCCGCTTGGAAGAGGTTCTCTATGTCGTAGGAGTACTCACCGTCCACGGGCGCCACGCTCGCATCGGCGTCATCCGGACCGAACGTCAGGTCACCGAGGTCTATTCGACTGTAATACTCCCCCCTCTGCATCCCAGTGCAGCACGCCGTTCCTATCGAGCGTGGCATCCGGGGTCGGGCTGAAGCCCTGCGCAAGAGCCACCCTGGGCAACAGCCCCAGGCACAGCACCAGCATAAAGAGCAAGCCTATAGTCCGTTTTCTCATGATCCACCACCGTCCTCTCGGTCCAGCGTGCTAGCAGGGAAAACCTGCCGTAACACCAGTATCCAAGAGGGGGATGGCGGGCGCATCACCTGTTACGGAGACAAGTCGGGTGAGGGACAGCGCGAGGCCGCGGCGCCAGGTCCTTCTCGCCCCGCGCCCCCGCTAGGACAGCATGAACCGCCCGAGGTCCTGGCGCCTCCTTATCCCCAGCTTGCGCAGGGCGCTGGAGACGAAGCTCTTGACGGTGTTGGCCGAGACGCCCATGTGCTCGGCGATCTCCTGGTTGGTCCACCCGCGGGCAGCCAGCATGCACGCCGCGAACTCCGTGGTGGTGAGGTTGTCCGCCACGTCCTCGCCGGTCGCAGGGTTGTGAATGCGGCGCCAGCCGGCGGAGAAGCGATACGTGATGTCTATGATGCGACGGAAGTCGTCCGGCCAGGCGGGCTTGATCACGGCCTCGAGCATCCCGCCCAGAAGGCCGTGGTGCTCGCCGAAGGGCTCGATGAGGTCATCGGGACGGGCGAGGTCCCACGCGGCGAGCAGGTGCCTCTGCGCCTGCTCGGTCTGGCGCAGGCCCATGTGACCCATCACGGCAACCAGATGCAGGTAGACGTCCACGATGGGATACGTCTCCCCGCGCACGGAGAACGCGGCGTCCACCAGGCCAACGCACCGGCCATAGTCCCCCTGCAGGTAGGCGTGGTGGGCCTGGAGATAGAGAGCAAAGAGCCTGAGTCCCCGCGGCAGAAGCGGAACGAGAGCGGGGAGCTCGCGCGCAGCCTCGGGGACGGGCAGGTGGAGAAGGACCGCGGCTCCGGATGCCATGAACGCGGCTACCGCCCTGTGCTGGGGCGGCACGGTGTCGTCCGCCGCCTCCAGCGCGTCCCGAACGCCGGCCAGCGCGCGACGGGCTGAGGGTATGTCCCCGAGCGTGAGGCTCGCGAATCCGTAGATCCAGCAGGCGGAGAGCCTGAGGGCGGGGTCCTCGGAAGACAGGTAGGGCTCCGCCTCCCCCGCGGCGAGGTCCGCCTTCCCACTGAAGTAGTGGCACTCGGCCAGTGCGACGGTGCGGACGTCATCGTCCTCGATCGACTCGACGCACGCGAGGCAGCCGCCCGGCGCGAAGGCGGTGTTCAAGAGCGGCATGGGCACGAGCTCGGGCACGGGAGCGGCGTCATCGGGCTGCCCCGACGCCCTTCTGGCACGACGGGGATCCTCCGGCTTGGGAGCTCCCTCGGGGATTGCCCACGAGCGGCCGAACCGACGCGCACCGTCTATGCGCGCGTCGCTGCACAGCTGTTGGACGAGCCTCTCGGAGATGCCCCACTCCCGCGCAGCGTCGCGGACGGTCCAGTATGCCAAGGTCCCTTCCCTCCCGTGGTGGCCTGCCCTCGATTCTCTTCGCTTTGACGAAACGTTTCAACTCACGCGCGAGGCGCAGTCAGCTGCGGCCAGCACCGCGCGACGGCGAGAGCAAACTCGGAGATTTCTGTATATTGCACAGGCACCCAAAGGGCTGAGAAGAACGGCCAGCTCGTCTACCAGCGCAAACGCGGAGGCGTAAAGCCGAGCCGCCCGGGAGGCGCCCCGTAAAGTACAGAAAAGTCGGAGTTCGTCCGCGGCACCAGTCGTCCGCGCCGCAGCCCGGCCCCGGCGCCGCACCCGCCCGCAGGCTACGCGTTCTTCTCGCCCGGCGCGTCCTTCTTTGCGTCCGGGGCCGCCGGGGACGCCGACACTGCTCCCGGCGCCGCACCGGGCGCCGCCGCAGCCCGTGCCACCACGACCGCGGCCTTCTTCTGCTCGTGCAGGCGCGTGAGGCCGTCGAGCAGGCGGGAGCGCGCGATGAAGGTGTCGTCGTCCAGCGCGTCAAAGGTGGGCTGGGGCCTGCCGTCCGCGTAGTTGAAGGGCGTGGACCCAAAGAGCGCGCCCTCGCGCGAGACCAGCTGTCGGCCGGTGTGGGACTCGAAGTAGTAGACGAAGAAGCCCTTGATGGCGGCCGTGAGCGGCACGGCCAGGAGCATGCCCACGGCGCCTCCCAGCGCACCGCCGATGATGATGCCCACGAGCGAGAGCGCGGGGTGAATCTTGATGGAGGACTGCATCACCAGCGGCGAGAGCACGTTGTCCGTCACGTTCTGCGCCACCACGGTGATGACGAGCGTCCAGAACGCGCACACCGGGCTCACGAAGAAGCCCAGGAGAACGCCGGAGATCGACGAGAGGAAGGGACCGATCACGGGCACGAAGTGCAGCACGAAGGTGGCGATGCCGATGAGGCCGGCGTAGGGGTGACCTATGAGCGCAAGGCCGGCGGCCACCATGAGGCCGTTGGCGAGCGAGGTGATGAGCGTGCCGCGCATGTAGCCGCCCATGGAACGGGAGAGGACGGCAAAGGTGAGGACCATCTCCTCGTCGTACTCCGGACCGGCGATGACGGCGAGCTCGCGCATGATCTTGGGGTAGTCGAGCGCGAACCAGTACGCCAGGATGAGGCCCAGGAAGAAGGTCACGAAGTGGCCGGCAAGGTCCGTGAGGTTGGCAACGAGCCCGGTGGAGAGGTTGCGCGCGAGGTCGGACGCTATGCCGGAGCCCGCCTCGGTGAGCACCTGGAAGAGGGCGTTCACGGTGTGCTGGACGTTGGTGTTGTTGGTGGTGCCGAAGTAGTCCCAGAAGGCGGCGAGGCCGTCCTGGAGCTGGGTGAAGTAGGACGGGACGTTTCTCAGGAGCACCATGAGCTCGCGTGCGAAGGGCCCCACAAAGAGCGCGACGACGGCCACGATGGCCGCGAGCACTATGAGCAGGGCGAGAAGGGCCGCGATGCTGCGCGGGAGGTGGCGGTCCTCCAGCCAGTTGGTGATGGGGCTGCAGACGAAGCCCACGATGACGCCTATGACCAGCAGCTCGACCGCCTGGCCCACGATGGCGAGGCCGCGCACCGCCAGCAGGAAGAGCACGATGCCGCCCACGATGGCCCAGGCTATGGTCGCGCGCAGGCGCCACTTCTCGTATCTGGTCATTTCCCTCCTTCTGGGGCCGGGACGGGGGCTCTCCGCCGCTCCGTCCCGTCGCGTCACGCGTGCATGAGGCCCTCGGGGTCGATCTTGTCCTGAATGCGGCGCAGGGTGCGGCGCAGCAGGCGCGAGACCTGCACCTGGGAGATGCCCAGGCGCTCAGCGATCTCCACCTGCGTGAGGCCCTCCTCGAAGCGCATCTTGACGACCTCCTGCTCGCGCGGGGAGAAGTCGGCGATGGCCTGCTCGAGGACGATGCGGTCGTCGGACGCGGCAAGGTCCGGGTCCTCCGTGGCGTAGTGGTCGATGACCGAGGGGGCCTCGTCGTCCTCGCCCGAGCCGCCGCCCTCCAGGGGCACGGAGCTGTAGGCGCTCGAGGACTCCATGGCCTCGAGGACCTCGTCCACCGTGGAT
The DNA here is from genome assembly GCF_002159625.1 of Olsenella sp. An285. Lineage (GTDB taxonomy): Bacteria > Actinomycetota > Coriobacteriia > Coriobacteriales > Atopobiaceae > Thermophilibacter > Thermophilibacter avicola. Next base: position 63,054 of record NZ_NFIZ01000010.1, read on the forward strand.
CCCAGGTGCTCGGCGATCTCCGCCACCGAGGGGCTTCTCTGCAGCTGGTTGGTGAGCTCGTCGGTGGCCTGGTTGACCTTTGCGGAGAGCTCCTGGAGCCGGCGCGGCACGCGCACGGACCAGCCCTTGTCGCGGAAGTGGCGCTTGATCTCGCCCATGATGGTGGGCGTGGCGTAGGTGGTGAACTCGAGGCCGCGCTCCGGGTCAAAGCGGTCAATGGCCTTGATGAGGCCGATCGTGCCCACCTGGATGAGGTCCTCGAGCGACTCCCCGCGGTTCTTGAACTTGGAGGCGAGGAAACGCACCAGGTTGAGGTGGCTCACGATGAGCTGGTCGCGCGCCTCGGAGTCCCCCTCCTGCTTGTAGCGGCGGAAGAGCTCGCGCGTGCGGTCCTTGTCCCAGGCGACTCTCCTCCCCGACCTGCGCGCCGCGCGCGAGGCCGCGGCGGGCAGCTCCTCGGGGGACCTACTCATCGCGCGTCTCCCCCGATCGGATGACAAGGTGCAGCGTGCGGCCGTCCTCTGAGACGCTGAACACGTCGCACACCGCGGAGAGCAGCACCTCCACCAGGTCGAGGGCGTCGTCCTCCGGGTCCTTCTCGCCCAGCGAGAAGTCCATGACCATGCCCTCGGGAGAGAGCGAGAAGGACACGTCGACCGTCTGGGGCGCCGTGGCGCAGCTGTAGACGAAGCCCTCCTCAGCCACCATGCGCACGTCCTCGACGGCATCGACGCTCATGTCGCAGCACACCGCCAGGGTCGAGGCGCTCATGCGCACGGTGCGCGCGAACGCCGCCTCGGCGGGGACAACAAGCCTGACGTTCTTCTGGTCCATCATCTCTCCCACTCGCTCCTGCCTGCTACTCGCCGTCCTGCGTGGTCTCTGCCGGGACGTCCTCGGCGCCCACGCTGCCGTACTCGACGTAGCGCACGGGCGTGCGGTCCGGGCGGCGCTCCGGCTCCGGGGCGGGCTCGGGCTCGGCCGCGCCCTCGAGGCGGGCGGCGGGCTCGGGCTCGGCGCCCCCGCGCAGGCGGGAGACGACATTGGCAACGCCGGTGGCGGCGCTCTCGGCGACGCGGTTGACGGCGCCGGTCACGGTGGAGGCGGTGCCGGAGACGGAAGAGACGTCCTCAAGGATGCCGTTCACGCGCTCGAGCGAGACGTTGACGGACTCGACAGCCACCTCCGTGCTCTTGAGGATGGGCACGACCTCCTTTGCCGCGGGCTCGAGCTCGTCCACGATGCCGTCCAGCTTTGCCACGACGGGCTGGGCCTGCTCGATCACCTGCGTGGCAGAGGCGATGGCCTCGTTTGCCGAGGTGGCGAGCTTCTCTATGTCGCGACGCGCCGAGCGCATGGTGAGGGCGACCTCCACGACGGCCCACACGGCTATGACAACGAGCACGATCAGCGCGATCTCCAGGAAGTCCATTGCGCCCTCCTTAAGGCTTGCATGCGGGGCACCACGCCCCGAACCTTCATTTTACCCAACTGACCCGGGGTCAATCTCGCTCGTACGGGCAGTGGCGCCGCCCGCCGCGACATCAGAGCTCGCCGCCGTCGCCTCCGCGACGTCGCGGCCGATCGCGTCCATCCGCCAGGCCTCCCAGCCGCGCTCGCTGGGGTGGTAGAAGCACCCGCGCTCGAGGCCCTCGGGGAGGTAGCGCTGCGGGACCCAGCCGCCCGGATAGTTGTGCGGGTACAGGTAGGGCCCGTACTCGTCCGAGCCGGGGCGGTGGCGGTCGCGCAGGTGGCTCGGCACCTCGCGGCGCGGGCCCCGGCGAACCTCCTCCAGCGCGGCGTCTATGCCAGCCTCGGCGGCGTTGGACTTGGGCGCGAGCGCGAGGTAGGTCGCGGCCTGTGCCAGGTTGATGCGGCACTCCGGCATGCCGATGACCTCGGTGGCCCGGAAGGCCGCGTGCGCAACGAGAAGGGCCTGCGGATCGGCGTTGCCCACGTCCTCCGAGGCGCAGATCATGATGCGCCGCGCGATGAACTTGGGGTCCTCGCCGGCGTCGAGCATGCGGGCGAGCCAGTAGAGCACGGCGTCCGGGTCGCTCCCGCGCATGGACTTGATGAACGCGGAGATGACGTCGTAGTGCATATCGCCGGACTTGTCGTAGGTGAGGCCGCGGCGCGGGTTGGCCTCGAGGACGTGCTCGCGGGTGATGGTGGCGGGGACGGGGTCCTTCTCGCCGTCCTTCTCCCCCACCGGCTGGTCCACCATCTGGCTCGCCAGCTCGAGCGAGGTGAGCGCCGCGCGCCCGTCCCCTCCGGCAAGGGTCACGATCTCGTCCTCCGCCTCCGGCGAGAGGACGAAGCGGCCGGCCAGCCCCTCCGGCGCGGACACGGCGCGCTCCACGAGCTCGCGCACCGAGGCGTCGTCGAGCGGCTGCAGCTCCACCACGCGGCTGCGGCTGATGAGGGCGGAGTTGACCTCGAAGTAGGGGTTCTCCGTCGTGGCGCCCACGAGGACGACGATGCGGTCCTCCACCGCGTGCAGGAGGGCGTCCTGCCGGCTGCGGTTGAAGCGGTGGATCTCGTCCACAAAGAGGATGGTGCGTCTGCCGTACGAGAGCAGGCGGGACTCTGCGGCCTCGATCTCGCGCCGCAGGTCCTTTACCGTGCCGGTGATGGCGCTGACCTCGACGAACTCCGCGTGGGTGGTGTTGGCGATGATGCGCGCGAGCGTGGTCTTGCCCGTGCCGGCCGGGCCGTACAGGATGACCGACGAGAGCGTGTCGTGCTCGATGGCGCGCCTGAGCCAGCTGCCCGGGCCCACGGCCTTGGCCTGGCCCACGTAGCCGTCGAGCGTGGTGGGGCGCATGCGGGCCGCGAGCGGCGCGTTGTCGTTTTTGCGCGCGGTCTCCACGCGCGTGAACAGAGTCTCCATGGGAACGATTGTACGCCATCGCGCGGGTTGCCGCCCGCCGGGGCAACACGCTTCTGTCGGCAACCTACAACGGGCGGCGGAGGTGCAGGAACGCGACGTTCTTCTGGACGGAATTGTCGCGCTGCCGCACCTCAACGGTTGGGGTGCGGGAACGCGACAGTCTGGCGGCCGTAAGTGTCGCGCTGCCGCACGCCAACGGCTGAGGTGCGAAAGAACGACGGTCTTGCCGCCCAAACTGTCGAACTGCCGCACCTCGAGCGACGCGCTCCTAGAGGTGGCGTGCGAGGAAGTCGTCCACGGTCCCCCAGTAGAGCTCGGGGTCGGTGCTCGCGGCGAGGCCGTGGCCGGCGCCGGGCACCACGAGCTTCTCCTTCTCCTCGCTCGCGCAGGCGTCATAGCACTCGTCGAGCATCGAGAAGGGCACGAAGGCATCCTCGTCGCCGTGGATGAAGAGCATGGGAACGCTCGCGGAGCGCAGGCTCTCCACGGAGGAGGCCGCCTCGAAGGTGTAGCCCGCGCGCAGCAGGCACGCCGCGTCGGCGACGTTCAGGATCGGGAAGCTCGGCAGGCCGAAGACCTTGTCCAGCTGCAGCACGAACTCGTCCCAGACGCTCGTGTAGCCGCAGTCCTCCACGATCAGGCGGACGTTCTCCGAAAGGCCGCTCATGCCGGAGGCCATCATCACCTCGGCGCCGCCCATGGAGACGCCAAAGAGGACGATGCGCGCCTCGGGGTCGCGCGCGACGATGTCGTCGACCCAGCCCAGGAGGTCCTTCGCGTCCCCGTAGCCCATCTGGATGAGGCCGGCGTCGGCGTTGCGCTCGTGCCCCCGCGCGGCAGGAGCCAGCACGTTCATGCCCAGCTGGGAGAAGTGGTAGGCGTACTTGGCGATGTCCGCGGGTTCGCCGATGTAGCCGTGGCAGACCACTGCCCAGGTGTGACCGTCGGAGTAGGCGGCGCCATCCGCACCGTCGAGCTCCCAGCCAAGAAGAACCGTGCCGTCAGACGCCTGGTGGGAGACGCTGCGCTTCTCGGAGTCGAACCAGGAGGCCGCCGCCTCGGCGTAGTCCTCGTCGAACTTGGGGGCCTCGGCATAGTCGAGCCCGCCCACATTGCCCTCGTGGATGGAGTGGGACATCGAGACCTCGGCGTGCGGGTTGAGCGCAAAGTCAACGAGGAAGTTCCCGGCAAAGCCCAGGCCAACGAGCACGAGCGCGACGAGCGCCGACACAACGGCCAGGATTCTCTTGGTTCTTCTTGCCAGTGCCATGCGGTCCCTTCCGTGCCAAACGCCAAGCTCGGGGCGCCATTCTACCCCTGATTGAAACTCAGTCAAAGCGAGCTGCGCATCATGCAAAGGGAGGTTGTTGCACGAAACGGGACGTGCCTGAAACGTGCAGAAGTTTGCCTATTTGGGGACGTGCCTGAAACGTGCAAACTTTTGCACGTTTCAGGCACGTCCCCAAATAGGCAAACGGCATCTTTAGGCGAGGATGCCGGGGGCGAAGTAGCCGCGGCTCGGGAAGAGCCCGGCGGCGTCCGGGAACACGGCCTCGCAGGTGGCCATGAAGTAGTCGTCGGTCATCGAGGAGATGAAGTCCACGACGGTCTGGTCGGGGTCGCTCTCCCAGTCGTAGTCACGTCCGTAGTACTCGAGCCGCTGCTGGGTGGGCAGCACGTGGTGCGCGAAGATCGCCGCGGACTCGTCGCCCGCCGCGAGCGCCGCCAGCTCGTGCTCGTAGAGCCGCCCAAAGAGCTCGGCCACCTCGGCGGAGAAGTCGCCGTTGACCTCGCCCGCGCCGTAGATCTTCTCGTAGTTCTCGCGCTTGGCGCGGCGCATCTCGGAGAAGGCCTCCTCGCTCATCTCTATGCGGTCGCGACCAACGCTGTGCTCGATGACGTCGGTCACGAAGGCCGCGAGCGCCCAGGCGTTGTACGCGCCGCCCAGGCCGTCGTCGAAGGTCCCCTCGTCGCAGAGCCCGGCGCGGATGGCGTCCTGCCGGTCCTTGCCCACGTAGGCGATGATGTCCGAGACGCGCACGACGCAGCCCTCGAGCGTCATGGGACGCAGGTGCGAGATGGCCTCGTCCCCACCCTCCCAGCAGGACTCCACCACGCGGTCGAAGGTGTCGAACTCCGCGAGCCCACTCGTCTCAAAGACCTGCTGCTCGAACTCGCCGTTGTGGCAGAGGGCGCCGTCGAGCGTCTGGAGGCTCACGTTGCGCCCGGCGAGCGCGTCGATCACGCGCACGCTCTGCACGTTGTGGAAGAACCAGCGCCCCGTGCGCGCGTGGTAGACGTCGTTGAGGAAGCGCTCCCCCGCGTGGCCGAAAGGCGTGTGCCCCAGGTCGTGCCCGAGGGCGATGGCCTCGATGAGGTCGAGGTTGAGCCCGAGCGCGCGCCCGATGTCGCGTGCCACGCGGGCCACGAGCTGCACGTGGAGCCCGCGTCGCGAGAGGTCGTCGTTCGCGCGGAACGAGAAGACCTGCGTCTTTCCCGCCAGGCGGTTGTACGCCGGGAGGTGCACGATCTTCTCGGCGTCGCGCACGAAGGAGGGGCGCACGCAGGTGTCGCGGTCACGGTCGCAGGAGTCGCGGCGTATGGCGGAGGCGTCGCGGCACGCAAAGGGAGAGAGCCTCCCCGAGGCCAGGCGCTCGGCCACGGCCTCGGAGGCCTCACTCGAGAGCTGCCCGGTGAGCCCGGGCGCGAGCCTGTTGATCTCCGTCATCCGGGGCGCCCCGCTAGTCGCTCACGACGAGGGTGCCCATGTCCATGCGGTGGTCCCAGTAGCCCGCGGGGCCCTCGTAGCCGCAGCGGGAGTGGATGCCGCCGAACTTGCCGCGGAAGAGGTAGAGGCCGGTGATGTTGCGCACCGTCACGGTCTCCGCGTTGTCCGAGCCCGCGGCCGCGCCGCCCGCGAAGACGGGCGTCTCGTAGGCCGGGACCATGCGCTGGACCACGCCGCCCTCCTTGGCGCAGGCCAGAAGGACGCGCCACCAGTCGTCACCGGTCTCGCAGTCCCTGCCGGCGATGGAGCCGCCCGCGGTTGCGGTATAGGCCCCGGCGGGACGGGCGACCCAGAGGTCCTTGTCCGCGAGGTAGGGGGCGAGGTCGGTGTCGGCGGTGAGCTGGTGCGTCTCGATCACGTGGGCGCGCACGAAGGCGACCTCCATCGGGTCCAGCACGGACTCGATGGCGTCGGAGCACAGGACCGAGAAGAACGAGGGCGTCGAGACCGGCCACGTGCGGAAGCCGCCGATCACGCACGCAAGGCCGCGGCGCGCGGCCTCCACGAGGGCGTCGACGCCCTCGCAGGGCTTCTCGAGCATCTCGCTCACGAGGGCGCGGCGGTAGACGCAGGCGATGGGGCCCTCGGAGTCCACGAGGCGGCGCGCGCCGGCAGCCTCCTCGATGCGCAGGTCGCGGACGTCCACGAAGCGCGCGAAGACGCCCTCCTCGGCAAGGCGCTCGATGATGTCGGCGAACTCGCCCTCCGTGGCGCTCTCGGCGTAGTCCACGATGCCCACGACCGGGCGCTCGGGGTGGTTGGTGCCCTCGTCGGCGTTGGCCCAGGAGGTGTAGGTCTCGCGCAGGGCGGCGATGACGCCGTCGGTGATGTCGAAGGTCTCGATGGAGTGGTGGCGCTCGGCAAAGCAACGGTAGCTCTCGGAGCGCTGGACGGCGCGGGTCACGTCCACGGCGGCGGTCATGCCCTTGGCGCTGTCGGTCACCACGCCCAGGAAGGTGTAGTCGCCCTTCTCCTCGTCATAGAAGGCGTCCACGCGGGCGAAGGGGACGAGCTGCTCGTAGCCGGTGGGGATGAGCGTGAGCTCCTCGACCTCGGCGGGGAGGCAGAAGAGCTTGCGGAAGTCAGCGTCCTGCAGGTAGCGGGCGGTCACCTTGTCCATGATGCGGCCCATGGTCTCGGCCGCCTGGGAGAGGGCGTCCACCTCGGCAGAGCCAAAGACCTTGGGCGTGAGCGCCCAGGTGGAGGAGCCGTACTTGTCAACAAGGGGGTGCGAGGCCTCGAGGTAGGCGTCGCCCAGGGTCCTGCCCTCGGCGTCACCTCCCAGCTCTCGCACGATGTCGCAGAACTCGTCCTCGAGCGCGCGGCTTCTGAGATTGCTCATATGATGACTCCGATCTAGGAGGCCTGGTTTGTTTGGGCATGTGCAGACACTGCGACATGCGGCGTGCATTGTAGGTGCTGCCGCGCAAAAACGCAAAGGCAGACCCCCTGCAAGCAGCCCATTTGTGAATCATTGGTGAGGGAGATGGGCCCGGGCGCCCCTCGGGCGTCACGCCACGACCCAGAAGTTCTCCGCAGGCCTGACCTCGAAGCCCATCGCACGCTCCAGGGCGAGCGAGGCCTCGTTGTCCGGCCACACCTCGGCCCAGGGCACGTTGCCCTCCTCGAGCGTGCGGGCCACCTTGGCCGCGGCGAGCGCCGTGCCCCAGCCCTCGCGCCTGTGGTCCACGGACACCTGGAGCGCGCCCATGCACCCCTCGGCGTGCTCGCCCACAAAGCCCACGAGCCTCCCCTGCTCGAAGCCGCCCAGGAAGGCGCCCGCCTCGAGAAGGTCCTCGAGCTCGCCCGGCGTGAAGTACTCGGCGTGGTCGTAGCGCTCGCGGATGAGGTCGGCGTAGGCGGGGGTGAGCACGCGGATGTCGCGCTGGCCCCGGACCCCGGGGGCGTCCCCGGTCCAGACCACCACGTTGCAGGCGCGCGGGTAGCCGTCCGTCGCGCGGGCCACCTCGCGTGCGAGGACGCGGTCGCCGCACACCATGGTCACGCCGGAGCCGGGCCCCAGGCAGGTGAGGGCGCGGCGCAGCGTGCTGCGGGACGGGCCCATGGCAACGCGGTGCCCGCCGGGAAACTCCACCACCACGGCGCCCTTGGAGGCAAGGAGCACCGTGCCCAGGCCGCGCCGGAGGCACTCCGTCAGCGGGAACGCGAGCTCGCCCTCCTTCTGGGCGAGCCTGAGCGCGAGCGCGCGGCGTGCCTCGGGCGAGGCCGCCGTGGCGTCCGTCACAAAGGCGAGGCGCTCGGCGATCATGCGCTGGCCCTCGGGCCCGGGGTGGTCCGAGCCGTCCGCCAGGAGCGCGTCGAGCTCGCCCGCGTCAAGGAGCGCGGAGCCGTCCACCACGCGCACGTTGGCATGGGGCGCGGCGGCGCGGCGGATGAGACCGTCGATGGCGTCCGCACAGCTGCGGGGATGGGTCTCGTAGACGTCCTCGGCGTGCGGCAGGCGCGTGAGCACCCACACGGGAACCTCCGGGAAGGCCTCCGCCACCTCGTAGAGGTAGGTCCTGATCTCCGGCCAGACCCGCGACTCCAGGCAGGGCTCGAAGCGGTAGTTGGCGCCAAACTCCACCACCACGGCGGCCGGCCTCACCCTCCCGGCAAGGCCCGCGAGCGAGCCCACCTGGAAGACCTGCGCGCCCAGGCCCTGGTTCACGAGGTCGAGGCCCAGGTGGTCCGCCAGGCGCGCGGGCCAGGTGAGCCCGGGGTCCCCACCCACGAAGCCCTGGGCGATGGAGTCGCCCAGGACGAGGAGCTGCTCGCGGGCGGCAACGGGCGTGAGGTAGGTGCCGTCCGAGCGCACCTCCCGCACGGAGCAGGACGTGAGGCACGGCAGCCACACGCGCACGCGATGGGGCACGCCCATGCCCGGCAGGCGCTGGAGCCCCGGCTCGGGCGCGACCGACGGGTCGTCGAGGAGCCACGTGAGGACGTTCTTCTCGTCAGGCAGGGCAAGCGGCAGGCGGCGGTCGTCTATCTCTATGCCCACGCCGTCGTAGGGCGGCTTGGGGCCTCCCGCATGGCGCTCCACGTCAGCGATGACGGAGCGCGAGCTCCTGGGCGGCTCGTCCAGGCGAAGGTCCAGCTCCACGCGCGTGGCATCCGTCTCGAACTCGAGGGAGACGCCGGCCGTGCACGCCGCCATCTGGCGAAAGACCCCCGGGTGCCACGCGCGCACGCTCCCGAGGGCGCGCAGCTGCTCCGGGGCAAAGCGGACGGGGCGGACCCAGCCGCCCGGCTGGGGCGAGGTGTCAAGGGCGCCGTGCAGGAGCTCTGCCGCACGCACGCAGATGTCTAGACCCATGGAGTTCCTCTTGCTGGTAGAGGTGGTTTCTGCGTGACACATTGTACATGGGCGCGCGTCCGCGGGCGAGAAGGCAGGTACGTCGGTTGACGGCGGCCGCCAGTCAGACGTGCCGGGCAGGCCACGCGCGGGGCTACTCCCCCTCCTGGAGGGGCTCGTAGAACTCCCGCTCGTCGTCAAGGCGAAGGACGAGCACCTGGCCCAGGCCGGCACCTGCAGCGGCGCAGGCGTCTATGTCCCAGCGGTCCCGCCCCACGCGCACCATGCGAGCGTGCCCGTCCTCGCCCACCGGCTCGCGGTCCATCTCGAAGGCCATGCCGCTCAGGTAGGGCGTGGGCGTGTGCCCGGCAATCACGACGGGCCCGCTGCCGTCCTCGCCGGAGAGGCCGCGCGGCGCCCCCCAGAAGTCCTCGCGGATCCAGGCGAGGTCCTCGGGATCCTGCATCGAGAAGAACGCGGCCACGCCCGCCTCGTCCCAGGACGCCGGGACGGGGGCGGTGAGGCGCACGCCCGCGTGCACGAGCAGGTAGAGGCGCTCCCCCACGCGCGCCCGCGTCCAGCGCGGCAGCCCGCGGATCCAGCTCTCGAGCTCGGCGGCCTCGTCCTCGGGAAGCTCCGCGAGCCCCGTGGAGGTGGCGGCGCCGCCGTTGAGGCCCCAGTTCACGGCGGCCAGGCCGTCGGCGGGGTTCTCGAGGCAGGAGATCATGAGGTCCTCGTGGTTGCCCATGAGGACGCGCACGTTGGGAAGCGAGCGCACCGTGCGCAGGACGCCAACGGGGTCGGGACCGCGATCGATCATGTCCCCGAGGCAGAAGAAGCGGTCGTCCTCCGAGGGGGAGATGCGGTCGAGCACGCGCTCGAGCGGAGCACGGTGGCCGTGCACGTCCGAGAACACGTAGGTTGACATGGGGAAATCCCCCTCTCGTCTGGTCCCGGCAGCGGGTGGGAGCCGGATTCGCTCTGGTTTAGCGTACCATTCCTGCAGCTCACGCGCTCAGCAGGGATGTTCCTCAGGCCATCCGGGGCGCTAGGGGCGCCGGTGGCGGAGCCGCTGGCGTCGCTCGCGCAGCCTCCAGGCGGGCGGGGACCCAACCTCCACCACGCGGGCCGGGAGACGCTCCTCCCCCGCGCGTCGCACGCAGGCCACGACCTCCTCCATCGTGGCGTCGAGGCGCCCCTTCTTGAGCCGGCACTCCCACACCACGATGACGGTCCAGCCGGCCGAGACCAGAAGCGCGTTGTCCCGGGCGTCGCGGGCGCGGTTGCGCGCGAACTTGGCCTCCCAGAACTCCGGGTGGGTCTTGGGGCGCGAGGGGCCGCAGTGGGGGCAGCGATGCCAGAAGCAGCCGTGCACGAAGATGGCCACGCGACGCCCGGGAAAGCAGATGTCCGGGTGGCCGGGCGCCTTCTTCCAGTGGAGGCGGTACCCCGTGAGCCCGGCCTCGCGCAGGGCCGCGCGAACCTTGAGCTCGGGGCCCGTGTTCTTGCTGCGGTTGGCCTGCATCACGTGGCGCGTGGCCTCGGAGGAGGCCGCGGGCACGCCGGCGCGGGCTACCACGTATACGGGGCGTCCGGGGCGGAGGTCGCCCCCTCGAAGTTCACGTCCGCGGTGAGGGCGCGCGCCGCCTCGAGGTCGAGGTCGGGCGAGAAGAGCCCGGCGAGCGTCAGGGGCGCCGCGGCGCGGGCATCGTGCCAGAGGTCCCAGAAGCTCGCATGGGAGGCCTCGTGCGTGAACGGGTTCTCCCAGGGCCCGTGCCCCCGGTTGTCGAAGTCCGAGGTGAGCTCCGCGCGAGAGCGGTGGGACATCGAGCGCACGAGCGAGAAGGGCTCGCGCGTGACCAGGCGCTCCAGGCCGCCCAGCACGGCCCGCTTGCGACCCGAGGGAGAGTCGAAGGCGCTCTGGACGAGGCGGAACTCGCGCACGGCGATGGAGAAGGTCCGCGGGTCGATGGGCCGGTCGTAGACCCAGAGCGCCACGTAGAAGTAGACCTTGTCAACGGCTGCCAGGACCGCCCGGCTGGCGGCGAGCACGCGGCTGTGCGGGCGGTAGCGCTCGACGGTCTGCCCCGTCACGGAGAAGAGCACCATCTCGTCGAGGTCGCGCTCTATCTCCGCGTGGACCCTCGGGGCGGCGCTCTCGTCCAGCCCCGGCACGCCCGCGGAGCAGATGCCGTTCTGCCAGTGGTAGACGAAGGGGTGGATCGTGGAGTCGAGCAGCCAGTGACAGGCGAAGCCGGCCACGTAGGCGCGAGCGAGCCTGCGCTCGCGGCCCTCCAGGCGCTCGGCGGCCTCCCTCATGGCAACGAGCAGCTTCGCCGGGCGGGCGTCGTGCATGACGTTGCCGAGCGGGCTCCACTTGTGCATGAGGGGATCTATCACGAGGTAGAAGAGCGGGTCTGGTCCCTGGTTGCCCAGGAGAAACGCGTCCTTCTCGTCCCGCGTCCTAAATCCAAGGAGGTCAGAGGCGTCGTCCATGACGTCGCGGCCAAAGAGGTCGTGCGTGAGAATCGCCGGCATGGCAGCCCTTTCGTCGTGTGCCTGCTTCGATTATGCCACGCGGGCCGGTCGTTCTTCGTGGCCGTTCTTGCGAGCCGGCGCCCCGCCCGTCCTTCTCGGTGGCGCTTTACCCAGTTCTTACCGCCCGGCGGGACCTCGCTCGCCTACCATAGACGTGTTGCGGCACTGCGGAAAGGAAGCCAATGGCACACCAGAAGATGACAAAGGCCGAGAAGAGCTGGATCGTCTACGACGTGGGCAACTCCGCGCTCGTCCTCCTTGCCACGAGCGTCATCCCCATCTACTTCTCGTCCCTTGCGCCCGAGGGCGGGGTCGTCGTGGCCTGGAGCTACGCCGAGACCGTGGCGTCGCTGATCATCGCCCTGCTCATGCCCATCCTGGGCTCGATCGCCGACATGCAGGGCATGAAGAAGAAGTTCATCGTGGGCTGCGTGGGCACGGGCGTCGTTGCCACCATCGCCATGGGCTTCGTCACCGCGGCGCTGGCGTTTCTCGTGGTGTACGTGATCTCCTCGGTGGCGCTCAACTCCTCGATGGTCTTCTACGACGCGCTGCTGGTGGACACCACCACGGACGAGCGCATGGACGAGATCTCGTCGGCGGGCTACGCCTGGGGCTACATCGGCAGCTGCGTGCCCTTCATCGCCTGCCTGGGCGTGGTGCTGGGCTACGAGACGCTGGGCATCACGCTGCAGACCGCCATGCAGATCGCCTTTTGCATCACCGCGGCGTGGTGGGCCATCTTCACCGTGCCCCTACTCAAGAACGTGCAGCAGCTCCACTTCAAGCCGCGCGCGCCGCACGCCGTGAGCCGCGCCGTGAGCGGCCTCGCCGGGACCCTGCGCGAGATCTGGGCCAACCGCGCCATCCGCTACTACATGATCGCCTACTTCTTCTACATCGACGGCGTGCACACCATCATCAAGCTCTCCACGAGCTACGGCACCGACCTCGGGATCGACTCCACGCAGCTCGTGCTGGCGCTCCTGGTGACGCAGTTCGTGGCGTTCCCGAGCGCGATCATCTACGGGCGCCTCTCGAGCCGCTACGGCACGCGCCGCATGCTGCTCATCGCCATCGCCGCGTACTTTGGCATCACCCTCTTTGCGACGTTCTTCCTGCGCTCCGCCGTGGAGTTCTGGTTCCTGGCCATTCTCGTGGGCATGTTCCAGGGCGGCATCCAGGCGCTCAGCCGCAGCGAGTTTGGCAAGCTCTGCCCCAAGGAGCGCGCCAACGAGTACTTTGGCTTCTTCGACATCTTTGGCAAGTACGCCGCGATTCTGGGCACGTTCCTCGTGGGCACGTTCACCGCGCTCACCGGCAACTCCAGCATCGGCGTGCTCTCGATTGCCGTGCTGTTTGTCGTGGGCTTCTGCATGATGCTGCGCGTCCCAGAGCGCACGGCATAAGGGCACGGCACGAGGGGGCGCGTGCCTGCGTTCTTCTCGGCACCTTGCGGCTCTTCTCAACCTGTTGGTGTGCGGGAGATGGACGGTTCTGACCGCGAAACCGTCCATCTCCCGCACCTCTTTTGTTGACGTGCAGCATAACGACAGTTCCGGCCCCGAAACCGTCCATCTCCCGCACCTGTCCGGCAGGCGTGCGAAAGAACGACGTTCTTCTCGCTAGTTATGTCGAGATACCGCACGCCAATTTCCAAAGTGCAAAGCCGCGACACAAAGCCCCGGCCAAACGTCGCGCCAGCGCACCGCTACTCGTGCGCTGCGCGTCGCAGGGCAGCCCAGTTCGGAATCATTGGCGTGCCATCGGGAAGAGCCAGATCGGAGCCCCGCTTGGGAACCCCGTATTCATCGAGAACGGAAGCAAACGCCACGGGGTCGTCTGTTACCCCGAACCTGAATCGCATGAGCGAGACGTCGTACAGCGTGAACCGCGACCCGCGGATGTTCTCGTCCGAGAGGACCTCGCCGAGGCTCCGCCCGCCCATGAGCTCCTCCTCCAGGTACTTCCCGTCCCCGTCGAGCTCGCCCAGGATCACCAGCCCGTCCGAGCGGACCCAGCAGAAGTCCGCCCGGTACGGCCTCCCCTCCCCCGCGACGCGCGGCACCTCCACCTGGAGCTCGGGGCAGACGTAGCCGAGCGAGAGCATCCTGCCGCGGGCAATCGACTCCCCACCGTTCTCGCTGCGAGGATCTGCCCAGGAGAGCGTGGTGAGTGCCAGCTCTTTCCCGCTCAACCGGGACGACGCCCGCTGAAAGTGCTCCTCGAGCTCGGATCGACGCACCACGCCAGACCTCAGGGCGGAGTCCACCACCCCAAGGCCATGCGGGAAGTCGGCCCATCTCAGACAGTCGAACACCGTCTTTTCCGGCGAGGTGACGCGAATCCCATCGTGCTGCTCCACCTCCAGGTCGACGTCGCCGGGGACGAGCACGCCGTGCCTCCTCACGAGCCCGTGGTCAGAGCCCCTCTCACCCGGCGCCACGGCAAGATGCACGTTGTCCGTCAGCGAGAACGAGACGTCAATGCCGTAGACAAGGGCTGCCGTGGGGCCGCAGAACACCCAGTTGGGATGCATGGTCTGCAGGCCCCGAACCACAAGAAGCATCTGATCGTTCTTCTTGAGCCCACTCCACGTCCGAGACGAAACAAAGAGGCCGGGAGCCGGGGAGACGACCGTTCCGGCTGCCACCCTTCGCTGGAGCGCGCGCCGGATAGCCCCCGAGCCCTCGCCCCGGGGAACGTAGCAGCTGCCCTCCCCCTCTGAGCGAGAGAGAAGGTCCGCGATTCTCTCCTCTACGATCCGACTCATTGCTGTCCCCCTCCCCAACGCAAGGCATCGTGCTAGGGAGGGTCATTGTCGCTCATTGGCCAGAACGGTAGGGCTGTCTTCTTTGATACGATTAAGACTGTGATATTATCTAAGAAATCGGTAGCTCTGTGACAACCAGTTCTCAGAGGTTTTGAACAGATGAGCTAAGCACGCTAATTACCCACTTCCCCTCCGCTCGCTCGTGAGCGGAGGGTCTAGGAACGCCAGCGGTACATGACGGGGCCCGTGAGGGACGCGTACCGATATCTTCCCCGACGCTCCCAGGCGTGCGGATAGTCGACGGTTTGGGCGGGAAAACCGTCGAACTCCCGCACCTCAACCGGAGGGGTGCAAAAGCTCGACGGTTCCATCTGGAAAAGTGTCGTGCCGCCGCACCTTAACCGTTGAGGTGCGGCGGCACGACAGATTTGCCGAGAAGAACGTCGCTCTGGCGCACGCCTCAACCTGCAGGAGGGTTCGCCAGGCGACGGCCGGCAGCCTACGCCAGGCGGTCGAGGATCTTCTCGAGGCGGTCGCAGGCCTCGTCGACCTCCTCGCGAGTGATCACGAGCGGCGGGAGGAAGCGCAGGATGGAGCTGCCGATGCGGTTCATGACCAGGCCGTCGGCCAGGCCCTCCTCCACGACCTCGGCGGCCACCGGCGCGTCGAGCTGGGCGCCGCGCATGAGGCCGTGGCCGCGCACCTCGATGACGTGCTCCATCGCGGTGAGGCGGTGGCGCAGGTGACGGCCCACGGAGAGCACGTGCTCGCCCATCTCGCGGTCGACGAGCTCCTCCACGGTGGCAAGCCCCGCGGCGCACGCGAGGTTGTTGCCGCCGAAGGTGGAGCCGTGGTCGCCGGGGCCCATGAGGTTGGCCACGCGGGCGCGCGCGGCGACGGCGCCCATGGGGAAGCCGTCGGCGATGCCCTTGGCCATGGACACGATGTCGGGCTCGATCTCGCAGCGCTGGTAGCTGAAGGGCGAGCCGCAGCGGTAGAAGCCGGTCTGTACCTCGTCGATGATCAGAAGGACGTTCTTCTCGGTGCAGAGCTCGCGGACGTCGCGCATGTAGTCGTAGTTGGCGTTCCAGACGCCGCCCTCGCCCTGCACGCACTCGAGCATGACCGCGCACGGCGCACCCTTGCCCGAGCGGTTCACGGCCTCGCGCAGCGCGTAGATGTCGTTGAGCGGCACGGAGACAAAGCCGGCGGGCATGGGCCGGAAGCTCTCGTGGAACTTGTCCTGGCCGGTGGCGGCGAGGCCGGCGAGCGTGCGGCCGTGGAAGCTCTGGCGCGCGGTCACGATGGTGTAGGCGCCGCCCAGCTCGCGCTCGCCCCAGCGACGGGCGATCTTGAAGGCGCCCTCGTTGGCCTCGGCGCCGGAGTTGGCGAAGAAGGTCTTCCAGCGCGTGCCCGTGGAGCCGACCACGTGGCCGCCCTCGTCGGTGGTGGTGGAGAGCATCGTGGAGATGGCGGCAGCCAGGTGCACGCGGTTCTCGTCATAGAAGTAGTTGCTGGTCTGCCAGACGCGGTCGAGCTGATCGGCGATCGCCTGCTTCACGCGCGGGTTGCAGTGGCCCAGGCTCGCGCAGCCGATGCCACCGAGAAGGTCGATGTACTCCTTGCCCGCGGAGTCCACGAGCGTGGCGTCGTGCCCGGAGACAAACTCCACGGGGTAGCGGGAGTACGTGGGCATGATGTAGGCGGAGTCGGCCTTGGCGACCCTGTCCTCGACGGTGGAAAAGGCGGACGTGCTGTCGTTCTTCTCGTCAGTCATGGGGCTTCCTCTCCTAGGACTCGTCCTGTGTGAACATGGTACCGCAGCCTGCGTCGGTGAAGATCTCCAGAAGCAGGGAGTGCGGGAAGGTGCCGTTTAAGATGACCACCTCGGAGACGCCGGCGTCGAGCGCCTCGGAGATGGAGCGGATCTTGGGCAGCATGCCGCCGTCCAGCCTGCCCGACGTGAGCAGCTCGTGGGTCTCGGAGCGCGTGAGGCTCTGGATGAGGGTATCCTCGTCGTGCACGTCGCCGTAGAGGCCGTCGACGTCCGTGAGGTAGATGAGCTTGTCCGCGCCCATGGCCTCGGCTATCTTGCCGGCGGCGACATCCGCGTTGATGTTGTAGAAGCCGTCCGGAGCGCAGCCCACCGTGGCAACCACGGGGATGTAGCCGTCCTCGAGGATGGTCTCGATGAGGCTCGGGTCGACCTCGCGGATGCGGCCCACGCGCCCGAGCTCGGGGTCGATGGGCTCGGCCTTGAGGGTCTTGCCGTCCGCGCCGGAGATGCCCACCGCGTTGTGGCCGTACTCGTTGAGCGCCCAGACCAGGTCCTGGTTCACCTTGCCCACGAGCACCTCGCGCACGGCCTCCATGGTAGCAGGGTCCGTGACGCGCAGGCCGTCCTTGAACGTGACTGGGAGCCCGAGCGCCTTGACGTGCGCGCTGATGGCCTTGCCGCCGCCGTGGACGAGCACGATGCGGATGCCCAGGAGCTTGAGCATCTCGATATCCGCCACAACCTGTCGGCAGAGCTCAGGGTTCTCCATGGCGGAGCCGCCGTACTTGATGACGAAGGTCTTGCCGGCCATGCGGTGGATCCACGGCAGGGCCTCGTTCAGGACGTCGACCTTGGAGGCGGCGAGGTCGCGCTCCTGCCTGTCGCGCTGCTTCATGTCTGCTCCAATCTGGCGAGAAGAACGTGGGGGCGTCTGGTCTACGTGCGGTAGTCGCCGTTGATCGTGACGTAGTCGTGGGTGAGGTCGCAGGTCCAGACGCGCGTGGCGGCGTCGCCCATCCCCAGGTCAACGGTGATGGCTATCTCGGGTGCCTCGAAGCGCCGCAGCATGTCCTCCTCGTCCATGGGAACGGTGAGACCGGCGCGGCACACGGGGACGCCCATGAAGTCGATGTCGACGCACGTCTGGTCAAAGGGCACGCCGCACTTTCCAGCAGCGGCGGCGACGCGGCCCCAGTTGGCGTCGTGGCCAAAGACCGCGGTCTTCACGAGGGGCGAGTTGGCGACCGCTCTCGCCACCGTGTCCGCGTCGGCCTCGCTCGCGGCGCCCGTGACGGTGACGGTGACGAGCTTCGTGGAGCCCTCCCCGTCCGCGGCGATCTTGCGCGCGAGGTCGACGGCGGCAACGCGAATGGCGGTTGCCGCCTGCGGGTATGCGGGATGGTCGAGGTCGATCTCCTCCCCGCCGGCAGCGCCGGTGGCAAGGAGGAAGGCAGAGTCGTTGGTGGAGGTGTCCGAGTCCACGGTCACCTTGTTGAAGGAGACGCGCACCGCGGAGAGGAGCGCCTCGTGCGCGGCCTCGGCCGTGAGGGGCGCGTCCGTGGCGAGCACCGCGAGCATCGTTGCCATGTTGGGCTGAATCATGCCCGAGCCCTTGACGAAGCCGCCCACGTGGAAGGGCCGCGAGCCGCCGTCGCGCTGCGTAAGCTCGCCCGCGACGGAGACCTCCTTGGGCACGGTGTCCGTGGTCATGACGGCGCAGGCGGCGTCATGGGCCGCGGCGGACGTGGCGGCAAGCGAGGCCACGGCCGCCGGGACGCCCGCCTCGTAGGGCGCGAAGGGCAGCTGGACGCCGATGACGCCCGTGGACGCCACGAGCACGTCGTTCGCGGCGCAGCCCAGCTCATCCGCCACGTAGGCGCATGCGCGCTCGGCGCAGGCGAGGCCGGGCTCGCCCGTGGCGGCGTTGGCATTGCCGGAGTTGAGCACGATGGCGCGGGCACGGCCGTCCGCAACGTGCGCGCGGCTCACCGTGACGGGGGCTGCGCAGAACCGGTTGGTGGTGAAGGTCGCGGCGGCCACGCAGGGGTCGTCGGCCACGACAAGGGCGAGGTCAAGGCGCGCGGGGTTCCTGCGGAACCCGGCCGAGACACCGGCGGCGCGAATGCCCGCGGCAGCGCAGACGCCGCCCTCGCAGGGCGTGAGGTCGCAGGCCTCGGGGGTATCGGGCACGGCCGGGACCGCGAGCGGTGCAAAGTCAGTCATGAGGTTCTTCTCCGTTGCTTGTCTGTCCCGCGGTCTCAAAAATAGTTCGCACTGGAACACGGAATTGCGACGTTTTCCCTGTTGAGTTTTTTCTGCAGGGCTTCCAATGCGAACTATTTCTGCGGGACGGTGCTAGACGAGGGGCGCCGGAGCCAGGAGGCCGGCGGTCTCGGGGAGGCCGAGCACCACGTTGGCGCACTGAACGGCCTGGGCGGCCGCGCCCTTCCCGAGGTTGTCAATCGCGCACGAGGCGACGATCGTGCGTCGTCGCCGGGCGTCGAGCGCCACGCCCACCTGGGCGCGCGCGGTGCCGAAGACGGAGGACGTGGCCGGCATGGTGCCGGCGGGAAGCATCGTGACCAGCGGCTCGCTTGCATAGGCGCGCTCGTAGGCGACCTGGAGGCCCTCCGCCGTGACATCGGGCGAGGCCTCGAGGTAGACCGTGGAGAGGAGCCCACGCGTGAGCGGGGCAAGGTGCGGAGTGAAGACGACGGACATCTCGCGGCCAGCCACCTCGGAGAGGGTCTGCTCGATCTCCGGGGTGTGGCGGTGCTTTGCCACGCCGTACGCCTCGACGGACTCGTTGGCATGGCAGTAGTGCGTGCGGGCGGTGCAGCCGCGCCCGGCACCGGAGACGCCGGAGATAGCGTCCGCGATCACGAGGTCGCCCGTGGCGAGACCGGCCGCCAGGGCGGGGGCGGCGGCGAGCGCCGTTGCCGTGGGGTAGCAGCCCGGCACGGCCACGAGCACGGCCTCGCCCGCCGCACGGCGCTCGGCGAGAGAGGAGAGCCCGGCGCGGAAGAGCTCGGGCAGGCCGTAGACGGTCTGGGAGAGAAGCTCGGGGCTCGTGTGCGGGGTGGCGTACCAGTCCTCGTAGACCGCCGCGTCATGCAGGCGGTAGTCGGCCGAGAGGTCGAGCACGGTGACGCCGCGCTCGAGGAGCGCCGGCGTGAGCGCGAGGCTCGCCGTGTGCGGGACTGCCAGGAAGGCGACGTCAGCGGCGGCGGCGATGGCATCCGGCTCGGGCAGCGAGAGCACGATGTCGCTGGCGCCCGCAAAGGCGGGGTACACGGCGTCGAGGCGCGTTCCCGCCTCCTTGCGGTCCGTCGCCATGGTGAGCTCGAACTCCGGGTGGCCAAGGATGAGGCGGCAGGCCTCGATGCCCGCATACCCCGTAGCCCCCACGACACATGCCCGGATGCTGCCCATGATTCCACGCCCTTCTCGCTCGCACGACTTTTCTCGCACTCTAGGGGGCGCCACAAGGAGTGTCAACGAGGTGACATGTGCCGGACACACTTCCGCGGGAAGCCGACTGCAAGCAGGTGGAAAGCGCAGCGCATGTGAAGGCGCAGCCGGCGGACGCGGAGCCTACGGGCGGGAGAGCCCCCGGAGGAAGTGTGCCACCGCGAGAGCACCCGGGTCCACCGTGCCGCGCGACGCCTCCCCCATCTCCGCCGCCGGCCCAAAGCGCGCCACGAGGTCACGCGTGGACTCCGCGCCGACGTCGGCGGCGTCCGCGACATCGTCAAATAGGTCAAGCTCATCGCCCTCGCAGGCGGCAGCGGCCTCGCTCGCCGGGATGAAGGCGTCCATCATGGTCTTGTCGCCCACGCGCGCATCGGTGGTGCGCATGAGCTCGGCGAGCCCACCCGCGAACATCTCCTTGAGTTCCTCGACGCTGACCTCGCCCTCGTCTGGGGCGGCCTCCTGCATGCCGTCGAGCCACGAGCTCCACAGCGGTACCGCGCGCCCGCCGGGGACCTTGGACACCTCCGTCGCCGCGGCGTCGAGCATCTCCTGGACGCTGCCCTCCGAGGCAACGACCGCCTGGCTCACAGCTGACACCACGCGCACCATGGTGGTGCCCAGCTCTGCCGTACCCAGCCCCAAGCGACGATCGAGCTCCGTGAGCTCCTCCTCGGCCATGATGACGTCCGTGCAGGCATGGAGCATCCTCAGCGCAAGCTCGTCTTTCCTCATGTCTCCCCCTTGGACCGCCGCCGCACGACGCCTCGGGCGCGGGCGCGCCCTCCGTCACCTGATTGTAGGAAGCACGCCGTGAGGCCTCGTTTCGTGCCCGCCGAACAGGCGTTGGCTTTCGGCAAGCGGGCGAGAAGGACCGGCAAGTGAACGGCATGCCACCCCCAGGCAGACCGCCGCCGCAGAGAAGATCGCGCGCCTCATGCTCCTGGTCATTGCTGGCGCCTCCGTTCCCCAAGGACGGTTTCGGGCATTATGCGAAGGCGCCGCCGAGCGACCCGGGCCGGGCCACCCGCCTCTGCGAGCGCACGACACGTCAGCAGACGAGTCAAGCGGGCTCACACGCCCCAGTCGAGTGGCGCGTCGGAGCGAGCAAGGTCTGCCGAGAAGGCCTCCCCCGTGACCATGCGGCCCTCGACGTGCGCCGTTTCCTCATCCGGATAGCTCACAGCGAAGGTAATTCCGTCATCGGTCACGCACAGAAGCCCGTCGTTTCCCGCAACGGGAAGCGTGAACACGAACCCGTAGGTTCCGTCCGAGCCGTCCGTCGCGATGAGCTCCAACGTCCCGCCAAGCTCGCCCACCATATCCGCGCTGATTCCGGTGTAGAGCGTCACCGTGAACTCCTCTCCCCCCACTTCCACGGGAGCTTCTTCCCCGCTCTTGAAGTAGCCGAAGAGCGGGGAGACGTAGTCCACGCCCTCAAAGGCACGGCGCGAGGGCAGGGGATCGGCGTCCCCCTCGGTAAGGACGGGCGCCGTGAGCTCGTTGACGGGCGCCGCGACAAGCTCCTCCCCCGTCTCCAGGTTCACGTAACCAAAGACCCAGGCATAGCCGCCCATGTACTCGCCGCGACTGTTAAACCGGCTCTGGACGGCATGAAGGAGATTGCCGCTCTCGTCGTAGGAGAACTCCTGCTTAAGCTCGAGGAAGGCGCCCAGGTTCCCTCCCATCAGACTCGTGAGCCTGAGCACGGGGTTGTCAAGCTCGTCATAGGAGGTGCACTCGTGGCGCGTGTTGTCCTCTCCTCCGGTGTTGCCGGCGTAGCGACGATAGAAAACGTTTCCGTCCGCGTCCCTGGCGCAAAACTCGTAGCGTCCCATCCCCGGCGAGCCCACGGACTCCCCCTCCGACTCGTCGAGGTTCACGTAGAGCTCCACGAACTCGCCCGTTGCGTCATCATAGGCCCAGTACGTCCCCGATGCGGTCTCGCGGATGGAGAGGTCCTCCGCCGAGACGAGCACGCCTCCCTCCACCGGGCTCTCCGCGCCGGTGCGCGAGAGGGGACGGCCTTCGTCGTCGTACGTAGTAATACGCGTGCCGGTGACGTTCTCCGGCTCGGTTCCGCCCTCGTAGCTCGTCACCGCAAGCCTCGTCCCGTCCTCGGTACGCTCGGAGGTGGAGTAGCTCTGCACCTCTCCGTTGGCCTCGACGCGCTTGTAGGAGACACCGTCATCGTTGGTCCCCTCGTACATGACCGTCTCCCCAAATACCGAGCCGTCGGCGTAGTACATGGTGGTAGTCGTAACGGTCTCTCCGCCCTCGTGGGTAACCTCGGTCGTGGACTTGACGCCCCCGGCACCGCCGTCGGGCGTCATGGCGTAGCCCGTAGTCACGGAGTCCGGCTCGTCGCCTGCCGAGTGATCGTAGACGGTCTCGGAGAGGACTATCGACTCTGAGTCGAGCGCGTTCTCAAGTACCGCAGACTCCGAGTCGCGGTAGGTGTAGTCCGTGACGACGGCGAGCCTGCCGTCATCGTCGTACTCGTACGTCACGTATCCGTAGGAGGTGATTCGCCCGTCCTCGCTGAGCCGGTACTTCCCAAAGCTTGAGATCGCCCAGGTCCTGCCGTCAGCCAGCGGACTCAACGGCGCGTCAGGGCTGGAGGACTGGTAGCTGGTGTCCTCGAGCACCCAGGCCGCCTCGCGGGACTTCTTGGAAGGCTCCGACGTCTCAGCCGATGCCCCGTCCTGCAAGCCGAAAACAGCCGCACCGGAGGGCTCGCCCTGCACGCCCTCCTGCATCGACGTGACCGAGCATGCAGAAAGCGAGAAGGACAGACCGAGTGCACAGACAAGCGCCAAGACGAGCGCCGGTCGAACCAAATGCGGACGAGCCATACCGTAACCTCCTTATGGAAGGGGCGTCCCAGAGTGCTCGGGCCGCCATCTCTAGACGTGACTTGAGCCCCCGCTACTTGAGCGTCGTGACCACGCAGTCATTGGGATCCTGGAAATCACAGCCGTGGTAGAGGAAGACGGCACTTACCTCGGCCGCGCAGACGAGCTCGCCAGTCGACGTGGTGCCGCCGAGATCGGACATGAGCCCCTCGGGGGAGGCGTAAGTCATGCGGCCCTGCTCGGCCTCCCAGTCAGAGGGCGACACATCGGGGAAGTCGAGGCGGTCGGCACGGGCGGGCGCCGGGGGAATACCGCCCCCAGGCAGATCGCCGCTGCGGCGGCAGAGAGAGTCGCGTGCCTCATGCTTCTGCACACTGCCGGCACCTCCGTTCCCGAGGGGTACTTCAGGAAACCTTAAGGCTCAGCCGCAAGCGGGGCGTTTCCGCGGCATCACCTTCGGCGGGCGAGCGCGACGCGTCGGCGGGCGGCAACCCGCGTCCTTCTCGCCGCCAGAGTCGGAAGGAACGCAAGCGCTCGGGGTGCAAATTGGCTTCGCTGGAAAAAATAGCAACCCCCCCCCAGTCCTCCGTGACATGCGTTTTATGGATGAGCGTTTCCCCTGTTTCCGCGCACGTCCTCCTTCGCCATTCGATTTCTTGCTTGATACACGCAAGACTGCTGAGCGATATGCGTTTTTATGCTGGACGCGCATCCATGTGGAAGGAGAGGCCTATGATTCGAAGAAGGCCTCTGACAGCTATTGCTACGCTCCTGATAGCGGGGCGCGTACACCTGCACGCACCAGCCCCTGAGGAAGGCGAAGCAGTCCGGGAACATCATGTACCCCGAGCTTACCAACCCCGGCGATCGCCAACGCTATCTCGGGGTCGAGTACGACGTCCCCACAGAGATCGTCGGCGGGGAGGACACCTTCAAGAACGGCCTAGCCCCTCGTGGTCCTGAACCTCCCCCGACGCGGCGAAGATTGACGGCGTGCTCGTAACCAGCAGCGGCCGCTGACACCGCTCCGCCCTTCTGTCTTCGACGATCGGGTTCACGGCGCTTGACAACACGTCACGGCGGCGCGTCGCGGGCCGCGGACAAAACCAATATCATGTGAGGGGCGCATAAGCGCCTTGTAAGCCCCCCGTACGATCCCAAGGTGGTGTTTCTCACGCCTCTCATAGCGATTCCCCTCATCGGCCTTGCGCTCATCGCCGCGCTCGCGGCGTTCGTGTTCCTCTGGCAGCGCGCCCACGAGCAGCCCCTGCGCCCGTCCGACCTGGCCTGGATGCTGCCCGGGGTCGTCGCGCTCGTGATGGCATCTGTCGTGTGCGGGCTCGACCTCTACGAGAACGGCGAGGACGTGATCTCCCTCGTTTCCCTCGACCTCGCGGCGCTACTCCAGGCCGCCTGCGCCCTCCTGCGCCGTCGCCTGCTCGACGCGCTCGACCGGCGCGACCAGATCGGCGGCAGGACGCGCTTCCTCTCGGAGGCGGCGCGCGTCGGCATCGCCCTTCTCGCCCTGGCGTCCGCCATCGCCCTGGGCCGCCTGGCGCTCGAGCTGCCCTGGAACTCAGACGAGCTCTTTGGCATCAAGGCCTTCAACTCCTTCCTGGAGCTCGCCATCATCGCCGGGCTTCTCGCCCTGCTCTACCTGCTCTTTCAGCGGCGCGGGGCGGGCATCGCCCTGGGCGTGGGGGCGCTTTTCGTAACGGGCCTCGCACAGTTCTTCGTCGCCAACTTCAAGGGCGCCCCCATCCTTCCCAACGACCTCCTCGTCCTGGGAACGGCGGCGGCCGTGAGCGGGACCTACACCTACTCCGTGGACAGCCACGTGGTGCAGGGGCTCACGTGCGCCGTGCTGGCCATGGCGCCGTGCGCGCTCGTGGCCCCCTCGCGCATCCGGGACCGCTACGAGCTCGCCGGCAACGTGGGAGGCAACCTCCTTGGTGCGTTCATGGTGGCGAGCTGCCTCTGGGCGGGCCTCACCGTACCCGACTACTTCGAGGACCTTGGCGTCAAGATGCAGTATTGGACTCCGCTGCCCTACTACAAGTGGCAGGGGTTCCTCCCCACCTTCGTCGCCGTGGCGCAGGACATCCCCGTGGAGAAGCCGCAGGGCTACACGCCGGAGGGGGCGGCAGAGGTGGAGAGCGAGTACGTGGCTGCCTATGACGCGGGCCGCGGCTCGTCCGCGTCGCGCGCCGCGGCGGAGCAGCAGTTCTCCTCCATGCGCCCGAGCATCGTCTGCATCATGAACGAGACCTTCGCCGACCTCTCATATCTCTACGACGGCCTGGGGGTGGGCTACGAGGGGCCGGCGTTCTATCGCCAGCTGCAGTCGAGCGCGCTCTCCACGGGCTCGCTCGCCGTCTCGGTTCGCGGCGCCGGCACCTGCAACACCGAGTTCGAGTTCCTCACGGGCTCTCCGCTTGCCTACGTGGGCGACGGCAAGTACCCCTACTCGCTCTACAGCCTGACGGACGTGCCGAGCCTCCCCAGGCAGCTCGCCGAGCTCGGGTACGAGACCACGGCAATGCACCCCAACCTCGCGACCAACTGGAGCCGAGACAAGGTCTACCCCGCCCTTGGGTTCGACGAGTTCCTCGACATCGACGACTTCGAGGGAGCCCCGGGCTTCCACAGCGGCGTCACCGACGGTGCGACCTACGACAAGGTCCTCGAGATCCTGCGCTCGAGCAGCGAGCCGCAGTTCATCTTCGACGTGACGATGCAGAACCACTCGAGCTACGGCCAGCGCAACATCCCGGCAGAGCAGCTGCGGGGCTACACCATACCCGGCCTGGACCCCAACCTCAGCGGAGACGTGAACGAGTACCTCGCCTGCATCGACGCATCCGACCGCGATCTCCAAGCCTTCATAGAGGAGCTCTCCCAGCTCGAGAGGCCCGTCATCGTGGTCTTCTTTGGCGATCACCAGCCCAACTTCGCCGACACGCTCGTCGAGGCGCTCTATCCTGCCGAGACGGCGTTCCAGCAGGCGGTTCGCTCCTACCCCACCACCTACTCCATCTGGGCCAACTACGACGTGGCGGGATCCGTCCCGGGAACCTGGCAGAGCGCGAGCCCGGCCGACCTTGCCTCCATGGCGCTCGAGATTGCCGGCGCGCCCCTCACGGACTACGAGAAGACCCAGCTCGTGGCTCGCGAGAGCATGCCGGCCCTGAGCCTCGTGGGGCTTCAGACGGCAGACGGCACCTGGCACGGGACGGGCGACCCGGGCGCCGGCGAGAATGCCATGCAGGCCTACGAGGACCTCGCGCTCGTGCACTACCTCGAGCGCGCGGAGCACCTGGAGTAGCGGGCTCGGGGGCGCCCGTTCTTCTCGCCGAGCGCCCCCGCCACGACTCACTCTCCGACGGGGCGAGAAGAACGAGGCTCCCCGCCCTGCCGTGCCCCGTCACGCGCGACTCAGCACCCGCTCCTCTATCCAGGCGGACGTTTCGCGCATGAGCTGCAGGGTCTTGGCCGGGTCGTCGATCTCCTGGCCATAGGCGGCGAGCGTCCACGTCGTCTCGTTGCCCGGCCCGTGAATGCTGCCGGCGCCCATGCTCGCGAGGGCGTCCCAGTACTGCTGCATCGTCACCCGCACGCCGTCTACGGTGTAGGCGAATCCCTCGGGACCATCGAGCACGATGACGGCGCTGGCGGTCCGCGCCACGCCAAACGAGCCGTCGTCCCGCACGCCCACAAACGTGTACTCCGCGTCCGGGATGTTTCTCATGAGATAGCTGCGCCCGCCGCCCGGCGTCACGGAGAAGATGAGGTACGCATAGCCCCCGTTGGAGTGGCTCGGCTTCCCGCGCCACACGGCCTCGAGCTCGCCGTTCTTCTCGTCATATTCCCAGATGGTGACCTCGTACGTACCCTCTGCGTTGGGAAAGCTGTCAGCCGTCATACCCGTCCCGCACGCCGTCACGAGGCGCTCGACGCCGTCGCCGAAGTCGTGCACCCCCGCGAAGCAGAGTCCCGTAAGCCACTTGGCAGCTATCGAGCCAAAGCCGCCGCTGACGAGCCTCCCCTCCCCGTAGCTCTCCTCCAGCTCCTGGAGCTTGTCGTAGAAGGCGCCGTACTTGCCGCGGACGAGCTTCCACGTGCACTCGTCCACGAGCAGGCCGTCCTCCAGGTGAATGTCCCTCTTGAGCGGGCTGTTGTCCTTGTCGAAGATCTTGATGGAGGCCTCGAGGTCGAGGTCCGTGCCGCCCAGGAACTCGGCGTAGGCATCGGAGTAGACCCACATCGCCGCGTCCGTGCACGTGAGGCCCGGGTGGTAGCTCGTCTCGACCTCGGCGCCCACGCCCGTCTCGACGCCGATCCTGCTCGCGGACCACCCCAAGATCTCCAGCGCCGCAGCCGGGGAGAGCCCGACCTTCCCCTTTGCCGAGATGGACACGTCGTCGGCGAGGTCGACGTCGCAGTCGCCCCTGAACTCCGGCAGACCGAAGACGTCCTTCTTCGCCGAGGCCGAGACCTCGATGCTCGAGGAGAGCGAGACGCTGGCCGCCGCGTCGATCTCCAGGTAGACGTTGAGGTGGACGCCGGTCCCCGGAACGGAGAGCAGGGGCACCGGGACGGACAGGAGCTTGATCGAGCGGAGGTCGGAGGGAATCATGGACAGCTCGAGCGCGAGCTCCGCGTCCATGTCGCACTCGAAGCTCATGTCCATGTAGCTGAAGGGGCCCAGAAGGACGAGGAAGGGCTTGATCGTGATGTCGTTGATCGTGATCGTGCCCTTGGCGGTGCCGTATTCGCCGATGTCCTGGGAGACCTCTATCTCGAGCTTGTCCGCATAGCCCGACATGAGGCGCACCGAGCTGAGGTCGAGGTCCTCCAGCCCCAGGGTCTCGTTGATCACGAGCTCGTCGTATACCTCGGAGAGCTCCGGGCGCGCGCCCGTGACGCGCCCGCCGGCCTCTACCGACTCCACCTTCACCGCGCCACCGAAGGGCATGCCCTCGGTGGGGCCAAACACGACCACGTCTCCCTCAGAGACCTCCCCGGCGCCCGCACCGAGCGTCACCGTCACGTCCTCGCCGGAGGCAGCGGCGCCGGAGACGGAGGTGTCGAGAAGAACGACGTCATCGGCATAGTCCACGGTCGTGGGCTGGCTGGGGTCGGGCTCGCCCGGGGCTCCGCCCTCCCCCAGCACGTCGCGGTGGAACACGGCGAACATCTTGGCGGCCTGGTCGCGCTGGGCGGGGCGCTGGGGCAGCGCCAGGGGC
>NZ_NFIZ01000011.1 GCF_002159625.1 Olsenella sp. An285
GTCCCAGCCCGCCCCCGCCACCGACGGCGACTCCGCCGGCCGCGGGCGCCGCGGCAAGAAGGGCCGTCGCGGCGGAGAGGGCGGCGAGGACCGCTACAGCCGCATGGCGCGCGAGGCCGAGGCCTACAACAGGAGCCGTGTCCTCGAGGAGGCCCGCGTGGCCGTCGAGGAGGCGTCCCGCGAGTCCACCGGCCGCCGCAAGCGCCGCAAGGAGCGTCGCCAGAAGCAGGCCGCCGAGGCCGCGATGGAGCAGCGCATCGAGGAGGCCATTGCCAACGACCAGGACCTCTCCCAGCTCGACACCGTCAAGGTGCCGCAGGGCTCCACGGTCCAGGAGCTGGCCGAGCTCCTCGGCGTGCCAGCCAACGACATCATCAAGCGCCTCTTCCTCCTGGGCACCCCGCTCACGCTCACCGAGTCCATGTCCGACGAGCTCATCGAGCTCGTGGCCGACGACCTCGGGCGCGACGTCAAGGTCATGACCAAGGAGGAGGAGAACTCCTTCACCTTCTACGACGACCCCAAGGACCTCAAGCCCCGTCCGCCGGTGGTCACCGTCATGGGTCACGTCGACCACGGCAAGACGTCGCTGCTCGACGCCATCCGCCACACGGGCGTGGCCGAGGGCGAGGCCGGCGGCATCACCCAGGCCATCGGCGCCTCCCAGGTCCAGGTGGGCGACCGCACGATCACCTTCATCGACACCCCGGGCCACGAGACCTTCACGGCCATGCGCGCCCGCGGCGCCAAGGTGACCGACATCGTCATCCTCATCGTCGCGGCCGACGACGGCGTCATGCCGCAGACCATCGAGTCCATCAACCACGCCAAGGCCGCCGGCGTGCCCATCATCGTGGCCGTCAACAAGATCGACAAGCCAGGCGCCAACCCCGACAAGGTGCGCCAGGAGCTCACCGAGTACGGCATCATCCCCGAGGAGTGGGGCGGGCAGAACATGTTCGTCAACATCTCCGCCAAGCAGAAGATCGGCATCGAGGAGCTCCTCGACACCGTCCTGCTCCAGGCGGACGTCCTCGAGCTCAAGGCCAACCCGGACACCTTTGCCTCCGGCAACGTCCTCGAGGCCAAGCTCGACCGCGGCCGCGGATCGGTTGCCACCGTGCTCGTGACGCGCGGCACCCTGAGGATCGGCGACGCCCTCGTGGCCGGCCTCTCCTACGGCCGCGTCCGCGCCATGCTCGACCCCAAGGGCAACTCCGTCACCGAGGCCGGACCCTCCGACGCCGTCGAGATCCTGGGCCTGCAGAGCGTGCCCATGGCAGGCGACGAGTTCCGCGTCTTCCAGGACGACCGCGACGCCCGCGACCTCGCGGACCAGCGCGCCCTCAAGGCCCGCATCGAGGAGCAGAACCGCGTCAAGCACGTCACGCTGGAGAACCTCTTCGACACCATGGCCGACGCCGACGTCAAGGAGCTCAACCTCATCATCAAGGCGGACGTCCAGGGCTCCATCGAGGCGCTCCAGGACTCCCTCGACAAGATGGACCAGTCCGAGGTTCGCATCAACACGATCCACTCCGCCGTCGGTGCCATCACCGAGACCGACGTCGTCCTCGCGGACGCCTCCAACGCCATCATCATCGGCTTCGGCGTGCGCCCGGAGGCCAAGGCCCGTGCGGCCGCGGAGCGCGACGGCGTGGAGATCCGCACGTACAGCGTCATCTACAAGGCGATCGAGGAGATCGACGCCGCCCGCATCGGCATGCTCAAGCCCACCGAGATCGAGGTCCAGACCGGATCTGCCGAGGTCCGCGACACCTTCAAGGTGCCCAAGGTCGGCATCGCCGCGGGCTGCATGGTCCAGGAGGGCGAGATCTCCCGCGACGACCAGGTGCGCCTCGTGCGCGACGGCATCGTGGTCTACGACGGCAAGATCGCGTCCCTGCGCCGCTACAAGGATGACGTCAAGAGCGTCAAGGCCGGCTTCGAGTGCGGCATCGGCCTGGAGAACTTCCAGGACGTCAAGCCCGGCGACGTCATCGAGGGCTACCGCATCGACGAGGTCGCTCGCACGGAGTAGCGAAGGGGCGCAGATGAAGCAGAACCAGTACTCGAGGAGGACCAACGAGCTCGCGCGCGTGAAGCTCGCAAACATCCTGCTCTTCGAGGTCTCCGACCCCGACCTCGCGCTCGTGACCATCACGGGCGTGGAGGTCTCGGTGGACAAGTCCTACCTCAGGGCCTACGTGAGCTGCGACGCCGACCGCTACGAGGAGGTCAGCGCCGCGCTCGCGCGGGCCAAGGGCCGCATCCGGTCGCTCCTGGGCCGAGCGCTCAACTGGCGCGTCACCCCCGAGCTCGACTTTCGCATCGACACCACGACCGACGAGGCCGAGCGCATCGCCCGCGCCCTCGAGGTCGTGCCGCCCACGCTGGGCGTCGAGAAGGACGAGTTCGGCTACCCGGTGGAGTCCGAGGAGGACGAGCAGACGCCGGGGGACGAGGAGTAGGGGGGCTCATGTCGCTCAGGGCAGAGAAGCTCATGGCGCGGCAGCGGCCGAGCTTCGACGAGATCACGCGCCTGGTGGAGCGCGCCTCCACCATCGCCGTGTGCGCGCACACGTCCCCCGACGGGGACGCGCTGGGGTCCGAGCTCGCGCTGGTCGAGCTCATCGAGAGGACGTGGCCGGAGAAGCGGGTCTGCGCCCTGCTGGCGGACGACGACGTGGTGCCGAGGATCTACGAGTTCCTCCCCGGGGCCGAGCGCCTCGTGCGCCCCTCTGACTACCAGGAGGACCCCGACCTCTTCTTCTGCGTCGACCTCTCCGCCCCGGACCGGCTCGCCGGTGCCCGTGCCGTGCTCGAGCGCTCCTCGAGCGTGGCCGTGATCGACCACCACCCCTCCGCCGAGCGGTTCTGGGACGCCGGCGTGGTGCGCACGGAGGCCGCGGCCGCGGGCGTCATCGTGTCCGAGTACGCCCTCCACGTGGCGGGCGGGCTCACGCCCACGATGGCCCAGTGCCTGCTCTGCGCCCTCGTGACGGACACCGGACGCTTCCAGTACCAGAACGCCAACGGCGAGGCCTTCGAGGTGGCGAGCCTGCTCGTGGACTCCGGTGCCTCGCCCTCCGAGGTGGCGCTCCACGTCTACCAGAGCGACCGCGTGGCGTACCTGCACCTCTGCGCCACGGTGATGGGCCGCATCACCACGTTCGAGCAGGGCAAGATTGCCTACAGCTACGCCACGGGCGCGGACTTCGAGGCCACGGGCGTTCCCGTGGCGGAGTGCGACGGCCTCGTTGACATCGTGCGCCGCGTGGACGGCTGCGAGGTGGCGCTCTTCCTCAAGGAGGTGCCGGGCGGCAAGGTGCGCGGAAACCTCCGTGCCAAGTCCGACCGCGACATCTCCGCCATCGCGCGCGAGATGGGCGGCGGCGGTCACCCCGCAGCGGCCGGCTTCACCGTTGAGGGCGACATCGACCAGGCCCTCTCCGCCGTCCTGCCCAAGCTCCGCGACCTCTACGCACCTGACAAAGGGACAGTCCCTTTGTCATGTTATGTCGGCGACAAGCCGGCGGAGGGCTGACGTTGGCCCGCCGACCGAGCGCCTTCTCCGCGCTCATCGCCGTAGACAAGCCCGCTGGCATGACGAGCCACGACGTCGTCTCCCGCGTCCGTCGCGCGGTGGGGGAGCGGCGCGTGGGTCACGCCGGCACGCTCGACCCCGCTGCCACTGGCGTGCTCGTGGTGGGCATAGGCCAGGCGACCAAGCTCCTGGGCCTGCTCACCCTCGACCGCAAGGGCTACCGCGCCACGTTCCAGCTGGGTGCTGAGACCACCACCGACGACGCCGAGGGCGAGGTCACCCGCACCGCCGAGGTGCCCGACGAGCTCCTCGACGGTCGCGCCCACCCCATCATCGCCGGCCTCGTGGGCTGGCACGACCAGGTGCCGCCCCAGTACTCCGCCGTCTCCGTTAACGGTCGCCGCGCGTATGACGCGGCCCGCGCGGGCGAGGAGGTGGAGCTCGCCGCCCGGAGGATCCGCATCTACGACGCCAGCTGCTGCGGCGTGGACCCGGAGGCGCGCACCTGGGAGCTCGACCTCGACGTCTCCAAGGGCACCTACGTGCGCAGCATCGCGCGCGACCTGGGACGCGACCTCGGCTGCCTCGCGCATGTGAGCGAGCTCACCCGCACCTTTGCCGGGCCCGTCACGCTCGCGGACTGCGTGAGCCTCGCTGAACTCCAGGCCGGCGGCGCAGACCTCGTGCGCGAGCGCTGCCTCGACCCGGCAGCCGTGCTCGGGCTCGCCGCGCGCGAGCTTACGCTCGGCGAGATCTCCGACGTCACCAACGGACGGCGCATCCCGCTTGGCACCGTCCGGCAGGGCGTGGTCTCCCGCGAGCCCGCGCAGGGCGAGCGCGTGGCCCTCACGCTGGGTGGGGGCCTTGCGGGCATCTGGCGCCGCGACGGTCGCCACCTCGTGTGCGAGACCAACTTCCCGCAGGCCATCGAGGGCGTGCGCGACGTGCCGCTTCCCGCGGAGCTCTCTCCGGAGCGCCCGCTCGCGCCGCGGGCGGCGGTGGCGCTCCTCCGTGACGCCCCCGGCTGCTGCGGCGGGCCGCGCTCCCTTGGGGGCGGTGACGTCAGCCTCCTCGGGGGCGAGGTCACGGGCTGGGTGTCCCTCCAGGAGCACCTTGCGCTCGAGCCCCCCGCGCCCGGGAACGACCCGCGTCTCATGCGGCGCTTCTCGGCCGGCAGCGACCGCTTCGTCTGCGCCATCGGCGCCTTCGACGGCCTGCACCGCGGACACCGCGCCCTCATCGCACGCGCCCGCGCGGAGGCGGACGCCCGGGGCGCCCATCTCATGGTCGTGACCTTCACGCCGGACCCCGCCCGCGTCCTGGGCGGGGAGGGGGCGCCGCGCGACCTCCTTCCCGCCGGCGAGCGCCCGGCCCTCATCCAGGCCAGCTGGGACGTGGACGCCGTGCTCGTGGTCGACTTCACGCCGCAGGTGGCGGCGCTTCCCTACGAGCGCTTCGTCCGCGAGGTCCTGGGCGCCTACTGCACCGTGGTCTCCCTCGTGGTGGGGGAGGACTTCTGCCTGGGGGCCGGCGGCGCCGGCACGGTCGCCGCCCTGCGCGCCCTGGGCGAGAAGGACGGCTTTGACGTCACCGGCGTGCCCCTCATGCGAGACGGCGGCGCACCGATAACCGCCACGCGCATCCGGGGGCTCCTTGCCAAGGGCAGGGTCGAGGAGGCCGCGAGCCTGCTCGGGCGCTGCCACCGCGTCTTCGGCGTGGTAGAGCACGGTCGCGGCGAGGGCACGGGCTTTGGCTTCCCCACGGCAAACGTGCGCGTGCTCGACGGGCTCGCCCTGCCCGCCGAGGGCGTCTACGCCGGGTTCGTCGACGTGGACATGGCGCCCGGCGAGTCCGAGCGACGCGCGTACCCCGCCGCGATCAACGTGGGCAAGCCCAGGTCCTTCTCGCCCGGCGAGGAGGGGGAGCAGTTCCTCGAGGCCACGCTCCTGGGCTTTGAGGGCGACCTCTACGGCCGGGGCGTCCGCGTGACCTTCGTGCGGTGGCTGCGCGCGCCGCGGCGCTTCGACTCCGTCGAGGAGCTCGAGCGCACGGTGCTCTCCAACGTCGACTGGGTGCGCCGGACCCTTGGCGAGAAGGGCGTCGTGCTGCAGCGCGTGCCGGACTTCTCGCTCTGCGAGCTCGTGGCGCGCTCGAGGGGGGAGGTGGCCTCGTGATCTCGGACGAGGACAAGGAGAAGGTCCGTCAGGCCACTGACTTCGTGCAGCTGGTGGCAGAGACCGTGGAGCTGCGGCAGCGCGGCCAGGACTTCTGGGGCTGCTGTCCCTTCCACGACGAGAAGACGCCCTCCTTCAAGGTGAACCCCTCCACCGGCCTCTGGCACTGCTTTGGCTGCGGGGACGGAGGCGACGTCTTCTCCTACGTGCAGCGCCGCGAGAACCTGGACTTCCCTGATGCCATCCGCTACCTCGCGGACCGCGCCGGCATCGAGCTCTCCGAGGAGAAGAGCGCCCGCCGCGGCCCCAGGAAGACCCGCCTCATGGAGGCGCTGGGGGAAGCGGAGGCGTTCTACCACACCATGCTCATGCGCGGCAAGGGCGAGGGGCCTGACGCCGCCCGGCTCTACCTCGCGGGCCGCGGCTTTGGCTCGGCGGTCTGCAGGCGCTGGGGCCTGGGCTACGCCCCCGGGCGCGGCTCCCTCGTGGCGCAGCTGCGCTCGAAGGGCTTCTCCACCGCGGAGATGCTCGCGGCCGACCTTGCCGTGGACCGCTCCGGCCGCCCCACGGACCGCTTCTACGAGCGCGTGATGTTCCCCATCCACGACGAGATGGGGCGCACCATCGCCTTTGGCGGGCGCATTCTGGGGGCCAAGCGCGAGGGCGTGGCCAAGTACGTCAACACGCGCGACACGGCGGCCTTCAACAAGGGCAAGCACCTCTTTGCCTACGACCGCGCCAAGGAGTCGATGGCGGCCACGGGCGAGGCCATCGTCTGCGAGGGCTACACGGACGTCATCGCCATGCACGAGGCGGGCTACACCAACACGGTGGCCGCCCTGGGGACCGCCTTTCGCCTGGATCACGTGCGGCTCGTGGAGCGTCAGCGCGTGAGCCGCATCGTCTGCCTCTTCGACGGGGACGCCGCGGGCCAGCGCGCCGCCGAGCGGGCGATCCGCTACCTCGACAAGACCTCCGCGGCGCTGCTCTGCGTGGTGCTTCCGGGAGGTCAGGACCCGATGGAGTTCCTCGCCGACCACGGGGCCGCCGCCATGAGGCCCATCCTCGACGCCGCCCGCCCGCTCATGGACTTCGTCTTCGAGAAGCGCCTCGCCGGGCACGACCTCTCCGCGCCGGGACGCCGCGTCCGCGCCCTCGAGGACATGGCTCAGCTCCTCGCGCCCCTCAAGCACTCCGTCCTGCTGGACGAGTACGCGACGAGGCTCGCGGACACCCTGGGGATGGACGTGGAGGAGACCAAGCGCGCCATCCGCGAGGCGAAGGTCGTGGAGCTCGACGAGGAGCGCCCGCCCCGCCGGCAGGCCCAGCAGGCGCGCCCGTCCTTCTCGACATCCCCGGACGAGGGGGCCGCGCCCGACGACTATGTCCCGGCCGAGGCGTACGGGGAGGCGCCCTCCGCCCCTGCCTCGGACGACCAGCCCCTCAGGGCGCTCTCCGCCGACGAGCGCACGCAGGTCGCCGCCGAGCGCGAGCTCCTCGCCGCCCTGGCCGAGAGGCCGGACGCCGTGAGGGCGTACGAGGACAGGATCGCCGGGATCTCGTGGTCCGACGCCCGGCACGAGGCCATGGCGTGGGCCATGCTCTCCACGCCGGAGGGCTCGAGCCCGTCCGAGGTCGTTGCCGCGGCGAGCTCGGTCGTGCCCGAGGCGCCGCGCATCCTCTCCGGCGGCCGCGTCATGGGGGAGGGCGGGCTCTCGGAGTCGGAGCGCCTGGGCCTTGTCATGGACACGGTCGAGCTGTGCTCGTGCCGCAGGCGCGTGAGGCAGATCCGCGTTGCCCTGCGCGCGGCCGCGGCGGGCGACGGCGACTCCGAGCGGCTCTTCGAGGAGGCGACCTCGCTCCAGAAGCGGATCAACGAGCTCACGAGGAAGCTCTCCTCAACTTCATCTGCGTAAACTGCGGAGATTCGGGTACAATTTCGAACGTTCATGCGTCGATGGGAGATACGTGGCTGCTACCAAGAAGACCAAGGATGAGATCAAGCTCTCCGACGAGCTGACCAAGGTGGTCGCCGACCTGGTGAGCGGCGCCAAGGGCCGCTCGAGCGTCACCGAGGACGACATCCAGGTCGCGATTCGCGACATTGACGTGGACTCCGACGAGCTCTCCGACCTCTATGACGCGCTGCGCGCCAAGGGCGTCGAGGTGAGCGGCGGGGAGTCTGCCAGCGTCGACTTCTCCGTCGACGAGGACGACGTCGCCGATGACGACTTCGATGACGACGACGTCGAGGGCGACGCCTACGACGACGATGAGGACCAGTCCGAGAGCGCCGCCGAGGCCAAGGCCGTCAAGGAGGCCCTGCGCTCCGTGCCCAAGGCCAAGTCCTCCAAGCCCAAGCGCTCCAGCCGCGCCCGCGCGCGCCGCCAGGACACCTCCACCGTGATGCTCACGGGTGACCCCGTGCGCATGTACCTCAAGGAGATCGGCAAGGTGGACCTGCTCTCCGCCTCCGAGGAGGTCAACCTCGCCATGAAGATCGAGGCGGGCACGGACGCCACCGCCAAGCTCGAGGCGGCCGAGTCCGGCGAGCTCGAGCTCACCCGCGCCGAGCAGCGCCGCCTCATGCGCATCGAGCAGGTGGGCCTTGACGCCAAGCAGCAGCTCATCAGCGCGAACCTGCGCCTCGTGGTCTCCATCGCCAAGCGCTACGTGGGTCGCGGCATGCTCTTCCTCGACCTCATCCAGGAGGGCAACCTCGGCCTCATCCGCGCGGTCGAGAAGTTCGACTACACCAAGGGCTTCAAGTTCTCCACCTACGCCACGTGGTGGATCCGCCAGGCCATCACCCGCGCCATCGCGGACCAGGCCCGCACCATCCGCATCCCGGTTCACATGGTCGAGACCATCAACAAGCTCATCCGCGTGCAGCGCCAGCTCCTGCAGGATCTCGGGCGCGACCCCACCCCCGAGGAGATCGGCGCCGAGATGGGCATGAGCCCGGACCGCGTGCGCGAGATCCAGAAGATCAGCCAGGAGCCCGTCTCCCTGGAGACGCCCATCGGCGAGGAGGAGGACTCCCAGCTGGGCGACTTCATCGAGGACTCGAGCGCCGTGGCGCCGCCCGAGGCCGCTTCCGACTCCATGCTCCGCGAGCAGCTCGACCAGGTGCTCGACGGCCTGGCCGACCGCGAGCGCAAGGTCATCAAGTTCCGCTTTGGCCTCGAGGACGGGCACCCGCGCACCCTCGAGGAGGTCGGCCGCGAGTTTGGCGTGACCCGCGAGCGCATCCGTCAGATCGAGTCCAAGACCCTTGCCAAGCTGCGCCACCCGAGCCGCAGCGGCCGCCTCAAGGACTACATGGAGGACTAGACGATTTCGGCCCCGGCTCGTCCGGGGCCGTTTTCGTGCGCGGACGTGCGGTCGCACCTGCGCCATGGCTGCGGGAGCCCGCCCGCACTTCTCGGCCCCTCTCGTCAGGTGCGGGGCGAACGGCACCTGGCGCCCGCACCTGCGAGCAAACACCGAGAACCCGCCCGCACTTCTCCGGCCCCTCTCACCAGGTGCGGGGCGGACGGCACCTGTTGCCCGCACCTGCGAACAAACCCGGAGAGCCCGACCGCACCTGACACGTCGGAAGCCCAAAACAGCCCGCACTCACGGCCTGCGACGGAAGTGCGGCCGCACCCGTGCCCCCGGCGCTCTGCCGCTCCACGGGCAATTTTCAAATTCTCGCTTGCATCTCTGCTCGGCATCTGTATACTCTTCTCTTGTGCAAACGCACCCCACCAATTCCCCGGTGGCGCAGTGGTAGCGCAGCTGACTGTTAATCAGCGTGTCGTAGGTTCGAATCCTACCCGGGGAGCCAGATTATCCGAGCCGCCTCCTAGGCGGCTTTTTTATGCCCGAGGCTGCGGTTTTTATGGCCATCATTTCGCTGTGCTAGGATTTCAAGGTCAGAGAAGGTCGCTCGCGTGCCCGGGAGGTACCTTGAGTCACATATCCGCGGCAACAGAGAAGGTCTCGCACGTTCCCGACAACGTGTCGAAGGACCGCTTCATCCTCCAGCAGCTCGTCTCCAAGGACTTCAAGCTCCGGTACCGGCGCTCCGTGCTGGGCGTCGTCTGGAGCGTTCTCAACCCGCTGCTCATGATGATCATCATGAGCTTCGTCTTCTCGTACTTCCTCAGGAGCGCGAGCGTCCAGAACTACCCGCTCTACCTCATCGTGGGCAACATCACGTTCAGCCTCATGAACGAGGCGACCTCCGGCGGCCTGGGCTCGATCATCGGCGCCGCGCCCCTGCTCAAGAAGGTCAAGGTCGACCGCTGGGTGTTCCCCGTCCAGAAGGTCCTCTCGGCCATGATGAACTTTGGCTTCTCGCTCATCGCGGTCGTCATCGTCATGCTGTTCTTCCGCGTCATGCCCACGTGGCACCTCGTCTGGATGATTCCGGCCCTGCTCCTGCTGATGGTCTTCTGCATAGGCGTCAGCCTGCTCATCGGCGCAGCGGCAGTCTTCTTCCGCGACATGGTCCACCTCTGGAGCGTCTTCATCACCGCCTGGACCTACCTCACGCCCATCTTCTGGGACCTCTCCCTGCTCACCAACGCGGGAGCGCCGCAGATCGTCATCTGGGTGGTCAAGGCCAACCCCATGTACAACTACCTCGACATGATGCGCTGCGCCATCGTGTACCAGGCCAACCCCGGCACCACCGTGATCCTCCTCTCGGTGCTGTGGGCCGTCATCGCCCTTGCGCTGGGCGTCTGGGTCTTCCGCAAGACCGAGCACAAGTTCATCCTCTACGTCTAGAACGGGAGTCCCGATGGAAGACACCACCGCCTCCGAGTACGCCATCGAGGTCGACGACGTCTCGATGATCTTCAACATGGCGAGCGAGCAGCTCAACAACCTCAAGGAGTACTTCATCAAGATCATGAGGCACGAGCTGTTCTTCAAGGAGTTTCGCGCCCTCAACCATGTGAGCTTCAAGATCAAGCGCGGCGAGGTCGTGGGCCTGGTGGGCACCAACGGCTCCGGCAAGTCCACGATGCTCAAGTGCATCGCAGGCGTCCTCGAGCCCTCGGAGGGCGCCATCACCGTGCGCGGAAACATCGCCCCGCTCATCGAGCTCGGCGCGGGCTTCGACCAGGAGCTCACGGCGCGCGAGAACATCTATCTCAACGGCGCCCTTCTCGGCTACTCCCGCGAGTTCATCGACGATCACCTCCAGGACATCATCGACTTCGCCGAGCTCGAGGACTTCATGGACATGCCCCTCAAGAACTACTCCTCGGGCATGGTCGCGCGCATCGCCTTCGCCATCGCCACGGTCACCGAGCCGGACATCCTCATCGTCGACGAGACCCTCTCCGTGGGCGACGTCTTCTTCCAGCAGAAGTGCGAGGCCCGCATCAGGAGCTTCATCGAGTCCGGCGACGTCACCGTGCTCTTTGTCTCTCACTCCATGGCCCAGGTCGCCCGCATCTGCGACCGCGCCATCTGGATCGAGAAGGGCGAGATGCGCATGGACGGCCCCTCCAAGGAGGTCGTGGCGGAGTACGCCGCGCAGTTCGACCCCGCGCCTTCCGCGTCGGCGGGGGAGAAGGCCGTCATCGACCGGCTCATCGCCAACACCTCCTACTCGCTCCTCTCGGCTGACGACGAGACCGGCTTCGTCCCCGAGAAGGACGAGGAGGGCCGCGAGAACCGCTTCTACGTGGCCTACACGGGAGGTCCCGTGGCCGTGCCGGGCGCCCGCTACCAGGTCCAGAAGGGCAGCACCTACTTCTACGTGCCCCTGGACCCCTCCATGTACTCGGTCGTCTACCTCAAGAACGAGGAGGGCAAGGTCGTCCGGGAGGCCGTCGACGAGGGCACCTACACGATCGAGGTCGACCTCACCGAGGCCGCGCGCTCGCGCTACCGCCTCGTGGACACCTCCTACAGCTTCACCGTCAAGCGCTGCGGGCACTACGACGACGTCGCCTCCGCCGCCTGGTACTCGGAGGCGGTCGAGCGCGCCTACAACCTCTACTACCTCTCGGACAACCCCGAGAACCTCTTCCGTCCCTACGACCCGCTTCTCAGGTGCGAGGCCCTGGGGCTCCTCCGACGCATGACCGCGGGGCTTCTGGACGAGGGCGCAGACGCCGAGGGCGGGGATGCCGCGGCCCCCACGGGCTACGCCGACGTCAAGGGTGACGAGCCCTACTTCGACGACTTCGCCTGGGCGCAGCGCCACGGCATCGTGGGCCCGGGCGGAGAGGGCGCGCTCTTCCGCCCGGAGGACCCCACCACGCGCGAGGAGTTCGCGGTCATGCTCTCGCGCCTCGCGCGCGCCAGGGGCACCTACGTCGCCCCCGCGCTCGACGCCCTGTCCAAGGTCACGGACGTGGGCACCATCTCCGAGTCCGCGCTGACCGACGTCGCCTGGGCCGTTGCCAACGGGGTCATGGGCAACGGCGGCACGGTCAAGGGCTCCGCCGCGCTCACCCGCGCGGAGGCGGCTGCGATGGCGGTGAACTACCAGCCCGAGTCACCGGACGGCTGCAACAGGGTCACCAGGCCGCGCGGCTGACGCGCTCGCGGGCGCCGGGCCCCACGCCCCTCCCGATGGTGTAGACTGGGGATGATTTTTAAGCCGGTGCGAGACGCCAGCAAGGTCAGGTCCCCAGGGGGCGCTTCTCATAGCCTTATCTCGACGTCCGTGCCGGCTCGCCGGCAGGACGTCTTTTTTGAGAAGGGAGTCCCATGGACCAGCCTGTGCTCAAGGCCCAGATCATGGACGGCCAGGGCATGAGCCGCGCGCTCACCCGCATCGCCCATGAGATCATCGAGAGGAACGAGGGCGCCTCCAAGATCGCGCTCGTGGGCATCGTGCGCCGCGGCGCCGCCATCGCCCCGCTCCTCGCGAATGAGATCGAGAAGATCGAGGGCGTCCGACCGCCCGTGGGCACGCTCGACGTGAGCTTCTACCGCGACGACGTCAGCCGCAAGATCGCGCCCGTCGAGTTTGGGACGGACATCCCCTTTGGCGTGGACGACCGCGACATCGTGCTCGTGGACGACGTCCTCTACACCGGTCGCACCATCCGCGCCGCGCTCGACGCCCTCATCGACCTCGGGCGCCCCAAGACGGTGCAGCTCGCCGTCATGATCGACCGCGGGCACCGCGAGCTCCCCATCCGAGCGGACTACGTGGGCAAGAACGTCCCCTCCTCGCACGAGGAGGACGTCCGCGTGACCATCGCCCCCTACGACGAGGTCAACGCGGTCGAGATCTGGACGAGGCCCACCGAGAAGAACGGAGGCGACCGCTAACATGCTGTCAGTAAAGCACCTCATCGACACGACGAGCCTCACCGCGGACGACATCACGCAGATCCTCGACACCGCGCGCTCGTTCTCCGAGGTCAACAAGCGCGCCATCAAGAAGGTCCCCGCGCTTCGCGGCCGCACGATCGTGAACCTGTTCCTCGAGCCGTCCACGCGCACCAAGAGCTCCTTCGAGCTCGCCGAGAAGCGCCTCTCCGCGGACAGCCTCTCCATGGGCGGCGCCACGTCCTCCGTGGTCAAGGGCGAGAGCCTGGCCGACACCATCGAGACCATCGACGCCATGAACGTGGACATGTTCATCTGCCGCGCCAAGCTCGCCGGCACGCCGCAGAAGATCGCCGAGCACACGGACGCCATCGTCATCAACGCGGGCGACGGCAAGCACCAGCACCCCACGCAGGCGATGCTCGACCTCTACACCATCCGCGAGAACTTCGGCCACCTCGACGGCCTCAAGGTCGCCATCGTGGGCGACCTCTCCCACAGCCGCGTCTGCGGCAGCCTCGTGCCCGCGCTCAAGACCATGGGCGCCGACGTCACGCTCGTGGGACCGCCCACGTTCCAGGTGGACGACCCCGACTACTACGGTGTCCCCCAGACGGCCGACCTCGATGCCGTCATCCCCGAGATGGACGTCGTCTACATGCTGCGCGTCCAGCTCGAGCGCATGGAGGGCGCGGCCATCCCGTCCCGCCGCGAGTACAACCGCCTCTGGGGCCTGGACATGGCCCGTGTGAACCGCATGAAGCCCGAGGCCATCATCTGCCACCCCGGCCCCATGAACCGCGGCATGGAGATCAACGCGGACGTCGCGGACTGCGCCCGCTCGCGCATCCTCGACCAGGTGAACGCGGGCGTGCTCACCCGCATGGCCGAGATGTACCTGCTTCTGGGAGGAGAGAACAATGGCGTTTCTGCTTAGGGGGGCGCACGTCGTCGACCCGCAGGTGGGGCTCGACGACGTCCGCGACGTGCTCATCGTGGACGACAAGATCGCGGCCGTGGGGGAGGGCCTCGAGGCCCCCGAGGGGGCGTGCGTCATCGACGCCGCCGGCAAGTACCTCGTGCCCGGCCTCGTTGACATGCACGTGCACTTCCGTGACCCGGGCTTCGAGTACAAGGAGACCATCGAGACCGGCGCCCGCGCCGCCACGCACGGCGGGTTCACGGACGTCGCCACCATGCCCAACACCGACCCGGTGACCGACAACGGCGCCGAGGTCCGCTATCAGATCGACCGCTCGCGCCACGCGGGCCTCTGCCACGTGCGCCCGATCGGCGCCCTCACGGTGGGCGAGAAGGGCCAGACGCTCGCGGAGATCGGCGACATGGTGATGGAGGGCGCGGTCGCCTTCTCCGACGACGGCCACGGCGTCCAGAGCGCCGGTATGATGCGCACCTGCATGGAGTACGTCTCCCAGTTCGACAAGGTCGTCTCCGCCCACTGCGAGGTCGAGTCCCTCACCACGCACGGCGTCATCAACGAGGGCCGCGCCTCCACGCGCCTGGGC
This sequence comes from Olsenella sp. An285, assembly GCF_002159625.1. GTDB lineage: Bacteria > Actinomycetota > Coriobacteriia > Coriobacteriales > Atopobiaceae > Thermophilibacter > Thermophilibacter avicola. The sequence continues at coordinate 14,535 of NZ_NFIZ01000011.1, forward strand.
ATGTTCGGCTGGCCTGCGCTCGGCGAGGAGCTCGAGATCTACCGCGACATCGAGCTCTGCCGCATGACCGGCTGCGCCCTGCACATCGCCCACATCTCCACCGAGAAGGGCCTCGAGCTCGTGCGCGCGGCAAAGGCCGAGGGCCTGCCCGTCACCTGCGAGGTCACCCCGCACCACCTGTTCCTGTGCGAGGACGATATCACGGACGCCTACGACACCAACCTCAAGATGAACCCGCCGCTGCGCCGCGCCTCCGACGCCGCGGCCCTGCGCGAGGGCATCCTCGACGGCTCGATCGACTGCATCGTGACCGACCACGCCCCGCACGCCCCGCACGAGAAGGACTGCGAGTGGGAGATCGCCTTCTTCGGCATCGTGGGCCTCGAGACGTCGCTGCCGCTCATGCTCACCAACCTCGTCCTGCCGGGCAAGATGAGCTGGTCTCGCCTCGTCGAGGTCATGGCCGTCAACCCGCGCCGCTGCCTGCGCCTGCCGGAGATTCGCGTCGAGGCCGGCTCCACCGCAGACCTCACCCTCATCGACCCGGCCGCCGAGGTCACGGTCTCCGCGGACTGGCTCCAGAGCCGCTCCAAGAACTCCGCGTGGCTGGGCCAGACGCTCACCGGCTGCGCGAGCCACGTCTTCGTTGCCGGTCGCCACACGCTGACCGACGGCGTGGTGACCCCCGTCAAGAGGGTCCTGCGATGACCGCGGACAAGACCGGGCTCTGCGAGTTCACCGTCGTCTCCAACGAGGCCGTCGCCGACGGCCTCATGAGAATCGTCCTCTCCGCGCCCGACGTGGCCTTCAGGATGCAGGCGGGACAGTTCCTCAACCTCGCGGTTCCCGGCGACGCGAGCCAGATCCTCAGGATCCCGCTGTCCTTCTCGCACGCCGACGCCAAGGCAGGGACGGTCGAGATCGTCTACGCCGTGGTGGGTGACGGCACGAGGAGGCTCTCCCGTATGGCCCCCGGCGACGCCTCCACCGTCGTTGCCCCCTGTGGAAACCCCTGGCCCCTCGTCGAGGGTGCCCGGCGCGCCTGCGTGGTCGCCGGCGGCGTGGGCATCACGCCCGTCGTGGCCTGCGCCCGCATGCTCGCGGAGGCCGACGTTGCCTTCGACGCCGTCGTGGGCGCCCAGACCTCGTCTCGCCTCTGGGGCACGGACGTGCTCGAGGAGCTTGGGGCCGGGCGCGTGGCGGTGACCACGGACGACGGCTCCGCCGGTCGGGCCGGCTTCACCACGGACGCCCTGGCGGAGCTTCTAGCCGAGGGCGGCTACGACGTCGTGTACACCTGCGGGCCCGAGGTCATGATGGCCGGCGTCGCGCGCATCTGCCGCGAGGCCGGCGTCGCCTGCCGCGTCTCCATGGAGCGCATGATGTGCTGCGGCTTTGGTGCGTGCGGCACCTGCAACGTGGCCATGGCAGACGGCACCTACAAGTCCTGCTGCAAGGACGGCCCGGTCTTCGACGCCGAGGAGGTGGCGTGGTAATGGGTCAGACGAACGTGAGCATGGCCGTCGACCTGGGCGGCGTGCGCATGCAGAACCCCGTGAACACGGCCTCCGGCACCTTCGCCTTTGGCTCGGTCTTCGAGGGCTTCTTCGACGTGGCGTGCCTGGGCGCGATCACGCTCAAGGGGTGCTCGGCCGAGCCCTGGCCCGGAAACCCCGCGCCGCGCATGTGCGAGGTGCCGAGCGGCATGATGAACACCGTGGGCCTCGCCAACCCGGGCGTGGCCGGCATGGTGGAGCAGTACGGCGAGTACCTCGCCGGGCTCGAGGGACGCGGATGCCGCGTCATCGTGCAGGCCGCCGGCCACTCCGTGGAGGAGTATGTCGCGGCAGTCGAGCTCATCGAGGAGCTCTGCCCCTGGGCGAGCGGCGTGGAGATGAACATCTCCTGCCCCAACATCGCCCGCGGCGGCGCCCTCGTGGGTGGCACGCCGGAGAGCGCGGCCGAGGTCGTGCGCGCGGTGCGCCCGCGCGTGCGCCGACCGCTCCTGGTGAAGATGGCCCCGGTGCGCGTGCCGGAGATCGCCCGCGCGTGCGAGGCCGAGGGCGCCGACGCCCTCTCGCTCATCAATACCATCAACGGCATGTCCATTGACGTCCGCACCCGCAGGAGCCGCCTCTCCAAGCCCACGGGCGGCGTGTCCGGCCCCGCCATCCACGCCATCGCCGTGCGCATGGTCTGGGAGGCCGCCCAGGCCGTCAAGATCCCGATCAACGGCATGGGCGGCATCGCCACCTGGCGCGACGCCGCCGAGATGATCCTCGCCGGCGCCACCTCGGTCACGGTGGGCACCGCCAACTTCTACGATCCCACCTGCGCGACCGACATCGTGGACGGCCTTGCCGCCTGGGCGGCCGAGCAGGGCGCATCCGACATCAACGAGCTGATTGGAGCCTTCGAATGCTGACGTACGAACAGGCAAGCGACAAGGTCATCATCGCGCTGGACTGCTCAAAGGAGCGCGCGTTCGAGCTTGCGGACATGCTCGCCGGCAAGGCCACGTGGGTCAAGGTGGGCATGACGCTCTTCTACGCGGAGGGCCCCGCCATCGTGGACGCCATGCGCGAGCGCGGGCTGCGCGTCTTTCTCGACCTCAAGGTCCACGACATCCCGTTCCAGGTGCAGGGCGCCGTTCGCGCCGCCTCGCTCACGGGCGCGGACATCCTCTCCATCCACGGCCTCGGCAGCTCCGCGATGATCGCCGCGGCGCGCAAGGGCGCCGAGGAGGCGGCTGAGCAGCGCGGCGGCGACCGCACGCGCCTCGTCGCCATCTCCGTGCTCACGAGCATGGACCAGGCGGCGCTCGCTGAGATCGGCGTGGAGTCGCCGATCGCCGAGGAGGTGGCGCGCCTCGCGAGCCTCAGCTACGGCTCCGGCGCCGACGGCATCGTCTGCTCCCCGCAGGAGGCCGCCGAGATGCGCGCGCTTCTCGGCCCGGACGCTCTGATCGTCACGCCGGGCGTGCGCCCCGCGGGCGCCGAGGTGGGCGACCAGAAGCGCATCGCCACGCCGGCGGCTGCCATCGAGGCCGGTGCGTCCAAGCTGGTCATCGGCCGTCCGATCACGGGCGCCGACGACCCCGTCGCCGCGTTCGACGCCATCTGCGCCGAGCTCATGGCCTAGGCGTCCTCTTGCGACCCGCGGGCCATCCCGTTGGGGAAAGGTGCGTCAAAGCGACGCCTCCTACTATGGGGGCGTCGTTTTTTCGCACGTCAGAGACGGTGTAGCTCCCAGGTGCGACACGGGCGCGGAATCTTGTGCGCGCGATGCCGCAGCTTCTCTACCTGCGCCGTTATGTGGAGGATTGCCTCTGAGCTGCACCTTTGGTGAAGAGGTATTGCAAAACATGAGCTAAATGGGCAAACTAGGTTCTTGCGAAGCCGCTCTGACAGGCTCAGACGGCTCAAGAGATTGAATTGGAGGATCACATGGCTCTACCTCAGCTTACCGACGAGCAGCGCAAGGCCGCCCTCGAGAAGGCCGCCCAGGCCCGCCACGAGCGTGCCGAGCTGCGCGAGAAGATCAAGAGCGGTAAGGTCACCCTCGAGGACGTCCTCGAGTCCGACGACCCCATCGCCAGCCGCATGAAGGTCTCCACCCTCATCGAGTCCCTTCCCGGCTACGGCAAGGCCAAGGCCGCCAAGATCATGGACGAGCTGGGCATTTCCGCCACCCGTCGCGTCAAGGGCCTGGGCGCCCGTCAGCGCGAGCAGCTCGTCGAGGCCCTCTCCAAGTAAGTTGACGAGAGAGGCACGGCTCTTCGTCGTATCGGGGCCGTCAGGCGTGGGCAAGGGCACGCTCGTCTCGCTTCTTCGCGAGCGGGTGCCCGGCCTTGGCCTGACGGTTTCTGCCACGACGAGGGAGCCCCGTCCTGGCGAGAAGGACGGAATCTCCTATTACTTCCTGGATGACGGGGAGTTCGACCGCAAGGTCGAGGCGGGGGAGTTCCTCGAGTGGGCATGGGTCCACGGCCATCGCTATGGGACGCTCAGGAGCGAGGCGGAGCGGCTGCTCGCGGACGGCTGCTCGGTCGTCCTGGAGATTGACGTCCAGGGCGGTCTCAACGTCCGCAAGGCCCATCCCGAGGCCGTGCTCGTCTTCATCGAGCCCCCCAGCGCCGAGGAGCTCGAGCGCAGGCTCCGCGGCCGCGGCACCGAGGACGAGGAGTCCGTGAGGCGCCGCCTTGCCAACGCGCGCACCGAGATGGGCTGCGCCGGCAGCTACGACGTGAGGATCGTCAACGACGACCTCGAGCGCGCCGTGAGCGAGCTGGCACACGTCATTGACATGTACGAGACTACCGGAGGTCCCACCAAAGATGTCTGTCATCAAGCCTGAGATTGACGCCCTGCTCGACAAGACCGAGCAAAACCCGTTCCTGCTCTGCTCCATCGCGTCCAAGCGCGCCTGCGACATCAACAACATGGTGCGCGGCCAGCACCTGCGCGTCACGGCGATCCAGGACTTCGACGACATCACCACCGTCGCCTCCGGCAAGGACCCCGTCTCCATTGCCATGCAGGAGATCGAGGAGGACACCCTGGGCTTTGTCAAGGAGGACTTTGACAGGGACATCCGGGGCGCCAACACCATCGAGATCTAGGCGGTTCGATGACTGAGAGACTCTGCCTCGTCCACTACCATGAGATAGGGCTCAAGGGAAAGAACCGCTCCACGTTCGAGAACCAGCTCGTCACCAACCTGCACCGCGCGCTGCGCGGCAGGGGCGTGGCGAGCATCTCGCGCATATCGGGGCACATTGCCGTCGAGGTCGAGGACAGGCGCGCCACCGAGGAGCTCGCCGCCGACATCAGGCGCGTTCCCGGCGTTGCTCGCGTGTCCCTCGCCTACAAGTGCGGTCTCGACGAGTCCGAGTACTGCGCCGCCGCCGTCCGGGCGCTTGGCGAGGCGGGGGAGTTCTCCACCTTCAAGGTCCACGCGCGGCGCTCCTCCACCAACTACGAGCGCCACAGCCTCGAGATGAACCAGATCGTGGGTGCGGCCCTCTGCGAGGCCTTCCCCCAGAAGAAGGTCGACGTGCACCACCCCGACGTCACTGTGATCGTCCACGTGGTGCAGGGCAACACCTTTGTCTACGCCGCCTCGGCACCTGGTGTGGGCGGCCTTCCCGTGGGCACCGCCGGCAAGGTGGTGACGCTGCTCTCGAGCGGCTTCGACTCTCCCGTCGCCACCTGGATGGTGGGGCGCAGGGGCGCCATCTGCGTGCCCGTGCACTTCTCGGGACGCCCCATGACCGCGGACACGAGCGAGTGGCTCTGTCAGGACGTCGTCGAGGCCCTCGCCCCCTCCGGCATCGTGGGGAGGCTCTACGTCGTTCCCTTTGGGGAGCGCCAGCGCGAGATCTCCCTCGCCGTGCCCCAGGGCCTGCGCATCATCATGTACCGCCGCGTCATGCTCCAGGTCTCCGAGCGCATCGCCCGGCTCGAGGGCGCCAAGGCGCTCGTCACCGGCGAGTCACTCGGCCAGGTGGCCTCCCAGACGCTGGAGAACATCGCCGCCGTCAACGAGGCCGTGGAGATGCCCGTGCTTCGTCCGCTCATCGGATCGGACAAGCAGGAGATCATCGCCCGCGCGCACGAGATCGGGACCTACGACATCTCCTGCCAGACCGCTCCGGACTGCTGCACGCTCTTCATGCCGCGCCGCCCGGAGACGCACGCGCGCATGAAGGAGGTCCTCGAGGCCTGGGAGAGCTTCGACCACGAGGCGATGGTCGAGGACCTCGTGAAGAACGTCGAGTGGCGCGACTTTGCCCAGTGCCCCTCCTATCACGCGCCGAGAGGCGGCCTCCGGGAGCACCACACCGAGCTCTCCCCCTGGAGGGGCGGCGAGCGGTAGCGCCACGTCCGCCGGCGGCACTCGAACGGCACCACCGCAAACTTGTTTCTGATCGGCCGCGCCCGAGCTACCTCGGGCGCGGCCTCGTTTTGCAAGCTCCGTGGAAGCTCCCGGTCCGCTCCGTGGAGCGGCATCCCGCAATTGCGCCCCGTGAACGCTTCTCGTCGCCCATGCTTTGGTAAGGGAGGCGATGCGGATGGCACAGCAGGGAACGCGCCCGCGGCGCGGGCGGCTCGCGCAGAGGTTTGGCGTCATGGGGAGGGCCGGCGTCGCCGCCGCGGTGGTGGCCCTTCTCTCGCTCGGCGTCGTGGCCGTGACGGCCCGGGACGCGCTGGGCGGGGGCGTCGTGATAGAGCGTGCGGCGGGGGAGGCGGACGAGGCGGAGGCCCCCGAGCACGAGGTGCTGGGAGCGGACGGAGAAGAGGGGGGCGACGTTGCGGAGGAGGGTCAATCTGGGGACCCAGGCTCGGCGTCGAGCGACGTGGCCTCGCCCGTCCCGATCGTGGTACACGTTGACGGGGCGGTGGCGTCGCCCGGGGTCTACGAGCTCCCCGCCTCGTCGCGCGTCAACGACGCCGTCCTCGCTGCGGGAGGGCTTGCTTCCGGGGCGGACACGAGCGGCCTCAACCTCGCCGCGCCCCTTGCGGACGGCGACAAGGTCCACGTGCCCCTCGAGGGGGAGGCCGCGCCAGCGGCGGCGGGCGCTGGCTCTGCCGGAGGGGTGGCGGGGGACGACGGATCCGCCGGTCCCGTGAACATCAACGTGGCGGGCATCGAGGAGCTCGACCAGCTGCCGGGCGTGGGCGAGGCGACCGCCCGCGCCATAGTCGAGGACCGCGAGCGCAACGGCCCCTTCTCAACGACGGAGGACCTCATGAGGGTGTCCGGCATCGGCGAGAAGAAGTTCGCCAAGCTGGAGGGGATGATCTGTGTCCGCTGAGGTCGAGCGCCCGCCCCGGCCCGCGCTGCCCGAGTCGCTCTGGGCGCTCGTAGCGGCGCTTGCCTGCGAGCGCGCGGTCCTGGGCTCAGGCCCCTCGGCGGACGACCTTGCGCGGGGCCTCGTCGCAGCAGCCGCGCTCGGCGCCGTGGCGTGCCTCGCCCTCCTCCGCTCGCGGCTCCGGGCGCTCGTTCCCGTGGTCGCCGTCGTCGCGGCGGCAGTCGTGGCGTCGGGAGCCTCTGCCGGGATGGAGCTCTCGCGACAGCGCTCGCTCGAGGCGGCGCTGGGGCAGAGCCCGGTGTCCTCGTGGTCGTTCGAGCTCTCGGGGGACATGAGCCAGGGCGCCTCGGGCTGGCGCGGGCGCGCCACGGCGACGACGGAGGGCCGTTCGCGGGGGACGGTATGGCTCGTCTCCGACGAACCGCTCGAATCCGGGTCTGTCGTTCGCTGCGTCGGACGCTACGAGCCCAACCCCGAGGGCGATTGGGGAGACTCCTCGCGTGCTCAGGGCGTCGCCGGAACCGTGCGCGTGGTCCGCGTCCTCTCGGCGCGCCCGCCCGAGGGCGCGCTCGGGGTGGTCCAGGGCGTCAGGTCCGCGGTCATGGAGACGTTCGACGCCTCGTCCTCGGACGCCCGCGCGCTTCTCGCCGGAAGCGTCTGCGGGTCCGTGGCGGCCATCTCCGAGCGCGGGCTCGACGATCGCTTCGCCGCCTGCGGCGTGTCCCACCTCGTTGCGGTCTCCGGCGGGCACCTCGTGCTCGTCTCAGCCTTCATGGGTGCCGCGCTGGCGGGCTCGCGGCTGGGGCACCTTGCCCGCGCGGTCGTTCTTCTCGGCGTCACGGCGCTCTTCGTCGCGTTCTGCGGGGCTCCCGTCTCCGCCGTGCGCTCGTGGGCCATGTCGCTCGTGGCGTCCGCCTCCGGGCCGCTGGGCCGCAGGGCGCACCCGCTCTCATCTGCCTGCGCCGTGGCCCTTGCGATGGCGCTTGCCGAGCCCGGCGTCACGGGGCAGCTCGGCTTCATGCTCTCCGTCATGTGCGTGTGCGGCATCTGCGGCCTCGGGGCGTACGCGCGGTATGCGGTGAGGGTCCTTGGTCCCGACGTTCGCATGCCCCGGCGGCTTCCCGGGCCCGCTCGTCGCGCGCTCTCCTCGCTTGTGAGCGACGCGCGCGAGGCCCTTGCGCTCACGCTCGTCTCCCAGGCGGTGACGCTTCCCCTCACCTGCTCGTCCTTCTCGACGCTCTCCCTGGTGGCGCCGCTTGCCAACGTCCTTCTCGGCACGCTCTTCTCGGCATTTCTCGCGTCGGGGCTCGTGGCGGCCTGTCTCTTCTGGGCGCCCGCCCTGCAGGTCGTCCCGCTTGCCGCGTGTGACGTCCTGGGCGGCGCCTTCGTGGCTGTTGTGGAGGGGCTCTCGCGCGTGCCGCTCGCCTCCGTCCCCGTCTCGGTCGAGGAGGGTCCCGCGATGCTGGCCCTGGCTGCCGTACTCGCGCTGCTTCTGGTGTGGTGGCCGCGGGTGAGCAGGCGCGCCGTCCTCGCCTCGGGGGCGCTCGCCGTCGCGTGCGGCGTCGCGTGGGTGGCGCGCTGGTCTCTCCTGGCACCAGCGCGGGTCTGCGTGCTCGACGTGGGACAGGGCGATGCCATCCTCGTGACGGACGGCGCCTCCTCCGTTCTCGTTGACACGGGGCCCGGGGATGCCGTCGTGAGCGCTCTTGCCAGGAACAACGTGTTCCTCCTCGACGCGGTCGTGCTCACGCACCTCCACGCGGACCACGCCGGGGGCCTTGAGGACGTCCGGGGGGCGGTGGCGGTGGGGCGCGTCATCGTGCCGGAGGGGACGGACGCATCCTCCCTCGGGGACGGGGTGGAGGTCGAGGAGGTGCGCTACGGAGACGTGCTGCGCGTGGGGCGCTTCTCGCTCAGGGCGGTGTCGCCCGTTGAGCCCGCGGGCGGGGAGGGCAACGAGGGATCGCTCGAGCTCGCGCTCGACTTCGACGACGGCGCGCGCACGCTCACGGGCCTTCTGGCGGCCGACGCCGAGCGCGACGAGACGGGTGCGGCGGTGGAGCGCGGCGACGTGGGCGACGTCGACTTCCTCAAGGTGGGCCACCACGGCTCGGCGGCCTCGCTGGACGAGGGGATAGCGGAGGCGCTGGCGCCCGAGGTCTCCGTGGCGAGCGCGGGGAAGGGCAACGGCTACGGGCACCCCACGCCCGAGTGCGTGGAGGTGCTCGAGGGGACGGGGTCGCTCTTTCTCTGCACGATCGACGCAGGTGACGTGACGGTCGAACCCGGGACGGAGGGTCCCGTGGTGAGCCGCCAGAAGGGAGGGGAGCCATGAGCGGCGCATCTGCTACACTGGGGGCCATGATTATGGCCCAAAGGGGGTGTGATATGCCAAGGTGCGTGCCCATCAAGGGAATCAAGAACACGACCGAGTTCGCGCGCATCGTCGAGGAGTCGCCCGAGCCCGTCATCGTGACGCGCAACGGGCAGGAGGTCTTCGCCGCCATGTCCATCGAGCTGCTCGACTCGCTTCGCATGGAGCGCGCCCGCGCCGAGCTCTACCGGCTCATCGAGGAGGCGGAGCAGGCCTCGCGTGAGGGCAGGGTCGTCGACGCCCGCGAGTCCAACAGAAGGACGCGTGAGCGCTATGGCCTATGACGTCACCTACACCGAGCCTGCCGAGCTCGACAAGGAGCGGATAGTCGCCTATCTTGTGCTCGAGAAGCAGAGTCGCCAGGCAGCGGAGCGCTTTCTCGCCGACGTCGACCACGTGGTCGAGAACCTCGCGAACATGCCCAAGACGTACTCTGCGGTTACGGACGGGCGCGCCGCCGAGGCTGGCTACCGCAAGGCGGGCTTCTCGTCCTACGTGGCGCTCTACCGGGTCCTCGACAAGACGGTCGAGATAGACCGCATCTTTCACGCCAAGCAGGACTACGCGCGGCTGCTCTAGCCGCAGGAGGGATCTCACATGGCAGAAAAGCCCGCGCTGCTGCCGGCCTATCTCATCGTGGGCCCGGACGAGCTCAAGCGCAAGCAGGCCGTGGCGCGCCTCAGGGCGCGCGTGGAGGGGCCCTTCTCGGCCTTCAACCTGGAGGAGCTCGTGGCAGGGGGGGACCTCGAGCCTGTGGCGGTGCTCGCCTCGCTCAACACCCTGCCCATGGGCGGGGACCGCAGGGTCGTGGTGATAGAGAACGCCGAGAAGCTCCCCAAGGCTGTCTCCGAGGCGATCGTCGACTACCTCAAGGACCCAAACCAGAGCTGCACGCTCGCCCTGGTGGCGACGACCCTGGCCAAGACCACCCGGCTCTACAAGGCCGTGGCCAAGGTGGGGCAGAGAAGCGTCGTCGAGTGTGCGGCCAAGAAGGGCCGTGACCTGCCTCCCTACGTCCAGAAGCTCGCCTCGGCACACGGGGTGGGCATGGCGCCGGACGCTGCGCGCGAGCTCGTGGCGCGCGTGGGCGACTCCACCACCATGCTTGACACCCAGGTGGCCACGCTCGCCGCGCTCCTTGGCGGCTCGGGTACCATTACGCTGCCCTTTGTGGAGAAGAACGTGGTCCGAGTGGCGGAGGTCAAGCCCTGGGAGTTCCTCGACCGCCTCTCAGAGCGCGACGCCCACCGGGCGCTCGCGCTCTACCGCCTGCTCGACGGCTCCGCGCTGGGGCTCCTCTCGCTAGTCACCGGTCGTCTGCGCGAGCTCGTGTGCGCCCGCGCGCTCTACGGCCGCGGGCAGGCCCAGAACCTCGCGACCGAGCTCAAGAAGCAGGAATGGCAGGTCAGAAACTACGTCCGATGGGCCCGGGCGTTCTCCGACGGAGAGCTCGAGCGCCTTCTGGGGGAGTGCGCCCGCACGGAGCGGGCCCTCAAGAGCGGGGCGGACGCAGACACGGAGATGGTGCGCCTCTTTGCCCTCGTGTGCGGTGCCGCGTAGCGCCGACCGTGTCCTTCTCGCCCCCGCGTGCGACAGCTGTCTTCGCAAAATGGGTGTTTGGAAAAGAGCGCATGAGGTCGCGCTCATGCATGAGGCCGCACTCATGAGTGCGGCCGTTATGACGCGTTACGTCATTTGAGTGCGGTGACGCTCCCGGGACTAGCTCACAGGTGCCCGTCGCAGGTGCGGTCCGGGTCGCACCTGCGAAGGGGTTCCGGGGGCGCGGGGGCGCTCTCTGGCTCTGGCGAGAAGTGCGGCCTCGCCTGACGCTGACGCCAAACAAAGAGCGGACCCGGGCAGCACCCCGGGTCCGCTCTCACGTGCTATGACGAAAAAGAGAAGCTACTTGATAGTGTTCACGAGCTTCTGGATGCCGCTCTTGCGCTGAGCGGCCTGGTTCTTGTGGATGATGCCCTTGGAGGCGGCCTTGTCCATCAGGCGGCTGGCCTTGTTGGCGAGCTCCTGGGCGCCCTCGGCGTCCTTGGCCTCGACGGCGGCGCGAACCTTCTTGACGGCGGTCTTGAGCTCGGAGCGGACCGCGCGGTTGCGCTGACGCGCCTTCTCAGCGGTGATGATGCGCTTCTTCTGAGACTTGATGTTAGCCACGTGCAGTTCCTTTCGGTTCCCAATCTATGTGAGGCCTCTGTGCTGAGACACGGCGAGGTCAACCCGACGAATATAGCATATCGAGCGCGAGTTCGCTATCATTCACCACATGGCTACCAACGATACCTCACATATCCGCAACTTCTCGATCGTTGCGCACATCGACCACGGCAAGTCGACCATCTCGGACCGCATTCTCGAGCTCACCCACACGGTGGAGGAGCGCGACATGGAGGCCCAGCTGCTCGACACGATGGACATCGAGCGAGAGCGCGGCATCACCATCAAGTCCAACGCCGTCCGCGTGACCTATGACGCGGACGACGGCGAGACCTACCAGTTCAACCTCATCGACACGCCGGGGCACGTGGACTTCACCTACGAGGTCTCCCGCAGCCTCGCCGCGTGCGAGGGCGCGGTCCTGGTGGTTGACGCCACGCAGGGCGTGGAGGCCCAGACGGTCTCCAACGCGAGCCTCGCGATGAACGCGAACCTCGACATCGTGCCGGCGATCAACAAGATCGACCTCCCGAGCGCGCACCCGGACGAGGTCAAGATGGAGATCGAGGAGGACCTGGCCATCCCCGCCGACGACGCCGTGTGCGTGTCCGGCAAGACGGGCGAGGGCATCCACGACCTCCTCGAGGCCATCGTCCTTCTCGTCTCCCCGCCCTCCGGGGACCGCGAGGCTCCGCTCAAGGCGCTCATCCTGGACTCCTACTTCGACGAGTACCGCGGCGTCGTGGCCACGGTGCGCGTCTTCGACGGGCGCATCCGCAAGGGCGACCAGCTCACGATGATGCAGTCCGGCGTGGACTTCCTCGTTGACGGCGTGGGCGTGCGCCGCCCGGCCGAGACCCCCATGGCGGAGCTCGGCGTGGGCGAGGTCGGCTACGTGGTCACGGGCCTCAAGGACCCCGCCGCCGTGCGCGTGGGCGACACGCTCACGTACCGCGACCGCCCCTGCGCCGAGGCGCTGCCCGGCTACCGCGAGGCCAAGCCCATGGTCTACACCGGCATCTTCCCGGTGGACAACAAGGACTACGAGAACCTGCGCGACGCGCTGGAGAAGCTGCGCGTGAACGACCCGTCGCTCACCTGGAGCCCGGAGACCTCCGTGGCCCTGGGCTTCGGGTTCCGCGTGGGCTTTCTCGGGCTCCTGCACATGGAGGTCGTGAAGGAGCGCCTGGAGCGCGAGTTCTCGCTCTCGCTCATAGCCACCTCGCCCTCGGTCGACTACCACGTCTACAAGACCGACGGGGAGATGCTCGAGGTGAGAAGCCCGCAGGACCTCCCGGACGTCACGCGCATAGACCACATCGAGGAGCCCTTCCTCAAGGCAAAGGTCATCGTGCCGCCCGAGTACACGGGCGCCGTGATGCAGCTCGCCATCGAGCACCGCGGCATCACGCAGGACATGATCTACCTCACCGAGAAGTCCGTGGAGATGCACTTCGACATTCCCCTGGCGGAGCTCATCCTTGACTTCTTCGACCAGCTCAAGAGCCGCACCAAGGGCTACGCGAGCCTGGACTACGAGTTCTCCGACTACCGCACGAGCGACCTCGTGAAGCTCGACATCCTGCTCTCAGGCGACGAGGTGGACGCGCTCAGCTTCATCGTGCACCGGGACAAGGCGTATGCCCTCGCCCGCGGCCTCTGCGACAAGCTCAAGGAGATCATCCCGCGCCAGCAGTTCGAGGTACCCATCCAGGGCGCCATCGGAAACAAGATCATCTCGCGCTCCACGGTCAAGGCCGTGCGCAAGGACGTGCTGGCCAAGTGCTACGGCGGAGACATCTCGCGCAAGCGCAAGCTCCTCGAGAAGCAGAAGGAGGGCAAGAAGCGCATGAAGCAGATCGGCTCCGTGGAGGTGCCGCAGGAGGCGTTCCTCGCCGTCCTCAAGGTGGACGACCAGTGACGGCCTCCGAGGTCCTCTCCGAGCTTGCCCCCGCCGCCGCGCTCTCGCCCGACCTGCCCGCCTGGGATCGCGAGCTCTCCGGCAAGCTCCTCATGGCGCCGATGGCAGGCGTCTCCGACGCGGCGTATCGCCTCATGGCGCGCTCGGGGGGCGCGGCGCTGGCCTACTCCGAGATGGTCTCCTGCGCCGGCCTCCACTACGGCGAGAAGAGCTGGGAGCTCGTGGACCCGGACCCGGCGGAGCCGGAGATCGCCGTGCAGCTCTTTGGCTCCAAGCCGGAGCTCTTCCGAGAGTCCGCGGAGCGCGTGGCGGCCCGCCTGGGAGATCGCCTGGCGCTTCTCGACATCAACATGGCCTGTCCCGTGCCCAAGGTCACGCGCAAGGGCGAGGGCTCGGCGCTGCTGGAGGACCCCGGGCTCGCGGCAGGGATCGTGCGCGCGTGCCGGGAGGGCGCTCCCGGCGTTCCCGTGACGGTGAAGATTCGTCGGGGCCGCTACATGGGACAGGAGGTCGCGCCGGAGTTCGCGCGCGCGATGGAGGCCGCGGGCGCCGCGGCGGTGGCGGTGCACGGCCGCTTTGCCACGCAGATGTACCACGGCGAGGCGGACTGGGGGGCCGTTGCGCGCGTCGTCGACGCGGTGGACATCCCGGTCATAGCCTCTGGGGACGTCCTCTCGCACGACGCGGCGAGGCGCGCTCTCTCCGAGACCGGTGCGGCTGCCGTGATGGTGGCGCGCGGCACGTACGGCAACCCGTGGGTGTTCTCGGGTCACGTCCCGACGCCGGTCGAGAAGATCGCGGCGTTCGAGTGCCACGTGCGCCTGCTCGAGGCCACGGGCGCCCATCTCAAGCGCGCCCGCAGTCTCGCTGGCTGGTACTTCAAGGGCATGCCCGACGCCGCAAGGTGGAGGAACGCGGCCATGAGCTGCGTGACGGCCGAGGAGTTCCTCGCGGTCGCGGCGGAGGTTCGCGCGGCGCTGGGGTCGTGAGCTCCGAGTGCGCGTCCTTCTCGACTGGGGTGTCGGTTTTGGAGGGTGTGTACACCGCCCCTTGAGGGTATGCGCACTTTCACGACTTGATTGGCTTGCGTTCCCGCTGGTAGAAGTGCTAACGAGAAGAGCGGGCAGCTTGGAAACGTGTACATACCCTGAGGGGGCGGTGTACATACCCTCTTGGGGACCGACGCACGGGAGCGTCGCCCACGAGAGGAGATGTCTATGATCTCCGCGCTCTACCTGCACATACCGTTTTGTCACGCCAAGTGCGCGTACTGCGACTTCGACTCGCGGCCCCTGTGCGGCGAGGCGCTCGAGAAGGCGGCCTCGCGCTATCTCGAGGGCCTGCTTGCTCGGATTGACGCCTTCGGCGAGGCTGGTGCGCTCTCCGAGGTCCGCACGGCCTACGTGGGTGGGGGCACGCCCACGGTGCTGGGCCCCGGCCTGCCCGAGCTCGTTCGCCGCGTTCGCAGCTGGTGCGCGCCGGACGAGCTCACGTGCGAGGCCAACCCGGAGTCCTTCGACGAATCCATGGCCGCGGCGCTTGCCGAGGCAGGAGCCACGCGCGTCTCGCTCGGCGTTCAGACGCTCGACCCCGCGGAGCTCCGCGCCATCGGGCGCATCCATACGGCGGAGCAGGCCCTGGCCGCGGTTGCGCGGGCCAGGGCGGCGGGTCTCTCCGTCTCCTGCGACCTCATGTGCGGGCTTCCCGGACAGTCACGGGAGAGCTGGCGGCGCACGCTGTCCCGCATCGTGGCGACGTCACCGGACCACGCCTCCGTGTACCCCCTCACGCTGGAGGAGGGGGCGCCGCTCGCGCACCGCGCCGAGACTGACCCCTCGCTCGAGCCGGACGCCGACCTCCAGGCCTGGTGCATGGAGGAGGCACGTCGCGTTCTGGGGGCGGCCGGCTACCATCCCTACGAGGTCGCGAGCTACGCGCTGCCCGGACGCGAGTGCGCCCACAACATTGCCTACTGGACGGGCGCGAGCTACCTCGGCCTCGGCCGTTCGGCCGCGGGAATGCTCGGTGCAGGGGAGTGGGACGCGCTGGCGGCGCTCCTCGGCGGCGAGCCCGCGGGGGAGGGCACGGGGCGCGTGCGCTACGTGCAGCGGGACGACGTCGGGATGGCATTCGACGTAGAGCGCCTCACCGCGCGCGAGGCCGTAGCGGAAGACCTCATGCTGGGCATGCGCATGACGCGTGGGGTTGGTCCCGAGCTCCTGTCCCGGGCGCGGAGCGTGGCGGGCGAGAAGAGCGTGGACTCCGCCGTGTCGACCGCGCTGTCACGGGGACTGGCCGCGTGGGACGCGGGCGGCAGGCTCGTTCCCACCGAGCGGGGCTGGCTCCTTGGAAACGAGCTCTACGGCCTCATGTGGGACCTCGCCGCGGACGACTAGCCGCCCGCGCTTCTCGTCCTGGTGGATCGAGTGCGGGCCGGAGCGCACTCGATGCTCGCACTTGGCGGCATATGCCGAGAAGGACCGCGCACTCAATGCATCCCGGACTCGAAACCGCCCGCACTTGATGCTCGCACTCACGAGTGCAGGCGAGAAGCGCCCCGGGTCCCGTGCTCAGAAGCGCATTTGTGTACGGGCCACGTCTGCCGCACCCAGAGACCCCGTCCACAGCTCGTCCACCTGCGAGCTTGAGGGCTACTTGAGGGTTCTTGACGACAACATTAAACCTCAGCATAAAGGTTCTTCTCGCCACAGGGCGAGAAGAACGGGCGTCCCGCCGAGCCGCTGCCTGCCGAGCTGCTTGCGGGGCCTATGCTGTTATGCATCGCAACGACCGAGGAGGGGACGCCCCATGGCATTCACCAAGCTGCTCGAGCCGATCAAGGTCGGCAACCTCACGCTCAAGAACCGCGTCATGTTCCCGCCGCTCACCACCGGCTACGAGGAGCGCGACGGCTCCATCGGCGCGCGAAGCCTCGCGTTCTACGAGCGCCTGGCCAAGGGCGGCGTCTCCTACATCGTCATCGGCGACGTGGCGCCCGTGAACACCGCGAGCCCCACGCCCAAGCTCTGCGACGACTCCCAGATCCCGAGCTTCGCGGCCCTCGCCGACGCCGTCCACGCTCACGGCGCCAAGCTCGCCCTGCAGCTCTTCCATCCCGAGTACGACGTTCCCGGCGTGGGCAGGCTCATCATGGCCTCTCGCATGGCGGCGATGGAGGGGCAGAAGGCCCAGGCCGCAGGCGACATGGAGACCTTCGCCGCCAAGATGGCCGAGTCCAAGGAGATCGCCAACCAGGCCTACGCCAAGCTCCACCACGACATGCAGCACTTCGTCTCCGAGGCCACCGTCGAGCAGCTCGGTGAGATCAGGGAGGCCATCGCGGCCTGCGCCGCCCGGGCGGAGAGGGCCGGCGTCGACGCCATCGAGGTGCACGGTGACCGCCTGGTGGGGTCTCTCTGCTCCACGGCGCTCAACCACCGCACGGACGAGTACGGCGGCTCCTTCGAGAACCGCGTGCGCTACGCCCTCGAGGTCGTGGCGGCGATCAAGGAGGCGGCGCCGGGCCTCATGGTGGAGTACAAGCTCCCCGTCATCATGACCAACCCGGACGGTTCCAAGCGCGGCAAGGGTGGCCTCGAGCCCGACGAGGCCTGCGAGCTCGCCGTCCTTCTCGCCCAGGCGGGAGTGGACATGATCCAGGTGGCCCAGGCCAACCACACGGGCAACATGGGCGACACCATCCCGCCCATGGGGACGATGCCCTACAACTGGACGCTCCCGGTGGCGGCACGCGTGAAGTCCCTCGTGGACGTCCCCGTTGCCACCGTCGGCCGCGTGGTCACGCCCGAGGCCGGCGAGAAGATCCTCGAGGAGGGCCAGGCGGACGTCATCGGCTACGGTCGCTCGCTGCTCGCGGATCCCGACATCGCCCTCAAGGCGGCATCCGGCGAGCCCGTGCGCCTGTGCCTCAACTGCAACAAGGGCTGCGTCGACGCCATCCAGGGCAGGCGCTACATCTCCTGCGTGCTCAACGCAGAGAACGGCGACGAGGCCACGACCTCCATCCGCCCCGGAGAGGGCGAGAAGCGCGTGGCCGTGGTGGGCGGCGGCATCGCCGGCTGCGAGGCCGCGCGCGTGGCGGCCAAGCGCGGCTACGACGTCACGCTCTTCGAGCGCGCCGAGCGCCTGGGCGGCCAGATCGAGCTCGCCGCCGCGCCGCCGCGCAAGGCCGAGATCATGCGCGCCGTCGAGTACTACGAGCGCGTCCTGCCGGCCCTGGGCGTCGACGTGCGCCTGGGCCACGAGGCCACAGCCACCGACCTCGCCGGCTTCGATGCAGTCATCGCGGCGGTGGGCGCCGAGAACGTCACGCTGCCGGTGCCCGGCGCCGACGGCCCCAACGTGGTCTCCGCGTGGGACGTGCTCGCCGGCAAGGTCGCGCCCGAGGGGCGCGTGGCCGTCATCGGCGGCGGCCTCGTGGGCACCGAGACCGCGGAGTACCTGCTCGCCCGCGGCTGCGACGTCACCATAGTGGAGATGCTCGACACGATCGCGGCGGGGGAGTCCGGGACCATCCTGCCCACGATCATGGCCGAGTTCGCCGAGAAGGGCGTGGAGCAGCTGGTGAACACGCGCGTGACCGCGATCACGGGGGCGGGCGTGGAGGCCGAGCGCGACGGCGAGGCCGTGAGCGTGCCGTGCGACTGCGTGGTCATGGCCGTGGGCTCGCGCGCCGTGCCCTTCGACGCGAGCGCCCTCGACGTGCCCGTGACGCTGGTGGGCGACTGCTCCGGCGAGCGCACCGCCGACATCGCGAGCGCCATCCGCACCGCCTACGCCGCCGCCAACAGTCTGTAAATTGGGGACAGTCCCCAATTTACAGAGGGGCCCGGTCGCACGCCGCGGCCGGGCCCCGTTCTTCCCGCCCCTTGCGCGCGATGGGCAAATGATGCATGCTAGCAGCAGAAACGCCGTTGAGAGGGGATCGTCATGCCGGGCAAGCGCACGGACGTCATCAGCTGGGACGAGTTCTTCATGAAGGCCGCCGTCGCCGCGAGCCTGCGCAGCAAGGACCCCAACACGCAGGTCGGCGCCTGCATCGCGGACACCAACCACCGCATCCTCTCCGTGGGCTACAACGGCACGCCCCACGGCCTCAACGACGACGAGTTCCCCTGGGGAGTCGCGGACGACCCGCTCTACGACAAGCACAACTACGTCATTCACGCCGAGGCCAACGCCATCCTCAACTACCGCGGCACCCTCAAGGACATGACGGGCGCCACGGCCTACGTCACGCTCTTCCCGTGCCACGAGTGCGCCAAGACGCTCGTGCAGGCGGGCATCGGCGAGGTGGTCTACCTCGATGACAAGTATGACGGCACCGAGGACAACCGCATCTCCAAGAACATCCTCGACCGCTGCGGGGTCTCCTACCGCCAGATGACGCTCGAGGACTAGCCGCTGCGCACGCGCTGGCGGCCGCCCCGCTCGCGCACCGACTGCGCTGATACCGTGGCGTTTCCCCAAAGCCCCTGAATGGCGGGTATACTCTCCCCATCTGTGACGTATCGCCAGCAGGGAGACATGCCACATGGCATCAATGAACGAGAAGGACTACTACGCCATCCTGGGCGTCGAGAAGGACGCCTCCACCGAGGACATACGCAAGGCGTTCCAGACGAAGGCAAGGAAGCTCCATCCGGACGTCAACAAGGAGCCGGACGCGGAGGAGCGTTTCAAGGAGGTCTCGGAGGCATACGCCGTCCTCTCCGACCCCGACAAGCGCAAGCGCTACGACGCCATGAGGTCCGGCAGCCCCTTTGCCGGCGGCGGCTACGGCTCGCCCGCGGGTGGCGGATACGGCGACCCCTTCGGCGGCAGCCCGTTTGGCTGGGGGCCCTTCGGCGGGGGCTTCGGCGGCGCCGCGCAGCGCCGCAAGTCGCGCGCCTACAATCCGCGCGCCGGCGCGGACGTGGTCTACGAGCTCGCCCTCGACGCCGAGACGGCGGCCGCGGGGGCGCGCCGCGGCGTGACCTACCAGCGCTACGCCGCCTGCGAGGCGTGCCACGGCTCGGGCTCCGTGGTCTCCGACCACCCCGAGACCTGCCCCACCTGCGGCGGCGCCGGCCACATCACCGTGGACACCGGCCTCTTTGGCGTGATGATGATGACGTGCCCGGAGTGCGAGGGCACGGGCAAGGTCGTCGCGGACCCGTGCCGCTCCTGCGGGGGCTCGGGTCGCACGCTCACGGCGAGCGAGGTCGTCGTCGACGTCCCCGCGGGCAGCCACGACGGCGACGTGGTGCGCGTGCCCGGCATGGGCAATGCCGGAACCAACGGGTCCTCCACGGGGGACTTCGTCTGCCGCGTCTGCGTGCCCGAGGAGCGCCTCACGCGCTCCCAGGTGAGCGGCTTCAACTCGATAGGCTTCGCGCTGCCGTTTCTCGTGCTGGGCCTTCTCACCGGGACGCTCGCCTCGCTCGCCCTCATCGTGATCGTCCCCGCGGTCATAGGCGTCTACCTCGTTGTCCGCGATGGCGTGAAGGTCAAGGCCCGCTGGTGGAGGAACGCCGGCGTGGCGGTTGCCAACGGCGCCTCCAACGGCTTCATGATCGCGCTCGTCTTCGCCCTCATGTTCTCGTGCACCTCCGGCCTAGGGCGCGGAGGGTTCATGGGCAGGGGGTACTACTACGGCTAGCCCCGCCGCCCGGGCCGCCGTGCCCGGGCAGACGGCTTTCAGAAAAGTGCTAGTTTTGTTCTCTGGCGGGGCTCGGCCCCGCCTTCCTAGGGTATAAGGCACATGGCCCCGGCGCCCTCCGCGCACGGGGCCCCTGGCACGCACGAGTCTCTGGAGTATGCACGTGGAACCGAAGAAGGACTACTACGAGGTGCTCGAGGTACCTCGTGACGCAGACGCGAAGACCATCAAGCGCGCGTTTCTCAAGAAGGCGCGCACGCTGCACCCGGACGTCAACAAGGCCCCGGACGCGGAGGAGCGCTTCAAGGAGGTCAACGAGGCCTACGCCGTCCTCTCGGACGACCAGAAGCGCGCCAACTACGACCGCTACGGCGACCCCAACGGCCCCATGGGCTTTGGCTCGGACTACGTCGACGTGTCCGACATCTTTGGCGGGAGCGGCTTCGGCTTCGGGGACATCTTCGACTCCTTCTTCGGCGGTGGGTCCCGGGGCGCGGGCGGAGCCGCGGCGCGCACGCGCGGCCGCGACATGGGAATCCGCCTCACCATCACCCTCGAGGAGGCCGCGGCCGGCTGCAAGAAGACCGTCGCCTACACGCGCCTCGCCCCGTGCGAGGACTGCGGCGGCACCGGCGCCGCCGAGGGCGGCCACATGCACACCTGCGAGCGCTGTCACGGGACCGGGCGCGTGGTGGAGGTGCAGCGCACCATCTTCGGCCAGATGCAGACCCAGACCACCTGCCCCGCCTGCCACGGCCAGGGTCAGGTCATAGACCACCCCTGCGAGACCTGCGAGGGCCAGGGCCGCGCCCCCTCGCGCGAGAAGGTCGAGGTCCAGGTGCCCGCGGGCGTCCACTCGGGCCAGACCATCACCGTCGACGGCAAGGGCGAGGCCGGCGTGCGCGGCGACGCCTCCGGAAACCTCGTCGTGAGCGTGGAGGTCGCCGAGTCCGAGCGCTTCGAGCGGCGCGGGGACGACCTCTACTGCACCGTGCAGGTGGACTCCCTCCAGGCCATTCTCGGCACGTCCGTCACCATCGACGGCATCATGGAGGGCGAGCGCGTGACCGTGGAGGTCCCGGCCGGCTGCCAGTTTGGCCAGCAGGTCGTGGTGGAGCGCAAGGGCATGCCGCGCATGGGCATGATCGCGCGCGGCAACCTCGTGGCGGTGGTCCAGGTGGTGACCCCGCGCGACCTCACCAAGAAGCAGCTGCTGGACGTGGCGGCCATCGTGGCCGAGCGCTCCCTCGACGATACCGGCGCCGCTGACGAGAAGGGCGCGAGGGCCGATAAGAACGCCGGCAGGCGCGCCGACAGGGCCGCCGAGCCCGAGGGCTTCTCCGCGGCGGCGGAGAACGCGGCCGAGCACTTTGCCAAGGAGCGCTGGCACGCGCCCAAGAACCCGTTCAGGAGCCGCAAGTGACGTCGTCCGGGGCGCCCGCCGTCGCCCTCGTCAACCTGGGCTGCCGCGTCAACCGCGTGGAGCTCGACCTCATGGCCTCCGAGCTCGAGCGCGCCGGCGCGCGCATCGCGCCAGAGGGTGAGGCGGACGTCGTGGTGGTGAACACCTGCGCCGTCACCGGCGAGGCCGAGGCCAAGGCCAGGAAGGCCGTGCGCCGCGCGGCGTCGCGCCAGGGAAGGCCGCTCGTGGTGGCGACGGGCTGCGTGGCGAGCCTCTTTGCGGACGAGCTCGAGGCGCTGGCGACCAACGTCGTGGTGGAGCGCGACAAGTCGCTCGTCGCCGGTCGTGTGATCGAGCACCTGGGCCTCGACTGCGCCCCCGAGCCCGACGCTGCCGGCGCCTGTGCCCAGACCCCCACGCCCACCGGCCGCACCCGCCCCGGCATCAAGGTCCAGGACGGCTGCGACAACCGCTGCACGTACTGCATCGTGTGGAAGGCGCGCGGGAAAGCGCGCTCCGTCGCCCCCGCCGAGGTCCTCCGCTCCGTGCGGGAGGCCCAGGCCCGCGGCGCGCGCGAGGTCGTGCTCACGGGCATCAACCTGGGCTGCTACCGCGCCGAGAGCGAGGGCGGGCGCGAGATGGGCCTGCCCGGTCTCCTTGACTACCTGCTTGAGCGCACGGACGTGGAGCGCATCCGGCTCTCGTCCATCGAGCCTCCCGACGCTACGCCCGAGCTCTGCGCCGTCATGGCGCGCGCTGGCGAGCGCGTGGCGCCCTTCCTGCACGTGTGCCTTCAGTCCGGCTGCGACGAGACCCTGCGCCGCATGGCGCGCGTCTACCGCACGGACCTCTTCCGCCGCGTGGTGGAGACCGCGCGCGAGGCGGTGCCCGGGCTCGCCCTGGGGACCGACCTCATCGTGGGCTTCC
Source organism: Olsenella sp. An285 (assembly GCF_002159625.1). Lineage (GTDB taxonomy): Bacteria > Actinomycetota > Coriobacteriia > Coriobacteriales > Atopobiaceae > Thermophilibacter > Thermophilibacter avicola. The sequence goes on from NZ_NFIZ01000011.1 coordinate 36,800, forward strand.
CCGGCGAGACGGACGAGGAGTTCGAGGCGTCGCTCGCGTTCTGCCGCGAGATGCGCTTTGCCAAGACGCACGTCTTCCGCTACTCGCGCCGGCCCGGGACGCCCGCCGCCGCCATGCCCGGACAGGTCGACCCGCGCGTTATGGCCGAGCGCAGCCGCCGCGCCCGCGAGCTCGCGGACGAGATGCGCCTCTCCGAGGCCCGAGGCCTCGTGGGCGCCCGGGACCTCGTGCTGGTGCAGTATCCGGGGCGCGGCGTCTCGGGCGGCCTCTTCGACGTGCTCGTGGACCCGGCGCTGCCGCTCGACTCGCTCGTGCGGGTGCGTCTTGCCTCCGTGCGCGACGATGCCACCCTCGTGGGCGAGGCGCTCGCGTAGCGCGGCTCTTCTCGCCATGCGGGTTCGGGGCGCCGCGCCCACGCAAGCGCGCCCGGCCCGCGCGCATGCGTTTCGGGTATCATCGGGGTAGACGCACCCGTCCCAGGAGGAGCATGGAGCCCACGCAGGTCAGACTCACCATCCCGGACTCGGTCGACCCCACGGCCCTCATGGGCCCGGCCGACTCCGTCCTGCGCCGCGTCGAGGCGAGCTTCGACGCCATGATCTCGGTCCGCGGCAACCAGGTGACGCTCTCCGGCCCGGTGGCGGTGGTGGACCAGCTGACCTCGGTCTTCTCCCGTCTCATCCGCCTGGTGGAGGCGGGCGAGGCACCCACCCCGGACGACGTGGACCTCGTGATCGACCAGGTTCGCCACGGGGCGGAGCGCGTGGACCTCTCGGGTGACGACATCCTGCTCACGTATCGCGGGCGCGCCATCCGCCCCAAGACGGCCGGGCAGAAGCGCTACGTGCAGTCCATCCGCTCCAACACCATCACCTTCGGCATCGGCCCCGCCGGCACCGGCAAGACCTACCTCGCCATGGCCATGGCCGTGGCCGCGCTCAAGCGCCGCGAGGTGGGCCGCATCGTGCTCACCCGCCCCGTGGTTGAGGCGGGGGAGTCCCTGGGCTACCTCCCCGGCACGCTGGAGGAGAAGCTCGACCCGTATGTGCGCCCGCTCTACGACGCGCTCTTCGACATGACCGACATCGGCAAGGGCAACGCCCTCATCGAGGACGGCGTTATCGAGATCGCGCCCCTCGCCTTCATGCGCGGGCGCACCTTCAACAACGCGTTCGTCATCCTGGACGAGGCGCAGAACACCACGCCCGAGCAGATGAAGATGTTCCTCACGCGCCTGGGCTTCTCGTCAAAGTTCGTGGTAACGGGCGACGCCTCGCAGCGCGACGTCACCGGCGTCGGCGGCCTCGAGTCCGCCCGCCGCGTGCTCGAGGGCATCGACGACGTCTCCTTCGTCGACCTGGACAGGAACGACATCGTCCGCCACACGCTTGTGGCGCGCATCGTGGACGCCTATGCCGCGGACGCCGCCGCGCGCGGGGGCGACGGGGAAGGCCGCCAGAAGAAGGAGGCAGGCCATGAGCGATGATCGGCCCATGTCCAACGACTACGACCTCTCGGCCGAGGGCGGCATCGTCGCCCCCATCTCCGAGGAGGAGCTCTTCTCCGACTGCGACGTGGTCCTCGAGCACGAGGGCGTGACGCGTCCGTGCATGGTCTCCGTCTCCCTGGTGGGCGAGGGGCGCATGCGCGAGATCAACCTCGAGTGGCGCGGCGTCGACCGCGCGACGGACGTGATCAGCCTCGAGTGCGAGCGCCCGGACGACCCCTCGCTCGCGCCGGGCGAGCCCTGCGAGCTCGGCGACATCGTGCTCGCTCCCTCCTACATCGCACGCCAGTCGGCTTCCTTCGGCACCACCGAGGCAGACGAGTTCCGCCTGCTGCTCGTGCACGGCCTGCTCCACCTCCTGGGCCACGACCACCTGGACGAGGCCGAGGCCGAGGCCATGGAGGCCCGCGAGGAGGAGCTCCTCGCGCTCCTGCCGTGCGACGAGCCCATCACGCACGTGACCCTCACGCGGCACAGGGAGGGGGTCGACGAGTGATCCCCGGGTCAAAGAGCGACCACCCCGGCTTTCGCAAGAGCTTTCTCTTTGCGATCCAGGGCTTCCGCACCGCCGTCACGACCGAGCGCAACATCAAGGTCATGCTGGCGGTGGGGGCCCTCGCGGTCGCGGCGGGCGTCGTCGTGGGGCTCGACCCCCTGAGCTGGGCCGTCGTCCTTCTCTGCTGTGCCGTGGTCATCATGGCCGAGCTCTTCAACACCGCCGTCGAGACGGTCGTTGACCTCGTCTCCCCCGAGTTCCACCCGCTCGCCGGGCGCGCCAAGGACATCGCAGCCGCCGCGGTGTGGTTCCTCTCGGCCGTCGTGGCCGTGGTGGGGCTCATCGTCTTTGCCAACGCCATCCTCAACTAGCCGGGGCGCCGCCCCAGGGAGGTCCCATGCCCAACAAGAACGCTGCCGATAAGAACCGTGCCGACAAGAACGTGGGCGCAGAGAGGGACGAGCCGTTCCGGAGCGGCTTCGTTGCCCTGGTGGGCCGCCCCAACGCCGGCAAGTCCACGCTGCTCAACGCCTGCATGGGCGAGAAGGTCGCCATCACGAGCCCCGTGGCGCAGACCACGCGCCGCCGCATGCGCGCCGTCATCAACACGCCCACGAGCCAGCTCGTGATCATCGACACCCCGGGCCTGCACAAGCCCAAGGACGCCCTGGGCTCCGAGCTCAACAAGGCCGCGCTCGCCGAGCTGGCCGACGCCGACGTCGTGGCCTTCCTCGTGGACGCCACCAAGCCCGTCGGGCGCGGGGACGAGTGGGTGGCGCGCCACGTGGACTCGGCGGACGCGGACTACAAGCTGCTCGTGCTCACCAAGGCCGACATCGCCGGCCCGGAGCAGGTGGCGTCGCAGCTCGAGGCCGCCCGCGCCCTCTGCCGCTTTGACGACGAGCTCGTGGTCTCCGCCACGGAGGACTTCAACGTGGACGCCTTCGTGCGCCTGGTATCCGAGCACCTCCCCGAGGGCCCGCGGTGGTTCCCCGAGGGCATGGACGTGGACGCCACGCCCGAGGACCTCGTGGCCGAGTTCGTGCGCGAGAAGCTCTTCCTGCACCTTCGCCAGGAGCTCCCGCACTCGGTGGGCGTCCTCTGCGACGAGATCGACTACGCCGACGACGGCCATGCCTCGATCGCGGCCACGATTCTCGTTGAGCGCGGCGGCCAGAAGGGCATCGTGCTGGGGCGCGGCGGCCAGATGATCAAGCGCGTGGGCATCGAGGCCAGGTGCGACATCGAGCGCCTCCTCGGCTGCAAGGTCTACCTCGACCTCACGGTGCGCGTGGCGCCGCAGTGGCGCCGCGACGAGCGCGAGATCCGCCGTCTGGGCTACGGCCTCGAGGAGTAGCCGTGGCCGGCGGGAGGCGCACGTATCGCACGCGGGCGATCGTCCTCGACCGCACCAAGCTGGGCGAGACCGACCTCATCCTCACATTGCTCGCCGCCGATGGGCGCCAGCTGCGCGCCGTGGCCAAGGGTGCGCGCAAGCCCGGGGGGCGCCTTGCCGCGCGCGTCGAGCTCTTCTCCGAGACGGACTTCCTCCTGGCAAAGGGCCGCTCGCTCGACGTGGTGTCCGAGGCCTCCCTCGTGGAGCCTCACGCCGCGCTGCGCGGAGACTTCGAGCGCGTGGCGGCAGCGAGCGCCGTGGCCGAGGTCGCGCGCCTCACCTGCTACGAGGACGCGCCCGACGGCTACCTGGCGCCCATCTGCTCGCGGGCGCTCGCCGCCTGCGAGGAGGCCGCTGACCGCGCGCACCTCGACCTCGTGGCCGCGGCCTTTGCCTGGAAGGTCCTGGCTCATGGCGGGTGGCGGCCGGAGCTCGAGGCGTGCTGCGCCTGCGGGGACGCGGACGTGACGTTCTTCTCGCCCCTGGCGGGCGGCATGCTGTGCGAGAGCTGCGCCCACGAGGTGGCGGGAGCCGAGCGCGTCTCCGCGAGCGGGCTCTCGTGGCTGAGGGCGCTCCTGGCGCTCACGTTCGACGAGCTCCTCGCCGCGCCGGTGGACGCCGAGACGGCAGTGTGGCTGCTCGGTCGCTCCCACACCTGGGCGGCCACTCACCTCGACGCCCGTCTGCGCGCCATGGAGTTCTACCTCGGCGCGCTGTGACGCCGGCGCCCTTCCGCGGTGAACTTTGACTTTTCTGTACACTGCGGGCCGCTCCCACCGGCTGAGAAGAGCTTGTGTCCCGATGACCTGCGCAAACGTGAGTCCTTCTTGACGACGGCGCGCCGAGCGCCGTCCCAGTGTACAGAAAACTCGGAGTTCCCTCCGCCCGGGCGCCCCGCCGCGCGGAGTTGCGGCATAATGGGCGGCCGTGCCCTGCCGCCCGCGAGAGGGGAGTGCCCCATGCCAGACAAGCCGCTGATCGGCTGCGTGCCGCTCGTCGACTACGCGCGCGAGAGCCTGTGGATGCTGCCGGGCTACTTCGACGCCGTGACGGAGGCCGGAGGCGTGCCCGTGATGCTGCCGCTCACGAGCGACCCCGCCGCGATCTCGCAGCTCGTCGGCACGCTCGACGGGCTCGTCGTGACCGGTGGCCAGGACGTCGACCCTGCCGCATACGACGTTGACGACCCAGCCGCCGCGGCCCTTTGCGGCGAGCTCTGCCGCGAGCGCGACGCCATGGAGGCGCTGCTCGTCCCGGCGGCACTTGAGCGCGACCTGCCGCTCCTCGGCATCTGCCGCGGCCTGCAGGCGCTCAACGTCGTCCTGGGCGGCACGCTCTGGCAGGACCTCCCCAGGCAGCTGGCCTCGGAGGTCGAGCACCACGGGAAGGCGCCCTACGAGAACCCCGTCCACGAGGTCGACGTGCTCCCGGGAACGCCGCTCGCCGCCTGCGTGGGCGCCGGCGCGCTGCCCGTCAACAGCTTCCACCACCAGGCCCTGCGCGACGTGGCGCCCGGCCTCGAGGTCATGGCGACGGCACCGGACGGCGTGGTCGAGGCCGTGTGGCGCCCGGCATCGCGCTTCTGCTGGGCGGTCCAGTGGCACCCCGAGTTCTCGCACGCCGTCGACGAGCCCAGTCGAAAGATCTTCTCGGCCCTCGTGGACGCGGCGCGGGGCTAGGGGAGTGCCGCCGCACCCGTCCCCTGAGGGTATGCACAGTGCGCATACCGGGTATGTACAGATTCCCAATCCGCCCGTTCTTCTCGGCAGCGCTCTGACCTGCCTGTTTGCAAGAAGCGACGTGTGGGGTGGTGTACATACCCTAACGAGGTGGTGCGCATACCCTCGCAAGGGACCCGCGCGGGACGTCGCGCCCGCGCCATCTCGTGGATTTTCTGCCGAGAAGGACCGGCGCTGCCGCATGTGCTACACTACCGCAGGTCAGTACCCCGTACCTGGAGGCCCGCCAACTGCCTGACGGCCATCCCAGTTCGGGGCGAATCTATGTGAAAGGTGGTTTTGACATGGCAGTCACCAAGGAGCGCAAGGCCGAGCTCATCGCCCAGTACGGCAAGGACGAGAAGGACTCCGGCTCCGCCGCCGTTCAGGTTGCCCTCCTCACCGAGAGGATCCGCGGCCTGACCGAGCACATGAAGTCCCACCAGAAGGACTTCCACACCCGCCGCGGCCTGCTCATGCTCGTCGGCAAGCGTCGTCGCCTGCTCTCCTACATCAAGGGCAACGACATCGAGGCCTACCGTACCCTCATCAAGAGCCTCGGCATCCGCGACAACATCCAGTAAGCGGTTCTTCGGAGGGGGCGCCCGCGGGTGCCCCCTTCTTTGGTATGTGCCCGCGGGACGCGGGCGGCGGCGCGGGAGGCCCGGCCGCCAAGACGGCCCGCCTGCAACGGGGCAGGCGGAGATAAGGGAAAAGACATGGCAAAGGTTACACACGAGTTCGACCTCTACGGCAAGCACTACGTCCTCGAGACCGGCGAGCTCGCCAAGCAGGCCACCGGCTCCTGCCTCGTCAAGTGCGGCGACTCCACGGTCCTTCTCACCGCGGTGGTCTCCAAGGAGCGCAAGGACTACGACTTCTTCCCGCTCACGGTCGACTTCATCGAGAAGATGTACGCCGTGGGCCGCATTCCCGGCGGCTACCTCAAGCGCGAGGCGCGCCCGTCCGAGAAGGCCACCCTCACGGCTCGCATGATCGACCGCCCGCTGCGCCCGAGCTTCCCGGCCGGCTTCCGCAACGAGGTCCAGGTCGTTGCCACCACGCTCGTGGCCGACCAGGTGAACCCGGTGGACACCATCTGCATCATGGCGGCCTCCGCGGCCCTCACCGTGGGCGGCGTGCCCTTCGAGGGCCCGCTCGCGTGCGTGCGCATCGGCCGCGACCGCGACACCCACGAGTTCATCGTGAACCCCACCTACGAGGAGCGCGACAACTCCGACCTCGACCTCGAGCTCGGCGGCGCCGAGGGCTTCATCTCCATGCTCGAGGCCGGCGCCGAGGAGATCTCCGAGGAGGACATGCTCGCCGCCATGGCCTTTGGCCAGGAGGCCATCGCCGCCTTCTGCGCCGAGCAGAAGAAGTTCTTCGCCAAGGTCGAGGAGGTCAACGGCCCCATTCAGCAGCGCGAGTACATCCTCGACGAGCCCATCCCCGAGGTCCACGACCGCATCTTCGCCCACTACGACGAGATGGAGGCCGCTCTCAAGGACGCCGACAAGCTCTCCCGCATCGGCAAGGTCGAGGCCCTCAAGGCCGCCATCAAGGCCGAGTTCACCGAGGAGGAGCAGGCCCAGTGGAGCCGCGCCATCCCCGTGGAGCTCAAGGCCCTCGAGAAGCACGCCATGCGCCTCATGGTCGTCGAGACCGGCGAGCGCGTCGACGGCCGCACGCCCACCGAGGTGCGCCCGCTCATGGTCAAGGGCGACTACCTCCCGCGCGTCCACGGCTCCGGCCTCTTCCAGCGCGGCCAGACCCAGGTGCTCTCCGTCTGCACCCTCGGCATGCTCAACGAGTGGCAGCGTCTTGACACCATCGAGCCCGTCGACGGCAAGCGCTACATCCACCACTACAACTTCCCGCCGTTCTGCACCGGCGAGACCGGCCGCATGGGCAGCCCCAAGCGCCGCGAGATCGGCCACGGCAACCTCGCCGAGCGGGCCCTGCTCCCGGTGATCCCCTCCGAGGAGGAGTTCCCCTACACCATCCGCGTGGTCTCCGAGGTCATGGAGTCCAACGGCTCGTCCTCGATGGGCTCCACCTGCGGCTCCACGCTGGCGCTCATGGACGCCGGCGTGCCCATCAAGCGCCCGGTCTCCGGCGTCGCCATGGGCCTCATCCAGGAGGAGGGCAAGACCGTCGTCCTCACGGACATCCAGGGCCTCGAGGACTTCCTCGGCGACATGGACTTCAAGGTGACCGGCACCACCAAGGGCATCACCGCCATGCAGATGGACAACAAGGCCACCGGCCTCACGCCCGAGATCTTGCGCTCCGCGCTCATGCAGGCGCACGAGGGCCGCATGTTCATCCTCGACGCCATGCTCGACGCGGTGCCCGGCGTGCGCACCGCCACCAAGGAGTCCGCGCCCCAGATCATCTCCCTCACCATCCCCACGGACAAGATCCGCGACGTCATCGGCTCCGGCGGCAAGGTCATCCGCGGCATCCAGGAGGACACCGGCGCCACCATCGACATCCAGGAGGACGGCACCGTCTTCATCGCGGGCGTCGGCGGCGCGGGCGACGCCGCTGCCGAGCGCATCAAGGCCATCGTCAAGGTTCCCGAGGTGGGCGAGGAGTACACCGGCCGCGTCGTGGGCATCCAGCCCTTCGGCGCCTTCGTCGAGCTCCTGCCCGGCAAGGACGGCCTGCTGCACATCTCCCGTGTGGCTCAGGGCCGCGTGGACAAGGTCGAGGACGTTCTCAACATCGGCGACGAGGTCAAGGTCCGCGTCCTCGAGGTCGACGAGAAGGGCAAGATCAGCCTCGACCGCATCGACAAGCCCGAGGCCCCGGCTGGCTCCGGTCGCGGCCACGGCGCCGAGCGCGGCGAGAAGGACGGCGATGCCGGGCGTCCGCGCCGCGAGCACCGCGGTCCGCGCCGCCGTCCCGGCGACAAGGGCGAGGGCGGCGACGACCGTCCGCGTCCGCGCCGCCACCACGGCGCGTAGGGCGTAGCCCCATACTCTGACGCAGCTTGGGCCGCTTCCGGAACGCCGGGGGCGGCCCTTGACAGTTTGCTCAGGTCAAACTGTCAAGGGCCAGCCCCGCCGGGCGCCGAATAAGAGCTTCTGCCAACAATCCGCCCGATTCGGGCCGGAGAAGTGGCAGAAGCTCTTTCTCGTTGTGACGGCACGTTGCGCCCGCGTCGTCCTTCTCGCCCGCACAATTCCTGCGTCGCTCGCGGCGCCGCGTGAAACCATCGTGGAGCGCGTTTTCCGCGGCGCCCTCTCGGGTAGAATGAACCGGTATGCGAATTGACGCGGCGCAGGCCGCTCACATAGAGAGACGTTCATCTGCACGAAAGGAACCACCAAGGAATGCCGAAGAAGGACACAGCCCTCAAGATCATCCCGCTCGGAGGCCTGGACGGTATCGGCAAGAACATGACGTGCTTCGAGTACGGCCAGGACATGGTCCTGGTTGACGCCGGCCTCATGTTCCCCGACGAGTCCCAGCCTGGCATCGACCTCATCCTCCCGGACTACACCTACGTCCTGGAGAACGAGGACAAGCTCCGCGGCGTCATCATCACCCACGGCCACGAGGACCACACGGGCGCCCTGCCGTACCTGCTGGCCGACCTCACCCGCAAGGTGCCCATCTACTCGAGCAAGCTCACGCTCGGCATCATCCAGGGCAAGCTCGCCGAGCACAACATCAAGAGCCCCAAGTTCCGCGAGGTGGAGGACGGCTCCACCATCACGCTGGGCGCCTTCAACATCACGTTCTTCTCGATGACGCACTCCATTCCGGCGGCCTTTGGCGTCTTCATGTCCACGCCCGCCGGCACGGTCATGCACACCGGCGACTTCAAGTTCGACCAGACGCCCATCGACGGGCGCCGACCCAACTTCCAGGCCATCAACAAGTTCGGCGCCTCGGGCGTTGACCTGCTGCTCTCGGACTCCACCAACGCCACGCGCCCGGGCTTCACGCCCTCCGAGGCAGCCGTGGGCCGCGACCTGCGCCACGTCATCAAGAACGCGCCCGGCCGCGTCTTCGTGGCGGCGTTCTCGAGCCACATCCACCGCCTCCAGCAGATCTGCGACGCCTCCGTGGCGGTTGGCCGCAAGGTGGTGGTCACGGGCCGCTCCATGCTCACCAACACCAAGGTCGCGCGCGAGCTGGGCTACCTCAACATAGACGAGGAGAACATCATCGACGCCTACGACGTCGACCGCATCCCGGACGAGAAGATCGTGGTCCTGTGCACCGGCTCCCAGGGAGAGCCGCTCTCGGCCCTGGCGCGCATGGCGACAGGAGAGCACAAGTCACTCTCCATCCACGAGACGGACACCGTGATCATCTCGGCCACGCCCATCCCAGGCAACGAGAAGAGCGTCCAGTCCATCATCAACTCGCTCTCCAAGATCGGGTGCGAGATCTACGACAAGTCCAAGGGCCTCGTGCACGTCTCCGGCCACGCCAGCCAGGAGGAGCTCAAGCTCATGCTCGCCATGGCCAAGCCGCGCGCCTTCATGCCCGTCCACGGCGAGGCGCAGCACCTGCGCGCCCACGCCGAGCTGGGCGTCCAGATGGGCGTGCCGGCGAGCCGCGTCTTCGTGCTCGACAACGGCGACTCGCTCGAGATGGTGCACCACAAGGTGCGCCGCGGCCGCGCCGTCGAGTCCGGCGTGGTCTACGTGGACGGCGGCACCGTCACCGAGGCCAACCCCATGGTTCTGCGCGACCGCCAGAAGCTCGGCGCGGACGGCGTCGTCACGTGCACGGTGGTCATCCCCAAGCGCGGCCGCTCCGCCGCCGCGGTGGAGGTCTCCGCGCGCGGCCTCTCCTCGTCCACCGACGAGCTCCTCGCCGAGGAGGCGCACGCGGTCGTGCGCGCGCAGGTGGACAAGGTCCTGGGCTCCGGTGACGCCACCATCGACGCCCTGAGGCGCGGGGTGAGGAACTCCCTCTCCAACCTGCTCTGGAACAAGACGCACACGCGGCCGATGATCATCCCGGTCGTGATGGAGGTCTGATGCCCGCCAATCGCAGCAAAAACGCAGCATCCCGCGGCAGGCAGTCAGGAAAGTCCAAGGGCGGCGCTCAGGCCAGGAGGCAGGCGCCCGCCCGCGGCGGCGCCGTCGCCATGAGCTCCACGCAGACGGACATCCTGGGCGTGGTCCTCGCCGTGGTGGCGGTGGCCATGCTCGTGGCCATCGTGGTCCCGTCCTCCGCCGTGGTGACGAGCGCCCTGCACGACTTCCTGGCGCTCTCCTTCGGCGCGGCCGCGCTCCTCGTGCCCGTGGCCCTCTTCCTCTTTGCCCTGACCTTCTTCATGGGGGAGGAGGGGCCCGTCTCCGGTCGTGTTGCCGTGGGCCTCTCGCTCATCGTGCTCTCCGTGATGGCCATGCTCTCGCTCAACCTTCCGGCCGTCTCCGCGGACCCCGCGGTGGTCTTCGACCCCGCCGTGGCTGAGGTCTCGGGCGGCTACGTGGGCGGCGGCGTGGCCTGGTGCCTGCTCGAGCTGGTGGGACAGGTCGTGGGCAACGTGGTGCTCGTGGGCGTTATCGTGGCGGGTGTCGTCGTCTGCGGCTTCTCCATCTCCGACGCCGTGGCGCGCGCCCGCGAGGGCATCGCCGGCATAGCCGAGGAGCGCCACGCCCGCGCGGAGGAGCGCCGCAGCCAGGCCATCATCGACGCCGCGGGGGACGAGGACCTCGTCGCAGGCGCGCCCGCCTCGCTCTTCGACGAGACGGGCGAGGGCGCCACCACCTTCATCGGCGACCGCAGGACCACCGTCCTCAAGCGGGGGAGGGGCCGCGCCGCCGAGCCCGCGCCCGTCGTCCCCGAGGCCGAGCCCCAGGCGCCCGCCGGCGCGCTCTTTGCCTCCGACCTCGAGGAGGGGCCCGTCGAGGACCATGCCCCGGAACCCGCCTCCCAAAAGGGCGACGTCCCCACCTTCCTCATGCCCGGGCGCAAGGGCCGCAAGGGCTCCGCCGCCCAGAGGAAGGCCGATAAGGACCAGAGGGGCGCCGCCGGGAAGACCCAGAGGCTCGAGAAGAACAAGAAGGCGCCCTCGCGCGCCTCCGAGCCCCCGGCCATCACGCGTCCCGGCGACGCCGACGAGTCCTACCAGCTGCCGCCCCTCTCCATCCTGCGGAAGAACGACTCCTTCGACGGCACCTACGCCAACGACGCCGAGCTCTCCGCCACGGCCGCCAAGCTCCAGGGCACGCTCGAGGAGTTCGGCCTCTCCTCCCGCGTGGAGGGCTGGATCGCCGGTCCCTCGGTCACCACGTTCAAGATCTCCATGGGCGAGGGCGAGCGCGTGAACAAGATCGTGAACCTCGAGGACGACATCGCCCTCTCGCTCGCCGCCAAGTCCGTGCGCATCTTCGCGCCCATCCCCGGGACCTCGCTCGTGGGCATCGAGACCCCCAACGAGAAGCCCCAGCCGGTCTTTCTCTCGGACGTGCTGCCCTATGCCAAGGGCGGCCCGCTCGACTGCGCCTTTGGCCGCGACTCCGAGGGCAACCCCATCGTCGTCGACCTCGCGGGCCTGCCTCACCTGCTCGTTGCCGGCACCACGGGCTCCGGCAAGTCCGTCCTCCTCAACGCCATCATCATGTCCATGCTCATGCGCGCCACGCCCGAGCAGGTGCGCCTCATCATGGTCGACCCCAAGCGCGTGGAGTTCACGGGCTACGCGGGGCTGCCGCACCTCTACGTCCCGGTGGTCACCGAGCCTCGCCAGGCGGCGAGCGCCCTGCAGTGGGGCGTGACCGAGATGGAGCGACGCCTCAAGGTGTTCGAGCACTACAAGGTGCGCGACATCAAGACCTTCAACGGCAACGTCGACGGCGGCAAGTACGAGGAGATGGAGAACCCTCCCAAGCACATGCCGTACTTCGTCATCGTGATCGACGAGCTCGCGGATCTCATGATGGTGGCCGGCAAGGACGTCGAGTCCTCGATCGTGCGCATCGCCCAGCTGGGCCGTGCCGCCGGCATCCACCTCATCGTGGCCACGCAGCGCCCGTCGGCCGACGTCGTCACCGGCCTCATCCGCGCCAACATCGACAACCGCGTGGCGCTCTCCGTCGACAACTCCATCAACTCCCGCATCATCCTCGACCAGAAGGGCGCCGAGCAGCTCCTGGGCAGGGGAGACATGCTCGTCAAGCTCCGCGGCAAGAAGCCGCGCCGCGCGCAGGGCTGCTGGGTCTCGGACGAGGAGATCGAGCAGACCGTCAAGTTCGTGCGCGAGCAGGTCACGGCCGACTACCACGAGGACATCCTCACCGCCGTGGTTCCCAACGCCCCCGGTGCCCCCGGGGACCCGGGTGCCGCCAAGGACGACGACCCCCTCGTGTGGGAGGCCGCCCGCATCGTGGTGGAGTCTCAGCTGGGCTCCACCTCTAGCCTCCAGCGCGCACTCTCCGTGGGCTACGCGCGTGCGGGCAGGATCATGGACATGCTCGAGGCCAAGGGCGTGGTGGGGCCCGCCAACGGGTCGAAGCCGCGCGAGGTCCTTCTCGACAAGGAAGGCCTCGAGGAGCTCAAGGTGGCAGACGCCGCCTACAGGGAGGTCGAGTAGCATGACGCGTCCGCGTTTCAGCGAGGCCCTTCTCGAGCGCCGCCGCGAGCTGGGGCTCTCCATCGGCCAGGCCTCCCGCATCCTCAAGCTGCGCGAGGACGTCCTGGTTGCCTTTGAGGAGGGCGACTACGAGCACATGCCCCAGAGCGGCTACGCCCAGGGCATGCTCTCCAGCTACGCCCGCTACCTCGGACTCAACGCCCGCGAGATCGTCGACCTCTTTCAGGAGGAGCTCTACGAGCACAGGCACGGCACCTCGTCGCACGAGCTGCGCCGCCGCACGCGCCAGACCCAGGCGGGGCGGGGCGTCTCCGGCTACGACCTCGTGAACGAGGCCGGCTCGCGCCCCAAGGCGTACGTGGAGTACCGCCCGCTCCTGCCCAGCTCGGGCGGACCCGCGGGCGACATGGGCTACTTCGCCACCACCTCGCCCGCCCGCTCCACCTCATCGGTGCCCCTGGGCGGCGCCGCGCCCATCGTCCCCGCGTCGCGCGGGTCCTACTCGTCCCAGGGCGCTCGCCCCTTCGACGCCGCGCCGCAGGGGCGTCACCCGTACAACCAGGCGCCCGCCCGCGAGCGCGCGCAGGGGAGCACCGCCCGCAGGAGGGCGGCGGGCTCGCGCAGGAGGTCGGGCGCCCGTGCGCCCGAGGACGTCGTCGAGCGCTCGCGCTACCGCAGGGACGACGTGAGCACGCGCCGCGTGCGGCCGAGCGAGTACACGGACGACATGCGACTCGACGATCGCGCGAACCCCTACGCGCCCGCCTCCACCATCTCCGGCCGACGCTCCTCCAGGAACATCGCCAGCATCGAGCGGCCCAACGTCCGCAGGAGGGGCTCCTCGGGCCCGCGCCGCGGCACGTCCGGCAGGGGGTCCCGGCGCCCGCCCGCCAGGGGCGGCGTCATGGGCGTGGTCGAGGAGTTCTTCTCCAGCCCCAGAAGGGCGCTCTTTGCCATCATCGTGCTCTGCGCCGCCGCGCTCACGGCAATCGTGGTGCTCTCCGTCGGGTCCTGCGTGAGCGGTCGCGCCCAGGGCGGCAGGAACGAGGGCCAGACCGTTGCCGTGAACAGCGCCACGCAGGACGGGTCGGGCACCGGCTCCTCCGCCGATGACGCGGGGGCGGACGATGCCGATTCCCCTGAGGGCGAAGCTTCGGACAGCGAGGAGGAGCCCCAGCCCACGGAGGACGCAGAGGCCGACGCCTCGGGCGACGCCGAGAGCCCCGAGGAGGGGGAGGAGGGCTCCGCCGCGAAGGAGCCCAAGGAGACCATAGTCGAGGTCTCCGTGGCAAACGGCGGCTACTCCTGGGTCGAGGTCCTCTGCGACGGCGTGAGCGAGGTCGCGGAGGGCGTGACGGGGCCCTGGTCCCAGACGTACAACGTGCACGACTCCATCACCGTGCAGGTGGCCGACACCAGCGTGGTCACCGTGACGGAGAACGGCGAGCCCGCCGACTTCACCTCGCACGCCGGCGGCGTCGCGAGCGTCACCATCAAGGGGACCCCGCTCCCCGAGCCCGCGGAGGGCGAGGCAGCGGACGGTGCGGACGGCCAGTCCGCCGGCGACGCCTCCTCCGCCGAGACCGACCAGACCTACTACTAGCCCCCAGGGACCAGCCCCCGGGCGAGAGAGGAGCCGCAATGGCAAAGGAATCTAGCTTCGACGTCGTGTCCGTCGTGGACATGCAGGAGGTCGACAACGCCTATCAGCAGGCCGCGCGCGAGCTCACGCAGCGCTACGACCTCAAGGGCACGGGCGCCACGCTCGAGCTCTCCAAGAAGGACGGAAGCTTCAAGATCGAGGCCCCGTCCGACTTCGTTGCCAGCCAGGTGCGCGACGTCCTGGGCTCCAAGCTCACGCGCCGCGGGATCGACCTCTCTGCCGTGCGCTGGGCCGACCCCCAGCCCGCGGCGGGCATGACCGTTCGCCAGGCCGGCACCATCGTGCAGGGCATCGACGCCGACACCGCCAAGAAGATCGCCAAGGACATCCGCGACCTCAAGCTCAAGTGCAAGCCCACGGTCGAGGGCGACAAGCTCCGCGTGAGCTCCGCCTCCAAGGACGTCCTCCAGTCCGTCATCTCTGCCCTCAAGGAGCGCGACTATGGCCAGCCCCTGCAGTTCGTCAACTACCGCTAGTTCCGCGCCGGGCGTCCTCTTCGTCACGCTCGGATGCGCCAAGAACGAGGTCGACACCGACCGAATGCGCGCCCTCGCCCTGCGTGCCGGCTTCGTGGAGGCGGCAGACGCCTCCGAGGCCGACGTCGCGGTGGTGAACACGTGCTCCTTCCTCGCGTCCGCGACCGAGGAGTCCGTTGAGGCCACCCTCCAGCTCGCCGAGGAGCGCGAGGGCGGCGTGCGGGAGCTTCCCATCGTCATGTGCGGGTGCGTTCCCTCCCGCTACGGCGAGGAGGCCCTCCGGGCGGAGCTCCCCGAGGTGGCCGCCTTCGTCCGCGCCGAGGACGAGGACGGCATCGTGGACGTGCTCGCGGGCGTGCTCGGGCTCCCCGCGGCACCGGGCTCGCCGCTCGCGGCGGGCACCCTGAGGACCGTGGAGGGCGCGAGCGCCTTCGTCAAGATCTCCGAGGGGTGCGACCGCTTCTGCACCTTCTGCGCCATCCCCTACATCCGCGGCCGCTACCACTCTCGCCCCGCCACGGAGATCGTTGCCGAGGTTGCCGACCTCATGGACGGCGGCGTGCGCGAGGTCGTGCTCATTGGACAGGACACCGGCGTGTGGGGCTCCGACCTCGGCGAGGGCGAGACCCTGGCCTCGCTCCTCAGGCGCGTTGCCGAGGCCGTGCGGCCCTTCGGCGGCTGGGTCCGCGTGCTCTACCTCCAGCCCGAGGGCATGACCGACGAGCTCATCGCCACGATCCGCGACGTCCCCGAGGTCCTGCCGTACATCGACATCCCCATCCAGCACTGCTCCGCGCGCGTGCTCAGGGCCATGGGTCGCTCGGGCTCGCCCCAGGAGCTGGCGGAGCTCTTCGACCGCCTGCGCGCCGAGATCCCGGGCATGGTGCTGCGCACCACCGGCATGGCGGGCTTCCCCGGCGAGACTGACGAGGAGGCCGACGAGCTCTACGACTTCATCGCCGACCAGGAGTTCGACTACTGCTCCGTCTTCGCCTACTCCCAGGAGGACGGCACCGCCGCCGCCCGCATGGAGGACCAGGTGGACGAGGCCGTCAAGCTCGAGCGCACGCAGCGGCTCGTTGACCTCACCGAGCAGCTGGGCTTTGCCGCCACGGCGTCCCACGTGGGCGAGCGCGTCCGCGTGATCGTGGACGGCGTAGAGGAGGGGGAGGACGGGCCCGAGCTCATCGGCCATGCCTGGTTCCAGGCCCCGGACTCCGACGGTGCGGTGCACATCGCCTGCGGCGAGGCCGCGGTGGGCGACATCGTGACCGTGGACCTCGTGGACTCGTTCTGCTACGAGATGGTCGGCGAGATCGTGGAGGGTGAGTGAGTTGGCTGGCGAGAAGGACGTCTGGACCCCGGCAAACATCGTGACGTGCGTGAGGATCGCGTTCATCCCGGTCTTCATGGTCGTGGCCACGGAGGCCGGCGTGTACGCCAATCCGCCTCTCGCCGTCGTCGCGTTCGTCATCTACGTCACGCTCTCGCTCACGGACAAGGTCGACGGCTACCTCGCGCGCTCCCGGAACGAGATCACTGACTTCGGCAAGTTTCTCGACCCCATCGCGGACAAGCTCCTGGTCTTCTCCGCTCTTCTGCTCCTCATGGCAGACGGCTTCGTCTCCGTCTGGGTTGTCTTCGTCATCCTCGTGCGCGAGTTCCTCGTGAGCGCCCTGCGCATGGTCGCCGCCTCGAGCGGCGAGGTCATCGCCGCAGACACGCTCGGCAAGGCCAAGACCGCCGTCACCATGGTCTCGCTCTGCGGGTACTACCTCTCGTTCGCGGTCGCGGCGCTCGGCATCAACGACTTCGGGGCGCTCTCGTTCGTGTCCTGGGCACTCATGGTGGCTGCCGTGGTGCTCACCGTGGTCTCGGGCGCCCAGTACTTCTGGAACGCCCGCCACGTCGTGTTTGGCAGGGGGGAGTGAGCGCGATGGCGGTCACGTGGGACGCCTGCGTGAGGCAGGCCGCCAGGGCGCTCGACGCCGCGCGCTCGGCGGACGTCACGCTGGGCTGCGCCGAGAGCTGCACGGGCGGCCTCGTCTCCGGAAGCCTCACCGCGGTGCCCGGCTCCTCGGACGTCGTCCGCGGTGGGGTGGTGAGCTATGCCGTCCCCGTGAAGCACGAGGTCCTGGGCGTGCCCTCCCGGGTGCTCGACGACCCCTCCCTGGGGGCGGTCTCGCGCGAGTGCGCCGAGGCCATGGCGCGGGGCGCCCGCGAGGCGCTCGGCTGCGACGTCGCGGTCTCCGTGACCGGCATCGCTGGCCCCGGCGGCGAGGAGCCGGGAAAGCCCGTGGGCACCGTGTGGTTCGGACTCTCCACGGCCGCGGGCACGCGCGCGGTCCTCTGCACCTTCTCGGGCGACAGGTCCGAGGTGAGGCTCCAGGCGGTGCTGGAGGCACTCGCCCTTCTCTGTGAGGGGTCCGTGGAGGCCCCCGGCGTCGCGTAGATCGCCTCAGCTGCGTCGATGTTCGGTTCCCAGGGGGCCGACCTTCTCGTTTCCCCCTAACGCCTGCCTGCGGGCATGACTCCGGGGAGCTTCTTGGGAGCGCGGCGAGAGACCGGCGTCCGCGCGGCCTGCTAGTCTCTCCCCAAGCTTGTTGACTTTGGAACGGATGTTCGTATACCATGTCTGCAGCAAACGAGCCGAGGGAGTGAGCATGGCCAAGAGCAAGGGCATCACCAAGGAGATACATCCCCGCACCACGGGCGAGGAGCGAGACAAGGTCCTCAAGTCCACCACGGACGAGATCGAGAAGCGCTTTGGCAAGGGGTCCATCATGAGGTTCGGGGACGGAGGTCCCAGCCTCGAGGTGGAGGCCATCCCCACCGGCTCCATCGCGCTCGACGCCGCGCTCGGCATCGGCGGCGTGCCCCGCGGCAGGATCGTGGAGATCTACGGTCCCGAGTCCTCGGGCAAGACCACGCTCTCTCTCGAGATCCTTGCCGAGGCGCAGGCCATGGGCGGCGTCGTCGCGTTCATCGACGCCGAGCACGCCCTCGACCCCGGCTACGCCGCGCGCATCGGCGTGGACATAGACGAGGTGCTCATCTCCCAGCCGGACTTCGGCGAGCAGGCGCTCGAGATATGCGACATGCTGGTGAGATCGGGCGCCATCGACGTCGTGGTCGTGGATTCGGTGGCCGCGCTCACCCCGCGCGCAGAGATCGAGGGCGAGATCGGAGACTCCACCGTCGGCCTGCAGGCGCGCCTCATGAGCCAGGCGCTGCGCAAGCTCGCCGGCTCCCTCGCCAAGTCAAACACCACCTGCATCTTCATCAACCAGCTTCGCGAGAAGATCGGCGTCATGTTCGGCAACCCCGAGACCACGCCCGGCGGCCGCGCCCTCAAGTTCTTCTCCTCCGTGCGCATGGACATCCGCCGCGTGGACTCCATCAAGGTCAACAACGAGGTCGTGGGCAACCGCGTCCGCGTCAAGGTGGTCAAGAACAAGGTGGCGCCGCCCTTCAAGCAGGCCGAGTTCGACATCATGTACGGCCAGGGCATCTCCAAGGAGGGCTCGATCCTGGACATGGCGGTCGACCACGACATCGTGACCAAGTCGGGTGCCTGGTTCACGTACGAGACGGAGAGGCTCGGCCAGGGCCGCGAGGCCGCCAAGGAGTTCCTCGCCTCCAACCCCGACCTCATGGACGAGATCGACCACAAGGTTCGCGTCGCGTGCGGCCTCGAGCTCGGGGACGAGCGCGTGGGCGAGGTCGTCGACCTCGTGGAGGAGTAGTGGGCACCCTCGCGCTCCCTCGCGTTGAGGTGTCCCTCCCGGAGCGCGGGCGCGCGGGGTCGCGGCGCCCTGCCGAGGTGCGCTCCCTCACCGAGGGGGGCGGCGAGGAGCGGGTCGAGGTGCCCGTCGAGGTGGGTCGCAGGCTCGTCTCTTCGCTCGGCGGAGACTCCGTCCCGTGCTCTCCCGAGCGCCTGCGCCAGCTTCTGGACGACGCCCTGGAGACCTGCGCCCGCGGTAGGGTTGAGACCCTCGTGGGCAGGAGGGACTACTGCGCGCGCGAGCTCTCAGAGAGGCTCCTCTCCCTCGGCTATCCCGCCCGCGTCGTGGACGAGCGGGTCGAGCGGGCCGTGGGCGCCGGAGTCGTCGATGATGCCCGCTATGCGCGCTCCTTCGTCCGCTCCAAGGTCGCGGCCGGGTGGGGGCGCGCCCGCATCGAGCGCGAGCTCGAGCGCAGGGGCGTCTCGCGCGAGGTCGCCTCGCTTGCCGCGGACGAGGAGATGGCAGAGACGGACGAGTGCGAGCGCGCCCTCTCGCTCGCCTCCCGCAGGCCCCTCACGGGGAGGAACGACGTCCAGAGGATCGCTCGCTTCCTCTGCGGGCGCGGGTTCCCCCCGGCCGTCGCCTTTGACGCCGCGCGGGAGGTCGTCGGGTCGTGACCCCGTGGATACGCCCGGGCGCATTTGACATAACCTAACACCCAACTTACGATTGAATGGCTATTGGAGCGCGCTCTCTCGCTGGACTGCCAGCTGCTTTGATATCTTGCACGTCACAAGCTAGCCTCCGCTCAGGCACGTTCTCAACGTGTGCCGGGACCGCACCTCCGATGGCGGGTTCCGCGGCCGAGCCGCGGTCTCCAGAACCACTACGAAGAAATCGCGTCATCTGAGGAGCACACATGGAAATCGTATTCGCGCTGATAGGGCTCGTGGTCGGGGCGGGCGTCGCCTACTTCCTGCTCTCCGGCCAGAGCAACTCCAAGGTCAAGGCGGCTGAGGCCCAGCTCGACTCCGCCCGTACCGAGTCCGAGCGCATCCGCTCTGAGGCCGCGCGCCAGGCGGAGAACGCAAAGAAGGAGGCCGTCCTCGAGGCCAAGGAGGAGATCCTCGCGCTCAAGCAGACCTCCGAGGCAGAGGAGAAGAAGCGCAAGCAGGACCTCCAGAACCTCGAGAACCGCATCATGCAGCGCGAGGAGTCCCTCGATCACAGGAACGACGCCCTCGACCGCCGCGAGCACCAGCTCTCCAGCCTCCAGGGTCAGCTCGACCGCAGGAAGAACGACCTCGACGAGATGGAGGCCAAGAAGACCGCCGAGCTTGAGCGCATCGCCGGGCTCTCCTCGGACGAGGCTCACGACGAGCTCATCGCACGCGTTCGCGCCGAGTCCGTGCGCGACGAGGCGCAGATCCTGCGCGAGTCCGAGCAGCGCGTCCGTGCCCAGGCGGACAAGACCGCCCGCGAGATCGTCTCCACGGCCATCCAGCGCTGCGCCGCGGACCAGGCGGGCGAGATCACGGTCACCTCGGTCCACATTCCCTCCGACGACCTCAAGGGCCGCATCATCGGTCGCGAGGGCCGCAACATCCGCACCTTCGAGCAGGTCTCCGGCGTCTCCCTGGTCATCGACGACACGCCCGAGACCGTCGTCCTCTCGAGCTTCGACCCCGTCCGCCGCGAGACCGCCCGCGTCGCGCTCGAGAACCTCATCGCGGACGGCCGCATCCACCCGGCCCGCATCGAGGAGCTCTACAAGAAGGCCGAGACCCTCGTTGCCGAGCGCGTGCGCGAGGCCGGCGAGCAGGCCGCCTTCGACGCCGGCATCCACGACCTGCACCCCGAGCTCGTGAAGACGCTCGGCGCGCTGCGCTACCGCACCTCCTTCGGACAGAACGTCCTCTCGCACTCCGTCCAGGTCTCCGCGCTCTGCGGCATCATGGCCTCCGAGCTCGGCCTCGACGAGGCGCCCGCCAAGCGCGCAGGCCTGCTCCACGACCTCGGCAAGGCCATCGACCACGAGGTCGAGGGCCCGCACGCCGTCATCGGCGCCGACCTCGCGCGTCGCTACGGGGAGCGCCCCGAGATCGTTCACGCCATCGAGGCGCACCACGCCGACGTCGACCCCGACACCGTCCTCGACGTTCTCGTGCAGGCCGCCGACGCCATCTCCGCCGCCCGTCCCGGCGCCCGCAGGGAGTCCGCGGAAAGCTACATCAAGAGGCTCGAGAAGCTCGAGGAGATCTCCAACGCCCACGACGGCGTCGAGCGCACCTATGCCATGCAGGCGGGCCGCGAGCTCCACGTCATGGTCGAGCCCGAGAAGATCTCTGACGCCCAGGCGACCGTCCTCGCCCACGACATCGCCAAGCAGATCGAGGACGAGATGGAGTATCCCGGCCAGGTCCGCGTGGTTGTCATCCGCGAGTCCCGCGCCGTGGACGTGGCCAAGTAAGCGGGGCAGATGGGCTCCGACGGCGCACAGGGGCTTGCCGGCTTCGTCTCGCTCATGGGAGGCGACCGGTCCCTCAGGGTTGAGGAGAGCCTCGGCGAGGGCTTCGTTCGCCTCAGGGTGGCCGAGGCCGAGCGCCGTCAGGCGAAGCATGACGTCCGCTGCGTCGAGGACGCCGTGATCGAGATGCTCCGCAACTCGCGCGACGCCGGGGCCACCCACGTCTACGTCGCCACCTCCCGCGAGGGGGACCTGCGCACCACCGTCGTTCTCGACGATGGCTCGGGCGTTCCGGATGATATGCGCGAGCGCGTCTTCGAGGCGCGCGTGACCTCCAAGCTCGAGAGCTTCCACATGGACCGCTGGGGCGTTCACGGGCGCGGCATGGCGCTCTACTCCATCAGGGAGAACGCCGTATCCGCCGAGGTCGTCTCCTCCGGGAGGGGCCTCGGCGCCTCCATACGGGTGGTGACGGACGCGAGGAGCCTCCCCGAGCGGGCCGACCAGTCGAGCTGGCCCGTCCTGGGGCGCGATGACGACGGCTCCCAGGCGTGCGTACGGGGTCCGCACAACATCGTCAGGACCTGCTGCGAGTTCGCGCTCGAGGAGCGCGGTCGCTGCGAGGTCTACCTTGGGTCCCCGGCTGAGATCGCCGCCACCGCGCGTGCTCGCGTCGCTCCCTCCGTGGGCCCCGCCGAGCTCGTCTTCATGGACGGCCTCTCGGGCCTTCCCGTCCTCGAGCGGCTCTCCGCTGCCGCGGACGCCGCCGAGCTCTGTGTGGTCGCCGCCTCCCTCGGGCTCGACATGTCCGAGCGGACGGCGCACCGCATCGTCTCGGGTCAGGTCCGTCCCGTGCCGAGCGTCCTCTCGCGTCTCACGAGCGCTGGTGACGCGCCCGGTCGCCGCGAGGTCGACCTCATGAGGGACAGGCGCAGCCTCAGGGTCTCCCGGGAGGACGTCGAGGAGTTCTCGCGCGTCATGGAGCGCGACTTCGCCCTTCTCGGCGAGAGGTACTACCTCGACCTTGCCTCCGAGCCCCGCGTGAGCGTGGGGAGAGGGAGGATCACCGTCACCTTCGACCTCTTGGACGGCGACTAGGCCCGCCGGTAAGAGCTTCACTATCTGACCCGTTACCAGTAGAATCTTCGAGCAGACGAACGTATCAGAGTCGCAGCAGACCGTAACAGCACCACGGCAGGAGTCACGCAACATGGAATACCTAAAGGTCTCGAGCAAGTCTTCGCCCGCGTCCGTCGCGGGGGCCATCGCCGGCCTCGTGAAGGACGGCGTGCCGGTGAACATGCAGTGCGTGGGCGCTGGCGCCGTGAACCAGGCCATCAAGGCCATCGCCATCGCTCGCGGCTTTCTCATCCCCACGGGCGTGGACATCTCCTGCGCCCCCACGTTCTCCGACATCGAGATCTCCGGCGAGAGCCGAACCGCCATCAGGATCGCCGTCTACGTCCACAGGATCTCCGGGCCCTCGGCTGCCTCGACCGACTCTCCGGAGGTGGTCGCGTGACCACGGGCGGAGCCTCCCTCGCCGGCAGGACCTACTGGGTCAAGACCTTCGGCTGCCAGATGAACCTCCATGATGCCGAGCGCGTGGCGGGCCTCCTCGAGTCCTGCGGCTGCATCTGCGTCCCCACCGCCGAGGAGGCGGACATCGTCGTCTTCATGACGTGCTGCGTCCGCGACAACGCCGACCAGCGCCTCTACGGACAGGCCTCCGCCATGGTGAGCGCCCCGACGCCCCCCTCGGGCCGTCGCGTGGTCTGCATCGGCGGCTGCATCGCGCAGCGCGACGGGGAGCGCGTCCGCGGGAACATCCCCTGCGCCGACGTCGTCTTTGGAACGAGCGCCCTCGCGAGCCTGCCCGGCCTCATCGAGGAGGCGCTCGCCTCCGACGGACGGCCCGTGGAGGTGGACACCGTCGAGGAGGGGAGGCCCTTCTCCACCGACCTCCCGAGCCACCGCGCCCAGCCCTTCCACGCCTGGGTGCCCATCATGACCGGGTGCGACAACTTCTGCACCTACTGCATCGTCCCGCACGTGCGCGGCCGCGAGCGCAGCCGCACCATGGAGAGCATCGTCTCCGAGGTCGAGGCGCTCGTCGCAGACGGCGTGCGCGAGGTCACGCTGCTCGGCCAGAACGTCAACTCCTACGGGCGCAACATCTACGGCTCGCCCCGCTTCGCCGAGCTCCTCCGAAGGGTGGGGGAGACCGGGGTCGAGCGCATCCGCTTCACCTCCTCCAACCCCAAGGACCTCTCCGACGAGGTCATCTCGGCCATGGCGGAGGTCCCGGCCGTCATGCCGCACCTCCACCTCGCCGTCCAGAGCGGCTCCACGCGCGTTCTGCGGGCGATGAACAGGCGCTACACGCGCGAGCAGTACCTCGACCTCGTGGGGCGCCTGCGCGCGGCCATCCCCGGCCTCGCCCTCTCCACGGACATCATCGTCGGCTTCCCGGGGGAGACCGAGGAGGACTTCGAGGAGACGCGCTCCCTCGTCCGCGAGGCCGCCTTCTCGTCCGCCTTCACCTTCATCTACTCCCCGCGCCCCGGGACGCCGGCGGCGGAGATGCCCGACGACACCCCCCATGAGGTCATCCAGGGGCGCTTCGACCGGCTCGCCGAGCTCGTGGCACAGCAGGCGCACGACGCCAACCAGGCGGACCTCGGAACCGTCTCCCGCGTGCTCGTCGAGGGCGCCTCAAAGCGGGACGACTCGGTCCTCGTTGGCCACAGCGAGAAGAACCAGACGGTCCACTTCGCCCTTCCCGAGGGGCGCTCGCCCGAGGAGTACGTCGGGAAGGTCGTCGACGTGCTCGTGGACGAGGCGCGCACGTGGTACCTGCGCGGGGCCGTGACGGGCGAGCCCAGATGAGCCTCGGTCGCGTCGTCTGCGTCGTAGGGCCAACGGCCTCCGGCAAGAGCGCCGTGGCCGACCTCCTTGCGCGTGCCCTGGGGACCTCCGTCGTCTCCGTCGACGCGATGCAGGTCTATCGCGGCATGGACATCGGCACCGCCAAGACCCCGCCCGCCGAGCGCCTCGCCCCGCTCCTCATGGTGGACGTGGCGGACCCGCTCGAGGACTACTCCGTCAGGCTCTTCCAGAGAGACGCCCGCGCCTGCGTCGACGCCCTTCTCGCCGAGGACCGCGTCCCCATCCTCTGCGGGGGAACGGGGCTCTACCTCGACGCCGTCATCGACGAGATGAGCTTTCCCGCCGGCGAGAAGGGCGGCGCGTCCAGGCGCGCCTACGAGGCGCTCCTGGGCGAGCGCGGCCCCGCGGCGCTCCACGCGCTCCTTTCCGAGCGAGACCCCGAGAGCGCGGCGATCATTCACCCCAACAACTCCCGCCGGGTGGTGAGGGCGCTCGAGATGCTCGACGAGGGGGAGTCCTACGCCCGGAAGCACCGCGGCCTCAGGGCCCACGTCCCCCACTATGACGCCGTCATCTGGGGGCTCACCATGGATAGGGGGCGCCTCTATGAGAGGATTGACGCCCGCGTGGACGCCATGGTCGCCTCAGGGCTCGTGGACGAGGTGCGGCAGCTTGCTGAGCGGGGCCTCACGACGGAGCTCACCGCCGGGCAGGCTATTGGCTACAAGGAGGTCCTGCAGGCGCTCGCCGGCGAGTGCACCCTCGAGGAGGCCATCGAGACCATCAAGCTCCGCTCGAGGCGCTACGCCAAGCGTCAGCTCTCCTGGCTCAGGCGCGACGGCAGGGTCCGCTGGCTCGACCTCGACGAGCTCGGTGTGGAGGGCGCCGTCGACACCGTTCTCGAGGGGCTGGGGGTTCGCCGTGGGTCGCTTTAAGCCGCACTCCACCGCGCCCGTGCCCGAGCGCGCCATCCTCGTGGGCGTGGACCTCGGGAACTCCGAGTGGTCCTGCGAGGAGTCCCTCGCCGAGCTCGCGCGCCTCGCCGAGACCGACGGCGCCGAGGTGGTCCTCACCATGACGCAGAGGCTCGACGCCCCCGTGCCCAAGACCTTCATCGGCAAGGGCAAGGTGGAGGAGCTCTGCTCCTATGTCCGCAGCCTCAACGCCGACGTCGTCATCTTTGACGACGAGCTCAGTCCCTCCCAGCAGGCGAACCTCGAGAGGATCGTTGGCGAGCCGGTGAAGATCATCGACCGCACGGCGCTCATCCTCGACATCTTTGGCGTGCACGCCAAGACCCACGAGGGTCGTCTTCAGGTCCAGCTCGCGCAGCTCCAGTACGTCCTCCCGCGCCTGCGCGGCATGTGGAGCCACCTCGTTGGCGAGCAGACCAGGGGTGGCATCGGCAGCCGCTTCGGCCAGGGCGAGAGCCAGCTCGAGGTGGACCGTCGCCTCATCCGCTCGCGCATCTCCACGCTGAGAAGGGAGCTCGAGCGGCTGGAGAGGCGACGCGGGGTGCAGAGCAAGGCGCGCTGGGACTCCGGGGTGTACCGCGTTGCCCTCGTGGGCTACACCAACGCCGGCAAGTCGACGCTGCTCAACCGCCTCACCGGCTCTGACGTCTACGTGCGAGACGAGCTGTTCGCCACGCTCGACCCCACCACGCGCGCGCTCGACCTCGACGAGGGAAGGAAGATCACCGTCACCGACACGGTGGGCTTCATCCAGAAGCTCCCCACCATGCTCGTGGAGTCGTTCAAGTCCACGCTCGCGGAGGTGCGCGCCGCCGACCTCGTCCTTCTGGTGGTGGACGCCTCGGACCCGCATCGCGAGCTTCAGATCGACGCCGTTCGATCCGTCCTGGCAGAGATCGGGGCGGACTCCATCCGCAGCGTGACCGTCCTCAACAAGTGTGACGCTCTGAGCCCGGAGGAGCTCCGCCAGTCGCTCGTCGCGCACCCGGACGCCCAGGCGGTCTCCGCCCTTGAGGGTACGGGCATGAGGGGGCTCCTCTACCGCATAGCCCAGGAGGCAGCGGCGGGAAGCGTCACCATGACCGTGCTCGTGCCCTACGAGAAGGGCCTCCTCATGAAGATGGTTCACGAGCGCTGTCAGGTCATTCGCGAGAGCTACGTGCAGGGCGGCCTCCTCGCCACCGTGAAGGCGGACGAGCGCATGGCGCGCACCCTGGCACCCTATGCGGCCTCAGAGGACGACGCCGGCGACGAGGGCGCTCACGGCCAGGAGGGCCGGCTGGTGGAGGACGTAGACCGCGAGGGCGTGGCGCCCGACGAGGGCTAGCGGCTCGAAGCGGGCCTCCCGCGCCCAGGCGGGGTACCCGTCCCCCGCCCATGCGGTGCCCATCGCGGCCCCGGCGAGGTAGAGCATGAGGTAGGGGAGGAGCGGGTAGTAGTCGCCCGAGGCGAAGCCGCCGCCTGGCAGGCCGAGCCAGGAGAGGAGCCCCGAGTCGTAGAGCGCTCGCGGGATCTCCGCGCGAAGGCCCGCGATTCCCACGTGTCCATCTGGCAGACCGAGGAGAAGGACGAACGCGGCTGCGAGAACGAGCGCGGCGACGCGCCCTCGTGGAAGGGCGTGTGCCCGCGAGAGCGCCCAGGCAACAAGCGTGCAGGCCGCCATGCAGTAGATGATTCCGAAGGAGATGGGGACGTCCACGGCTGCCACGGTCGTAACGACCCATATGGCGAGCGCAACGCCGCCGTACTGTACGGCGCGCCGAAGGTTCGACCTCGAGAGCGGGCACATGCAGCCGGCGACGAAGAGAAAGGTCCAGGATATCGAGCAGCGCCACACGTCCTGGAGGGGCGGCTCGAACCACGGCAGCGGCACCCCGGCTATGAATTTGAGGTCATAGCACAGGTGGAAGAGCACCATCGAGACGACGGCCGCGCCCCTCACGATGTCGAAGATCCCAATGCGCCCCGAAGGGACGGTCACGGGCTTGGCGCCGCTCTCGGCCCGATGGGGGCTCCCGGTGTCCGACATGCCTAGGAGATGGAGCGGACGAGCGCCGTGACCCTACCCAGGATGACGGGGTTCTCGACGTAGATGGGCTCCATCGAGTCGTTCTCCGGCTGGAGGCGCACGCGGTCGCGCTCGCGATAGAACGTCTTGACCGTGGCGGAGTCATCGATGAGGGCGACAACGATCTCCCCGTTGTGCGCGTCGTGCTGTTCCTTCACGACGATGTAGTCGCCGTCGAAGATTCCGGCGTTAACCATGGACTGCCCGCGCACCCGCAGGATGAACGAGCTCGAGTCCCCGACAATCGAGGTGGGCAGGGAGAGCGTCTCCTCGACGTTCTGCTCGGCGAGGATGGGCACGCCGGCGGCAACGCGCCCGACGAGCGGCAGGGATATGAGCCCGCGGTCGACGTCCTGGGCGGGGCTGGCGAGGGGCTCCGACTCCTCGACCTCCCCCTGCTTGCCCACGACCTCGATGGTGCGCGGCTTCTTGGAGTCCCGCCTGATGAGGCCCTGCTCCTCGAGGACCTTGAGGTGCATGTGGACGGTAGAGGGCGAGGCGAGCCCCACGGCGGCGCCGATCTCGCGCACCGA
Organism: Olsenella sp. An285; assembly: GCF_002159625.1. GTDB lineage: Bacteria > Actinomycetota > Coriobacteriia > Coriobacteriales > Atopobiaceae > Thermophilibacter > Thermophilibacter avicola. The sequence goes on from NZ_NFIZ01000011.1 coordinate 64,279, forward strand.
GGGCGGGTAGCCGTGCTCGTTGGAGTAGCTGCGGATGAACTCGTAGATCGCGAGCTGGCGCTTGCCGAGCTTTCCTCTTGCCATGTGAGCCTCCTTCTGCGTCTTGCCCCATGATACCGGACGCTTGGGCCAGTTTCAAACATTTGTTCGTTCTGACTTGACACGAACAATTGTACCACCATAATGAGGTACAGATGTTCGGGAATCCCAAATCGAATTGTTGTCCGGTCGGACCGGTATAACCAACCCGACAGGCAACCGAAAGGGGAGAGACCATGATGTTCAACGCGACGCAGACTTCCTACCAGTGCAACGGCAGCGCAGCCCTCGCCGTCCAGGAGAGCCGCCTTGTGCTTCTCGAGGGCGGCCTTGCCGGGGCGACGCCCGCCCGCCGGCAGAGGGGCGTCTCCGGGCTCCTGAGGCCCTCCCAGTCCCGTCTTGCCCTCGTCGCCGCAGCCGTCGTGGTCGCCCTCGCCCTCGCTGCGTCCGCGCTCTCGGACCATGTGGCCTCCGAGGCTCGCGCCCGCACCCTTGACTCCGCCCCAACCACCACCGTTACGGTGTGTGCCGGCGAGTCCCTGTGGTCCATCGCCGGCAGGCACGGGGTCGAGGGTGTTCCCACCCAGGACGTCGTCTCGTGGATCGAGGCGCGAAACTCAATCGAGGGCGGTCGCATCGACCCCGGTCAGAGGATCGTCGTTCCTTCGCAGGCGTCGTGAGGTTCCTTACGGTCGCGTTTCCTCTTTTCTGCCCGAGGCCAGATTTGTACGTTTTGTGATACCTTCTCTTGGTGCCGTTTTGCCAAGGAGGTCACATGCGCTGTCCCAAATGCGGGTGCGAGGAGTCCAAGGTCGTCGATTCCCGCCCCTCGGAGAGCAACGACGCCATCAGGAGGCGTCGCGAGTGCACCAAGTGTGGGTTCCGCTTCACGACCTATGAGCGCTGCGAGGAGATTCCCCTGGTCGTTGTCAAGCGCGACGGGCACAGGGAGCCCTTTGACAGACAGAAGCTCATGAGGGGGCTTGTCACGGCCACCGTCAAGAGGGACGTTCCCATGTCCGAGCTCACCTCCCTCATTGACAGCATAGAGTCGGAGCTTCGGGACGGGGGCTTCACGGAGGTCTCCTCGTCAGACCTCGGGGGCATGGTGCTCAAGCGCCTCGTCTCCATAGACAAGGTCGCCTACGTCCGCTTTGCCTCCGTCTATCGTGACTTCAAGGACGTTGACGAGTTCAGCGAGGAGCTGAGGAGCCTGAATGACTAAGGACACCATCAACCTGCCCATCAAGCGGCTCGATCCCACGGTCGAGCTCCCCACCTACGCCTACGAGGGCGACGCGGGCCTTGACCTGCGGGCGAACGAGGACGTGACCCTCGCCCCGCACGAGAGGCGGCTCGTCTCCACGGGCCTCGCGATTGCCATTCCCGAGGGGTACGCCGGCTTCGTCCAGCCCCGGAGCGGCCTTGCCCTGCGCGAGGGCCTCTCCATGGCCAACACCCCCGGCCTCATTGACTCCCACTATCGCGGCGAGCTCAAGGTCTGCGCCGTGAACCTCGATGACGAGCGCCCGATCACCATCTCCCGCGGGGAGAGAATCGCCCAGCTCGTCATCCAGAGGGTGCCCGTCGTAACGCTCGTCGAGGTCGAGGAGCTCGACGAGACGGACCGCGGGTCCGGGGGCTTCGGCTCGAGCGGCGCCTAGCCGCGCGAGCCGCATGTCGGAACCAAACAAGAAGGGGATGTTAGTAGTGGAACAGTTCTTCAAGATGCGAGAGAGGGGCTCGAGCGCGGGGCAGGAGCTTCGCGCCGGTCTCACCACGTTCCTCGCGATGGCCTACATCATCGCGGTGAACCCGCCCCTGCTCGTGCTCGCGGGAATATCTGAGACCGCCGCCGTCACGGCCACCTGCCTCGGCGCCGGCATTATGACGATTCTCATGGGCCTCTTCTCCAACCGCCCGCTCGCCTGCGCCTCGGGCATGGGCATCAACGCGCTCTTCGCAACCGTGCTCGTGCCCGCCGCCGGCGGCGACTGGCACGCCGCGAGCGCCGTCATCTTCGTCGAGGGCGTGGCCATCCTCATCCTCGTCCTCTGCGGCCTCCGCGAGGCCATCATGGACGCCATTCCGGTGTCGCTGCGCCACGCGATCTCCGTCGCGCTTGGTCTTTTCATCGCCATGATCGGCCTCAAGGACGGCGGCATCATCGTCGCCAACCCGGACACCATGGTCGCCATCGGCGAGATCAACCAGACCTTCATCGTGGGCCTCATCTCCATCGTGGCCACCATCGTCTTCTACGCGCTCAACGTCCGCGGCTCGCTTCTCCTGGGCATCGTCGTGGCGGTCGTGGCGGGCATCCCGCTGGGCGTCACCCAGATTCCCTCGGGCATCGTCTCCGGCCTCGACTTCTCGTCCTTCGGCGCTCCCTTCCAGGCGGATGAGTCCGGCGTCATGGGCATCGCCAAGGTGGTCACGAGCCCCACACTTCTCATCCTTGCCTTCTCGCTCATGATGTCCGACTTCTTCGACACAATGGGCACGGCCATGGCCGTGGCCAAGCAGGGCGAGTTCCTCACCGAGGACGGCAACGTCAAGGACATCAAGCAGATCCTCGTCGTCGACTCCGCTGCGGCGGCCGTGGGCGGCCTCATCGGCTCCTCGTCGCTGACTACGTTCGTCGAGTCCGCCTCCGGCGCCGCAGACGGCGGTCGCACCGGCCTCTCCTCGGTCTTTGCCGGCATCATCTTCATCGTCGCCGCGTTCTTCTCGCCCCTCATCTCCATCGTGAGCTCCGCAGCCACCTGCGGCGCCCTCGTCTTCGTGGGCTTCCTCATGATGAGCGAGGTCGCCGAGATCGACTGGTCCGATCTTCTTGAGGGCCTGCCCGCCTTCCTCATCGTCGCGGGCGTTCCCTTCACCTACTCGATCTCCAACGGCATCGGCTTCGGCTTCATCGCGTACGTGATCGTTGCCGCGGTCACGGGCCAGCTCAAGAAGGTCAAGCCGCTCATGTGGATAGCGGCGCTCGCCTTCGTCGTCTATTTCCTCGCAGCCTAAGCGAGCCCCTGGGCCCAGGCGAGAACGCCTGGGCCCTTTTCGTGTCAAGAGAGAGAAGGGAGTCTCCCATGAGCGCGCACGAGCGTGAGGTCATTGGCGTTGACGACCGAGTGTCCGTTGGCAGAGCTATCCCCCTGGGCATCCAGCACATGATGAGCATGTTCGGATCCACGGTCCTCGTGCCCGTCCTCACCGGGCTCGACCCCAACGTCGCCATCATGTGCTCCGGCATCGGCACCATCTGCTACCTGCTCGTCACCGGCAACAAGATCCCCAGCTACCTGGGCAGCTCCTTTGCCTTCATCAGCCCCATCCTCGCCGTTGGCGCCACCAAGGGCCTCGACGCAGCCATGTCCGGCGTGATCGTGGCAGGCCTCGTCTTCCTGGCGGTCGCGGGCATCATCCGGCTCGTCGGCACCGGTTGGCTGGACCGACTGCTTCCGCCCGTCCTCGTGGCATCGGTCATGGTGGTCATCGGCGTGGGCCTCGCGGCCACGGCGGCCGACATGGCCTTCATGACCACGGCCCAGGATGGCTCGAGCGTCTTCTTCGGGACCGGTGCCGCCGTGGCGGCGGTGACGCTTGCGGCCGCCGTGGTCTTCTCCGGCATGGGCGGCATCGTGGGCACCGTGCCCGTCCTTCTCGCCATCATCGTCGGCTACCTCGTGGCGCTTGCGCTCGGGCTCGTTGACTTCACTCCGGTCGCCGAGGCGGCCTGGGTCGGTCTCCCGCACGTCTCCGCGCCGCGCTTCGACCTGGGTGCCGTCGCACTCGTTGCGCCTGTTGCCGTGGTGGTCGTCATCGAGCACATAGGACACCTCCTCGCCGTTGGCGAGATCGTTGGCAAGGACTATCGAGAGATGCTTCCGCGCTCGCTCGCCGGTGACGGCATATCCACGATGATCTCCGGCTTCCTCGGAGGTCCTCCCACCACCACGTACGCCGAGAACATCGGCGTCATGAGCGTGACCCGCGTGTACTCCACGCAGATCTTCTGGTATGCGGCCGGCTTCGCGCTCGTCGTGGGCGGATTCTGCCCCAAGCTCGCCGCACTCATCCAGTCCATTCCGAGTCCCGTCATGGGCGGCGTGAGCCTCCTGCTCTTTGGTCTCATCGCTTCTAACGGCCTGCGCATGCTGGTCTCCAACCGCGTGGATTTTGACGTCAACCGCAACCTCATGATCGCTTCGGTCGTCATTATCCTGGGCGTGGGTATGGAGACCTCCGGCATCTCGATCCCCATCGGTGACTACACGCTTCCCGGCATGGCCACCTCCACGCTCGTGGGCATCCTGATGAACCTTGTGCTGCCCAGGCCCAAGGAGGACTCTGCCGCTCGCGAGTAACTAAGCGGGCTACAATGTTACTGACCGAGTAGCATTTAATGTCTGAGATGGGGGAGAAGCGGGTATCCCTTCTCAAGACAGAGAAAGGGGAGACCATGACCGAGCAGACCAAGGACCTCGTCATCATCGGAGGCGGCCCCGCGGGCCTCTCCGCCGCCATCTACGCGCGGCGCTCGCTCCTCGACGCCGTGACGCTCGAGCGCGAGGCGCTCGGCGGCCAGGTGATACTCACGAGCGAGATAGACAACTACCCGGGCCTTCCGCACACGGACGGCTTCACGCTCTCGGATGCCATGCGGGCGCAGGCCGAGGACCTCGGCGCCGTCATCCTCATGGACCCCGTGAGCGAGCTCGTGCGTGATGATGCCACCGGGAGGTTCGTCGTCACTACGTCCTCGACGCGCTACGACGCGGCCTCGGTCATCGTTGCCGCAGGAGCCCAGCCCAGGCGCGCCGGGTTCGAGGGCGAGGAGCGCTTTGCCGGACACGGCGTCTCGTACTGCGCCACGTGCGACGGGATGTTCTACAGAAACAAACAGGTGTTCGTAATCGGAGGCGGCAACTCGGCCGCCGAGGAGGCGCTTTTCCTGGCGAGACTGGCGAGCAAGGTGACGCTCGTCGTGCGCAAGGACCACCTGAGGGCCCAGACGGCGCTCGTGCGGGAGCTCGAGGACAACGAGAAGGTCGAGATCCGGCTGCTCACGAGCATCGTCTCCGTGGACGGCGGTGAGCTCCCGTCGACGATTGAGTTCCGTGACAATGCCACCGGAGAGACCCACGTGGAGACCTACGACGAGGGGTCGTTCGGAATCTTCGTGCTGGCGGGCCGCGTGCCAGAGACGGGCCTCCTGAGGGGGCTCGCTGAGCTCGACGAGTCTGGTTACGCCGTCACGGACGAGAGGATGGCGACGGGCGTGCCGGGGCTCTTTGCCGCCGGGGACGCTCGCAGAAAGCCCCTCAGGCAGATTGTCACCGCTGCCTCGGACGGTGCCGTGGCCGCGACGAGCGCCGCGGCCTATCTGGGACTCCCGGTTGAGGGATAGAGGTGGTGTCTCGCGGGCTCAGACTCCCCCAACTAGAATTCCTATCCGAAACCGTGATAATATATCTTATGTAAATTAGCTACTATCACGGATTTTAGCACGCAAGGCATCGGAAAGCTCGTGGCCCCCTGCTCCAAGGGGGCCTCTCTTTGCAAATTGATATCGTGCTTTGGAAAAAGCTTCGTGTACCGGGGTGCGGCCCAGATGGCACCTCTGCCGCGCACCTGGACGCATCGTCCAGGTGCTACGTCGCACCTGATGACCGCTGGGGCCCGTTTTGCCCGCACTTGATGCCCGCACTTATCAGTGCGGGACCGCTCTTGGGATTTCCCCTTGAGTGCGAGGGCGTTTGCGAGCGCAGGACGCTCTCCTATGCGGGGCCCGCCGGAGCGCGGCTCGCTCGACGGCGTTCGGGCGTCTAGCTGTCGCCTCGCACACGCTGCTCGGACATGAAGCTGAGCTTGAGGAGCGCGTCGTCGGCCGCCGTCTCGTCTGAGATCACGAGCAGCTCGTCGAGGGCCATGAGGCGCGTGTCCCCGGTGGGCAGTATCTGTGAGCCCGCACGCTCAATTGTGACCACGCGCACGCCATCCGGCCAGGGCACGTCACGCACGAGCATCCCCTCGAGCCTGCTCCCGGTGCCCACCCGCACGGTGTGGAGGCTCTTCTCGCCCCCGAGGCCGGACACGGCTGGGTCGTCCGTCGTGGTCCCCAGGAGCCTCGCGAGCAGATGCTCGTAGAAGGCGTCGGTGCGCGTGAGGCTCGACGTCACGTACGCCGCTATGGAGACGAGCGCCGCCGAGAGCAGCGCGTCGAAGGACCCGGTGAGCTCGAACACGAGTACGACGGCTGTCACGGGTGCGCGTACGACGCCCGAGAAGAGCCCCGCCACCCCAAGGGCCACGAAGTTGGGGAAGAACGCGGCATCAAGACCCACGGGCTCCCCCACCAGCCGCGCGAAGGCGCCTCCAACGAGCGCTCCCATCACGACCAGCGGAAACAGTGTTCCGCCGGGCGCTCCCGACCCAAAGCAGACGGTGGTGAAGATGTACTTGCCCGCCAGGAGCGCGAGGATGGTGGCAGTGGAGAGGCCCTCCGGAGAGAGGACGTGCTCGACTATGGCGTCGCCTCCGCACATGAGCGAGGGCCAGAGGAACGCTGCCGCCCACGCCAGGGCAAAGGGTGCCGCGAGGCGCGCGTACGGGAGATGGCTCCTCACGCGGGAGAAGAGGTCCTGGCAGATGAACATGCCGCGGTTGTGAAGCGCCCCGAGAAGGCCGCAGGCGATGCCGAGAAGACCCACGAGGAAGTAGCTCGCATGCGGGAGGTCCTGACCAAAGGCGAGCGCCAGCACGGGAGTGAGCCCGAGCACCTGAGAGGCTATGAGGTCGGAGACGATGGCGGAGCACATCACGGAGATGATGAGGGGCGCGGTGAACTCCTTGTGTATCTCCTCCAGCGTGAAGAGGACGCCGGTGAAGGGGGCGTGAAAGGCCGCGGACATGCCGGCCGCCGCGCCGCAGGTGACGAGCAGGCGCTCCTCTCCCCTGCCGCGACGTAGTGCCCGGGAGACCGCCTTGCCGGACATGCCACCCAGCTGGATGGAGGGGCCCTCGCGGCCGAGGGAGAGGCCGGAGAGCGCAAGCAGCGTCCCCTCGGCGAACTTCGCGGGCAGAACGCGGGCCCAGGGGGCGTCCATGCGCCCCGCGACCTCGGCGTCGACCTGTGGGATGCCGGAGCCTGACGTGGCGGGCTCCCAGAGGATGAGCCGGGACACGATCACGAGGACGAGCGCGAGGGCCGCAAGCCACAGGAGCGCGAGCAGGGGGCTGCCCGCGGCGGCACCGGTGAGCGACCTGAGGACGCGCTCGGCGCCGGAGAGGGCGGCCCGGTAGAGCGTGACCACGAGCCCACCTACGACGCCGACCAGGGCGCCCTCGAAGACAAGGCTCACCTGAAGGCTCCGGGAGAGCCTCCTCGTGACCTCTCCGCTCGACGCGCGCTGTTGGCGGGAGCTCTCTGCCATGGAAACCGCCTCTCGGGCCCTAGTAGTAGGACCCGCCGCCGATGAAGCTGTAGACGGAGGAGACCACCACGCCGACGCCGGGGCGAGAGGCGTGGACCATCGTCCCGCCGCCAAGGTAGATGCCAACGTGACCCGAGCTGGGGAACACGAGGTCGCCGTAGGAGAGCTCGTCCATGCTGGTCTTCCAGCGGCCTGCCCCCTGGAGCGACGAGATCATGGCGTAGGTGTCGCGGCCGAGCGCGTAGCCGTAGCTGTAGCACACGAGGCCCGAGCAGTCGAAGGCGTCAGGGCCGGCGGAGCCGTAGCCGTAGGGCTTTCCAACCTGGGCGAGCGCGGTGGAGACGCCGCCGCCCGCAGGCGCGGAGGGCTGGCTAGGCTCAGGTTCGGGCTCAGGTTGAGGTTCAGGCTGAGGCTCGGGCTCGGGTTGAGGGTCGGGCGCGGGCTCCGGAGCCTGCTCCACGGGCGGGGTAGGCTGGCCTCCGTCCTGCTCGTCCTGCGCTCCGTCATCGGACGGGGCTTGGTCGGGGGCCTGGTTTGACCCGGAAGCGTCCTGAGAGGGCTGCTGTCCGACGAGCGCGTCCTGCGCCTGGTCGGTCTCCACGGCCTCGACCGCGGCGATGACGTTTGCGCTTCCCTGCTCCGTCACGGCGGCGCGCGTCTCCTCGTCGAGGGACTCGTAGAGGCTGCGGGCCTCGCCGACCTGGGACTCGTAGGCGGAGACCCGCTCGCGCAGGGCGGCCACGAGCTCCTCCTGCGCGGCCTGGCGCTCCTCGAGCTCGGCCATCTCCCGTTCGAGCTGCTCGGCGAGCGCGCGGACGCCCTGGATGGCGTCGGCCTTCTGCTTGGCGATCTTGTCGAGGTAGTAGACGCGGCTGACGACCTCGTCAGCGCTCGTGGAGCCGAGCACGAACTCAAGGAGCGACGTGGAGCCGGACTTGTACGTGCTCCTCATCTCGGAGCCGAGCTGCGCCTGGCGCTCGCCGAGCTCCGCGCGCGTGTCGTCAATCTGGGCGCTCTTCTCGGAGACGCCGTAGTCGGTCTCCTCGAGCTCGGTGACCGCCTCGGCAAGCTGCTGCTGGGTCTCCCCCAGCTGGCCCCCGAGCTCGTCGAGCCGCTGGGAGGCGGCATCGAGATCGCTGGGCTCGGCGATCGCGGCGGCGGGGGCCAGGGCGAGCGGGCCGGCCAGAAGGGCGGCGAGGCCCGCGGATATGACTCTGTTCCTGAGCTTCATGAACGAGGTCCTTTCGAAGGCAAACGCCCCCATTCTAGGACAAAGCCGCGGGGAGGTGCCCGCGGCTTCGCGTTTCGGTCTGTCGAGCGGCACGATGGCCTAGCTCACCTTCACCAGGGTGTAGACCTCCTTGCCCGGGCACTCGCGCCCCATGATGTCCCTGGGCTTGAGGAACTCGAGCTCGAGGATGAACGAGAAGCCCTCGATGGAGGCGCCGGACTGCTCCACGAGGCGCGCGGTGGCAACGGCGGTGCCGCCGGTGGCGATGAGGTCGTCGACTATGAGGACGCGGTCGCCGGGCGTGAGCGCGTCCTGGTGGATCTGCAGCTCGTCTGTGCCGTACTCGAGCTCGTAGCTCTGCGAGTAGACGGCGCGAGGGAGCTTTCCCGGCTTCCTGGCGGGCACGAAGCCGCATCCCAGGCGGTACGCCACGGGCACGCCCACGAGAAAGCCCCTCGCCTCGGCGCCCACGACCTTGGTCACGCCGCGCCCGGCAAAGTGGTCGGCTATCGCGTCGATCACGGCCCTGAGTGCCTCGGCGTCGTCGAAGAGCGGGGTGATGTCCTTGAAGATGACCCCGGGCTCGGGATAGTCCGGGATGTCGATGATGCGGCTCTCGAAGTCAAAGCTCGGCACGACGTGCCCCTCTCTCTTGCTCAGCGGGCGTCCTGGCGGCGCTCGCCGTCCTTCTCGGCAAACGGCTCCTTGATCCTGCGGGCTATGAGCTCGTCGCGCACGGCGTTGGTGAGCCCCAGCATGCGGGAGAAGGCCCGGTTGAACTGTTGGCGCGTCTCCTCGGTGGGAGCCATCTCCACGCCGCCGCCCTTGCGCGCGTAGACCACGAGCGCCTGCTCGAACATCGCGGACTCCCTGTTGGCGGCGATGACGTACTGCCTCAGGTTCTTGGGGCCTATCCCAAAGTGCCTGAGCTCGTCGCAGACGCGGATGAGCGGGAAGTCGCGCCCGTCCACGAGGTCGCGCCCGTGCGGGGACCTGGTGAGCGTGATGACGCCGGCCTCGGAGAGCTGCCGCACGAAGCTCACGGTGGTGCCCACGAGCTCGGGCATGCGGTCGATGGGATGGAGCTTGCCGGCCGTCTCCTCGTCGTCCGCGGGAAGCGTCACGGTCTCGGCTCGCCCGAGCGTGGCCTCGACCTCCGGCGCCTGCCCCGAGTCTGCGCGGTCGAGCTCCTCCTTGATGACGGAGAGGGGCAGGAAGCGGTTCTTCTGCAGGTAGAGGATGGTCTCCAGGCGACGGACGTCACGCTGGGAGTAGAGGCGGTAGCCGCTCGGCGTGCGCGAGGGGTTGAGGAGCCCCTCGTCCTGAAGGTAGCGCACCTTGGAGACCGAGAGGTCGGGGTAGGTCTGCTGGAGCTTCTTTACGACCTTGCCGATGGTGAGGTAGCCAGCGTCGGTCATCGCGCCCTAGGCCTCCGCGTCGATCCTGCGGGGTCGGGAGTTGGCGTGGTAGACCATGCGGAAGGTTCCGATCTGGATGGTGGAGCCGTCGCGCAGGCTGGCCTTGCTCACGATGGCGCCGTCGACCCAGGTACCGTTGAGCGAGCTGAGGTCCTCAATCGTGGCGAGCCCGAGCGAAACGTTGGAGAGGTCCATCTTCGCGTGGTGGCGCGAGACGGTCATGTCGTTGAGGAAGACGCTGTTCTTGGGGTCGCGCCCGAGGGTGATCTCGGGGGCGTCGAGCTCGAAGGTCTGGCCGATCTGCGGGCCCTTGACGATGGTGAGCGTGGGGCGCGCGGGCTTAGCGGCGCCCATGAGGTCGGGCACGGTGGAGTCCGCGGCGGGCATGCGGAAGATCTCGGTGGCGCCGGCGCCGGTGGTGTTGTTGGGCATGTCTCTCCCCTTCGTCGCTGTCTCTCAGACTACATTCTAGCGCTTCACCGGCATGCGACGCAGTCCATCTCAACGAGCGCTCCCATCGGAAGCTCCGAGACGCCCACGACGGCCCGGGCGGGCGCGGGCGAGGGGAAGCGGCGGGCGTAGACCTCGTTCATGGCCTCCATGTCCGAGAGGCTGGAGAGGTAGACCGTGGTCTGGGCAACGTCCGCGAGCGTGCAGCCCACCTCCCCCAGGATGGCCTCGATGATGTCTATCACGCGCTCGGTCTGACTGGTGATGCCACCGTCCACGAGCCGCTCGCCGTCGTCGGGCGAGACGGGAAGCTGGCCGGAGGCAAAGACGAGGCGTCCCGCCGTTGTTCCCTGGGAGTAGGGCCCGATGGCGTCCGGAGCCCCCTGGGCGTTGATGGAGTACTTCATCTCACTCTCCCTCCCGGGGCGTGGCCCCAGCGCTGTGTCAGGTCTCGAGGAGCCTCGCTCCAACGAAGTCGCTCCCCTCGCGCAGGACGCCCCAGCGCTCGAGCTCGGCGCGCGGCACGGAGACAGGTCCCTCGGCGGGGAGCGAGCTCGCCCACGGGCGCCCCTCGGCGAGCATCCGCCGTGCGGCGCACGTCCCCGCCGGAGCGACCTCGGTGAACGAGAGGAGGCTCCGCCAGATCACGCGGGCTCGCTGAGCGGGCACGAGCAACAGCCACGTCTTGGGACCGGGTCCCGGGACGCGCGTCACGAGCGCGGGTATGGCGTCAAGGTGGACGGCGCTGACCTCCCCCTCGCGGGGCAGGGCCTCGCCCGCGGTGCGGACGTAGTCCGAGAGCACGTCGCGCGAGCGCTCCCCCGAAAGCAGCAGCGGCACGAGCATCTCGCTCGCGTCCTCGACGGAGGTCTGCGCATAGGGGGCGTAGCCGTCCTGCTCCATGCTCGAGAGGAAGCCGAGCCAGGCAGTCAGGGCGGACCCTCGGGGCGTGGGGTCCAGGAGCACGTGCTCGTGGTCGCCCGAGCGCAGGGCCAGCGGGACGGAGAGGAGCCGGCCCTCCCCCGTGAGGACGGCCTCGAACGCCGCCTCGCCCACCGCAAGGGGGCGCCCCGCCGTCGCGGCGGAGAAGAGCGCCTGCGAGCTCGCGCCGGAGACGAGGAGGTAGGCGGTGCCGGTGAGGTCCGCGACGACGGCGCCGGGGAGCAGCTCCTCGAGGTTCTTCTCGCCGGCGTAGGCTATGACGAGGGGTCCCCCGGTGACGGCGGACTCCTCGAAGGACGCGCCGAGAAGAACGTGCTCCTCGTAGAGGACGCCGGTGGCCATGCTACTTCCCATTCCCGGCACCCCGCTCCTCTACGGCCTGGCGGCGGAGCCTCATGCCCTCCACGGTGTAGATGACGGCCGCGGTCGCGGAGAGGGCGACGCCGAGGTAGACGAAGAGGATGCCGAGGGCGGCGGGCTGGGAGTTGAGCCCCGGGAGCCACGCGACGTCCACGAGGCCGAGACCCGCGAGCCGCGGCAGCCCCAGGAGGAGGTCGCAGAAGCCGAACATGAGGGAGGCGGTGGCGGCCTTGCCGACGTAGGAGACGTCGACGGGCCTCCTGCGGTAGTGCTGCAGGACCATGCTGCCCACGGCGAGGTAGGCGTCACGGCCTATGACGAAGACGGGCACCCACAGCGGCAGGTCGCCCACGATGAGAAGGCCGATGACGCCCGTGAAGAGCAGGACGCGGTCCATGATGGGGTCCATGATCTTGCCGAGCCAGCTCACGGTCTGGGTCCTGCGGGCAACCTGCCCGTCAAGGAAGTCCGTGGTCGCCGCCACCACGTAGAAGACGAGGGCGAGCGTGCGGTGCTCGCCGCCGGCAAAGAGCACGAGGAAGGCAATGGTGAGCGCGAGCCTGCAGAACGTGATCGCGTTGGCGACGGTGAAGATCTGGGTGGAGGGGTTGCCGGAGGTGCCCACCGGGACGTCAGTCCGACCGGCGCGCTGGCGCTCGGCGGCATCGGCGTCGGCGATGCTCTTGATCTCCGACTTGATGTGATCGGTTCTCTCTGACACTGAAAAGCCCCTCGAGTGCTGGACGACGTACCTTCAACAGGTTACCCATCTTAACGGAAATCGAAACCTCACCCCTCTCGCCTTCACAAGACGGGGCCCGAGCGGACGCCCGGGCCCCGACGGGAGGATCTGCGCGCCTGCGCTACGGACGCTCGATGACGCGCACGCGGCGCACGCTGGGTATGCCCTCCACCTGCGCGCGGATGTCCGGTGAGACGTCGCCGGAGACCTCGATCAGGGTGTAGGCGTTGGATCCGCGGCTCTTGTTGGTCATGTTCTCGATGTTGAGGGACGAGGCGGCGATGGCGGCCGAGATCTGGCCGATCACGCCTTGGACGTTCTCGTGGAAGATGGCGATGCGCTCGTTGCCGGGCGCGAGCTCCCCCAGGTCCACCTGCCCGTAGTTGACGGAGTTCTTGATGTTGCCGTTCTCGAGATAGTCCTTGAGCTCGTTGGCGGCCATGACGGCGCAGTTGTCCTCCGCCTCGCCCGTGGAGGCGCCCAGGTGCGGCAGGACGATGGCGTTTCTCATGTTGGCGCTCGCGGGGTTGGCGAAGTCCGTGACGTAGCGGGCCACGCGCCCGTCGTCGAGGGCCTCGGCCAGCGCCTGCTCGTCCACGAGCGCGTCGCGGGCGAAGTTGAGCAGCACGGCGCCGCGCGGCATGCGGGCGATGGCCTCGGCGGAGATCATCCCGCGGGTAGAGTCCGTGGCGGGGACGTGAAGGGTCACGAAATCGCAGCGCGAGAGGAGGTCGCCCAGGTCCGTCACGTGCTCGATCCTGCGGTCGAGGCTCCATGCCGCGTTGATGGAGAGGTAGGGGTCGTACCCCATGACCTCGCAGCCGAGGTCGATGAGGGCGTTGGCCACCGCCGCGCCGATGGCGCCCAGGCCCACCACGCCCACTCGCTTGCCGGCGAGCTCGCACCCGCCGAACTGCTTCTTGGCCTTCTCAGCGCGCTTGGCGATCTCCGGGTCGTCGCTGTTCTCGGCCACCCACTCGGCGCCGCCGATGACGTCCCTGCAGGCGAGGAGCATGCCGCAGACCACGAGCTCCTTCACGGCGTTGGCGTTTGCCCCGGGCGTGTTGAAGACGACGACGCCCTCCTCCGCGCAGCGATCCACCGGAATGTTGTTCACTCCGGCTCCGGCGCGGGCAATGGCCAGAAGGTCGCGGCCGAGCTCCATCTCGTGGAGGTTGGCGCTCCTCACGAGAAGGGCGTCGGCCCCTTCCGGCTCGGCGACGAACTCGTACCCGGCGCCCAGGTGGTCGGTCCCCACCTTGGCGATGTTGTTGAGGCAGCAGATCTTGTACATCCTAATCCCTCCCGCTTGACAGATTGCTCAGGTCAAACTGTCAAGATTGACAGTTTGACCTGAGCAAATCGTCAAGCTACGCGCGGTGCGCGAGCTCGAAGTCCTTCATGAACGCCACGAGCGCCTCCACGCCGGCACGTGGCATGGCGTTGTAGATCGAGGCGCGCATGCCGCCCACGGAGCGGTGGCCCTTGAGGCTCACGAGGCCCGCCTTGGCGGCCTCGGCCACGAACTCGGCGTCCAGATCCTTGTTGCCGGTCACGAACGGCACGTTCATGAGCGAGCGGTCGCGTCGCTCCACCGGGGACGAGAAGAGCTCGGACTCGTCGAGGAAGTCGTAGAGAACGGCCGCCTTCTCGGCGTTGCGCCCCCCCATTGCCGCGAGCCCGCCGTTCTTCTCGATCCACCTGAAGACCTTGCCGCAGACGTAGATGCCCCAGCAGTTGGGCGTGTTGTAGAGCGAGCCGGCGTCGGCCTGGGTCCTGAGGCGAAGCATCGTGGGCACGCCGGGAAGGTCCTCGGGAATGAGGTCCTCGCGCACGATCACGATCTGCACGCCCGCGGGGCCCACGTTCTTCTGCACGCCGGCGTGGATGAGGCCGTAGCGCGAGACGTCGACGGGCTCGGAGAGGAACATCGAGCTCTGGTCCGCCACGAGGACGTGTCCCTTGGTGTTGGGGAGTTCCGGGAACTTGGTCCCGTAGATGGTGTTGTTCTCGCAGATGTAGAGATAGCTCGCGTCCTCGCGGATGGGCAGGTCGGAACAGTCCGGGATGTAGGAGAAGTTCTTGTCGGCGGAGCTTGCCACCGCGACGGCGTCGCCAAGGATCTGCGCCTCCTGGAAGGCCTTCTTGGCCCAGTTGCCGGTGATGACGTAGTCTGCCTTGCCGTTGAGGGCGAGGTTCATGAAGACCGTGGAGAAGAGCAGCGAGTCTCCGCCCTGCGTGAAGATGACCTTGTAGTTGTCCGGGATGCCCATGAGGCTGCGGAGGGTGGCCTCGGCGTCGTCGAGGATCTTCTGGAAGACGGAAGATCGGTGGCTCATCTCCATGACGCTCATGCCGCAGCCGGCGTAGTCGAGCATCTCGTCCGCGCACTCCCCGAGGACCTCCTCGGGCAGCACTGCGGGACCTGCGGAGAAGTTGTACACGCGTGACATGTCTTCCTCCTGTGTCTCGGCGCCTTCACGTGCGGCTCTCATCTTATGACGGCCGTGCGGGACGCCGAGCACCTGGCCACACGGCGTTTGCCGTGCCGAAACGCGCCCGACACACGCGGCCGGACGTCCGGAGCGTGTTGGGTGGTTGGCACCCCGCGCGGCATATGACGTTGTGAGATATGCGGTCAGGGCACGATATTCCGGGAAGGCGTTGCTGAAATATGGGTGAGGGCACGCGTCGGAGAGCTTGCCTCCCGTCAACATTCCCTAAAGTTGCGAAATCGAGGGCAAGGGCACAGCGTAAGACTTCACTTTCGGGTGGAGGAAGCCGAGATTCATGGCGTCTCGCAACCGAGGCGTGCCCTGAGTGCGAATGTCGCAACGCCGATTCGCGCAACCGTGCCCTGGCTGCAAATTCGACAACTTCGCTGACTAACGTGCAGGTCAGAGGGCCGAGTTATGGGACGATGTGGAATAGGCGCATAAAAACACAAAAGAGGCCACGGGACGTAGCCCGTGACCTCGAAATCTCTGGTCGGGTGGACTGGATTCGAACCAGCGACCCCTTGACCCCCAGTCAAGTGCGCTACCAAACTGCGCCACCACCCGGTCGTTGTGCGAGGAAGAACTATAGCATCCTTCTCGAGACGTGGCAAGCGAGAATTTCAGGCGCGCACAAGCGGGTCGGCTTTCCGTCATGCGCAGGTGCGCACCCCCGCGTTCTTCTCGCCCGCGAGCATTTCGCCCGTGACCTGGACCACGCCCGTGGCGCCCTCGATGTCGCGGATGATCTCGCCCGCGGCGGGCAGCGTGATGCGACTGCCGGCGAGCGGGTTCTTGACGCTGTCCACCGGCGTCGTGATGCTTGCCTGGACGTGGCTGCGCTCGAAGGCGAGATCGCAGCCGACCATCTGGCAGTTCACGAGGCGCAGGTCCCTGCAGTAGCAGAGCGGCTGCGTCCCCTGGATGAGGCAGTTCTCGAAGGTGAGGCCCTCGCTGTACCAGCCAAGGTACTCGCCGCGCACGATCGAGTTGCGCACGACGACGTTCTTCGCATGCCAGAAGGCGTCCTTGGTGTCGAGCTCACTGTCCTCGATCACGGCATCCTCGACGTACTGGAACGAGTACTTGCCCCTGAAGCGCACGTCGCGCAGGGCGAGGTCGGTCGCTCGCATCAGGAAGTACTCGCTCTCGGCCGTGCACGACTCCATCTGGATGCCGCGCGTCGACCAGCCGAACTCCGGGGACACGACGTCGCAGCCGCCCATCCGCACGTCCGCACACTCGCGCAGCGCCTTGATGCCGTGCAGGCGACTGTCCTCGATGGTCACGTCTTCGCTGTACCAGAGCGCCGCGCGGCAGAGCTCGGTCATCTCGACGTCTCGCAGCACGAGCCCGCGGTCGTGCCAGAACGGATAGCGGAGGTTCATGTATGAGCCCTCCACGATGACGCGCTCGCACTCCTTGAAGGCGCTCTCGCCGTCGGCCGGCCCGTCGAAGCGGCAGTTGCGCACGGTCACGTCTCGCGCGCCGTACAGGGCGCGCTCCTCGTCAAAGGTCCGGTTCTCGATGATCTTCTCGCTCATGGCATCCTCTCTGCGCGGGCAGAGGCCCGCCTCGCTTTGAGGAAAGCATATCACTTGATTGAGTTATTGGTGACATTTCGTCAACAATTCCAGAATCGGGCACACAAACTATGGAGTTGCCGCCAATCGGGCGTCTATGCGCGGAGCACGGCCTCCAGCTCTGCGACGGTCACGAGCTCGGAGCCGTAGCACTTCTCGCAGTGCTCGAGCGCACCCTCCTGCGTGCCGCAGAGGAAGGTCATCGTGGCGTCGGTCACCACCACGGAGGCGTAGCCGTTGAAGTAGGCGTCGGCCAGCGTGTGCAGCACGCAGATGTTGGTGTCCGCCCCCACGGCGATGACGGTCGTGACGCCCAGCTCGCGCAGGGTGAGGTCGAGGTCGGTCTGGAAGAAGCCGGAGTAGCGGCGCTTGGGGATCGTGATGTCGCCCGCTGCCTGCTCGATCTCCGGGAAGACGCGCATCTCGCCGGCGATGCCGTGCTCGCCCCAGAGCTCGAGCTCGCGGTCCAGGCCGCGAACGTGCGCGTCGTTGCAGTAGATGACGGGAATCCCTGCGTCGTGACAAGCCGCCACGGAGCGTGCGACGGCGGCGCGATAGGCGGCGGTGGCGGTATCCGGGTCGTAGAGCGAGTCGGCGCCCACGGCCTCGATGGCGTCGATGACGAGCAGGGCTGTCGCGTTCCTGTTGATGTCCATGGGTCCCCTCTCGGTCGTGCGTCGGGAGATGCGTCGTGCGTGGTAGCCTGAGCATAGCGGATTGGAGGAGCTGTGGAGGAGTCGTTCTTCGAGCGCGCCTGGGACGTCGTTCGTCAGATTCCGGAGGGGCGCGTGGCCAGCTACGGGCAGGTGGCGCACCTCATGGGGGCGCCTCGGTGCGCGCGTCAGGTGGGCTACGCCATGCACGGAAGCCCCGGGGTCGCCGGCGGGGTGCCGTGCCACCGTGTGGTCTTCGCTGACGGATCGCTCGCTCCGGGCTTTGCCTTTGGCGGCCCTGGCGAGCAGCGGCGCATGCTCGAGGCCGAGGGCGTGGGCTTTCTCCCCGGCGGGCGCGTGGACATGAGGAACTTTGCCTGGGAGGTTTAGGCGGCGAAAGTGGGGTACATAAGCGTCAGCCAACCGAAGGGAGACCAACTATGTCGTACGCCGTGATCTTAAGTTCAAAGACGGGAAACACCCAGAGGCTCGCCGACCGCGCCCGCGCCGAGCTGGGCGAGAAGAACGAGGTCGCAGACGTCGCGTCCGCGGACCTCGTGCTGGTGGGGTCCTGGACCGACAAGGGCGGCATGGACCCCGCGCTGGAGCCCCAGCTCGCCGTGCTCTCCGGCAAGCGCGTCTTCCTCTTTGGGACGTGCGGCTTCGGCGGGAGCCAGGCGTACTACGACCGCGTGCTCGACCGCTTTGCGGCGGCACTGCCCCAGGACGCACGGGTGGTCGGCCGCTTCATGTGCCAGGGGCAGATGCCGCCCGCCGTGCGCGAGCGCTACGTCAAGATGTCCGCCCAGGACCCGGCACGCTTTGAGCCGATGATCGAGAACTTCGACCGCGCGGTCGGGCACCCAGACGAGAAGGACCTCGAGGCCCTGGCTGCCGCCCTCCGTGCCTGCTGAAAGAGGACGTGCAAAAGTGCCTGTCCCCTTTGCACGGTCACCGGGTGCGGCTGGTGGCGACGACGTCGACGCCGGTTCCGGCCACGCCGCGGGCAACCACGTCGCCCATCTCCACGGGCGCCCGGGCGGTCACGCCTGCGAGCGCACGCACCACGTCCAGTACGGATGACTTGGGGACCTCGCGCGCGGTCTTCACCGCAACGCGGGCGCCGTCGCCGGCCCCCAGCACGGGCACCGTGGTCGTGACCGTGCGCACGGGGGACGTTACCTCGGCGCGCGCGTAGGAGTCACCGCGGGGGCACGCGTTGCCGGACACGGACTCGACCCCGCCTTCCGCTCCTAGGGCAACGCTGACCCGACACCCCCGCGGGCAGCGGATGCACGTGAGCACGCGCTCGTTCTTCTCGCCCACACTGCTAACGCCCATCATGCCTCCAGCCCTATCGTTATGGTGCCGGGGTCGCCCTGGCCGAGAAGGACCTCGCGCCGCAGCGTCACCTGCTCCATCTCCCCCGGCACGAGGATGTCGCGTCGCCGGCGCGCCACGACCTCGCGACCCGCCCGTGCCACGAGCGACCGCCGCTCGTAGACGTCGTCCACGCGCAGGCGCACGACCAGCTCCTCGGGCATGCACGCGACGTCCAGCAGCTGCGGCACCACGTAGCGCACCCCGGTCCCAGGAAGCAGCGGCACGAGCTGCCGCTCCCCGCGCGCGCCGTCCGCCCAGGCGCCGGCACACTCCCCCGCACGCTCGGCCTCCTGGGTCACGTAGTCCACGAGGTCATGCACGTGCAGGACGTTCCCGCAGGCAAAGACGCCTGGGACGCTCGTCATGAGGGAGTCGTCCACCACGGGGCCGCGCGTGGCGGCGGAGAGCTCCGCGCCCGCAGCGCGCGAGAGCTCGTTCTCCGGCAGCAGGCCCACCGAGAGCAGCAGCGTGTCGCAGGGGTAGAGCACGCCGGACCCCGGGATCGGCAGCCCGGCGTCGTCCACGCGCGAGACCTCGACGGCCTCCACGCGCCGGCGCCCCTCCACGCGCGTCACCGTGTGCGAGAGCAGGAGCGGGATCCCAAAGTCGTCAAGGCACTGGACCACGTTGCGCTTGAGGCCGCTCGAGTAGGGCATGAGCTCGGCCACGCATGACACGTGCGCGCCCTCCAGCGTGAGCCGGCGCGCCATGATGAGCCCGATGTCGCCGGAGCCCAGGATCACGACCTCGCGCCCCGGCAGGAGACCCTCTCGGTTGACCATCCGCTGGGCGCAGCCGGCGGTGTAGACCCCAGCTGGGCGAAAGCCGGGAATCCCCAGCGCGCCCGCGGGCCGCTCCCGGCAGCCCATGGCAAGCACCACGGCGCCCGCCCCCGCGGACTCGACGCCGCGCGCGGGGCTCACCCAGGTGACGCGCGGCCCGTCCGAGCCGGATGAGACGTCCAGGACCATGCTGTCAAGGAGCACCTCGACGCCGGCCCCGCGCGCCGCGTCCACATAACGCGCCGCGTACTCCGGCCCCGTGAGCTCCTCACCAAAGGTGACAAGCCCAAAGCCGCTGTGCACGCACTGGTTGAGTATGCCGCCGAGCTCTCGGTCGCGCTCGAGGAGAAGGACGGAGCGCCGGCCTCCCCCACGCGCTGACGTAGCCGCCGCGAGCCCCGCCGGACCTCCGCCCACCACGATGACGTCATAGCGTCTCATCGTGCCACCTCCCCCGCGGCCGCGGCCCATGCGTCCTTCACGCGGCCTGCGGCGAGCTCGCTCCCCGGGCCTGCCAGCGTGACCGTGCGCAGGTCGACCCCCAGCTCGCGCGCGAGGATCTGCGCCACGCGCGGCGAGCAGAACCCGCCCTGGCAGCGGCCCATGCCGGCCTCCACGCGCCTCTTGACGCCGTCGAGCGAGCGTGCGCCCAGAGGTCGCCGGATGGCGTCCTCAACCTGGCCCTCCGTCACCGTGCGGCAGCGGCAGACCACGCGCCCATAGGCTGGGCGCTGGGCCACGAGGGCGGACCACTCCTCCGGCCCGAGGCGCGCGACGTCGGGGACGGGTCCGGGGCGCGGGAGCAGCCCGTCCTTCTCCGCGGGTCCGCCCAGGAGCTCGCAGACGATGCCCGCCACCATGCGACCGATCGCGGGCGCGACCGAGAGCCCAGGGGACTCGATGGCCGCGCAGTCCACGAAGCCCGGCGCGCCAGGGACCTCGCCTATGACGAAGTCGTGCCCCGGCTGGTGGGCGCGCAGCCCCGCGAAGGTACGGATGCGCTCGGAGAAGGGCACGCCGCGCACCGTGAGCGCCGCCTTGTGCACGACCTCCGCGAGGCCGTCCGCCGTGGTGTCGACGCCGAGCTTGTCGTCGATGTCCTCGGCCGTGGGCCCCACGAGCAGGTTGCCGCCGGTGGTGGGCGTGACGAGCACGCCCTTTCCAAGTCGCGTGGGCAGCGCGAAGACCGTGTGCCGCACGTGAGCGCCCGCGGTGACGTCAAGCACGTGGTACTGGCCGCGGCGCGGCGCTACCTCCAGGCGGTCGTCGGGCGCGCAGACGAGGTTGTGCAACTCGTCCGCGTGCACGCCCGCGGCGTTGACCACCACGCGGGCGTGCACGGGGCCGGCCGCGGTCGCAAGCTCCCAGAGCCCGTCCGGCACGCGTGTGACGCCGCTCACGGGCGAGAGGAACCTGAACTCGACGCCGTTCACGGCGGCCGTCTCCGCCAGAGCAAGGGTGAGCTGGAAGGGGTTCACGATCGCGCCGGTTGGCGCCCAGAGCGCGGCCACGGCGGCTTCGGACACGTTGGGCTCGAGCGCCCGCAGCTCGTCTCGCTCGACGATGCGCAGGTCGGTGACGCCGTTCGCGCGGCCGCGGGCGAGAAGGGCCTCGAGCCCGTCCCGCTCCGCCTCGTCCGTGCACACCACGAGCGACCCTATGCGCTCGTAGTCCACGGAGAGCTCCTCGCAGAGCGTCCCCATGAGGTTTGACCCCTCCACGTTGAGGCGTGCCATGAGCGTGCCGGTGGCGGCGTCGAACCCGGCGTGCACGATCGCGGAGTTTGCCTTGGACGTGCCGCAGCAGACGTCCTCCTCGGCCTCGAGCACGCATGCGCTCATGTGGTATCGCGAGAGCTCGCGCGCGATTGCGCAGCCCGAGACCCCCGCGCCAACGATGACGACGTCGTAGCAGTTTTCGCCCGCGGCCGCCCGAGTCATGCCTCTCCCCTTTCGCCGTTACGGACATCGTTCCCGCCCGCGGGCGGCCTCAGACACGCGTGGCGGCAAAAGGTCACGTGGTTTCTGTCCGGGAGCAGTGGACTGCAAGGAGGGAAATTATCTAGGACTATAACTAAATAACCCGGGAGCACGCTTCGATTTCCGCGCCTCATTTGTAGGGTACTTTCTGAGCTTCGGTCGAGGTACACCGAAAATGAGACACTTCGTCTAGCTGGGAAAATTCGACAATTCGTTTTCGGTGTATCGGGGGAGCTCCCCAGGAAATACCCTACAAATGACAACGCGCGAGACGCGCCAGGATAGCCGTGCGGCTTGTAGCGGCTCAGACTCTGACAACATCTATATCTCGCCAAATTAGGCTGACGCTGCGCCCGACAGAAGACGGCCGCTGCTTCCCGACAAACTATCCTGGCACCTCCGTCAGATGCAAAAGACTGTCCCGGGTACCAGATACAGCGCATGCCCCGCTACGTAGCATGTGATTCAACGGTTTCCCGGAACACAGGAGGAGGGATTGGCATGGAGAGGGAGCAGTGGGACGTCGTCGTCATTGGCGCGGGCGTCGTGGGCTCGGCCGTTGCCCGCGAGCTAACCCGCTACCAGCTGCGCGTTGCCGTCCTTGAGAAGGAGCTGGACGTGGCGTGCGGCAACAGCAGTCGCAACACCGGCATGCTGCATGCGGGCTTCACGTACAAGCCCGGCTCGCTCAAGGCGGAGTGCGCCGTCGAGGGCAACAGGGAGTTCGACCAGGTGGCCGCCGAGCTTGGGGTGCCCTTCAAGCGCACCGGCAAGCTCGTGGTGGGCTTCACCGAGCACGACCGAGAGAACATCCTCAAGTTCAAGGCCATCGGCGAGAAGAACGGCGTCGAGGGCATGCGCATGATCGACAAGGAGGAGATCGAGCGCATCGAGCCGCACGCCGGCGGCGAGTTCGCCATGTACGTGCCGTCCTCGGGCATCCTCGACCCCATGGCCTATACCATCGCGCTCGCGGACAACGCGGCGCAGAACGGGGCGACCTTCCTCTTTGACCACCGCGTGACCGGTATCGCGCGCGACGCGGAGAGCGACGCCTACGTCATCTCCACCTCGCAGGGCGAGGTCCGCACCAAGTGGGTCGTCAACTGCGCCGGCGCCTACGCGAGCGAGGTCTCCGAGATGCTGGGCTACCCCAACTACCCGGTGCGCGGCTTCAAGGGCGAGTACTTCGTGCTGGACAAGAAGGCCGGCGCCTACCTCAAGACGCCCGTCTACCCCGCACCCAACGACAAGGGCGGCTTCTCCACCCACGCCACGCCCACCGTTGACGGCAACATCCTCGTGGGCCCGGACTCCTACGTTACGGAGGGCTGGGAGGACTACAAGTGCACCAAGGAGCACCTCGACGGCCTCATCCGCGACGGCTCCAAGATGTTCGAGCAGATGCGTCGCGAGTTCTTCATCCGCAACTTCGCCGGCATCCGCTGGAAGCGCGTTGACGAGGAGGGCAACGTCCTCGACTTCAAGCTCGAGAGCGACCAGCAGGGCCACCCCAACACCGTGAACCTCGTGGGCATCGAGTCCCCGGGCGTGACCTGCGCGCTCCCGCTCGCCCGTCGCGCCGTGGCGCTCCTCGTGGCCGTGGAGGCACCCCAGAAGAACGCGGACTTCGACCCCGTGCGCCCCGCGCCCAAGCGCTTCTACGACATGACGCGCGAGGAGCAGGCCGCAGCCATCGCCGCCGACCCCGAGTACGGCGAGATCGTCTGCCGCTGCGAGACCGTGACGCGCGCGGAGATCCGCCGCGCCATCCACAACCCCCTGGGCGTTCACACCGTGACCGGCATCAAGAACCGCACGCGCGCCACGATGGGTCGCTGCCAGGGCGGCTACTGCGAGACCCGCATCACCGAGATGATCGAGCAGGAGCTGGGCGTGAGGCCCGAGGACGTGCGCTTCAACCGTGCGGGCTCCTACATGTTCACCGGCCCCGTCAGGGGCGACGCCGCGACCGCCGGCGCCACGAAGGCGCCCGCCGAGGCACCCGAAGGGAGCGTGAGCGCGTAATGAAGCACGTAGACGCCATAATCGTGGGCGGCGGCCCCGCCGGCCTGGCCGCGGCGATCGAGCTCCGCAAGAAAGGCGTGGAGGACATACTCGTCCTCGAGCGCGAGAAGCGCCCCGGCGGCATCCTGCGCCAGTGCATCCACGACGGCTTTGGCCTCACCCGCTTTGGCGAGACGCTCTCCGGTCCCGAGTACGCCGCGCGCTTCGTCCGCGAGGCCGAGGAGCTGGGCATCCCCTGCCTCTGCGACACAACGGTCCTCGAGGTCACGCCGGACCGCCACGTCTTTGCCTCCTCCTCCGAGCACGGCATGATGGAGTTCGAGGCGGGCGCCGTCATCCTGGCCATGGGATGCCGCGAGCGCACCCGCGGCGCCATCTCCATCCCCGGCACGCGCCCGGCGGGCGTCTACACCGCCGGCGTGGCGCAGTCCTACATCAACCTCAAGAACAAGATGGTCGGCCGCCGCGTGATCATCCTCGGCTCCGGCGACATCGGCATGATCATGGCGCGCCGCATGACGCTCGAGGGCGCGGAGGTGCTCGGCGTCTTCGAGGTGCAGCCCTACGCGAGCGGCCTTCCCCGCAACGTGGAGCAGTGCCTGAACGACTACAACATCCCGCTCTCCCTCTCCCACACCGTGACGGACATCCGCGGCACGGACCGCCTGGAGAGCGTCGTGATCTCCCAGGTGGACGACCACATGCAGCCCATCCCCGGCACCGAGGTCGAGTACGAGTGCGACACGCTCATCCTCTCCGTGGGCCTCATCCCCGAGAACGAGCTCACCTGGATGGCGGGCGCCGAGAAGGACCCCGGCACGAGCGGCCCCGCCGTTGACGAGAGCTACCAGACCACGGTCCCCGGCGTCTTCGCGGCCGGCAACGTCCTTCACGTGCACGACCTCGTCGACTTCGTCTCCCTCGAGGCCGAGGCGCTGGCTGACGGCGCGCCGCGCTTCCTCGCCGAGGGCGGCCTCCCCGAGTGCCCGCTCGCCGTGCGCGGCAACGAGCTCGTGGGCGGCCTCACGCCGGCCCGCGTGAGCGGCACCTCGGACGTCACGGTGAGCTTCCGCGTGCGCAGACCGCTGCGCGACTGCACCGTGGAGGTACGCCAGGGCGACACCGTCATCAGGCGCCGCCGCATGGCCAAGGCCCTCCCCGCGGAGATGGTCCAGATCAAAATCGCGGCCGACAAGCTCAACACCACCGACGACCTGGAGGTGACGGTGACATGCTAAGGGAGTTCACCTGCATCATGTGCCCGCAGGGGTGCGACATCAAGGTCGAGCTGGAGGACGGCGTCATCAAGAGCGTCACCGGCAACACCTGCCTCAAGGGCGAGGCCTACGTCACCCAGGAGATCCAAAACCCCATGCGCAACATCGCGTCCTCGATCCTCGTGGACGGCGGCGAGCTGCCGCTCGCGAGCGTGCGCCTCTCCGGGGTCATCCCCAAGGACCGCATCTTCGACGTCATGGCGGAGATCCGCAAGGTTGAGCTCCCCGCTCCCGTGCACGAGGGTGACGTCGCGATCGCCGACGTGCTCGGTCTCGGCGTCGACGTGATCGTCACCAAGGACGTCGAGGCCGCGTAGCGAGGTCATTCTCGCCCGACGGCGGAAGGTCCGCCCCTGTCGCTGTCTCGGGACCGCGGGACCCCCGCCGCAGAGCGCGTCTTCCTGTCCGGCCCCCGCCCCAACGGTTCAGATACCGTCGGGGCGGGGGCCGCGGTTTTGACGTTGCGCTTTCGGGGGCCAGGGCACGAGGACGCCTAGGAGCGTTTCGGAATGTGGAGGGAGGGCAGCTCCTCCGGCGATTCGTGATGAGCGGCTGTCCGGGCTGGACGGCGCGACCAGCGGTTTCTTCGTAGCCAAGCTTCGCCTTTCCTCACAGGACCCCGCTCGATGGCCCGAATGCGTGCCCTATCCCTAGATTTCGCAACTCGAATTCCCCGAATCGTGCCCTAGCCAGCAAAGGCACAACGCGGCTGCTTGCCGCCGGCGGAAGTGTTCGCCTTCCCGAAACGCTCCTCTGGTAAGCTGCTCCCATCGAATGAGGAGGTCGTCGTGGAGTTCATCACCGTGGGAGAGGCCGCGCGCCGCTGGGGCGTCACCGAGCGCCGCGTCCAGACCTACTGTGCGGAGGGCCGCGTCCCGGGCGCGGAGCGCTTCGGGCGCGCGTGGCGCATCCCCGCGGGATCCGTCAAGCCCGATGACCCGCGGCGCCTCCGGAGGGACCCGCGCAACGACGTCGCCCCCTCACTCCCCCGCGGCGGGTGCGGCGCCCTCATGCCGCTCATGGGCTCGCCCTTCCCGCCCGGCCATGCGCGCGAGTACGCCGCGTCCCTGGACCCCGGCCTCCGCCGCGACGTCGCCCTCGCCGAGCTCGCTTACTTTACCGGCGACGCCGCCGAGGCCGCGCGCCTCGCGCGCCCGCTGCTCCAGGCCACGGACGGCGCCGCGCGACTTTCCGCCTGTCTGATCTTCTCGTACGCGAGCCTCGCCCTCGGCCGCATCAACGACGCCCGGGCCACGCTCGCCCGAGCACGTGGCGCCCTCGACGAAAAAACCGTCGGGGGGGGG
>NZ_NFIZ01000012.1 GCF_002159625.1 Olsenella sp. An285
GGTCGCGGCCGTCTCGGGGACGGGCTCCGGGGCCGGCTCGTTTGCCGGAGGTTCGGGCAGGGAGGGTGACTCGGGCTGAGGGGGCGCCGGAGATGCGGGGTTCTTCTCGGCGGCTCTCTCGATGTTCTTCTCGCCATTCTCCCCAGGAGCCGGGGCGGCAACCCTGCGGGCACCGGGAACGGAGAGGATGGCCACCTGACGCTCGAGGTCAGCGACGCGCTCGGCAAGCGAGTCCAGGGTGAGGTCGCTGCTCGGGCGGGCTATGCGCGTGAAGGCTATCTCCAGCACCAGGCGCTGGTTCGTGGCCGTGCGCATCTCGCTCGAGGCGTCGCCCAGGACGGTGAGCACGCGGGAGAGGCGGTCGGGCGAGCCGTACGCCGCCGCCTCCGCGCGCAGGGAGTCGAGCTCCTCGCCCGTGGCGGCGACCACGCCCTCCGCACTCGGCACGACCGAGACCACGTAGACGTCCCGAACGTGGGCGGCGAGCTCGCGCGTGAACTGCAGAAGGTCGCGGCCCGCGTCCGTGAGCTCGGAGACGGCGCCAAAGAGCGCCGCCACGTCGCGGTGCGCCATCGCGCGCGACACCGAGCCCAGCACGGAGCCGGAGACCTCGCCCAGGAAGTCCGTTGCGGCGGAGAGGCTTATGTCCCCGGCACCAAAGACGGAGAGCTGCTCGAGCGAGGTGAGGGCGTCGCGCATGCCGCCGCGCGCGTGACGAACCACGAGCTCGAGCGCGCGCTCGTCGTAGGTGAAGCCCTCCTTGCCGCAGACGAAGGCAAGGTGCGCCTGCATCTCGTCGTTGCCTATCGCGTGGAAGTCGAAGCGCTGCACGCGACTGAGGATGGTGGCGAGGATCTTCTGCGGGTCGGTGGTGCACATGATGAAGACCACGTGCTCGGGAGGCTCCTCGAGCGTCTTGAGCAGCGCGTTGAACGCCGCCGTCGTGAGCATGTGGACCTCGTCGATGATGTAGACCTTGCAGCGGCCGAGCGTGGGCGCGTAGCTCACGCGGGAGATGATCTCCTCGCGGACGTTGTCGACGCCCGTGCGCGAGGCAGCGTCGAGCTCGATGACGTCCGGGTGCTCGCCCGCCGCGATGAGGCGGCACTGCTCGCAGGTGCCGTCAGGAAGGGCGGCCGGGCCCTGCTCGCACATGAGGGCCTTCGCGAGGATGCGCGCCATCGTGGTCTTGCCCGTTCCGCGCGGGCCGCAGAACAGGTACGCATGGCTGGTGCGCCCCTCGAGCACCGCGCGCTTGAGGGTCTCGACCACGTGACTCTGGCCCACGACCTGCTCAAAGGTCTGCGGGCGATACTTGGTGTAGAGCGATTCCATGCGGCCTCCGGCTCAACGGAACGTACGAAGCTCAAGTATACCCGGCGGTGCCGCGGGGCACTCGAAGGCCACAGGTTCTTCTCGCCACCTCCGCGGAGCCAGGAGGCTGGACGCTACCCACGCGGACGATACCAGGCCAGAATCTCGTCGGCAGCGTCGGCTGGCAGGTCGCGCAGCGTGAGGCCGTCGGCGTCGCCCGCCGCGGTGCGAACGGAGAGCGTGGCCACGCCGGCGCGACGCTGGAAGGGGCTGACGCGCACCTCCATGCGCTGCAGGCGAGCGCGCGGAGCGATTACGGTGATCCGCGTGAGGCCGCCGGTAACGAGCACCAGCTCGTGGTTGGCGCGGCCGTATCTGGCCGCGCCCCAGGCTCGCAGCGCGTCCGCAACGAGGCCCACGAGCAGCGCCGCGCTCAGCATGCCCGCGGCAACGAGCACCGGGCGCAGCAGCCACCCCGCGCTCTCGAGCAGGCCGGAGAAGCCGAAGAGCCAGTGCGCGCCGAAGAAGATCGCCGTCGCGAACGGCCACCAGACAACCGCGCGCACCACGGCTCGCCGGCGCGCCACGGGTCCCAGGCGCCCCAGCCTCGCGCGACCCAAGACGCCCGCGTAGTCCGGCAGGACCTCGGCGAGAAAGGCGTCGACCTCGTCAACGCGGATGAACGGGTGCAGCAGCACGCTGCCCGAGGGCTCACCGTCCTTCTCGCCGGGTGCGGCAACCACCTGCGCCGTGACCTCGGCGTACCCGATGAGCTGACGAATGATGCCCTGCCGCACCGCCACGTACTGCACGCGCCCCGCGGCGAGCGCGCGCGACGAGCGCGAGAGCAGGCCGTGCTCCACCACCACGCGGTCGGCGTAGCGCTCGACGCGATATCCCGCATAGCGCACGAGGTTGACCCCAAACGAGACGACCGCGCCCAGGAGCAGCGCGGCGGCGAGAAACGCCAGGACCACGGGCACGATAACCGGGGAGATGCCGGCCACGAGCTCGTCGCCCCTGCCCACCACGTCGAGCAGCCCCCACTCTATGAGCTGGTTGACCCCGTTGACGAGGAGAACCACGAGCGCAAGAGCCTGGCTGCCGGCGCTCATCTGGGACGCCGCGGCGAGCGCGAGCTCGCGGCCCTCGAGCGAGAAGGTGGCGAGCGGGCGCTCCGTGGGGTTCGCGGCAGGAGCCGCCTCGTCCTTCTCGCCCTCCCTGACGGGGCCGGCGGCACGCCTGCGGCGGAAGAGCTCCGCGCGAAGGACGTTTGCCTCGTTAGCGCGCAGGCCGGAGATCTTGGAGGCGTCGCCCTCTGACGCCGCCGCCCCGGTGTCGAGGTCGAGCGTCAGGAGACCAAAGATCCGATCGAGCAGCGACGAGTTCATCGAGACTGTGTGGATGTGCTCGTAGGGAATCGTGAGGCTGCGGCGGCTGAACGGCCCCCAGCCCAGGCCCCAGCGCAGGCGAACGCCCTCGGACGTGAGCTCCCAGGTGCGAGCGCGCCAGATGGCGAGACTCAGGAGCAGGCAGGCCCCGAAGATGGCCGCGGCCGCGAGGGCAAGTTTGACGAGCGCGTCGAGGTCACCGGCAAAGAAGTCGGGCGCATGCACGAACGCGGCAAGCGTCACCAGGCCGGACGCCATCTTGAGCGCCTCGGCGAGCACCGAGAGCGGGTTGGCGCGATGCGCGCCGAGAAGCGCCTCGGGGACGGCGTTGGACTCCTCAAAGAGCGAGCGCTCCGGGACGGCCAGGCGCTCGAGGTCCTTCTCCAAGCTGCCGACGTCCGCGCTCGGCGCGTCGGGGGCCGGCGGGCGAGCGTCCTTGTTGTCCGCGCTCACACGTCCTCCTTGGCGAGGCGCGCAAGCTCGGCCACGCGGTCGCGCAGCTCGTTGGCGTCGTCCTCCGCGAGGCCCGGAATCTCGAAGCTCTCCCCCGCCGTGGAGACGGTCACCGTTGCCAGGCCGTGCGCGCGCAGGATGGGACCCTGCTTGGTCTGCACGTGCTGGACCCTTACGAGCGGGACGAGCACGCGCTTCTTGACGAACACGCCGTGGTAGAGGTCGACGTCCGTTGGCGTGACGTCGTAGCGCCACGTCGCGTACTCGATGCGAGGGGAGATCAGGAGGTCGAGGATGCAGACGACCTCTATGATGCCGGCAACGAGGTAGACCCAGAAGACGTCCCCGCCCAGGTGGCGAACGACGAGCCACGCGACGGCGGCGAGCACGGCGACGACGGCGATTCCGACGACGTCCGAGACGTACCAGACCCGCAGCATGCGGGGGTCAAGGCGGTGCGCGGGAAGCTGGGCCATGCAACTCCTTTCGCGAGGGTCGAGCTGCATTATTGCACGAAGCCTGTTCCGGAGGCGGGGCGTTCGCTCCGCCTCATGCGAAATTAGTTCGCATTGGATTCCTGAAAACTCCCCGAATCGGGACAAAAGTCCAGTTGGCCACTTTTTGTGGGAATCCAAATGCGAACTAATTTCCGGGAGCCGCCGTGCACCATCGAAAAACGGCACGAAAAGAGCGCGCTCGATGGGATCGGATGCCCGCCAGAGGCCCCTTATGGCTGCTGCCTCCCGGCCCTGACCAGGTTCGAGGTGTTGCGTCACCCGACCCCATCGAACGCGCTCGCAGAACACTCTACCAAAGTTGGCCCCGGCACGCCACGTGCGCGCTACCCTTGACGAAACGCCGATGAACCGGAGGTGCCCATGCGCAACAACTTCTGCAAGGCCCCGCTCTGGGAGTGCAACGACGACCTGGCGCGTGTGGCGCTGGGCGAGCGCCCCGCAGACCTCGTGATTCGCCACGCGTGCCTCGTGAGCGTGACCACCCACGAGATCTTGCCCGATGCCGACATCGCCATTTCCCGCGGCCGCATTGCCTACCTGGGCATCGAGGGGCACACGGCCGAGCACTGCATAGGCCCCGAGACGCGCGTCATCGATGCCACGGGCCTCTATGCCGCGCCCGGCCTCATGGACAGCCACATCCACGTGGAGAGCGCGATGGTCGGCGTGGCGGAGTACGCGCGCGCCGTCGTGCCCCACGGCACCACCGGCATCTTCTGCGACCCGCACGAGGTGGCCAACGTCCGCGGCATGCCCGGCGTGCGCGCGATGTTCGAGGACGCACGCAGGACGCCGCTCAAGGCCATGATGACGCCGCCCTCCTGCGTGCCCGCGGTCACGGGAGTCGAGGACACGGGCGCCGCTGTCACGGCGCGGGACATAGAGGATGCCATGGGCTGGGACAACGTGGTCGCCCTGGGGGAGATGATGAACTTCCCGGGCATCCTGGCGCACGAGGACAACGCGCTCGGCGAGGTTCGAGTCACGCTCGCGGCAGGTCGCGTGGTGACCGGCCACTTCCCCTCCCCCGACCGCGATCGCGCCCTTGCCGCCTACGTCGCCTCCGGGGTCTCCTCCTGCCACGAGTCCGGAAGCTTCGACGAGGTGCTCGCCAAGCTCCGCATGGGTATGCACGTTCAGCTTCGCCAGGGCTCGGCGTGGCTCAACCTCCCGGGCTATCTGCCCCAGCTCGTGGCCGCGGGCGTCGACACGCGCCTGTGCCTGCTCTGCACGGACGACTGTCACCCCGAGACGCTGGTGAGTGACGGTCACATGGACCGCGTGCTGCGCACCGCCGTCGAGCTTGGCCTCGACCCCGTGACCGCCCTCCAGATGTGCACCATCAACTGCGCGGAGTACTTCGGCCTCGCGCACGACATGGGCTCCGTCACGCCGGGCAAGTGCGCCGACATCGTCCTTCTCGACAGCCTGCGGGACTTCCGCGCACAAGCGGTGATCATCGACGGGGAGCTCGTGGCGCAGGACGGTCGTGCCCTCTTTGACGTGCCCCCATACGAGTGGCCCGACTGGATGACCCACACCATGGACCTGGGGCTCGCGCCCACGGCGGAGACCTTCCGCGTCCCCGTCCCGGGTCGTCCGAACGGAGCGGCGCGCGTGCGCGCCATGGGCATCGAGCCCGGAGACACCCTCACGCGCGACGTCGTGGTCGAGGTCCCGGTGCGCGATGAGTCGCTTCTTGCCAGCCCCGCCGACGACATCCTCAAGGTGGCGGTCTTCGACAGGCACCACGGCGAGGCCGGGACGCACTCCTTCGGCTTTGTCACGGGGTTCGGCATCCACGGGGCGCTCGCGCAGACCGTGAGCCACGACGCGCACAACCTCCTCGTCATGGGCGACAACGACGAGGACATGGCGCTCGCCGCCCAAACGCTCGTCGAGTGCGGCGGCGGGGAGGTGGCCGTTGCCGACGGCAAGGTGCTCGCGCTCGTGGAGCTGCCCGTCTGCGGGCTCATGAGCACCGAGCGCGTGGAGACCGCGGCGGAGAAGGTTGCCGCAGCGAGAAGGGCCTGGACGCAGATGGGCTGCAAGATGCCGTCGCCCTTCATGACGATGGGCGTGATGTCGCTCGCCTGCGTGCCCGAGCTTCGCCTCACCAACCGCGGCTACGTCAACTGCCTCACCTTCGAGATGGAGGACCTGCTCGTGGAGTAGGGGGCGCAGGTACCGTGCAAAGGTGCCGGGCACTTCCGCGCGGCATCCCCGGACATGGACAGGGGCCCGTCGACGCCATGCGTCCCGGGCCCCCACTTCGGCAGCTGCCAAGCTGTTAAGCTCTACAGTGCGACGGCACGCGGATAAGGTCACCGTGCGGTCGCTCCCTGCGCAAGGAGTATCATTCCCGATTCTTCCGCCCGCAGGGCCGACGCTCCGGTGAGCGGTACCCTTCACCGGGCAAGCACATTTCCGGGACAGCTCCTTCACGGGACGCTAGGATTTGTCAGGTAGGCAACTCAAGGGAGACTCATGGCAAAGAAGAACGCCGCGCGCCGCAAGGCCACAACCGACTCGCAGCCCGCGTTTGACGACAGCAAGTACGGCTACGTGCTCTACTCGATGACCTTCGACTACAACGAGCTCGGCCTTGCCCGGGCCTCCGAGCTTCTGGCCCCGCGCATGAGAGGCGCCCTCTCGACGGCCTCGTTCATCTCGCTCGCCGTGCTCGTGCTCGCGGCGCTGGCCTTTGGAAACCAGGGGTACCCGCTGCTCATCGCCCTCTTCCTCGTCTCGGTGGGCCTTCTGTACGCCTCCTCCAACATCGCCCGTCTGCGCCTGCGCTACGCGCGCACGACGACGCTCGACCCCGCCGACTACGACGGCGCCCTCCACGTTGCGGTGGGAGACGACGCGATCCACGTGCGCGACGCCCAGGGCGCGGGCGGCGACTACCCCCTCTCCGAGCTCAAGACCTCCAACAGCAGCCCCGAGGGCATCCTTGCCGGCTTTGGTGCCAAGCGCTACGTCTTTGTCCCTCGCAGCTCCATGAGCGAGGGTCGCTTCCACGAGCTCGCCCGCATGCTCGCCGAAAGGTGCCCCAAGAAGTAGCGCATAACGTGACAAAGGGACAGTCCCTTTGTCACGTTATGTATACTGGGCGTCGTTCTTCTCGACTACACCAAGGAGGCCGACATGGCTCTCATCAGCGTTGACTACTTCTCCTCCTGCCTCATGCGCACCACCACGCTCGAGGTCATCCTCCCCTTTGACAACCAGGGCGACGCCTACGCCACGGACTCCGTGATGCGCCGCGAGGGAGGCGACCTCGAGCGCGACCTCAAGGCGTGGGCCTCGCGCCCCTACCCGCAGAAGCAGGCGCCGTACCGGACCCTCTTCCTGCTGCACGGCATCTCGGGCAACCACGCGGATTGGATCTCCGAGACCCGCATCCGCCACTGGGCGGAGTCTCGCGGCATCGCCGTGGTCATGCCCTCCGGCTACAACGCCTTCTACCTCGATCAGCCCGAGGTCCACAACTACTACGGACGCTACGTGGGCCAGGAGCTCGTCGAGGTGGCACGGTGCATGTTCCCGCTCTCGGACCGCCGCGAGGACACCTTCATCGGCGGCATCTCCATGGGCGCGTACGGCGCGCTGCGCAACGGCCTCAAGTACTGCGAGACCTTTGGCTCGGTGGTGGCTCTCTCCTCGGCCATGGTGATCGACGGGTTCGACCAGATCATCTCGGACGACCTCTTCTTCCTCTCGCGCCCGTTCCTCGAGCACACCTTCGGCGACCTCTCCCACGTGCGCGGCTCCGACAAGGACCCGGCGCGCCTGGCGGCCGACCTCGTCTACTGCGACCGCCCGCGCCCGCGCATCTTCATGAGCTGCGGCAACCAGGACCCGCTTGCCGAGCCCAACCGAGTTCTCGCCCGACGCATGCGCGACACTGGTCTAGACGTCACGTATCATGAGATGGATGGCGGTCACGACTGGGACTTCTGGAACGCGGCGCTTCCCGAGGCGCTCAACTGGCTCGTTCGCTAGGGCGCACGGCACAGGAGTCGAAACGCAAGACCTCACGAGGAGGGACGCGAGAATGGCACTGTTCAGAGTCGACTTCTACTCCCACTACCTCGAGCGCAATGTGGTGCTGACCGTCGTCCTGCCCGCGGACAAGATGGACGGCAACAAGCTGGCCAAGCGGCGGCGGGGACCGTATCGCACGGTCTACCTGCTGCACGGCCTGTTTGGCCAGGACGTCGACTGGATCGACCGCACGCACGTGGTCGAGACCGCCGAGGCGCGCGACGTGGCCCTCGTCATACCGTCGGGCGAGGACGGTCTCTACCTCAACAAGCCCGAGATAAACGAGTGGCACGGCAAGTTCATCAGCGAGGAGCTCGTGGACTTCACGCGCCGCGTCTTCCCGCTCTCCGCAAAGCGCGAGGACACCGCGCTTGCCGGCATCTCCATCGGCGCGTACACCGCCCTCATCAACGGCCTGCTGCGCCCGGACCGCTTTGGCAGCATCATCATCCTCTCGGGAGCGTTCATGCGCGACCGCGTGCTCGAGGCAGTGGACTCCCACTCTCCGCGCAAGCGCAAGTACTACGAGCGCTTCTTCGGCGATATCGACACGGTCATCGGGTCCGACAAGGACTACGTGGCGCTCATCAACAAGTTCAAGGATGACCCCGAGCTGCCAAAGCCGCGCTTCTACGCCGCCTGCGGCCTGCACGACAACCTGTGCCAGAACAACCGCGAGCTCGTTGAGCTGCTGCGCGACGCCGACTTTGACGTGACGTACTGGGAGCCGGAGATCGGCGCGCACGAGTGGCCGTTCTGGAACGCGTGGATTGACTGCGCCCTCGACTGGTACGCACCCGGCCCGATGAAGCCCTCCACGGTGCACGTTGACTACACGGCGCTCACGGAGCTCAGGCCGCCCGACCGCCAGAAGAGCTAGTCTTCGCGAGCTTGACGGTTTGCCCGGGGCCAGCTGTCAAGTTGACAGTTTGCTCAGGGCCAACTGTCACGGGGCAAGCCGTCAGGCTCGTGCGCCAAGGGCTCGGCGCACGCGCGCGCGAAACTCCTCGAGGAAGCGAGGTGCGTCGACGGTCAGCGCGACCTCGCAGTCCTTCTCTGCATCACGCAGCCTGTCCGGGTCGCAGATCGTTCGGCCACGCGCGGATCCCTCGAGGTCTACCTGGAGATTCGCGGGAAGGCGCGTGACGAGCGTGGGGTCAAGCGCCGCGGCGACCGCCAGCGGATCGTGCAGCGCGCAGCCTCCCATGTGCGGGTTGTTCTTCTCGTAGATACCTATGTAGTGGTCCGTCATGTCCGCGAAGAGACGAGCCGCCGGCGTTCCCAGCTCGCGCCATGCCGCGGTCTCCTCGCGCGTGAGAACGACCTGGTGGGTAACGTCGAGACCAACCATGCGGGTCTTGAGACCGGAGCGCAGCACGACATCGGCCGCCTCGGGGTCGTTGTGGATGTTGGCCTCGGAGCAAGGGGTCACGTTGCCCGGAACGGTAAGGGCGCCGCCCATGAAGGTGACGCGCGGGAGCCCGGCCATGGGGCGTGACGTCGTCCGAAGCGCCAGCGCAAGGTTGGTGAGGGGTCCCGTGGGGACGTAGTAAAGCTGCGAACCATACAACACCTCTGCCAAACGAGCGAAATCAGCCTCTCTGGCAGAGGTGTTGTATGGTCGGTCAAGGGACCCAACGTTGCCCAGGCCGTCCGCACCGTGGATGCGGACCACCCCCGCCGGTGGCTCGAAGGGCGAGCTCGCGCACAGCGGCCGGTCGGCGCCCAGGTAGACGGGTATGTCGGGGTGTCCCAGAAGGTCGAGCAGCACGTGGGTGTTGCGCGCCGCGGTCTCCACGGTCACGTTGCCGTAGCTGCAGACCACGCCCACGAGCTCGGCCTCGGGGCTGCCGAGGACGTAGGCGAGCGCGAGGGCGTCGTCTATCCCCGTGTCGAGGTCGAGAAGAACCTTGGCCCCCTCGCTCATCGGAGCGCCTCCACCTCCTCCGCCGTCGGAATGGCCTGCTGCGCCCCCAGGCGGCTCACGGCTATGGCGGACGCCGCGGAGCCCCAGCGCATCGACTCCTCGAGCGAGAGCCCCCGCACGCGCCCCGCCACGAGCGCCCCGATGTAGGTGTCGCCCGCGCCGGTGGTGTCCACGACCGCGGGCGCCTGCGCCGCCGGAACCCGCAGCGCCGCACCGTCGCTCCCCAGGCCGAAGGAGCCCGCCGAGCCAAGCGTGATCACCACGGCGCCCGCACCCCGGCCGCGCAGCAGTCGCGCGGCCTCGAAACAGGTCGCGTCATCCACGGGCAGGACGCCGCACATGATCTGGCACTCCGTCTCGTTGAGGCAGACGAGGTCAACGCACGGCCAGAGGTCGTCGGGCACGGGACGCGCCGGAGCGGGGTTGAGGGCCGTAAAGAGGCCGAGCTCGCGGGCGGCGCGAATCGCCGCCTCGGTCGCGGCGGGGTCGCACTCGCCCTGCGTGAGGAAGACGTCACCTGGAGAGGCAATGCGCCGCAGGTTGGATACCACGTCGTCCTGGCCGAGGGCGTGATTGGCGCCGGCGGAGAGCACGATTCTGTTCTCCCCGGCCGTGCGCACGATCACCGCGACGCCCGTGGCCGCTTCTTCGAGCCGCCGCACGTCGCTCACGTCCACACCGGCAGCCTCGAGCCCGCCCGCGAGCTCGCCGCCAAAGGCGTCCGCGCCCACGGCGGCAATCATGTGCGTGGGGGCGCCCAGTCGCGCCGAGGCAACGGCCTGGTTGGCGCCCTTGCCACCGGCGTTGGTGAGAAAGTCCGAGCCAGAGATGGTCTCGCCCGCCTCCGGCATGCGCGGAGCGCTTATGGACAGGTCCATGTTCATGCTGCCGAATACGATGACCTTGCGCATAGTCGTCCCCTCAGTTGCGGAAGGGGCGTGCAAAAGTGCCTGCCCCCTTTGCACGCCCCCGTTGGCTACTTGACCTCGATGAGCTCGTAGTGGTTTGTGCCCAGCCCGATCTTCTCGCCGTGCTCGATCATGGACCGCCAGTTGGTGTCCGGGTGCGTCAGGTTGAAGTGGTCGTGCTGGCAGCGCTCGGGGATGCCGCCCTCGGCCTCCAGACGCTCTCGCATGTCCGTGAGCTCGGAGTTGGGGAGCGTGGGCGCGGCGAGGGCCATATCAATCGCGGCCTGGTCTATGGCCACAGGGTCAAAGCTCGCGAACATGCCCAGGTCGGGCACGATGGGCGTGTCGTTCTCGGGGTGGCAGTCGCAGTTGGGGCTGATGTCCGTCGCGATGGAGATGTGGAAGCTCGGGCGGTCCTGCACCACCGCCATCGTGTACTCGGCGATCTTGCAGTTGAGCTCGTCCACCGCGGAGTCGGAGCCCGCGACGACGGCGTCCTGGTTGCAGGCGCCGATGCAGCGCCCGCAGCCCACGCAGCGGTCGTGGTCGATCCTCGCCACGGGCACGGTGACGACCTTGCCGCTCTTGAGCTCTCGCTCGCGGGTCTCGTCAAAGGACACGGCGCCGTGGGCGCAGATGCGCTCGCACGCGTGGCACCCGATGCACCGCTCGGTCTTCACGCGCGGCTTGCCGGCGGCGTGCTGCTCCATCTTGCCCGCGCGCGAGCCTCCGCCCATGCCCAGGTTCTTCATGCAGCCGCCAAAGCCGGCCTGCTCGTGGCCCTTGAAGTGGGTGAGAGAAATCACGATGTCCGCGTCCATGAGGGCATGGCCGATCTTGGCCTCCTTCACGTACTCGCCGTTCTTCACGGGCACGAGCGTCTCGTCGGTGCCCTTGAGGCCATCAGCGATGATTACCTGGCAGCCGGTGGCGTAGGGCGTGAAGCCGTTCTGGTACGCACAGTCGAGGTGCTCGAGCGCGTTCTTGCGGCTGCCCACGTAAAGCGTGTTGCAGTCCGTGAGGAAGGGCTTGCCGCCCAGCTCCTTGACAACGTCAGCAACGGCGCGGGCGTAGTTGGGCCGCAGGAAGCTCAAGTTGCCGAGCTCCCCAAAGTGAATCTTGATGGCCACGAACTTGTTCTCGAAGTCGATCTTTTCGATGCCCGCGCGGCGGATGAGGCGCTTGAGCTTGTCGAGCTGGCTCTCCTTGGCATACGTGCGCAGGTTGGTGTAGTAGACCTTTGCGGCGTCCATGCGACCCCTCTCCTCAAAAGGACGTTCCTTTGAGATTTTACGCCCCCTTCGCGGCGATATGTAAATTGGGGACTGTCCCCAATTAACAGAAGGGGCCGCCGGGCGAGAAGCCCGACGGCCCGTAACATGACAAAGGGACTGTCCCCCTGTCACCTACTTGCGGTGAGCGCGATAGTAGTTGATGAGGGCCTGCGTGGAGGCGTCCTGCTTGGCGAGGGCCTCGTCGTCGTGGAAGGCAGGGGTGATCTGCTTGGCCAGCTGCTTGCCCAGCTCGACGCCCCACTGGTCGTAGGAGTCCAGGCCCCAGACCGTGCCCTCGACGAAGGTGATGTGCTCGTAGAGCGCGATGAGCTCGCCGAGCGCGTGCGGCGTGAGGTCGATGCCAAAGATCGAGGTGGTGGGACGGTTGCCCTCGAAGACGCGGGCCGGCACCATCCACTCGGCCGTGCCCTCGGCGCGGACCTCGTCGGCCGTCTTGCCAAAGGCGAGGGCCTTGGTCTGCGCGAGGTAGTTGCCCAGGAAGAGCTCGTGGACGTCCTGCTCGCCGTCCTTCACGGGGTTGGGCGTGTTCACGAAGGCGATGAAGTCCGCGGGGATCATGCGGGTGCCCTGGTGGATGAGCTGATAGAAGGCGTGCTGGCCGTTGGTGCCCGGCTCGCCCCAGAAGATCTCGCCGGTGGCGGAGGTCACCGGGCTGCCGTCCCAGCGCACGCTCTTGCCGTTGGACTCCATGGTCAGCTGCTGGAGGTAGGCGGCAAAGCGGTGCAGGTACTGGTTGTAGGGCAGGACGGCGTGGCTCTCGGCGCCGTAGAAGTTGACGTACCAGACGTTGAGAAGGCCCATGAGGGCGACGACGTTCTGCTCGAGCGGGGTCTTCTGGAAGTACTCGTCGAGGTCGTGGAAGCCCTTGAGGAAGCACTCGAAGCGCTCGGGGCCGAAGGCGATGATGAGCGAGAGGCCCACGGCGGAGTCGACGGAGTAGCGGCCGCCGACCCAGCTCCAGAAGCCGAAGGCGTTCTCGGGGTCGATGCCAAAGTCGGCGACGAGCTCGAGGTTGGTGGAGACGGCCACGAAGTGCTTGCGAATGGCCTCGGCGTCCTTCTCGGCGGAGCCGTCGATGGCGCCCTGGGCCTTGAGGGTCTCAAGCAGCCAGGTCTTGGCCTCGCGGGCGTTGGTGAGGGTCTCGAGCGTGGTGAAGGTCTTGGAGACCACGATCACGAGCGTGGTCTCGGGGTCGAGGCCCTTGACCTTCTCGGCCATGTCGTTGGGGTCGATGTTGGAGACGTAGCGGCAGTCGATGCCGGCGTCGGCCATGGGCTTGAGGGCCTCGTAGACCATGACGGGGCCGAGGTCGGAGCCGCCGATGCCGATGGACATGACGTGCTCGATCTTCTTGCCGGTGACGCCCTTCCACTCGCCGGAGCGAACGCGCTCGGCAAAGGCGTACATGCGGTCGAGGACCTCGCGGACGTCCGCGACGCAGTCCTGGTCGCCGTCGAAGACCGTGCCCTTCTCGGAGGCCGGGCGGCGCAGCGCGGTGTGCAGGACGGCGCGGTTCTCCGTGGTGTTGATGTGCTCGCCGGCGTACATGGCGTCGCGGCGCTCCTCAAGGCCGACGGCGCGGGCGAGGTCGCACAGAAGCCCGATGGTCTTGTCGTCGATGAGGTTCTTGGAGAGGTCGAAGTGCAGGTCGTCCATGTCAAAGGACAGCTTGGTCACGCGGTCGGGATCGTTGGCGAAGGCGTCCTTGAGATGGAAGCCGCTCGCGACGAGCTCGTCGTGGTGCGCCTGGAGCGCGGCCCACTCGGGCGTGGCGGTGGCGTCGATGGGTGCCTTGAAGTCGGACATGGGAGCTCCTTCCCCGAACTGCAACAGATGGGTTTAGGATACCGCTCGGCGGCGCCGGGGCAGGTCAGGGAACGGCAATCGTTTAGAACGGCTCACCCAGCGGCGGAATTCTCTTGAGGCGCGCCCACATGACCTGCTTCTCGTGCGCATCGGAGAGCGCCGCGGCAAAGCCCCCGAGGTTGAGGACGCGCATCCCGCAGACGTGCGCCACCACGCCCGGCGCGAGCATCGCCTCGTCCAGGGAGTCGATCAGCGCGAGGTCGTCCGCATACGCCTCGCGCAGGAGCATCGCCGCGGCCTCGTCGCAGCACACGAGCGTGGCGGGGTCGAGTGCGCACACCGCCTCGCGCAGGAGCGCCGCGTCCAGCGGCTCGCCGCCCTCGTCGACGGAGAGCAGCCACTCCCAGTCCTCCGGGGCGTAGCCCAGCCGCTCGAGGGACGCCCTGAGCGCCCTCCCGTCCGCGCCGGAGAACGGGGGCTCGCCGTCCTTCTCGGCCTCCGCGAGCTCCCCCTTGACGAGAAGAACCGCGGAAAACGCATTGCCCCCCATGCGCACGCCCCGCGCGGCGAGCGCGCTTGTCTCTGCAGTCGTCTTGTCCAGGCACGCGCTGCGGCGCGCGTCACGTTCCGATGCCACAGACCCTCCATTCTGGCGAGACGCGCCCGCCCCGGCGTCACACGAGCGGTGATGGCGGGGCAAATCTGCTACGCACTCAGTGACATATATCCGATCCGCCGTATGAACCAGTGTAAATCGGGCATAAGCACAATCAAGAAGACACCCCGACCAAGGGAGGACCCCATGGCCCAGGCAATCACCTCCGCAGAGTTCGACTCCGTCGTTTCCGGTTCCGACAAGCCCGTGCTCGTTGACTTCTGGGCGTCCTGGTGCGGCCCGTGCCGCGCGCTCGCGCCCGTCGTGGACCAGATCTCCCAGGAGATGGCGGACAGGCTCGTGGTCTACAAGTGCGACGTCGACGCAGAGCCCGACCTTGCCACGAAGTTCAGGATCGTCTCCATCCCCACGCTCATCCTCTTCAAGGGCGGGAGCCCCGTCCACACCATCGTCGGCAACATGCCCAAGCCCGCGCTGGTAAGCGAGCTCGAGGCAAACCTCTAGCATGGCCCGCGGCAAAGACGAGTCCGCGCAGGGCGCCGGGGGAGTTCTCCACGGCGCCCTGTCGCTTGTGAGAGACAACCTGCGCCTGCTCGTTCTCCTGGTGTGCACGGTGGTCTTCCTCGCGCTTCTGGGCGAGGTGCTCGAGGGGGAGATCCTGCGTCTTGACGTGATGGCCTACGAGCTCTTTGTCGAGCGCCTGCGCTCGGACGCGCTCACGCCCGTCGTGCAGGGGGTGACCTCGCTCGCCTCGGTGGTGGTGCTCGCCGTCATGGCCGCCGTCATCGCGGCGCTTGCCCCCGGCAAGGCGCCGGGGTGGTGCGTCACGGTCAACCTGGCCTGTGTGGTGGCGCTCAACGCGCTGCTCAAGGCCATCGTGCAGCGCCCGCGGCCGGAGGGGTTCCGCCTGGTCGCGGAGAGTGGCTACAGCTTCCCCTCGGGGCACTCGATGGTGGCCATGGCCTTCTTTGGCCTGCTCATCTGGATGATCTGGCGCTACCACCGGCGCGACGCCATGCGCGTGGTCTGGTGCGCCTTCTTTGGCCTCGTGATTGTGGCGGTGGGCCTGAGCCGCGTCTACCTGGGCGTGCACTACGCCTCAGACGTGCTCGCAGGCTTCTGCGTGTCGCTCGCGTGGCTCGCCTTCTACACCAAAGCGGTGGCCCCGCTCTTCGTGGCGATAGACGCCCCGCGAGACGGGGAGCCCGAGGAAGCGCCCGACCCCGAGGCCGACGCCTAGCCGAGCGTGATGATCTTCGCCTCGAGGATCTCGCCGTCGTCACAGATGATGCGGCCCATGGAGGGGCGCGACCGGCGCGGGTAGGTGGGGCTTCCCGGGTTCATGACGAGCGTGTCCGTCCACTCGTCCCTCTCGACGAAGGGCGTGTGCGTGTGCCCGCAGATGGCGATGTCGCTCATCTGGAGGTTGAGACGCTGCCGGTAGTGGGTGACCTGCCAGCGGAACTCGCTCGCATAGAAGATCTTGCGCGTCTTGGCGGTTGGACCGTAGTCGTAGGCCCAGTCGTTGTTCCCGAGGCACATCTGCACGCGCGCGATGTCGCTGAGCGTCCGATAGTCCGAGGGCGAGCAGATGTCCCCCGCATGGACGATGACGTCCGCCCCCTGGAGGGCATCCAGCAGCTCGGGCGAGAGGTAGCCGTGCGTGTCGGAGACGATGTCGTAGCGTTTGATGGTCACGAGAAGCCCTTCTAGCTGGGAGCTTAGAGGCCGAGCGCCCTCTTGAGCGCCACGACGCGGCGACGCGAGACGGAGATCTTCTTGCCCTCGATGCCGTTGACGCCAAGCTGGAGGATGCCGGAGGAGATGACCTCGACGTCCTCGACGTACTCGAGGTTCACGATGTAGCCGCGGTGGACGCGGAAGAAGCCGTGCGGGGCGAGCTTCTGCTCGAGCTTGGCGAGGGAGATCGTGGAGAGGAAGCGGTCGTCCGCGGTGTAGATGCAGGAGTAGTCGTCTTTGGCCTCGATGTAGCGAATCTGGTCGATGGGCACGAGGACCTTGCGGCCGCTCTTGACCACGGGGATGCGCTCCACGGAGGAGTTGCTCTGGGTCTGCGGCTTCATACGGGACTGGACCTTGTCGAGGGCCTGGTTGAGCCGCTCGGGCTCCACCGGCTTCATGAGGTAGTCGAGCGCGTCCACCTCGAAGGCCTCGAGCGCGTACTCGCTGTACGCGGTCACAAAGACCACCGCGGGCGGGTTCTTGAGCTTGTGGAGCGCCTCCGCGAGCTGCATGCCCGAGGTCTTGGGCATCTGGATGTCGAGGAACATGACGTCGGCCTTGGCCTCCATGAGCTTCTCGACCGCCTCGCGGGCGCTCGAGGCCTCCATGATGGCGTCCACCCTGCCCGTCTCCTCGAGCAGGTAGCGCAGCTCGGAGCGTGCGGGAGCCTCGTCGTCAACGATCATTGCGCGCATACTTCGTACCCTTTCGCATATCCCCCGGGCGGGTTGCCCCGCCCTTCAAGCCTCAGAGCTCGCCTCGCGTGGCGCCGGCGTCCAAAAGGGAGCGCCGTGCGCCAATGAGACGCAGCGTAACACACGTGCCCTCGCCCGGCTTGGAGACGATCTCCACTCCGGACCCAACGCCAAAGAAGCGCTCTATGCGCTCTGCCACGTTGCGCAGCGCCATTCCGGCCCCGCGCCCCGCGCGGGGGTCCGAGGCGGGCCTGGGCTCCGTCGCGCCGGCAAGCAGCGCCGCGGCGGCCTCCTCGCTCATGCCGAGACCGTCGTCCGCGACCGCAATAAGAATATCATCTCCGTCGGTCGCAACCTGAACGTCAACGTGAAGCGCACCCTCGTCGCGCATGGCGTGGCGCACGGCGTTCTCCACGATGGGCTGAACGAGGAAGGACGGCACGGGCAGGGCCTCACAGCCCGCCTCCACGTGCTCGGTCTCCACGATGCGGGCCTCGCCAAAGCGCGCCTTCTCGATGCGCAGGTAGCGCCTCGTCTGCTCGAGCTCTTGGGAGAGCGGGATGAGCGTCTTCTCCGAGTTCTCGAGCGTGCGGCGGTAGAAGAGCGAGAACTCGCGCAGGAGGTCTCGCGCCCTCGTGGGGTTGGTGCGCGTGAACGAGGCGATGGTGTTGAGCGCGTTGAAGAGAAAGTGCGGGTTGATCTGGGCCTGGAGCGCCTTCACCTCGGCGCGGGCGGTGAGCTCCGCCTGGCGGTCCAGCTCGTAGGAGGAGAGCTGCGTCGAGAGGAGCAGCCCGAGGCCCTCGGCGATGGCGAGCTGCGTGCGGTCTATGTCGAGGTCGCGGCGGTAGTAGAACTTGAGGGTTCCCACGGCGCGGTCCTGCACGAGCAGAGGCACGATGATGCCGAAGATGCGCCCGTCGCGGTGGCTGCCAATGGAGAAGCGCCTCACCTCCTGGCTCTCCCGGTCCATCGAGACGAACGTCTCCATGCGGCGGCTCTCGAGGACCTCGAGCGTGGGCTTTGCGTTTGCGGTGCCGGCCACGAACGGCGTCTTGATGGAGCCCTCGTAGGCGAGCACCTCCTTGGTGTCGGTGACGGCTATGCCAGCGGCGCTCGTCTCCGGCAGCAGCAGGGTGCAGATGGCGCGTGCGTTCTTTGGGGTGAGGCCGCCGCGCAGGTGCGTGAGGGTGTTGGTGGCCACGCGCAGCGTGCGCTCCGTGGCCTCGGAGCGCGTGTCCTCGGGAACCACGTTCACCGCGCCGGAGAGCACGATGACGAAGGCGAGGCCGCACCCCACGAGCATGGCCGTCACCACCAGGCCGTCGCGCGTGCTGCGTACCAGGAGCACGGCAAGCACGACCGCGCACACGGCGAGAAGGGCGTCGACCGCCTGACGAGAGCTCAGCAACTTGCGGATCATCGGCCCTCCTCCCGGGCAGCGGGCAGGGGCCCGGTGTCGGCGTCCTCGTCCACGGCAACCAGGGGGCCGGTGTCGGCGTCGTCGCCCTCGGTGGGCAGGGGGCCGGTGTCGGCGTCGTCGGGACCCTCCATCGCCCCGGTGTCGGCGAGCTCGTCCGTGGGCTGGTCCGCCTCTTCCGAAGCCGCGACCTCGGAGGCCGCCTCGGACAGGTCCTCGGTCTCCCCCGCGACGTCGAGCTCGCCCGCCAGGGGCCGGACCTCTCCCGTGCGCCGGATGACGCCCTGCAGGAGCTCGTCCTCCCAGAGGGCGGCGGCTATCCCCGGCCACACCATCGCAAACGAGAGGTACCTCGAGCTCGCCGAGCGGGCGAACCTGTCTGCCTCGTAGCGCCCGCGCGTGAGGATGCGCAGATAGGAGAGGCGGTCGGGACCAACGAGGAAGCGGCGCAGCGCAGTCTGGAAGACGCGGCGGCGAACCCCCGTGGAAAGCCAGGGAGCCGGGTAGGGCATGAGGGACTCGGGCGTGATGGTGCGCAGGTCGCGCCGGGCGTTCATCGCGTCAAGCTTGCGATATTCGTAGAGCCAGCGGTGGACGTCCTGCATGAAGAGCGAGGGCACGGGAGCCATCTCCTCGGGCGGCTGCGACCGCACGAACCACTCGT
This sequence comes from Olsenella sp. An285, assembly GCF_002159625.1. GTDB lineage: Bacteria > Actinomycetota > Coriobacteriia > Coriobacteriales > Atopobiaceae > Thermophilibacter > Thermophilibacter avicola. The sequence continues at coordinate 18,798 of NZ_NFIZ01000012.1, forward strand.
TGTCGAACCAGACGTCCATGCTGTTCGCGCGCAGGTTGAGAACGTAGTCGAGGTCCTCCCCGCGCGTGATGTACGGGTCAAACGGCACCCTCGTGAACGCCTCGGCGTGAAGGGCGCAGCACCCTCCGCACATGTGGTTGGAGCGCGTGATGCGCGTGGGCGCCGTCTGGGCGTGCTCCATCACCTTGTTGAAGTCGGCGGCCTTGGACCAGTACTTCTCGCTCCACTCGTCCGAGGGCTCGGCGTAGGGGCTGTCCAGCGCGTCGACAAAAAAGCCGCTCTTTGCCAGGATCTTCAGGTTCTGCCTCGTGAGGGACCCCAGCCCAAAGACGGCGTTGATGAGGAAGTTCTCGTCCAGGACGACGTTGTCGTCGTCGAGAAAGACCACCACGTCGTGCCCAAAGACCGAGGCCACGGCCAGGCCCATGTTCCGGATGGCGCCGTACCCGCGCAGGGCGACGGTCTCGCCCGCCACATGGTGCGCCACGCGGGCCACCACGCGCTCGATGTGCGCCGCCTCCTGCTCTCCCACGATGAGCGGGTTGAGGTTGGCGTGCGCGCGGCAGATGCTCGTCACACGGGCACGCGCCGCCTCGGCGCACTCGGGCGGCGCCACCACGAGCACGATGACGCGAATCACGCCGCGCACCTGCTCGAGCGAAGAGAGGCAGAGCTCGAGCTCGGGGAGGGGCTTGTCGATGGGCGTGTTGTAGTCGTAGACCCCGCGCTCGCCCAGGGCGCCCGGCTGGCTTCCCTGGTCCCAGAAGGTGGGTATGACGATCGCGGGATTCAAGCTGCCCCCTAGCCCTGGCTCTTCTCGGCGTCGCCGAGCTGGCGGGGGAGCGACGTCCTCCCCAGGGCGCGCGCGAGCGGCAGGCCGAGGGCGTACATCACGACGGCCTCGCCCGCGCCGGTGGCGAGCAGGCCAAACACGTACATGGCGGGATACGCCCCGTCGAGGGCGATGTTGGTGAACGGGATGGTGTAAAAGCCGATGCCCTGCAGCATGAGCGGCAGGTACGCCGGCACGATGAGCGCGTTGGCAATGACGGGGCCAAGCAGAGCGAGTGCGGGGCGGCGGCGGTTTCGCCAGGTGAACCAGGCGCCGAGCGCGGTAGCGAGCGTGCCGAAGACCACGTCGAGCATGCCGAGCATGCCCGTTCCGGAGAGGACGATGTTGGCAAGGTTGGCGATGGCGCACCCCAGGGCGAGGCCGGGCACGGCGTCGGCGGTGAAGAGCGCGAGGACGCACAGCGCCTCGGAGACGCGGAACTGCACGGGGCCCCAGGCGAGGCTGCCAAGGAACAGGAGCGCCACGAGCGTGAGCGCGGCATAGACGGCCGCGATCATGCCGATGCGCGCGACGGCGCTGGCGTCGGCCTGGGCGTTTGACGTGACTCTGGTGGCGTGAAGCTGCTTCATTGGTCTCTCTTTTCTGTCGGAGGGCTTTTCTGTATGCCCGCACGCGGGCATGACGGCTCGCGACCAGCGGGATCCCGGTGGAAAGCACTCCAAAAGAAGCATCCCCACGAGCACGACAGAACTGATACTAGCAGAGTTGGGGCGCGGGGCGCGGCCATGGCCGGCGTGCTAGTATTGCTGCGACGAGCACAGCCGACCAAACCGCCGGAAGGAGCCCAGATGAACCCGCGGGCGAGCATCGCGTGCCTCGCGGCAGACGCCGCGCGATGGGGCACCACCAGACTTCTTCACCGCGGCGGCGGAAACGCCCCGGGCGCCGTTGCCCTGAGGCTCGACCCGGGCATCATAGGGTCCCTGGGCGGCAGGCTCGAGCGCTCCGTCGTGGTCACCGGCACCAACGGCAAGACCACGACCACCGGCCTCGCGGCTGACGCCCTCGCGGCGGGCGGCGAGCGCGTGGCGTGCAACCGCGCCGGCAACAACATGGAGTCGGGCATCGCCTCGGCCCTCGTGGAGTCGCGCGGGCAGCGCCCCCGCGTGGGCTGCTTCGAGTGCGACGAGCTCTACACCGTGCGCGTGCTCCCCCGCCTGCGGCCGCGGGCGCTCGTTCTTCTCAACCTCTTTCGCGACCAGCTTGACCGCTACGGCGAGATCGACCACACGCAGGACGTCATAGCCGAGGCCCTGCGCCGCTCCCCCCAGACGGCCATCGCCTACAACGCGGACGACCCCCTCTGCGCCTCCATCGCCGCGCGCGTGGACAACCCGGGCGCGCCCTTTGGCATAGACGAGCCCACCGGCCTGGAGGCGGACCGCATCTCCGACAGCCGCTTCTGCGCGCGCTGCAACGCGCCGCTCGACTACGACTACGTCCACTACGGCCAGCTGGGCAAGTACCGCTGCCCGGAGTGCGGCTGGGAGCGCCCCGAGCTCGCGTTTGCCGCCGTCAACGTAACGCTCACCTGCGGCGGGTACGAGTTCGACGTGGAGGATCGCCGCGGCGAGAAGATCGTCCGCCACCACGTCTCCACGCGCTACAACGGCCTCTATATGGTCTACAACGTCATGGCTGCCCTCGTGGCGTGCCTGCTTGGCGGTGGGAGTGCGGACGGCTTCCAGGCCGTGCTCGACGCCTACGAGCCCGCGAGCGGCCGCGGCAAGACGTATGCGCTCGACGGCGGCTACTCCGTCGTGAGCAACCTCGCGAAGAACCCCACCGGCTTCAACCGCATGATTCAGCAGGTTCGTGCGGACGACGGCCGCTACCTCGCTCTCTTCCTCAACGACAACGACGCGGACGGCCACGACGTCTCCTGGATCTGGGACATCGACCTCGAGCGCCTGCGCGACCTCTCTGACCTGCGCTGCGTCTGCGTGGGAGGCACCCGGCGCGAGGACATGGCCGTTCGCGTGAAGTACGCCGAGCTGGGCTGCCCGATCGAGCTCATCGAGGGCGTCGAGGACGCCCTGCGCTTCGTCGACGCGGGCGAGAAGCTCCACGTGATCGCCAACTACACCGCCTTCCCCCCCGTCGTCGCCGAGCTCGAGCGCCTTGCCAGCTCCTGGAAGGCCCCCGCCCTGCAGGTCACAGCGGAGGCAGTCTCCTGGATCGAGCACGAGGAGCCGGCGCGCGTGGAGCTGGACCGACCGCTTCGCATCGTGCACCTCTACCCCGACGCGCTCAACCTCTACGGCGACGGCGGCAACATCGCCTCGCTCTCCAAGCGCTGCGCATGGCGTGGCATCCCGTGCCGCGTGGACCAGGTCCTCATGGGCCAGGAGCTCGACCTCTCCGACGCAGACGTGGTGCTCCTGGGCGGCGGCGCGGACCGCGACCAGCTGGCCGTGTGCCACGAGCTCCAGGGGCAGCGCGAGAAGCTCGCGGCCTACGTTGCGGACGGCGGCGTCCTCCTTGCCATCTGCGGCGGCTACCAGCTGCTCGGCCACTACTACATGATGGGCGAGGAGCGCGTCGAGGGCCTGCACGTGCTGGACATCGAGACCACGGCAGGAACCACGCGACTTATCGGCAACGTTGCCATCGAGTCCCCCGTGTGCGAGCGCCCCATCGTGGGCTTTGAGAACCATGCCGGGCGCACGCTGCTCGGCGCGGGCGAGAAGCCCCTGGGTCGCGCGATGGTCCACGGCACCGGCAACAACGGCGAGGACGGCGGCGAGGGCGTGCTGCACGACGGCGTGGTGGGCACGTACCTGCACGGCCCGATCCTGCCCAAGAACCCCAGCGTCACGGACTGGCTCCTCGAGCGCGCGCTGCGCCGCCGCGGCCTGGACGTGAAGCTCGCGCCGCTCGCAGACGACATCGAGACGCTCGCCCACGACGTGGCCATGAGGATCGCCACGCACTAGCCCCTCTCGGCACGGCGCGCAGGCACACGCCCCACAAACTCTGAGTTTTCTGTACACTGCGCGAGGCCCCCAGATGAGGGCCTCGCGTTTTACCTGTTCAGGAGCTCGACGGTTCTTCTCGCCCCTCCTCCCACGGCCGCAGTGTACAGAAATCCCGGGGTTTACACGGGGCACGCGCAGACACCTGCGCACCGCGACACAAAACGGGCCCCCGACCAGCGTCGGGGGCCCGCGTGCTCACGCTATGAGCTCAGCGAGAAGAACCTGGTGACTACACCTCGGCGTAGAGGTCCTTGAGCTTGAGCAGGTGCGCGTAGCGAGCCATGGCGGCCTCCTCGTTCTCCGCGAAGAGCTCCTTGGCGCGCTCGGGGAAAGCGCGGGTGAGCGAGGTGTAACGGGCCTCGTTCATCAGGAAGTCCTGGTACCCGCCCGCAGGCTCCTTGGAGTCGAGCGTGAACATCTTGCCCGTCGGGGCGGCCGGGTTGAAGCGGAAGAGGTTCCAGTAGCCGCACTCCACGGCCTTCTTCATCTCCATCTGGCAGTTCTGCATGCCGCCCTTCTTGATGGAGTGCATCTCGCACGGGCTGTAGCCGATGATGAGGGACGGGCCGTCGTAGGCCACGGCCTCGTGGATGGCCTTGAGCGTCTGGTTCATGTTGGCGCCCATGGCAACCTGGGCCACGTAGACGTAGCCGTAGGACATGGCGATCTCGGCAAGGCTCTTCTTCTTGGTCACCTTGCCGGCAGCGGCGAACTGCGCCACCTGGCCGATGTTGGAGGCCTTGGAGGCCTGGCCGCCGGTGTTGGAGTAGACCTCGGTGTCAAAGACGAAGACGTTCACGTTGTTGCCGGAGGCAAGGACGTGGTCGAGGCCGCCGAAGCCGATGTCGTAGGCCCAGCCGTCGCCGCCGAAGATCCAGAAGGCCTTCTTGGTGAGGTAGGCCTTGTCGGCGAGGATGGCCTTGGCGGTGTCGCACTCGGCCTTCTCGAGCTCGGCCACGTAGGCGGCAGCGGTGGTCTTGCTGGCCTCGGTGTCCTTGCGGGCCTCGAGCCACGCGGTCGCGGCCTCCTTCAGCGCGTCGGAGGCGCAGTCGGACTGGAGGAGCTGCTCGGTCTCGGCGACGAGCTTCTCCTGGACGGCGTCGTAGCCAAGGGCGAGACCCAGGCCGTGCTCGGCGTTGTCCTCGAAGAGGGAGTTGTTCCACGCCGGGCCGTGGCCGCACTCGTTGACCGTGAAGGGCGAGGTGGCAGCGGGGTTGCCCCAGATGGAGGAGCAGCCGGTGGCGTTGGAGATGAACATGCGGTCACCGCAGACCTGCGTCACGAGGCGCGCATACGCGGTCTCGGCGCAGCCGGCGCAGGAGCCGGAGAACTCGAGGTAGGGCTTGGCGAACTGGCTGCCCTTGACGTTGGCGGCAACGAGCTCCTTCTTCTCGGAGACCTTGTTGACCGCGTAGTCCCAGACCGGAGCCTGGTCGAGCTCGGACTCCTGCGGAACCATGGTGAGGGCGCCCTTCGGGCAGACCTTGACGCAGTTGGTGCAGCCCATGCAGTCGAGCGGGCTGATGGCCATGGTGAAGGTGAGGCCGGAGTTCTTGGGAACCATGACGTCGATGCGGCGCATCTCCTCGGGAGCGGCGGCCTGCTCGTCGGCGTTCATGACGATCGGGCGAATCGTGGCGTGCGGGCACACGAACGAGCACTGGTTGCACTGGATGCACTTGGTCTCGTCCCAGTGCGGAACCATGACGGCGACGCCGCGCTTCTCGTACGCGGAGGCACCGAGCTCCCACTGGCCGTCGACGACGTCCATGAACTTGGAGACGGGCAGCGAGTCGCCGTCCATGCGGTTGATGGGCTCCATGAGCTCCTTGACCTGCTTGACGATGGCCTCGCGACCCTCGAGGGTGAGCTCGACCTTCTCGTCGGCGGCGTCGGCCCAGTCGGCGGGCACCTCGAACTTGCGATAGGCGGTGGCACCGGCGTCGATGGCCTTCCAGTTGGCCTCGACGATGCTCTGGCCCTTCTTGGCGTAGGACTTCTCGGCGGCGGCCTTCATGTACTCGATGGCGTCGGCGGCCGGGAGAACCTGCGCGAGCGAGAAGAACGCGGACTGCAGCACCGTGTTGGTGCGCTTGCCCATGCCGACCTTCTCCGCCAGGTCGATGGCGTCGATGAGGTAGACGTTGATGTTGTTCTTGGCGATGTAGCGCTTGGCCACGGCCGGCAGGTGGGAGGCGAACTCCTCGTCAGACCACTGGCAGTTCACGAGGAACGTGCCGCCCGGCTTGACGTCGCGGACCATCGGGAAGCCCTTGATGATGTAGGACGGGTTGTGGCAGGCGACGAAGTTGGCCTTGTTGATGTAGTACGGCGAGCGGATCGGGGAGTCACCGAAGCGCAGGTGCGAGATCGTGACGCCGCCGGTCTTCTTGGAGTCGTACTGGAAGTAGGCCTGGACGTACTTGTCCGTGTGGTCGCCGATGATCTTGATGGAGTTCTTGTTGGCGCCAACGGTGCCGTCGCCGCCGAGGCCCCAGAACTTGCACTCGATCGTGGAGGGATCGGCGGTGTTGGGGGCGTCCTCGTCCATCGGGAGGGAGAGGTTGGTGACGTCGTCCACGATACCGATGGTGAACTCGCGGGCGGGGGCGTCCTTCTCGAGCTCCTTGTAGACGGCGAAGGCAGCCGCGGGCGGCTCGTCCTTGGAGCCGAGGCCGTAACGGCCGCCGACCACGGTGATGCCGGTCTTGCCGGTCTCGTAGAGAGCGGTGATGACGTCCTCGTAGAGGGGCTCGCCGATGGAGCCGGGCTCCTTGGTGCGATCGAGGACGGCGATCTTCTTGACGGTCTCGGGCAGCGCGGCCACGAAGTCCTCGACGGACCACGGACGGTACAGGCGGACCTTCACGAGGCCGACCTTCTCGCCGTGCGCGTTGAGGTAGTCGATGACCTCCTCGAGCGTGTCGCAGAAGGAGCCCATGCACACGACCACGCGGTCGGCGTCGTCGGCACCGTAGTAGTCGAAGAGGTGATAGCTCGTGCCGAGCTTCTCGTTGATCTTGTCCATGTAGGACTGGACCACGGCGGGCAGGGCGTCATAGGCGCCGTTGCAGGCCTCGCGGTGCTGGAAGAAGATGTCGCCGTTCTCGTGGGAGCCGCGGGCGTGCGGGTGCTCCGGGTTGAGAGCGTGATCGCGGAACGCCTGGACGGCGTCCATGTCGAGCATCTCCTTGAGGTCGTCGAAGTCCCAGACCGCGACCTTCTGGATCTCGTGCGAGGTGCGGAAGCCGTCGAAGAAGTTCAGGAACGGCACCTTGCCCTCGATGGCGGCGAGGTGAGCCACCGGCGCGAGGTCCATGACCTCCTGGACGTTGCCCTCGGCAAGCATGGCGAAGCCGGTCTGGCGGCAGGCCATGACGTCGGAGTGATCGCCGAAGATGTTGAGGGCGTGGGAGGCCACCGTACGGGCGGACACGTGGAAGACGCCCGGCAGGCCCTCGCCCGCGATCTTGTACATGTTCGGGATCATGAGGAGCAGGCCCTGGGACGCCGTGTAGGTCGTCGTGAGGGCGCCCGCACCAAGAGAGCCGTGAACGGTGCCCGCGGCGCCGGCCTCGGACTCCATCTCGACAACCTTGACCGGCGTGCCGAAGACGTTCTTCATGCCCTGGGCCGCCCACTGGTCGACATGGTCGGCCATGGGGCTAGACGGGGTGATCGGGTAGATGCCCGCCACCTCGGTGAACGCATACGAGACGTACGCCGCCGCCTCGTTGCCGTCCATGGACTTAAACTTACGCGCCATATCCTCTCCTTCTGACGTACCGACCCTGAGGACCCCCATGGCCCCAGGCAGCTCTCACTCACAAAACGCATGACTGAGTCGGGCCATAGGCCCACGCACGCTGTTAGTGTACTCTGCTCGCCCGCGTTTTATTCACGACTTTTGAGCCCGTTCGGTCGAGCGACTCAATTTTTCGCCCAAAAGTGTCCGTAATAACAAAGCGCTGGTAAAATACCTTACGTAAGTAGGGTTTCGCAGGACATTGCGACGAGGGGAGGATGGGTGCGCGGAGCGGACAAGAAGGGCGTCTCTCGTGGTAGGCGGGCCGTCGTCGCGCTGCTGGCGCTCGCCCTTCTCGCACCCGTAACCGCCTGCTCGGGCGACGCCGGGAGAACGCCCGACCCCGTGGAACAGGATGGGCAGCTGCTCCCCGCCACCGCGGACGAGCCCGCCGTCACGAGCACGCCAAAAGACCAGTGGGCCAAGGGCGAGATGCCCTACCTCTACCAGATAGACCCCCAATGGTCGGAGACGGAGTACGGCGGGGGCCGCTTTGCCAAGCAGGGATGCGGGCCCACCGCGCTCAGCATGGTCTACATCTACCTCACGGGAGAGACCGACCTCGACCCCGTGCAGATGGCGGAGTTCAGCACCGAGAGCGGCTACGCCACCGACGAGCAGGGCACCTCCTGGGCGCTCATGTCCGAGGGAGCGGCCCAGCTGGGGCTCTACAGCGAGACGCTTCCCGCCGTGCCCTCGACTCTGCAGGCCAGCCTCGAGGCGGGCCACCCGCTCATCTGCGTCATGGCGCCCGGAACCTTTACCGAGGTGGGGCACTACATCGTGGTCGAGCGCATGGCCTCGGACGGCAAGGCCGTCGTTCACGACTCCAACAGCGTGGGGCGCAGCATGCGCACGTGGGACCTCGAGCTCATCTGCGCCGAGGCCGAGAACATCTGGAGCTTCTCCGCCGCGTAGATGACAGTTTGCTCAGGTCAAACTGTCAACCCCGGCGAGCGTGCGTCTTCTCGAGCAGCCTGGCATAGTCGTCAGAGAAGCGGGCGGAACGCGGACCCGAGGCGTTGCTCGCGGGGACGATGCCGTGCTCATCCGAGACGAGAAACGCCTCGTCATAGGAAATCGTACCGGCAAGCACCTCCTGAGAAAGCTCCGACCGGCGCTCCACGGCGATTCCCAGGGTCTTTGCCAGGTCGCACATGAGGGAAGCGGCGCCGGACGGCAGGTCCCGCTGACCGGCCCCCCAGACGAGGCCGTCCCCGCGAACGACCCAGAGGGACTCCGGGGCGATTCCCGTTGCGCCCGCCTCTCGCTCCGCAGCGGCTGCCCGGTCCGCGAGGAGGGAGACGGTCCTCGTCTTCAGCGGCTCGTACGGGCCCACCGTCATCGCGGCCCTGCCCTTGCCGTCGACTATGACCATGAGAACGCCGTCCGGGTGCTCGAGGGCGCCCGCGGAGAGGGTCCACTCGATGTGCTGCTTTGCCCAAGCCACGAGCTGCGGAGAGACGGGGGCGCCCCCCAGCATGCGCCTGCTCAGCGCACGCAGATGCCTGTTTTCCAGAGGGAGCGCCCTGTCCGCGAGCCTCCAGCGGCACACCAGCGCAGGACGGCCGAGCTCGAAGCCCTCCATCTCCAACGCGTTCTCCTGCAGCACGGTCTTCTTGGTCATGCTATCCCCCATCCCTGACGGACACCCATTCTACCGCCGGCGGCGGAGCGGCTTCGGGGATCGGCCCCTGTCGCCGAAGTCCCTTCGCAAACGAGAGCTCTTCCTCCGAGCATCGTTCATTCTATACATCTTTTGCTATAAGTATATACTGTCTATACTGATTGTCTATAGTTTGATAATGATAATCTTCTCATTTTGCAGAGCCAACCTCATGCAGAGACGGCGACCCGCCGCCGGGATGTCGCTCGTTTGCAGGGTGTTTCGAGGGCGCCAGGGCAGATACACTACAAACGCGCCAGCTCGTCTAGCTGCGGCTTTGCCGCTCTTTTGTTTGTGGTGTACTTCGACCTTGCCCCATGAAATACCCTACAAACGCAAAGTGCCCCGGACGGCGAATGCCGTCCGGGGCATAACGTGACAAAGGGACTGTCCCCCTGTCAACCTAGTGGCGGAAGTGGCGGTTGCCGGTGAAGACCATCGCGATGCCGTGCTCGTTGCAGGCCTCAACGGACTCATCGTCGCGCTTGGAGCCGCCGGGCTGGATGATGCAGGTCACGCCATGCTCCGCAAGCACGTCCACGTTGTCGCGGAACGGGAAGAACGCGTCGGACGCGCAGGCGTAGCCGCCCTTCCCCACGCCCATGCGCTCGCAGGCCTCGTCTGCACGCTGGCAGGCAAGAAGCGCGGAGTCCACGCGATTGGGCTGCCCGGGGCCCATGCCGATGCCGGCCTTGTCCTTGGAGACGAGGATGGCGTTTGACTTGACACCCTTGCAGACGCGCCAGGCAAACATGAGCTCGTCCATCTCCTCGGGCGTGGGCTTGCGCTCGGTCGGGCAGGTGAACGTCTCGGGATCCTCAGAGACGGTGTCCACGTTCTGCACGAGCACGCCGCCGTCCACGGTGCGTAGCTCATAGCGCGCGTGGCCCTCGGCGCCGCCGGTTGCCAGGACGCGCAGGTTGGGGCGCTTGGCCATGCGCTCGAGCGCCTCGGGGGTGTAGCTCGGGGCAATGATGACCTCGACGAACTGGCCGTTCTCGTCAAAGGCGTGCTCAACAAGGTCGAAGGGCACCTCGCGGTTACAGGCGATGATGCCGCCGAAGGCGCTCTTGGGGTCGCACGCGAAAGCGCGGTCGTAGGCGCAGGTGATGTCCTCGGCCACCGCGGAGCCGCAGGGGTTCTGGTGCTTGAGGATCACGCAGGCGGGGCCGTCGAACTCGCGCACGAGGTTCCACGCGGCGTCCGCGTCGAGGTAGTTGTTGTAGGAGAGCGGCTTGCCCTGAACCTGCTCCGCTCCCACGAGCGGGTTGGCGGAGGAGAAGGCGTCGGCCGCCTCATCCGCAAAGCGATAGACGGCGGCGGACTGCTGGGGGTTCTCGCCGTAGCGCAGGTCGTCGACCTTCTCCAGATAGAGGCCGAGCTCCTCGGGCAGCTCGGGCTCGTCCTCGCACTCCTCGTCGGCGAAGTCCTCGTCGTAGCGGTCGGCGAGCCACATCGCGATGGCGGCATCGTAGTTGGCAGTGGTCTCGTAGACCTTGAGCTGCAGGTAGCGACGCAGCTCGAGCGAGGTGCAGCCCTCGTTGGCGCGCATCTCCTCGAGGATCTCGTCGTAGTCCGCCGGGTCGGAGACCACGGTCACGGAGTCGGCGTTCTTGGCCGCGGAGCGCAGCATGGAGGGGCCGCCGATGTCGATGTGCTCGATGGCGTCGTCGAAGGTGACGTCCGGCTTGGCCACGGTCTTCTCGAACTCGTAGAGGTTCACGCAGACGAGGTCGATCATGCCGATGCCGTGCTCGGCCGCCTCGGCCATGTGGTCCGGGTTGTCGCGACGGGCGAGAAGCCCGCCGTGCACCTTGGGGTGCAGCGTCTTCACGCGGCCGTCCATCATCTCCGGGAAGCCCGTGTACTGCTCGATGGGCACGACGTGGACGCCGGCCTCCTCGAGCACGCGCGCGGTGCCGCCCGTCGAGATGACCTCGACGCCGAACTCGTCCTCGAGCGCCTTGACGAAGTCGACGACGCCCGTCTTGTCCGTCACCGAGACGAGCGCCCTCTTGATGGGAGTATCTGCCATGGCCCCTCCTTGGGTTTGACGACGACATGTTGTACCGTCATCTCTTACGATACCGCAGCTGGAGGATAAGATGGCCCAAATAGATGCAGAGTTGACCTTCAGGCCCTTTGACGAGAAGGACTTCGAGCCCCTGGCGGAACTCGTGGGGCGCACCTGGCTCTCGGAGTTCCCCGCACGCGCGCAAGAGGCCGCGGGCGGGGTGGAGCTCGCGCACTACCTGGCGCCGGCCACCTGGTCGATGGTCGCCGAGCTCGGAGGCAAGATCATGGGAGCCGTGCTCGTGGTGGAGCGGGGACGCGAGAACCCCGACGCCCAGGCGTGGTCGTCCCTCGAGGCACGCCTCACCGCAGAGGCCGAGAAGGACCCGGAGCTTGCCGAGGCCATCCGTGTGGAGATGAGCGGGGTCGAGGAGGAGGCCCTGCTCGAGAGCGAGTACGCCGCCACGGACGCCCCGGGCACCGACGCCACGATCAAACTGCTCATCGTCTCCCCCGACGCCAAGGGCCTGGGCATCGGGGGCAGGCTCTTCTCGGCCGCCGCCGAACACCTGAGGGAGACCGGCGCGAGGGGCTACCACCTGCTCACGGACGATGCCTGTGACGTGGGCTTCTACGAGCACAAGGGGCTCGAACGCGCCATGCGCCGACGCTCGCGGGCCTTCTGGCCGGGAGCCGACCCCGCAACGGACGAGTTCTACGTCTACGTCTTCGAGCAGGCACTGTAGTGCGCGGCAGGTTTGCGCCGACGCCTTCCGGGCGGATGCACCTGGGAAACGTCTTCGCCGCGCTCGTGGCCTGGCTCTCGGCGCGGGCGGAGGGCGGCTCGATCGTGCTGCGCATCGAGGACCTGGATCCGCGCGCCCAGCACCCCGGGGTCGCCGAGACGCTCATGCGCGACCTCGAGTGGCTGGGGCTCACGTGGGACGAGGGGCCGTTCTGGCAGAGCGAGCGCGGCGAGGTCTACGCCGAGGCGCTCGAGCGCCTCTCCGAGCAGGGGCTGCTCTACCCCTGCTTCTGCACGCGGGCGGACCTGCGCGCGGCATCGGCGCCGCACGCCTCCGACGGGGCGCTCGTGTACCCGGGGACCTGCCGCGGGCTCTCCCCCAAGGAGGTCGCGCGCCGCTCGGCGGAGCGAGCCCGCTCGTTGCGCCTCCTCGTGCCGGACGCTGGCGACCCCGCCGGCACCATCGAGTTTTGCGACCTCGCGTACGGGCCGCACCGCGAGGTGCTCGCGCGCGACTGCGGGGACTTCCTCGTGCGCCGCAGCGACGGCGTAGTGGCCTACCAGCTTGCCGTAGTGGTGGATGACGCCCTCATGGACGTGACCCAGGTGGTGCGCGGGCACGACCTGCTCCCCTCCTGCGCGCGGCAGACCTACCTGGCGCGGCTGCTCGGCTGGGAGCCGCCGCAGTACGGACACGTTCCGCTGCTGGTGGCGCCCGACGGCCGCCGCCTGGCAAAGCGAGACCGAGACCTCGACCTCGGGGCGCTGCGGAAGCGCGGCGTGCATGCCGAGAAGATCATCGGCACGCTTGCCGCAGCGGCGGGCCTTGCCGATCCCGGGTGCGAGGCCTCGCCCGCCGAGCTGGTGCAGGGCTTCTCCTGGAACAAGGTTGCCGCTCATCACGAGGACGTGATTGTGGACGAGGTTTTTCTCGACGGGCTTCTGAGTTGAAGTTGTGAGTTGCCGCGTTGTGGGGTATTATTCTCTAGCACCATTCACGGAGAGCTGACCGAGAGGCCGAAGGTGCTCGCCTGCTAAGCGAGTATAGGATGCAAATCCTATCTGGGGTTCGAATCCCCAGCTCTCCGCCAGACGGCTCAGGGCCCGTTCCGCCACGCGCGGGACGGGCCTTCTTCGTTAACGACGCCGGGGACGACATCTCCATCCCCACATCTCCAACATTTTTTGGATTCTCGCTTGACGGGCGCCGGGTGCCGTGGCATTATTCTCAACTGCACGCGGCGTTACCTCAGCTGGATAGAGGACCTGACTACGAATCAGGGCGTCATAGGTTCGAATCCTATACGCCGCACCACGCAAACTAAGGGGCTCCTTCGGGAGCCCCTTTTTGCACGGACGCTGCCCCCTCCCCATAAAGCCAGGTTGTCGGAGTCCGGCGTAGGCGCCGGTGGCATCCCGCACTTCTTATCATGCGCCGAGAGCTTGGTCGCACCCAACGCCCGCACTCATGGGTGCGGGCCGTCACGCACCTAGAAGCCGCACCTGCGAGCATATGGCGAGAAGAACATCGCACTTGACGCCCCCGGCCCCTCAAACTGCCCGCACTCCTTGCCCGCACTCGTGAGCGCGGAAAACGGGCGCCGACCCACGCCGGCGCCCGTCAGCAGAACTCTCGCCAGTCGAAATCTCTACAGCAGGCCGAAGTCGCGCAGGCAGAGGTCGAGGTCCTCCTCGAACGTGCCGAGCTCGATGCCCGCCGCGCGAATCTTGTCCGACGCAAGGCGGAAGTCGCGAGGGGCGTCTGCATACGTGACCTCGTCCGGGAGGATGAGACGGTCGACCTCGGTCTCCGGGCAGCCGAGCCGCTCGGCCACGAGGCGGGCGGTCTCGTACGTGGTGCGCCCGTTCTGGCTGGCAAAGTGGTACGCACCGGACGGGAGCTCCAGGATCTGAGGAAGCTGGCCGGCGAAGCGCTGCGCGTAGGTCATGTTGCGCCGCTCGTGCACGCGGAACCCGGCGGGCTCACCCGTACGCAGGACCCGCATCACGTTGGTGAGGATGTTGGGGGAGGGGTGCACGCCCGGCATACCGAGGCCAAACATCCAGGAGAAGCGGAGGATGAGGTAGTCCTCGACGTTCTCGCGAATCCAAGCGTCAGCCTCCATCTTCTGCTGGCCGTAGCGGGTGGTGGACGCCTGCTCGTCCTCCTCTGAGAAGGGCGCCTCGCCCGGGGAGGCGTTGAAGCACTGCTCCGTGGAGATGAAGACCACGCGCCTGCCCCTGTTCCGGCACGCGCGGGCGATGGCGATCGCGGACTCCGTGTTCACGCGGTGCGTCCCCTCGGGGTCCTGCTCGCAGTGGGCCGTGGTGGCGTCGGCCGCCATGTGGAGGCAGACGTCGAAGTCCGCCGCGCGGAAGAAGTCCTCCACGCCCGCCGGGTCGCGGAAGTCGACGTCGGTGTGGGAGATGCACAGGAACTCGTAGGTTCCCGTGTTATAGAGACGCGCGAGGCTCGCGAGGTACCCGCGCGCGCCGGTGACGAGAATTCGCTTCATGAGATGGTCTCCGTTCCCTTTGTATGACAAAGCTTCCTGGCAAAGCACCCTGGCACCTTTGTCAGGATCGCGTGGCGTAGCTGCGCAGAACCCGGCATGTGCCCTCGATCGTATACGACCCCACGCACGCCGGCACGAGCACGGAGCGCGTGAACGGAAGCTCCGTCACGCCCTCAGCAGTGCGCACGCGCGCCTCGCCGGCGACGCAGGAGAGCACCTCGTAGCGACCGTCCATCTCCTGCTCCCACGTGCCGCGCACGTCGATGGCATCGGAGACGAAGAGGCGGTGAGTCACGCCGCGCCTGACGCCGGCGGGCGCGGAGGGATCGAAGGCCCCCAGATGGTTGGGCACGGGACGGCTCTTGGTCCGCAGGACGTCGAAGCCCTGCTCAACGTGGAGCTCTCGGCCGCGGCCCCAGTCACAGATGCGATAGGTCTTGAAGCCGAGGCTGCCCACCTCAAGAGCAAAGACTCCGGCGCCCAGCGCGTGGATGGTGCCGGCGGGGATGAGGACGAAGTCCCCCTCCTGCACCGGAACCTTGCGGCAGTAGCGCTCACCGATGGTGTCGTCAGCGGCCGCGGCGCGCAGGGCGTCCACGTCGTCCGTGGTGGAACCGCAGTATATGAAGGCGCCGGGCTCGGCACCAAGTATGTACCAGGACTCGGTCTTCTCGTGGTCGCTCTCGTGCTCCCGAGCGTACGCCTCGTCGGGGTGGACCTGAACGGAGAGGCTCTCTCCGGCATCCATCACGATGACCTGGACGATGCCGTCCTCGCCTGAAAGGTCGCCCATGACCTCGGCACGGTGGTCCCGGATGAGCTCGTCGAGCGGCGTCCCGTCATACGGGCCGCCCTCGACGACGTTGACGAGGCCCTCGTGCACGGAGACGTCGAACGACTCACCGTAGAGCGTGTCGCCCTCGATCCCGCGCGCCTCGTTCACGCGCCGCCCCGACCACACGGGCGAGATGTAGTTGGGCCTCAGGAGAAGCGGTTCCATCTCCGCCCCCTAGAGCTCGTAGGAGTCGACGCCCTCGGCCCCCATGCGGGCCTTGAGCTCCTCGATGATGGGGACGCCGGCGCTGCAGCCGATGCGCTCCGCGCCGGCACGCACCATGTCGAGGAAGGCGTCCGCGGTGCGGATGCCGCCCGCCGCCTTGACCTTCACGCGCTCGTCCACGTTCTCGCGCATGAGGCGGACGTCCTCGACCGTGGCCCCGCCGGTGGAGAACCCCGTGGAGGTCTTGACGAAGGTCGGGAGCACCTTGCTCGCGACCTCGCAGAGCTTGAGCTTCTCGTCCTGCGTGAGCAGGCAGTTCTCGAAGATGACCTTGGAGGGGACGCCCGCCTCGCGGCAGATGTCGACGATCTGCGTCATCTCGTCCTCGACGTAGCCCCAGTTGCCCGCCTTGACCTCGGTGAGGTTGACGACGTAGTCGATCTCGTTGGCACCGTTGGCGAGCGCGTCTCTTGTCTCGAAGGCCTTGACGGCAATCGAGGTCTGCCCCAGGGGAAAGCCAATGGCGGCGCCGGTGTGGACGTCTGTGCCGGCAAGCAGCTCCGAGCAGAGCCTTGACTGGACCGAGTTCACCGCCACCATCCTGAAGCGGTAGCGCCTCGCCTCATCGCAGAGCCGCTCCATGTCCGCGCGCGTGGCATCCGGGCGCAGGTTGGTGTGGTCAACCAGGAGAGCAAAATCGTCAATCGTATAGCGCCTCATGGGGATTCTCCTATCCACTTCGACTGGGCTGCACTCATGCTATCATATGTCTGACTTATCGAATCGAGAATTCCTAATATGTCTGTCATATTCATCATGCGAGACTAAGGCCGGGAACATGACCCTCTACGACACGATCAAGGAAGACCTCCTCTCCAAGATCAAGGACGGCACCTATCGCGAGGGGGAGACCATCCCATCGGAGATGGAGCTTGCCAAGGAGTACGGCGTGAGCCGCCCCACCATCCGACAGGCGGTCCAGATCCTCGCGAGCGACGGGTACCTCGAGAAGCGACGGCGTCGCGGCACCGTGGTGACCAGGCCAAAGGTGAGTCAGTCGTTCACCATGTCCATCTCCAGCTTCGAGGACGCCATGCGCCTGGCGGGCCGCATGCCAAGGACCAACGTCCTCGTCTTCAAGCGCGAGAAGGCAGACGAGGACGCAGCAAGCCACCTCGAGCTCCCCCGCGGAAGCGAGGTCTACAAGCTCGTGCGCCTTCGCTATGCCGACGATCTGCCCAACGTCTTTGTGGAGAGCTACGTCCCCTGCGACCGCTACCCCGGTCTCGAGTCATACGACTTCAACGTCACGAGCCTCTATGCGGCCATGGACCGGTGCGGCGGCACGGTCGTCTCTGCCCGGCGCCGCCTCGAGGCCGTCCGGGCGGACGGGACGACCGCCGCCCTCCTCGACGTCGAGGAGGGCGATCCCCTGCTGCTGTTCCACACCGTCGCGCGCGACGCAACCGGCGCTGCCGTCGAGTACTCCATCGCCACCTACCGAGGCGAGAGCAACAGCTTCGAGATAGACGTCCGCAGGCTCCCCTAGGCCTTGGGGCCCCGCGTCTCCCCGGATGCGCCCACAGTACAGGGAATCCCGCGCCCGGCACAGAGGCACGCAAGGTCCGTGAGGTCATAGCGCGCGTCCGCCAGATAATCCCACAGGGAGCCCTCAGGGCCCGCAAAGCCTATCTCCGCCACGACCTCGGACACCGCCTCCGGCGTGAGCCTAACCGACAGCACGTGGTTCTTCTCGCCAAACGCAACCTGCGCAGAGGGGCCGGAGACCTCCTCGCACAGCACCACGTCATCGCCATCGAGCCCCACGAACACCTCGCGCACGTCCCCCGCGCTCTCAAACCCCGCGACCCTCAGCCTCTCCATGCCTCCCGCCTTTCCTCGCTCCGTGGCGACATGATAACAGAACTTTTGTTCGTAGAACAGTTGTTCTCACAAAAGAAGTACGAGTCGAGAAAAAACGGGGCCGTCCCCTCGGACGACCCCGCAGCGAGCAGAAGGCATGAGCGCTGGCCCTTACGCCTCCGGGCGAATGACCTCCACGCCGCCCATGTAGGGGCGCAGCGCCTCGGGCACCGTGATGGAGCCGTCGGCGTTCTGGTAGTTCTCCATGATGGCGGCCATGGTACGGCCAACGGCGAGGCCGGAGCCGTTGAGGGTGTGGACGTAGCGCGTGCCCTTGAACTCGGAGGGGTCCTTGTAGCGGATGTTGGCGCGACGCGCCTGGAAGTCCCAGCAGTTGGAGCAGGACGAGATCTCCTTGTAGGCGTTGTAGCTGGGCAGCCACACCTCGAGGTCGTAGCACTTGCATGCGGAGAAGCCGATGTCGCCGGTGCAGAGCGTGACCACGTGATAGGGCAGCCCCAGGGCCTGGAGCACGGCCTCAGCCTCGGCGACCATGCTCTCGAGCTGGTTCATCGAGTCCTCGGGCTTGGCGAACTTGACCATCTCCACCTTGTCGAACTGGTGAACGCGGATGATGCCGCGCGTGTCGCGACCGGCGGAGCCCGCCTCCTCGCGGAAGCACGGGGTGAACGCGGTGTACCAGAGCGGCAGCTGGGAGGCGTCGAGCACCTCGCCGCGGTGGAGGTTGGTGAGCATGACCTCGGCCGTGGGAATGAGGTAGAGGTCGGGGTTCACGTGATAGAGGTCGTCCTCGAACTTGGGGAGCTGGCCCGTGCCGAAGAGGGTCTCGCGGTTGGTGATGACGGGCATCCACCACTCCTTGAAGCCCGCCTTGACGTGCATGTCCACCATGAAGCTGATGAGGGCGCGCTCCATGCGAGCGCCCATGCCGCCCAGCACGTAGAAGCGGGCGCCGGAGACCTTGACGCCGCGGTCGAAGTCGATCATGCCGGTCTCCGGACCAAGGTCCCAGTGCGCCTTGGGCTCGAAGCCGTCCGCGGAGAAGTCGCGCGGGGTGCCCCAGCGGCGCACCTCGGGGTTGTCAGAGTCATCCTTGCCATAGGGGACGCTCTCGTGCGGGATGTTGGGGATGCGGGACACCAGGTCAAAGAGGGCGTCCTCCACCTCGCCGCGACGGGCGTCCAGGTCTGCGATGCGCTCCTTGTTGGCGGCGACGCGCGCCTTGGCGGCCTCGGCCTCGTCCCTCTTGCCCTCGCGCATGAGCTGGCCGATCTCCTTGGAGACGGAGTTGCGCTCGGCCTGGAGCTTCTCGACCTCGGAGATGACGGAGCGGCGCTCCTCGTCAAGCTCGAAGAACTTCTCGCGGTCCCAGTGTGCGTTCTGGCGGGACTCGCAGGCCTTGTCCACGACGTCGGGGTTCTCGCGGACGAACTTGATGTCAAGCATGCTTGCTCCTAGCTCTGACTGCGTGCACTTTGCCGGCGCTCGCGCGGCGACCCTCCAAGTATATACTTGTGCGGTGATTCTTCGAACGTGCTTGGGAGGCAAGGCATGCAGGCGATCGGCGACTTCGTAACGTGGCTCTTCAACGACCAGACGGGCGTCCTCGTCCTCATTGCCGGCGGAATCGTGATCTGCCTCATCATCGCCCTGCTCATGGAGCGCAAGACCAAGGAGCGCTACTTCAATCACGAGAAGAGCGATGAGGACTGGGACCTCTTCGGGGGAGACGAGGACGAGTAGCCGCTCTCCCCGAGGCCCCGGAGCCGCCGCCCCGGCACCCCAATCGAAAGGTGTTCGCATGAAGTCAAAGGCCCTTCTCGCCCTGACGCTCGCTGCCGCGCTGGCGGCGCCCGTCCTGGCCCCCGCGACCGCGCTGGCCGACGGCGCCGACCTCGCGGGCGCGCTCGCGGAGCTCGAGGCCGCGGCGCCCGCAGGCACGCGAGACTCCGAGGGGGAGGTCGACATCGCGTCCCTGACCGAGGGGGCGGACGCGCTCACGCGCGCCGTGTCCCAGCTCGGCGGCGGCGCCGAGCTGCTGGCAGTCGAGGACTTCTCCGACTGCGACCCCTCCCTGTGGTACGCCGAGTACGTCACCTACGTCTCCGACCACGGAATCATCACGGGTCGCGAGGACGGGACCTTTGCCCCCGCCGCCAACGTGAGCCGGGCGGACCTCGCGACCATCCTCTGGCGTCTGGCCGGAAAGCCCGCGGTGACGAGCGACGGCTTCCCCGACGTCACCAACCCGTCCGCCTACTACTATCAGGCGGCGCTCTGGGCACAGAGTACTGGCGTCGTCGGGGGCGCTACACACGCCGACGGTCTTCTGTACTTCGAGGGCGAGCGCTCGGTCACGCGCGAGGAGTGCGCCGCGATGCTCGCCCGCTACGCACGACTCTGCGGCCTCAGCACCCTGAGCAACGGAAACGCCCTCAAGGGCATACCCGGGTGGGAGAGCTCGAGTGCCTGGGCGCGCGACGACCTTGGCTGGGCCGTTGACAAGGGCCTCGTGAGCGGCAAGCAGAGCGAGTCGGGCCTCGAGCTCGCCCCTCTCGCCAGCACGGACCGCGCCTCCATCGCAAAGATGATCACCGTGCTCCACCGCGACGTTCTCGGCAGTAGGACTCCCATCTACGACGGCAGCGACCCCCAGACCGAGGCCGAGAGGTACGTCCTCTCCGGGCTCCAGGCAACCATCGACCTCCTCAACGCGAGCGGCGGGAGCAACGGCACCTGGAGGACCTACATCTCCGAGCCCACCCGCCACTGGGGCCGCTCGTTCTTCATCACGCTGCAGACCGACGTCTCGTTCGCCGCGATTCGTGCCGCGTACCACAAGGGCGGGGAGACGCTCCTGAGGATCGACGAGCTGGCAGAGTCCTTCGACGACCTCTCCGGCACGGTCCGCGACCTCAGCCTCAGCGAGGGCGCCGGACTCGACGGGTTTGCCGTCATCTACTCTTCGGACGGCGAGGTCATCCACGCCTCCAGGAACGGCGAGAGCTACGTCCCGTACTGGTACACCCTGGAGTAGCCCGCGGCAGACCCCCCCTGCACCCGCGCACGCAAAAGGGCCCCGACCGAAGTCGGGGCCCTTTGATTTCATGGTGCGGGCGAAAGGACTTGAACCTTCATGGAGTTGCCCCCATACGGACCTGAACCGTACGCGTCTGCCAATTCCGCCACGCCCGCGTGCGTAGGACATTCTATCGCAAGCTCTTCTCGCTGCCAAGGGGTTTTCTTCAAGAACGGCGCTGGGAGGCCGCGGGGCGGGCACGAGCCGGGCGGGACGGGGTAGAATAGCCCCACCACGGCACACGCAGCACAAACGAAGGAGGCGCCGTGAGCACGTCAACGCCACCAGCGTCGCGCGCGAGCGCGCCGCACCAGCAGGGGGGCGCTCCCCGCGACGAGATCCTCCTTGGGAGGTACCGCGTCCTCGAGCGGAGGGGCACCGGGGGGTTCGGCACCGTCTGCACCTGCTGGGACCTGCGCCTTCAGAGGCGCGTTGCGATAAAGCGCATGCCCATCGTGGACGCCGCGGCCACCACCACGGCCGAGGAGGCCCTTGCCGAGGCGCGCACCGCCTGCATGCTCGCCCACCCCAACATCGTCACCGTCTACGACTTCGAGTCCGACGGGACCTACGCCTACCTCGTGATGGAGTACGTCGACGGACTCAACCTCGCGGAGCTCCTCGCTCGCGTAGAGGGCGGCCGCCTCACGCCCGAGGAGTGCGCCCACGTCCTGGACTCCGTCACCAAGGCCCTGGCCTACGCGCACGAGAACCTCGTCCTCCACCTCGACATCAAGCCCACGAACATCATGGTCGACCGCCGCGGCGTGGTTAAGCTCGCGGACTTTGGCATGGCAACGCTCGCCTCCGCCGCGGGCTACGGCGGCGCGCGGGGCGGGACCGTCGGCTACATGCCGCCGGAGCAGATCCAGGGGATGCTTGTGGACGAGCGCGCCGACGTCTTCTCCCTCGCCGTGGTGGTGTGGCAGGCCCTCACCGGGCAGTGTCCCTTCGCCGCGGACTCCGCGTCCGGCTCGCTCAAGATGATCGAGCGCGGCCCGGCGCGGCCCCTCGGGAAGGACTGCCCCGAGCTCGCCGGCGAGCCCGCGCTCGCCCTCGGCGAGGCCGTCTCCGCCCACCCGGCAGACCGCCCCGCGGACGTGCGCGACCTCGCGGAGGAGCTCCTGCCCTATCTCGGGGACCCGCGCGACGGCGCCGAGTCGCTCCGCGAGCTCGTGGAGCAGGCCGAGAAGGACGACGGCTCGCTGGACTCCTCCCGAAACGACGGCCTCCCGCCCCTCCTTGTTCGCATGCCCTGGCTCCCCGGCGCGGTCGCGCGCTGCCTGACCGCGCTTGCCGTGTTTGCGACGGCGAGGCTCGTCCTCCCCGCGCTCCCCGGGGCAACAGCGCAGTTCGTTGCCGTCGCCTCTCTCGCGGGCGGCGCGGCCTCGGCGCTCTGGCCGCCCCTCGGGTCCGCCCTCGTGGGCCTCTCCCTCGTGGCTGCCATCGGATGCGCCGGCCCCACGCCCGCGTCCTTCCCCCTCGCCCTCCTCCTGGGCGTGGTGCTTGCCGCCTGGTGGGCGCTCGTGGGGAGGCGTGGTCGCCTCACGAGCCTCGCGATGCTCCTTCCGTGCTGCCTCCCCTCGCCCGTGACGGGAGCCGCCCTCGCCGGCTACGCGCTGCACCCCCTCCCCGCCGCGGCAACGGGCCTGGTGGGCTACGCGCTCGGGACGCTCTTCCACGCCGCCGTCTCGCAGGGCTTTGTCGCGACGTCCGTGGTGGCGGACCTCGCCGCCCTGGCCGCCGAGCCGCGTCTGTGGGTGGTCGCGGCGGGCTGCGCGGCGTGCGGTCTCGTGAGCTCCGCCGTCTCCGGCAGGGGCACGGTTGCGGCGGGCGTCCTCGGGCAGGCGCTTGGCCTTGCGTGCCTTCTGGGCTCTGAGGTTCTCGCAGCTAGAATGGAGAATGACGGTATATGGGCCTCCCTCGACGGAGAGGCGGCCCTCCTTGCGGTACTCTTGTTTGTGCTTTTGTGCATCGCGACGGCCCTTGGCGGGCCGCTCGTTGAAGATATGGAAGGCGAGGATACGTGACATGAGCTTCCTCAGTGATTTCGAGGGGCGCATAGGCTCCGTGTTCGGGGCGGCCCCCCAGGGATACACCGAGCCCTTCTCCTTCAAGAAGCTTGCCAAGCGCGCTGCGCGCGAGATGGAGAACGAGACCTACGAGATCGACGGCGTTGACACCGCGCCGGCGCTCTACACCGTGCTCGTCTCCGCCTCAGACGACTCCCTCATGCGCCCCCTCTACGAGCAGATCACCTACGAGGTCTCCGCCTTCGTGACCGCCCAGGCGCAGAAGCGCGGCTATGCCTTCGTGGGCAGCCCCCTCGTGCGCTTCATGGTGGACCCCTCCCTGAGGTCCGGGAAGTTCGCCGTGTTTGCCGAGAACGTGGACGCCCGCACCCTCACGCGCCTTCGCGAGGAGGAGCGCGCCTTCCTGGCGGGAAGCTCGAGCTCGGGCGGGGCCGCCGCGCAGATCAACCGTCGACCCTCCGCGCCCACGCCGAGGCAGTCCCTCGACGGCGCGGACCGCGGCCCCGCGCGGTCCCAGGCCGAGCCCGCGGCCGCCTCGGGCACCGACGCCGGGCTTGACGTCATGCCCTCCGACTTTGACGCGGCGCCCGCATCCGTGGCCGCCGCCTCCGAGTCCACCCCCATGCCCATTCCCATGGCGTCCGACACGCCGCTGGTGGCTCCCTCGGGCAAGCATGCAGCCGTTCCCGTGCCGCAGACCCAGCGTCGCAGCGTGCCCCTCGTGGACGTGAGGAGAGGCGTCGGCGCCGAGGCCGTGGCCGGCGTGGCAACCGCCGGCTCTCCCATCGCCGCCGCCATGGACTCCGTCCCCCAGCAGGCGCGCGGGGTCGAGGACGACTACGCCTCCTGCCTGCTCATCGACCGGCAGACCGGCAGGACCTTCACCGCAAAGGCCCCGTCCACGGTCATCGGCCGCGAGCGCTCCAAGGCCGGCATCGTCCTGCGCGACCCCAATGTCTCCCGCGCCCACGCCGAGCTCTCCTTCGACGGCCGCGACTGGCGCATCACCGACCTCAACTCCACCAACGGCACGCTCGTCAACGACGTGGACATCCACGAGTGCGCGCTTCGCGACGGCGACCTGATCACCCTCGGCCTCGTGAACCTTGAGTTCAGGGAGAACCGCCGATGATCGACCTCGTCCTGTTTGCGGGACGCGTCCTTCTTGTCGTCGTCCTCTACATCTTCCTCTTTGCCGTCATGCGCTCGGGCGTGGGGCTCGTGCGCGGGCAGCGCCGGGACGCCGCCATCTGGTCGGTCGACGTCGAGAAGGGCACGCGCTCGCTTCGCGGCCTGCACGTCGACATCCTCGGCCCCGTCGTCATAGGGCGCTCCCCCTCCTCCGACATCGTCATCGACGAGCCGTACGTCTCGTCCTCCCACGCGCGCTTCACGCTCCAGGGCCCCGCCCTCGTGCTCGAGGACCTTGGCTCCACCAACGGCACCATGGTCAACGGCCACCCCATCGACCAACCGGTCACCCTGAGGGAGGCTGACGAGGTCCAGGTGGGCGACACCATCATGAGGGTGAGCCGCGGATGACGACCGAGGAGCTTCAGGTCACGTCCGTCGAGGAGCCCGTCAACGCCCCCGGACGCGCCGAGATGCCCGTCGAGGGCCGCGCGGGCGCAGACGCCGTCTCCGGCGCCAACGAGTTCATCTCGTGGGGCGCCCGCAGCGACGTGGGCCTCGTGCGCGGTCACAACGAGGACTCCTTCCTCCTGAGGGCACCGCTCTTCGTGGTCTCCGACGGCATGGGCGGACACGCCGCCGGCGAGGTCGCCAGCTCCATCGCCGTGGAGACCGTGGGCGAGCTCGCCCCCGGCACGGCTGACGACGTTCTTCTTGGCGCGGCCGTCGAGGCCGCCAACAAGGCCGTCATCAGGGGTGCCGAGGAGGGAATCGGCAAGCCCGGCATGGGCTGCACCGCGACCTCCGTCCTTATCGAGAAGAACCACGTTGCCGTGGCACACGTGGGAGACTCGCGCGTCTACCTGCTCCGTCAGGGAACGCTCGTGCGCATAACGCACGACCACTCCTACGTGGAGGAGCTCGTGGACTCCGGCCAGATCACCGCCGACGAGGCGCGCACGCACCCCTCGCGCTCCATCATCACCCGCGCCCTGGGGTCTGACCCGGACATGTACGCGGACCACTTCACCCTCGAGGTCAACACCGGGGACCGTCTCATCCTGTGCTCCGACGGCCTCTCCGGCATGATTCCCGACAGCGAGATCGAGTCCCTCGCCGTCTCCAGCGCCACGCCCCAGCAGGCGGCCGACAACCTCGTGGCCGCTGCCCTCACGGCAGGCGGCGCGGACAACGTGACCGTGGTCGTGGTCGACGTGCTGAACGACGGCCTTGCGGCAGAGGCGCGCAAGAGGCTCGCCCGAGGCGCGGCCTTCGTGACCGGCGTCATAGCCGCCATGCTCGCCGTCGTGGCGCTCATCTCCTTCGCCTTCATCCGGAGCGAGTGGTACCTCGCCGCCAACGGGGACACCGTCGCCATCTATCGCGGCATCAACGGCAGCTTCCTCGGCATTCCCCTGAACGAGCTCGTGGGGACGAGCGCCGTCGAGGTGAGCGACCTGCCCGCCGCCATACAGGACCAGCTCAAGGCCGGAATCCGCGTGCAGAACGAGGACGCTGCCTTCGAGACCATAGACTCCTACCACCGCCAGATCGACGCCGAGGCCGAGCGCGCGGCGCAGATTGCCGAGGAGGCAACTGCCGGCAGCTCTCAGGACGGCGAGGCGGCTGACGGCGCCCAGGCCGAGAGCCCGGAAGAGACGGCAGCGGAAGGGGGCGAGTAGCGTGGCATTTCGCAAGAGAAGATACTCCGGCGGGCAGTCCCGCGCGACCGTTGAGGCCATGGCCTCCTCGTCCTTCTCGCCCGTCGGGGAGCGCGAGCGCGGCCTCTCGAGGCGCAACGCCGAGCTCTTCCTGCTCTTCCTGGCCGCGATCCCGGTGCTTCTGCTCTACGCGCTCTACGTGGTCAACTCCGGCGTGGCGCTCTCCGCGTCCACCCTGGCGGTCCCCCTCGGGCTCCTGGGCGCGTTCGCGGCGGCGCACGTTGCCATCCGCTTCCTCGCGCCAGCTGCCGATCCGGCCATCCTCCCCATAGTCTTTGCCCTCTCGGGCACGGGCATCACCTTCCTCACGAGGCTCGCCCCGGCGCTCGCGATCAACCAGGTGGTGTGGCTCTTCGTCTCCGTCTGCGCGATGGTGGCGGTGCTCGCCGTGGTGCGCAACCTCGACAGGCTTGCCGGCTTCAAGTACACCCTCGGGCTCGTGGGCATCGTCCTCCTGGTGCTGCCCATGCTCGTGGGCACCGAGCGCGGCGGGTCCAAGCTCTGGGTCTACATAGGCGGCTTTGGCTTCCAGCCCGGCGAGTTCGCCAAGATCGCGCTCGTGCTCTTCCTCGCGTTCTACCTGGCCGCCAACAGGGAGGCCCTCTCCGCCTCCATGCACCGGTTTGGCCCCTTTAGCCTGCCGCGCCTGCGCATGCTGCTCCCCCTCTTCGTGATGTGGGGCGTGAGCCTGCTCGTGGTGGTCTTCGAGACGGACCTCGGCAGCGCTCTCCTCTTCTTCACGTTCTTCCTCATCATGCTCTACGTCGCCACCGGACGAGCAAGCTACGTCGTCGTGAGCCTCCTGCTCCTGGCCGTGGGCGGAGTTGCGTGCTACGGCCTCTTCGGCCACGTCCAGACGCGCGTGAACATCTGGATCGACCCTTGGGCCGACGCCTCGGGCGGCGGCTACCAGATCGTGCAGTCGCTCTACTCGCTCGCCGACGGCGGGCTCGTGGGAACGGGCGTCGGCAAGGGCCTCGCGACCCTTATCCCCGTGGTCGAGTCCGACTTCATCTTCTCGGCGATAGGCGAGGAGATGGGTCTTCTGGGCTCCTCCGCCATCCTGATGCTCTACCTGCTCCTGTGCGTGCGCGGCCTCGCCACCGCGGCTCGGGCCAAGTCCGACACCTCCGCCTTTGCCGCCGTGGGCCTCACGAGCGCCCTCGTGTTCCAGGCCTTCCTCATCGTGGGAGGCGTCACCAAGCTGCTGCCGCTCACGGGCGTGACCCTGCCCTTCATGAGCCAGGGCGGCACCTCGCTGCTCGCCTGCTTCATCATCGTGGGCCTGCTCCTGCGCGCTGGCGACGAGGGCACGGGGCATGGCGCCGAGATGGCAAGCGGCCTCGCGGGCGGCGAGAAGAACGTGGACCCGGTGCTCTCCCTCACGGGGAAGATCGGCTCCGCAGGCCCCCGCGCCGGCTCGGTCGTGCGCGGCAGCCACGCGCGCGGAAGGTTCTCCCTTCAGACGGCCGAGTCCGGCCTTCTGGGCCGCGTTGCGCTGGGCAAGCGCCTGACGAATCTCATCACGGTCTTCGCCGTGCTCTTTGCCGTGCTCATCGCCAACCTCACGTACGTGATGGAGGTCGACGCCCAGCGCATCAGGGACCTCCCCACCAACAACCACACCATCGCCAGGAGCGCCTACGTCCAGCGCGGCGCCATCATCACCTCCGACGGCGTCACCCTCGCGGAGAGCATCCAGCAGGCCGACGGCACCTACGCGCGCTCCTACCCCCAGGGCAGCCTCGCGCAGCACACGGTGGGCTACGTCTCCACGCAGTACGGCAGCTCCGGCGTCGAGGCCACCATGAACGACACCCTCACGGGCCATGCGGACTACTCCAACTGGAGAAGCGCGCTCTTCTCGCTCGCCGGTGTCCAGCAGGCCGGCTCGACCGTCGCCCTCACCATCAACTCCCAGATCCAGCGGGCGGCAGAGGAGGCCCTGCGCGGCTACACCGGCGCGATCGTGATCCTCGACCCCAAGACGGGAGCGGTTCTGGCCAAGGCCTCGAGCCCCACCTACACGGTCGACGAGCTCGATACCGTCATGGCCTCCGGCTCGGGCGGCGAGCTCCTGGACCGCGCGACGCAGGCCCTCTACGCACCTGGCTCCACGTTCAAGGCGCTCACCCTCTCCGCCGCGCTCGACTCCGATACCACGGAGCTCGACCGCACTTACGACGCCAACTCCCCCATTGAGATTGGCGGCGGGGAGCTCACCAACTACGGCGGGGACTCCTACGGTGAGCTCAGCCTCGCGGATGCCTTCGCGCTCTCGTCCAACACCGCCTTTGGGCAGGTGGGCGTCGAGGTTGGCGCGAGCACGCTCGTGAGCTACGCCAACGCCTTTGGCTACGGCCGGAACGTGGGCCAGGACTTTGCCACCATGGCGTCCCTCATGCCCTCCGCCTCCGAGATGACGGAGTGGGAGACGGCATGGGCCGCCTGCGGGCAGCCCGTGGGCCAGCACGAGAGTCCCGCCGGCCCCCAGACCACCGTCATGCAGAACGCGATGGTGGCGCAGGCGATCGCCAACGGCGGCGTGGTCATGGACCCCTACGTCGTTGACCACGTGCTCTCTCCGGAGGGCGTCGTCACCTCTACCACCCAGCCGCGCTCCCTCGGCCAGGCCATCTCCGCAGAGACCGCGGAGCAGGTGAAGGGCGCCATGCTCGACGTTGTCGACCACGGGACCGGCGTCGCCGCCCAGGTCTACGGGGTCCAGGTGGCCGGCAAGACCGGCACGGCCGAGGTCGAGAACGGAAACGTCAACTCGCTCTTCATCGGCTTTGCCCCCTACGACAACCCGACCCTCGTGGTCTCCGTCTGCGTTGAGGGCAACGGGACCGACGTCGAGGGCCTGGCGGCATCGCTGGCAGGACAGGCGCTCAGCCGGGCGCTTGCCGTCCAGACGGCAGGAGCCGGCGGATGACGGGGCACGGGATTCAGGACGCGCGAGCTAGAGGGGCTCGCGGCGCGGCGCGAGGCGCCATCAGACGTACGACACGCGGCCGGGCCGCGAGCGGGGATAGGAGAGAGCAATGCCAGGGATGATTCTCGGCGGGCGCTACCAGGTTCAGGACAAGATCGGAACGGGCGGCATGGCCACCGTGTTCCGTGGTCTTGACGAGGTGCTCGGCCGGACCGTCGCCATCAAGACGATGCTGCCGCAGTATGCGAGCGACCCATCCTTCGCCGCGCGCTTCAAGCAGGAGGCACAGGCTGCCGCAGCCCTCCAGAGCCCCTACATCGTGAGCGTCTACGACTGGGGCAAGGACGCGGACACCTACTACATCGTCATGGAGTACCTGCGCGGCACCGACCTCAAGAGCGGCATCCGCAAGCACGGCGCGCTCGACTGCAAGAAGGTCGCGCAGATCGGCTCGCAGATCGCGCAGGCGCTCTCCGTGGCCCACAAGCACGACATCATCCACCGCGACATCAAGCCGCAGAACATCATGGTGCAGCCCGACGGCAACATCAAGGTGATGGACTTCGGCATCGCGCGCGCCAAGAACAGCCACCTCACCCAGGACAACTCCGTCCTGGGCACGGCGCACTACGTCTCGCCCGAGCAGACGCAGGGCAAGGCGCTCGGCCCCACCACGGACATCTACTCCCTCGGCATCGTGATGTACGAGGCCGCCACGGGGCAGGTCCCCTTCCAAGGCGACGACGCCATCTCCGTGGCCCTCAAGCAGGTGAACGAGCAGCCCAAGCCGCCGAGCCAACTCAACCCCGCGGTCGACCCGGCGCTCGAGGCCATCATCCTCAAGTGCATGCAGAAGAGCCCGGCAGACCGCTTCCAGACGGCAGACGAGCTTCACCGTACCCTGAGGGACTACCTCGCCGGGCGCGTGCAGGCCGTCAACAACGCCACGGCCCTGCTGCCCACCAACAAGATAGAGAGCGGCACCGGCGTCCAGCCCGTGAAGGGCGGCACCGCCTCCATGCCCCGGGTCGAGCGCACCAACCGCTATCGCCCGCAGAGCGCCACGGAGCAGGCGGCGGAGATGGAGGCGGAGCGCGAGCGAAAGCACCGTCGCAACGTCATCCTTGGCGCCATCGGGGCGGTGGCGCTCATCGCCGCGATCGTGTTTGCCGCCTTCTCCGCCTTTGGCTCCAGCGCGGCAGAGAAGGCCGTACCCAGCCTCGTGGGCATGATGCAGGATGACGCCATAGCCACCATCCGCGAGGAGGGATTCGAGGTGGGCACCGTCGACCCCGTGGCGAGTGACCGTCCCGAGGGCGAGGTCATCGACCAGTCCCCCTCCGCCACGAGCATGAGGCCCGAGGGCACGAGGATCAACCTCATCGTCTCCAAGGGCGCTGAGACCGCAACGGAGGTCGAGGTCCCCGACCTCAAGAACCTCTCGCCCGAAGATGCCGAGGCGCGGCTCCTGGAGCGTCAGCTCATCCCCCAGAAGGGCGAGGACCAGGCGAGCGACGAGGTGGAGGCCGGCAAGGTCTGCGGCCAGGACACCGCCGCCGGCGAGAAGGTCGAGGCGGGCACCACCATCACCTACCACGTCTCCACCGGCGCCGACGCCGTGGCCGTGCCCGACGTCATCGGCGATGACCAGAACACCGCGCGCGACCGCCTCTCCAACGGCGACGGCCAGTTCGTCGTCACCGTTGAGCACGAGTACTCGAGCTCCGTTGCCGAGGGCCGCGTCTGCCGCGTGGAGCCCGGGGTGGGCACGACCCTCGAGAAGGGCTCTGCGGTCACCATCTACGTCTCCGACGGACCCCAGCCCGTCCAGCAGGTCACGGTGTACGACGTCAGAAATTGGCCATATGCCGACGCCAAGGCCACGCTCGAGCTCTACGGATTCAAGGTGACCCTTGGGTCCGGCCCCGCCGACGGCGTTGTGACCTATCAGTCGGTCTCCGGCTCCGCCCCGTACGGCTCCGAGATCGTGCTTACCACCGAGCCCAGCCACTCCGGCGGCGGCACGGACTACGGCAACGGCGGCAGCGGCACAGGCACCGGCACGGGTACGGGAACGAATACTGGAGATTCCGGAAACGGCGGGCAGACCGGCAACGAGGGCACCGGTGAGACCACCGGCGACAACGGCTCGAGCCAGACCGGTAGCGGCGCCTCGACCGCCGGGAACGGCGCCTACACCAACTAGCTCAGCCTGAGACACTCAGACCATGCGACCCGCGCGGGCACGTCGCCCGCGCGGGTCGCTCATTATCTCGAGGGTCACCCCGTCTCAAGAATCGCTCCGTCTCAAGGAGTGCGGCTTCCCCCGCACTCTTGGCGAGCACTTGCGGACGTCTTCCGAGAGACCGCCCGCACTTGATGGGCATAACGCGCCATCATGCCCGCACTTCTCGGCCGCACTCATAGGTGCGGCCCCTCCCAGGCTTTGGCGTGACAGATTGCTCAGGTCAAACTGTCAATCTTGACAGTTTGACCTGAGCAATCTGTCAACCCAACAGAAAGCGGGTCATCGGGGGAGACAAGCCCGATGACCCGCTGTTTTTCTGGTGCCCCCGGGCCGATTCGAACGGCCGACACCCGCTTTAGGAGAGCGGTGCTCTATCCCCTGAGCTACGAAGGCGTGAAACCACATTCTAGCACCACAGGGGTGCCCGGCAAAACCCTACTTCTTCTCGTTCTTCTCGGTACCCTTGCCCTTCTTGGCGAGCTCGCCGGCACGGGCGTCCTCGAGGAGCTGCGCGAGCTTCTTGTCGGACAGGCCGCGCACGCGAGCCTCGGCCTCCTTGCGGAAGGGGCGACGCTTGGCAAGGTCGTAGATGAACGAGGCAATGATGAAGGCATAGGCCAGGACGAGCGAGGCCACGGAGACGAGGCCCTGCCAGGTGGAGACGTCCATCGTCTGGCCGAACATGCCAGCGCACACGAGCGAGATCACGGCAAGGAGCATGCCCACGCCAAGGAGGCCCCAGAAGAACTTCTCGGTCTTGCGGTAGCCGGGGATGCTGCGCATCATGATGTCGTAGGCGCGGTTGCGAAGGTCCTGCTCCTCGCGCTCGCGACGCTTGCGCTCCTTCTTCTCCTCCTTGGTCTCGACCGTGTTGCCGAAGGCGTCCTTCTGCTTGGTCTTACCAGCGGTCCTCACGGAGGAGCCCGCCTCGCGGGCAGGCTTGGCCTTGGCGGTGGAGCTCCTCACGAAGCCCTTCTTCTCCTCCTCGCCGGCCCCGATGGCCTCGGCCTCCTTCTTGGGGCGGCCGACGACGTTGCCCTCGGCCTCGCGTCGGGCCCCCTCGATGGTGTCTCGCAGTGACATCTCTCTCCCTTACGCGCGCACGGGCTTGAACTCGGTGCCGGTGATGATCTGGAACGCCTCCTGGTAGCGCTTGGAGGTTCCCTCGATGACCTCGGCGGGGATGCGGGGCGGCTCGCCCGTCATGTCCCAGTTGGCGCGCAGCCAGTCGCGCACGTACTGCTTGTCGTAGCTCGGCTGAACCTTGCCCTCCTCGTAGGAGTCGGCCGGCCAGAAGCGGCTGGAGTCGGGCGTGAGGCACTCGTCGATGAGCGTGAGCTTGCCGTCGATGAAGCCGAACTCGAACTTGGTGTCCGCGATGATGATGCCGCGGGTGGCGGCGTAGTCGGCCGCGGCCTTGTAGATGGCGAGGGAGGCGTCGCGAAGCTGCTCGGCAACGTCCGTGCCCACGATCTCGCAGCAGCGCTCGAAGGAGATGTTCTCGTCGTGGTCGCCGATCTCGGCCTTGGTGGACGGGGTGAAGAGGGGCTCGGGAAGCTTGGATGCCTCGGTGAGGCCGTCCGGGAGCTTGATGCCGCAGACGGTGCCGTCCTGGTCGTAGGTCTTCTTGCCGGAGCCGGTGAGATAGCCGCGGACGATGCACTCGATGGGCACGGTCTGGGCCTTCTTCACGAGCATGGAGCGGCCGGCGAGGTAGTCGGCGTAGGGCTTGAACTCCTCGGGGAGGTCCGCCACGTCGCAGCTGATCATGTGGTTGGGAACGAGGTCGGCAAAGCGCTCGAACCAGAACGCAGAGATGCGCGTGAGGATCTCGCCCTTGTGGGGAATCTCGTCGGGAAGAATGAAGTCATAGGCGCTGATGCGGTCGGACGCCACCATGAGGAGGCTGTCACCGCAGTCGTAGATGTCGCGAACCTTGCCCTGCGAGTCCGGACGGAGCTCCATCTCAGCCATAACCGGTCCACCTTTCGTCGTTGTACTTACAACCCACCAGTATACGACAGCCCGCCGCCCCAAAATGGTTGTAAGCAGAACCCGGCCGCGCCGTCACGCTGCGCGCGGACCCGAAGGCGACACGAGCCCCGGCGGCACGTTCTTCTCGCCGCGAGTTCTTTGCGCAGCAAAGCTGTTTGAGCACGGCGAGAAGAACCGTCGGCTCGCGGCCAGAGCGCCTACTTGTCCTGCGACTTGCGTGCCTGCCGCTGGGGAATGCGCAGCGTGAAGGTGGTGCCGCGGCCAAGCTCGGACTCCACGAGGATGGTGCCGTTGTGGCGGTCGATGATCTCTTTGGTGATGGCCAGGCCCACGCCCAGGCCCCCGGAGACGCGCTCGCGGCTCACGTCGGAGCGCCAGAAGCGCGAGAAGGTCTGCGGGATGTCCTCCTTGGCGATGCCGATGCCGGTGTCCTGGACCGAGACGAGCACGTCCGAGCGGTCCTGCCGCAGGGAGACCTTCACCCAGCCGTCCTCGTTGGTGTAGCGCATCGCGTTGCTCATGAGGTTGACCACGGCCTCGCGGATGAGGTCGGGATCGACGTCGGCATAGAGCTCACCATGGGGGGTCTCGTCCACGAAGCGCAGGTGCAGGCCCTTCTCGTGGAAGAGCTGGTGCTGGGAGGAGACGAGCGTCTTCACGAGGTAGACCATGTCCGTGTGCTCGCACTTGAGCTCGGTGGTACCGTTCTCCAGGCGGGAGAGCTTGAGCATGGCGTCGATGAGGCGGGAGAGGCGGCGCACCTCGACGGCCACGACCTCGAGGTGCTCGTCATCTGCGGGCAGGACGCCGTCCTGCATGGCCTCGACCGTGGCCTGCATGGCCATGAGCGGGGTACGCAGCTCGTGCGCCACGTCACCCGTGAGGCGGTGCTCGAGCTTGATGTCGCGCTCGATCGTGGTGGCCATGTCGTCGAAGGTCTCGCCGAGCTGGCCGATCTCGTCCTCGCCCGTCACGCCCGTGCGGGCGGTGAGGTCACCGTTTCTGATCTGCTTGGCCGTGGAGGTGATGCGCTGGATCGGCTCTGCCATCCAGCGGGAGACGAAGTAGCCTATCACGCAGGCGAGGATCGCCGCGATTGCCGCCGCGGTGACGATGGCGCCGTACGAGTTGGAGCGAAACGACGCGTCCGTCTTGGTGAGCAGCGCCTCGGAGCCAAAGGCCCACATGCGCACGCTGCCCACGACGCTTCCGTCGCGGGCGAGGATGGGCGAGGCGACGAGGTCCTCCGCCGCGGTGGGCGGGGACGACGAGGTGGGGCCGCCGACGGTTCCGTCGGACCTCCCCGGGCGCGCCCAGGTGTCGTCATAGAGGACCTTGCCGTCGGCGTCCAGAACCTGGACCACAATGTCCGAGGAGATAGAGGACGTGGCAGCAGCGGCGGAGTCAGCGGCCTCGTCGAGGTCCCCCGTCACCGCATAGGCGTCCGAGATGTTGGCAGCGGTCGAGTCCGCGATGGACTGCATGTTTTGCCGCGTGTAGGCCATGAACTGGCCCTCCCACACCACGGCGAGAACGACGGCGAGCACCGCCGCCGTCATGATGGCGGTGAGCGCGCAGACGAGCGTGAGGCTCGTGGAGAACGGGCGGCCCCCCTTGGGGACGGGCCGGATGGTGTTCCACGAGCCGCGAGAGGACGACCCTTCCGAGCCGCCCTCCTCGGCGCTCTTTCCTATGACGAAGCGCGCCGACACGCGAGGCGCCTAGCGGGAGCCGCCGTCGGCCGCCTTCTCCGAGGCCTCGAAGCGGTAGCCGACCCCGTGCACGGTGTAGAGCCAGCGCGGGTTGCGCGGGTCGTCGCCCAGCTTGGCGCGCAAGTTCTTGACGTGGGAGTCAATCGTGCGCTCGTAGCCCTCGAAGTCGTAGCCGAGGACCTTCTCAACGAGCTCCATGCGCGTGTAGACGCGGCCGGGATAGCGGGCGAGCGTGGTGAGGAGCTTGAACTCGGAGGCCGTGAGGTCAACCTCCCTGCCCTCAACGAGCACCTTGTGGCCGGAGATGTCGATGACCAGGTCGCCGAAGTCGAGGACCTCGAGCTGGGGCTCGGCCTCGGTGTGGGCGCGGCGCAGGAGGGCGCGCACGCGGGCGACGAGCTCTCGCGGCGAGAAGGGCTTGATGAGGTAGTCGTCGGCACCGAGCTCGAGGCCGATGATCCTGTCCTCGACCTCGCCCTTTGCCGTGAGCATGATGATGGGCACGTTGGAGGTCTCGCGAATCGCGCGGCACACACGCTCGCCCGAGAGCTTGGGGAGCATCAGGTCAAGGATGACGAGGTCGAACGTGTGCTTCTCGAACTCCTCGACCGCGCTCTGGCCGTCGCCGACCCCTCGCACAATGTAGCTCTCGCGCTCGAGGTATGCCGCAACGGCGTCGCGGATGGCCTTCTCGTCCTCAACCAGCAGGATCTTCTTCTCGTCCGAAGCCATGGGCGGCCTCCTTGTGTGTTTTCAGCTTCACCGAAAAAACAGGTTCGTGGGTATACCTAGTGTACCCCACCGAGCCGCGCTCAATTCAACTTTACAGGCGGAAGGTGCGCACGACGACGGAGGCGGGGTAGCCCGTGTCCGGATCCTTCACGGTGGAGAAGGTGACAAAGAGGCTGCACTCGCCCTCACGGGCCGGGAATTCCCCATAGTCGACCGATCGGTCGACGGAGGAGATGGTCGCATAGGTCTTGTTGGCCAGGTCCATGACGTAGTAGAACGAGTTGCACTTGACCACGAACTTGTCGCCCTTGCCGCACCCGCACTCCGACGGCTCCTGGCCGAGCCTCACGAACCCCATCGAGGGAGTGCCCATGTAGGTGCCCATCTGTCCGAGCAGGCCGCCCGAGTTGTAACTCGCCTCCACGGACACGAGAAAGCGGTCGCCCACGCGCGTGGCCCTGAAGGGGCGGACGCCAGCAGGCATGACGAGCTGGTCCTCCCTTGTGGCGAGGTCATCGGACAGTGAATACGCGGAGACGCCGTAGAAGGTGCCCGCCTCGTCCCTGGTGACGCGAGGAACGAGGATGGCGGAGCCGCCGGAGACGCTCGGACGCGTGGCAAAGCGGCCCGGGGACTCTATGACGGCCTTCGCGTCGGAGTCTCCCGCGCGCCAGAGATAGCAGAATGAGCTCTCTGTGGTCTTGGACCCGCTCAGGGATGGCTGCACCTGCCAGATGACGCGCGTTCCGGCAACGGCAAAGGGCGCCGGATCGTAGTCCGAGGTTCCCTCCCAGAGCGTCTTGGTGTCACCGGAGAGCTGTCCGTCAGAGAACTCGGACGCGTAGAGCGCCCAGGCGCGCGAGACGAGATCGAGCTCCACCCACGCGTACACGTCGTCCGAGCAGCGGGCGTCATAGATGACCGTCGTCGACGCCGGGCCGAGGGGAGCGGAGACCACCTCTACGAGCTGGCCCGATGAGAGCGAGAGCGCTGCGGCCCTCACCATGGGAGACGCCGAGGAGCCCGCAGACGTCACGGGTATCCAGGTGCCCTCGGCCGGGTGCAGGACGCTCCCCAGAGGAAGCGTCCAGGAGCTCTCCTCCGCGGGAGCCAGATCCGAGGAGACCTCGAAGGAGTCGAGCACGCTCTCAGCCGAGTCCTCGTCGACGACGGTGGGGTCCGCGTCGACCTCTCCCTGCCCGTGTGTGCAGCCCGGGAGGATGCTCACCGCAGCCGCCACAGCGCCGCCCGCAGCAGCTGCCTTGAAGAGGGAGCGCCTTGATATCTTGAGCTTGGGGACGCGCACGCGCAGCTCCGCGGGCCTAGTGCGCCGCGGCCGCGGCCTCGACGAGCGCGCGGGAGAGCTGGTCCGCGCAGGAGGTGGGACGAGGCCCGCAGGTGTTGCCGGCAAGGATGCCCACGATCTCGTCAACGGAATGGCCGGCGACGAGCTTGCTCACGGCCTTGAGGTTGCCGTTGCAGCCGCCCTCGAAGGACACCTGCTCGATGGTCTTGCCGTCGTCGGAAAGGTCAATGTGAATGGCGCGCGAGCAGACGCCGCGCGGCGTGTAGTCGAAGTGCATGTTCTTCTCCTCTGCTAGTCGATGAAAAGCGACCGCCGCTTTTCATCACTCGAAGGACAGGGACTCCAGGCGGTCGAAGACGACGCCGGCGCGCGTGAGGAAGGCGCGCGGGTCAAAGATGGCGTCGAGCTCCTCCGCGGGAACGGTGCAGCGCGGGTCGGCCTCGAGCTTCTCGCGGAACGTGGTGCCGCCGGCGCACTGCTGGACCTCGCGCCACGTTGCCATGGCGTTCTCCTGCACGATGGCGTAGGCCTCCTCGCGCGTGATGCCCGTCTCAACCAGGGCAAGGAGCACCTTGGACGAGAAGATCAGGCCGCGCGTCTTGTTGAGGTTGGCAAGCATCTGCGCCGGGTAGAGGATGAGACCGTCCACGATGCGCGTGAGGCACTGGAACATGTGGTCGAGGGCGATGAAGCTGTCGGCCTGCGCCACGCGCTCAGCGGAGCTGTGGGAGATGTCGCGCTCGTGCCAGAGGGCAACGTTGTCAAAGGCGACCTGCGCGTTGGCCTTCACCACGCGGGAGAGGCCGCAGACCTTCTCCACGGTGATGGGGTTGCGCTTGTGCGGCATGGCCGAGCTGCCCTTCTGACCCTTGCGAAACGGCTCCTCGGCCTCGAGGGTGTCGGTCTTCTGGAGGTTGCGGATCTCCGTGGCGATGCGCTCGCAGGTGGCTGCCGTGGTGGCAAGGACGCCGGCAAGGTAGGCGTGGTGGTCGCGGGAGATGACCTGCGTGGAGAGCGGGTCGTGCACGAGGCCCAGGTGCTCGCAGACGTACTCCTCGACGAAGGGGTCGATGGAGGAGTAGGTGCCCACCGCGCCGGAGATGGCACCGAAGGCCACATTGGCGCGGGCGTCCTTGAGGCGGTCGTAGTCGCGCTTGAGCTCCCAGGCCCAGCTGCCGAACTTCATGCCAAAGGTCATGGGCTCAGCGTGGATGCCGTGGGTGCGGCCCACGCAGAGCGTGTCGCGCTCCTCGAAGGCGCGGCGCTTGCAGATCTCGCCGAGCTTCCTGCAGTCCTCGATGAGGATGTCGGTGGCCTGGACGAGCTGGTAGCAGAGAGCGGTGTCGCCGAGGTCGGAGGACGTCATGCCAAAGTGGACCCAGCGGCTGGGCTTGGGCTCGCCCTCGGGCACGTCGCGGTCGATGTACTCGCCCATGTTGGTGAGGAAGGCGATGACGTCGTGGTTGGTCACGGCCTCGATGGCGTCGACCTCGTCCTTGTTGAAGTCGGCGTGCTCGCGAATCCAGGAGGCCTCCTCCTTGGTGATGCCGATCTTGCCCATCTCGGCGTGAGCCTCGCAGGCCAGCACCTCGATCTCCTGCCAGATGCGGTACTTGTTCTCCAGGGAGAAGATGTGGCCCATCTCGGGACGGGTGTAGCGATCGATCATTGAGGCCTCCTCGGCGTCCGTCGCGCGTTCGCTTGTTCCGGTCTGATTCTAGCGCAGGGCGCCCTCGTCCTTCTCGATAGTGGCACGCGCCTCGTCAAGCTGCACCACAACGGCATCATGTCCGGTGCCGCCGTAGGTCACCCGGGCGTTGGCGATGCCCGCCGGATCGAGGTCGCGCGCGATGTCCTCCCCAAAGAGCGGGCTCGCGGCGGCAAACTCCTCGGCGGTGAGGTCCTCGAGGCTCTTGCCGTGCTTCTCGCAGTAGAGCACGAGCTCGCCCACCACGCGGTGCGCCTCGCGGAAGGGCATGCCCTTCTTGGCCAGGTAGTCCGCCACGTCGGTGGCGGCGGAGAAGCCCGTGCCCGCCTGCGCGAGCATGGTGTCGGCGTTGACCGTCATGGTCTCGATCATGCCCGCCGCGATCTCCATGCAGTCGGAGAGCGTGCGGGCGGCGTCGAGCGGGCCCTCCTTGCACTCCTGGAGGTCCTTGTTGTAGGCAAGCGGGAGAGACTTCATGGTGGTGAGAAGCGCCATGAGGTCACCGTAGACGCGGCCCGTCTTGCCGCGCGTGAGCTCGGCGAAGTCAGGGTTCTTCTTCTGGGGCATGATGGACGAGCCCGTGGAGTAGCTGTCCGAGAGCGTGATGAAGCCGAACTCCGTGGAGCTCCAGAGGACGATCTCCTCGCAGAGGCGCGAGAGGTGCATCATGCTCACGGCGCAGGCGTACTCGAGGTCGAGCAGGTAGTCACGGTCGGAGACGGCGTCGAGCGAGTTGGGGATCGCGCGGGCGAAGCCCAGGAGCTCCGTGGTGCGCTGGCGGTCGAGGGGGTATGTGGTGCCGGCGAGGGCGGCGGCGCCCAGCGGGTTGGCGTCAGCGGCGGCGTGGGCGGCGGCGAGGCGCGTGAAGTCGCGAGCGAACATCCAGAAGTACGCGAGCAGGTGGTG
This sequence comes from Olsenella sp. An285, assembly GCF_002159625.1. GTDB lineage: Bacteria > Actinomycetota > Coriobacteriia > Coriobacteriales > Atopobiaceae > Thermophilibacter > Thermophilibacter avicola. The sequence continues at coordinate 57,764 of NZ_NFIZ01000012.1, forward strand.
GGAGAGCAGCACCGGCTGGGCATGCTGGAGGTGCGTGTAGCCGGGCATCACGACGTCGAGGTTCTGGGCGGCGGCGTCGAGGAGCACGCGGCGCAGGGCCACGTTGCCGGCCATGAGCTGCTCGCAGAGGTCCTTGGCGAGCAGGCGGATGTCGGTCGCCACTTGGTCGTTGCGCGAGCGGCCGGTGTGAAGGCGGCCGCCAGGCGTGCCGATGTTGCGCGTGAGCGCGCCCTCCACGGCCATGTGGACGTCCTCGTCGTTGACGTCCCAGACGAAGGTTCCGGCCTTGATCTGCGCCGCGATCTCCGCCAGGCCCTCGTCGATGGCGGCCTGGTCCTCGGCCGAGATGATGCCCTGCTCGGCGAGCATGCGCGCGTGAGCGCGGCTGCCGGCGATGTCCTGCTCCGCCATGTTCTTGTCAACCTCGAGGCTCGCGCCGAACTCCTGCGTGAACTGGTCCACGCCCTTCTCAAACCTGCCGCCCCACAGCGCCATTTTGGCTCCCTTCCTCGCGTTTTGTCCCGTAAAGCTTATCAGAGGCGGTTTGTGTCCGTAAGGAGTTCGCGGACTTCGCTGAACAACAGAATTTCTTAGTTTTATAGATTCATTACATCCATTTTATACTAGAATATTTTTACATTAATTGATTCTATCTAAGGAAGTAGCATTGCATCTATGCGTTAACAGGCTATCTGCATTGGCTCTTTTGAGGTGGATGCGCTCAACCGGCGAGCCTCTCGAATATGAGCCCTGTGGCATCCCCTTGCCCGACCCTTGGCCGCAGCGGCGCTGGAGCACGAGAATAGTTCCCTACCAGCAGCTCGGACGCTCCGAGCGGCCGAGCGCGCAGAGGCCCATCGACGTCGCGGTTCCGGACGCCGGCTCTCGCTCGCGAGCGCGCTTCTTCCGCATGACCGTCTATGGAGACGGGCTGCCAGCGGGGTCGTTCGCACGCGTCTCGAGTGAGTTTACGATTCCTTGTCCTGAACTGCTGTTTCTTGAGCTTGCAGCCGTCATGGACCCTGCGGCGCTCGAGCTTGTGGGCTACGAGCTTTGCGGGACCTTCTCGCGCGATCCCGCAAACCCGCGCACGGGAGGCGTTGTCCATGGGCTAAGTTCCCTTACCAGCGTGCAGAAAATCAAGGACTACCTGGCAAAGTGCTCTGGTATACGCGGGCTGACCGCCGCGCGCCGGGCAATCGAGCGCGTTCGCGACGACGCGTGGTCCGCTATGGAGGCGATCGTGGCGCTGCTGCTTGTCCGACCTCAGGAAGAGGGCGGATACGGCATCGGTGAACTCATCCTTAATGAAAGAGAGAATGCGCCACACGAGCTCAAGCAGCAAGGCGTGACGGAGTCGCGCGTGCCTGATATAGGACTGATCAATCTTCCCACGGGCTTTAACTACGACGGCTATGGACACCTCGATCTCAGCTCAATCCCGGTGGAGAGCCAAAACGCTGGAGAAATCAAGGCGAGGCTTGCAGAAGTGCGGGAAAAGTACGTCGATGACCTGCGGCGCAACCGAGAGCTGCTCGCAAGCGGACGCATAGTCATGCCCATCGTGGCGGAGGACCTCATGGAGCGCGGCGGGCTCGACACGGTTGTCCTCGAGGCGGTCCTCGCGGCAGAGCGGCTCACCGGTCGCCGTAGCGAGGAGGGCGCTCGCGTACGCCACGCGCTCGACAAGCGGCTCTCGGCTAAAAGGCAGCAGCTCATCTGGTCGCTTTACCCTTGGACGGGCGGGCAGTCGCTCGGGGACTACTGAGGGGCCCCGGAAATTAGTTCGCATTGGAAACGAAGCTCGTGTAGATCAACTGGGGTTTTCCTGACCGTAGCGTCGTTTTCAGGTTTCCAATGCGAACTATTTTCTAGGCACCCCGTCAAAGCGCGCGCCAGGTACACAAAGAACGGCCTGTCGGGGATACCCGGCAGGCCGTTCGAACGAAAATCGCATATGTAAATTGGGGACTGTCCCCAATTTACAGGCTAGTGGACGGGCTGGAGGCCGGAGCCGGGGCCCTGCACCTTGGACCAGGTCTTGGACTGCAAGCCGTGGAGCACGATGAAGCCCTCGGCGGCGGTGTGGTCGAAGGTGTCGCCCTCGTCGTAGGTGGCCAGGTTGTAGTCGTAGAGGCTGTAGGCGGAGCGCACGCCGTCCACGAACAGGCCGCCCTTGCAGAGAATGATGCGCACGTCGCCGGTCACGAACTTCTGCGTATAGGCGTTGTACGCGTCGATGGCGTTGCGGTTCTGGGAGAACCACAGGCCACGGTACACGGTGCTCGCCCACTCGACGTCCATCTTGGCCTTCTGCTTGAGGGTCTCGGCGTCGAGGCAGAGCTGCTCGAGCGTCTGGTGCGCCTGGATGAGCAGAAGGGCGGCCGGGCACTCGTAGCACTCGCGGCTCTTGATGCCCACGACGCGGTCCTCGATCATGTCGATGCGACCGTAGCCGTTGCGACCCGCGATCTCGTTGGCCTTGATGATGAGGGAGAGCAGGTCCATCTTCTCGCCGTTGATGGCGGTGGGGATGCCCTCCTCAAAGGTGATCACGACCTCCTCGGGCTCGTTCGGGCAGTCCTCGAGGTTGTTGGTCATCGTCCAGATGTCCGCGGGCGGCTTGTTCCAGGTGTCCTCGAGCACGCCGCACTCGATCGCACGGCCCCAGAGGTTGTCGTCGATGGAGTAGGGCTTCTTCTTGGTGGTGGGCACGGGCACGCCGTTGGCCTCGGCCCACTCCATCTCGGAGTCGCGCGTGGTGAGGTCCCACTCGCGCACGGGCGCGATGATCTCGAGCTCGGGGTCGAGCGCGCGGATGCAGGTCTCAAAGCGCACCTGGTCGTTGCCCTTGCCGGTGCAGCCGTGGGCGATGTACTTGGCGCCGTACTGGTGCGCGATGTCCACGAGATGCTTGGAGATCAGCGGGCGGCTGAGCGCGGAGAGCAGCGGGTAGACGCCCTCGTACTTGCCGTTGGCCCAGATGGCCTTGGAGAGAATCTTCTCGGCGTACTCGGCGCGCATGTCGATGGCCTCGGAGGCGATGGCGCCCATGTCGAGGGCCTTCTGCTTGATCCAGGAGAGATCCTTCTCGTCCTGGCCAACGTTGCCGCAGATGGCGATGACGTCGAGATTCTTCTCGATCTGCAGCCACTTGACGATGACGGAGGTGTCCAGTCCGCCGGAGTACGCGAGGACGACCTTTTCCTTCTCTGCCATGATGCTTCCCTTCTATCGGGTTGGTTGCCACTTGGTTGTTTGCCGTTTCACAGAAATGCCCCGACGTCGCGGGGCGCAGGAGCTCGGTCTGTCGAGAAGAACCGTCAAGCTAGAGCGTCGCACGCGACATCGCGGGCGTGATTCGTCGGTTCTGGCGTCGGGTGAGCTGGGAGGAGGCGGCGCACGCGTGCGCGCTGTGAACGTTCATCAACGTTGGCCTCCTCAGTAGTTGAGCGGGCGCGGGCTATTGGCCCGCGGCTGTCTGACGTGGCTGACTATAGGCCACGCACGAGGACTCGGCGAGAAGTGACTTCTTCTTGAAACATTGCGCCCAGAACGGCCCGGTCCGCCCGGCCCCCTCGCTCACCGTAACTGCACGAGAATGCCCGAGAGCGGCGCGAGCTCGCACTCGAGGCGGCCCGCCTCGGAGCGACACGCAGTGGCGCCGTCTGGCGTTGAGCCGCCAAAACGCCGCCAGTCCGTGTCGAGAAGGACCTCGGCCTCGCAGCCCGCGAGCTCCACCGGGAGCGGGACCTCGTACGCATGGCGCTCGTCGTCAAGGTTGAGCAGCGCGGCCACGCGCTCCCCTCCGCCGCGGCGCAGGATGGCCCAGCAGCAGGGCGCCAGCTGGTCGCAGTCGAGCCAGGCAAAGCCGTCCTGCCGGTAGTCCCCCTCCCAGAGGGCGGGGTGAGCACGGTACGCGGAGCCCAGCTCGCGGCGGAACCGAAGGAACGCGTCGTGAACCGGGTAGGAGAGAAGGCACCAATCCTGCTCGCGGCGCTCATCCCACTCTCTGAGCTGCGCAAACTCGTTGCCCATGAAGTCGAGCGTCTTGCCCGGGTGCGCCGCCATGTAGAGGTAGAGGGCGCGGACCTGGGGGAACTTGCCCTCGTAGTCGCCGTTCATCTTCTGGGTAATCGTGGCCTTGCCGTGCACCACCTCGTCGTGGCTGAGGGGCAGCAGGTAGCGCTCGTTCCAGTAGTACATCATCGAGAACGTGAGGCGGCCAGGGACGTTCCGGCGCTCCTCGGGGGGCGCCTGGAAGTACGAGAGCGTGTCGTGCATCCAGCCGAGGTCCCACTTGTAGTCGAAGCCCAGGCCGCCCGCGGCCGCGTTGCGCGTGACCTCGGGAAAGCCGCTCGAGTCCTCGGCTATGAGCATGCAGCCCGGGTGTCGCTCATGAAGCCCCCGGTTGAGCTCGCGCAGGAAGTCCGCGCCCATGCCGTTGACACCGCGCCGCTCGTCCCCCTGCCAGTAGACGATGCGGCTCACCGCGTCCATGCGCAGGCCGTCAAAGTGATAGGCGCCCAGCCAGAGGTCCGCGGCGGAGGCCAGGAGGCTGCGCACCTCGCCGCGTGAGTGCATGAAGTTGTGGCTGCCCCACTCGGAGACGCCCACGGCGTCGTTGGGGTACTCGTAGAGCGGGGTGCCGTCAAAGTCGGCGAGCGCCCAGGCGTCCGTGGCAAAGTGCACCGGCACGAAGTCCAGGATGACGCCCACCCCCGCCTGGTGCAGCCGGTCAACGAGGGTCATGAGCTGCTCGGGCGTGCCGTAGCGACTCGTTGCCGCAAAGGGGCCGCTCACCTGGTAGCCCCAGCTCCCGTCGAAGGGATGCTCCGCCAGCGGCAGGAACTCGATATGCGTGCAGCCCAGCGAGCGCACGTGCTCCGCAAGCGGGTCGGCGAGCTCGTCGTAGGCATACCAGGCGTCCTCCTCCGCGCCGGGCTTTCTCCAGGAGCCCGCGTGCAGCTCGTAGATGGCGAGGGGCCGATCGAGGCACGCGGTTCGGGAGGACATCCAGTCGGCGTCGTCCCAGTCGTGGACGGAGAGGTCGCGGATGACGGAGCGGTGACGCGGGCGCAGCTCGGAGCCAAAGGCATAGGGGTCGGCGTGGTCCTGGGACCCGCCGTTCGGGCGCCAGACGCGGTACTCGTAGGCGTCCCCCTCGCGCACGCCCGCAACGTGGGCCTCGAAGAAGCACCCGTTGAGACAGCGGGACATGGGCACCTCGCGCCCGGAAACGAGAACGTCCACGCCCGAGGCTGCCGGGGCAAAGACGCGAAAGTCCGCGCCATCTCCCGAGAGGCGAGAGCCCATCCAGCGCCACGCCTCGAAGTCCCGCCCGTCATAGAAGGCCCTCAGGTCGACGTCATCCCACGTGCTCACGTTCCCTCCCCGCGCCACGAGCCCAAACGACCGAGCTTCCGTACTACCGTCCAGTAATTGATTACAATCCAATCTAGTACCCGTGCGAGCGTTGTGCCATCGGCACCTTTGCTCATGCGTCAATTACTGGACACCCATCACAAGGAGGCCAGAAGTGGACCTTCGAGAGAAGAAGACCCGCCGTGCACTTCGCACCGCGTTCAAGGAGCTGAGAAGGACCACGCCCCTCGAGCGCGTGGCGGTCAAGACGCTCTGCGAGCGCGCCGAGGTGGGCAAGGCCACCTTCTACCTCCACTATCACAGCGTCTACGACCTCTCCCACGAGCTCCAGAACGAGGTCGTCGACGAGATGATGAACGACCTCGCGGACCCGATGGCACTCCTCGAGCGCCCGGCGGAGGCGACGCGGGCGCTCTTCTCGTCGGTAGCCGCGCGGCGCGAGGAGCTCGACACCCTCTTCTCCCAGGGCCAGGAGCACGTGCTTGCCGAGAGCCTGGAGCGCGAGCTGCGCCGGCGCATCGAGGAGGCTGCGCCCGAGCGCAGGGGCGACGTGCGCCTGGACGTCCTGCTCACGTATCTCGTGGAGGGCGGGTATCACTCCTACATGAGGCTCGCCCGCTCATCCGAACCCGAGCACGCGGACCGCGTGATAGAGGCAATCGGCGAGGCGAGCGAGGCCGTCGTCCGCACCATGCTCCGGTAGCGCGATCCGCAGGAGCTCCCCAGACCCGCGCCAAGCCGTACGCACGAAAGCGCCCCCGCCCCCTCGGGGAAGAGGGGCGGGGGCAGTCGCAAGAAAGGAGGCAACGCTACGGGCGCATGGCCCGCGGGGCACGGGCTACCGCGTCAGCCCGAGACGGGCGTACTGCTCCGGCGGAGCGTCGCACTCGCGCATGAGCGAGACGAGCGCCTCCTCGAAGCGCCCCTCGACCTCGGGGTCGCTTATCGGCGAGACCTCTCCCGGGTCGGCCTCGAGATTGTAGAGCCTATCGCCGAACCTGGCCACGCTGTAGCGGTCCTTGCTCTTGACCTTGAGGGTCCGGCAGCCCTTGGTGAACGAGAACGGCTCGGCGAGCGTGGCGTCGCGCAGCTCTACCGCGGAGAAGCGCTTGTTCATGTGATGCGGCACGAGCGTGTAGTTGTACACCTCGTCCTTGAGCTCGGGACGCGCGGCGCGCATGTAGGCGTAGTGCCCGTCGGTCACGTTCACGTGCCCGCTGAACACGCCGTACATGGCGTACTCGCGGTTGGGGGTGTCGTCGCGGACGATGCCGTCGATGGCCTTGCCCTGCACGTCCTCCGGAACGTCCACGCCAAAGAGCCCGTAGAGCGTCGGCGCCCAGTCGATCATCTGGACGATGGACTCGCGCCGCTCGCCGGCGACTCCGTAGCGCGGGTCCCACACGAAGAGCGGGGTGTGCGCGACCTCGTTGAAGTAGGGCATCTGGTTCTTGCCCCACCAGCCGTGCTCGCCGAGGAGGAAGCCGTGGTCGGTGCCCACGATGAGCATCGTGTCCTTCCACAGGTCGTAGCGGTCCATGAGGTCGAGAACGCGCCCCAGGCTGTGGTCGCACATCGTGACGAGCGCCTGGTACTGCCGACGGCAGTGCGCGATCTCGTCGCTCTTCTCGTGGACCTCGCCGCGCGGCCAGTCAAAGTGCTCGCCCTCGTAGTCCTCCGGATAGAGGTCGAGGTACTCCTGCGGGGCGTAGAACGGCTCGTGCGGATCGAAGGTCTCGATGTGGAGGAACCAGTTGTCCTGGTCGTGGTTCTGCTCGATGAACTCGCAGCCCAGGTCGAAGGTCCTCGTCTGCGGGAAGTCCGCAACCTCGCGGATGTGCTCGCGGTTGACCCAGTCGTAGCGCCACAGACTCGAGGTGCCGCCGCCCTGCTGCTTCTGCGGAACGGAGACCACCGGCGGAATCTCCGGGTCGGCGACCTGGCCCTTCCAGTGGTCGCCCTCCTGCCCGCGCACGATCTCCCAGGAGGAGTAGCGGGTGTGGTAGTTGCTGCCGCCGTCCTCCCAGTAGTGGAGGTGGTCGGAGACGAGGTGCGTGTAGACGCCGCTCTTCTTGAGGATCTCCGGCATCGAGTCGTCAAACGGCTCGAGCGGGCCCCACTCCCTGTGGAGGAAGTTCGTGCAGCCCGTGTGCAGCTCCCTGCGGGCGGGGATGCACGGCATGGAGCCCACGTAGCTGTTGTCGAACGTCACGCTGCGCTCGGCCAGGCGCTCGAAGTTGGGCGCGATCGTGGTGGTCTGGGGGTTGTAGCAGGGAAGGTAGCGTCGATTGAGGCTGTCGTAGAAGACTATGATCGCCCTCATGGCTATGCCTTGGCCTCGGGGAAGAACTCCTCGACAATGTCGTTGACCTTGGCGGAGATGCCCTTTCCATCCATGATGTTGACGACCTCGATCACGTGCTCGCCCTCGCGGACCTTGAGGCCCTTGGTGAGGTTCTTGAGGATGACGATGATGTCGGCCCAGTCACGCAGGGACTCCATCTGGCCGAGGGAAGTGTGCTGGAGGTTGGCGCGGATGCCATAGGGCTGGAGCGCCTTCTTGATGTTGATCTCCATCATGGTGCTGGTGCCCATGCCGTTGCCGCAGATGAAGAGGATGTTGATCTTGTTGCCGTCCATGGTGGTTCCCTTCTAAGGAGATGTCTGACTGGGTGGGTGGCTCCGGGACGGGATCGCCCCGGAGCCAAGTGGGGGCAGGACGCCTAGATCGTGATGCCAAACGGGGTGAGCACCACGCGCATCACCGCGATGATCGCGGGCCAGACGGTGGAGAGGTCGAACATGCCGGACCAGCCCACCGCGCCCGGGAAGGCGATCTGAGAGAGCGCCCAGACCGTGCCGAAGGTCTGGATGATGCCGAGCAGCGTGCAGCAGATGATGACCGCCCTGAGGCCGCCCTTCTTGTTGGCGACGACGCCGACGGGGCCGCCCGAGAAGAACAGCGGGGTGAAGCCGGGGAGAACCATCACGGGGCTGCCGATGAGCAGCAGGATACCCATGGAGAGCACGGTGCCCAGGGTGCAGAAGAGGAAGCCGAGGGTGGCCGCGTTGGGCGAGAAGGGCAGGATGGCCGCAACGTCGATGGCGGGGATGGCGTTGGGGATGAGCTTCTGCTGGATGCCCTGGAAGGACTCGGTCAGCTCGGAGCAGAGCATGCGGACGCCCTGGAGCAGGATGACCATGTACATGGAGAACTGGACGCCGATCATGATGAGGTAGACGAGCCAGTTGCCGCCACCAGCGAGCTCGGTGATGCCATCAAAGCCGAGCGGGCTGCAGAAGGCTCCAACGAACACGAACATGAGGATGCAGACGGAGGCAACGTTGTTATTGAAGATGGCGAGCCAACCGGGCAGGTCCATCTCCTCGCAGTCCATCTGCTTCTTGCCCGCGAGCTTGGGCGCGATCTTCCCGAAGAACCAGAGGCCCACCTGCTGGTTGTGGCCGACGGTGAAGCCGCCGCCGTCCGTGATCTCATCGATGATGGGCGCCGCTATGGTCGTGGACCATGCCCAGTAGATGCCGACGAGGATGCCGGAGATGATGATGGTTGCCACGGACGGGATGGCGAAGTTGGCAATGATGAGCCAGAGCATGGCCTGCGCGTGCGCCGTTCCCGCGTTGCCCGTGAGGAAGATGCCCTTGGCGTGCGTCCACTTGCCAAAGAACACGAGCAGCAGGTTGACGGCAAAGGCGATGAGGAACACGTACGCCATCCAGCCAAAGCGGTCGCCCAGCGCCTCCTGGCTCGCGGCCTTCATGGCGTAGGAGTCCATGATGTAGCCGCTGATGCCCGTGGCCTCGCTCACCGCGTCGGCGATGGGCTTGAAGGTGCTGGAGAACTGGCTGCCGCCGAAGATGATGAGCTGGAGGCCCACCATGGCGCCGATGGTGCCCGTGACGGCCTTGACCGGGCCGGCCTTCTGGAGCACGTAGCCAACAAGGATGAGAATGCCGATAAGGATCGTTGGTTCTGTTAAGAAGTCATTGACGAGAAAGTCGACAACTGCGTTCATATCGCTCCCCTCTTTTGGAGCCGCGCTCCGCGCGGCCTCCCGAGCGCTTCCGATGAAGGTGTGTGCGCACCGGGCCCAGAGTGCGACAGTCCCCTTACCTTGGATTCTAGCAAGGGCGCAGAAAGCAGTCAGTATTCAGTCATTTTTCTATCGGCAAATGGTCAACTTGATTAGAACTCAATCAATCTACTCAATCCGCACGATGTCACCGAGCCGGCTGACATAGCCAGACCCCACGGCCTCCCAGCTGGGGCTCGTGACCCCCGGGTGGTCGGTGATGACGATCGCGTCCCTCGCCTCCTCGCGAGAGGTGCTGTAGAACGCCGCGCGATCGTACTTGGTGTGGTCGAGCAGCAGGTAGGAGCGCTCGGACCCCACCAGGATCAGGGACTTTATCTCCGCCTCGTAGGCGTCCCCGGACAGTATGTCGAGGTCCTCGCTCAGCCCGTGGGCGCCCATGAACGCGCAGTCGAAGCGGTAACGGGCGAGCATCTCGACAGTCTCCCTCCCCACAAGCGAGCGCGAGTACTCCTTGAAGAACCCGCAGAGCAGAAGGGTGTCGATGCCCGCCCTGTTGAGGGCCTCCAGCTGGGGGATGCCGTTGGTCACGGCGTGCACGTTCCTGGCCACGATGTAGGGGATCATGGCGAGCGTGGATATGCCCGCGCCCACGTAGATGGTGTCCCCGTCGCGCACGTAGGAGGCGGCGATCCTGCCCATCGCCAGGTGCTCCGGGCCGGGCCTCCTGGTCTCCAGGGTGCGCTTGCGCTCGTTCTCGGGGGTGTCCGCACGATGGACGCCTCCCCAGGAGCGCACGAGCGCGCCCTCCTGCTCCATGCGGGCGATGTCCCGCCGCACCGTGGCCTCGGAGGCCCCCAGGGCAGCGACGATCTCCTGCACGGAGAGGGTGTCGCTCGTGTCGAGCATGGTGAGGACGATCTCGCGGCGCTGAGAGTACTTCATGTCTGCGGCCCCCTCGGGTATCTGAGCGATTTTCTGCCAATTATCGCTCAGATATCCCTCTGGAGGCCTCAGAAAGTTGAATGTCTGTTTGTCGAGAAGAACCTCGTGCCGTCAGCGCGCCTCCTCGGCGGCGGCCAGACGCTGCGTCTCCTCGATCTCCATGATCTGGCCAACGCGACGGGCGTGGCGGCCGCCCTCGAACTCGGCGTCCATCCATGCGTCCACGATCTGCTTGGCCACCTCGGGTCCCACGACGCGCGCGCCGAAGCAGATGATGTTCGAGTTGTTGTGGCGCTTGGAGAGCTCGGCGGAGTAGGGCTCGGAGCACACGCAGGCGCGGATGCCGTGAACCTTGTTGGCCGCCAGGCTGATGCCCACGCCGGTGCCGCAGATGAGGATGCCACCGTCGACCTCGCCGTCGGCCACGAGCCTGGCCACGCGGTAGCCGCTCACGGCGTAGTCGAAGCTCTCGGGGCTGTTGGTGCCCACGTCAACGAGCTCGACGTCGCCCCGCTGCTCGAGGTGCTCCACCACCTCGGCCTTGATCGCAAGCGCAGAGTGGTCGTTCCCAATGGCAAGACGCATGATTCCCCCTGACGAAAGGGGCGCGCCGGGGAGTGGGGCCCGGGCGCGCCGACCTGACCGGACTACTTGGAGAGAAGTCCCTCGACCGCGGCCACGACGCCGGCCGCATCGAGATTGTACTTGTGAAGCAGGTCCACGGCGGGTCCGGACTCGCCGAAGACGTCGTTCACGCCGAGCTTGCGCACGGGGACGGGGTTCTCGGCCAGGGCAGCCAGCACGGCGTCGCCCAGGCCGCCGATCACGGAGTGCTCCTCGGCGGTGACCACGTGGCCGGTCTTCGCGGCACTCGCGCGGACGAGCTCCTCGTCGAGCGGCTTGATCGTGTGGATGTTGATCACCTCGGCGGAGACGCCCTTCTCGGCGAGCTCGTCGGCGGCGGCGAGCGCCTCGGCGACCATGAGGCCGGTGGCAACGATGGTCACGTCGGTACCCTCGCGCAGGACGACGCCCTTGCCCAGCTGGAACTCGTAGGTCTCCGGGTCGTTGAACACCGGCACGGCCAGGCGGCCAAAGCGCATGTAGACGGGGCCGTCGGTCTCGTAGGCGGCGCGCACGGCGGCCTTGGCCTCCACGTCGTCCGCGGGCACGATGACGGTCATGCCCGGGATGGTGCGCATGAGGGCGATGTCCTCGTTGCACTGGTGGGTGGCGCCGTCCTCGCCCACGGAGATGCCGGCGTGCGTGGCACCGATCTTCACGTTGAGGTGCGGATAGCCGATGGAGTTGCGCACCTGCTCGAAGGCGCGGCCGGCGGCGAACATGGCAAAGGTGCTCGCAAAGGCCACGCGGCCCGTGGTGGCCACGCCAGCGGCGAGGCCCATCACGTTCTGCTCGGCGATGCCCGCATCGAAGAAGCGGTCGGGATAGGCAGCCTTGAACTTGCCGGTCTGGGTGGCGGCGGCGAGGTCAGCGTCAAAGACGACGAAGTCGTCGTGCTCGGCGCCGAGCTCCACGAGAGCCTCGCCGTAGCTCTGGCGCGTAGCGACCTTCTTGACGTCAGCCATGGCTTACGCCTCCTTCCCGGCAGCCTCGAGCTCGGCCATGGCCTGCTCGAACTGCTCGTCGTTGGGTGCCTTGCCGTGCCAGCCCACCTGGTTCTCCATGAACGAGACGCCCTTGCCCTTCACGGTCTCGGCCACGATGCACACGGGCTGTCCCTTGACCTCGCGAGCGGCGGCAAAGGCGGCGCGGATCTGCGCCATGTCGTTGCCGTCGGCGAGCTCGATCACGTGGAACTTGAAGGCACGGAACTTGTCGGCGATGGGCATCGCGGAGTTGACCTCCTCGATGGTGCCGTCGATCTGCAGGCCGTTGTGGTCAACGATCACGCAGAGGTTGTCCAGCTGGTGGTTGCCGGCGAACATCGCGGCCTCCCAGACCTGGCCCTCCTCGATCTCACCGTCGCCCAGGAGCGTGTAGACGCGGTAGGAGTCGCCCCAGTGCTTGGCGGCGAGCGCCATGCCCACGGCCGCGGAGATGCCCTGGCCGAGCGAGCCGGTGGACATGTCCACACCCGGCGTGTCGTTCATGTTGGGGTGCCCCTGCAGGTGGGAGCCAATGTGGCGGAGCGTCTCGAGGTCCTCCTTGGGGAAGAACCCGCGCTCCGCGAGGGCCGCGTAGAGCCCCGGGGCCGTGTGGCCCTTGGAGAGGACGAAGCGGTCGCGGTCGGCCTTGCGCGGGTCGGCCGGGTCCACATTCATCTCCTCGAAGTAGAGGTAGGCGAAGATGTCAGCCGCGGAGAGCGAGCCGCCCGGGTGGCCGGACTTGGCCGCGTGGGTGCCCACGACGATTCCCTTGCGGATCTCGTTGGCAACGCGCCTGAGCTCAACGTCAGTCATGCAAACCCCCTGTCCATGTGATAGGGCGGGGCCGAGGCCCCGCCAGCGATGGTTCCGTAAGTCCTACTGGGAGGCGACGACCTTGGCCCAGTCGGCCTCGAAGGAGGCCAGGCCCTGGTCGGTCAGCGGGTGCTTGAGGCACTTCTTGAGCGCGCCGAAGGGCACGGTGGCGATGTCGGCGCCAAGGAGCGCGGCCTGGGTCACGTGGTGCGGGGTGCGCACGGAGGCGGTGATAATCTCCGGGCCGCCCTCCTCGTCCCAGTAGCCGTAGGTGTAGTTCTTGACGGCGGTGACCATCTCGGCCAGGTGATCGAGACCCTCGTCGCCGATGTCATCGAAGCGGCCGACGAAGGGCGAGATGTAGCGGGCGCCGGCGCGGGCGGCCATGAGGGCCTGGGGCGCGGAGAAGACGAGCGTCATGTTGACGCGAATGCCCTCGGAGGCGAGCTGGTGCGTCGCGGGCAGGGAGGCCTCGCAGACGGGAAGCTTGACCACGATGTTGGGCGCCAGGGCGGCGAGCCTGCGGCCCTCGGCGATCATCTCCTCGGTCGTGTTGGCGGTGGACTCGGCCGAGACGGGCAGGCCCTCGCAGATCTCGCAGATCTTGACCATGTGCGGCTCGAAGTCCGCGAGCTTGCCGCCGGTCCTGGCGTAGAGGCTCGGGTTGGTGGTGACGCCGGAGAGGACTCCCCAGCTCGCTGCCTCGCGAATCTCGTCGAGGTCGGCGGTGTCGATGAAGAACTTCATGTGTACCCCCTCTTTCCTTGTCTCACGGCGCCGCGGCGCCGCACTGTCTAAGTATTGCAGAGAAGGACGGCCTAGTGCGCGCCGCGCTGTCCGTAGTAGGCGTTGGGCCCGTGCTTGCGCATGTAGTGCTTGTCCTGCAGGTACTGCGGGGCAGGCTCGACGCCGGGGAGAAGGGCCTCGGTACGCGTGGCCATCTTGGCCACCTCCTCGAGAACCACGGCGTGATAGACCGCCTGGGCGGCGTCCTTGCCCCAGGAGAAGGGGCCGTGGTTGCGCACGAGCACGGCGGGAACGGCCACGGGGTCAATGTTGCGCTCGGTGAAGCCCTCGTAGATCACCTTGCCGGTGTTGAGCTCGTAGGCCTCCTCGATCTCCTCCTCGGTGAGGCCGCGCATGCAGGGCACGGGACCGTAGAAGTAATCGGCGTGGGTCGTGCCATAGGCGGGCACGTCACGGCCGGCCTGCGCCCAGGAGACCGCCCAGGAGGAGTGCGTGTGCACCACGCCGCCGATCTTGTCGCCCCACTTCTGGTAGAGATAGGCGTGGGTTGCGGTGTCGGAGGACGGGTTGAGGTCGCCCTCGACGACCTTGCCGTCCAGGTCGCACACGACCATGGACTCGGGCGAGAGGTCCTCGTAGTCAACGCCGGAGGGCTTGATGACAAAGAGTCCGCTCTCGCGGTCGAGCTCCGAGGCGTTGCCCCACGTGAAGACCACGAGCCCGTGCTTGGGCAGGTCCATGTTGGCCTCGTATACCTTCTCGCGAAGTTCCTTGAGCATCATGGGACGCTCCTTCCCGCCGGCGCGCGGCCGGCAGCTATATCAGTCCAAAATATTCTAGGGCGGTGGCCACCCCATCGTCGAGGACGCCGTCGGTGACGTGTCCCCCGAGCTCGTGAACGCGCTCGAGCACGTGCGGCTGCGCGTTTCCCATGGCAACGGCGACGTCGGCCGCCTCGAGCATGGGGAGGTCGTTCTCGGAGTCGCCGAATGCGTAGGTGCGCCGCGGCGGCTGGGGCAGGGCTTCCACGTAGGCGGCAAGCCCCGCCCCCTTGTCGATCCCCTTGACCGTTACCTCGTTCATGCCGTCCCCCAGGCGGTAGAGAACGAAGTTCTCGCGCAGAAAGTCGCTCGAGAGGTACTTGTCGAGCTGGTGGTCGAGAAACACGATCTTGGAGAAGCGCAGGTCGGGCCTCAACTCCTCGACCTCGCGTGCCGTCGTCGCCCGGGCGGCCTGGGCAAAGAGGACCTCCCCCCGGTCCAGCGAGACGTTGAGCTCCGCGCTCTCTATGGTCATAGAGAGGTCGAGCCGCTCCATCTCCTCGAGCGCGCCTCTCACGAGCTCCGCCGGGATCGCCACGTCGCGCACCACGCGACCGTCCATCTCCACGCGCGCCCCGTCCATGAGCACGAAGCCCGTAAACGGGAGCGACGCCACCTCGGGCACGATGAGGCCACGCGGGCGGCCAGTGCACAGAACGCACTTACCCCCTGCCGCCACGTAGCTCTCAAGGGCCGCCCTCACCCGAGGCGTGGGAACGCCGTTGAGGTGCTCCTTGTCGCGGTAGACGAGCGTGCCGTCGATGTCGAAGAACGCGACGGTCCCGGCGGCGGGCATCTTAGAGCCCCGCCCGCTCGAAGGCTGCGTCGATCTTCTCGCGCACGTAGCGCGCCGCGGCAGCGGCCTCCTCGCGCCACTCCTGCGACCCCACGTACCAGAACTCAGCGACGTAGCGGCGAACCCCCTGTGCCACCAGCTCGTCGAGAGCGCCCTCGTAGTCCGTGGTGCCCGTGCCAAAGGGGATCTCGCGGTACTTGCCCGCGACGGTCTCCTTGCAGTGGGCGGCCAGGATGTGGCCGCGGCCGGTGGCGATGTCGTCCGCCACGCTCTTGCCGTAGAGGAACGAGGCGTTGGTGAGGTTGCCCATGTCCGGGTAGACGCCGAGGTAGGGGCTGTCGATCTTGTCAACGTACGCCATGGCCTTCTCGACCGTGTCCATGAAGGGCGTCTCCATGGTCTCGAAGCCCAGGAGGACGCCCACGCGCGAGGCCATCTCAACGGCGCGGGCGAGGTTCTCCTCGAAGCGCTTGCGCGTGTCCTCGGTGCCCTCCTCGTAGTAGACGTCGTAGCCGGCGAGCTGGATGGTGCGCACGCCGAGGTCGCAGGCGAGGTCGAGCGCCTTCTTCATGATGTCGAGGGAGCGCGCGACGGTCTCGGGGTCGGTCGCCCCAAAGGGATACTTGCGGTGGGCGGAGAGGCACATGGAGCGGATGAGCGTCCCGGTGCTCTCCATGTTTCGGACGAGCTGGCGGCGCTCCGCCGGAGTCCAGTCGAGGCGGGAGAGGCGCGCGTCGGACTCGTCGATGCTGATCTCCACGTAGTCAAAGCCGCTCTCGCGCGCCACCTCGAGGCGCTCGATCCAGGTGAGCTCGGCCGGCACCGCCTTCTCGTACATGCCGAGCAGGTACTTCTTGGACATTCTTCTCCTCTCCTTCGTCGGTCCATCGAGCCGTTCTATGGCTCCGGGGCCCGGCCGCCGCTAGGCGGCCGGGCCCCGGACCTAAGTGTAGAGACGTGTCTCACACAGGCTGCCGAAAACCATGGTTAAAGGTTTCCAACTGTATTTTTTTAGCGGTGAACGGACGTCGGGAACGCCCGCCAGGGCCCTTAGAGGACGCTGCGGAACGGAACGTTGGGCTCCTCGTCGAAGCAGTCCTCGAAGCCGCGCTGGTACACGAAGTACTTCTTGCCGGCCTCGAAGTCCGTCGGGTAGGTGTAGTGCCCGCCGACCTTCCAGTAGTAGGGCTTGAAGGTGTAGCCGAAGCGCTCCTTGCGCATGTTGTAGAGAACCTCGATCTCGCGCAGGTCGGCCTCGAAGTTGGTCCAGACGTCCCAGTGGATGGGGATGACGACCTTGCACTGCAGGGCCTCGGCCATGCGGATGATGTCGGAGGCCTCCATCTTGTCCTGCATGCCCACGGGGTTGCAGCCGAAGGAGCCAAAGGCCACGTCGACGCCGCCGTACTCCTTGGCGATGTCCTTGCCGTGCTTGGCGAAGTAGATGGAGTAGTGGGAGTCGCCGCTGTGGTAGATGTTGCCGCCCGGGGTGCGGAGCAGGTAGTTGACGGCCTTGTCGTCCATGTCCATCGGGCACTTGCCCCAGAGGTCCTCGCGGTCGGGACCGGTGGAGTCGGTGGTGGTGATGCAGGTGCGGTCGAAGGAGTCCATGGCGATGATCTCGATGTCGCCAACCTTGATCTTGTCACCGGGCTTGACGGTGATGCAGCGGTCCTCGGGCACGCCCCACTTGAGCCAGAACTCGACGGACTTCTTCGGGCCGATGAACGGCACGGGGATCTCGTTGCCGTCGGCGTCGGTGGTGGTCATGCCGGACTGGATGACGTGGGCCGCGAACTCCTTGGACATGTGGTCCTGGTGATAGTGGGTGGCCAGGACGGCGTCGACGTGCTTGATCGCAAAGGGATCGAAGACGTACGGGATGTTGCGCAGGTTGGGCTGCATGGCGCGGCAGCCGGCCATGTTGGCCATCTGGTGGCCGACGGCCATCTTGCCGTTGCCGTGGGAGCGCTTGCCGTTGCCGGTCCAGAGGTCGATGGTGATGGCGGTGTTGCCCGGGGTCTTCATGTAGATGCCGGTGCAGCCGAGCCACCACATCTCAACGGTGCCGGGGGCGGGCTGGGCCGCCTCCATGTCCTCGTTGAGCCACGTGCCCCACTCGGGGAACGTGTTCATGATCCACTTCTCGCGGGTGACCTCGTCGATTGCAGACATGCGAACCTCCTTTTCATGAGGGTTGCTTGGGGTGGGGACTAACGGCCCCTGGAGTGGCCGGCCCCGGCAGGGGCCGGCCGCAAGGGGACTACTCGGTGACGTCGTAGAGCGCGACCTCGTCGGTCTCGCGGTTGGCGGCGATGATGCGGGTGGCGTCGCCGTCGGTGAAGACCCAGCAGTTAGCGGGGCCGCGGTCGTGATCGATCATCTCGAGCTGGTACGTACCGTCCGCAAAGTGGACGCGGAAGAGGTCGCGGCCGGCCTTGCGGTTGCCGATGACGGCGCAGGGCTCGCCGGCGATGGTGCCGGACCAGATGGCGTGCAGGAAGTCGCGCTTCTCGGGATCCTCCCAGACCTTCTTGTAGGTGTCCTCGGTGTCGCCCTCGTGCCAGACGGAGAGGGTGTCGCCGTGGAACGCGGAGAGGGTCAGGATCTCGTCCTTGCCGTCGCCGTCGAAGTCGGCCACGCAGATGTCGCTCGTGGGCTGGACAATGAGGCAGCTGACGGACCACTCGCCGTCGGCCGTCGCGGGCGGGACGTAGCGGAACACGCCGGCGGCGGTGGAGACGAGGGCGAGGGTGTGGTCCTCGTTGGTCCAGAAGCCGTGGTTCTGCAGCTGGCAGCCGGAGAGCTCGGTGAGCTCGACGGTCTCGGTCTCCAGGCTGTCGCCGAGCTTGGCCACGTAGACCGCGCCGGGGGTGAGCCAGTCGTTCTTGATCTTGCGGCAGGCCCCCTTGATGGTGCAGGCGATGAGCCAGAGCTGGCCGTCCGCGCCCACGAGCACGCCAAAGCGGTGCACGTACGGCAGGTCGCAGATGCGGTGCGTGCTCCAGGTGCCGTCGGCGGCGCGGGTGTAGCTCACGATGCCGGCGGTGTCGCCGCCGTAGTTGGGCGAGAAGAACTCGCTCGTGGCGAGCAGCTGGTCCTTGCGACCGGGCACCTGCGTGATCGTCATGACGCCGCCGGGGCCCTCGGTAACGGTCTCCATGGGGGTGCCGTCAAGCGCGAAGCGACGGATCGGGCCGTCCTTCTCGACGCCGATGACGAAGCTCCTGGCGTCCTCCCCCTCGAACATGCCGATGGCGTAGGCCTTGGGCATGCTCGCGATGACCTTCTTCGAGTACTGCATCTTGGTCGCCGTCCCCTAGGCCTTGAACTTCTCGGCGGCACCGGTGGAGACGAGCGCCTCCTCCATCTCCTTGTCGGAGAGGACGTTGCGCAGGCCGATGACGGTCACGCCGGCCTTCTCGGCCTCGTCGTACATGTTCTTGAAGTTCAGGGGAGCGAAGACGATGTCGTACTGGCGAGCGGAGGAGACGCCCTCGGAGAGAGCGCAGTGGTGGATGTCGGCGACGCCCATGCCGAGCTTCTTGGTGACGCGCTCGGCGGTCATCTTCATCATGAGGGAGGTACCGGCACCGTTGGCGCAAGCGACGAGGATCTTGGCGTTCATAACTTTCTCCTTTTTCTTTGGGCCGGGGCGGGGTCGCCCCGGCCGTTTACCGTGCTAACAGGTGGTGCAGATGGTACGGGTGACGCAGGTGGTGCGGGTGGTTCCAGACGAGGCTACTTGATGCCGTTGGCGCGCATCTCCTTGCACTTCTCCCAGTCCTCGACCTCCATGAAGTAGGTCTCCTTGTGGCGACGGTACTGGAGCTGCGGGATCGCGATGAGGGCGATGACCACGATGGCGAGGCCGGCGTAGGACAGGAACTTCATGAGGCCGGTCATGATCGGCCAGACCACGGCCCAGTCCCACATGCCGAGGTAGCCGCCGTAGGCCGCCATGCCAACCCAGCCGGCGATGATCGCGGAGCCAAAGACCTGGAGCAGGCCGGAGATGAAGGGCAGGAGCATGCAGGCGCGCAGGCCGCCGCGGTGGTTGGCGTAGACGCCGATGGTGGCGTTGTCGAAGAACAGGGGCACGAAGCCGGCCATGACCACGACGGGGCTGCCAAGAAGGATCAGGGCGCCGATGGCGAGGAACTGGCCGAGAGCACCAAAGAGGAAGCCGATGGTGACGGCGTTGGGGGCGCCGAAGCCAAAGGTGACGGCGCAGTCGACGCCGGGCACGGAGCCCTTCAGGAGCTTGGAAGAGATGCCCTGGAAGGAATTCGTGAGCTCGGTGACGAAGGTGCGGACGCCGAGCTGGAGGATGGACAGGTACACGGCGAACTCGAAGGAGGTCGTCAGGATGTACATGAAGAAGTCCTGGGACTCGTTCATGAAGCCCTGGGCCACGAGGAAGTCACGGCCGAGGATGACCAGGATGACGCCAAAGAAGACCGTCATAAGGATTGCGGTGGCAACGAGGTTCTCGTTGAAGATCTTGAGGAAGCCCGGGAGCTTGATGTCGTCGACGTTCTTGGACTTCTTCTTGGAGTGGTCCTCGATCCAGCCGGCGATCTTGTAGGAGACGTAGACGCCAAACATCTGCTGGTGGGCGATCGTGAGGCCGGCGCCGTCGGTCAGCTCCTGGGAGGGGCCGATGCAGAGGTTGGAGCCAACGGCCCAGTAGAGGCCGAGAAGGACCGTCATGATGGCGAGAACGGCCCAGTCCGCGTCACGAAGGGCGGGGAAGCAGAACAGGACCAGGAAGAAGGCAGTGGAGGCCTGCTGGACCTGGACGTGGCCCGTGGTGAAGAGGGCGCGGAGCTTGGTGAACTTCTTCAGCGCCACGAGCACGATGTTGAGGATGAACGCGAAGAGCAGGAGGAACATGACGAGCGAGAAGGACTTGCCCGCGATGAAGGCCGGACCGGCCGCGTCCTCCATGGCCGCCTGGACGGCGTTCTGGCCAAAGTACGGGTCGATGACCATTGCGGACATGTTGAAGCGCTCCTGCAGGCCCACGAGGATCGGGCGGAACGCGTTGGTCAGTCCGCTGGAGCCAACGGCGAGGATCTGGTAGCCGATGACCGCCTTGATGAAGCCGGCGAGGATGTCGTACCAGGGCTTGCGCAGAAGCGCGTAACCGAGGACGACGATCACGCCGATGAAGTACGCGGGTTGCGTGAGGATGTTGTTCGCAATCCACGTCCAGATGCCCATTAAGATGTCCATGGGTCTCCTTCCTTACGTGCCTATACTTGCGACCGGGCCCTATGCCTGGTCATGCTCCAGCTTGTCCTCGTCCACGAGCTCGTCGATGGCGAGAAGCTCCTCGGGCGTGGTGGCGGCCTTCAGCTTCTCGACGACGGAGTCGTCGGTGAGGATGGCGTAGAGGCGCTGCATGTTGGCGAAGTGCTCGGACTGGTTGGTGGAGCAGAGCGTGAAGAAGATCTGCGCGTCCTTCTCGGGGTCGTCCTTGTCAAAGTGGACGGGCTCGGAGACGCGCATGAAGCCGATCGCGGTGCCGTTACAGCCGGTGGCATTCTCCGTGGAGTGGGGCATGGCCACACCCGGGATGAGCACGATGTAGGGACCGTGCTTCTCCACGCACTGGACGATCTCCTCGGCGTAGATGGGCTCCACGGTGCCGTCCGCCTCAAGTGGCTTGCAGCAGGCGCGGATGGCGTCGCGCCAGTCGTCGATGGGCTCATCGACGAAGGCATAGTGCTTCTTCTCGTAGATTTCCTTGAGCAGCATTCGGAACCTCTCCTTTCGTCCGTGTCCCCTCTGTTCTATTTGAGCTCTGAATAGAACTTTCGGAACGCTTTGCTGACCTCATTATGAACGACTTGAATTCTATTGGATTCATCTCGTTCACGTTTGCCGCTAACGGTAGCGAATTTCCCGCAAACGGTCAAATTGCACAGCTCAATCGTTCATATTGAAATTTGTTACCAGGGAGATAGAATGAGGTAACATTCAAATCGTTCATTCATTGGACGAGATGAGGCTCGTACACCCGATTTGACGCGTGAGGCATGACGGAGGTGCACATGCCTAACAGGAGCGGTCGCTCCTTCGTGGAGCAGAGACGCCAGATTATCGTCGAGATTCTCGAGAGGGAGGGTCGCGCGGTCGTGAGCGACCTGGCCGACCGCCTGGGCACCTCCCCTCTCACCATACGCAGGGACCTCGCGGCGCTCGAGGAGCGCGGCGTCGTCGACCGCAGGTACGGCGAGGCCGTCATCTCCGAGTCCGCCGTGACGAGGATCGAGGGAGCTCCGTCACTCTTTGAGGCACAGAAGGACGCCATCGCCCGGCATGCCGCCACGCTCGTGACCGACAACGAGCTTCTCTTTATCAATACGAGCTCGACCGCGCTCGCCCTCATCCCTCACATCACCGCTCACGGCGTGACCGTTGTCACCAACAGCGCTCTCGCGCGCGACCTCCCCCTCCCGCCGGACGGCATGATCCTGGTCACGGGAGGCGAGGTCCGCACGCCGAGAGGCGTCCTCTCGGGGGAGTTCGCCCTGGCGAACATCCGTAGCGTCTCCGCCACGACCTGCTTCGTCGGGTGCGCGGGAATCTCCACCGTCACGGGAGTCACCTCTACCACGCAGCAGGAGGCCACGGTCAACTCGCTCATGGTCGAGCGCTCGGACCGCATGGTCCTTCTCGCCGACTCGAGCAAGCTCGGCGTGGCAGCCGGGTTCACCTATGCTCCGCTCACGAGGGTCGCGCTTCTCATCACCGACTCCGGTGCCACGGACGAGGACGTCGAGGTCCTCAGGGAGGCCGGAGTACACGAGGTCGTGCGCGTCTCGACTACCTAGATGACCGACAAACGACGAACAAGGTTAGGCGATTGTTTCCGACAATTTGGCGCTTTAGTCGAAAACGTGTGCGTTGTTTTGTCGATGTTCGATTGATCTTCATAGAAAAAGGCGAGGTCAGAGGCCATATGGGCATCAAACCTCGCCTTGTTTGTTGATGGTGCGCCGTCAGGGTCTCGAACCCTGGACCTTGGGATTAAAAGAGTTCAAATTCTTTTGTTCCCTTGTTGACGTCCTTAGACACTTCTCCAGAATAACAGCAGTTCACAGCGCCAAGCGTAGATCATGACTGACAGTGCTAGACTCACTTTAAGAAGTGGTTTGGTACCGATTTGGTACCGGTCGCGGTACCGACTCCGGGAGTGGCGATGTTCTACACGGCGGCATATCTCCAGCAGCGCAAAGACTGTAAGGGTTGGCGCGGATTCCTCGACTACAAAGACGCGGATGGCAAGCGGCGCAAGAAGTCAAAGACCATGAGCGCCACCGGCAAGCGAGCCGCAAGCGCCGAGCTGGAGGAATGGCGCGCTCAAATGGAGGCCGAGCACGAGAGGGAGCTTAAGGAAGGCCCGAAGGTTCCCCCGGTCTCATCCATCCCCGTATCCCAGTACGTCGACGATATGGTCACGAGTCTTGCCAACTCAAAAGCTATAGAGGCGTCCACCGTGTCGGGCTATCGCACTACGGCGGGTTACATCCGTGAGGCGTTCTCAAACGTCACGATGGGCGAGCTTACGCCTGAGCAGGTCCGAGACTGGGAGGCTGGCCTCATAGGTCGCGGACTATCATCCTCGACCGTCGGCAAAGCCCATAGACTCCTCAAGCAGGCGTTCAAGTACGCCGTCAACAGCCGCGCCCTCACGTGGAACCCGGTTGACGCCGTGAAGCCGCCCAAGCGGACAAAGAAGCACACCGGTATCAACGCTCTTGACAAGGCTGGCCGCACCCTTATTCTGAGCAAGCTCGACGGAATGGGACTTACCCCCGTAACCGTTGCTGCGCGGATAGCATTGTTCACCGGTCTGAGAGAAGCGGAGATTTGCGGCCTCCAGTGGCGCGACGTTGACCCATCCTCAAGCGTCCTTTGGGTTCGGCGATCCATCGGAACCGGCGAGGGCGGAACATATTTGAAGCTTGCCAAGACAGACAAGGCAAGGGACGTTGCCCTCCCTAAGTCGCTCGCTGCGCTGCTTGTGAGCTGGAGAGAGCGGCAGACAGAGAGATTTAGGGCCATAGGCGCGATTCTCGGCGAGGACTCGTATATCATCGGCGACCCCGTAGGCTACTACCGGCCCGGACGCCTGAGCAAGGACTGGACGGCCCTCTCGCGCGCCCTTGAGGTCAGGGGAACGGAGGGGCGTCTCGTTACGTTCCACGACCTCCGCCACACTTGGGCGACCATGTATCTTGCAGCTGGCGGGGACGTCAAGACCGCCGCAAGCAATTTGGGTCACGCCAACGCCGCTATGACGCTCAACATCTACGCGAGCGCCGACCCCGACGCCAAGCGTCGTGCCGCCGTGATAGTGGAGGAGAACATGAGAGATAGCTCACTCGATGTCCTATCGTTCACGGGTACGAATGGCCCAGAGTAAGCGGAGGACAAGCTCGTCGCAACATAGTGATCGAGGACTATTGTGGGGTAGTAATACTCAACTCGAAAACACAGCGCCAGCTTGAGGAAATGCCGAGATAGAATACCTATCCCATCTTGCTCAGCAGATTATAAACAATATATTGTGTTATTTCTGACTTTGTCTTTTTGCAATTATGCGTTATTGTCCTTGCTAGTCAGCTGACCACCAAATACCAGCTAGAAAGGACTACATGGAAAACATCAGTCAGACTACCGCTCTGCCCGTCCTCCTCAGCGTAGGACAAGTTGCGCGGGACGTCCTTGGAGTCTCCGAGCGCACCGTGTACCGCATGATTGATGACGGTCAGATTAGGGCCGTCAAGGTTCGCGGCGCACTCCGCATCAACCGCGACGCCCTCCTCGCCCAGTTCGGACTCGGGGAGGCGGTATAAGTGGATCTCAAGACTATCGAGGAACTTGTCTCCAAGTACGAACTTATCGACTCCAAGGCCCTCTCCGCCATGTACGCACAGAACGACCGCGAGATTAAGGCCGCAGGGCTAAGGGACTTCTGCGGAATTGGGGCCCGCCGCGAGTACGTTGACAGGCGGACCCTGGAAAACAGGGCCATCCGGCGCGTTCTGGACCGACGCAAGAGGGCGTCAGGTGCCGTCCGATAACCGACGCGGTCCCTTCTCCCGCCTATACGGCCCGTGGCTCGACAGGCTGGCCGGGACGGGGGCGGGCCGCGCCCAGACGCTCGTTCTCCTCTGCCTCTGCGAGCGTCTGGAGTTCGACAAGCACGGCAACGCCACGGCGTGGTACCCGAGGGCGGAGCTTGCGGAGAGGCTGGAGGTGACGGAGGACTCAGTTAGCAAAGCCGTCTCCGGTCTCATAGAGAAGCGCCTCATAAGCGTGAAGAGGACCGGCCACAAGGGCAGGACGACCGTCTACAACGTGTTCCCCGGAATCCCGTGGCCGTCCCAAAGGTGCCACGGAGAGGGGCACCAAAAGGCCCAAAGGTATCCCCAGACGGGGTGTGTAGGTACTACCCACAGGGATACCCCTAAGACATATATAGGGGGAGGGTCGGAGCCCTCCCCCTATAAGACGGTTTTGCAGCAGCTCAAGGAGGACTTGGCTAGCGGCAAGGCCCTCACGAGGGAGAACTGGTAGGCATGGGAAAGAACGATGCTTGGGAGGAGTTCTCGGCGCGGTTCGGCTCCTACGAGACCGACGCCCTCGCGTTCGCCGACCCTCCGCGCGTTGTGCCGACCGGGATAGCTTCGCTGGACGCCCTACTCGTGGACGGCATGGCACCGGGCGTCCACGTCCTCATGGCCCAGCCCGGAGCGGGCAAGAGCGCGCTAGCGCTCCAGGTGTCCATGAACGTCGCCCGGGCGGGCGGAAACGTGCTCTACTGCTCCCTCGAGATGACGCGGCAACAGTGCCTCGCGAGGTGCTGCTCCTCCATCGCTAAGGCGGAGCCGGGCATCAAGGACTTCTACTGGAGCGGCTGGGAGAGGATGGGGAGGCAGGCCCAGAGGGAGGCGTCGCGCTACCGCTTTCCAGACGATCTGGTCCGATTGGAGTTCCTGAGCACACGGCCTGCCGTGATGGCGCTAAGGGCCCTACGGGCAAACTGTCCCGGCCTCGCGTTCGCCGACGACAGGGAGGTAGACGGGATTGCCGAGCTATCGCAGGCCGCCCGGGAGGCGTCTGACGCCGGGCTGGACCTCCTCGTCGTGGACTACCTCCAACGTCTCAGGCCCCCGGAATCGGCGCGGGAGGGAGATAGGTACCGGCAGGTCACGGAGGTATCCAACGCGCTCGCCGCCTTGACCAAGGCCCTGCGCGTCCCCGCCCTCGTCATCTCCAGCATGAACCGGGAGGCTATGAACAGCGACCGCCCAAGCATTGGAGGGGCTAGGGGGTCTGGCGACATAGAGTATGACGCCGTGACCCTCTGGCAGCTCAGGCGGGGCGGGGGGCCGACCCTCGATGACGGGAGCCGCATCGTGGAGCTTCACCTCACCAAGAACAGGCGCGGCCCCGTCACGGATGACTGCGAGCCTATACGGCTCCTCTTCGACGGCAGGCACAACAGCTTCTCAGAGTGCCCCTAGCGGGGCGGATTGGAGACACCATGAACGACACCATCAAGCAGTGCGCCGACCTCCTCGGGTTCCTCGACGGAGGCACGCCTCCCGTGTTCGAGGACTACGGGGCGGAGGCGCTGTGCGCGGGCACCGTCACGGCGAACCACGGGCCGCACGGCCCCGTGACCTACGAAGCGCCCGACGCTGGCACCTACGATCTCACGACCCCGCAGGGCCGCGCCGCGTGGCAGGACAACGCGCCCGATGGCGTGAGGCGCACCATTCCCGAGGACGGGGAACCATGGCTCGACTCCGTGCTCGATACCGTCGCCGAGACCGTATCCGCATGGCTGGAGGCTCAGGGGACCGAGCTGTAACCAACCAAAGCCGACGATAGCCACTGAGAGGGCCGTTCCCGTTTATAAGGGCGCGGCCCTCCTTGCGCTCTCGCGACAGACTTCCTCGTATGACACCTCTGGACAAATGGCAGGAGCGGCACCCCCCCCCCGCTCGCTATTTCGGAGGCGTCGGCCGGAGACCGACGGGGGCATCCAAACATATGAGGACGTCATATTTCTAAAGTTAGATTTAGTTTACTTTTTACAAAA
>NZ_NFIZ01000013.1 GCF_002159625.1 Olsenella sp. An285
TCGCCGCGCAGGTCGTTCGCGTCGCCGCGTCGCTGCGCGGGGATTAACTATACGCACCCCGCGCCCCTCCGGGGGCGTGAATCGGGAGGTTCACGATTCCTACACAAACCGCCCTTTCAAAGGGATCGCTCCGGGTGCACGCTGCGAGATTTCGTCCGTATCTGCCAGCTTCTCCTTGGCGTCAAAGACCCCGCGCCTGAAACCAGCCATGTCGGCTCTTCTCGCTATCCCTGCCTTACGACAAGTCTGAGGAAGGCGCCGCCCCTCTTCCATATTTGTATGTGCTCCTGGGCATTAGATTCGCGCCACTTCGCACCTATGTACTCCTCGTGTCCGCCCCTCAGGAGAGTGATGTGATCGGAGCTTCGCATGGGAGCGACGCTAGACGTCAGCTCTGACGAGGTCACAGGCGGCGGAGAGGAGGGCGTCTCGGGAAACGCAGTCCGACGCCTCCGCATAGACCCTCACGACCGAGCTGGTTCGCGAGGGGCGGATGAGCACCCATGCGTCGTCGTCGAACTGCGCCCTGAGGCCGTCCGCGTGTGACACCTCCACGGGAACGCGCCCGGCCAGGGTGCCAGGGTTGAGTCCGGGAAGCACGTTTCTGAATGCCTGGCTCACCGCGGGATCAAGGCGAAGATCGCGCCTCGCATAGGACATCGTCCCTATGATCGCCTCGAGCTCCGACGTCATGGTAGACATCGTCTTGCCGGAGCGTGCCAACATCTCGACGGCGAGAAGGCAGACCAGGATTCCGTCACGTTCCCTCAGGTGGGCGGGCACGCACACGCCGCCGTACTCCTCGACACCCATTATCACGTCAGCGTCGAGCGTCTCTCGATATATGCGAGAGAAGCCAACGGGCACCTGGGTGGTCTCGCACCCAAGGCGCGACGCCTCGCGCGCGATGCACGCCGAGCAGGTGAGCGTGGTGACGACGCGCCCATGGGCGCCGTGGCTCATCACCAGGTTGCCCAGAAGCATGGGCACCAGCACGCGCGCGGGCAAAAGCTCGCCCTTCTCGTCCACGACAGACGCGCGGTCAGCATCGCCGTCGAGAAGCAGCCCCATGTCCGCCTCGTGGGCGATGACGGCCTGCTCGCAGGCATCCGCCCACGGGTCGCGGGGGTCGGGATGAATCCCCCCAAAGTCCTCCCTCGGCTCGACATGCATCTCGACGACCTCGCAGCCGAGGTCGCTGAGGAGCCTTGCCAGGTGCGTCGTCCCCGCCCCGCACATGGCGTCCACGACGATGCGCGGGCGGCGCCGGGCGATGGAGTCCCCGTCAACGAACGCCGCAAGGTCTGCGAGATAGGCGCTCACGAGGTCGCACTCCTCGAACGCGCCGCGTGACGTGGTGGGCGCGAGCGAGACCGCCTGCTCGACCTGGTCGAGGAAGCTCCTGGGGACGGGACCGCCGTCGCGCCCCCTCACGAGAAGCCCGCCGTACTCGCAGGAGAGCTCGCTGGCCGTGATGATCACGGCGCCGTACGCGCTCTCGTCGCGCGAGCAGCACCACGCCACGGCCGGTGTGGGGCACGGGCCGTCGGAGACCTTCACGACGAGGCCATAGGACGCGATGACGCTGGCGGCGAGCTGAGCAAACCCACGAGAACCGTGACGGGTGTCGTAGCCAACGTAGATCGTCCCGCCGGGAGCGGCATCGGCCCAGATGAGCCCAAGGGCGTCCGCCACACGGGCCACGCCATCGGCGTCGAACCCGTCATCGAAGCGCGCCTTCCAGCCATCCACGCCAAAGCGGATGATGTCAGACCTTCTATCCAACGAAGCGCTCGCCCCTCTCGCCAAGCGCCTCGAGGAAAGCGTCGACCTGGCTCGGATCGTCAAGCGCCATGCGGGCGTTGGTTGCGGCCCATGCGGCGGGGGTGCCGGTGTCGCAGCCCTCCGTGGGGTCGACGACCAGCGCGTACATCTCCTCCTCGGCAAGGAGGCGCTCCATGGCGTCGGTCAGCTGGATCTCGTTGCCCGCGCCGGGCCCCTGCGTCGCCAGGAGCTCCATGATGCGCGGGGAGAGCAGATAGCGACCGACGATGAACAGGTGGGAGGGCGCCTCCTCGGGCTTGGGCTTCTCGACGAGGCCGGTCACCTTCCAGACGGCCCCCTCCTGCTCGCCCTCGGCGTTCGTGCCGGGCAGGCAGCCGACGCACTCGCCGGCGATGATGCCGTAACGGCTCACCTGGTCCTCGGGAACCGGCGCCACGGCAATGACCGACGCGCCGCCGTGTGCCTTGGAGACCTCCGCCATGCGCACGCACATTTGTCTTCCGGGCACGAAGTAGTCGCCAAGGAGGACGAAGAAGGGCTCGCCGTCGATCTCGTCCGCACCCTGGAGAACCGCGTGGCCAAGGCCGCGCGCCTCATCCTGATAGACGAAGGAGACGGGGAGCGTGGACGCCGCATGGACACGGGCGGCCTCCTCCTTCTTGCCACGCTCGCGGAGCATGGTCTCGAAGGCGTGGTCCACGGAGAAGTAGGACTCGATCTGGGGCTTCTCGTGCGAGTTGATGATGACCACCCCGTCGACGCCCTCAGGCTCGAGGGCCTCCTCGACCACATACTGAATCACGGGCTTGTCGAGAACGGGGAGCAGCTCCTTGGGGGTGCACTTGGTGGCGGGAAGGAAGCGCGTGCCAAGTCCGGCGGCGGGAATGAGTGCCTTCATCAAAGGTCCCTTCGAGTAGGTAATCGTGTCGCCGCGGGGCACGCCCGGCGGCACAAGAAACATACCCCATTGACCGGGACTCAATTCTTACTTAACCGCCAGCGGACAGAGAAGCGCGCCCTCCGCAACGGGAAGGGCGCGCCGCCACAACGTATCCACATAGCTTGTCGGGACAAACGCTCGGAACTAGTCAGAGATCTCGATCCCCTGACGCTCGAGATAGCCGATGAGCCGCTCCATCGTGTCAGCGGAGAGGACGTGCTCCATGAGGCAGGCCTCCTCGTCGGCCTTCTGCGGGTCGACCCCGAGGTCCTTCTCGAGAAAGAGGCGAAGGGCGCGGTGGGAGCGCCACACCAGGGCGGCGTACTTCTCGCCCTCGCTGGTGAGGGTCACCCTGCCGTAGCGACTCTGCTCGACCATGCCCGTCTCCTTGAGCATGGAGAGCGCCTTGTTCACGCTCGCCTTGGAGACCCCGAGCCTGTCGGCAACGTCAACGGACCTGACGGTCCCGTCGCCAGCAGAGCCCTCGGTGGCAAGGCGATAGATCGCCTCGAGGTAGTCCTCCCCCGCCCTCGTGAGGGAGTGGTCCTCCTGAACGCCGGTGTTGATCATGCGAGCCTCCTTCCCGTGGGCAATCTACAGGTCGTCTTCCTCGTCGGGAATCGTCGTGCGGGACACGCATGCACCAAGAGAGGCGAGCTTCTCGACAAAGCCCTCGTAGCCGCGGTCGATGTGATGGATGGCAGAGACCGTCGTGACGCCATCCGCCACGAGGCCCGCCATCACCAGGGCGGCACCGCCGCGAAGATCGGGAGACTTGACCTGAGCTCCGGAGAAGCGCTCCACGCCATGGACGATGGCGTGGTGACCCTCGATGACGATGTCCGCGCCCATGCGCGAGAGCTCGCTCGCGAGCATGAAGCGGTTCTCGAAGATGTTCTCCGTGATGATGCAGCTACCCTTGGCAAGGGCGAGCAGGCACATGGTCTGGGCCTGCATGTCCGTGGGGAAGCCGGGGAAGGGCAGCGTCTGGATGTCGGTGGGGCGCAGCGGCCTGTCGCGCCACGCGGTGCAGGAGCGGGTGCCGCGCTCGAGGGAGATGCCCATCTGCTCGTACTTCTTGAGGACGAGGCCGAGGTGCGCGGGCGAGAAGCCCGTGACGGTCACCGGCTCGCCCACGAGCGCGCCGATGGCGAGGAACGTGCCGGCCTCGATGCGGTCGCCCACCACCTCGTGCGTGACGGGGTGAAGCTCGGAGACGCCCTCGATCTCTATGACGGGGGAGCCGGCGCCCTTGATCTTGGCGCCCATCTCGTTGAGCATGTTCGCGAGGTCCACGATCTCGGGCTCCCGCGCGGCGTTGTCGATGGTGGTCGTCCCCTTGGCGAAGACCGACGCCATCATGAGGTTCTCCGTGGCGCCCACGCTCGCAAAGGAGAGGGTGACGGTGTCACCGACAAGGCCGTTGGGGGCGGTGGCGTAGATGTTGCCGTGGTCGACCTTGAACTCCACCCCCAGGGCCTCGAGGCCGAGGATGTGCATGTCGATCTTGCGGGCGCCGATGTTGCAGCCGCCCGGCATGGCGACGATCGCCTTCCCAAAGCGGGAGAGCAGGGGGCCGAGAACGGCCGTCGACGCACGCATCTGCGCCACGAGGTGGTACGGCGTCTCCCAGGAGTCCACCGCAGAGGTGTCGATCTTGAGCTCGTGCTCGTTTACGACCTCGATGCTCGCGCCGATGTTCTTGAGCACCTTGCCCATCACGTGGACGTCGGCGATGTTGGGGACGTTGGTGAGCGTAGTGACGCCGGGAGCCATAATGGTCGCGGCCATGAGCTTGAGGGCCGAGTTCTTGGCCCCCTCAACGTGCACCTCGCCGGTTACGCGGTGCCCGCCCTCGATCTGAATAACCTCCATGAAGCCTCCGTGCTAGCGGGTGCCCGCTGCCGAGCTCCCCGTGACCTGCTTGAGAAGAAGGTTACACCACCTTACCTTGTTCTCGAAATAGGCGCGGCGGTGGTTCCCCTCCTCTATGCGGTCGAGCTCCTCGAGAGCCTCGTCGCGCGTCTCCCTCACCTTCTCGGGATCGATGTCGTCCGCGCGACGGGCGTGATCGGCCAGGATGATGACCTCGTCGTTGTCTATCTCGGCATAGCCGCCGGACACGACGACGTCGTACTCTCCCCCGCCGTCCTCGGCCCTGCGCGTTATGCGCACGACGCCGTCGCCGAGCGCCACGATCTCGGACGCGTGGCCGGGCCACACGCCGAGCTCGCCGGCGTAGGTCACGAGGACGAGGCTGGCGACAGGCCCCTCAAAGAGGGACCTGTCGGGTCGTACGAACTGACAGGTGAGCTCAGCCATGACGCTCCTAGCCCTTCGACTCCGCAGAGGCCATCTCGGCCGCGCGGCGACGGACGTCCTCGATGTTCCCAGCAAAGCGGAAGGCCTGCTCGGGAATGTCGTCGCACTTGCCGTCGACAATCTCCGCAAACGAGCGAACGGTGTCGGCGACGGTCACGTAGGCGCCCGGGTTGCCCGTGAACTTCTCCGCGACGTGGAACGACTGCGAGAGGAACTGCTGGATCTTGCGGGCGCGTGCCACGACGTGCTGCTGCTCCTCGGAGAGCTCGTCCATGCCCAGGATGGCGATGATATCCTGGAGGTCGGAGTACTCCTGAAGCGTCTCCTGGACGGCCATGGCCACGCGATAGTGCTCCTCGCCCACGATGGACGGGTCAAGAGCGGAGCTCGAGCTCGCCAGCGGGTCGACGGCCGGGTAGATGCCGAGCTCGGTGATGGAGCGCGAGAGGACCGTGGTGGCGTCGAGGTGCGTGAACGTGGTCGCGGGCGCCGGGTCCGTGAGGTCGTCCGCGGGAACGTAGACGGCCTGGACAGAGGTGATGGAGCCCTCCTTGGTGGAGGTGATGCGCTCCTGGAGCTCGCCCATCTCGGTTGCCAGCGTGGGCTGGTAGCCGACGGCGGACGGCATGCGGCCGAGAAGGGCCGAGACCTCGGAGCCCGCCTGCGAGAAGCGGAAGATGTTGTCGATGAAGAGAAGGACGTCCTGGCCCTGGTCGCGGAAGTACTCGGCCGTGGTGAGGCCGGCCAGCGCGACGCGCATGCGCGCTCCGGGCGGCTCGTTCATCTGGCCGTAGACCAGGCAGGTCTTGTCGATGACGCCAGACTCGGTCATCTCGAGGTAGAGGTCGGTGCCCTCACGGGTGCGCTCGCCGACGCCGGTGAAGACCGAGGTGCCGCCGTGCTGCTGGGCGAGGTTGTTGATGAGCTCCTGGATGAGGACCGTCTTGCCAACTCCGGCGCCGCCAAAGAGGCCCGTCTTGCCGCCACGGACGTAGGGCTCGAGAAGGTCGATGGCCTTGATGCCCGTCTCGAAGATCTCGGTGGTGGTGGTGAGCTCGTCGAAGGCCGGGGCGGGGTGGTGGATCGGGTAGTACTGGACGTCGTCGGGCGTGGGACGGCCGTCGACGGGCTGGCCCATGACGTTCCAGACGCGACCGAGGGTGGAGGGGCCGACGGGCATCATCATGGGATGTCCCGTGTCGCGCACCTTGAGGCCGCGCGTGAGGCCGTCGGTCGAAGACATGGCAACCGTGCGCACCACGCCGTTGGGAAGCTGGGACTCGACCTCGAGGACCGTGCTGACGTGACCGACGGGGGTGTCGCCCTCGACCTCGAGCGCGGTGTAGACGCTCGGGACCTGGCCGTCGAACTTGACGTCGACGACGGGGCCCACCACGCGCACGATCCTGCCCACGCCCACGCTCTTGTTGAGCTTGTGGTACGCAGCCTCCTCGAGGGCGGTGCGAGGCTCCTGGTTCTTATCTGCCATTAGTTGTCCTCCAATGCGGACGCGCCGCCGATGATCTCGTTGAGCTCGGTGGTGATGGCGCCCTGACGCTCGCGGTTGTAGGTGCGCGCGAGGGCGTCGAGCACCTCCTTGGCGTTGTCGGTCGCGGACTGCATCGCCCTGCGGCGTGCACCGTGCTCGGCCGCTGCCGAGTCGAGCAGCGCGTGAAAGATGACCGTCCTGAAGTAGGCCGGCATGAGCTTGCTCAGGACCTCCTCGGCCGAGGGGTCGAAGGCAAAGTCGGTGTGCTCGCGCGTGGCCACGCTTGCGAGGGCCTCTCGCTCGCGAGGCTTGTTGGGCATCGTGAGCTGATCCTTTGAGATGGGGAGGAGCTGCTCGATGACCTGGTCCTGCTCGACGCGGTTCTTGGCGTGCCAGTAGTAGAGCACCACGCGGTCAATTGCCCCGGTGGCGTAGCCCTCCATGACGTAGGACGCGATGCGGTCCGCCTGGTCCATGTTGGGCTCGGACGAGATGCCCACGAAGGACATCGCCGGGGCGACCTTGCGATAGGTGAAGTACTCGGTGGGCTTGCGGCCACAGGTGATGACCGAGGACTCCACCCCGCGCTCGTGGAGCTTCTCCATCTCGCGCTCGACCGCCCGCTCCTGAACGATGTTGAACCCGCCGGCAAGGCCCTTGTCGGAGGCGATCAGGATGAACAGGACGTGCTTCTCCTCGCCATGGTTGGCGAGGAGCGGCTGCGAGGAGTCGAAGCCCGCGGCAGCGACGTTGGCGAGCATGCGCGTGATGGCGTCCTTGTAGGGCTCGGCCGCCTCCGCGCGCTCGAGCGCCTTGCGGATGCGCGCCGTGGAGATCATCTCCATCGTGCGCGTGATCTGCATGGTGCTCTTAATGGAGCTCCTGCGCCTCGATATCTCGCGAAGGTTTGCCATGCCCTACTCCTGGTGAAGCTTGGCCGCCGGCGCGGGGGCCGTGGGCTCCGCGTTGGCCTCGACGTCGGCGCGCTTCTTGTTGGGGTGCTCCTTGAGGAACGCCGCCTTGTAGTGGGCAATGTGGACCTTGAGACGCTCCTGCGTCTCCTGGCCCATCTTGCCCTCCGTGAGCGAGCTGCGCAGACGCGGGTGCCTCTCCGCCATGTAGCGGCAGAGACCGTCGCGGAACAGGTTGACGTTGGGCAGGTCGATGTCGTCGAGGAAGTCCTCCTTGGCAGCAAAGATCGCGATGATCTGGTCACGGACGTCGAGCGCGGAGTAGCGCTGCTGCTTGAGCATCTCCATCATGTGCGCACCGTGGTTCAGCTGGTAGCGCGTGGTTGCGTCGAGGTCAGAGCCAAACTGCGAGAACGCCTGCTTATCGCGATAGCTCGCAAGGTCGAGCCTCAGCGTGCCGGCAACCTGCTTCATGGCCTTGACCTGGGCGTCGCCGCCAACGCGGGACACCGAGATGCCCACGTCGACAGCAGGGCGCTGACCCTGGAAGAAGAGGTTGGACTGCAGGTAGATCTGCCCGTCGGTGATGGAGATCACGTTCGTGGGGATGTAGGCGGAGACGTCGCCCTCCTGCGTCTCGATGATGGGGAGCGCCGTGAGCGAGCCGCCGCCGTTGGCGTCGGACAGCTTGCAGGCGCGCTCCAGGAGGCGCGAGTGCAGGTAGAAGATGTCGCCGGGATAGGCCTCGCGTCCGGGCGGACGATGAAGCGTGAGCGACATCTGGCGATAGGCGACGGCCTGCTTGGAGAGATCGTCGTAGACAACGAGGACGTGGCCGCCGGGGTGCTCGGCATCGGCGGGGTTGCCGTGCTCGTCGTTGTACATGAAGTACTCGCCGATGGCGGCGCCCGCCATGGGCGCGATGTACTGCATCGGGGCGGAGTCCGCCGCGGTGGCGGCCACGATGACCGTCTTGTCGAGCACGCCGTGCTGCGAGAGGGACTCGCGGATGGCGGCGACCGTGGAGGCCTTCTGGCCGATGGCCACGTAGATGCAGATCATGTTGGTGCGCCGCTGGTTGACGATGGCGTCGATGGCGATTGCCGTCTTGCCCGTCTTGCGGTCGCCGATGATGAGCTCTCGCTGGCCGCGTCCGATGGGAACCATGGCGTCGATGGCGAGCAGGCCCGTCTGGACGGGCTCGCACACCGGCTGGCGGTCCATGATGCCGGGGGCCTTGAACTCGATGGGCCTGCGGTGGGTGGTGTTGATGGGGCCGAGACCGTCGATGGGCTGGCCGAGCGGGTTGACCACGCGACCGAGCATGGCATGCCCCGTGGGGATGTCCATGACGCGGCCGGTCGTGCGGCACTCGTCGCCCTCCTTGATGTCCTCGACGTCGCCAAAGAGAACCGCGCCGACCTCGTCGACGTCGAGGTTCTGGGCGAGGCCGTAGACATCGCGCCCGGTGGCGGAGCTGGTGAACTTGAGCAGCTCGCCTGCCATGGCGGTCTTGAGGCCGGAGACGTGCGCGATACCGTCGCCCACCTCCGTCACCACGGAGGCCTCCTGGCGGTCTACCGTCGCGTTGATCGCGGCGAGGTTCTCGCGCAGGGTGTCGATGATCTTCTTGGAGCTGATGGCCTCAGTCACTTCTCCTCACCTCCAATGAACGAAGCGGAAAGCGTCTTGCGGATGTTTGCGAGCTGGGCGCGGACGGAGGCGTCGTAGCGCTTGCCACGCACCTCGAGCATGATGCCGCCGATGATCGACGGGTCCACGCGCTCGACGAGGTAGACGGGCAGCCCGAGGTCCTTCTGGGCCTTTGTCCGGACCTTGGCGCGGAGGTCGTCGTCCATGGGCACGGCGGTGGTCACGGTGACCGAGACCGTCACGTCCTGTGCGTCGAGGAGCTCCTTGTAGTGCTTGGCTACCTGCTCCACGAGGTCGAGGTCGTCCTCGCGTTGCATGGCCGCGAGGGTCTCCAGGACCTCAGGCGAGAACTTTCGCGCGTGCTGCCACTGCACGAGGTCGGCGTTGGCGCGGCCCTCGGCGCGGGCGGCCTCCATGAGAGCCCTGGTGTACGCCTCGACCTTATCGGCGTCGACGTGCTTAGTTGCCATCTGACTTGCCCACTTCCGCGAGGTACTTCTCGGCGAGCTTGCGCTGGTCCGCATCGCTCAGGCTCTCGCCGATGATCTTGGTGGCGATTTCGACGGAGAGGTCGACGACGGAGCCGGAGAGCTCGATCATGGCCTTGTGGCGCTCGGAGTCAACGGCCCCGTGAGCCTTGGCGATGACGTCGGCGGCCTCGCGCTGGGCCTTGGCGAGGATGCGCACGCGCTCCTCCTCGGCCTCCTTCTTGGCCTTGGCGACGATGGACTCGGCCTCGCGCTGGGCCTCGAGGATCTTGGACTCGTAGGCGCGAGCCTCCTCCGCGGCCTCAACCTTGGAGCGCTCGGCGGCATCGAGGTCGGACTGGATCTTCTCCTGGCGCTTCTCCATCATCTGCAGGACGGACGGCCACACGAGCTTGGCCAGGACGACCCAGATGATGAGGAAGGCTATGAGCGCCGGAATGAACTCGGCGGGCTTGGGGATGAGGATGTCAGCCCCGACCGCCGACTCTTCGGCCAGCGCCACGCAGGGCGTCGCCACGAGCGACGCAAGGGCGCCTCCCGCTGCGAGCCCGCCGGCGACGAGCCTTCTCGGTGTGTTCTTCATGCTTGCCTCCAACTCGCTCGACGACAGCCTACTTGACGATGAGGCTGACGACGAAGCCGATGAGGGCGAGGGCCTCGACGAAGGCCGAGCCCAGGATGAAGACCGTGAACAGACGGCCCTGGACCTCGGGCTGGCGAGCCATGCCCTGCGCGACGCCACTTGCGGCGAGGCCAATGCCGATGCCGGCGCCGATAACGCCAAGACCATAACCAACGACACCGAGAGCTCCCACAATTCCTCCTTTGTCATTCGCGTCCGCCCTTGTCGCGGCGCGAGCTTAACGCCAAACGTTCTATGCACGGCGGGCAATCGCCCGCGGGTTGCCCGGAAGGGGACTATTCCTCGTCGGACTCCGCAATCTGGATGTAGACGGCGGAAAGCAGCGCGAAGACGTACGCCTGGATGGCGGCGACCATGATCTCGACCACGTAGATGACGAGCAGGATGCCCACCCAGAGCACGGACGCGCCCGCCTGCACGGCGGTGGCGAGGGAGAACGCCTCGATCATGGGCTCGAAGAACAGCGACGCGAGAATCGCGAAGGTGCCCATGACGACGTGGCCGGCGAAGAGGTTGCAGAAGAGTCGCACGGCCAGCGTGATGAGGCGCAGGATGGTCGAGAAGACCTCGATGAGCCACACGAGGGCGTTGAGCGGGAAGGCGACGCCCGCCGGAGCGAGGCTCTTGGCGTAACCGAGCGCGCCGTGCTTCTTGACGCCGCAGACGATGAAGTAGACGAACGAGCAGATGGCGAGGGCCGCCGTCGTGGAGATGGTGCCCGTGCCGGGCTTGCAGCCCGGGATGATGCCCACGATGTTGTTGACAAGCACCACGAGGAAGATCGTGGCGATGAACGGGAAGTGGCGCTTCCAGGACTCACCGAGCAGGCCCTTGCACATGTCGTCGCGGACGAACTCGACGACGTACTCGACGCCGTTCACGAACGTGCCCTGGGGCACGAGGCTTGCCGCCTGCTTCTTCTTGAAGATGAAGAGCAAGACGAGAAGCAGGATGACGGCGACCGCAAACCAGAACGAGTACTGCGTGAAGCCAAAAGAGTCGAGGCTGCCGACGATGGGCTGCGAGGTGAAGCTCGCTACCAGCTCGTTGACCTCCTCGCCCAGGCTGTCCAGAGGATTGCCCACGCTATGTCCTTTCCCCCCGGCTAGGCCCTGCCGTTGGCAGCGCGCCAGCCCCTCACCGCCTCGACCGCCCAGAAGAGCAGGAACGAGCCGACCATCGCACAACCGAACTCGAGGAATCCGGCGTTCGTGGCAGTGTACACCACGAGCAGGACGGCCGTGAGCGTGAGGAGCGACATCCCAACCGCGGCGATGCCGGCGGCGAGGCTGACGCTCCCTCCCCTCAGGACGCGCTCGTAGAGGGCAGCCGGGGCAACGCACCCCATGAGCCCGAAGAGCGCTCCGAAGACGATGGCAACCGGAAGGTCCATGTCACCGTCTCCCGTCCGTGCGATATAGAAACACGAGAAGTCTAGAGCAACCGTCAGAAACGTCAAGGGGACGCGAGCGCGCCCCCCATTCGACATAAAGACAAGATAAAGACGTGGGACAGGGGGACGGGGGCTTTGTCACAGCTCCATCCCCCTGTCCCGCAATGCTACTTGGTGCCGTAGATGCGGTCGCCGGCGTCTCCCAGGCCCGGCAGGATGTAGGCGCGCTCGTTGAGGCAGCGGTCGAGCGAGCAGGTGTAGAGGCGCACGTCCGGATCAAAGTCCAGCACCGTGCGCACGCCCTCGGGGGCGGAGACGAGAGTGAGGCAGCGGATGTCGCGCACGCCGGCCTCGCGCAGGAACTGGATGGCGGCGGTGAGCGAGCCGCCCGTGGCGAGCATGGGATCGACCACGAGGCACGTGCGGCTCTGGATGTCTTCCGGGAACTTGCAGTAGTACTGGTGCGGCTCGTGCGTCACCTCGTCGCGATACATTCCCACGTGCCCCACCTTCGCCGACGGGACGAGCTGGAGGATGCCGTCCACCATGCCCAGGCCAGCGCGCAGGATGGGGATGATGGCGACCGTCTTGCCGGAGACGCGCTTGCACGTCGTGGTCTCGAGCGGAGTCTCCACCTCCACGTCCTCGAGCGGGAAGTCGCGCATGGCCTCGTAGCCCTCGAAGATGGCGAGCTCGGTCACGAGCTCGCGGAACTGCTTGGTACCGGTGCTCTTGTCACGCAGGATGTGCAGCTTGTGCTGCACGAGAGGGTGGTCGATGACCGTGAAGCGGCTCGGGTCGAACTCTTCTGCCATTGGGGTCTCCTTTCTTGTGACGGGGGACGAAGCGGTGACAGAGCCTCCGTCCCCCAGTCACGATCTGGACCTACAACTCGGGGTAGAGGGGGTGGGCGGCGAGGAGCTCGCGCACCTCGAGGGCGGTGCGGTCGGCGAGCTGCTCGTTGTCGACGTTGGTCACGACGTCGCCGATGAGCTGACCGATGCGCTCGCACTCCTGCTCGGAGAAGCCGCGCGTCGTGGCGGCGGCGGAGCCCACGCGAATGCCGCTCGTGACAAAGGGCGAGCGCCTCTCCCCGGGGATGGTGTTCTTGTTGACGGTGATGCCCACCGCGTCGAGCGCGCGCTCGGCGTCGCGCCCGGTGACCTCGCCGGCAGGCGTGAGGTCGACGAGCAGCAGGTGGTTGTCCGTGCCACCGGAGACCAGGCGCAGGCCGCGGGACTCCATGCCGCGTCCAAGCGCCTTGGCGTTGGCGAGGATGGCATCCGCGTAGTCCGCGAACTCCGGCCTCAGCGCCTCGCCAAAGGCAACGGCCTTGCCGGCGATCACGTGCTCGAGCGGGCCGCCCTGGCTTCCGGGGAACACCGCGGAGTCGAGCCGCTTTGCGATCTCCGGGTCGTTGGAGAGGATGAGGCCGCCACGCGGTCCGCGCAGGGTCTTGTGCGTGGTCGTGGTGGTCACGTCCGCGCAGGGGACCGGCGAGGGGTGGCGCCCCGTGGCCACGAGGCCGGCGATGTGCGCCATGTCCACCATGAGATAGGCGCCCACGGAATGAGCGATCTCCGCAAAGCGCTCGAAGTCGATGGTGCGGGGGTAGGCGGAGGCTCCGGCGATGATGACCTTGGGCTTCTCTGCCTGAGCGAGCGCCGCGACGGCATCGTAGTCTATGCGCTCGGTCTGGGCGTCGACGCCGTAGGAGACGATCCGGTAGAGCTTGCCGGAGAAGTTTGCCGGCGAACCATGCGTGAGGTGCCCGCCGTTGTCGAGCGCCATGCCCATGACCGTGTCGCCGGGCTGGGCGAGGGCGGCGAGGGCGGCGTAGTTTGCCTGCGCCCCGGAGTGCGGCTGCACGTTGGCAAAGCCGGCGCCAAAGAGCTTCTTCGCGCGGTCGCGAGCGAGGTTCTCCGCCTCGTCGACCGCCCAGCAGCCCCCGTAGTAGCGCTTGCCGGGGAGGCCCTCCGCGTACTTGTTGGTAAGGGGCGAGCCCACCGCCTCCAGAACGGCCATCGAGACGAAGTTCTCCGAGGCAATGAGCTCGATGGAGGAACGCTGCCGGCGGAGCTCGTCGTCAATGGCCGAGAAGACCTCGGGGTCGGACTCTCTCAGGTGCTCGCAGAACATGGGAACCCCCTCTTCTTTGAAAGGAGCCCGCCCTCGGCGGGCGCGCGAGGTGCTGCATCATAAATGTAGCACGGAGCGCGAGGCGCCCCTCCTCCCCGATTTGCGGACGACGCAATCTGGAAGCGAGCGAGAAACACTCGGGTCGCGACCGGCGCGGGCTAGGCTCCCGCAGCGAGAAGAACCTCGGCCTCGGAAATGGCGCCCTCGCGCAGCACGCGCGGAAGCGCCCCCGTGGCGTCCACGATGGTCGAGGCGACGCCCACCGTGGCAGGGCCCGCGTCCACCACAAGGTCGACCGCCTCCGCGACGGCGGGCTCGAGGCTCGCCCCGGAGGTGGCGGAGGGGGCGCCGTGGACGTTGGCGCTCGTCTGGGCGACGGGGCACCCAAGGGCGCGCACGATGGCGCGGTCGAGCTCGGACCCGGGTACGCGCAGCGCGATGGTGCCCCCTCCCGGAGCTGGCTGCGCATACTCCGCGGGCACGAGATCGGACGCCCGCACCACCAGCGTGAGCGCGCCGGGCCAGTAGCGCTCGGCCAGCCGGAGCGCCCATGCGGGGACATCCTTTCCGTAGAGGGCCAGGTCGGACGCATCCGCCACGAACCACGGAAGCGTCTGCGCCCTGTCGCGCCTCTTGACCTCGAAGATTCGCTCGTGCCCCGGGTTGTTCGGAGTCGCGGCGCAGCAGATGCCGTAGACGGAGTCCGTGGGGAGCACGGCCACACCGCCGCTCCCGAGGCTCCGCGCCACGCGATCGACCAGCAGGGGGTCTGCGGCGTCAAGGCCGTCTGCGAACAGGATTTCCACGGCTACTCCTCCTTGTCCAGCGCGCGCCTTGCCACGAGGACGCGAGGCCTGTGCGTGAGGTCCTCGCGGATCTCCACGGAGGCCCAACCGTCGCGCTCCCGAACGAGCGCGGCGGCGTCTTCGAGCGAGCCCTCGAAGAGCTCGACGCAGAGCATGCCGCCCGCCTCGAGGGCGGCGGGCGCCAGGTCGAGCAGGCGGCGGAACACGTCCAGCCCGTCCTCCCCGCCGTCGAGCGCAAGCTCGGGCTCGAAGTCTGCCACCTCGGCCGGGACCTCCTCGCGAAGCACGCGCGTGGGGATGTAGGGAGGGTTGGACACGAGCACGGAGAAGCCCCCCATGAGCTCAGGATCCACCCCCTCGGCGAGGTCGCACTCCACGATGTCGACGGCATCCTCGAGCCCGAGCGCCTCACGGTTGCGCGTGGCGAGCTCCACGGCGCGCTCGGAGAGATCGGTGGCGGTCACGTGCGTTCCGGGGCGCTCGGAGGCAACGGAGAGCGCGATGCAGCCGGTGCCGGTGCCCACCTCGAGCACGCGCACGCACCTCTGGGCCTCGCCCTCCGTCGCGCCGCCCCCCTGGCGGGCCAGCGCCTCGTCCACCCCCTCGAGGGCGGCGTCAACGAGAATCTCCGTCTCTGGCCGCGGGATGAGCACGCCGCGCTCGCAGCGCAGCACGATGTGGCGGAACGGCATCTCGCCGGTCACGTACTGCAGGGGCTCGCCGGACGCGCGCCGTTC
Organism: Olsenella sp. An285; assembly: GCF_002159625.1. Taxonomy (GTDB): domain Bacteria; phylum Actinomycetota; class Coriobacteriia; order Coriobacteriales; family Atopobiaceae; genus Thermophilibacter; species Thermophilibacter avicola. Next base: position 15,307 of record NZ_NFIZ01000013.1, read on the forward strand.
GATGGCCGCGTGCATGGCAGCGAGCTCGTCTGCCTCCAGCGGCTTGTCAAAGTTGACGTAGAGCTCCACGCGCGAGAGCCCGCAGACGTTGGCGAGCAGCCACTCGGCAGAGAGCCGAGGATGCTCGTCGCCCTTGCGCTCGAGGTAGCCGCTCGTCCAGTCGAGCACGCGCTTGATTGTCCAGAGGTCACCGCGCGACATCCGCATCCTCCGCTCCTAGGTCTTGCAGGGTCACTGCATCATAGCTCAGTATCCGCGAGCCGCCCGCATCGGGGGACACGCGCCACTCGAGCGTCTCCCCGCACTGCAGATAACGCGCTCGGGCCGGCTGGCGGGCAGTCCCGCTGCAAAACTGCCCTTCGGGCCGGTGGTTTTTGACGGAGCGCCTCGCCCTCGACGGCCTAGATCACAACGTTCTGCCTGGATTATGAAAATGACCTCCATGAGTGGGGCGCCGAAGAGCCCAAAATCCACTGACCCGAAGGCCCGTTTTGCGGCGGGGCCTCTCACCAGCCGGCCCGAGCGCGTTATCTGCAGAAGAATCTGGGCCGCCAGCCTCGCGGAAGGCTGACGGCCCAGAAGAAGCTGATGCCAGATGAGGCGCTAGACTGCCTGAGCGAGCTTCTCGGCGCGCTCGGCAGCGGCGAGAGCCTCGATGACGGAGGACAGCGCGTCGCCCAGAAGGACGCCGTTGTAGGTGCCGTTGAAGCCAATGCGGTGATCGGTCACGCGGTCCTGCGGCTGGTTGTACGTGCGAATCTTCTCCGAGCGGTTGCCGTGGCCAATCTGGCTGAGACGCGCCGCGCCCTGCTCGGCCTGCTGCTTCTCGAGCTCCATCTCGTAGAGGCGGGCGCGCAGCATCTGCATGCACACCTCACGGTTCTGGATCTGCGAGCGCTGGTCCTGGGACTGAACCACGGTGTTGGTGGGCAGGTGGGTGATGCGCACGGCAGAGTACGTGGTGTTGACGCACTGACCGCCGGGGCCGGAGGCGCAGTAGGTGTCGATGCGCAGGTCGTTCTGGTCGATCTGGATGTCGATCTCGTCCGCCTCGGGCAGCACGGCCACGGTGGCCGTGGAGGTCTGGATGCGGCCCTGGCTCTCGGTCTTGGGAACGCGCTGCACGCGGTGCACGCCCGACTCGTACTTCATCACGGAGTAGACCTTCTCGCCCGTGACCTTGAACTCGATGGTCTTGAAGCCGCCGGCCTCGCTGGGCGACGACGAGAGAATCTGGATCTTCCAGCCGCGGCTCTCGCAGAAGTGCTGGTACATCTTGAAGAGGTCGCCCGCAAAGATGGCGGCCTCGTCGCCGCCCACGCCCGCGCGAATCTCGACGATAGTGTCCTTCTCGTCGTTGGGGTCCGCAGGGATGAGGAGGAACTTGATGTCGTCCTCGAGCTCGGGAAGCTTGGCCTCGTTGGCGGAGATGTCCTCCTGGAGCATGGCCTTCTCGTCCGCGTCCGCCTCGTGCAGCATCTCCTTGGCGGCCTCGATGTCGTCAAGCGCGCCCAGGTACTCGCGGGCCTTGGCCACGAGCTCGGACTGGCTCGCGTGCTCCTTGGCAAGGCGCGCGTACTCCTTGGGGTCGGACACCACGGCAGGGTCCATGAGCTTCTTCTCGAGCTCCTCGTATGCCTGGATGATCTTCAAGAGCTTGTCTCGCACGGGAATCTCCTTATGTGTTGCGTAACTGGGCATGCGTGTTGGGGCGCGGGGCGCCCAGGGCACAGCTAGAGCATGTCAAACCGCAGGTACACGGAGCCTCCCTCGAGATTGGGTCACGTTAGCCCTGTAATCATACCCCGACCGTCGGGTATGCGACACTTAGTGCCAGCGAATGAAGGAGAAACCATGGCAGAGCCCGAAGACATGCCCCTGGAGCCCGAGCAGGCGGGGCCAGAGCCATCGAAAGGGCCGGGGGACGACGCCCCCGGCACGACTCCGGACGACACCATCGCCGGAGAGACCGCGGAGCTCCCCGGTCACGAGGACGCCCCTACGGAGAGGCGCCCGCCCGTTGCCGCCGCCGACGCGCCGCAGCCCGAGGGCGAGCCGCCCCGCCTTCGCGACGTGACGGGCACCATCGGTGACTACCTGCGCTCGCGCCTCACGGCGCTGGCCGGGGCCGTCCGAGCGCACCGTCTTGCCGCCGCGCTGGTGGCAGTGGCAGCGATCGCAGCCGTCGTTGCCGCAGTCGCCCTCGCCACGAGCGCGCCGTCCCTCCCCTCGGAGGAGCTCGTGTCCGACGACGCGGCGGCGCGGCTCGAGACGCCCGCCTACTCGAGCGGATCCTTCGGTCGGGACGACATCATCGTCCCCCGCGAGGTGGACGTGCGCTCAATCGCGCGCGACGGGAGCACGGGCGAGGCGGTCGCGGACGTGATGGTCACGTACTCCGGCAGCCACGGCATCAGCGCCGAGAAGGCCGCCACGCTGCGCTACTCCGCCACGGGCGGCGCATGGGCGCTCGTGGGCGAGCCGGAGAACGTGCGCGTCTCCTGGCACACGACCGAGGGCGTGGACGAGGAGCGGGTCATCAAGAACGCCGGGTCCATCCTCGAGCGAGCCGACCGCGCCCTCGGGCAGGACGACGCCGAAGGCCCCACGCTCTCCGAGCTCTATGCGGGCGCGAGCGTCCAGGCGGAGGCGAGCGCCCCCGACGTCGAGTCCCAGACGCAGGTTGTCGAGCTGCTCTTCACGCGCGAGAGCGCATACGAGCGATACGAGTGCCGCATGGCGGTCTCGTTTGCCTTCCGCTCCGCCTCCGGACAGTGGGAGATCGAGGGCGTGAGCGTGGAGGACGGAGCGAGGGAGCGGAGCCTCGAGCCCCTCGTCGGCACGTGGACGGGCACCTTCCAGAGCCAGGAGGCAGATGGCGAGAAGTGCCTCGCCGCACGTGGGGCAGGGCTCGTTGTGACCATCTCCTCGGTTCGCAGCGAGGCCGGAGTCGAGCAGGTCTCCGGCACCGTGTCCGGCGTGGCGCACTACCACGCCGCCCCCTCCTCCGACACCGCCGCGAGCGACGGCGACACCCCGTTCTCCGACGTTCCCTTCACGGCGGCGCTCGTCGAGGAATCCGACGGCACCCTCGTCTTTGAGAGCGCGCTCCCCGAGGACGTGGGGGGCACCGTCACCCTCTCGCTCACGTTTGGCTCCGCAGACGACCCGTCCCGAGCCGTCGCGCGTGTGACCACCACCTACGTGCACGAGGGCTCGTTCTTCTTCGTCCCCTTTGACGAGACCTTCACGTACGAGGACCTCTTCTCCCTCGTGCGCAGCGCAGACGCGGAGTAGGCTCCGCACCGCAATTGGCAGCCTAAGACAATCGACACAGGAAGGCGCCCCGTCCCTCATGCGAGGAGCGGGGCGCCTGCAATCCCGTGACTCTGTGGGTCTGGGCTACTCGGCCTCGGTGGCCTCGGGCTCGGCAGCGGCCTCCTCAGCGGGGGCAGCCTTGGCAGCCTCGGCCTCGGCCTTCTTGGCGTACTCGGCGGCACGCTTGGCCTTCTCGGCGGCCTTGGCCTCCTTGGCGGCCTTCTTGGCAGCGGCCTCCTCGGCAGCCTTGGCAGCCTTGGCGGCCTTGGCCTCCTGGGCCTTCTTCAGCTGAGCGGCAGCGGCGCCACCGAACTTGTCGGCGAAGCGCTGGACGCGGCCGCCGGTGTCGACGAGCTTCTGCTGGCCGGTGTAGAACGGGTGGCACTTGTCGCAGAGGTCGACCACGATCTCCTTCTTGGTGGAGCGGGTCGTCCAGGTGTTGCCGCAGGTGCAGCGAACGGTGCACTCCACGTAGTCGGGGTGGATACCTTGCTTCATGGCAGGACTCCTCTTCTTCGGCCCTGGTTTCCGACCAGGGCAGGGGTTCGTCTCGGTTCCGACCGAGACACGATAGCCGTATGACTATATCAGAAAGCCTGTGGGGCATCTGTGAAGAATTACGCGTAAGATGAGGCGAGAAGAACCGGCGACAAGAACGAGCAGCCCTAAGCGGCGCCCACACCGGGAGGTCCCCATGTTCCTCGCCATCGACGTTGGCAACACCCAGACCACGCTCGGCCTCTTTGACGAGGCCGGGACGCTCGAGCGCGGCTGGCGCATGTCCACCACCGCAAGCGACACCTCCGACATGCTGCACTCCCGCCTCTGGGGCTTCTTCATGAAGGACGGCCTCGAGCTGGGGTGCGTGACCGAGGCCGGGGTGGCGAGCGTCGTTCCCGCGCTCGAGAGGTCGTGGCGGCGCTGCCTGGGACAGCACCTCGGACACGAGCCGCTCGTCGTGAGCGCCGGGAAGAGCTACGGCATGGAGGTCGCGATGCCCAACCCACGGCAGGTGGGCGCGGACCGCATCGCCAACGCCATCGCGGCGCGCAGCACCTACGGCGCGCCGGTCATCGTGGTGGACTTTGGCACGGCCACCAACATCGACGTCGTGGACGCCTCGGGGGCCTACCGTGGCGGCGCCATCTCGCCGGGGCTCATGCTCTCCGCAAGCGCGCTCTTCTCGCGCGCGGCCAAGCTCGCAAGCATCCCCATAGAGGCTCCGGAGCACGCCCTTGGCGACGGGACCGAGGCGGCGCTCCAGTCCGGCCTCGTCATAGGTGCCGCGGCGCAGGCCGAGGGCCTCGTCTCGCGCATCCAGGCAGAGCTTGGCGAGCCCCGCGCCACCGTGGTGGGCACGGGCGGCCTCGCACGCACCGTGGCAAAGGCAACCGACCTCTTTGACGCCATCGATCCCGACCTCACGCTCCGCGGCATCCGCGAGATCTGGCTCTGGGAGCAGGCGCGCGTGTAGGGACAGGTTTGTAGCCTAGGCAAGCCTCAGCCGGGCCTGCTCGGGGGCGAGCTCCAGCTCCCGGCCATCCGTGAGCCGCACCGTGGCGCGGCCCCACACGTCAACGCCCGCGAGCGTCCCGCGACCGACCGCACGGCCGCCGCGCAGGACCTCGACCTCCTCGCCCATGCCGAGAAGAACGTCGAAGTAGTCCCCCAGCACGGACGCGAGCGGCCCGGCGGCACCACGGCCGGCGGCATATGCGGACTCCCAGGCGTCGGTCCCCTCCGAAGCGAAGCGCTCGAGCTCCGCCGCGTCGAGGTTCTTCTCGGCATCCCATGAGAGGGTGCAGCGCACGAAGACGCCCTCGTCGTCGTACCCGGCACGGGCCTCTATGCCCACGAGCGGCTCGCCCTCTGTCGAGACCACCTCGTGCGGCCAGGCCACACGAGCCTCGAGCGAGCGCGCCACGGCGAGCGCGCACACGTAGGGCGCGCCCGTCACGAAGCCCATGGGAACGCGCGGGCGCAGCGTCAGAGAGGTCCCCGCTACTCCCACGTTACCTCCCCGAGGTCCGCCGTCACGTGGCCCACGCGCTCCTCGCGCGGGGTCACGGGCACGCCGCCGTGGGCGAGGAAGCGCTCGGGGGCGTGCATGAGGTCCTCCATGGGCACGATCACGTAGTCGCGCTCGCCGGCGCGCGGGTGCGGGAGCGTGAGGCGGGCGCCCGCGTGGCGCTCGCCCTCCACCCACACGAGGTCGCAGTCGATGGTGCGCGGACCGGTGCCGGGCTTCTTGGGTATGCGCGCGGCCTCTACGCTCTTCTCGGCCTCCGTATCCTTCTCGTCCCCCTCTGCCTTCTCGCGGATGCGACCGAGCTCGTTTTCCACCTCGAGCAGCTTGTCCATGAGCACGAGCGGGTGGAGCTCGGTCCTGATCTCGGCCACGGCGTTGGCCACGGGGGTGGCGATGCCGTAGGCGGGCTCGGTCTCGTACGCGTGGCTCACGGAGACCACGCAGGTGAGGGGAATCTCGTCTATGAGGCGCACGGCGCGGGCGATGTTGCCCACGCGGTTGCCCACGTTGGAGCCCAGGCTCACGAAGCCCTGGCGCGCGTCCTTGTGAGAGACGGACCAGTAGGCGTTCACCGCCTGGGAGACGCCCGCGACGTCGTGGACGCGCAGGATGCGGGCACCGTTCTCGATGGCGGAGATGCAGATGCCGGCAGTGGCGAAGTCGCGCTCCGCCGCCTCCGGGACGCCCGAGACGGCACCGACGAACCTCTTGCGCGACACCGCCGCGACGAGCGGGTAGCCCATGGACGCCATGGAGCGGGTGGCGCGCTGGATGACCACGTCCTCGTCGGCAGTCTTGTCGAAGCCGGCACCCGGGTCGAGGCAGATGCGCTCGCGCGCCACGCCCGCCCTCACGAGGGTGCGCGCCTGGTCGCCCAGGAAACCCATAACCTGGCGCATGATGGGCGCCTCCTCGGGCAACGTGAAGCGACGCTGGGAGGTCACGGGACGCGGCAGGGCCTTGCCGTTGGGGCGGCTCTGCTCGAGCATGACCTCGCGGCGCGGGGCGCGCGTGCCCAGGCCCTCCTGGTTCCAGTGCATAATGATGCAGCCACAGGAGGTGTCCGCCGCAACGTCCACCATCTCGGGGTTGGTGAAGCCCGAGACGTCGTTCACGATGGCGGCGCCCAGGCGAACGCACATGCGCGCGACGTCCGCGTGGCGCGTGTCGATGGACACCACGGCGCCGGCCTCCACGAGGGCACGGACCACGGGAACCACGCGCTCGGCCTCGACCTTTGGCGAGACGGGGGTGTGCCCGGGACGCGTGGACTCGCCGCCCACGTCTATGATGTCCGCCCCCTGGTCGAGCATCTCCAGGCCGCGCGCAATGGCGACCTTGTGGTCGAGGTTCTCGCCGCCGTCCGAGAAGGAGTCGGGGGTGACGTTGAGGACGCCCATGATGCGCGGCCGCGCGAGCGAGACCTCGTGCTCTCCGCAGTGCCAGGTCGTGTAGTTCTCTCTCAGCATGGCGCCCCCTCTTGCCGTACGTATTACGAACCATTGTACTCGGCCCGGCGTGCCACGGGAAACGCCTCAATGCGTTGCACAAAGGGGGACGTGCCTGAAACGTGCAGAAAGTTGCACGTTTCAGGCACGTCCCCCTTTGTGCAAGCCGGGCTAGAAATCAAACGCCGCCGCGATGTCGCAGGCGCACACGAGGTCCGCGCGGGCGTCGGCGGGCGTGGGGTCGCGGTTCACGATCACCACGTTGGAGCCCTGGAAGTAGTTCACCAGGCCCGCCGCGGGGTACACCACGAGCGAGGTGCCCCCTATGACCAGGAGGTCAGCCTCGGAGATGGCCCGCACGCTGGACAGGAGAACGCGCTCGTCCAGCTGCTCCTCGTAGAGCACCACGTCGGGCTTCACGAGGCCGCCGCACTTCTCGCAGTGTGGGACGCCCGTGGTGGCGAGGACCCACTCCGCCGAGTACGTCTTGCCACAGCGCTGGCAGACGTTGCGGTGGACCGAGCCGTGGAGCTCGTGGACCACGCGCGAGCCCGCCGCCTGGTGAAGGCCGTCGATGTTCTGCGTGACCACCGCCGCAAGACGCCCCTCTCGCTCCAGCTGCGCGAGCTTTCTGTGCGCCTGGTTGGGGCGGGCGGTGAGGCAGACCATGCGCTCGCGGTAGAAGTCGAAGAACTCCTCTGTGTGGCTCACGAAGAAGCTGTGGGAGAGCATGGTCTCCGGCGGGTAGCGAAAGTGCTGGTGGTAGAGGCCGTCGGCACTGCGGAAGTCCGGGATCCCGCTTGCGGTGGAGACACCCGCCCCGCCAAAGAAGACCGTCCTCGTTGCGGAGCCAAAGAGCCGGGAGAGCTCGGTCGCGGCCTCCCCGGGACTGGTGAGCGTACGTGACATGCCGACCCCTTTCCTCGCCTCTGTGGCCATGGTAGTCCATGCAGCGGCCGCATGGAGATACCGTCGGGAACGGTTGGGGCGGACGGTTTTGGGGAAGAAACAGCTTTATGCGTAACGAATGACAGTGGCGGACAGGCTGCGTCATACCAGAAGGAGGCTCGCCATGGAGGAACTCACCAGCAACGTCTTTGACTGCGCTCTCGTCTTCGAGGGCGGCGGCTACCGCGCGAGCTACACCTGCGCCTTTGCGAACGTCCTCCTTGAGCGGGGCATCTACTTCGACTACGTCTGCGGTCTCTCCGCCGGCGCAAGCAACTCCGTCAACTACCTCTCCCGAGACCGCAAGCGCGTGCGCGAGGCCTTCATGACCGGCGGCGCGGCCAAGGGCCTCGTGGGCCTGCCCTCGCTCCTGCGCGGGCGCGGCTACTTCGACGCCGACTCGCTCTACGAGGGTGCGCTTCGAGACGGCACGCTCGTGTTCGACTGGGAGACCTTCTCCGCCAACCCCGCGCGCCTGCGCATCCAGGCCTTCGAGCGCGACACCGGCAAGACGGTGCGCTTTGGGCGCGAGGACATGACCGACCCCATGCGCATGATCGACCTCGTGCGCGTGAGCTCCACGCTGCCCGGGATGATGAAGCCTATCGAGGTGGACGGGCGCGTGCTCCTGGACGGCGGCCTGGGCACGGGCGCCGGCATCCCCGTGTGCATGGCAGAGGACGACGGCTTCGACCGGTTTGTCTTTGTTGCCACGCGCCCGCGCGGGTACCGCAAGAAGAAGCCCGGCGCGCGCGACGCCCAGATGTTCAAGGCCATGGCCAAGGACCACCCCTACCTGCGCAACGCCCTGCTCACGCGCTGGGAGCGCTACAACGCCGCGATCGAGCACGTGGAGGAGCTCGCGGCGGAGGGGCGCGCCCTCATCATCTACCCGGACGAGATGCCCGTGGAGAACGCCACGGTCAACCCGCGCAAGCTCGCCGCGGCCTACGACGCGGGCCACGCCCAGTACCTGCGCGAGATGCCGCGCGTGCGCGAGTTCCTCTTCGGCTCGCCGGACGCCGGCCCCCAGCCGGACGACCCGGACGCGGGCACCGGCTACATCACGCTGGGATAGGAGACGCCGAGAAGAACGGCCGGAGCGATGGCGGCTCCGGCCGTTTATCGTGCGCGCGGTTCTTCTCGCCTCGCGGTTCTTTTTTCCCCGCGGCTAGAGCTCTATCGTGAGCTCCACGGGACAGTGGTCCGAGCCGTAGACCTCGGAGAGGATCGAGGCACCGGTCACGCGGTCGGCGACGTCGTTGGACACGAGGAAGTAGTCGATGCGCCAGCCGGCGTTGTTCTTGCGCGCGTTGAAGCGGTAGCTCCACCAGCTGTAGGCGCCGGTCACGTCCGGATGGCGCGCGCGGAAGGTGTCCGTGAAGCCGGCATCGAGCAGGCGGGTGAAGCTCTCGCGCTCCTCGTCCGAGAAGCCGGCGTTGCCGCGGTTGGGACCGGGGTTCTTGAGGTCGATCTCGTTGTGGGCCACGTTGAAGTCGCCACAGGTGACCACGGGCTTCTTTGCGGCCAGGCCCACCAGGAACTCCCGGTACGCCGCGTCCCATGCCAGGCGCGTTTCTATACGCGCGAGCTCGTTCTGGGCGTTGGGCGTGTAGACGTCCACGAACCAGTACGAGGGGAACTCGAGCGCGCAGACGCGGCCCTCGTCATCGGCCTCGGGCGCACCAATGTGGTTGATGACCTGCAGCGGCTCCTCGAGGCTGAACACGGCCGTTCCCGAGTAGCCCTTTCGCTCGGCATAGCTCCAGGTCTGGTGGTACCCGGGCAGGTCCAGACTGATCTGACCCTCCTGGAGCTTGGTCTCCTGGACGGCGAAGACGTCGGCGTTGGTCGCGGCCACGACGTCCGTGAAGCTGGGATCCTTCTTCATGACGGCGCGCAGGCCGTTGACGTTCCAGGAGACGAGGCGCAGCTCGCGCGCGGGGGCATCTGACAAGGGTCTCTCCTCCATCGTTCATTTGCAGGGTACTTGCTGCGGGCGTTTCCGAATACCCTACAAACGTTTCGGCACAAATCCGCTGGTAGATAAAATGATATCAAATCGGTAGTACTTAGAATGCCCTCGTGAAAGTACCCTACAAACGGGGGGGCGACTAGAGCTCCGGCGCCGAGAGGCCCGCGTCGCGCATGGCGGCGAGGAAGGCCTCCGCAGAGCGGGTGGCGACGAGCTCCTGCGGAAAGCCGATCTCCTCGAGCATGGAGAGCGCGGAGGAGAAGCGCCCCACGTCACAGCACACGTGCGCGTCCGTGTTCACGGCGATCTGACAGCCCAGCTCGGCGCAGACCCTTGCGATCTCCGCGCAGCTCGCCCACGTGCGGCCCTCGCGCCCGCGGGTGTCCAGGCTGTGCTCGTTGATCTCTATGAGCTTGCCACGGCGCGCGGCCTCGCCCACGACCTCCCGCACGTCGAAGGGCACGCCTGCCCGGCCCGTATGGCCGAGCATCAGCACCTTGGGCTGAGCCAGGGCGCCGAGGTACATCTCCGTGGTCTGGGCGAGCGGCGCTCCGTCGGCGAAGTTCTTGTAGTGGACGCTTGCGATGACGTAGTCGCAACCAGCTGCGGCGCGATCGTAGAGCGTGGAGACTCGCCGCACGGGACGGCCCGTGATGTCCTCCGTGACCTCTATGTCCTGGCCAAAGAGACGCCCCTCGAGCGTGCGGACGTCCGCCTCCATACCGCGGAGCAGCGTCACGCCCTCCCAGGAGCGCGGCCAGACCCGCATGTTGATGAAGTGCTGGTAGTCGCGCAGGCTCCCGTGCGAGAGGTCGGTGTTGGGGAAGAGCATGTCCGAGAAGTGATCCGTGACGCCCAGAAGCTCCAGGCCCGCGTCGCGCGCGGCGATCACGTTCTCGCGCACCGTCGAGTAGGCGTGGCGCGAGTAGAGGGTGTGGGTGTGGGTGTCACAGCGGTTCTGGAGCATCGGTCACCTCTCCTGCATAACATGACAAAGGGACTGTCCCCTTGTCATGCGTAGGAATCGGCGAGCTTGGCCCAGGCGGGCATGGAGCGCACGATCGTGTCGTGGGAGACGCAGTAGCCCACGCGCACCCAGCCGGGGCAGCCGAAGGAGTCGGACGGCACGGGCAGGAGCTCGAGGGCCTTGGCACGCTCGAAGAACGCCTGGGCGTCAGGCTCGAGGGCCTTGACCCAGAGGTAGAACGCGCCCTCGGGCTCGATGAACTCATAGCCCAGCTTGGAGAGCCCCTCCGTGAGCGCGCGACGGTTCTCCGCGTAGGCCTCGACGTCGCTCGGCTCGTCCACGCAGTCCATGAGGACGCGCTGGAAGAGGGCGGGGGCGCAGACGAAGCCCAGTTTGCGGCCGGCACCCGCGACCGCCAGGACCAGATCGTCGTGCTCGGGGTTGGTGGGCGGCACCAGCACCCAGCCGATGCGCTCGCCGGGGAGCGAGAGGGACTTGGAGTAGCTGTAGCAGACGATCGTGCGGTCGTAGACGCCGGGCACCCAGGGGACCTCGGCGCCGTAGGTGATCTCGCGATAGGGCTCGTCCGCGACGAGGTAGATGGTGGTGCCAAGGCGATCCTGGGCCTCGTGCAGCACGTCCGCGAGCGCGCTCAGGTTCTCGCGGGAGTAGACCGAGCCCACGGGGTTGTTGGGCGAGTTGATGACCACGGCCTTGGTGCGCTCGGTGACGGCGGCCGCCACGGCAGCGGCGTCGACCTGGAAGGTGGCGGCGTCCGCCATGACCTCCACGCAGGTGGCACCGGAGGTCTCGATCCAGACGCGGTACTCCGGGAAGTACGGGGCGATCACGATGACCTCGTCGCCGGGGTTCACGATCGCATGGAACGTGATGGAGAGCGAGGCCGCGGCGCCGCAGGTGAGGTAGAGGTCGTCCATGGAGGCGGCGCCCTCGCCAAAGCGCCGGGAGAGGCTCGCGGCCACCGCCTCGCGGGCGGCGGGCAGGCCGTTTGCGGGCGTGTAGCCGTGGAGCTGCGTGGCCGGCAGCGTGAGGCTCTTCTCGATGGAGGCGCGCACGGCGTCCGGCGCGGGGATGGAGGGGTTGCCCAGGGAGAAGTCGAAGACGTTCTCCGCCCCGATCTGGGCCTTGCGGGCACCGGCGTAGGCCGCGATCTCACGGATGGACGACTTCTGCGCGCCGTACGCGCGGCTGGCCTCGTTGATGGACATGGGCGACCCCTTCCGACGTTGTTGGCTGCGCACCATTGTACGCGCGCGGCGTGCGGGGGCGAAGCCGGGCGTCAGCGGAGGAACCACAACCGCAACGTTGGGACGGGGAGCGGGTCGGGTATCCGGAATCTAGCCCTTTCGCCTCTCGGGAAGCCTGGAGGGGCGCGGGAGGGGCTTGGACTCGAGAATCTTCCAGCCAAGGAGCGTGATTCGGTACTCGTTGGCGGCGCGGCTGCCGTCCTCGCGCGTCTTGGGACTGACGGAGATGAGGCCCTTCTCGGCAAGGCTGCGGCAGGTGCGTCGCGCGGTCTGCTCGGTGATGCTGAGGCTCTGGGAGATGCCGGTCGCAGACAGGACGACGGGGCCGCCGGCATGCCTCAGCTCGACGCCAAGAAAGCCCAGGAGGGCGCGCTCGGTCTCGTTGATGGCAAACGTGATCTTGTATTCCAGCTTGCGCGCCACCGAAGACACCGCCCCCCATGCGCCGGCCGGGTACCGTAGAATCCCGGGCTCGTTGGAGACGGTATCATCGCGGGTCACGTTACATAACAGTACATGTGAGGTCTGAGCTGCCGATATTTTGATAGGGGCACGACCTCTGGCGGACGTCGAGAGCGTCTGTTCGGCGTCTTCTGGCCGCAGCACTTAATAATGACCGTGGCCCCTATCAATACTCTGTAGAAACTTCCGTTCTCTCTGGTAGCTTGTTCACCATATCTACAAAGTGATAGGTTCCATCATTATTTGCTCTGCTCGGCGGACTCGCCGGCGACGTACTCGTCCCAGCGGTCCTCCAACAGGGCGGTCACCGCCTCGCCCTCCACGGTCTCGCGCTCCAGAAGCACGCGCGCCATGGTGTCCATCTGGGGGCGGCGCCCGTCCAGCACCTCGCGGGCACGCTCGTGCCCCTCGCGCATGATGCGCTCGACCTCGTCGTCGATGCGCTTTGCGGTCTCGGCGGAGTAGTCCTGGTGGTTGGCGTAGTCGCGGCCGAGAAAAACCTCGTGCTGGGCCTCGCCAAAGACCTGCGCGCCCAGCTCCTCGCTCATGCCGTAGCGCGTGACCATGGTGCGCGCGAGCTTGGTGGCCCGCTCGAGGTCGTTGGAGGCGCCGGTGGTGACGTCGTCGCAGAAGAGCTCCTCTGCCGTGCGCCCGGCCAGGAGCACGGCAATCTGGTCGAGCATGCCGTCGCGCGTCTCGAGGAAGTGGTCCTCCTCCGGCACCTGCATGGTGTAGCCCAGGGCCTGCCCGCGGCTCACGATGCTGATCTTGTGGATGGGGTCGGAGTTGGCGAGCACGTGCCCCACGAGCGCGTGACCGGACTCGTGGAAGGCGATGACGCGACGCTCCTTCTCCGTGATGACGCGGCTCTTGCGCTCGGGGCCCGCCATCACGCGCTCCATGGCCTCCTCCACCTCGGCGGGACCGATCTCCTCCTTGTTGCGGCGCGCGGCGAGAAGGGCGGACTCGTTGGCGAGGTTCGCCAGGTCGGCACCCGTGAAGCCTGGCGTCACCTTGGCCAGGCGCGCAAAGTCCACGCCCTCCGCAAAGGGCTTGCCCTCGGCGTGCACGCGCAGAATCTGCTCGCGCCCGCGCACGTCCGGGCGGTCGACGGTCACGCGACGGTCAAAGCGCCCGGGGCGCAGGAGCGCCGGGTCCAGGATGTCCGGCCGGTTGGTAGCCGCGATGAGGATGACGGAGGAGTTGTCCTCGAAGCCGTCCATCTCAACGAGGAGCTGGTTGAGGGTCTGCTCTCGCTCGTCGTGGCCACCGCCCAGGCCCGCGCCGCGCTGACGGCCAACGGCGTCGATCTCGTCTATGAAGACGATGCAGGGGGCCGCCTCCTTGGCCTGCTTGAAGAGGTCGCGCACGCGCGAGGCGCCCACGCCCACGAACATCTCAACAAAGTCCGAGCCCGAGATCGAGAAGAACGGCACGCCCGCCTCGCCGGCCACCGCCTTGGCGAGCAGCGTCTTGCCCGTTCCCGGAGGGCCCACCAGCAGCACGCCGCGCGGGATGCGCGCGCCCATCTTGTGGTAGCGCTCGGGATCGGAGAGGAAGTCGCGGACCTCCTGGAGCTCCTCCACGGCCTCGTCTATGCCCGCGACGTCCGAGAACCTGACCTTGGGACGCTCCGCCTCGCTGGTGCGGGCCTTGGTCTTGGCAAAGGACATCGTCTTGTCCTGCTGGCCGGACATGCGGTTCATGTAGTAGACGAAGACGGCCACGAGGGCGAGCGTGGGAAGAACCGAGAAGAGGAACGTCTCGAGAAACGCCGAGGAGCTCGTGTCTATCTCGTAGGTCACGTCCGGGTGGGCAGCCATGAGCTCGGCCAGGGAGTCAGAGCCCACGTAGACGCTCTCGAAGTCGACGAGCGCCGTCTCGTCGTCCTTCTTCGCCTCGTCCGGCCAGTAGGCGCCCGTGAGGCCCCCGTCCTCCGTGCGGAACGTGACCTCGGCCACACGGTCGTCCTCGACGGCGCTCACGAACTCGTTGGTGGGAAGCGTGTCCACCCGACCGGGAGCGCGGAAGGAGCCCGTCATCACCATGTACAGGAGGTAGCCGGCCACAAGGGCCACGATGATGGCGGATATGCCCACCTGGCGGGGCGGCCGGACGTTCTTATTTTCTTCGGGCACGCATGACTCCTTCCGGCCTTGCCGGGCTTGACAAAGGGACTGGCACTTTGTCAAGCCGGAGGAGGCTGACAAAATACCCTGTCCCCTTTGTCAGGGTTACTTCTGGTAGACCTCGGGCTTGAGGATGCCGATGTAGGACAAGTTGCGGTAGCGCTCGGCAAAGTCGAGGCCGTAGCCCACGATGAACTCGTCGGGCACGTGCGCGCCCACGTAGCGCGGCTTGACCGCAGGCGCGTTGCCGGGGACGTCCTTCACGAGGAAGGCCGCGACCTCAACGGAGGCCGGACCGCGGTTCTCGAGCATGCGCATGAGGTAGGAGAGCGTGAGGCCGGAGTCGAGGATGTCCTCGACGATGAGCACGTCGCGCCCCTCGATCTTGGTGTCGAGGTCCTTGACGATGCGCACCACGCCCGAGCTCTTGGCGCCGTCACCGTAGCTGGAGACCGCCATGAAGTCGATGCCGATGGGGCAGTCGACGGCGCGCATGAGGTCCGCCATGAAGACCACGGCGCCGCGCAGAACGGCCACGACCAGCGGGTTCTTATCGGCATAGTCCTTGGTGATCTCCGCCCCCATGCGGGCGACGATGCCCCGGATGTCCTCCTCGCTGAGCAGGATGTCCTGTACGTCGGGGTGCAGCGTCTCCATTGCGCTCCCCTTCCCGGACGCCGCGGGGCGTCCCTCGTGACCGCTTGTCTGCATAAGGATAGCTCAGGAGGGGTGGGCGGCGGTAACGAGGCTCAGCTCGAGCGCCCATCTGGTGGAGGGGACGCACTTCGCGCGCTCGTCAGCCCTGAGCGGCGCCACCCAGAGGATCGCGCCCGTGGGAGACGCGTGCACGACGGGCACGTCCGCGCGCTCGGGGCGCGGCAGGTGCGCCTCGCCCAGGAGGTCGGACAGCTTCTTTGACTGGCCGTGCATCCCCAGCGGGCAGAGCACCTCGCCCGCGCGCGGGCCGTCCACCCAGAGCCGTCCTCCCCTCATGGGGTCCACGCCGGCAGCACGCGCGTCCAGGAGGACGGACTCGCCCGCCCACTCGAGCCCGTGGGCGCGAGCGCGCGCGACGGGGTCCGTGCCCTGCGGGACCTCTACAAGACGTGCCGTGAGCACGCGGCCGTCCGGGAGCTCCAGCCGGCCGGGGACCTCAAGCCAGCGGGCGATGGGCTCCCGGTGCGCGGACCTCGAGCGGATGCTGAGCACACCGTGCTCCACGCGGGCCTCCCCGCCCAGGGGGACGTTCACCGCGCCCTCGCCGTCCGCGACCGCCCGCAGGACCGAGGCAACGTGCCGGGCCTCGAGCCGGGCCTCGGGAAACACGGCGAGAAGGGCCATGCGCACCACGCGGCGCGCAACGGCCAC
Organism: Olsenella sp. An285; assembly: GCF_002159625.1. Taxonomy (GTDB): domain Bacteria; phylum Actinomycetota; class Coriobacteriia; order Coriobacteriales; family Atopobiaceae; genus Thermophilibacter; species Thermophilibacter avicola. The sequence continues at coordinate 31,219 of NZ_NFIZ01000013.1, forward strand.
CTCCAGGGCGGCGAGCCGCGCGGCGTCGAGCACGAGCGCGCCCTCCTTGCGGGAGCGCGTGAGGTCGCGAAGGGCGCGCGCGGCGACGGACGTGAGGTAGGCGTCCTCGTCCGAAAGGATGTCGCAGGTGGTGGCAAGACTCGAGACCACGCGCGGGTTGCGGCGCAGCGCCACGGGCATGACCTCGTGGCGCACGTAGGCGCGCAGGTAGTGGGTGTCCGCGTTGGTGGCGTCCTCGCGCCAGACGATCCCGCGCATGCGCAGGAGGTCGCAGAGCTCCTTGTGCGTCCGGTCCAGGAGCGGGCGCACGATGCGATTGCGGCGGCGGGGTATTGATGAGAGCCCCGCGGCGCCCGAGCCGCGTATCGCGTTCATGAAGAAGGTCTCGGCACGGTCGTCCGCCGTGTGCGCGGTGAGGATGCGGGCCGCGGAGCGCGGCGTGCCAAACTCGGCGGAGAGCTCGTTCGCCAGCCGCGCCGCCTCCGCATAGCGCGCCTCGCGTCCGGCGTTCTCCACGTTGCCGTCCGCCGCAGCCGCTGCCTCGGCCACGTCCACGCGCCGGATGGTGCAGGGGATGCCGTAGCGGGCGGAGAGGTCGCGCACGAACTCCTCGTCCTCCTCGGCGTCCAGACCGCGCAGGCCGTGGTTGACGTGCAGCACGTGCAGGCGCTCGCGGGCTATGCGCGCCGTGCCGCGACCGTCGTCAATGTCCAGGCTCGAGGTGGCGGCAAGGACGAGAAGGGCCGTCGAGTCCGCGCCGCCCGAGACCATGAGCACCACCGGGGCGGCGTGCTCCTCCCCCGCCGGGCCGCCCGGCCGAGAGAAGCGCGACCTCGACGACGCGTATCTGCGGGAAACGCTTGGCATGATGCCCTCCAGCGGCTGCGCTACTATGCTGCGAGTCAAAGTTTACGACAGCGGAGGGACCGCCATGACGCCCGAGATTCACCTGCACGTCCTCGCCAGCGGCTCGAGGGGAAACGCCGCCGTGGTCGAGGGCCCCGAGGGAAGCGTGCTCGTGGACTGCGGCATCTCCCGTCGCGCCCTTCTGGGGCGCGCGGACGAGCTGGGCGTGGACATGGGGCGCGTGACGGCGGTGCTGCTCACGCACGAGCACTCGGACCACGTGGGCGGGCTCACCGTGTTCTGCAACCACTTCGAGGGCGAGCTCCTCTGCACGGCGGGTACCGCCGGAGCGAGGAGCTACCTCACGAACCTGCCGTTCACGCTCGTGGGACACTCGGAGGTCTTCGAGCTCGCGGGCATGCGCGTCCGGACCTTCCCCACCTCGCACGACGTGGCGGACCCCATGGGCTTTCGCTTCTCCACGGCAGGTGACGCGCTCGGCTTCTGCACGGACACGGGGGAGCTGGGGCCCGAGGCGCTGGACGCCCTCGCCGACGTGCGAATCCTCGCGCTGGAGTCCAACCACGACGCGCGCATGCTCGCCACGGGGGACTACCCCGGCCACCTCAAGGCTCGCGTGGCGGGCCCCACCGGCCATCTCTCCAACGAGCAGGCGGCCGAGGCGCTCCGCGCCCTTGTGGGGGATGACACGGAGACCGTGGTTGCCATGCACCTCTCGCAGGAGAACAACCGGCCGAGCCTCTGCGTGCGCACGCTCGCGGAGGCGGTGGGCGCCGAGGTCGTGACCGGCGACGACGGTCGCCCCGAGGCGCGCACTCCCGACGGGCACCTCTCGATCTGCTGCGCCGCCCAGGACTGGCCGCTCAGCGTGTGGTAACCGGGACAGGGTGACGGTACCCCCCGTCCCCCTGTCCAAAAAGCGGGCCGACGCCCTGCGGCGCCGGCCCAACGTGACAGTTTGACCTGAGCAATCTGTCAACTAGTCGATGGAGACCTTGGTGACGTTGGCCTTCTCCTGCTGCTTGGGGACGTTCACGGTGAGAACGCCGCCCTCGAGCTTGGCGGAGAGGCCGGCGACGGCCGCGTCCTTGAGGTAGACGCCGCGCGTGGCGCTCCAGTCGGAAGTCTCCTTGTAGAGGTAGTTCTTGCCCTTCTCCTCCTCGGTCTCCTTCTTCTCGACGGAGATGGAGAGACGACCCTCGTTGAGCTCGACGTCGATCTCCTCGCGCTTGACGCCCGGGAGCTCCGCGGAGACCACGTACTTGTCGCCCGCGTCCTCGACGTTCATCTTGAAGCTGCTGGCGGTGGAGGAGAGCGGTGCGAAGGGCGCGTCGAAGAAGCTGTCCAGCGCGTCAAACGGCCAGTTGCGAAGCGCGCGAGAGTAACGATCGTAGGGAACCATGCTTGCCATAGTGACCACTCCTTCTGTTGTGCGGCGCCTGGGTGGCGCCTGTCGTTCATAGGTAGTTGTTCCCCGCCAGCTCGGCTTTATTCACTCGATGCCTATTTTTCTGAGCGACATATACTCACCATATCTAAGTGTCTTTGGCTTAGATATGGCAAACGAAAACGCTCTTTGGTTTCCTGCGGTTTGAGATATTCGCCTTTGGAGAAGCGACATAACGCGGTCCTGCTCTATCATGTGGCCGTTGCTGTTTGTAATCGCTACCGGAGGCAGGCATGGCCAACGAGACCGATCAGGAGCGCGCCGTAACGGAATCCCCCTCCGCACCGGAGTCCGGGGCTGCCCCGGCACCGGCGCCCTACGTGCGCCAGCGTCCCCCGCACCGCACCGTCGAGCCCATCGACGACCTTGCCGAGGACGAGGAGGCCAGCATCCCGGTGACGCACGACTCGGGCTACACCGTCCGCGGAAGCGCCCTCTCGGGCCGCGCCTACAAGCGGTCGCGCGCGGAGGGAAAGCAGCTGAGGCGGGACCTCCACTACGGTCAGTACCTCGAGATTCCCAAGGGCAGGCGCGACATCTTCGTCTCTCGCGAGCGCAAGACGCGCGTGAAGACGTTCATCGCGCTCGTGGCCGTGCTGGCGCTTCTGGCCGTGGTCGCCTACTTTGCCTGGGGCTACATGCAGACCAACTGGGGCTCCACCGGCTAGGCCCGCGCGCAGGAGGGGCTGGCGAGAAGAACGGGCGAGAAGAGCGACCGCCCGGCGCCCCCCGTGTGCCGCGCTACGACCAGGGGTCGCGCTCGAAGAGCGGCTCTGGGTCGGGGCGCCTGTCCGAGTAGGGGTCGTACCCGTCGTCGTCCTCGTTCTCGGGACGGACGAACTCGTCGTCCGTCGTGGCGCCCTGCTTCTTCTCCGGCTTCTTGTCCATGACGATCACCCCGTGTACTGGTCGATGTAAGCAATGTAGTCGCAGACGGAGCCCCCGAAGGGTCTCAGGTCGACCGCCTCGAAGTGGGAGGTCGGCGCGGCGAGCGCCACCACGCGCGTGACCTCGTCGTAGCCGCCAATGATGACGGCCCAGGTGTAGCCGCCCTGGCGTCCGTAGCCGCAGATGAAGTGACGGTTGGGCTCGGGCTCCTCTTCGGGGGCCTCCTCGGCGTCCTTCTCGTCCTCCGCGTCCTTCTCGTCTTCTGCGGCCTCCTGGGCGTCAGGCCGCTCCTCCTCGGAGCCCTCCTCGGACTCCGGCTCCGGCACAGGCTCGGGCTCCGGCATCACGATGTCGTCCTGCGTGCAGGTGTCCAGCAGCCCGTCGAGCCCGCAGGCGGCCATGACCGCTCGCACGCCGGACTCGTTCTCGACGGCCGCCCCCTCGGGGAGCGTTCCGGAGGAGAACGCATAGCGCACGCCGCCCACGCCCGCCCCCGTGGCGAGCACGTCGGCCTGCGAGCCTCCCGCGTAGTGACCGGTCTCGGGCTCGTTGGTCAGCCGCAGAAGCTCCCCGGACTCACCGGTGTACGCCACGTTGGCGTTGCCCCCGGACGCGTAGATCTCGCCGTAGCTCAGGACGAAGCCCTCCTCGTCAAGGTATCCGGGCAGCGCCTGGGGAACGGCGTCGAAGTAGGCCAGGAGGTCGTACGGGTCGCTCGGGAGCGGGGTCGCCACGCTCAGGACAATCGTCGCGCCCGGCTCGACCTCGGCGCCCACGCCCGGGTTCGCTTGGACCACGCTGTTTGCCCGCGCATCCGAGCGGACGTAGGTGACGCTGGAGGCAAGGCCGCCGGAGGAGAGCCGCTCCTGGGCCTCGTCAAGCGGGAGCCCCAGCACGTCGGGCACGGTGTAGGCGCGCGCGACCACGAGGGAGATCTGGTCCTCCGGGCGGAAGGGCTCGCCCTCCGCCGGGTCCACCGCAAGGACGGTGCCCGCCGCCTCGTCGGAGTTCTGGTAGGAGATGGAGATGCTCTGGGCGCCGGCCTCGTTGAGGGCGTCCTGGGCGTCCCGCACGTCCATGCCCACCACCTGCGGGACGGTGCGCTGCACCGCCACCCCCAGCGTGACGCCCTCCGTCGGGTCCGCGCGCGTGCCCTCCAGCGGCATGCAGGTGAGGACCGTGTCGATGGCGTCGTCCGCCGGCACGGGCTCGATGCTCACCACGAAGCCGAGCGCCTCCAGCGCGCGCACCGCCTCCCCCTGCGTCTTGCCCACCACGGCCGGGATGGTCTTGCCGCCCCAGATCTCCTGGTCGTAGGTGTACCAGGCAATGCCTCCCGCCACGGCGAGAAGAACGACCACCAGCAGCGCCACCGCCCAGCGCGGCAGGCGCCTCCTGCGCTCGGGCAGACTCTGCACGGGCGACTCTATGGTGACGGGCGCCTGGGCCGACGCGAGGTCCTCGATGGAGGCGGGAGCGTAGTAGGGGCTGTCCATCACGTCGAGGCCGTCGGGCGCCGTCTCGGGCGCCGCGGCAGCTCGCGAGGAGGGGACCACGATGGTGGGGAGGTCGTCGGGGGCGACGGCGCGGGTCTCGGCGGCGTCCGCCAGCTGCGTGGCGTCCGGGTCCGTCTCGGGTCCGGCCAGGCGCGTGGCGTCCGGGTCTGCGCCGGGCTGCTCCTCCGGCGGCAGGGAGACGGTCGCATCCGGGAGGTTCTTCTCGTCCTGAGCCGCCATGCTGCCCCCAACCTGTCGTTGAACGTACCCCTATCGTACCGAAAAAAGGGGGCGAGGGAACTACCTCCCTCGCCCCCTGAAAGATCTGCGACGCGCTACTCCATGGCGTCGGGCTCGATGGGCTCGTCGTCCGAGGGTGCGGCCGCGCCGCCGGAGCGCCGGCGCTCGGACGCCGCGTCATCGCGCGCGGCAAAGAGGCGGTCGTCCTCCCCCACGTCCACGCGCACCACGTCGCCCTCGCCGAGCCTTCCGTCGATGATGAGGTTGGCCACGGAGTCCACCACCTGGCGCTGGATGAGGCGCTTGAGCGGGCGGGCGCCGTAGACCGGGTCCAGGCCGTCGAGCGCGAGCGACTGCTTGGCGGCCGGCGTGAGCTCGAGCTGGATGCGGTCGCGGTCGAGCCTTTCGCGCACGTCGCGCAGCTGGATGTCCACGATGCGCTCGATATCCGCGAGGCCCAGGGCGTGGAAGACCACCACGTCGTCGATGCGGTTGAGGAACTCCGGCTTGAAGGTCTGGCGCAGGGCGTTGTTGACCTCGCGCTGGACCTCGTCCGGATCGCTTGCCGCACTAGCGCCGGCGATGAACTGGCTGCCGACGTTGGACGTCATGATGATGATCGTGTTCTTGAAGCTCACCACGCGACCCTGGCCGTCCGTGAGACGACCGTCGTCGAGCACCTGCAGGAGGATGTTGAAGACGTCGGGATGCGCCTTCTCCATCTCGTCCAGCAAGATCACGGAGTACGGACGGCGACGAACGGCCTCGGTGAGCTGGCCGCCCTCGTCGTAGCCCACGTATCCGGGAGGCGCGCCGATGAGCCGCTGGACGCTGAACTTCTCCATGTACTCGGACATGTCGATGCGCACGAGCGCCCGCTCGTCGTCGAAGAGGTTCTCCGCGAGCGCCTTGGCGAGCTCCGTCTTGCCCACGCCGGTGGGGCCGAGGAAGAAGAAGCTGCCGATGGGACGGTTGGGGTCGGAGAGGCCCGCGCGGCTGCGGCGCACGGCGGCGGCCACGGCCGAGACGGCCTCGTCCTGGCCCACGACGCGCTTGTGCAGCTCGGACTCGAGGTTGCGGAGCTTGTCCATCTCGCCCTGCATCATCTTGGACACGGGAACGCCGGTCCACGAGCTCACGACGTCGGCGATCTCCTCCGAGGTGACCTCCTCTTTGAGGAGTCCCCCGGCCTCCTGCTTGGCCGTGAGCGCGGCCTCCGCCTCCTCGTACTCGTGCTGGAGGGCGGGGATGGTGGAGTAGCGCAGCTCGGAGGCGCGGGCGAGGTCCCCCTCACGGGTGACGCGCTCCATCTCGGTGCGCGCGTCCTCGATCCGGGACTTGAGGTCCTGCACGCGGTCGATGGCGCCCTTCTCGTTCTCCCAGTTGGCCTTCATGCCGTCGAGCTTCTCGCGCGTGGTGGCGATCTCGCCGCGCAGGGTCTCGAGGCGCTCCTTGCTGGCCTCGTCCTCTTCCTTCATGAGGGCCTGCTCCTCGATCTGCATCTGCGTGAGCTGGCGGTCCACGGCATCGATGTCCGCGGGCATGGAGTCCAGCTCCATGCGCAGGCGGCTTGCCGCCTCGTCAACGAGGTCGATGGCCTTGTCCGGGAGGAAGCGGTCGGAGATGTAGCGGTTGGAGAGGTCCGCGGCGCTGACCAGCGCGGAGTCCGTGATGCGAACGCGGTGGTGCTGCTCGTAGCGGTCCTTGATGCCGCGCAGGATGGAGATCGTGTCCTCCACGGTGGGCTCGGAGACCATGACGGTCTGGAAGCGGCGTGCGAGCGCCGCGTCCTTCTCGATGTACTTGCGGTACTCGTCCAGCGTGGTGGCGCCGATGGCGTGCAGCGTGCCGCGCGCGAGGGCCGGCTTCAGGATGTTGCCGGCGTCCATGGAGCCCTCCGTGGCGCCCGCGCCCACGATGGTATGAAGCTCGTCGATGAACAGGATGATGCGGCCGTCCGACTTCTCGACCTCCTTGAGCACGGACTTCAGGCGGTCCTCGAACTCGCCGCGGTACTTGGCGCCCGCCACGAGGGCGGACATGTCAAGCTCCACGAGGTCCTTGTCGCGCAGGGTGGACGGGACGTCGCCGTTGACGATGCGCTGGGCCAGACCCTCCACGATGGCGGTCTTGCCCACGCCCGGCTCGCCGATGAGCACGGGGTTGTTCTTCGTGCGGCGGCTGAGCACCTGGATGGTGCGGCGGATCTCCTCCACGCGGCCGATGATGGGATCGAGCTTTCCCTGACGGGCGAGGTCGGTGACGTTGCGGCCGTACTTCTCCAGGGCCTCGAACTCGGGCTTGGAGTCCTGGCTGGTCACGCGCTCGTCGCCGCGCAGGGCGTCGTAGGCCTCCTCCACGCGCTTGGCGGTGACGCCGGCGGCCTTGAGGATGGAGCCGGCGTCCGTCTTGTCATCCGCGAGCGCGCAGAGCAGGTGCTCGGAGGTGACGTAGGAGTCGCCCATCTTGGTGGCGAGCTTCTCCGCGGCGTTGCCCACGCGCACGGTGGCGTCGCCCATGCCCATCTGGGCGGCATCGCCGCTGACCTGCGGCTGGCGCGCAATGGCGTCGTCTGCCTGCGCCTCGATGGACGCCGGGTCCGCACCCACGCGCTCGATGATCGCGCGCAGGTTGTGCTCGCCGGAGCTGAGCAGGGCCTTCAGCACGTGCACGGGCATGAGCTGCCCGGCGTTGGCGTCCGTGGCGATGCCCACCGCCGCCTGCAGCGCCTCCTGGGCCGTGACGGCCCACTTGTCTAGTCTCATGGTTGCCCCCTTCTTGGGTTTCGTTGTTTATCAACGTCTATTGTTCCCCGGGAGCTGGGGCTTATACGCAAATCTAAGCGTATACATAGTAGATTTTCTGCGTGCTGGCGAGAAGGACGAACGGGGGCGCTGGCGGCGAGGGCCTCCATGCGCGACCCACCTCGGCAACTTCCATTTTTCTGTACATTGTCAGCCCTTCTCGAGTGGGCGAGAAGAACGGTGCCCTTTTGAGCTGGCAATATATGTTATTGAACTTCTTCAGCCGAGCGCAATATACAGAAAAACGAGAGAACGGGGCAGCAGGAGGGACGGGCGCACTTACGAATCGCAGCTCGTTCGATGGCGCGCCGCTACCCCTCGTTCTTCTCGCTAGGCGCGCCGTTGAGAAGGAGGCGGCGCATGACCTGCTCGGGGCTTCCCTGCCCGTCGTAGCGGGCGAGCGCGGTAATCTTCTCCTGCATGCGGAACTCGTGGACCTCGTCCTCAAGCTGACGCACGCGGCGGCGCAGCTCCTCGAGCTCGTCCTCGCGCTCGAGCATGCGCTCGCGCATGTCGAGGATGCGCACCACGCCGGCGAGGTTGATGCCCTCGTCCGTGAGCTTGGAGATGAGGTTCAGCCGGTCGATGTCCGACTGGGAGTAGAGGCGCGTGTTGCCGCGCGAGCGCCCGGGCGTCACGAGACCCTTCTGCTCGTAGACGCGCAGGGTCTGCGGGTGCATGCCCGTGAGCTCGGCGGCAACGCTGATCATGTAGAGAGGCTTGTTGCGGTCCGACCCGCGGCCGGGCTCCCTTCCCTCGCTATCGCTTCGCGCCATAGCGGCTGACCTCCTCGCGGTAGTCGCGCGCGTCGTCGGCGCGCAGGGCCTCGAGCGCCTCGCGCTCCTGCTTGGTGAGCAGCGTGGGCACCTTCACGCGCACGGTCACGTAGAGCGCGCCGCGAGAGCCCTTGCGCTTGACATTGGGGGCTCCCAGGTCGCGGAAGCGGAAGGTCTTTCCGTCCTGCGTGCCGGCGGGCACCTTGAGGCGGACCTCCGTGCCGTCGGGCGTGGGCACCTCCACGGTGGCGCCGAGCGCGGCCTCGTACATGCTGATGGGCAGGTCCATGCGAACGTCCGCGCCGTCGCGCTTGAAGAGCGGGTGCTCGGCCACGTGCGTGGTGATCACGAGGTCGCCACGGTCGCCGCCGTTGGTGCCGTACTCGCCGCGGCCGCGGTAGCGCAGCTTGCCGCCGTCCACCGCACCCGCCGGGATCTTAATCGTGAGCGTCTGCTCCTCGCCCGTGGAGGGCACGCGGTAGGTTGCCTTGCGGGTTGCCCCTCGGAAGGCCTCCTCCGCCGTAACGTCCACGGACATGGTGAGGTCGCTGCCCTTGGTGGGGCGGTTGCTCGCGGCGCGCGCGCCGGCGGCCCCGCCAAAGATGGACGAGAAGTCAAAGCCGCCGAAGCCGCCCTCGCCGCGCATGTTGTTGAAGATGTCGGACCAGTCGCCGCCCACGTTGGTGGTGTAGGTGTAGCGGCCGCGCCCGCCCGAGCCGCCAAAATCGGCCCCGGGGATGCCGCCGAACATGAGCAGCTGGTCGTACTCGCGGCGCTTCTGGGGGTCGGAGAGGGTGGTATACGCCTCGCTAACCTCCTTGAACTTGGCCTCGTCCCCGCCGGCGTCCGGGTGGTACTTCGCGGCGAGCTTGCGGAAGGCCTTCTTTATCTCGTCGTCAGAGGCGTCGCGCTTGACGCCCAGTACGTCGTAGTAGCTTCGCTTGTTTGCCATGTCGCACGAGCCTCCTTTCTGTTAGTTGGGGACAGTCCCCAATTCACATAAAACTTTTGTGCAAATTGGGGACTGTCCCCAATTTGCAGACTACTCGTCGGTGGGACGCTTGGGGCCGCCGTAGGTCACCGTGACCATGGCGGTGCGGATGACCTTGTCGCCCATGCGATAGCCCTTCTGGTAGACCTGGGCGACGGTTTCGTCGTAGGCGTCCTTGTCCTCAACACGGCCGACGGCCTGGTGGGCCAGCGGCTCGAAGGGCTCGCCGGCGGGGTCGATGGGCTCGACGCCCTCCTTCTCCAGCACCCCGAGCATCTTGGCATGCACCGCGGAGACACCGTCCACGAACTGCTGGAACTGGGTGTCGCCGTCGGTGGCCCCGGCGTGCTCGATGGCGCGCTCGATGTCGTCGATCACGGGAAGCAGGTTGGTCACCAGCTTCTCGGCCGCGCGCTCCTTCTCCGCCAGGCGCTCGGCGGCAGTGCGGCGGCGGAAGTTCTCCCAGTCCGCCTGGAGGCGCAGCATGCGCTCCGTGGCGTCCGCGGCCTCCTTCTTGGCGGCCTCGATCTGGTCCTCCACGTCCGCGAGCTTCTTCTGGAGCTCGTCGCGCTCCTCGCGGATCTTGCTCGCGTCGGCGGCAAGCTCGCGCTCTGCGGCCTCCTCACCGGCGCGGATGGCAGCCTCCACGCGAGCGCGCTCCTCAGCCTCCTCGTCCGTCTCCTCGGCGTCCACGACCTCGGGCTCGCCGGCCTCGGCCTCAGGGGCGTCCTCGACGGCGGTCTCGGGCTCCATGGCCTCGTTCTTCTCGTCCTCAACCTCGATGGGCACCTTCACGTCACCCTCCTCGACTGTGTCAGTGGCTCACGCGGGGTCATCCCCCCTGAGTCACGCTATCCGGAAGGGGCGGCCGCGTAGCCGTGGCCGCCCCTCGCTTGAATCCGTTAGTACGGCCAGCCCGAACTAGTTGTTCTTGTCGTCGTCGACGACCTCGTAGTCGGCGTCCACGACGTCGCTCGCGGCGTCGGTCGCGCCGGTGCCGGCGTTGCCCGCGGCGGCGTCCTCCTGCGTGGCGGAGTAGACGACCTCGGCGAGCTTGTGGCCCACCTCCTGGAGCTTGTCGCCGGCGGCGCGGATGGCGTCCACGTCGGTGCCGTCGAGGGCCTTCTTGGCCTCGGCCACGGCGTCCTCGGCGGCCTTCTTCTGGTCGGCCGGGACCTTGTCGCCCAGGTCCTTGAGGGTCTGCTCGGTGGAGTACGCGAGGGAGTCGACCTGGTTGCGGACCTCAATCTCGTCCTTGTGCTTCTTGTCCTCCTCGGCGTGGGCCTCGGCGTCCTTGACCATGCGGTCGACCTCGTCGTCGGAGAGGGCGGTGGAGCCGGAGATGGTGATCTGCTGGCTCTTGCCGGTGGCCTTGTCCTTGGCGGTGACCTTCACGATGCCGTTGGCGTCGATGTCAAAGGTGACCTCGATCTGCGGCACGCCGCGGCGGGCGGCCGGGATGCCGGTGAGGTTGAACTTGCCGAGGGACTTGTTGTCCGCGGCCATCTCGCGCTCGCCCTGCAGGACGTTGATCTCGACGGAGGTCTGGTTGTCGGCCGCCGTGGAGTAGATCTCGGTCTTGGACGTGGGGATCGTGGTGTTGCGGTCGATCATCTTGGTCATGACGCCGCCCATGGTCTCGACGCCCAGGGACAGCGGCGTGACGTCGAGCAGCAGGATGCCCGAGACGTCGCCGGTGAGGACGCCGCCCTGGACAGCCGCGCCGTCAGCCACGACCTCGTCCGGGTTCACGGACATGTTGGGCTGCTTGCCGGTCATCTGCTTGACGAGCTCCTGGACGGCGGGCATACGGCTGGAGCCGCCCACGAGGATGACCTCGTTGACCTCGGAGAGCTGGAGGTTGGCGTCGTGCAGGGCCTTAGTGACGGGGCCCTTGCAGCGGTCGAGCAGGTCGCGGGTGATGCGCTCGAACTCGGCGCGGGTCAGCGTGTAGTCGAGGTGCTTGGGGCCGGTGGCGTCAGCGGTGATGAAGGGCAGGTTGATCTGGGCCTGCTGGGCGGAGGAGAGCTCCTTCTTGGCGTTCTCCGCAGCCTCCTTCAGGCGCTGCAGGGCCATGGGGTCCTTGCGCAGGTCGATGCTGTTGTCGGCCTGGAACTTGTCCGCCAGCCAGTCGATGACGCGCTGGTCCCAGTCGTCGCCGCCGAGGTGGTTGTCGCCGTTGGTGGCGAGAACCTCAACGACGCCGTCGGCGAGGTCGAGGAGCGACACGTCGAAGGTGCCGCCGCCCAGGTCGAAGACCAGGACCTTCTGGTCGATGCCCTTCTTGTCGAGGCCGTAGGCCAGGGCCGCGGCGGTGGGCTCGTTGACGATGCGCTGGACGTTGAGGCCGGCGATCTTGCCGGCGTCCTTGGTGGCCTGGCGCTGGGCGTCGTTGAAGTAGGCCGGAACGGTGATGACGGCGTCGGTGACGGGCTCGCCGAGGCACTTCTCGGCGTCAGCCTTCATCTTGGAGAGAATCATGGCGCTGATCTGCTCCGGGGTGAAGTCCTCGCCGTCGATCTCCACGACCGCGCGGCCGCCCACGCCGGGCTTGACCTTGTACGGGACGGTCTTGAGCTCAGAGGTAACCTCGTCGTAGCGACGGCCCATGAAGCGCTTGATCGAGAAGACGGTGTTGGTGGGGTTGGTGACGGCCTGGTTCTTGGCCGCCTTGCCCACGATGCGGTCGCCGTCGGCACGGAAGCCCACGACGGACGGGGTGGTGCGGTCGCCCTCGGCGTTGACGATGATCGTGGGCTCGCCGCCCTCGAGGACCGCCATCGCGGAGTTGGTGGTACCAAGGTCGATGCCGAGAATCTTGCTCATGTTGGTCTCCTTCTCCTGCGTGGGGCGGCTTCCCTGGCCGCCCTCTCGCGTGATTCCTTTTCTGTACGGTGGAGTTTATCCCCCATGCGCTTCGATTCTATACATTATCTAAGTCTCCACATATGAGATTTTTTGAGTGTGGAGACAACGACGGGCCCGGGAGCGCGGTCGCGCCGCTTCCCAGGCCCGCGAGGGTTGCGTCGCTGCCGCTGTTACAGCAGGCGATGCTCGAAGCGGCCGTCCTCGTAGACGCCGAAGCTGGCCGTGCCGTCCTTGGGGATGCCCGCCGAACCGGGGTTGAAGACCCAAGCGCCGTGCTCCTCGTTCTTCTCGCTCACCTTGATGTGGGTGTGACCGTAGACCAGGGCGGAGCGCTCGGGCAGCGCGGGCCATGCGTCCACGCTGTTGTGGTAGCCGGGACCGTAGACGTGCCCGTGCGTGAGGAAGAGCGTGAGGGGGCCGCCCTCCGCCGTGGGATCGACCAGGATGTTGTGGTCCGCCATGCAGGGGAACTTGAGGACCATCTGATCGACCTCGGCCTCGCAGTTGCCGCGCACGGCGATCACGTGGTCGGCAATGGAGTTGAGCATCTCGATCACGCGCTTGGGCGCATAGTCCGCGGGGAGGTCGTTGCGCGGGCCGTGATAAAGCAGGTCGCCCAGGAGGACCACGCGATCCGGGGACTCCGCCTCGATGGCGGACATGAGACGCGCACAGGCGTCGGCGGCGCCGTGGATGTCGGAGGCGATAACGAGCTTCATGGGCAGTCCTTTCGACGCGGTCTTCCGGAGGGCCTGGAAATTAGTTCGCATTGGTTTCCTGAAATAACTGTGTTACCCCAGTTGGTACTCTCAGCTGAATAATCCAAAGTACGTTAATATCCGGAGGCGCGGCGAGACGCGCCGGCCGAGCCCATTCTATCCCACCAAAATCGGCTCCGCGGCGAGCGCGTGCGCGATCACGAGGGCCCGGACGGCGGGCAGCTCCGCGAGGGAATGCGGCCAGGTGGCGACGTCAAGGCCGGCGCCCTCGAGCCGCGCGCGCAGGTCCACCAGCACGTCATGGCGGGCATGATGGCCAAGAGCCATGAGGAAGGGGCCAAGAAGGACCCGCCGCCCGGGACACCCCCGCAGGCGCGCCACCAGACGGTCGGGCGCGTCCACCAGCACGTCGTCCCGACCGCGGGCGTTCAGCGCGGCCTCCAGCCGGGCGAGGGCGGCCTCGAGCTCGGCGCCGCGATGGCCCGCCAACGCCACGATGCGCCCGGGCTCCGCGGGCAGCACGGCATCGAGCGCACGGGCAACGACAGCCAGGTCCTCGGCGCTCGCGAGCAGGGGCGGAGCAAGCCGAAGCTCGTCAAAGGTGGTCGCGGTATCGCGCAGCGCGCCCGTCGCCTCGTGCTGCAGGCGGCCGTCGGCCACGTGCGTGGTTGCCACGAGCGCCCGCCGCACCCCTCGCTCGCGCACATTCGCCAGCACCTCGGGCAGCAAGGCGCCCACAGGTCGCCCGCCCGTGCGGGCGCGCAGGACAACGTCGGCACCGATCGCGTCCGTCAGCGCATCAACCAGGGCAGCAATGCCCTCGTCCCCACGCTCTCCGGAAAGGCACCCAGCTATGACAAGCACATAACGTGACAAAGGGACTGTCCCCCTGTCAACTAGTGATGGCAGGCGTGCTCCTCGCCCATGACGGGAAGGGTGCCGGCGGCGGCCATCTGAGCGACGTCGCCCACGCCCGGGGTCTGGTTCTCAAAGAAGACGGTGATGCCCGCCTGCGCAAAGCCCATCATGGGGCGCATGCCCATGCCGGCGGCAACGATGGCGTCGATGCCGTTCTGGGCAAGAAGGGCCACGGGGCGCATGCAGCCGCCCTCCTCGTGGGGCGGGTTGTCGATGACGCTCACGGCACCGACCTTGCCGTCCTCGACGTCAACCACGGTAAAGCAGTCGCAGTGGCCAAAGTGGCCGGAGCGCTCGCAGTCCAGACCGCCCTTGCCAAGGGTGGGGATGGCAACCTTCATGGGATTCTCCTCTCGCTGCGGGCGGAGCTCCAGCCGGCCCGCGGTGTTTGACGAGGTCATTCTAGCCCACCGGCCGGGACAAATCCCTCACCGCTGTCGCAAATCCCAAGAGGACGGGACCCGCAAGGGCCTACCATGGTGTTATGCGCGCCGCGAAGTCGGCGCAAGACTGCCAGGAGAGGGGCGCCCATGAGGTACCTGATTGTTGGCGGCGTTGCCGCCGGAACCAAGGTCGCGGCCAAGCTCAAGCGCTGCGACCGTTCGGCCGAGGTCGTGGTTGTCACCAAGAGCGAGGACATCAGCTACGCGGGCTGCGGCCTGCCCTACTACATTGGCGGCGACATCCAGACCCGCGGCGAGCTCATCGTCAACACGCCGGCTGCCTACGAGGGCCTCACCGGCGTCGAGGTGCGCACGGGTACGGAGGCGGTGGCGCTCGACGCGAGCGCCCACGAGGTCACGGTGCGCGAGAAGGACGGCACGTCCCATGCCGAGAAGTACGACAAGCTGGTCATAGCCACCGGCGCCTCGCCGATCGTGCCCGCGAGCATCCCCGGCACGGACCTGCCGGGCGTCTTCACCGTGCGCACCCCGGACGACGCCGAGGCCATCCGCAGCTACGCCGAGGCCGGCGCGCGCCGCGCCGTGGTGGTGGGCGCGGGCTTCATCGGCCTGGAGGTCGCCGAGAACCTGCTCGCGAGAGGTCTCTCCGTCACCGTCATAGACGCGATGCCGCAGATCATGCCCAACGTCTTTGACGCCGAGATGGCCGGCTTCGCCCAGCGCCAGCTCAAGGCAGCCGGCGTGCGCGTGATGACGTCCTGTCCGCTGGCGGCCATCAAGGGCGACGGCAAGGTCGAGGGCGTGGAGACCGGCACGGGAACGCTGCCGGCAGACCTTGTAATCCTCTCCATCGGCATCCGGCCCAACACCGCGTGGCTCGAGGGCTCCGGCGTGGAGCTCGACCACGGCTGCGTGGTGGTGGACGAGCTCTCCGCCACCAACCTGCCGGACGTCTACGCCGCCGGCGACTGCGCCGAGGTGCGCAGCGCCATCACCGGCCAGCCGCAGTGGAGCGCCATGGGGTCGACCGCCAACATCGCCGGACGCGCGCTCGCCCGCACGCTCACGGGCACGCCCACCGCGTACCCCGGCGTACTGGGCACCGGCGTCGTGCGCCTGCTCCCCACGCTCAACGGCGGGCGCACCGGCCTCACGGAGGCCGCGGCGCGCGAGGCGGGCATGGACCCCGTGAGCATCGTCTGCGTGGTTGACGACAAGGCGCACTACTACCCCGGCTCCTCGAGCTTCTTCATCAAGCTGATCGCCGAGCGCGCGACGCACCGCCTGCTGGGCGTGCAGGTGCTCGGCGCCGGCGCGGTGGACAAGGTGGTAGACGTGGTGGTAGCCGCGCTCTACCAGAAGCTCGCCGTCGAGGACCTCGACCTGATGGACCTCTCCTACGCGCCGCCCTTCTCGACCGCCATCCACCCGCTGGTCACGGCCGGCTACATCCTGGAGAACAAGCTCGCGGGCGAGCTCGAGAGCTTCACGCCCGCCGAGTACGCCGCCGGCGCCGCGTCCGACTACGCGGTGATCGACGTGCTGCCTGTGGCCACAATCCCCGGCGCGGAGTGGGTGGACCTCACCAAGATCGGCCCGGACGGCCTGCCCGGCCACACCAAGGACGAGAAGCTCCTGCTGGTATGCGCCAAGGGCAAGCGCGGCTACTTCGCGCAGAACCGCCTCAAGGCCGCGGGCTACACGGCGACGCGCGTGCTCGAGGGCGGCGTGACGTTCAACGAGGTCAAGGTGCCGCGCCCGGCCGGAGCCAAGCTCCCCGCAGCAGAGATCAAGCGTCTCAAGGGTCTGGGATGCCTGCAGGACAAGCGCTATGACGACGTCTTCAACATCCGCGTGATCACGCGCAACGGCAAGCTGACCTCGGCCGAGCAGAAGGTCGTGGCCGAGGCCGCAGAGCGCTTTGGCTCCGGCGAGGTCACGATGACCACGCGCCTCACGCTGGAAATCCAGGGCGTGAAGTACGAAAACATCGATGCGTGCATCGCCTTCCTGCAGGACGCGGGGCTCGACGCCGGCGGCACCGGCTCCAAGGTGCGCCCGGTGGTGAGCTGCAAGGGCACCACGTGCCAGTACGGCCTCATCGACACCTTCGACCTCTCCGAGAAGCTGCACGAGCGCTTCTACGTGGGGTACCACGGCGTGGAGCTGCCGCACAAGTTCAAGATCGCGGTGGGCGGCTGCCCCAACATGTGCGTCAAGCCCGACCTCAACGACCTCGGCATCGTCGGGCAGCGCGTGCCGCAGATCGATCTCGAGAAGTGCCGCGCATGCAAGGTCTGCCAGGTCGTGAAGGCCTGCCCCATGGGCGACGCCCAGATCGGGCCGGACGGCAAGATCACCATCGACGACTCCGCCTGCAACCACTGCGGCCGCTGCGTGGGCGCCTGCCCGTTTGGCGCCGTGACCGAGGGGCTCGCAGGTTACAAGGCCTACATCGGCGGGCGCTGGGGCAAAAAGACGGCTCACGGGCGCGCGCTGGACAAGATCTTCACCACGGAGGACGAGGTCATGGACGTGGTGGAGCGCGCCATCCTCTTCTTCCGCGACGAGGGCCAGAGCGGCGAGCGCTTTGCCGACACCGTGACGCGCCTCGGTTTTGACTACGTGCAGGAGAAGCTGCTGACGGCGCCCATCGACAAGGAGGCCATCCTCAACAAGAACGTAGTTGGCGGCGCCACCTGCTAACTTGACAAGGGGACAGTCCCTTTGTCAACCCGCGCAGCTTCGGCCGGGCTCGGACGTGAGCGTCCGGGCCCGGCACCAGGTTGAGGCCGTCCTGATCAAGCGGGAAGTCGAGCAGCCCCATCGTGAGGATGCCGTCATCGTCCATATACGGCTTCATCACCTTGTTCACAATGACGATCTTCCCAAAGCTGTTGCCAATGAGACACGGGGGCGCTTTCTGTCGATATGGCTGCTTCGCGAAACAGCTGTAGCGCTCACTTCATAACGAAATGGCATCCCGGTTTAGAGCCATAACTGAGATAGGCATCGGAGTCGGGCGCGCCGAGTGCTACGACTCTCTCAGCATAAACATTGTCATGTATATTGGCAGGTAGGTAACCTTGCCATCGTGCTCGACGTTTCTCTCGCAGAGGACGCATGCGTGGTCGAGACCGTAGTTCTCAACTCCGAGCACCCTCGTAAGCGCGCTATGCCGCTTGTAGGTCTTTCCGGACTTGACCTCTATGGGCAGGACCCTCCCCCCGGGCCATTCAGCGAGGAAATCCAGCTCTCCCATCTTTCGGCTTCGGAAGTAATAGAGGTGCCTGTCGGGAGACGGCGAGCAAAGCCCATGCGCGACGAGCTCCTGTGCCACGTAGTTCTCGTATATTGATCCGTAGTTGACGTCCTCCCTGCTGAAAAGCAGATCCCTGACGACCTCCATTCCACACGCGCGCGCAAGAAGCCCCACGTCGGACATGAAGAGCTTGAAGTACGATGCATTCGTCGAAAGCTCGAGCGGGTACCGAGGCTCTGCAACATTTTGTGTCGAAAGGGCCACGCCCGCATCCACGAGCCAGGAGAAATCATTGTCGTATCTGTCGAAGCGCGGCGTGCCTTCGATGTGAGACGCGATGAAGCGCTTGCTCTGGGTGTTGAGTTCCGCAGGCACGAGGTCGAACACGCGTCGCACAACGCGCGCCCGGTTCCCAGCGTATTTGCTGATGTCGCGACGATAAAGATTGATGATGTCGTTCTGTATGCGCTGAACGCGCCTGAGGTCGTTGCTTTCCACATACGCCTGGACTGCGTCCGGCATCCCCCCGACAACTAGGTAGACGTGAAGCGTCTGCAACAACCTTGCGTGCACAAACTCGTCGACGGAGCGAATCCGCTCAAAGGCGGCTCGCACCTCTGCGATGACGGCGTCCGCAACCCCCTGAGCCCAGCAAAACTCCTCGAAGTCGAGGGGGAACATCTCGACCTCGCTCAGATACCCAACGGGCATGGAGCGGATATCCTTGAGCTCCACTCCCAGCAACGAGCCAGAGATCACGAAATCAAAGTCCTTGCCATAGCGGTCTACCAGGAACTTGAGAGCAGTGACAATCTCGGGGCACTCCTGTGCCTCGTCGATGAACACAAGTGTCTCGCCAGGAACCAGATCGTCTTTCGCGAAGGCGGTGATGCGAAGAAATAGAGTTGCCGCGTCCGGCGCGCTAGCAAGGGCATCTCGGAAGTCGGGTTGCTCAATGAGATTCAGCTCTACGAAATGTCTGTAGCATTCGCGCGCGAACTGCCTAATGAGATAGGTCTTTCCGACCTGGCGAGCGCCTGTGACAAGAAGGGCTTGGGACGTCTTGAGGCGCTTCCACTCCTTCATGGCTTCGAGTGCTTTTCTCCGCAGCAAGACACACCTCGATTACCCGACGGGATGCAAGTTACAAGCCAAGTATTGCCCCTATCATGACAATTTGCAACCCGTTATTCTTGGTCTAGTTGACAACTTACAAACCTGTTATTGTGCTCAAATTGGCAACTTGCAAGCCATTGATACGACGGCGGAATATAGCACCGTTACGGAAGTTTCAGTATTCGAAATAGTTGTCCCGTGAGTCAGTTACTTCAGGTCTCTGGAGGGATCGGGTTGTCCTTCAGTGTATTGATCGGCGCTAGCTGAGCGTTTTTCGCTGTCCCTCTTGAGCGACCCGAGCAATGACCCGAATGCATCACCAGCAGCACGGCCTACGTTCTGAGCAGTCTCAGCTACCGCAGCTCCAGCATTCCCGGCAACTTCAGATACCGCTGCACCGGCAGCCGTCGCACCAGATGAAATCGTGACCCCGGCGGCCTTTAGCGCGGCAACTCCCGCCTCTCCCGCTTTCTCAATTGCCTCAGAGCGCTCCCTAGCCGCAAGCTCTGCCCTGATCACTGCAATATCTGGATAGAGTTCCTCATCAATCCCGGACAGCGGGAGAGAGCGGAGATAGCGACGCAAGCGTTCTGCGCCCGGCTTGAACGAGGCATAGGTTATACCACCGGAAATAACACCACCTATCACCGGCACAATCTTGCTTGCACCCTTAGCAAACGTCTGCTTCGTCATGCTGACGCCCAAATAGCGCAGCACTTTCTTCATCGGATTGTAGAAGAAGGTTTTGGTAAGGGCCTGTCGTTCAATCTGTTTTGCAACACTCTGCTGGGCTGCGGTTGCAGCAAACTTGGTAACGCTGTTGGCCACACCACCAACCTCGAGCATCACGCCCATGAGAACCACGAGACGAGTCACCGTCTCATCGTCAACTTCGTCATCCTCGTTCAAAAACGATTGCCATCCGTATAAGTAGGCAAGCTTCTGCTCAACCCGCATAACGTGACCAAAGTACTGAGCCAAATCGGCTGGGATGGTCCCCACCATTGCAACCCCTCCGGGAAGCCCGGCGAGAAAAGAGATTGCCGCGCACTTTTTTGTCTCGTAATCGATGACGTCAAGTGCCAAAGAGTCAATTTCCGAGGGAGAGACGCCGGCTTCAAGAGGGGTTGTCTTAACCGCGAGCTTCACATCAATCCGCGGAAACCGTTTCCTTAACTCCGCCCTGAGGAAAGCACCTCTGTTAATCTTCACTCCCGTCAGGCTCGCTGCACGAGCCATGACCCTTCTCGCGAGCGCTTCCGCCTCCTCGTCGGAGGGAGACTCATTCCGGACAGCCATTTCGGTGGATAGGGACTTGCCTTTGTCCGCCATCGTCTATCCGCCCTTCGTTAGCACTTGGCGTTCGTCTTCATTATTGCAGCTGGCCATTGCCATCCTGGAGCAAATAACGGGCTACTCCCCCGAATTATCGGCCGGCGCGTCGCGCCAGACATAGCTGATGGCCACTTTATCGCCAAGGGCGGCGTAGAAAAGCTGGGAGAGCTGCGCCTCGGCCTGCTCCTGAGCCTCATCGAGCAATCCACCCTCAGTCGCCTGCGCCTCACTCTGTTCGACGCACCAGCGCTGGAACTCGTCAACGTCACCCACTTGAATTGGATTGAGAACGTTGTTGTTCTCTTCAAGTACCCCAGACGTCTCCATGTCGGGCGTATTGGAGATGATGTACGCAGGATCAAGGGTAATCGTCACACGGTCGCCCTGATCGTCAATCTCCGCCGTCTCTAGATTCACGCCGGCCTTTATCGTTCCTGCGTAGCGATACCAGAAGCTGTTGCTGGTAAAGGGCAGGTCAAATAGGCCGAAGAAGGAATTGGAATCGGATTGCTTGTCGACAATGTTGTAGTCCTGCGAGACGGAAACCAGCTCGTTTTGCTCAACGATTCGTCCGAAAACGACCGATGCGTTCTCGGGAACCTCCTTGTCAGGCGGATTGTAATTAGCAAAGAACAGCGTCCCCACGATGCCGACAATCAGACCTACGGCCGCGCAGGCACCCCCGACCTTGGCGAGCTTGATCTTCGCATCCGAAATCTTGATTGCCATAGTTACCCCTCACCCGTCTTTGCCTCGTAGTGGCTCTCTATAGAGAGCATGACCTGATGGTAGCGCTTCTATCCTTGCCTGCATGGACAACGCGAAGGAGAAAAAGGCCATCGGGTCCCGAATCCGCGCCGAGCGCGATGCTCACGGCATCTCTCAGCGCCAGCTCGCGCTCATGACGGGCACGAGCCGCTCCTACCTCTGGAAGATCGAGACAGGAGCGGCTGACGTGGGCCTCGACGTTCTTATCCGCATTGCCCGGGCTCTTGGCGTGCGGGTTCGGGACCTCATCGAGTTCTAGGACCTACGCAACCTCGGCGAGGTTTTCGTAGATTCTCGCGGTAACCTCCGCATAGTAGGCAGCATCCGCCGGAGAGAGGTCGGAGGTATCCACCTCGCTCATCGTACCCATGCTCTCCGTGTACTGAGCCATCAAGTTGGAGTACTGAGCGATTAGCTCAGTCGAGGTGGGGTTCTCCCCATATGCCTTGATGAACTCGACGTACTCGTTGAAGAAGGACTCATAGCCATCCATCATCGCCTTGAACTCAGGGTCCACGCCGGAAGCATCCGACGAGTCCGCAGCGGCCGGCTCGGCGTCACCAGCCGCAGACTCTGCGCTTTCGACCGTCCCGCCATTCTCCACTACCTGAACAGGGGCGAAGACACCCTCGACGTCAAAGTCGTTAGAGTAGAACGCGCTGCGCACATCCGAGTAATCGCTGTAGACATCTGACCTGGTGTCCGACCATGCGTCGTAGACATCGCTGCGTGCGTCCGACCAGGCATCGTAGGCGTCGCTATGAGCTTCGGACCACTCATCATAGGGTGTCACATCGTAGGCGTCCTGAATGACGCCGTCATAGTAGGCGTCATACATCTCGTCAAACGCGTCCTCGTATATCTCGTCGTAGTAGTCTTCGAATGCGTCCTCATATACGGAGTCGTAGTACTCCTCGGTTGCCTTGTCGAGCTCGCGGTCGTCCGTAACGTCAACACTGTCGACGACCAGCTTGTAATACTCCCTGCCACTCTCAACGGCACGAGCACCCAGCGCCTCGGTCTCACTCACCGCTAGGTCGTACCACTGCTGTATTTTGTCTACGCTCGCCAAGTAGTCCTCGTAGGTCTCTCCCACCTCGGCAAACAGCTTTTCCTGCTCGTCAAGCAGTTTCTTGCTCGTACTGGAGAAATCTGCTTGCACGTCCTGGATAAAAGCCTCCAGACTGTTTGCGGGAGCAGCCTGTTCCTGCTGAGGGGGCGCGTCAGTCGTCCCAGGCTGTGTCGTTTCCCCACCACTGCCACCGCACGCGCCCAGTGACAGAGCGGCCGCCATGGCAACAACGCATGCGAATCCCTTTTTCACGTTCGTCACCCTCTCTTTGTTACGGGCGCCTACGCCCTCTTTGACTGCCTGCGCAGCACGATCTGCCAGATAGCAAGCGCGACCGCCGCGATACCGGCCGCGAGATACACCCACCGGGCAACGCCCCAGTCGTAGCTGGTGCTGGGAATCACGCCACGGTCCTCGAAGTCCCAGCTCAAAAGGAGCGACAGCGCCACCGTAAGCACGGAGAACACGACTACCGGGATGGGCTTGCGCACCAGCGCGAAGAGCAGCGTCAACACGCCCAGAACTCCCGCGGCAGCCGTGAGCGCCGTGTACAGCATCGAGAATGCCTCGCTCATTCCCAGCTCTCCCGACGAGCTGTAGATGCGCACGTACTCAAAGAGGGAGATGTCGGCAAGGTCCTGGTTGCTCATGCCGAGCGTCTCGGAATAGGGGTTGAGCGACATCGAGCTCAAACCATCGCGAAACTCCTGGCTTCCGGCCGCGTACGGCAGGAAGAAGGCAGCTACGAGAAGGACGGCGGCAACAATGGTAGCCGCCGCGGCAATCGTACTGAGCTGCTTGGTCTTCTCGACTCCTGAGCCTTCGGTCTGCATTTGAGCCTCCTTTCAGCGGAACGAGACCCATTCTGAAAAGGAGGCGAATGCAATTCCTCAGTTGGCAACTGAATTATGCGAACGGCGGATGGTCGTGCCCGATCGCGTTACCACGCCTGGGCGTAGACCTCGTAGGTAGCGTAATCGGGGGCACCGTGGGCCGAAATCTCAAACGAGGTAGACTCCCCAACGGCGGGCCTGTCAGCAAAACCCACCGATCCAAAGACGATTGCACCGGACTCGTCACGCAGCAGCAGAGACAGGGCAACCTGGCTGCCTATGCCCGACTCGTCATCCTCTAGAGTAGTGACCTCGCCGACGAAATCGGTGCCCCCAAAGCTGTCAGAAACGGGATTGACCCCAGTAACCTCAAAGGCTGCCTTGGAATAGAAGGTCGTACTTAGCTGGTAGTCCTCAATAGGCGTTGGCTTGAACTCAACCCTTGCGGGAGACTTACCTGCATCGCCGGCCAGATCGCCCCAATAGATGGTCTCCCCGGGAGCTATGGATGAGAGAGTGTGGTCCTGGGAGAAGAGGACGTTGCCCGCCTCGTCGCGACCCGTGACGGTGTACGAGGGAAACTCGACTGATGCGTCTCCGGGATTGCTGAGAGCAATCCCGTAGTGCACGAACCCCTGCGCGTCGACGGACCAGCCGGACTCGACGATCTCGAGTTCGGGGGCGCTCTCGACGGGCGCGACGCCGGATGCGGGACCGTCGGCCGTCGTGTCGTCCGCAACCGGGGCCTCACCCGAGCCCTCGGCCCCATCCGAGCCCGGGGCTGGCTCGCTTGCGGCGGGCGTACCCGAGCCCTCCGCGACGCCGCCGTTCTTCTCGCCGCCGACAATCCCCTCGTTGAAGAGAATGAGCACCACGGCAACGGCAAAGGCCGCGAGCGCCATGAGCGCCACGAGGATCTTGGTCGGGTTCAGGTAGTGACGGTAGTCCTGGAGCTGGATGTCGGGCTCCGCCGTGCGGGGCGTCTCCGGGACGGACGCCGCGGGCTCTGGTCCCTTCTCGCCGTTGAGCGCCGCCGCCAGGGCCGTCACGGTCTGATAGCGGGCACTCGGCTCCATGGCCGTCGCGCGGGCGACAAGCTCGCGCATTGCCGGCGACACGACCGCCGTGTCCGCAAGCGCGGCCTCGTACTTCTCCGCCTCTGCCGGAGAGACGCCCGTGAGCAGGTAGCCGAGCATGCGGCCGAGGGAGTAGACGTCGGAGCGAGCGTCCGTCTGCGCGAAGCCGTACTGCTCGGGGGAGGCAAATCCGTAGGTCCCGAGCTGCGTGGTGTCGCGCGTGGCGCCCTCCACGCGAAAGCGCGCGATGCCCAGGTCGATGAGGTGCGCCCCGTCCGCCGCCACGATCACGTTGGTGGGAGAGACGTCGCGGTGGACGATGCCGTGCTCGTGGAGCGCGCCCACGGCCTCACAGAGCTGGAGGACCAGCTGGCGCGCGTCCTTCTCGGCAAGTCGGCCGCGAGCGGTCACGAGCTGCTCGAGGTTCTCGCCGGGCACGTAGTCGCACACGATGACGAACTCGTCGGGCATCTCGTAGGTCGCTTCAACGTGGGGAAGGCGAGCGCACTCGCACTCGACGAGCGTCGCCCAGACGCCACGACGGGCGAGCTTGGAGGGTATCCGCTTGCGCACGAAGGGGCCGGAGCCCTCGAGCGTCACGAGCTCGGTCGTCCCGCCCGCGCCCTGCGCGAGAACGCGCTCGACGCGATAGGCGTCGTCGATGCCCATGGCATGTATGACTTGCTCGTCGTTCAAGGCCGCCGCCCTCAGTCGAGACCGCTCGTAAGACCATAGTACAGGCTATATTCAGTCAGTAACTGATTCCTCAGTTGGGAACTGAAAAGAGCGTAACGAGAAGGACGTGGGGGGCTGCCCCCCGCCGGCGGCACGTGGCCTAGGAGCGCAGCGGGCCCGTCCCGAAGAGGGTCTTCTCGCCCAGGCGGTAGAGCTCGTCGTCCGTCTGCGAGCGCGTGAAGCCGTGCTCGACGCACCAGATGATCACCGCGTCGCGACGGACCTTGGGCCAGAGCTCGGAGACGCCGTCCAGGCGAAGCAGGCGCTGGGTCTCGCGCAGGCTGCAGCCGAGGCCGAGGGCGAGCATGAGGGCGTTGTCGCGGCCGAGGCGGCTCTTGCCGGTAAAGACGTCGTAGACGAAAGTGCCGTTGAGGCCGGAGGCGCGGATCACGTCCGCGCGCTTGAGTCCCTTCTCGGCGAGAAGCCCACGCAGGTAGTCGGGCAGCTCGCGGTCGAGCGTGAGATCCTGGTCGAGATAGGCCTCGGGCGACTGCGCGGCAAGCAGCCGCTCGAGAAGCTCCTCGGTCAGGCGCTCCTGTGGCGCCTCGCCCTTCTCTGCCACGATGCCTCCCAACTTTTAACAGGTTTTATCTGCGGTTTTGTACCTGTTCCCTTTTGAGGGGTCAGAACTTGTCGACGTGGCCGGTGGCGCGGCGGCGCAGGTCTGCGATCGCGGCCGGGATCTCGTCCAGGTCGTACGGCGTCATCTGGTAGACCCAGTTGAGCCAGTTGCGGTAGAGCAGGTTGGCGTGCGCGCGCCAGGTGAAGAGCGGCTGCTTCTCCGGGTCGTCGTCCGGGAAGTAGTTCTCGGGCACGCGGATGGGCAGGCCCTTGTGGAAGTCGCGCCAGAACTCGTCCGCCAGGGTGTCGCGGCCGTACTCGAAGTGACCGGTCACGTAGACCTCGTGGAAGTCGCGCGTGGCAAGAAGCGACGGGCCGCTCGTAAAGCCCTCGGAAAGCACGCAGAGCTCCGGGTGGTTTGCCAGCTCGGCGGTGTCGATCGCGGCGTGACGGGAGTGCGGCATGTAGTGCACCTCGTCGAAGCCGTTGGTGAGGAAGCTGTACTCGTCGCAGAGACGCTGCTTGAAGACGCCGAAGAGCTTGGCGCCCAGCTGGCGCTTGGGGATGCCGTAGAGGTGCCAGAGGCCGCCCAGCGCCGCCCAGCAGAGGTACATCGTGGAGAAGACGTGCTCCTGGCTCCAGTCCACGATCTCGCAGAACTCGTCCCAGTAGTCCACGTCGGCGTAGTCCAGGTGCTCCACCGGGGCGCCCGTGATGATGAGGCCGTCGTAGTTCTTGTCGCGGAAGGCGTCGAAGGTGTCGTAGAACTTGACCAGGTGGTCCTGGGAGACGTGCGTGGACTCGTGGGTGGAGACGCGCATGAAGTCGCAGCTCACCTGCAGCGGAGACTTGGAGATGAGGCGCAGGATCTGGGTCTCGGTCTCGATCTTGGTGGGCATGAGGTTCAAGATCGCCACCTTGAGGGGGCGGATCTCCTGGTGGCTGGCGACCTCCTCCTCCAGCGCGAAGATGCGCTCCTGCTGGAGGATCTTCTTCGCGGGCAGGCCGTCGGGGATGTTGATGGGCATGCGGACTCCGTTTCTGCGTCGTAACCTGTCCAGTATAACCACGTCAGGCCGCATGCTCTATACTTGTCCCCATGACTACTTCATTTGCCGAGCTCGGGCTAAACGAGCAGATCCTCGCCGGGGTGACCGCCCTCGGCTTCACCACGCCGACCCCCGTCCAGGCCCAGGCCATCCCCGTGGTGCTCACAGGCCGTGACATCGTTGCCTCCGCGCAGACGGGCACGGGCAAGACAGCCGCCTTCGCGCTGCCCACGCTGCAGCTCGTGGCGGGCGCAAAGGGCAAGGGGCCGCACGCGCTCGTGGTCACGCCCACGCGCGAGCTGGCGGCGCAGATCGAGAACGTCGTGAGCGTCGTGTGCAAGGAGACCGGCCAGCGCGCCGTCATCGTCATGGGCGGGACCAAGTTCGACCGCCAGATCAAGGAGCTCGAGCGGGGATGCGACCTCTTGGTGGCCACGCCCGGGCGCCTCATCGACCTCATGGAGCACAAGCACGTGAGCCTCGCGCAGGTGCGCGTGCTCGTGCTGGACGAGGCCGACCGCATGCTGGACATGGGCTTCTGGCCGAGCGTGCGCCGCATCATGCACGCGCTTCCCAAGGAGCACCAGACGCTGCTCTTCTCCGCCACCATCCCGCCGTCGATCAAGTCCACGATCGACGCGCTGCTCACGGACCCCGCTACCGTTGAGATCTCCCGCGTGGGGGAGACGGCGGACACCGTGGAGGAGCACCTCTGCCCCATCACGCAGGGCCAGAAGACCGAGCTTCTGCGCGCGCTTCTGGAGACCGGCGGCGCCGCTGGCGAGAAGCCCGAGCGCGTGCTCGTGTTCTGCCGCACCAAGCACCGCGTGGACGACGTCTCCAAGACCCTCAAGTCCGCCGGCGTGAAGGTCGACGTCATGCACGCCGACCGCCCGCAGGCCGCGCGCGCCCGCGCACTGGAAAAGTTCCGCGACGGCAAGGTCCAGGTGCTCGTGGCGACCGACGTCATGAGCCGCGGCATCGACGTCTCCGGGATCGACGCGGTCGTGAACTTCGACGTCCCCATGGACCCGGAGGACTACGTGCACCGCATCGGGCGCACGGGACGCGCCGGCGCCACCGGTCACGCCTACACCTTCGTGGCGCCGGACGAGATCAGCCCCCTGCGCGAGATCGAGTACTTCACCAAGAAGCTCGTGCCCGTGTGGGACCTCCCCGGCTTCACCTACGACGCCGGGCGCATCGTCCCGCAGGCGGATCGCGCGACCAAGCGCTCCACCCGCACCATGTTCGCCGGCTCGCGTCAGCGCGGCCGCGGCTTCGGCGGCGGGCGCTACGGCCGCCACTACTAGTCTGTGAGTTGGGGACAGTCCCCAACTCACATAAATGATTTGTGTAAATCGGGGACTGTCCCCAATTTACACACTGGAGGACAACGTGAAGCAGGCACGCCCCTATCCGCGCCTCACCGTCACCCGCAAGGCGGCGCGCTCGCTCGCCGGTGGTCACCCGTGGGTCTTCGAGGGCGAGGTGCTCTCCGCCGAGCCCGCCCAGAACGGCGACGTTGTGGACGTCTTCGAGGAGAACGGCACGTGGCAGGGGGCGGGGCTCCTCTCGCAGGAGTCGAAGATCCGCGTGCGCGTGGTCACCCGCAACGCCAACGACCGCATTGACGAGTCGTTCTGGCGCCGTCGCGCCACTTGGGCGTGGCAGCACCGCGTGACCGCCATGGGGTCGCGCGGGCTTCCCGGCGCTGAGCCCGACACCACGTGCTGCCGCGTGGTGTTCTCGGAGGCCGACGGCTTTCCCGGCCTCGTGGCGGACCGCTACGAGAACGTGCTGGTGACGCAGGTCGGCACCGTGGGCATGGAGCGCCTGCGTCCCGTGGTCTACGGTGCGCTGGTGGAGGCCCTTGCCGCGGACGGGCAGCAGATCGACGCCATATACGAGAGAAACGACGGCCCCTCGCGCGCCAAGGAGGGCCTGCAGCAGTACAAGGGCTGGTGGGACGGCCTGGCCGCCCCCGACTCGGCGCGCATCGTCGTGCGCGAGAACGGCCTCTCCTTCGATCTTGACATCGAGAACAGCCAGAAGACGGGCTTCTTCCTCGACCAGAAGTACAACCGCCGAGCCGTGCGCGAGCTGGCGCGCGGGAGGCGCGTGCTCGACTGCTTCTGCCACGTGGGGCCCTTCGGCCTCAACGCGGCGGTGGGTGGCGCCGAGCTCGTGCGCTGCGTGGACGTGAGCCAGACGGCGATTGACCTCGCACGCGAGAACGCCCAGCTCAACGGCCTTGCAGATCGCATGGCATTCACCTGCGCCAACGTGCTCGACTACCTGCCCGAGCTCCGTGCGAGCCGCACCCGCCTGCGCGAGGAGGGCGGCCCCTTCGACCTCATCGTGCTGGACCCACCGGCCTTCACCAAGAGCCGCGGCACCGTCGGCCACGCTGCGCGCGGCTACCGCGAGATCAACTACGAGGCCCTTCGCCTGCTGCCCCGCGGCGGCTACCTCGCCACGTGCAGCTGCTCGCACTTCACGACGCGCGACCTTCTGGCCAAGGCCATCGCCGAGGCCGCACACCAGGCAAACGTGCAGCTCAAGCAGGTCGAGGAGCGCCAGCAGGCGCCCGACCACCCCATCCTCTGGGGCTTTCCCGAGAGCCACTACCTGGACTTCTT
The DNA here is from genome assembly GCF_002159625.1 of Olsenella sp. An285. Lineage (GTDB taxonomy): Bacteria > Actinomycetota > Coriobacteriia > Coriobacteriales > Atopobiaceae > Thermophilibacter > Thermophilibacter avicola. The sequence continues at coordinate 60,086 of NZ_NFIZ01000013.1, forward strand.
CATCTTCCAGGTGGTGTAGCGACCGCGCACGCCTGATAGCCTGACAATCTGATGATCGACGAAGGCTCGTCGAATGATCCTAAGAACGAGTTGCATCCTCATTTCGTTCTTAGAGCTTTTGTGACTTCCCTAAGAACGGCAACGTGTTCTTAGGGAGGCCAATACAATTCTAAGAACGATTTGATGTTTCAATCTGTTCTTAGGGGAAACCATGCTCGACAACATTCACCCGGGAAGGCAGGGAAGGCTTCGGAGCAACCTCTCAGGCGAACTTGAGTATCATTCATTTCTCCCCTCGCGCCTCCAGGACTGTCTCCCCCTTGCGCTGGACGAGGGGACCCGACGAGCAATATCCGACTGCCGCGGCATACTTGGCGAGATGCAGGGCATGGCGCGCTTCATCCCTAATGTCGGCATGTACCTAACCATGTATGTCCGCAAAGAGGCCCTTCTCTCGTCACAGATTGAGGGGACCCAGTGCACCTTTGATGACGTCCTCGATCCCAGCCTCACCGAAAATGCGAGCAGAGACCTCGAAGATGTAGTTAGGTATGTGGAGGCCACGGAACATGCCGTGAAGCTCCTGGACGAAATCCCCCTCTGCACGAGAATGCTGAGGCAGGTTCACCGAGTCCTTCTTGAAGGGGTTCGTGGATCCGACAGGCATCCCGGAGAGCTTCGCACGTCGCAGAACTGGGTTGGGGCGACGGGGTGCACGCTTTCGCAGGCCGCGTACGTCCCTCCCAACGTCGATGATATGAACGAGGCTCTTTCCGACCTCGAGGTTTTTCTTAACGAAGAGACGAGTCTTGATCCAATTGTCAAGGCGGCACTCGCACACTATCAGTTTGAGACCATCCATCCGTTTCTTGACGGCAACGGCAGGATTGGCCGGCTTCTCATTACCCTTTCCCTCATGAACGATGGCATCCTGGAGCTTCCGGTACTCTATCCATCCTACGAGCTAAAGCGTCGACGCTCCACCTACTACGAATGGCTGATGCGCGTTCGCGAAGCTGGTGATTATGAGGGATGGGTCGGCTTCTTCTGCGACTGCCTTCTTCGGAGCGCCGCGGACGCCCGAGACTCCATGCGCGCCCTCGCCGAACTGCACGCCTCCTCGGAGCGCCTCATCCTCTCCTCAATGAAAAGAGGCTCAGCGAACGCCCTGCGCCTTCTGGAGCTGCTCGAGGGAAACCCCATCGTAGACGTCAACTTCGTTGCAAGCCGCCTTGAGCTCAGCGCCTCAGGCGCCAACTCGCTCATTGGCTCGATGACGCATCTTGGGCTTCTTGTTCAAAGAGACTCGTCGCGAAAGCGATATCGCATCTTTTCTTACGAGCCCTACCTCAGAATCCTCAGATCAGGAGATGAGCCCCTATAGATAAGGTGGCGCACTTGACAGTTTGACCTGAGCAAACTGTCAAGTCAGGGGCGCTTGCGACGACGGGAGCGGAAGAACTCGCGCAGCAGGTCGGCCGCCTCGTCCCCCAGCACGCCCGCGCTCACCGCAAAGGCGTGGTTGAGGCGGGGGTCGCAGCTCACGTCAAAGAGCGTGCCGAGCGCGCCGCCCTTTGGGTCGGATGCCCCGTAGACGCAGCGGTCCACTCGCGCGTTCACCATGAGGCCGGCGCACATGAGGCAGGGCTCGAGTGTGACGTAGACGGTGCAGCCCGTGAGGCGCCATCGTCCCAGCTCGCGCGCCGCGGCGACCATGGCGGAGAACTCCGCGTGCGCCGAGGGGTCGGCGTCCGTCTCGCGCCGGTTGTGGGCGCGAGAGACGACGCGCCCGTCGCACACCACAACGGCGCCGATGGGAACCTCGCCCTCCTCCGCCGCCAGACGGGCCTCGTCCAGCGCCATGCGCATGTAGCGCTCGTCATCTGCCGCGGAGCCGCCCGCCGCCGCGCCCACCACGGAGCCCGCGCCCTCGCCGTCCTGCATCATGCCTCCCGCCCGCGCCTGCAATCCATATGGGGTAGGATACTAGTGCTCAGGCACGGAGGAGTGGCAGAGCGGTTGATTGCAGCGGTCTTGAAAACCGTCGAGCGGGTAACCCCCGTTCCGAGGGTTCGAATCCCTCCTCCTCCGCCATTTGCAACCACGCGGGCCCCGGTCGGGCTTTCCCGACCGGGACCCGCGGCATGTCTGCTCAGAGTCCCCGGAAATTAACGTACTTTGGTTTCCTGAAATAACGCTGTTACCCCTGTTGGCACTTAAGAGCTAGATCCAGAAAGTACGTTAATTTCCCGACCCCTCGAACAAGCCCCCGCCAAGGGACCCGTCAGAGCCCGCCCGTCGCGCACGTCTGCGCTCCAGCGCGCGGTGCCCCCACGCCACGACCCCGATGAGCGCCACCGCATCCGCGATACCCAGGGCGGTCCCCAGGTAGTTGACGCCCTCGCGCTTGATCGGCCGCTCGATGAGCGGGCGCCCCTCGACAGCGGCGGACTCGTTGTAGGCGAGGTTGGCCGAGCGCGCCTCCACGCTCATGTAGAGCACGTCCTTCGCCGCGCGCCGCAGGCTCGCCACGTAGCCGCGCTCCGCCGCGTCGCCGTCGGGCTCGAGCGAGTACTCGCCGCTGCGGAAGACACCGTCCATGTAGAGGTCCCCGCCGGCAAGGAGCGACTGGTCGGAGCTCATGTACTGCTGGTGGTCGGCGTAGTCCGTGATCACCGCGCCCTCGAAGCCCCACTCCCCGCGCAGGACGTCCGTGAGCAGCGCCCGACTGCCGCCCGCCCACGTGGCGCCAATGCGGTTGTACGAGGTCATGAGGCCCGTAGCCCCGCCCTCCACGGCAATCTGGAACGGCCGCAGGTAGAGCTCGCGCAGCGTCTGCTCCGTGAGCCAGGTGTAGAGCGAGTCGCGGTACGAGTCCTGGTTGTTGACCGCGAAGTGCTTGAGGAAGCAGTACGTCCCCGCGTCGCACGCTCCGCCCACCACCTGCGCCGCCAGGGTCCCGCAGACGAGCGGGTCCTCCGAGTAGTACTCGTAGTTGCGCCCGCCCACGGGCGTGCGGTGCAGGTTCGCGCAGGGCGCGTAGAGGCCGTCGACGCCCAGCACCGCCGCCTCGAGACCCAGCTGCCGCCCGTACTCGCGCGCGAGCTCCGCGTTCCAGGTCTGCGCGAGCACGCTCGGCGCCGGGTAGCCCACACCGTACGCGAGCTGGTTGAACGACCCCACCTGAGCGGGCCCGTCCACCTCCTTGGTGAGGGGCTTGCCAATGGCCTCGATCGAGCCCGTGGCCAGGTAGCCGTGCAGCGTGAGCCGCTCCATGTCGCTCACGGAGATGCGGTCGAGCACGATCTCCCAGAAGGGGCTCCCGTAGTCCGTCCCCAGCTCCACGCCCAGCTCCGTGAGCTCACCGTCCTGGAAGAGCTGCCACGTCTGGCTCCAGGCGGTAACGGAGGGCTGCACGTCCGCCGGCCCCGAAGACTGGGCCACGAGCTCGGCGTCCTCGAGCGCCCGCTCCGCGTCATAGAGGTTGAGCTCCGCCACGGCGTCGGACATGGAGCGGTTGGCGGCCCGCGCCTCCGGGAACGTCCCGGCAAAGTCCGCGCGCGTGAGGTAGGTGATGTCCGCGCCGGAGTCCGAGCCGTCGACGGACACGCCGTCCGCCGCGGCCTCGCCCGTGAAGCGGTTGGTCACGACGGCACCGGTCTCCAAGCTCGTCTCACACGTGACGTCATCCGGGAGGTAGAGGACCGTCCGAGCGGCCGGGCACTCCGCGGCCTCGTGCGCATTGCGCCGAAGCTCCACCACGTACTCGCCGCGTTCCAGCTCGTAGCCGCAGAAGCCGTTGGCGTTGGCGTCCAGGCCGTCGTATGACGCCACGTCGTCCAGGTCAAAGGAGAGCGTCACCTCCTGGCTCCCCCCGGGCTGCAGCAGCCGGGTCTTCTCAAACGCCACCAGCACGGAGGACGCCTTCTCGATCCCGCCCGGCGCGTACGGCGCGGAGCAGTAGAGCTGCAGCACGTCGCGCCCCGCCACCGAGCCCGTGTTGGTCACGCGCACGCGCAGCGAGAAGGACGTCTCGCGCCCCACGCGCGTCCCCTGCGAGGGCGTGCGTCCCACGACCTCCCAGGAGAAGTCCGTGTAGCTGAGGCCGTAGCCAAACGGGTACTGGACCACGCCCTCGTACCCCGTGCCGTGCTCGTTTGCCACGTCGTCCCAGAAGCCCTCGGCGTCCGCGGTCTCGTACCAGCGATATCCCACGTAGATGCCCTCGACGTAGTCCACGTAGCGCACCGCGTCGTAGGTCTCCGCCACGCCCACGTTGACGTTGGGGGTGCCGTCCGCGGGGTAGAGCCCCTGGGAGCCAACGTACGAACCCTCGCCCCTCTCGCCGGAGTTTGCCCAGCTCGCGGCCGTCGAGAAGTCGTACGCGTACGTGTCCGCCGTGCGGCCGGAGGGGTTGACGTCCCCCCAGAGGACCGACGCCACGGCGCGCGCCCCCACCTCGCCGGTGGTGCCCACCAGAAGCGCCGCGTCTATGCCCGGAATGGTCTCGAGCTCGCCCAGCTCCATCGTGTTGGTGGAGTTGACCACCACGACCACGTGCTCGTACGTGGCGCCCACGTACGACAGGAGCTCCTCTTCCTCCTGAGAAAGCTCGAGGTAGGTGCGGGTGGCGTCCGTCACGACGTCGCCCCCGCGCTCACGCACCTTGTACTGGCGCGCGGGGCAGTCTATGGACTCTCCCGCCACGCGCCCTATCACCACGATGGCGGTGTCAGAGAACTCCCGAGCGTTGGCGAGAAGATCCTCGGAGTAGCAGGTGGCGTCGTCGATGCTAGGCTCGTAGAGGCGGCAGTACTCGTAGTCGTGGCTGTTGAGGGCGCCCGCCCACTTGTAGGCGCGCTCACCGTAGAAGCCGCGGTACATGTCCGCAAGCTCGTGGTTGTACGAGACCCCGCGCTCCTCCAGCGCGTCCAGAAGACCCATGACCGAGCCCGTGACCTGGCCCGACCCGGAGCCCGAGCCCACCCACTGCGTCGAGGCCCAGCCAAAGACGTTGACGCTCTTCGTGTCCCTCGGAAGGGGCAGCGTCTGGTCCTCGTTGCGCACGAGCACGATGCCCTCGGCCTCGATGCGCTCCGCGAGGGCGCGGCCGGCCTCCATGGTGGAGTCGCGCCGCTCTGCCGAGACGTCCACCGTGTCCGTAGCCAGGAAGGACTTCACCGTGTCCCCCATGAGCGCCATGGCCACGGTGCCCGCCGCGAGCGCCGCCACGGCGCCCACGGCAGCCACGGCACCAACCGCGTGCGCGACACGGCGCAGGGTGCGACGACTCTTGTCGGCAAGCTTCATGCGTCCTCCTCGCCCCCATCATAACGTGACTGCGGGGCAGGGCATGACGGCGGGGGCGGGG
>NZ_NFIZ01000014.1 GCF_002159625.1 Olsenella sp. An285
GGAGGGACGGGCAGCACGGGCGTCGGGCATGCTGGTCTCTGTCGATTTGCGACAACGGGACGCCGCTCAAAGCGGCCGAGGCGTGTGGGTCGGGCATCCCGGGCATGCGTCTGGCGGTGGAGGAGGTGGGCGGGGTCCTGTACGTGGAGCCGACCCCCACGTTTACGGTACGCGCGGTCGTGCCCCGCCACGCTTTTGGTGCCGTGGGCCAGGCCGTCGAGGAAGGAGAGCGATGAGGGTGATTCGCGTTGTGGTCGTGGAAGATCAGACCATGCTGAGGGACTCTTTGGTTGCCGCCATCAATCGCGAGCTCGACATGGAGGTCGTTGCCTCGCTCGCCGATGCGGCGGACGTGCTCGACCTCGATGCTGGCCGTGAGATTGACGTGGCGCTGCTCGACGTGTGCACGGAGAACAATTCGAGCGGCATCATTGCCGCGAGGAAGCTCAGGGAGGCTCGCCCGCAGGTGAAGACGGTCATCATGACGGGCATGTCGGACGTGACCTTTGTCCGCCAGGCGCGTGAGGCGGGCGTTGACAGCTTTATCTATAAGAACGTCAGGACGGACGACCTGCTGTCGGTGATTCGATCCACCGTAGAGGGGTACTCGACCTTTCCCTCATCTCGGAAGGGTGATGCCCCCGAAGTCGAGCTGCTGGACGAGCTCGAGCTCAAGATCTTGTATCTCACCTGTCAGGCGAAGAGCCGCAGGGAGATAGCGGCGGCGCTGTACATGAGTGAAGGCACGGTAAAGCGGCGCATTTCCGAGATGCTCGCGAAGACGGGCTATGACAACCTGCTCAAGCTGGCAGTTCGCGCGGTGTCAAGCGGAAGCATCGTGGTCAACGTCGAGCGCTGGCCTGTCTTCCCGAAGACCCTACATTCAACCGACAAGCCCCCAACGGATTTGGGTTCGTCGTGAGGTCCTCTAGGAGCGAGCGATAAGAGCCCGCACGCGTACTGCCTGCGGAAACGCTGAAAGTGCTCTGCTGCGGAGACTCTTGAGGCCCCTGCAGCGAACCCAAATCCGAACAGGGCCGCGCGCTGGCGCCCGCGGGGGGAAGCTACTCCGTGCGGAGGGCGTCGATGAGCGGTGCGGCCCGCAGGCGGCGCAGCGCGTGGGCGCAGCTGGCGAGAAGGGCGAGCGCCACCAGTGCCACGGCGCCTACGACGTGCGCCCACGGCACCTCTAGCCCCAGGCTCCGCATGGTGAGGCCGCCCTGCGTGCCGATCCAGGCGCCGAGCGCGAGCGCGGCGGCGAGTCCAAGCGCGAGGCCCCACGCTGCCGTGCGCGTGCACTCGAGCGCGGGCATCCTCCTCAGGTCGCGCTCGCCCATCCCGACGGAGCGCAGCACGGCGAAGTCGTGCGCGCGCAAAAGCACGCTCGCGGCCGAGGAGTTGAACGCGCTCGCCACGCCGACGGCGGCGGCAGCCACGCCAAAGGTCGACAGGAGCGCCCGTATGGCGCCGTAGAGCGCCTCAGACTGGTGCGCCTCGGCCCGCTCGTCGACGACGCCGTCCCAGGTGGCGAGCGCAGGGTTCTCCTCGAGAAGCCGATCCACGTCGGCCGCCGTCGCAGACGAGTCATCTGCCGTCGCGTAGAGCGTGGTCATGCCGTACCCGATGTCCTCCCGGTCGGCCCCCGCGACGGACGACGCCGGCGCGAGCACCGTGGGCAGCACGCTCTCCAGCGCGCCGCGAGAGAGCCAGAACCACCCCGGGACCTCGTCGAGAAGACCCACGACCTCCCACAAGACCTCCGTTCCGGAGAGGGACAGCCGCGTGCCGAGAAGCGCGTCCCCAAACGGCTGCTGCCCCTCGTGCCCGGAGTCGAGCACCTCGTTCACGACGACGCACCCCTGCGCGTCCTTCTCGGCCCCGGCCTCCCCGAGCAGGAGTTCCCACGTGACGTCGTCAACGTAGTAGACCGTGCCAAAGACGTCGTCCCCGGCGGCGTCAGGGAGATTGCCCTCCGGTCGCCAGAGTGACTCCTTCGCCCAAGTCGCCACGGAGGAGTCGTCGAGGTCGAGCAGGGTTTGGGTCTTGGAGACGAACCCGGCGCTCCGTATTCCCGGCAGCGCGCGCAGCCGCTCGAGAAGTGCCGGCAGGTGTGGCAGCTCGCCCTCCGCCCCAGGCATGTTGGCGGTCCCCTCGGCGCTCACGCCCGCGCTCACGTCCGCGGGCGTCCCCTCGAGGACGGAGGCCCGGCCGAAGTACGCTCCCAGGACGCCGCCTCCCACCAGCAGCGCGAAGGAGACGGCGAGCGCCGCGACCGTCGCCCGGTCGCGCCCGCGCCCCGCACGGTGAAAGCGGCTGGCGAGAAGAGCGGTCACGTCGCGACCGCCTGCCGTGCGACGGGGGAGAGGCGCCCCGGTACCCGGGCGGCCTCCGCGTGCCCCCGTGCTTCCGTCCCCGCGCATCGCCTCAACGGCGGGCAGGCGGCTCGCGCGCAGCGCGGGCGCAAGCGCGCTAAGCAGGACCGTCGCCGCAGACACTGCCGCCGCGCCAAGCAGCGCCTCGGGACGGACGTCGAGCGCGACCGGCACGCCGCCCGTCACCCACGCCGTGTCGTCCGCCACGAGTGGCAGCGCCACGGCGTCCAGCGCGACGCCGAGCGCGAGCCCCGCCGGGATTCCCACCGCGCACAGGAGCGCCGCCTCCACGAGCACGGCGCGCACGAGCTGGCGACAGGACGCCCCCGCCGAGGAGAACAGCCCGAACTGACGCACGCGCTCGGCGAGCGAGACGCGGAAGGTCCCCGAGACGAGCGTGACGGTCACGAGGCACGCCACGGCGGCGACGCCCGCGCACGCGAGCCCGAAGGCGGCGTCGAGGGCGTAGATATCGCTCAGGCCGAGGGCGCTGAGGAGGTGGTCGTGGAAGAAGTAGTACCCACCCCGTTCGCAGATGCCCTCGGCGGCGCGCTCATCGCGGGAAGCGGCACGCACGCGGCGGTTCTCGGAACGCTCCCGCTGCTCGCGCTCGGCCTTATCGCCACGCTCGCCCGCCTGCGCCTCGATTCTGGCGCGGCTGACGCGTAGGTACCGGCAAATATACTTCGTTGCGGGAGAAATGACGCGAGGCTTCACCGGCTAAATGAGCTGCGTCTGGTTGAGGAAGAGCGTTTCTCGTACGGCGCCGATGTCTTCTTGCCCATCGCACTCAGACGGTGCGTAACTATGAATCTCATAGGTGCGGCAGCATGCGTTCGATGAGCTCCGGGCCCTGACCCCTCTCGTTCGTGCGGTACACGAGGTAGAACGTGGCGTGAGCGCTGGCGTCACTGAGTGGGACTGCGACGCGGTCGCCAAGGTCGCCCGACACGTGCGCCGTGTACGGCTCAGACGCTTCCGTGCTGAACGCGAGCGCGTCGCTCGTGGAGAGGAGCATCTCGAACATCGAGCGGTCCTCTTGCCAGAGGAGCTCAGCGCGCGGCAGCTCGCGCACGACGACGCTGCGCCAGAAGCCGATGTTGGCGTAGACGAGGAACGTCTCTCCGTCGATGTCCCGGAACCGCAGCGTCCGCTCCGCCGCGAGTGGGTGCATGCTCGGTAGGAGCACCGAAAGGCTCTCGGTCATGATGGGCTGCGAGATGAAGCCGGGGAACGCAAGCGGTCGCAGCATGATGGCGGCGTCGAGCGTGCCCTCCATGAGGGCGCGCTCCAGATGCTGCGAATCAAGCGACTCAGAGGCGATGATGGTGCCAGGCGAGGTCTCCACCACGAGCTGCGTGACGCGCCAGAGCGGAGCGGGCGCGCAGGTGCCAACGCGCAGCATGCGGCGGCGCGTCTCGAGCGAGGACAGCTCGTCTCGCATGCGCCGATAGGTGCGGAGCAGGTCGTCGGCGTAGTCTGCCGCGATGCGGCCCGCCTCGGTGAGCGCCGACCTGTTCGCGGTGCGGCGCAACAGGTCGCAGCCAAGCTCGTCCTCAAGCCGCCGGATGGAGCGGCTGAGCGCCGGCTGGGACATGTGGAGCTCGGCGGCGGCGCGGGATATGGATCCCGTTCGTGCGACGCAGGCTATGTGCTCGAGCTGCTCGATGGTCATGGGTGTCTCCCGTGTTCTGGTGTGTCCTTCTCAGTATGCACGTTATGCATGCTAACTGCTCGAATGCGTAGGGCGCGGCATTCGCTTTTCGCAGCATGATGGTGGGGTCAAAGGACGGTGCGATTAGGCGAGAAGGGAATCTACCATGGCAAACGTTCAGACCGTGACGCTCAACAACGGTATCGAGATGCCGTGCGAGGGCTTCGGGGTGTTCCAGGTACCCAACCCTGCGGTATGCAAGCAGGCGGTGCTCCACGCCATCGACTGCGGCTATCGCCTCATCGACACGGCGGCGGCCTACATGAACGAGGAGGCGGTGGGCGCCGCCATTCGCGAGAGCGGCGTGCCTCGCGAGGAGCTCTTCGTCACCACCAAGCTCTGGGTGCGGGACGCGAGCTACGAGGGCGCCAAGGCGGCGCTTGAGACCTCGCTCGACAAGCTCGGTCTTGACTACCTGGACCTCTATCTCATCCACCAGCCGGTCGGCGACTACGTGGGGGCCTGGCGCGCCATGGAGGAGGCGTATCGCGCCGGCACCATCCGCGCCATCGGCGTGTGCAACTTCTACCCGGCGCGCCTGGCGGACTTCTGCGAGACCGTCGAGGTGACGCCCGCCGTGAACCAGGTGGAGCTTCACCCGTTCTTCTCGCAGGAGGCGGCGCTCGCCACGATGCGCGAGTACGGCGTGGTACCCGAGGCGTGGGGTCCCTTCGCCGAGGGCAACCACGGCATCTTCACGCATCCCGTCCTCATCGCGATTGGCGAGAAGTACGGCAGGACCGCGGCGCAGGTGGCCCTGCGGTGGAACATCCAGCGCGGCGTGGTGGTTATCCCCAAGTCCGTGCACCGCGACCGCATGGAGCAGAACATCGACGTGTGGGACTTCGAGCTTACCGACGATGATATGGCGAAGATCGCCGGGCTCACCCTCGACCACAGCGAGATCGTGAACCACGACGACCCGGCGTTTGTGAAGACGCTCCACGGCGTGAGCAGCGTGAGGACTCGTCTTTAGCGACGCAGGCGGACAGGGGACGCTTTGCTGGGAGCATCGATGCTGCCGGCAGAGCGCCCCTTTCCGGAACGTGTGAATTGTTTGAGCTACGCGCGCAGCACGTAGCCGTCCTTGCGCGGGGCGGCGGCGGGCTCGGGGCCGTCGGCGTAGCCGAGCGCGATGGCGCCCACGCCGCGCAGCGCCTCGGGCAGGCCCCACTCCTTGAGGAGCGCCTTGCCCTCCACGCTGTCGAAGATCTCGCGCTCGCGATGGATCCAGCAGCTGGAGAGGCCCACGGCGTGCGCCGCGAGCATGAGGTTCTCGAGCACGCAGGAGCCGTCCTCCACGAAGGTGCCGCGTCCGCTGTCGGCGAGCACCACCACGATGGCCGGCGCGCCGTAGTACGGGTCGGTTTCCTTGCCCATGACGGCGGCGTTGAGCGCGCGCAGGCGCTCGCGGGTCTCGGGGCTCGTCACGGCCACGATCACCGGCGATTGGTGCCCGCCGCCCGTGGGCGCGTAGGTGCCCGCCTCAAGCACGGTGTCGAGCAGCTCTTGGGGGACGGGGTCCGCCCTGTAGCTGCGCACGCTCCTGCGCGTCTTGATGAGGTCGATGAGTTCGTTCGCCATGCCATGTCCCTTCTCTCGCCGGACCCGTCGATACAGAAAAGCCGCCCACCTGCCCTAAGGCGGGTGAGCGGCGAAAAGATGATGGCGGCATCCGGAAAAATCCGCTGGGATTTTCGAGACCTATTATGGGAGCTCTCTGTGCCGCGTCAAGCGTCGACAAGGACTTCTCGCCGTCGCTTGACTTCTGCAGGCAAGGCCCGTACAGTCAGTTCGTCTAAAATCGTGTGGACTTTTCTGGGCGCAAGCCACCTTTTTGCCGCACAACGGAGCTCCGGTTGTGCGGCTTTTTGCGCCGTCAATCACGTGATGACGCGCCAGCCTCCCTCCGAGAGCCCGAGACGCACAGGGCCGAAGCCTCGCGTTGCGGGGCGAGAGGAGGAACGGCTATGGAAAACGTGATCGATCGGCCGATGCCGTCTGCGGGGATGGCGCCCTCGGGACGCCGCCGGGCGGTGGCGGCACTCCAGGTGTTCGCGGGCGGCGCCTGCTATGGGGCGATGGCGACCACCTACAAGCTCGCCTACGCGGCGGGCTTCACCTCCGCGCAGGTGGTTGCAAGCCAGGCGTGGTTCGGCTTCCTGTTCTTCGGGCTCGCGGTGCTTCTCGGCCGTCTGCGCGGTGTGCGGTGGCAGCGTCTTTCCGGCAAGCAGGTGCTTAAACTCATGGGGCTCGGTGCCCTCACCTGCACGACCTCGATTCTGTACTGCTACGCCATGAGCGTGCTGCCCGCACCGGTGGCGCTCACGCTGCTCTTCCAGTTCACGTGGATGGGGCTCGTCTGGCAGACCATCATGACGCGCCGAGCTCCGCGCTTCGTGGAGGTCGCCTCGGCGGCGGTCATCGTGTTCGGCACCGTGTTCGCGAGCGGCGTCTACAGGACGGGGCTTGCGGGCTACGACCCGGTGGCCCTCCTCTGCGCGCTCGGCGCCGCCGTGACCTGCTCGCTCTTCGTGACGCTCTCCGGTAAGGTGAAGGCCCTCTGCTCCAACGAGCAGCGCGGCCTCGTCGTGTGCCTGGGGGCGGGCGTCATGTCGCTCACCGTGTGCCCGGACTACCTGGTGTCGGGCGTCGTCTTCCAGGGCATCCTGCCCTTTGCCGCGGTCGCGGGCTTCTTCGGCCTCATGTGCCCCGTGCTGCTCTTTGGCCTGGGGTCGCCACACCTGCCCGCCGGCCTCTCAACCGTCATGGCCGCTGCGGAGCTTCCCGCGGGATTGTTCATCGCCATGGTCGTGCTCGGCGAACCGCTCGGCGTCGTCGAGTGGCTGGGCGTGGTGGTGATTCTCGCGGGCGTGTGCCTTGCGCAGGCGCCGAGCCTTCTCTCACGGCATACAATGCGGTGAGGCCATGCCGGAGGGCCCCGAGCGCGATGCCGTGGGGTTCCGTCGGTGGCCCGATCTGCCGGGAGAGCTGCGGGCGCCCGCTTACGCGCAGACCGGCTCCGCGAGCACCGTCCCCTCAGGGAACGCGCGGCGGAAGACCCAGCGCGAGAGCGGGCCCGCCACCAGCAGGTTCCACGGCAGCGCGGCGACGAAGTTCCACGGGATGTTCGCGATCCACGTGGGCAGGATCATGGCCGGGTCGCCCACGTGCGTGAACGCCTCGAGCGCGCCGTAGAGCGACATGAAGAGCACCATTGGGAAGACCATCATCGTGCTGATGGCCAGCGTGATGGCAAGGCGGCTGCTCTTGCCCGGCGTCACCAGGAAGCGGAACGCAAACCACTTGGCAAACCGGCTGGCGAGAAGAACGTCCAGCAGCATCGCCACCACGTAGGCCGGCGGGAAGCCGAGCCATGCGTCGGCCAGCGTTCCGGAGCCGAAGCTCCAGCCATGCACGCGAGCGACGTTGTAGACGGACATCCAGAGCACCATGCAGAAGCACATGATGATCGTAAAGATGAGGCTCTCGCGTTTGTTGGTGGGCATGGGGGCAGACCTTTCTCGACGGGACCCGCAGGGCGGGCGAATGCGAGGAGCTACCCTACCAACTTTCCACGTCGCGCGTAAGCGGTGATTTTGTGGCGGACGCCCCTTCGCGACAGATGCTCCGGAGGGTTCTGTCGCACGCGGCTTGCGTCACGCCCACCCCAGAAGGTCGCGAATCACGCGGCTGGCGAGCATCTGGCCCATGATGGGGGGCAGGTAGCTCATCGTGCCCAGGAGCGACCCCTCGCGCAGCCACTGCTCGTCTGAGATGCGCTCCATGCGGACCGGCTCCTCGTCCGAGAAGAGCACGCGCAGGCCGCGGATGCCTCGGCGGCGGCACTCCTTTCGCATGACGCGCGCGAGCGGGCAGTTGACGGTGTCCTCGATGGCGGCGAAGCGCAGGCGGCAGGGGTCGAGCTTGTTGGCGCCGCCCATCGCGGAGAGCTCGGGGACGCCGCGCTCCTGGCACCACTGCGCGAGGCGCAGCTTCTGGGCCACGGTATCGATGGCGTCCACCACATAGTCGAGCGGCCCGAGGGCGTCCATCTGCGCCGGCAGCGCGTCCTTGTCCAGAAACGCGGTGACGGCGGTGACGTCGGCTTCGGGGTTGATGTCGAGCGCCATCGCGCGCATGACCTCGGCCTTGGGCCGGCCTATGGTGCTCGTAAAGGCGAGCGCCTGGCGGTTGATGTTGCTCGGGGCGACCACGTCGCGGTCCAGGAGCACCAGGTGGCCCACGCCGCCGCGGGCGAGCGCCTCCGCGCAGGACGACCCCACGCCGCCGAGGCCGATTACGGCCACGCGCGCCCTGGCGAGCCGCGCGAGCCCCTCGTCGCCGATGACGAGCCTCAGCCTGTCCGTCGCCGTCTCCGCCATGTTGCCTCCCGCCGTCTGCAAGTTGGGGACAGTCCCCAATTCACATATGCAAGTTGGGGACTGTCCCCAATTCACAGACCACACGTTACCGGTTAGCGACGGTTCCGCCAAGCTGCGCGGGCCCTCTGGTAGAGTGCGGCCTAACGTGAGAGGGGGCCGCATGCACAGAGAGTTCCTGATGGGCAACGAGGCCATGGCGGTGGGCGCGCTCGCCGCGGGCGTGAACGTGGTGGCTGGCTACCCGGGCACGCCGTCGACCGAGGTGCTGGAGACCGCGGCGCGCCGCCGGGGCGAGGGCGTCTACGTGGAGTGGTCCGTCAACGAGAAGGCCGCGCTCGAAGTTGCCGCCGGGGCCGCCTACGCGGGAGCCCGCGCGCTCGTCACGATGAAGCAGGTGGGCCTCAACGTCGCCTCCGACCCGCTCATGAGCCTCTCCTACATCGGCGTCAAGGGTGGCATGGTCGTGCTCGTGGCGGACGACCCGGGTCCCATCTCGTCCCAGACCGAGCAGGACACGCGCACCTTCGCGGCCTACGCCAAGCTGCCGATCCTGGACCCGTCGAGCCCGTCCGAGGCCTACGCGATGATGGGGGAGGCCTTTGACCTCTCCGAGGAGCTCGGCTGCCCCGTGATCGTGCGCCCGACCACGCGCGTCGACCACGGCTACGAGGACGTGGAGGTGGCCGATGAGGGTGACTGGACTCGTCTCGATCCAGAGGGCTTCGTCCGCGACCCGTCCCGCTGGGTCATCTTCCCCGCGCTCTCCGTGCGCGCCCACGCCGCCATCGAGAGGCGCGACGCGGAGCTTGCCAAGCGCCTCTCCGGCTACGCGAGAAACACCGTCCGCCAGACGGCCGGTCTGGGTGCCCGCCCGCGCCTCGGCATCGCAACCCACGGCATCAGCGCCACCTACGTCGCCGAAAACCTGAGCGAGAAGGACGACGTGCGGGTGCTCCGCGTGGCGACCCCATACCCCTTCCCGGAGCCCCTCGCGGCCGACTTCCTCGACGGCCTCGACGAGGTCCTCTGCGTCGAGGAGCTCGACCCCGTGATCGAGCGCGCCCTCATCGCCACCTGCGGCCGACGCGGCCTCACCGTCAAGATCCGCGGCAAACTCACCGCCGACATCCAACCCTCGGGAGAGAACACCGTCGAGTCGGTCGGTCGCGCGATTGACAACTTCCTCGGTAGGGAAGTGGCTGACGAGCTCGTGCCGGGAGATCCTTCTCCGCGCGCAGTTCCGCATGAGCCGGACGAGCCGGTGGCTCGTCCGTGCGAAGAGGACTGTTTGAGCACGGAGAAGGACCTCCCGGCGCCCCCGCAGCTCCCCATCCGTCCCCCCGTCCTCTGCGCCGGCTGTCCGCATCGTGCGAGCTTCTACGCCGTCAAGCGTGCGATGCGCGGACGCAAGACCCTGTTCTGCGGCGACATCGGCTGCTACACGCTCGGCAACGCCAAGCCGCTCGACATGGTGGACACGTGCCTCTGCATGGGGGCGGGCATCAACATCGCCCAGGGCGTCACGCACGTGGAGCCCGACACTAAGGCCTTCGCGTTCGTGGGCGACTCCACCTTCTTCGCCTCCGGCATTACCGGCGTGGTGAACGCGTTCTACAACCAGGCAGACATGACGCTCGTGGTGCTCGACAACTCCACCACGGCAATGACGGGCCACCAGCCGCACCCGGGCACGGGCCGCACGATGATGGGCCAGGTCGTGGAGAGGGTCTCGATCGAGCGCGTCCTTCTCGCCATCGGGCTCACGGTGGTGGAGACCGTGGACCCGCTCGATCACGAGCGCGCGGTGGAGACCGTGCGCCGCGTGGCAGACCAGCCCGGCGTCAAGGCCATCATCTTCCGGAGCCCGTGCGTGGTTCTCGCCAAACCGCAGGCTACGAGCGTCGTGGATGCCGAGAAGTGCGTCGGCTGCCAGCGCTGCGTGCGGGAGCTTGGGTGCCCCGCGCTCGTTCCGGACGCGGCAACCGGCAAGGTCCGCATAGACGCCACGCAGTGCACGGGCTGCACGCTCTGCGAGCAGATCTGTCCCACGCATGCCATCTCGGGAGGTGAGCGCCTGTGAGCGAGATCGCCAGGGGCACCAACGTCATCCTTGCCGGCGTGGGCGGTCAGGGGGCCGTCCTCGCGTCCAAGCTGCTCGCCCGGGCCGCCATGGGTCGGGGGCTTCCCGTAAAGACCGCCGAGACCATCGGCATGGCGCAGCGCGGCGGCTCGGTGTTCAGCCACGTGAGGCTGGGGGAGGGCGCCGCCTCTCCGCTCGTCGGCCGCGGGCGGGCGGACGCGATCGTCGCCTTCGAGCCCGCGGAGGCCGTGCGCCAGCTGCCGTTCCTGCGGCAGGGCGGCATGGTCGTCACGAGCGACGTGCCCGTGGTCCCGGTCTCCGCCGCCACGGGCGGCCCTGCCTACGACCTGCCCGCCATCATGTCCTACCTTCGCGATCGCGTGGGCGAGAAGAGCCTCGTGATCGTTGACGCCGCGGCCGCGGAGGCGGAGCTCGGCACCGCGCGCGTGCTCAACGTCGTCCTCCTGGGCGCCGCGGCTCGTGCCGGCGCCCTTGGCCCCGTCACCGTGGACGACCTCGAGGCCGCCGTCCGCGCCACCGTCTCGCCCCGCTTCCTCGACCTCGACCTTCGCGCCCTGTCAATTGGGGACAGTCCCCAATTCACATAAAACGTTTCTGCAAATTGGGGACTGTCCCCAATTCACAGAGGAGCCAGCATGAAGATCAGCGAGTCCCAGCTCAAGCTCGTGAACGAGCAGGTCCAGCGCCTCGTGGCGTCGGGCAACTACTTTGGCCGCCGCCTCCAGGAGGCCGGCGTCACCGAGGTCCGCGCGGAGGGGGACTTCCTCGCGCTGCCGTTCTCCGAGAAGGAGGACCTGCGCAACTGCTACCCGCTCGGGGTCTCCGCCGTGGACGAGCGCGAGATCGTGCGCATCCACTCGAGCTCGGGCACCACGGGCACGCCCGTGATCATCCCGTACACCGCGCGCGACGTGGACGATTGGGCCACGCAGTTCGCGCGCTGCTACGAGCTCGCCGGCATCACCGCCGAGGACCGCATCCAGATTACGCCCGGCTACGGCCTCTGGACGGCGGGCATCGGCTTCCAGGCGGGCGCGGAGAAGCTCGGCGCGATGGTCGTGCCCATGGGTCCCGGCAACACGGAGAAGCAGCTGCGGTTCATGGTCGACCTGCAGACCACGGTCATCGGCGCCACGTCGAGCTACGCGCTGCTCCTGGCGGAGGAGGTCGAGGCCCGCGGCATGCGCGACCAGATTGCCCTTCGCAAGGGCGTCATCGGCTCGGAGCGCTGGGGCAGGAAGATGCGCGACCGCGTGAAGGCGGGCCTGGGCATCCAGATCTACGACATCTACGGCCTCACGGAGGTCTATGGCCCCGGCATCGGCATCTCCTGCGACGCCGAGGACGGCATGCACTACTGGGACGACTTCATCTACATCGAGATCGTCGACCCCGCCACCGGCGAGCCGCTGCCCGACGGCGAGTGGGGCGAGATCGTGATCACCACGCTCGTGAAGGAGGGCGCGCCGCTCATCCGCTTCCGCACGCACGACCTCAGCCGCATCATCCCGGGCGCGTGCCCCTGCGGCAGTCCCTACCCGCGCATCGACGCTCTGCAGGGCCGCTCGGACGACATGGTCAAGATCAAGGGCGTCAACGTCTTCCCGCGCCAGATCGAGGAGGTGCTCCAGGAGTACCCGCAGCTCTCGAGCGAGTACCAGATCCGCATCTCGCACCTCGAGGGCCGCGACACCATGCGCATCTACGTGGAGACCGACGGCACGCAGGACTTCCTCGACCTCGCCGAGGACGTCGCGCACGAGGTCAAGCGCCGCATCGGCTTCACGCCGCTCGTGAAGGTCGTCGAGCTCGGCGTCCTGCCGCGCAGCGAGAAGAAGACGCGCCGCGTCTTCGACGAGCGCTACGAGTAGGGGGCGCGGCAGCCCATCGGGCGCCCATCGAATAAGAGCTTCCGCCACTCTTTGACCGGATCTGAAGGCAAATTGTGGCAGAAGCTCTTTTTCGCGGATGGGCGGAGATGCCGAGAAGAACGAGGGGCCGAGAAGGGCCGGCGACCGTGGGGGCGTCGGCGAGGCGCCCGTCCTTCTCGCCTGACCTTAATCGGTGACGGAGAAGCGCAGGACGATGGTGGACGTCCAGGGGCTCCCCGGCTCGCAGACGGACTGCTCCCACTCGGGGTGGTGGATGTTGTCCGGGTAGAACTCGGGCTCGAAGGCGAAGCCCGCGCGCGGCCCGTAGGCGGCGCCGTCCTTTGTCTCGGAATCGTCCAGCCAGTTGCCGGTGTAGAGGTGCGCCCCGGGCGCCGTTATGAGGACGTCCATGGCGCGGCCGCTCGCGGGGTCCTCCGTGCGCAGCGCGTGGCGCGGGGCGCCGCCGGCCTCGTATCCCCGCACGCACATGCAGTGGTCGTAGCCGCGCGCCCGACGGATCTGCTCGTCGTCGGCATCGGCACCCGCCCCGAGCGCCTTGGGCGAGCGGAAGTCGAACGGCGTGCCCGCCACGTCGCGCACCTCGCCCTCCGAGACGGAGTCCACGCGCACGGGGAGGAAGGCGTCCGCGTCAAGCGTCACGAGCTCCCCTAGGACCGAGCCCGAGGCGTGCCCTGCCAGGTTGTAGTAGCCGTGGTTCGTCATGTTTACGTAGGTGGTCGCGTCGGACTCGCACGCATACGAGATGGTGAGCTCGGCCGCGCCGTCCTTCTCGGCGAGCGAGAAGGACGCGGAGAACGTGCGGTTGCCCGGCAGGCCGAGCTCGCCGTCTGCCATGCGGCACGTCATGCGCACGGCGTTTGCGGCGTCGTCCGCCTGGGCGGACCACACGCGTCGGTGAAGGCCGTGGTCGAGGTCCGTGTGGAGGTTGTTGGCGGCGTTGGGCCCGTCGTTTCCGGGCAGGTGGTAGACCGCGCCCGCAAGGGGCACCTCCGCGCGGTCCGTGCGGTTTGCCACGGGGCCGATGGTGCCGCCGTAGCAGGCGGGGTTGGGACCGAGGTAGCCCTCGAGCGAGCCGTAGCCCAGCAGGACGTCGCCCGCCCTGCCGTCGCGGTCCGGAACCTCGACGGAGAGCAGCGTCGCGCCGTAGTCCGTGACGGCCACGCGCGCGGAGCCGGCGACAAGGACGTAGCGGGTCGCGGCCGCTCCGTCGGGGGTGGTTCCAAAGGGCTGTCTCTCGATCATGGCGCACCTCCGCGTTGGGGACTTTCCCACAGTGTAGGACATGCGTGTCAGAGACGTGTGGGCCGCGTGGCGGCCGGGCCGTTAGCCGCCGCGCGAATCACGGTCCGTACGGCTCGCGCTATAGTAGAGGTTCGATGCTCCATGACCGAGAACGCCGTCCGAGGGAGGCCCACCATGGCCGATTACAAGTCCGACATCGAGATCGCCCAGGAGGCGAAGATGCTGCCCATCTCCGAGGTCGCCGCGCGCGCCGGCCTCACGGAGGAGATGCTCGAGCCCTACGGGCGCACCAAGGCCAAGGTGGACATCCACTCGCTCGCCGACCGCCCGAGCAAGGGCAAGCTCGTCCTGGTGACCGCCATCAACCCCACGCCCGCGGGCGAGGGCAAGACCACCACGTCCGTGGGCCTCGCCGACGCGATGAACCGTCTCGGCCACCAGACCATGCTCTGCCTGCGCGAGCCCTCGCTCGGCCCCGTGTTTGGCATCAAGGGCGGCGCCGCGGGAGGCGGCTACGCGCAGGTCGTCCCCATGGAGGACATCAACCTGCACTTCACCGGCGACTTCCACGCCATCGGCGCGGCCAACAACCTCTGCGCCGCCATGCTGGACAACCACATCAAGCAGGGCAACGCCCTGGGCATCGACCCCCGCCGCATCGTCTGGAAGCGCTGCGTGGACATGAACGACCGCCAGCTGCGCAACGTGGTGGACGGCCTGGGCGGCGTCGCGGACGGCATGCCGCGCCAGGACGGCTTTGACATCACCGTTGCGTCCGAGGTCATGGCGGTCTTCTGCCTGGCCACGGACCTCGCCGACCTCAAGGCCCGCCTCGCGCGCATGGTGATCGCCTACACCTACGATCGCCAGCCCGTCACCGTCGCGGACATCCACGCCGAGGGCGCCATGACGGCGCTTCTCAAGGACGCCATCAAGCCCAACCTGGTCCAGACCCTCGAGGGCAACCCCGCCTTCGTCCACGGCGGCCCCTTCGCCAACATCGCCCACGGCTGCAACTCCGTCATGGCCACCACCACGGCCATGAAGCTTGCGGACTACGTGGTCACCGAGGCCGGCTTTGGCGCGGACCTCGGCGCGGAGAAGTTCCTCGACATCAAGTGCCGCGCCACGGGCCTCGTCCCCTCCGCGGTGGTGCTCGTGGCCACCGTCCGCGCCCTCAAGTACAACGGCGGCGTGCCCAAGGCCGAGCTCACCACCGAGAACCTCGAGGCCCTCGAGGCCGGTCTTCCCAACCTGCTGCGCCACGTCTCCAACGTGCAGAACGTCTGGGGCCTGCCCGTGGTCGTTGCCATCAACGCCTTCCCCACGGACACCCAGGCGGAGCTCGACCTCGTCGAGCGCCGCGTCCGCGAGCTGGGCGTCAACGTCGCGCTCTCCGAGGTCTGGGCCAAGGGCGGCGAGGGCGGCGTCGCGCTCGCCAACGAGGTCGTGCGCCTCTGCGAGGAGCCGGCAAACTTCACGTACGCCTACGAGCTCGATGGCACGCTCGCCCAGAAGATCGAGGCCATCGCCACGCGCGTCTACCACGCCGACGGCGTTGACTTCACCGCGCCGGCTCGCCGCCAGATGGCCCAGCTCGAGGAGCAGGGCTTCGGCGGCCTGCCCATCTGCATGGCCAAGACCCAGTACTCCTTCACCGACGACCAGAACAAGCTGGGCGCCCCTGAGGGCTTCCGCGTCACGGTGAGGAACCTGCGCGTCTCCGCCGGCGCCGGCTTCGTGGTGGCGCTCACGGGCGACATCATGACCATGCCGGGCCTGCCGAAGGTCCCCGCGGCGGAGAAGATCGACGTCACGCCCGACGGCAAGATCGTCGGCCTGTTCTAGCCCCGAGCGAAAGGGTCCCGTCATGGGAGACAGGTTCACCGAGCTCAGCTGCGAGGAGTTCTCCGATAGGCTCGCCGCGCGCGAGAGCACGCCCGGCGGGGGCGGCGCCGCCGCGCTCGTGGGCGCTCTCGGCACGGCGCTCTGCTCGATGGCGGGCGCCTTCACGCAGGGCAACCCGCGCTGCGCCGAGCACGAGGCCGACGTCGCCGCCCTCATGGAGGAGGCCGAGGACGTCCGCTACCGCCTGCTCGAGCTCGTGGAGGAGGACGCCGACGGCTTTGGCCCCGTGCTCGCCGCGTGGCGCATGCCCAAGGACGATCCCGCGCGCGCCGAGGCCATCGAGAGCGCCGTCGAGGGCGCCTGCATGGCCCCGCTGGCGATGATGGGGGAGTGCTGCCGCGCCATCGTGCTCCTGGAGCAGATGGGTACCATGTGCTCCGGGCAGCTCATCTCGGACGTCGCGTGCGGGGCGCTCCTCGTGCGCGCGGCCCTCGAGTGCGCGAGCGTGAACGTCTACGTCAACACCTCCGCCCTTAAGGATCGCTACGTGGCGGAGCGCATCGAGGGCTCCGTGAGCGAGCTTCTGGACGAGTACGTTCCGCGCGCGGAGCGGCTCGCGCTCTCCGTCACGGACCGCATCGGCGGGAGCGTGAGGCATGGCTGAGCTCCTGAGGGGAGCCCCCGTAGCCAAGGCCATAGTCGAGGACGTCGCCGCGCGTGCGGCGTGCCTCGCGGACGCTGGCGTGACCCCCCGGCTCGCCCTCGTGCGCGTGGGCTCCCGCCCGGACGACCTCGCCTACGAGCGGGGTGCCGAGAAGCGCTGCCTCGCCGCGGGGATTGCCGTGGAGCGCCGCGAGCTGCCCGAGGGCTGCTCGCAGGACGAGCTCGAGGGGACCTTGCGCGGGCTCTGCTCGCGGGGGGACGTTCACGGCGTCCTGCTCTTCCGCCCGCTTCCCGCACATCTCGACGAGGCCGCGTCCTGCGCCGCCATAGCCGCCGAGAAGGACGTGGACGCCGCCACGCCGTCGTCGCTCCTGTCCACGCTCGCCGGGGCGGGCGCGGGCTTCGCCCCCTGCACGGCTGAGGCCGTGATCGCCCTTCTCGACCACTACGGCGTGGAGCTCGACGGCGCCGAGGTCACCGTCGTGGGCCGCTCCCTCGTGATCGGGCGCCCGGTCTCCGCGCTTCTCCTTGCGAGGAACGCCACCGTCACCACCTGTCACACCCACACGCGGGACCTCGCCGCGTGCTGCCGGCGCGCGGACGTCGTCGTGGCGGCGGCGGGCAGCGCCCGCATGCTCGGCGCGGAGTGCGTTCGCGAGGGCCAGGTCGTCGTTGACGTGGGCATAAACTGGGACGAGGCCGAGGGCCGCCTCGTGGGCGACGTCGATCTCGACGCCGTGGCCCCCGTGGTCCTTGCCGCAACGCCGGTGCCCGGGGGCATCGGATCCATAACAACCGCTATCCTGGCCCGACACGTAGTGGAGGCCGCAGAGAGGACCTGCCGATGAAGGTGACCGAGAAGCCATCGTCTTCCTACAGCGGGGCGATGACCCCCGCCTCGATGGAGCTCAAGAACGAGCGCGTCGCGGCGACCAAGGCCAACACGGACGTGGTGAGCGCCCTCGCGCTCTCCGTCATGGCGGGCGCCTTCATCGCGCTGGGCGCCACGTTCATGCTCGTGATCAAGTCCGACGCCTCGCTGCCCTTCGCGGCGACGCAGCTTCTGGGCGGCTTCTCGTTCACGTTGGGGCTCTTCCTCATCCTCGCCGCCGGTGCCGAGCTCTTCACCGGAAACTGCCTCATGGTGATGGGCGCCCTCGCGGGGCGCTTCTCGTGGGGGAGACTCCTCAAGAGCTGGGCGCTCGTGCTCGCGGGCAACCTCGTGGGCGCCGTCCTCGCCGCATGCCTCATGATCGCCGCGGGCGTGGCCACCGCCAACGGCGGCGCCCTCGGCGAGGCCGCGATAGCCGTCGCGGAGGGCAAGGTCGCCCTCGGCTGGGTCACGGCCTTCGCGCGCGCCGTCCTCTGCAACCTGCTCGTGTGCCTCGCCGTGTGGGTCGGCCACGCCGCCGTCTCCGTCACCGACAAGTTCTTTTCGGCGCTTCTCCCCGTCATGGCCTTCATGGCCTGCGGCTTCGAGCACTGCGTGGCCAACATGTTCTTCCTTCCCTACGCGCTCATGCTCCAGGCGACGGGCGTGGCGGGCACGGTGGACGCCGGCGGGGTCCTGAGCAACCTCACCGCGGCCACGCTCGGCAACCTCGTGGGCGGCGTCGTGCTCGTGGGCGTATCCTACTGGTTCGTGTACGGCCGCTCGCGCAAGAGCGGCGAGTAGCGCGCCGCGGAGAGGGGCATGGGTTTGGAGAAGAACGCACAGGGCTTTGGGCCCATAGACAGGCCGCGCGTGGAGGCGGCCGTCCGCGAGCTCCTGCTCGCGATAGGGGAGGACCCCGACCGCGAGGGGCTCCTGGGCACGCCCGACCGCGTGGCCCGCGCCTGCGAGGAGATCCTAGGAGGGACCCAGGAGGACCCTGGCGCGCACCTTCGCAAGCAGTTCCACGAGCCGGGCAACCAGGAGATGGTGATCGTGAAGGACATCCCCTTCTCCTCGCTCTGCGAGCACCACATCCTGCCCTTCACCGGCCGCGCCCACGTCTGCTACATCCCGCGCGACGGTCGCATCACCGGGCTCTCCAAGATCGCGCGCTGCGTCTCGGGCTACGCGCGGCGCCTCCAGGTTCAGGAGCGGCTCACCGGGCAGATCGCCGATGCGATGGTGCGCGAGCTCGACCCCCTGGGCGTGCTCGTGGTGCTGGAGGCCGAGCACACCTGCATGACCATGCGCGGCGTGCGCGCGGCCGGCGCCCTCACCACCACCTCCGCTGTCCGGGGGTGCCTGCGCGACCTCAAGACCCGCCAGGAGGCCCTGAGGCTTCTGGGGCTGTAGGGCCCCTGGGGCGTCGGGCGGGAGGGGTCCGGCGCTCAGACAGCTTGCCGCAAAGGGCGCGGCAAGAACTCGCGGCGGACCCCTCCCGTCCGACGCCTCGCGAGTCGCACGTCCTCGACAACCTTGCGAGGGGACCTTGGGCATGTCCCGCCGCGAGTTCCGCAGCCGCGCCCTTTGCGGCGAGGACTGTCTGAGCGCCGGGGCATGCCCAAGGTCCCCTCGGCGAGGAGCTACGAGGGAGTGGGTATGTATCAGCTGCCGTTCGAGGTGCCGGAGATTTCGTACGAGGAGGCGCTCGGTATCGTGCACGGGGCGCTGCGCTTTGGCATCTGCCCCCTGCTGGAGACCGTCGTCGACATGCTCGCGGAGCTTGGGGACCCGGACCTTGCCTTCGAGAGCCTCCAGGTGGTGGGGACCAACGGGAAGACGTCAACCTCGCGCTACGCCGCGGCGATCCTCTCCGGCGAGGGGCTCCGCACCGCCCTCTACACGTCGCCCGAGCTCGTGAGCTACACCGAGCGCATGGAGGTCGGCGGCTGCCCGGTGTCAGAGGAAGCCTTCGCGCATGGCGTCTCCGCCGCGCGCGTGGCAGGGGAGCGCGTGAACGCGCGCCGCGCCGCCGCGGGCGAGCGGCCCTACGACATCACCGAGTTCGACACGCTCACCGTGGCCGCCATGGTGGTTTTTGCCGAGGCCGGGGTCGACGTGGCCGTGCTCGAGTGCGGCATGGGCGGGCGCTGGGACGCCACCTCCGCCGTGAAGTCCATCCGCACCGTCGCCGTCACGGGCATAGGGCTCGACCACATGCATGTCCTGGGCAACACGCTCGAGGAGATCGCTGGCGAGAAGGCCGCCGTCATCCGGCATGGCCGGCGCTGCGTGCTGGGCGTGGGCACCGCCACGCCGGACTCCGTGGAGGACGTCTTCCTCGACCGCGTCCGTGCGGAGGGCGTGACCCCGGTGCTCCTTCGTCCCGAGCGTCTCGAGGACGCGGCGGGGGAGATGCATCCCGACGTCCCGCGTGAGCACGTCGACCTCCCTCGTGCGAGCTACCTCGTGACCAAGCGCCCGCACCGCCTGGGTGCCCCGCTTGAGCTCACCGTGACCACCCCCCGCGCCACCTACGCTGAGCTCGCCGCCCTCAAGCCCGCCTACCAGGCCGCCAACGTCGCGTGCGCCGTGGCGCTTGTGGAGGAGCACCTCGGCCGAGTGCTCGACGCCGACGCGCTCTTCACCTCCGTCGTCCAGTGCCCCACGCCCGGTCGGTTCCAGCTGCTGCGCCCCGAGCCCCCCGTTCTTATAGACGCCTGCCACAACCCGCAGTCCGTGGCCACCTTCCTCACCGCCGTGGACGCAGTCGTGCCCAGCCGCGAGGAACGCCCGGTCCTTCTCGCCGCGGTGCTTGCGGACAAGGACGTGCGCGGCATCGTGGACCTTCTGGCGGGGGCGTTCCCGCGTGTGGCCGTCACGCAGACGTCGTCCCCGCGCGCGCTTCCTGCCGCGGAGCTCGCTCGAATCTTCCGTGAAGCGCGCGCTGAGGTGACGGAAACGTATCCAACGGTTGAGGCTGCAACGTCGGCATTATGTGGAGAATCGTACGTGGCCTGCGGATCCATCACCCTCGCTGGCGAGCTTGCGGCCCATTTCCTGTAGCTTTTGCTACAATTCTCGCTGTATGCGACGCCGTTACGTGGCACCCACCAGATCAAAGGAGTCCCCGAGATGCAGGAACTGTTCGACCAGCTCATTACCCCCGAGGTCCGCATGGTCCTCTACCTCATGGTCGTGTGCGTCGTCATGCTCTACATCCTCTCCATCGTCTACGTGATCCGCGACGCCCAGCGCCGTGGAGCGGAGCCGTGGTGGATGTGGGCCATCATCTCCGTCATCCCCATCGTTGGCCTGCTCGCCTACGTTATCCTGCGTCCGAGCTCCTACCTCATCGACCGCGAGGAGCAGGACCTCGACATCGCCCTGCGCGAGCACCAGCTCTCCCACTACGGCATCTGCCCCAAGTGCGGCGCCCCCATCGACCGCGACTTCGTGGTCTGCCCCATCTGCAACACCCAGGTGCGCAACGTCTGCCCCACCTGCCACCGCCCGCTCAACGCGGACTGGAAGGTCTGCCCCTACTGCCGCACCCGCATCCAGTAGCGCCCGCGAACTTCAGGTTCTTCTCGGCACGCAGGGCCCCGCTTCGGCGGGGCCATTTTAGTGATGGTTCGAGTCTGGTTGCGCCGCGGTGCGAGAGCGTCTTGGGTGCGCACGGACGAATCTCGCCGCTAAATCGTCCAGCAGGACCCAAGACCCAAACCCCAAACTCCGCGTCCCGTCTGGTCGTGCCCTTCCGCGCAGATGCTGCGAATCTGTTTCCCCGTGCATGGCGCGCGCGCTTTTGTGGTAAACCTTTGTCGTGCAACCAAGACGAAAGGCAGAGATGCGGCGCATCTTCGCACATATCGCTCGAACGCAGACTATCTAGGCGTCTGTCCCTTCCCCGGGCCGGCAGGCCCCGGACAGGCGCCGCATATCGCTCGACGCTGCCCACGGGCGGCGTGCGGGCGTTTTTCATGTTTCGGCGAGCACGACACCCGACAGAGAGGTATTCCCATGAAGGTCCTGTACAACGACGGCCACATCGACGAGTGCCCGGCGGACGAGGTCACCCACGTTGTCCGTCACAGCGCCGCGCACATCATGGCCCAGGCCATCAAGCGCCTCTACCCCGAGGCCGACTTCGCGTACGGTCCCGCCACCGAGAACGGCTTCTACTACGACATCGACCTCCCCGAGGGCCAGAAGATCTCCGAGGAGGACTTCCCGGCCATCGAGGCCGAGATGAAGAAGATCGTGAAGGAGAACCTCAAGTTCACGACCTTCGAGCTTCCCCGCGAGGAGGCCATCGCCCTCATGCAGGAGCGCGGCGAGAAGTACAAGGTCGAGCACATCGGCGACCTTGCCGAGGACGCCCGCATCACCTTCTATCAGCAGGGCGAGTACATCGACATGTGCGTGGGCCCGCACCTCACCTACACCAAGGCCCTCAAGGCCTTCAAGCTCACGGGCGTCTCCGGCGCCTACTGGAAGGGCGACAAGGACAACAAGATGCTCGTCCGCGTGAACGGCACCGCCTTCGCCACCAAGGACGAGCTCGACGAGCACCTGCGCCTGCTCGAGGAGGCCAAGAAGCGCGACCACCGCAGGATCGGCCGCGAGATGGACATCTTCATGATGCGCGACGAGGCCCCCGGCTTCCCGTTCTTCCTGCCCAACGGCATGATCCTCAAGAACGAGCTGCTGAGCTACTGGCGCGAGATCCACCGCGCCGCGGGCTACGTGGAGATTTCCACGCCCATGATCATGAACAAGGAGCTCTGGAAGACCTCCGGTCACTGGGACCACTACAAGGACAACATGTACTCCACTATCATCGACGACGAGGAGTACTGCATCAAGCCGATGAACTGCCCTGGTGGCGTGCTCGTCTATGCCGCCAAGCCGCACAGCTACCGCGAGCTGCCCATCCGCGCCGGCGAGATCGGCCTCGTACACCGTCACGAGATGCGCGGCGCCCTGCACGGCCTCTTCCGCGTGCGCTGCTTCAACCAGGACGACGCCCACCTCTTCGTGCGTCCTGACCAGCTCACCGACGAGATCGTGGGCGTGGTGAACCTCATCGACTCCGTGTACGAGAAGTTCGGCTTCACCTACCACCTCGAGCTCTCCACCCGCCCCGAGGACTCCATGGGCTCGGACGAGGACTGGGAGCGCGCCGAGTCCGCGCTGCGCGTGGCACTTGAGAAGCTGGGCAAGGACTACGTGGTCAACGAGGGCGACGGCGCCTTCTACGGCCCCAAGATCGACTTCCACCTGGAGGACTCGCTCGGCCGCACCTGGCAGTGCGGCACGGTGCAGCTCGACTTCCAGATGCCCATCAACTTCGACCTGGAGTACACGGACGCCGACGGCTCCAAGAAGCGCCCGATCATGCTGCACCGCGTGTGCTTCGGCTCCATCGAGCGCTTCATCGGCATCCTGATCGAGCACTTTGCCGGCAAGTTCCCCACGTGGCTCGCGCCCTGCCAGGTGAAGGTCCTGCCCGTCTCCGAGAAGAGCCGCGACTACGCGCGCGGCGTCACGGAGAAGCTCGAGGCCGCCGGCATCCGCGCCGTTCTCGACGAGCGCGACGAGAAGATCGGCTACAAGATCCGCGAGGCCCGCTCCGTCGACCGCCCGCCCTACATGCTCATCCTGGGCGAGCAGGAGGTCGAGGCCGGCAACGTCTCCGTGCGCGACCGCTCCAACGAGACGCACGCTCGCGACCTCGACGAGTTCATCGCCGACGTTCGCGCGGAGATCGCCGAGCGTCGCTAGGCGAGAAGCGCCGCGGTGGGCGAGAAGAACCTCGACATAGACGCTCTCTCGGCGCTCTCGTCCCAGATGGGACGGGAGCGCTGGCGCGTTGTGTCAGATGCGGCGCAGGTGGTGGCCAACTACCTCGTGTGCCACCCGCGCGCGGAGGCCGTGCGCTATCCGGGCCTCAAGTCCGATCCCGACTTCCCGCGGGCAGCGAACGAGCTCGTCGGAGGTTTTGGTCCGCGCGTGGCCTATCGCGCGGCGGGGGAGTGGCGCCTCTGGGAGGCAGACGATCGTGACGCCCGCGACCAGGTCATGGATCTCGAGGCCCTTCTCGCCTGACGGAGTGCACAAATGGGGACGTGCCTGAAACGTGCAAAATGTTGCACAAATGGGGACGTGCCTGAAACGTGCAAAATGTTGCACGTTTCAGGCACGTCCCCATTTGTGCAATTCAGGTCCTTCTTGCCTGACGGAGCGGGCGGGGCGCGTCAGCGGGCGGTGCGCTCGGGGAGCTCGCCGGAGCGGTAGGCGTCGAGCAGGGCGCGCAGGTCGGCGATCTGCTCTCTGATGTCCGCGCCGGTATCCGTGTCGTCTATCGTGAGCGGGCGCGGCTCCAGCTCGAAGCGGTCGTCGTCGCTCATGATGTCCGCGTTGAGGTCGAGCACGTCCGCGATCGAGCCGAAGGGCCGATGTGCCTTGATGCGCATGCCGCGCGGGTCGGAGATGAGCGTGTAGCCGGCGATGCCGGTGGTCTTGTGGTAGGCCTGGCAGAACCCGCCGTCTATGACCACGAGCCGTCCTCCGGCGCGCACGGGGCTCTCTCCCTCGGAGGCGTGGACCGGCGTGTGGCCGTTGATGATGTGCCCGTGTCGCGGGTCCGCCCCAAACTCCTCCAGGATGCGGCGGCAGACTTCCGGGTTGTCCGTGAGGGCGTAGTAGGGGTCGCGCGGCTCGGCCCAGGTGGAGCGGTCGGTGAAGTACGTGCGCTCGAAGGTCTTGATCACGCGTCCGGAGAGCGGGGAGTAGCGCCCGCACCAGAGGTACCACATCCAGTCGAGCGAGACCTCGTCGCTCTCGTGCCAGGCCCGGCGGGCAAGGCGGTCCGCGTAGTCGTAGTACTCCTTGCCGGCGAGGAGCTGCCCCTGGTGATTCACCGGGTGGAAGGTTCCGTCCTCGTTCATGGGCACGCACGCGTGGAAGAGCACGTCGTCGTTGTGCACGAGGTAGGCGCTGCCGTGCTCGTAGAGGAAGCCGACGTGCGCCTCCAGCTTGTAGGAGCCGCGCACCGCGGCAAGGAGGTTGTCCATCACGCGCAGCTCGTCGTCCGTGAGCGCGTAGGGGTCGGCCGGGTCCAGGGTGGGGAAGTCGGCGGTGACGAGCTGGTAGTCCTTCTCTCCCACGCGCGCGACGCCGCGGGAGGGGTCCACGGTCCCCAGCAGCAGGCGGTCCTCCATGTGCCAGTTGGGGTGCCGTGCTATGGTCTGCCCCTCCAGCTTGAAGAGGATGACCGATATCGCCTTCTCGAGCGGCGTCATCGCGTCGTCCTCGCGGTAGGTTGCCTCGGCAAAGAGCGCGAGCTCCCGAAGCGAGATGCCGTAGGCGCCCTCGAGGATCTTGAGCGAGTCGTAGCGGATGTTGTTGCGGATCACGGCTGCCAGGCACGTGGCCGAGCCCGCCGCGGCGCCCATCCACACGATGTCGTGGTTGCCCCACTGCAGGTCGACGGAGTGGTACTCCATCAGGCGGTCGAGGATCTTGTCCGCGTGCGAGCCGCGGTCGAAGACGTCGCCCACGAGGTGCAGGTGGTCCACCGCGAGGCGCTTGATGAGCGAGGCGAGGGAGACGATGAAGTCGTCGGCAGAGCCCGTGTCCACGATGGTGTCTATGATGCGCTGGTGGTAGCGCCGGCGCTGCTCGCCCTCCCCGGGGGAGGCGTGCAGGAGCTCGTCGATGATGTAGGCGTACTCCTGCGGCATGGCCTTGCGCACCTTGGAGCGGGTGTAGGAGTCCGAGAGGTAGCGCGCCAGGCGCACGAGGCGCATGAGGGTGATGGCGTACCACTCCTCCGTGACCGTTCCGGATGACTTGAGGCGACGGAGCTTCCTGTGCGGGTAGTAGATGAGGGTGCAGAGGTCCGCCTGCTCGTCGTGGGTGAGCTCAAAGCGGAAGGTGGCCGCCACGCGCTCGCGGATGACGCCCGAGCAGTTGTTGAGGATGTGCTTGAAGGCATCGTACTCGCCGTGGACGTCGGAGACGAAGTGCTCCGTCCCCTTGGGCAGGTTGAGGATGGCCTCCAGGTTGATGACCTCCGAGAACGCCGAGCGCGCGGTGGGGAACTTCTCCGAGAGGAGCTCCAGGTACTTGCGGTCGGGCGTGGGATACTGGGAGGACCCGGGCTTCTCGGGCATGGCGCTGTCCCTTCTCTGCGGTCGTCTGCCCCCCGTGTGAGGCAATGGAATCGATATCGCGCACGTGGGCACGGCGAGAAGAACACGTTTGTAACGCGGGTCCTGCCAGAGCCGCGCGTGGCTGCGCCGGCGGGCCCTAGAGCACCTCGACCTCGGCCTCCTCGCAGTACTTCTTGAAGTGCTCGGTGAGGTTGCCGTCCGAGACCACGTAGTCCACGTCGGCCAGGTCGCAGATCTTGAAGGTGCTGCGGCGGCCCAGCTTGGTGGAGTCCATGAGGACGGCAGTGCGCTCGGCGTGGGCGATGAGCGCGCGCTTGAGCGCCGCCTCGTCGTCCGAGCCGCAGGCGAAGCCCGTGGAGCTCTGGAAGGCGGTCACGCCCAGGAACAGCAGGTCCACGTTGAGCGCGCTCACGTCCTCCACGGTCTTGGAGCCGTTGAGGCTCATGCTGTAGCGGTTGAGGTTGCCGCCCACCATGATGCAGCGCGCCCTCTCGAGCCGCGCGAGCTCGGCCGCGCAGGTGAGGCTGTTGGTGAAGACGATGAGGCGGTCGTCCGGCAGCGCGTGGGCGAGCGCGGTGGTGGTGGAGCCGGAGTCCAGGAAGATCGTGCTGTCCGGGCGCACGAGCCCCAGGGCCTTCTGCGCGATGGCGGCCTTGGCCTCGACGTTCCTGGTGGTGCGGTTGAGCAGGAGGTCGTCCGTCCCCACCACGAACTCCACCGAGCGGGCGCCGCCGTGCGTCCGCACGATGCGCCGGGACTCGTCGAGCGACTTGAGGTCGGTCCTCAGCGTCATCTCGGAGACGTCGGGGAACTCCTTCTTGAGCTGGGCGAAGGTGACCGACCCCTGTGCGTTGACGAACTGTACCAGGCGCTCGCGGCGCTCCCGCATGCTGCTGCCCATCTGGCTCCTCCCTACGGCCTCCTCACATCATACTCAATCCCGCGGGCGCCACGCCGCGCCGAGACCCGCGGGAGCGCCGCTCCCCGCCCGGATGACGCGGGGAGCGGCGCAGGAGGAAGCGGGGAGGGGCCTACTCCTCGACCCAGTTCTCG
The DNA here is from genome assembly GCF_002159625.1 of Olsenella sp. An285. Taxonomy (GTDB): domain Bacteria; phylum Actinomycetota; class Coriobacteriia; order Coriobacteriales; family Atopobiaceae; genus Thermophilibacter; species Thermophilibacter avicola. Next base: position 26,325 of record NZ_NFIZ01000014.1, read on the forward strand.
AGCAGGTAGCGCTCGGCCTCGGGGCACCAGAGGCCCTTGTTGGCCTCGACGATGTCAGCAAGGCCGGCGTAGCGCTCGTCCTCGGCAGCGCGGGAGCGCAGGTCCTCGAGAGCGGTGAGCGGCATGCTCACGTGCGTGTAGATGAGCTTCTTGCCGCCCGGGATCTTGGGCAGGGCGAGCGTGGTCTCTGCCGCGGCGTCCAGGCCGCCCACGTGCGTCACCATGACGGCGGGGTCGATGCGCCCGGCGGCGGTGAGCTCGAGGGACTCGATCTCGTCGTCCGTGTTGCCGCCCGTGGTGCCCATCACGTGGTGGGAGCCGTAGTGGACCTCGTAGAAGTTCATCTCGGCCTTGAAGTTCTTGTCGGTGGGTCCGGCGAAGAAGTTGAGGCAGCCGTCGCGTCCGAGGATGGCGTCGGAGAGCGTCACCACGGGGGCCACGGGGGCATAGCAGAGCACGTCGTCAAAGCCGGTGCCGCCGGAGACCTCGCGCAGGGCGGCCACGGGGTCGTCGAAGTCACCGTTGTTGACGAACACGAGGTCGATGCCCGTCTCGGCCTTGACCTCCTCGGGCGGGAAGAGCTCGGCCGCGCGGTCCAGGCGGTCCTGGTTGATGTCCGCCACCATGACGAGGCTCGGGCGACGGTCGCAGTGCAGGGCGTAGGTGAGCGCCCCCAGGCCCATGGGGCCGGCGCCGGCAACGATGGCGAGCTTGCCGCCCTCGCGGATGCCCATCTCGTGGGTGTAGACGCCCATCTGCGTGTGGTACGCGGCGTGGAAGGCGCCGATCGAGCAGCTCATGGGCTCGGCGAGCGAGGCCTGGTAGTACGCCTCGCCCGTGTACTCGAGCAGGCAGTCGCACTCCATGACCTCGGCGGGCAGGATGCAGTAGGTGGCGTCGCCGCCGCAGAACTCGTAGGAGTAGCCCGGGCTCCACATGGTTCCCTTGTAGTTGAGGGCGGGCTGAATCGTGAACTTCATGCCGGGCTTGAAGCGGTCCGCCCACTTGGCGCCCACCTCCACGATGTCGCCGGCGAACTCGTGCCCCATGATCGCCGGGTGCTCGGCCACGTCCTCGTGCACGCGCTTGTGCTCGACGCCCAGGGTGGCGCACTTGTAGGTGGACATGCAGATGCTGTCGGAGACCACCTTGACCAGGACCTCGTCGTCCTTGATCTGCGGGAGCTCGAACTCGTCCAGACGCAGGTCGTTTGCCGCGTGGAGACGCACTGCCTTAGCCTTCATGTTCTTTCCTTTCCTCGGTTGACAGTTTGCTCAGGTCAAACTGTCAAGTTGACGGGTTGCTCGGATTGCGGGTCGGTGCCGCTAGAGGGCCTCGATGGTCACCTTGTCCATCAGGGAGTCCACGAGCGAGCGCTCGGCCGCCTGCGTGCCGGACTGCATGACGTTGGCCGCGCCCGTGGCCATGGCCAGGCGCGTGGCGTCCCCGAGGGACATGCCCCGCTCCTCGGCAAACGCGAGCGCCGCCACCACGGAGTCGCCGGCGCCCACGGTGGAGCCCACCTCCACCTTGGGGGAGCGGGCGCGGAGCGCCTGGTCCCCGTCCACCACGACGGCGCCCGCACCGCCCATGGAGACGACCACGCGCCCCACCCCCCGCGAGACGAGGGCGCGTGCCTCGGCCACGACGTCCGCCTCGCCCGCGAGCCCCCTGCCGCAGAGGCGCGAGAGCTCCGCGTCGTTGGGCTTCACCAGGTACGGGCTCGCGTCAAGGCCGCGGGTGAGGGCGTCGCCGTCCGCGTCGAGGAAGACCTTCGCGCCCGCGGCGGAGCAGGACCTCGCCCATGCCGCGTAGGTGGCCACGGGAGCGCCCTTGGGGAGGCTCCCGGAGAGGACGACGATGTCACCCTCGACGAGCTTCTCGGCCAGCTCTTCGCGCATGGCGTCGAGCTGAGCGATCGACGCCAGCGGCCCGGGCTCGTTGATGTCCGTGTGCGTGTCGAGCTCCGGGTCGACGACCTTGAGGTTGGTGCGCGTCTCGCCGGCCGCCTCGAACGCCCAGACGTCGATGCCCTGGGCCTCGAGCATGCCCGCGATCTTCTCGCCCACCGAGCCGCCCAGAAGGGCGACGGCGCGACTCTTCCCGCCGAGCTTGGAGATCACCTTGGAGACGTTGATGCCCTTGCCGCCCGGGTCCTCGCGGACGTCAGAGATGCGGTTCACCTCGTCAAGCGTGAAGCGGTCGACGCGCGCCGTCTTGTCGAGCGCGGGGTTGAGCGTGACGGTGTAGATCATGGCCCTCTCCTTTCCCTCTGTTGTTGGTTTGCAAGTGAAGGTGTCGAAACAAAAGTCAATTGTCATCATAACGACAGTCATCTACCTGTCAATCCAAAAGTCAAAATTGCGGGAAGAACACCGTTTAGCGACTAAAATCGACCGTTTACCACGAAATTTGGTCTTCTGTATGGACTATCGAAACAAAAGTCTAGAATCAATGTCGTTGAAACAAAAGTCATGGGGAAACCCGCTCTGTTCAACGCGTCGGCCCGTTGCGACGGGCCTCAAGAAAGGAGGGACCGATGTCGGTACGCGAGGGTCTCTCTAGGTTCGGCAAGTTTCTCAGCGGCATGGTCATGCCAAACATCGGAGCGTTCATCGCCTGGGGCTTCCTCACCGCGCTCTTCATAGAGACGGGGTGGCTCCCCAACGAGCAGTTCGCGAGCATCGCGACCCCTATGCTCAGCTACCTCATCCCGGTGCTCATCGCCGCGCAGGGCGGCTACCTCACCGGAGGGGACCGCGGCCGCATCGTGGGCGCCATCGCGGTCATCGGCTGCATCGCCGGCGCGCCCGACACCACGATGCTCATGGGCGCCATGGTGATGGGCCCCTTCGCCGGTTGGGTCATCAAGACGTTCGACCGCCTCATGGAGGGGAGGACGCCGGCCGGCTTCGAGATGCTGATCGACAACTTCTCCGTTGGCATCATCGGCATGCTGCTCTCGATGCTCGGCTACATCGCCGTCGGCCCCATCATGACCACGATCCTGGCCGTGCTCATGGGCGGCGTTCAGATTCTCATGCAGTACGGGCTCATGCCGCTTCTGGCCATCTTCATCGAGCCCGCCAAGGTGCTCTTCCTCAACAACGCCATCAACCACGGCATCTTCACGCCCATCGGCATCGCGCAGGCCGAGGCCACGGGCCGCTCCATCATGTACATGCTCGAGGCCAACCCCGGCCCCGGTCTTGGCGTGCTCCTGGCGTACTGCTTCTTCTGCAGGGACAAGAAGACCCGCCAGTCCGCGCCCGGCGCCGTGATCATCCACTTCCTGGGCGGCATCCACGAGATCTACTTCCCCTACGTGCTCATGAACCCCAAGGTCATCATCGCTCCCATCGTGGGCAACATGTGTGCCATCGCGTGGTTCAGCTTCACGGGCGCGGGCCTCACCTCCGCCGCGTCCCCGGGCTCGATCATCGCCTTCCTCTCCATGACGCCCTCCGACCTCATGGTCACCAACATCATCGGCGTGGCCATCGCCGCCGGCGTCTCCTTCGCCATTGCGGTGCCGCTCGTGCGCACCATGGCCGTGGCCGACATCGACCAGGCGAGCCAGCAGATGCGCGAGATGAAGGGCACGGCGGAGGCGGCCGTCATCTCCGACACCCAGGGCGGCAAGATCGTCTTTGCCTGCGACGCCGGCATGGGCTCCTCCGCGATGGGCGCCACCCGCTTCCGCAACCGCGTCAAGGCCGAGCGCCCGGACCTCACCGTGGAGCACTCCAGCGTGGACACCGTCCCGGCGGACGCGAGCATCGTCGTGTGCCAGCGCGTGCTCTCCGAGCGCGCCCGCAAGAGCGCCCCGCAGGCCCAGATCGTGACCATCGACAACTTCCTGGACGACCCCGGCCTCGACGCGCTCTACAAGGCCCTCACGCAGATCTCGCACGCCTCCGAGCTCATGGAGACCGTGCCCGCCCCGGCGCCCGCGCAGGAGGCCGAGAAGGACGACCGCCCGAGCCTCGCCATCACCGCGGCAGACGTCCAGCTGGGGCTCTCCCCGGTCGACCGCGAGCGCTGCATCCGCGACTCCGGCGCCCTTCTCGTCGCTCGCGGCTGCGTGGCCGAGCCCTACGTGGACGCCATGGTCGAGCGCGACCGCCTCACGAGCGTCTACATAGGCATGGGGATCGCCATCCCGCACGGCACCAACGAGGCCAAGGACGCCGTCCAGAAGACCGGCGTGGTGCTGCAGCAGTACCCCGAGGGCGTCTCCTGGGGAGACGAGCGCGCGCAGCTGGTCTTTGGCATCGCCGGCAAGGGGGAGGAGCACCTCGAGGTGCTCGCCAACATCTGCAGGATCCTCGAGGACGAGGCCGTCCTCGAGAAGATGAAGACGACCGACGACGTCGACTGGGTCGTGAGCGTCCTCTCCGGCCGGTCGAGCGGGGCCCAGTAGGGGATGGCCCTCTGTTTGGCAATGTTCCGCCAAACAGGTGCTATACTCCAATAGATATCTCTGCGGATATCTCCGTGTGGCCGAACCAAAGAGTGCTTCACCTTGTCCTTTGTACGACCCTGCCGGCGCGCCCCGTCGGCAGGGTCCGAGAAATAGGAGGAACGCATGGCAGACAACGTTACGACCACTATTGACAGCGTCGAGGCGCTGCAAGCACGCATCAAGGAGATGCGCGCCGCGCAGGCCGAGTTCGCTAAGTTCACCCAGGAGCAGGTGGACAAGATCTTCTACGAGGCGGCCATGGCCGCCAACAAGGCCCGCATCCCGCTGGCCAAGATGGCCGTCGAGGAGACCGGCTACGGCATCGTGGAGGACAAGGTCATCAAGAACCACTATGCCTCCGAGTACATCTACAACAAGTACAAGGACATGAAGACCTGCGACGTCATCTCCGACGACAAGGCCTTCGGCTACAAGCAGATCGCCGAGCCCATCGGCCTGGTTGCCGCCGTCATCCCGACGACCAACCCCACCTCCACCGCCATCTTCAAGACCCTCATCTGCCTCAAGACGCGCAACGCCATCCTCATCTCCCCGCACCCGCGCGCCAAGGAGTGCACCGCCGAGGCCGCCCGCATCGTGCGCGACGCCGCCATCAAGGCCGGCGCCCCCGAGGGCATCATCGACTGGATCGACGTCCCGTCCCTCGACATGACTGCCGAGCTCATGCGCTCCGCGGACATCATCCTGGCCACCGGCGGCCCGGGCATGGTCAGCGCCGCCTACTCCTCCGGCAAGCCGGCCCTGGGCGTCGGCCCGGGCAACAACCCGGCCATCATCGACGACACCGCCGACGTCGAGCTCTCCGTGAACTCCATCATCCACTCCAAGACCTTCGACAACGGCATGATCTGCGCCACCGAGCAGAACGTGATCGTCCTTGACGGCATCTACGACAAGGTCAAGGCCGAGTTCCAGAAGCGCGGCTGCTACTTCCTCCAGGGCGACGAGATCGCCAAGGTGGGCAACACCGTCATTGTCAACGGCGGCGTCAACGCCAAGATGGTCGGCCAGCCGGCCCCCAAGATCGCCGCGACCGCCGGCGTCACCGTGCCGGAGAGCACCAAGGTCCTCATCGGCGAGGTCGAGTCCGTCGAGCCCTCCGAGCCCTGGGCCCACGAGAAGCTGACCACCATCCTCGGCATGTACCGCGCCTCCGACTGGGAGGACGCCCTCTCCAAGGCCGAGCGCCTCATCGCTGACGGCGGCTACGGTCACACGAGCTCGCTCTTCATCGACACGCGCGAGACCGAGAAGATGGCCGAGCACGCCAAGCGCATGAAGACCTGCCGTATCCTCATCAACACCCCGGCTGCCCAGGGCGGCATCGGCGACATCTACAACTTCAAGATGGCCCCGTCCCTCACCCTCGGCTGCGGCTCCTGGGGCGGCAACTCCGTCTCCGGCAACGTCGGCCCCCAGCACCTGCTCAACATCAAGTCCGTCGCAGAGAGGCGTGAGAACATGCTGTGGTTCCGAGTTCCCGAGAAGGTCTTCTTCAAGAAGGGCTGCATGCCCGTCGCGCTCCGCGAGCTCTCCGAGGTCTACGGCAAGAAGCGCGCCTTCATCGTCACCGACTCCTTCCTCTACAAGAGCGGCTTCACCAAGAAGATCGAGGCCTCCCTTGACGAGCAGGGCATCGTCTACTCCAGCTTCTGGTCCATCTCGCCCGACCCCAAGCTCCAGGACTGCGAGCGCGGCCTCGAGCAGGTCAAGGCCTTCGAGCCCGACTGCATCATCGCCATCGGCGGCGGCTCTGCCATGGACGCCGGCAAGATCATGTGGATGATGTACGAGCACCCCGAGGCCAAGTTCGAGGACATGGCCATGGACTTCATGGACATCCGCAAGCGCATCTACACCTTCCCCGAGATGGGTCAGAAGGCCTTCTTCGTGGCCATCCCCACCTCCTCCGGCACCGGCTCCGAGGTCACGCCGTTCTCCATCATCACCGATGCCAACACCGGCACCAAGTGGCCCATCGCCGACTACCAGCTCCTGCCCAACATGGCCATCGTCGACACCGACAACATGATGACCCAGCCCAAGGGCCTGACCGCCGCCTCCGGCGTCGACGTGCTCACGCACGCCCTCGAGGCCTACGTCTCCATCATGGCGTCCGACTACACCGACGGCCTCGCCCTCCGCGCGATGAAGCTCGTCCTCAACTACCTCGAGCGTGCGTACGACGACGGCACCGACGTCGAGGCCCGCGACCACATGGCCAACGCGTCCTGCCTTGCCGGCATGGCCTTCGCCAACGCCTTCCTCGGCGTCAACCACTCCATGGCCCACAAGCTCGGTGCCTACCACCACATCGCGCACGGCCTGGCCAACGCCGTCATCCTCACCCGCGTCATGCGCTACAACGCGGCCGAGCGTCCCGTCAAGATGGGCACCTTCCCGCAGTACGACCACCCCAAGACCCTCGCCCGCTACGCCGAGGCCGGCCGCTTCTGCGGCATCCAGGGCAAGGACGACCGCGAGGTCTTCGAGAACTTCGTGAAGCGCATCGAGGAGCTCAAGGCTCACGTGGGCGTGCCCGAGACCATCGCCGGCTTCGGCGTCACCGAGGAGGACTTCTTCGCCACGCTCGACGAGATGTCCGAGAACGCGTTTAACGACCAGTGCACCGGCGCCAACCCGCGCTACCCGCTCATCTCCGAGATCAAGGAGCTCTACCTCGACGCCTTCTACGGCCGCGAGCCCAGCTCCTACGAGGACTAGTCCCAGCCGGTTCTTCTCGTTGCCCAGAAGGAGGCAGCAATGGAACTTTCTGACAGCAAGCAGGTCATCGTCGAGCGCCACAACAAGGCCGTCTACGTCGATGGCGACCGCATCGTCAAGGTGTTCAAGGCCCAGAAGCCGGCCTCTGACATCTTCAACGAGGCCCTGAACATCGCCCGCGTCATCGAGGCCGGCGTCCGCGTCCCCAAGGTCCTCGAGGTCTCCCAGGTCGCCGACGGCTCCTGGGCCCTTGCCACCGAGTACGTCCCGGGCGTCACCATGCGCTCCCTCATGGACGCCGCCGAGGGCACGGACGAGTACGACAAGCTCCTCGGGCAGTTCGTGGACTTCCAGCTGGAGATCCAGAACACCCCGGCCTCTGACCTCATGAAGGACCAGAAGACCAAGATCGCCGGCATGGTGGGCAAGGTCAAGGAGCTCGACCCCTCCGTCCGCTACGACCTCCAGATGCGCGCCGATCGCATGGCCCCCGGCCGTGCCATCTGCCACTGCGACTTCAACCCCTCCAACGTCATCGTTGGCGAGGACGGCACGCTCTACGCCTGCGACTGGACCCACGTCACCCGCGGCCTCCCCGAGGCCGACGCCGCGATGACCTACATCCTCTTCAAGATGTATCACCCCGGCCACGCCGAGAAGTACCTCGACGTCTTCTCCAAGAAGGCCGACATCGCCAAGCAGAAGGTGCACTACTGGGTGCCCGTCATGGCCGCCGCCGAGCTCTCCCGCGGCCGCAAGGACGCCGAGGAGTTCCTCCGCAGCCAGGTCGACGCCGCGCTCGACATCGACTAGCGCCCCTCGCCCCTGAGCGACCCCAAGGGCCCGTCAGCTCCAGCTGGCGGGCCCTTCTCGTGTGCGTGCTTCTTCGCCCGGCATGAGATAAGCTGGTGGGGAGAAGAACGAGGAGAAGTGGAGTCTCATGCGCAACAGGCGTCTCGTGCTCGTTGGAATTGCCGCTGCCGCCGTGGTGGCTGTCGCCCTTGGCGTGGCCTTCGCCCTCGGCGCGTTTCGCTCCGACGCCGAGCGGGCGCGCGACGCCGTCACGGCGCTCATGGAGTCCTACGTGGTGCCCGTGCCCGACGAGGAGGGCAACGAGCCCGACGACGCCGCCTGGCCCGCGGAGGACTATGGCGACGCGGCCACGATGGAGAAGCTCGGTACCTACGGCGTTGACGCGGACGAGTGGCACCGCCACTGCCTCAAGAACCTCTCCTACGAGGTGGGGGAGGCCACGGTGGAGGGCGATGCGGCAACCGTGAGCGTCAGCGTGACCAACGCGAGCCTCTCCGCGGCCGCCGAGGCCGCCGGCGCCGAGTTCTCGACCTTCTCCTCAACCCAGGAGGCGGAGGACGTCTACGCTCAGGGCGGCAAGGCCGCGCTCTTCGACAACCTCGTCCAGCGCGTCTACGCGCATCTGGATGCCAACGAGAGCCCGGTCACCATGACCGTCGACGTGGCGTGCGCAAAGGGCGAGGACGGCGCCTGGACCCCGCAGGTGAGCGGCAACGAGGCGTTCTTCTCGGCCCTGTACGGCGGTTCAAACGTGGTCGCGGGCCTCGCGCCGGCCGCCTAGGGCTCGGCGTACGATCCCATGGGAGGAGTCATGAGCTGCGAGCTTTCTGCCATCGTCGCCGTCTGCGACGACTGGGGGATAGGGCTGGACGGCGGGATGGTCGTCCGCAACCGCGAGGACATGAGGCACTTTGTCTCGTGCACGACGGGACATCCCGTCATCATGGGGCGTCGCACGCTCGAGAGCTTCCCCGGCGGCCGTCCCCTCAAGAACCGTCGCAACATCGTGCTCACGCGCGATTCCGGGTTCTCCCGCGAGGGAGTGGAGGTCGCGCACACGGTCGAGGAGGCGCTCCGTGCCGTGGAGGGGGAGGACGAGGCCTGGGTCATCGGCGGGGGAGAGGTCTACCGGCAGCTCCTGCCCCTGTGCTCGAGGGCGGTCGTCACCAGGAACCGCTGCGTTCGCAGGGCGGACGCCTACTTCCTCGACCTCGACGCGAGCCCGGACTGGAGGGTCTCGGGCATTCGCGAGGGGGGCGTGACCGAGGAGGGCGTCCCCTTTGACTTCGTGACGTACGAGAACGCGGGTCTGCTGGCGGGTGGCGTCTAGCGGCGCTAGATGGCGATGGGGATGTCCCTCACCTGGGGCCCGTGCTCGTAGCCCTCCACGATGAGGTCGCTCGTGGTGAAGGCGTAGAAGTCGGTCACGTCGGGGTTGAGGCTCACGCGCGGGGCCGGGTAGGTGGGGCGCGAGATGAGCTCGCGCACCACGTCGACGTGGCGGTCGTAGATGTGGGCGTCGGCGATCATGTGGACGAGCTCGCCCGCAATCATGCCGGATACCTGGGCCACCATCATGAGCAGGATGGCGTACTGGCAGACGTTCCAGTTGTTTGCCGCGAGCACGTCCTGGCTGCGCTGGACGAGCACCATGTTGAGGGTGGGGCGGTCGTCACCGGGCTCCTGCGTCACGTTGTAGATGGCGTTGTAGGCGCAGGGGTAGAGGTTCATCTCGGAGAGGTCCGCGAAGGTGTAGAGGTTGGTCATGATGCGGCGCGAGTAGGGGTTCTCGCGCAGGTCCTTGAGCACGCGGTCCATCTGGTCGAAGTCGCCGTCGGGGTAGTGGGTCTTGACGCCCACCTGGTAGCCGTACGCCTTGCCGATCGAGCCCGTCTCGTCAGCCCACTCGTCCCAGATGTGGGAGTTGAGGTCGTGGATGTTGTTCGACTTCCTCTGGTAGATCCAGAGGACCTCGTCCATGGCGGACTTGAGCGCGGTGCGGCGCAGCGTGAGGGCGGGGAACTCCTCGCGCAGGTCGTAGCGGTTGCACACGCCAAACCGCTTGATCGTGTACGCGGGCGTGCCGTCCTCCCAGTGGGGGCGCACGCGCTGGCCCTCGGTGGTGGTCCCGTGCTCGATGATGTCCGAGCACATGGAGATGAAGATGTCGTCTGCTCTGCTCAACGTCTGCCCCCTAGCTGTCGTAGACGACCGAGAACCTGCTGTCCGGCTGGTCGAGCAGGTCGTAGACATCGTCGAGGAAGTCCTCGAGGTCGTCCGCGTAGTCGTCCTCGTACTCGTGGTACTGCGGGTGGCCCGTGCCGTAGGCGCCCGTGCCCCCCTCCAGCGCGAGCCTGCCCACGGAGGCGGCGCACCCGGTGAAGCCTGAGACCAAAAGCACGAGCAGCAGCACCGCGAGCGCGCTCACCACATAGGCGAAGGGACCCGACTGGGCGTTCGCGGGGTCGGTGGTGGCGCTCGCGCTCTCTATGACGGGCGGCCTCTCGTCGAGGCCCGTCTCCTCGTGCGGGGTCCCGTTGGGGTCGTCCTGGCTCATGCTGGTCCCTTCGTCGTGCGTTCCTCTGTCCGCCCCGGTGCCGCGCGCCCTAGAGCATCTGGTCCTCGAGCACCTGGTTCCAGTAGTAGGCGAGGCCCTCTACGAGGGCGCGGTCCGCGGGGAGCCACTCCACGTCGAGAAGCTCCTCGCGAGAGAGCCACCTCAGCTCCGAGTGGACGCCCTCGGCCGGCGCGGGGTCGGCGCCCTCCGCCAGGTTGCAGACGAGGCACTCCATCGAGAGGTGGAACTCGGGGTAGTCGTACTCGACGGTGTCATAGGGCCAGGCGACGCCGAGCTCGCAGCCCAGCTCCTCGCGCAGCTCGCGCTGGAGCGCCTCAAGCGGCGACTCCCCGTCCTCGATCTTGCCGCCGGGGAGCTCCCAGAGCCCCTCCTGCGGGCCCGCGGCCCTTCTCGCCGCGAGGATCCTGCCCTCCCTGCGGATGATTCCTGCCGAGACGCGTACGGTCATGGTTGCTCCTAACGCTTTCGAATTCTCACGAGGGCAAGGGTATCGCCGGACTCGCCGGCAAGGTCGACGTCCCAGCCTCCCTCGGACGTGTATACGACGGGACGTATGGCATCGCCGAGAAACGCCATGCTCCGGTACTGCACCTGGAGCGTCATGGGCGGCACCGGTGCGGGCGCCCCCACGGCCTCCAGCGAGTCCAGGGCGAGGGCCACGTAGCGGGCGTTGTTGACGTGGCGGTTGGTGTCGAGCTGGCGCCTGGTGACGCGGACGGTCGGCGCTGGGGCGGGGTCTCCCTCCGGGCGCATCCTGCGGTCGAGCGGCGCCATCTCGAGCGGCGGCTCGGTCGAGAGGTAGGCGCGCTGTTCCTCCGGAACGCGCGTGGCGTGGCCGCTCCCGGTGTCGTAGACGAACCACTGGGAGTCGGCGCGCACGAGGTCCTCGCCGCGGGCGGAGATCCTGAAGTTCCTGAGCGCGTGGGCGCGCGACATCTCGTAGCACCAGGTCGACACGGTCACGTCCTCGCCAAAGGCCGGGAGCCGGTCCACCTCGATCCTCCAGTTGGCCAGGACCCATGCGAGTCCCCGCGACGCGAGGCCGTCGATGCCCATGCCGAGCTCTCCCGACTGGAAGGTCGAGCAGTCCTGGAGGTAGTTGATCGCGGCAAAGAGCGAGAGGCGTCCCGTATGGTCGCACTCGCTGTAGCGCACGCGTGAGTCGAATGAGTACATCGTCACCCTTTCCTTCCTACAGAACCTTACCAGCTTCCCGGCCGGCGGGGTACCAGATCGGGGTGGTAGAATCGGGGTCGACGACAAGACGGGAGGCTCATCATGGGTGCTGTGAGAATCGCGACGATTGGCACGAGCGGCATATGCGAGCAGTTCTGTCGGGCCGTGGCGGACGTCGAGGGCGCGCAGGTCGTCGCCTCCTACTCGCGAGACCTGGGCCGCGCCCGCGAGTTCGGCGCGCGCTTCGGCGCCACGACCTTCTTCGACGGCCTCTCCGAGCTCGCACGCTCGCCGGAGATCGACGCCGTCTACATTGCCAGTCCCAACGGCGCGCACGCCGCGCAGGCCACGCAGATGATCGCCGGCGGCAAGCACGTGCTCGTGGAGAAGGCGCTCGCATCCAACGAGCGCGAGGCCCGCTCCGTCTTTGACGCCGCTCGCGCGGCTGACGTGGTTGCCATGGAGGCCCTGCGCACGCTCCACGTGCCGAGCTTCCGCAGGATCGAGGAGATGGTCTCCGCGGATCTCGGCCAGGTGAGGCTCGCCACGCTGCGCTTTGCCAAGGTCACGTCGCGCATCGCGCGCCTGAGGGCGGGGGAGCGCATCAACATCTTCGATCCCGCGCTCGCCGGGGGCGCCCTCATGGACATCGGCATCTACTGCGTGGAGCCCGCCGTCGCGCTCTTTGGCAGGCCCGCGGAGGTGCGTGCCCTCGGGGTGACCGCTCCCGTGCCGGGATGCGAGCCCGGGGACCCGTGCTCCACCATCGACCTCGCGGGCGAGGCGCTCCTGGGATACGGGGACAAGGTGGTCCAGGTCTCCTACGGCAAGGTGTGCGACGACGTCCTCTCCTCCCAGGTGGAGGGCGAGGGCGGCACGCTCGTCTGGGACGCCACCTCCTGCCCCGTCAACCTGCGGCTTCACCGCCCCGAGGGCGGCGGCCAGGTCTTCCGCATGGGGGAGGCGAGCCTCGAGCCCGTCCCCGTGGACGTTCCGGAGCGGGACATGGCCTGCGAGATCTCCGACTTCGTCTCCGCGGTTCGCGGGGAGGCGCAGGGCCTCGCCCTGCGCGAGCGCTGCGAGCGCGTCACGCTGGACTCGCTCGCCGTCATGGACGAGATCAGGCGCCAGGTTGGGGTCGTCTTTCCGGCGGACCTGGCGTAGCGGCCGTCTCGGGACCCCCTCCTGGCCCCTTGTTCTTCTCGGCCCCTCCCGAGCTCGGGCGCGGGGCCTACTTGGGGTAGGCGATGACGTCGGAGCCGCCAAAGCGGCTCGGGCCCTCGTCCGAGCCGGCATAGGGGCTCATGGAGTCCACGACCATCCGCGCGGCACCGGGCAGGGCGCGCGCCTCGTAGGACCTCACGAGGCCGGGCATGACCTCGCCGTCCACCTCAAGGGCGACGGGCTCGGACACCTCGACGCGCACCTCGCGCCCCTTGAGGGACTCGATGTGGGGCCTGCCGATGGACTTTCCCGTGCGGTCCACGAGGCCGAAGGCGATGGGCGCCAGGAGCTGGGTGGCGTCAGAGGTCTCCACGATGATGACGTCCAGAAGGCCGTCGTCCATCCTGCAGTCGGGGACGATCTGTATGTCCCCCTGGATCATGGCGTTGTTGGCCACCATGCAGGTGATGCCCTCGCGCTCCACCGTCCTGCCGTCGACGGTCACGGTGAAGCGCACGACCGAGGGGCGGGGGTTGGCGAGCGCCGCGGCGAAGTAGGCGGCCTGTCCCATCATGGCCTTGTTGGGGAGGGCCGCCTGCATGAGCTGGGCGTCGAAGCCGGTGCCGGACATGAGGCCAAAGCCGCGCGTCCTTCTCTGCCAAAGCTCGTCGGTCCAGGATATCTCGCCGAGGTCGAGCCTCGCGGTCATGCCGCGGCGGCACGCGCGGGCGAGCGAGGAGGGCTCCGGCGCGTTGCCAATGTTCGCCGCGAGGAGGTTGGCGGTGCCTGACGGGAAGACGCAGGTGGGCACGTCGCGCCCCGCGAGGGCGTGGAGGATCGTCGATACCGTGCCGTCGCCCCCGGAGAGCACCACCACGTCAAAGTCCTCGGCGTCGGCGCACGCCTCGGAGGCGACGAAGTCCTCCTCCAGGACCCTGAGGAGGCACTCGTCCCCGGCCTGAGCGACCGCGCGCTCGAACTGGAAGACGGCGTCCGACCCAAAGCCGGAGCGGGGGTTGTGGATGATGAGGGTGCGCATGGAGTGCCTCCCTGGGGTCTCATGCGGGGGATTATGTATCATGTACTCTCGGCGCGCCAAGGGCGCACCGTCAGGACACTATGTTACCCAATCGCCGCACGACAGAATCGAGCACCGTGTACCTATCGACCCAATCCGAGCTCGCCGCCTTCTGCGAGCGCGCCGCCTCGCACAAGGTCCTGGCCGTGGACACCGAGTTCCTGCGCGAGAAGACCTACTACCCCAAGCTCTGCCTCGTGCAGGTTGCCACCTCGGAGGAGATAGCCGCCGTCGACCCCATCCTCATAGAGGACCTCTCTCCGCTTGCCGCCCTCTTTGAGGACGACTCCATAACCAAGGTCTTCCACGCCTGCACGCAGGACATAGAGGTGCTGCTGGACGGGATGGGGTGCGTCTGCGCCCCCGTCTTCGACACGCAGCTCGCTGCGGCCTTCCTGGGCATGCGCCAGCAGGTGAGCTACGGCTCTCTCGTGGAGGCGTACTGCGGGGTGCACCTCGCCAAGGCCGAGAGCCTCACGGACTGGTCACGCCGCCCGCTCGACCCCGAGCAGCTCAGGTACGCCGAGGACGACGTGCGCTACCTGCCGGGCATCTACGACCGCATGATGTCTCAGCTGGTCGAGAGGGACCGCCTCTCCTGGCTCGCCCCCGAGATGGAGACGCTCTGCGACCCCGCCCGCGTGCGCCGGGAGCCGCGCGAGGCGTACCTCAGGCTCAAGCGCTCCGGCTCGCTCACGAGAAGGCAGCTCGCCGTCGCTCGCGAGGTCTGCGCGTGGCGCGAGGAGTGCGCCGCCCGGCGTGACATACCCCGGAAGTGGGTCGCCTCCGACGAGGTGGTCGTCGAGATCTGCAAGCGCACGCCGTCCTCCGTCGAGCGCCTGAGGCGCGTCCGCGGGACCGACCAGATTCCCGAGGGCGACGCCCGCGAGCTCGTCCGCGCGGTCGCGCGCGGCGTCGCGTGCCCCGCCGCCGAGTGCCCGCGCGTCGTGCGTCACGCCCGACCCTCCGCCGAGACCGAGGGCGTCATCGACCTCATGTACGCCGTGCTCCGCCTCGTCTCCGAGAAGAGCGGCGTGGCGACGCAGCTCATCGCCACCAGGGATGACCTCATGGACTTCCTTACGGACCGAGAGAGCGCGCGCCTGGCCACGTCCTGGCGCTGGGAGCTTGCCGGCCACACGCTCGACCGCCTGCTCTCCGGCGAGGTGGGCCTCACCGTCAAGGAGGGCAGGATCGAGCTGCTCTAGGGCTCGGGTCTGCTCCCGCGCCCCGCGCGAATTGTTGTCCGGTCCTCCGGGTAGAATGAATCCCAACCTCTTGGATTGGAGTTGGGATGCCTCTCTACTACGGCTTCGGCTACGGAATGGACATGGGCTACCTCCTGGTGGCGCTCGTCGCCCTGGTGATCGGCGCCGCCGCCCAGGCCTACATCAACAGCACGTACCGAAAGTGGTCTCGCGTGCCCGCGAACGTGCCCGGCACGGGGGCGGACGTCGCCCGGCGCATGCTCGCCGAGGGCGGCGCCACGGGCGTGGGCATCACGCGCGTGGCGGGCAGCCTCACGGACCACTACGACCCGCGCGACAACCGCCTTCACCTCTCGGACGACAACTACCGTGGCGCCTCGGTGGCCTCGGTCGCCGTGGCCTGTCACGAGGCCGGCCACGCCATCCAGGCGGCGCGCGGGTTCTCGATGTATCGCCTGCGCACCGCGCTCGTCCCTGCGGTGAACTTCGCCCAGCAGGGGTGGGCGCTCGTGCTCCTGGCGGGCATCCTCCTCAACGTTGCGGGCCTCGTGCAGCTGGCCATCGCCCTCTTTGCCGTCGCGGTGGTGTTCCAGCTGGTGACGCTGCCGGTGGAGATCGACGCCTCGCGCCGCGCCGTGGCGTACCTCTCCCAGAACGGCTCCGGCATGGACGAGAGGGGCGCGCGCTCGGTCCTCACCGCCGCCGCGCTCACCTACGTTGCGGCCGCCCTCACCTCCATCATCCAGCTCCTGTACCTGCTCAGCCGCTACGGCGGGCGAGGTGACGAGTGATGGGGGAGAGCAGGGACGGCGCTCCGGCGCCCATCTCCGTGACCGACGCAGTCGCCCTTGCCAAGGGCGCGGTCTCGCAGTGGCCCACGCTCGTTGTGGGCGGCGAGGTCTCTGGCTTCCGCGGGCCCAACGCCCGATCTGGGCACTGCTACTTCGAGGTCAAGGACGACGGCGCCTCCATGAGCGTCATCGTGTGGCGGGGCACCGCCCAGAAGATGGGCTTCCAGCTTCGCGACGGCCTCGCCGTGCAGCTCACGGGCAAGTTCGACGTCTACAAGGCCTCCGGCAAGCTCTCCTTCGTGGCGAGCAAGGTGGAGGCCGCGGGGGAGGGGCTCCTGCGCCAGCAGGTCGCAGAGCTCGCCAGAAGGCTCGAGCGCGAGGGCCTCATGGACCCAGCGCGCAAGCGCCACGTCCCCGCGTTCTGCTCCCGCGTCTGCGTGGTGACGTCTCTCTCTGGCAGCGTCATCGAGGACGTCAAGCGCACGCTCGCGCGCCGCAATCGGCTCGTCGAGATTGACGTCGTGGGGTGCTCCGTCCAGGGGGCGGACGCTCCCGCCACCATCGTGCGCGCGCTTGCCACTGCGGCCGCAGCCCGGCCGGACGCCATCCTGCTCGTGCGCGGCGGCGGCTCCTTCGAGGACCTCATGTGCTTCAACGACGAGTCCGTCGCGCGCGCCATCGCCGCGTGCCCCGTCCCGGTGGTCACCGGCATAGGCCACGAGCCCGACACCACCATCGCCGACATGGTGGCGGACCGGCGCGCCTCCACGCCAACCGCGGCCGCGGAGTCCGTGGCCCCCGCCTTCGACGAGGTCGAGCGCCAGATGCTTCAGCGCCAGGTGCGCCTCGGCCGCGCGATGTCCGCCGCGCTCTCGTTCCGGGGGCAGCACGTGACCTCGCTCGCTCGCCTCATGGCCGGCTCGGTTGACGCCGAGCTCTCCAGGCGCCGCGTTGCGCTCGACGCCCTCGGCGCGCGGCGGTGCCTCACGGACCCGCTCGCCACCGTCACGGCGCGCCGCGACGACCTCATGCAGACCGAGCAGCGCCTGCACGACGCGGTCCCGCGCTCGCTCGCGCGGCAGCGGGAGGGCTGCGAGCACGCCTCAACGCGGCTCGCCGCGGTTGCGGGCAAGCTCCTCGCGCCCGGCGAGGCCACGCTCGCGCGGCTCGCTGCGTCGCTCGACGCTCTCTCGCCGCTCTCCGTCCTCGCCCGCGGCTACGCCATCGCCCGCGGCGGCGACGGCCACGTCGTCAAGGACGCGCGCGAGCTTGCCGTTGGCGACGAGCTCACCGTTCTTCTCGGCACTGGCTCCGTGGGCGCCAGCGTCACCTCCATCAGCGAATAGCCCGGCTTCTACCGAAGGGAGACCATCGCATGTCAGAGCAGACCTACCGCCCCATCGACGCGATGACGTTCAAGGAGGCCTCGATCGAGCTCGAGCAGATCGTGCGCTCGCTCGAGTCCGGGGACCTCGAGCTCGAGGACTCGCTCGAGCGCTACGGCCGTGGTGTGGAGCTCCTCAAGAGCCTCCGCGCGCGCCTGGCGGACGCCGAGCAGAAGGTGCGCGTGCTCCTGGACGCCACGGACGAGTCGGCCGTCACCACGGACACCGCCTCGGCGCCCAGCGTGGCCTACATCAACGAGTAGCGCCCGCGGACTACAATAGGGCCAGCAGGCCACAGCGCGAGATTGGAGCCCCCATGTCCGACTGCATCTTCTGCAAGATCGCCAACGGTGAGATTCCGAGCGACTTCCTCTACGAGGACGACAACGTCGTCGCCTTCCGTGACCTCAACCCCCAGGCGCCCGTTCACGTGCTCGTGGTTCCCAAGGCGCACCACGACAACTTCGTGGACGGCGTTCCCGCGGAGACTCTCCTCTCCATGGAGAGGGCGGTCAAGGCCGTGGCCGAGAAGTGCGGCGTCGCGGAGTCCGGCTTCCGCTGCATCATGAACACCGGCGCGGCGGCAGGCCAGACGGTGATGCACCTCCACATGCACGTGCTGGGCGGGAAGGACCTCGGCGAGGGGCTCATTCCCGCATAACGTGGTCCAGCGAGCCTTAAAAAATGTTCCAAGGCACAGTTTTTCGCCCCTTCCGCGGGCGTATCATGGAGACACATCAGGCTAGCAGGTGGGGTATCCCCGCGAGAGGAGAGTCATGAACGTACTTGTCATCAACGCCGGCAGCTCGTCGCTCAAGTATCAGCTCCTTGACGTCGACACGCGCGAGGTCTATGCGAAGGGCAACTGCGAGCGCATCGGCATCGACGGCTCGTTCGTCGGCCACGAGGAGATGGGCGGCGAGAAGCAGAAGCTCGAGGTCGCGCTCCCTGACCACAAGACCGCCATCAAGTACGTCTTTGACATCCTCAAGGAGATCGACAAGCCCATCGGCGGCATCGGCCACCGCGTGGTCCAGGGCGGCTGGTACTTCCCCGAGTCCGCCGTCGTGACCGACGAGACCCTCGCCTGGGTCCGCGAGGTCGCCCCGCTCGCCCCGCTGCACAACTACGCCGAGGCCGACGTCATCGAGATCTGCCGCGAGATGTTCCCGGAGATCGGCAACGTCATCGTCCCCGACACCGCCTTCCACTACAACATGCCCGAGCGCGCCTGGCGCTACGCCCTCCCGCGCGACGTCGTCGACAAGTACCACGTGCGCAAGTACGGCGCCCACGGCACCAGCCACCGCTTCATCTGGCGCTCCACCAAGGAGATCCTCGGCGACAAGTGCCACAAGCTCGTGAGCTGCCACCTGGGCTCCGGCGCCTCCCTCTGCGCCATCGAGGACGGCAAGTGCATGGACACCACGATGGGCCTCACCCCGCTCGACGGCCTCATCATGGGCACCCGCTGCGGCACGCTCGACCCGGCCACGGTCTTCTACCTCAACCGCGTGGGCGGCTACTCCATCGACGACATCGACACGATGATGAACAAGAAGTCCGGCCTCCTGGCCGTCTCCGGCGTCTCCTCCGACTCCCGTGACATCGAGGACGGCGCCGAGAAGGGCGATCAGAACTGCCAGATGGCCCTCGACATGTTCTACTACCGCACCTCCCAGCTCATCGCCGAGATGGCCGCCTCGATGGAGGGCTTCGACACGATGGTCTTCACCGCCGGCATCGGCGAGAACTCCGACGTCATGCGCGCCGGCGTTGCCGAGCGCCTCGGCTGGATGGGCGTCAAGATCGACGCCGAGAAGAACGCCGGCCGCGTGAGCGAGCCGCGCGTCATCTCCGCCGACGACTCCGCGGTGACCGTCCTCGTGGTTCCCACCAACGAGGAGTACATGATCGCCCTCGACGTCGAGGAGCTGCTGGGCTAGCCTCCCTCCGAGCTTGTCCTGCGGGCCCGGGCCTCGGTTTTGAGGCTCGGGCCCGCTTGCGTTGGTCGGGTCTCTCGTTGGCGTCTCGTCGAATAAGAGCTTTTGCCACAGTTTGCCCGCAATTTACGCCAATTCGTGGCAAAAGCTCTTATTCGAGCCCTCCGCGCACACGGCGCTCCTCCGCCTGCGCCCCGTGACAGGCAGCCCTGTCTCTTTTGTCACGTGCCGTAACAATCTGTTACGGATAAATTCCTAGTGCGATGGGTACAATTTGGGAACGTGAGTCGACTCTGACGAAAGGACCCCACATGTCCCTCACCGACCTCATGCTCAGCCGCCGCCAGGCCATCGGCTTCGCCGGCGCCACCCTCGCAGCCCTCGGCCTCGCAGCGTGCGACGACGCGGCCCCCGCCGCAGACGACCCCACCGC
This sequence comes from Olsenella sp. An285, assembly GCF_002159625.1. Classification (GTDB taxonomy): domain Bacteria; phylum Actinomycetota; class Coriobacteriia; order Coriobacteriales; family Atopobiaceae; genus Thermophilibacter; species Thermophilibacter avicola. The sequence continues at coordinate 46,104 of NZ_NFIZ01000014.1, forward strand.
CCAGCCCGCTGAGGAGGCGCAGCTCGACGCCGAGGCGTACGACGCCCTCATCGCCGAGGGCGCGGTCGCTTCCGACGACGTGGTCGCCGCCTCGGAGTGGGCGAGCAAGGTCCGCGACGCCGGCACCCTGCGCGTCGGCGGCGTCCAGACCTCCATGCTCTTCTCGCTCCTTAACGAGAAGGACGGCGTCACCCGCGGGTTCGACGCCGGTCTCTCGCAGCTGCTCACGCGCTACGTCCTCGGCGACGAGGCCGCGCAGGAGATCACGCAGGTGACCTCCAACACGCGCGAGTCCGTCCTGCAGAACGACCAGGTTGACGTCGTCTTTGCCACCTACTCGATCACGGACGCGCGCAAGGAGCTCATCTCCTTCGCCGGCCCGTACTACAGCACCCAGCAGTCCATCCTCGTGATGGCGGAGAACGAGGACATCGACGGCCTCGATGACCTCGCCGGAAGAAACGTGGCCGCGCAGTCCGGCTCCACCGGCCCCTCCATCCTCGAGGAGTACGCGCCTGACGCCAGCGTCCAGGAGTTCGCTACGGACGAGGAGGCAAGGAGCGCCCTCGAGCAGGGCCGCGTCGACGCCTACGTCATCGACACCGCGATGCAGATGGGCTCCATGGCGCGCAACCCCGGTCGCTACCGCCTGGCCGGGGACCCCTTTGGCCCCGAGGACCCGTACGGCATCGGCCTGCCGCTCGACTCCGACGGCGTCGCCTTCGTGAACGCCTGGCTGGAGGAGATCGAGGCCGACGGCACCTGGGACGCCCTCTGGAAGCTCTGCATCGGCGACCGTGCCGGCATCGACGAGGTCCCCGAGCCTCCCGCGATCGGCGCGTAACATGACAAAGGGACTGTCCCCCTGTCAAGTGGGGAGGGGCCATGGGGCTTAGCGAGCTTCTGTCCACGTACGGCGAGAAGTACCTCCAGGGGCTTCTCGCCACGTGGTCGATGACCGCGGTGAGCTTCGTCTTCGTGATGGCGCTCGCGGTGCTGGTGACGGTGGCGCGCGTCTCCCCGCTGCGGCCGCTGCGCGTGGCGGGCGACCTCTACGTGCAGGTCTTTCGCAACATCCCCGGCGTGGCGCTGCTCATCATCATCGCCTACGCCCTGCCGGACCTGCGCATCGTCCTTGACTGGCGCACCTGCGTCATCGTCACCACGGTCCTTCTGGGATCGGCCTTCGGGTCGGAGAACTTCATGAGCGGCATCAACACCATCGGCGTGGGCCAGATCGAGGCCGCGCGCTCGCTGGGGCTCTCGTTCACGCAGATCATCCGCAGGATCGTAATTCCGCAGGCGCTGCGCACCACGGTGCTGCCCATGACCAACCTGCTCATCGCCGTGATGCTCACCACCGCCCTGGGCTCCCAGGTGCCCCTTAACCCGCAGGAGCTCACGGGTGTGGTCTCCTACGTCAACACGCGCGCGACGGGCGGCATCCTCGCGTTTCTGATCTCCGCGCTCTGCTACGCGGGGACCGCCTTCGTCATATCCCTCGTTGGCAACCGCATCGACAGGAGGGTGAGGATACTACGATGAGCACATCGAGAACCGCTCCCTCCATGCGCGACGCCCTCTACGAGGCACCCGGCCCCCGCATGCGCCGCAAGATCCGCATCGGCACCGCCGTCGCGGGCGCGCTCGTCCTTCTCGCCGTGGCGGCCATCGTGCGGCAGTTCTGGGTGACGGGCCAGCTGGCACCGCGCTACTGGTCCCTCTTCCTTCAGTGGACCACGTGGCGCTTCCTTGGCCAGGGGCTTCTGGGCACCGTCGCCGTCGCCCTCACCGCCGGTGCCATCGCGCTCGTGCTGGGGCTCGCCCTTATGCTGGGGCGCACGAGCGGCGTGAGGCCGCTGGCCGCCGTCTGCCGCGTGATCACTGACTTCTTCCGCGGGGTCCCGAGCCTGCTCCTCATCTACTTCTTCTTCTTTGTCCCCGCGCAGCTGGGCATGAAGCTCCCGAGCTTCTGGATGCTCACGCTGCCGGTGGCGCTCGCCGCCTCGGGCGTGCTGGCGGAGGTCTTCCGCGCGGGCGTGAACGCCGTGCCGCGCGGGCAGGTGGAGGCCGGCCTCTCCATAGGGCTCTCGTCCGCGAAGGTTATGCGGAGGATCGTGCTTCCCCAGGCGGTGCGCTACGTCATTCCCTCGCTCATCGCGCAGCTCGTTGTGGTGGTCAAGGACACCACCGTGGCCTACGTGGTGAGTTACCCGGACCTCATGCAGAACGCCCGCGTGCTCATCACGAGCTACGACGCCCTCGTCTCGATGTACCTCGTGATTGCGGTCATCTACATCCTCATCAACTACGCCATCAACAGGGCGTCCGTCTACGTGGCAAACCGCACGGGCGTCAAGATCATTCGCTAGGGAACGGAGAGCCATGACAGAGCAGCCTGCTGGCGAGAAGAGCGTGCGGGACGTACCCGTCATCGAGCTTCGCCACGTCGACAAGCACTACGGCGACCTCCACGTCCTGCGCGACGTGAGCCTCTCCGTGCGACGCGGCGAGGTCGTGGTGGTCATCGGCCCCTCGGGTTCGGGCAAGTCAACCATGTGCCGCACCATCAACCGTCTGGAGACCATAGACTCAGGTGAGATCCTCATCGAGGGCGAGCCCCTGCCCCAGGAGGGCCGCGACCTCACGCGCATGCGCGCCGAGCTTGGCATGGTCTTTCAGCAGTTCAACCTCTTCGCGCACATGACGGTCCTGGACAACGTGACCCTGGGGCCGCGCGAGGTGCTGGGCCTCTCCAAGGAGGAGGCGGAGTCGCGCGCGATGGAGCTCCTCACTCGCGTGGGCGTGGCCGAGCAGGCGGGCAAGGTCCCCGCGCAGCTCTCCGGCGGGCAGCAGCAGCGCGCCGCCATCGCACGCTCCCTTGCCATGAGGCCAAAGGCCATGCTCTTTGACGAGCCCACGAGCGCCCTCGACCCCGAGATGATCAACGAGGTCCTCGACGTGATGGTGGAGCTCGCACGCGGCGGCATGACCATGATCGTGGTCACGCACGAGATGGGCTTCGCGCGCCGCGTAGCAGACCGCGTTGTCTTCATGGCGGACGGGCAGATCGTGGAGGAGGGATCGCCCGACGAGTTCTTCGAGCACCCAAGGAGCCAGCGGGCGCGCGACTTCCTCGACTCCATAAGGGGGCACTAGCCATGGCCGAGAAGATCTCGGGGGCTGCAGCACTCGGCCGCGACGGCGCGCGTCCCGTCATCCTGGTGGCGCCCCGCTGGGTGCCGGAGACCATGCGCGGGACGGAGCGCATAGCGCCCCTCGAGGCCATCGCGGACTGCTTCGTGGACGCCATCCTCGTGGCGGGTGGCCTGCCGCTCCAGATGGCCCTCACGACGGACGAGGACGTGATCGACGCCTACATCGAGCTCGCAGACGGCTTGGCGATCCCCGGCGGGCCGGACGTGGACCCGCGCCGGTGGGGGAGCGACGTGCCCTACGACCCGGAGCTCCTCTGCCAGGTGCGCGATGACTTCGAGTTCCCGCTCGTGAGGCGCGCCCTGGAGGCCGACCTCCCCATCTTCACCACGTGCCGCGGGACCCAGCTCCTGAACGTCGCACTGGGCGGCACCCTCTGCATGGACGTGCCGAGCCTGGGGGCGACGGAGGGGATGGTCCAGTGGCGCCACGTGGGCATCCTCAACGGCCCGGCGCACCCCGTGGAGATCGAGGCCGGATCGCTCCTCAGCCGCGCGATGGGCGGCGTGACCACGGCCCAGGTGAACTCCGCGCACCACTGCTGCGTGGGCGTCCTCGGCGAGGGCGCGCGGCTCTCCGCGCGCGCGACGGACGGCGTGCCCGAGGCCATCGAGGTACCCGACAGGCGGTTCTGCCTCGGTGTGCAGTGGCACCCCGAGTACACCTGGCGCACCATAGAGTCGGACTTCAGCCTCTGGCGCTCCTTCGTCGACGCCTGCCGCTGACCTGACGGAAACGCGCGTTTGCACATTTGGCACATTTGGGGACGTGCCTGAAACGTGCAAAACTTTGCACGTTTCAGGCACGTCCCCAAATGTGCAAACGCGCAGCCTAGCGGACGAAGTGGTAGGCGATGCGCGGGGTGCCGTCGTCGCAGGTGATGGTCCCGCGGCGCACGAACCCCGCGCGCTCCAGGGCGCGCTGCATCGGGACGTTGTCCGCGTGCGTGTCCGCCCGCACGTTGTCGTGGCGACCGCAGAGCCACGCGAGCATGCGCGCGCCGCGCCCGTGACCGGGCTCGGCCACGGCGAGCCGATGCATCACCCAGTAGGGCTCGTCGTTCAGCCAGGGCTCGCCCTCGATTCGCGCATAGGTGGGGTCGGGGCCGGGCAGGACGCTCATGACGGCGACGGGCCCCGCGCCCTCGTCGAGCACCCAGAGGGCGTCTGCCTCGAGGTCTTTCTCGGCGTCTCTCAGGTCGGGGTAGTCGCCGGGCCACTGCGTGGGGTTGCCGTGGGCGTGCATGAACGCGCGCGCCGCGTCGTAGATGGCCGCCACGGCGTCGAGGTCCTTCTCGGTCGCTCGCCTGATGTCGCGCGGGGCAACGTCCTCCTTGGGCATTAGAGTGGCCTCATGGAGAAGGACGCCTCGTAGGTCTCGCCCGGCTCCAGGAAGACCATCCCGCGCTTCTCCTCGAAGACGTCGGACTCGTCGTAGGCCGTGGCGCAGCCCACCCAGGGCTCGACGGCCACGAAGGGCGCGTCGGCGCTGGCCGTCCAGACGCCGAGGTAGTCGAAGCCGTCGAACGCGACCTCGACGCCGTGGCCGGAGGGCCCCACGAGTCGCACGCGGCGGCCGGGGACGTCCGGGAAGACGAGCGTGAGCATCTTCTCGAAGACGTCGTGCGAGAGCTGGTAGCGGTCGGAGTCCGAGAAGAGCTCGGTCATGTTGGAGAAGTCGTGGAGGCCGGCCTCGTCGATGCGAGGGACGCGGGCCGTCCAGGGCTCGTCGAACTCGAGCGCGTAGTCGCCGAAGGACTCGCCCTCGCAGCCGGGCGCGGGGACGTTGAAGGCGGGGTGGCCGCCCACGGTGAAGGGGAGCGTGACGTCACCGGTGTTGGTCACGCGGAAGGTCTGCGTGAGCGCCCCGCCTGCGACGGCGTAGGACATGTTGAGGCGGAAGTCGTACGGATAGGCGGAGCGCGTCTCCTCCGTGGAGGAGAGCTCGTAGGTCACGCTCGACTCCGTGCGACAAACGATCGCGTGGTCATAGAGCCTGGCGATGCCGTGGCGCTGGAGCGTCACCTCTCCCTGGGCGCTCGTGGCGCGGTTGTCGCGCAGCACGCCCACGATGGGGAAGAGCACGGGTGCGCGGCGCGGCCAGATGCTCTCCTCGCCCTGCCAGAGGTACTCGCCGCCGTCCCTCGAGAGGCTCATGAGCTGGGCGCCCATGGAGTCGATGGTTGCCTTGACGCTGCCGCACGAGATGGTGGTGAGCTCTGACATGGTGTCTCCAATCAAGCCAGTCGGAACGGTCCCTAAAAAAGGCCCATACATTTCAGAATGATATTCTCGCGTTGGTTCTCCGTATGCGTCGCGGTGGCGAACGGCTAGAATGTGTCAACGGACGGCCCCGTGTTTCCAGCCGGTTTCGCCTCTGATTCCGTTGCCGCACACGCCGCCGCAAACGGGAAGAATCGAGCTGCGGTCTTTCCGCTCGCTCTCACATAGCTTGCAGCATTCGTGCGGTCCTGGACCGCCAGAAGGAGGTAGTTGCATGATCATCGAGGAGCTCCTGCGCTACGGCATCGCGCACACCGAGGAGAAGACCGTCATCGACGCGTCCCCCGCCGTCCTCATCGAGACCGCCGTCGAGCGCGGGGAGGGCGAGCTCACCAGCACCGGCTCCCTCTCCGTCATCACCGGCCAGTACACCGGCCGCTCGCCCAAGGACCGCTTCATCGTGGACACGCCCGACGTTCACGACAAGATCGCCTGGGGCAGCGTCAATGTGCCCTTCTCCGAGGAGAACTACCAGAAGGTCAAGGCCGAGGTCATCGGTCACCTCTCCGAGCGGCGCCTCTTCGTCGTGCACGGCCTCGCCGGCGCCGAGCGCCGCTACTCCCGCAAGATCTGCGCCATCTGCGAGCTCGCCAGCCAGGCGCTCTTCGTGCACCAGATGCTCGTGCGCCCCACCTCCCAGGAGCTCCGCAACTTCGGCGAGGCTGACTTCGTGGTCATGGCCGCCCCCACGCTCAAGCTCGACCCCGAGGTCTACGGCACCCACTCCGAGGCGGCCGTCCTCATCAACTTCCAGGAGCGCATGATCCTCGTGGTGGGCACCCAGTACTCGGGCGAGATCAAGAAGTCGATCTTCTCGGTCATGAACTACCTGCTCCCCGTTGAGGACAACGTGCTCACCATGCACTGCTCCTGCAACATGAACCCGCGCTCCCACGGCACCACGGTCTTCTTTGGCCTCTCCGGCACCGGCAAGACCACGCTCTCGGCCGCCGAGGACCGCCTGCTCATCGGCGACGACGAGCACGGCTGGGCCGAGGACCGCGTCTTCAACATCGAGGGCGGCTGCTACGCCAAGACCATCGACATCACCCCGGAGACCGAGCCCCAGATCTGGAACGCCATCCACTTTGGCTCCATGTGCGAGAACGTGGTCATCGACCCTGAGACCCGCGTGGCGGACTACTTCGACACCTCGCTCACCGAGAACGGTCGCGTGGCCTACCCGGTCGAGTTCGTCCCGGGCGCCGTCAGCAAGGGCCGCGCCAAGCGTACCCCCGACGTCGTGATCTTCCTCACGGCCGACGCCTTCGGCGTGCTCCCCCCAATCTCCAAGCTGGACAAGAACGCCGCCATGTACCACTTCATGACCGGCTTCACCTCCAAGGTCGCCGGCACCGAGCGCGGCATCAAGGAGCCGCAGCCCACGTTCTCCTCGCTCTTTGGCGAGCCCTTCATGCCGCTCGACCCCAACGTCTACGCCAAGATGCTCGGCGAGAAGATCGAGCACGGCGGCGTGCGCGTCTACCTCATCAACACCGGCTGGACCGGCGGCTCCTACGGCACCGGCACCCGCATCAAGCTCGCCTACACCCGCAAGATGGTCGAGGCCGCCCAGTCCGGCATCATCGACGACTGCGAGTTCGTCCACGACGAGCGCTTCAACCTCGACGTCCCCACGTCCTGCCCGGGCGTACCCGCCGAGCTCCTCAACGCCCGCAACACCTGGGAGGACCGCGCCGCCTACGACGAGACGGCCGAGAAGCTCGCCCAGATGTTCGTCGACAACGCCGAGAAGCGCCTCACCACGATGGCGCCCGAGATCCGCGCCGCCGGCCCCAGGCCCATCGGCCGCTAGTCCTTCTCGGCAGATCTTCCGCTCTTACGGGCGGGCCCGGATCGCTGTCAGTCCGGGCCCGCCCGCTTCTTCATTGCTCTTCGAGTCGAAGGGCGGCTGGGCTTCCAACATAAGATGTATAATGCATGCAGATTGCAACCCGTGAGGTGAGGAGCGATTATGCCGGCGCTGCAGATCAGGGACCTGTCGCAGGGGACCTACGACGCTCTCAAGTGGCGGGCGGAGCGCGAGCACCGCAGCATGGCGCAGGAGGCGACGGTGGCCATCGAGCGTCACCTGCAGCTTGTTTCCGGGGAGCCGCAGATGATGGGCCACGACCGCCGCGCCCTCACCGGGGAAGAGGAGCGCCAGGCGCGCATCGCCAGACGAGAGAGGATCTTTGCGGAGATTCATGACGTCTTGGGCAGGGTGGAGAACCCTGACGGCTTCCCCGACCCCGTTGAGATCATCCACGTGGGGAGGCGAGAGCGCGATGCTCGTCTTGGACTCTAGGGCTGCGGTCGCAATGATCTTCGAGCGCCCTTTTGGGGAGAAGATCCGCGGCTTAATGTTCCGGGACGAGAAGGTCATTGCCCCCGAGTTCTATCTCGCCGAGGTGACGCACGTTATCGAGAAGTATGTTCGCGGGCGGTACATCGATGCTGCCAGCGGCGTCATCCTCCTGGAAAAGGCGCTTCATCTGGTAGATGACGTCATTCCCATGTCTGAGCTCGTTCAGGAGGCGTTCACCGAGTCCCTGCGGCTCGGGCACTCGTCCTACGACTTGTTCTACCTCGTGCTCGCGAGGCGCAACGCCGCCACGCTCTGCACGCTCGACCGCCGACTGCAGGGGCTCTGCCTCAAGAACGGCGTCAGCTGCGTCTGCGGGCTCGATGTCGAGGGCGAGCCTTGGACAGTCCGCGCAGAGTCCGAGTCGAGCTCGGCGGGGAGGGGCAGCGTGTCACGAAGTGAGCTTGAGGGTGCCGTCGCTACCGAGTGAGATGGGGAATAAAGGTCGATAGAAACGAGTTTCTTGAGAGGCAAAGGCGGTGGTCTAGATGAGGCTGTCTCTCGCCCAGAAGCTGAGGTTCGCGGGAGTGGCGGTGTTCACGTGCGCCTTCTGGTGCTGTGTGCTGCTCGACCGTGAGGGGGTCGCGTATCCCGTACTGCTCGCGCTCAACGTCGCCCTCCTGGTGGCTCTCATCTACGATCTCGTTCGATCGTGGCGCGCCATGCCTTCGGACCCCGACGGGCTGCGCCTCACGGGAGCCGCGCGAGCTGCCTACGACATTCTCTTCATCGCCTGGAGCGTCCTCACGCTGGTCGCCATTGTCACCGATGCGCGCGTGGGCGCATATGACCTATCGAGCTGGATGCTGACGGTCGAGATCTGCCTGCCCAGCGATCTTGTGCGTCCGCGCCGCGACGCCCCCAGCTACGACCCGCCTCTCCCACCGCAGCGCTGACATCTTCGAGGGTGTGCGCACCCCTCTTGAGGGTATGTACAGGTCCCGTCTTGCCCGTTCTTCTCGTTAGGGCTCTGACCTGTGAAGATGTCGTCCGCAACTAATGGTGGTGTGTACATACCCTCAGACGGGGTGCGCATACCTTCAGGGGCTGAAGACGACATCCCGGGGCGCAGGGGTCGCACGCAAAGGGCCCCGGCACCGCACTGCGGCACCGGGGCCCGGTCACGACGCGAGGTCGGCGCCGAGTGCTAGTGCATCTCGGCCATCTGCGCCTGGACCGCCGTGATGGCGACGACGCCAACGATGTCATCGGCGGAGCAGCCGCGGGAGAGGTCGTTGACGGGCTTGGCGATGCCCTGAAGGATGGGGCCGTAGGCCTCGGCGCGGCCAAAGCGCTGGACGAGCTTGTAGCCGATGTTGCCGGTCTCGAGGTTGGGGAACACGAGGACGTTGGCGTGGCCGGCCACCTTGCTCTCGGGGGCCTTGAGCTGGGCGACCTCGGGCACGATGGCGGCGTCGAGCTGAAGGTCGCCGTCAACGGCGAGCTCGGGCGCCTTCTCCTTGGCAAACGCGGTGGCCTCCTGGACCTTCTTGGCGGTGTCGCCGCCGGCGGAGCCCATCGTGGAGTAGGAGAGCATGGCCACCTTGGGCTCGACGTCGTCCATGAAGGTCCTGAAGGAGTTGGCCGAGGCGATGGCGATCTCGGAGAGCTCGTCGGAGGTGGGGTCGATGTTGAGGCCGCAGTCGGCGAAGACCAGCGTGCCGTTGGCGCCGAACTCGGGGGTCTGCGTGCACATGACCATGAAGGCGCTGACGAGCTTGGTGCCCGGGGCGGTCTTGAGGATCTGCAGCGCCGGGCGCAGCGTGTTGGCGGTGGAGTGGCAGGCGCCGGAGACCAGGCCGTCGGCGTCGCCCATCTTGACCATCATGGTGCCGTAGTAGGTGGCGTCCATCATCTGGGCGCGGGCCTGCTCGATGGTCACGCCCTTCTTGGCGCGCAGCTCGGCGAACTTCTGGGCGTAGGCCTCGTGCTTGGGGGCGGTGGGGCTGGTGGGGTCGATGACGGTCACGCCCTCGACGTCGATCGTGGCGGGGTCGCCCAGGATGACGAGGTTGGCCAGGTCCTCCTCCACGATGACCTTGGCTGCCGCGATGGTGCGCGGGTCCTCGCCCTCGGGAAGGACGATCGTCTTCTTGTAGGCCTTTGCCGCGGCCTTCATGCGGTCGAGAAACTCACTCATGGCATCCCTTTCGCTTCTCTATGACGTGCTTTTGGCTCTTGGCTCGTCCCACGATTGTGTTCTAATCGGCGGGGAGGGGCGGGCACGGGACCATTATACGGGCGAGGTGATAGAATCATGCGCATGATTGGGCGAGCGTCTTCAATTCTCGCCCCGCCGCCCCGGCGGCGCGCATGTCGGTTTTCTGAGAGGACAGGTATGGGTATCGTGAACGGTCTGCCCGCGGGCTTCAGCCCGGACGCCTATGACGCCATCGTCGTCGGGGCCGGATACGCCGGCGCTGTGTGCGCCAGGCGCCTTGCCGAGTCGTGCGGGTTCAAGGTCGCCATCCTTGAGCGCCGCGATCACATCGCCGGCAACGCCTACGACTACGTCGACGACGCGGGCGTCCTCGTCCACAAGTACGGTCCGCACATCTACCACACCACCAACGAGCGCGTGAACCAGTTCCTCTCGCGCTTCACCGAGTGGACGGGCTACCAGCACAAGGTGCTCGCCAACATCCACGGCACCCTCATGCCCGTGCCCTTCAACCACCGCTCCCTCAAGCTCGCCTTTGGCGAGGAGAAGGGCGAGCGCCTCTATCAGAAGCTCGTCCAGACCTTCGGCGAGAACAAGAAGGTCCCCATCATGGAGCTTCGCGAGAAGAACGACCCGGAGCTCGTCGAGGTGGCCGACTACGTCTTCGAGAACGTCTTCCTCCACTACACGATGAAGCAGTGGGGCCAGACGCCGGACCAGATCGACCCCTCCATCACCGGCCGCGTGCCCGTCTTCGTGGGCGACGACGACCGCTACTTCCCCGGCGCCCCCTTCCAGGGCATGCCGGCCGAGGGCTACACCGCGCTCTTCGAGCACATGCTCGACCATGACTGCATCGACGTCTTCCTTGGCGTTGACGCCCGCGACGTCCTGAGCGTCTCCGAGACGAGCGTGACCGTGTGCGGCCGCCCCTACGGCGGCGAGATCGTCTACACCGGCCCGCTTGACGAGCTCTTTGGCCTCGACCTGGGCGCCCTGCCGTACCGCACGCTCGACATGGAGTTCGAGACGCTCGACATGGACCAGTTCCAGCCCGTGGGCACGGTCAACTACACCACGAGCGAGGACTTCACCCGCATCACCGAGTTCAAGAACATGACCGGCCAGATGGTCCCCGGCAAGACCACCATCATGCGCGAGTACTCCAAGGCCTACACCCCTGGCAGCGGGGAGACCCCGTACTACGCCATCCTGGAGGACGAGAACCTCGACCTCTACCGCCGCTACCGCCAGCGCGTCTCCGGCCTCGTGAACTTCCACTGCGTGGGTCGCCTCGCCGAGTACCGCTACTACGATATGGACGGCGTGGTGGCCTCGGCGCTCGAGCTCTCCGACGAGATCATCTCCCAGCACAACTAACGCGAATCAGGACGTACCCGCGGGCCCCTCGGGGCCCGCTCCCATGAGCAGAAGGGCCCTTGATGAACAAGACCATCACCTTTGGCATCCCGTGCTACAACTCGGCGGAGTACATGGACCACTGCATCAGCTCCATCCTCGAGGGCACGGACTACGCCGAGGACGTCCAGATCGTCATCGTGGACGACGGCTCCACCAAGGACGAGACCCCCGCCAAGGCCGACGAGTGGGCCCAGCGCCACCCGAGCATCATCAAGGCCGTTCACCAGGAGAACGGCGGCCATGGCGTGGCCGTCATGAAGGCCGTGGCAAACGCCGACGGCGTGTACTTCAAGAACATCGACTCCGACGACTGGGTGGACGCCGACGCCGTGCGCGCCCTTCTCGACACCCTGCGCCGGTTCGTCGAGCTTGGCGAGCGCGTGGACCTGGTGATCACCAACTACGTCTACGAGCACGTCGAGGACGCCACGCAGAACGTGGTGGACTACCGTCGCGTGCTCCCGGTGGGCAAGATCTTCAACTGGGGGCAGATCGGCCACTTTGCCATGTCCCAGTACCTGCTCATGCACGCGCTCACGTACCGCGTGGACACGCTGCGCGAGGCGGCGCTCCAGATGCCGCCGCACACCTTCTACGTGGACAACATCTACGCCTACGTGCCGTTCCCCAAGTGCCGCAGCCTGTTCTACCTGGACGCCGACGTCTACCGCTACTTCATCGGCCGCGACGACCAGTCCGTGAACGAGAAGGTCCTCACGAGCCGCGTGGACCACTACTGGCGCGTCGCCCGCATCATGATGCGGGCCTATCACGTCTACGACGACATCCAGATCCCGCGCCTGCGCAGCTACATGATGAACTACTTCACCATCATCATGGCAATCTGCTCGGTCTTCTCCAAGATGAGCGACCGACCGGACGCGATGGACGAGCTCAAGAAGCTCTGGGACGAGCTCAAGGTCTATGATCCTCGCATGTACCGCCGCGCGCGGCACGGCGTGGTGGGACTTGCCACCAACCTGCCGGGCACGGTGGGGAAGTGGATCACCATCGGCGGGTACCGCGTTGCGCGCAGGGTGGTGAAATTCAACTAGCTCGCCATTTGCCTCACCTGTGAGGAGCGCCCCGCCCTTCTCGCCTGCTCACTGCGCGTTGCGCAGAAGTCGCTGGCGAGAAGGGCGGGGCGCTTGCAGTTTTGGCGAAGTCTCACACCGCCTTGGGAGAGGTGGGCTGGAGGTCGCGGGCGGAGGGGTAGCCGTAGGCGGCGGTCGCCTGACGGGCGCCGTCGGCGATGGCGCGGCCGAGGGCCCTGGTGGCGAGCGAGCCCACCACGTCCACGGGGGCGGCCACGTCTCCCGTTGCCATCACGAAGACCGTGTCGCCGTCGTTGGTGGTGTGGGTGGGGGAGATGGCGTGGGCGTACGCGTCGGCCGCCATCTGCGCCACCTTGGTGGCCTGGGCCTTGGTGAGCCGGGCGTTGGTGACCACGCAGGAGATCGTGGTGTTGGTTCGCTCGAGCGGCATCTGCGCGTATCCGCCCAGGAGGACCTCGAGGGTGTCGGCGAGCGCGCGTCCGTCCTCCGTGCGCACCCCGGAGATCTTCTCGCCCGTGTCCGGGTCCCTCACGTCGCCGCAGGCGTTCACGGCCGCGACGGCGGCGCAGACGAGCTCGCCGGCGCGCTCGACGTCCTCGCCGAGCCCGGACTTCATCGCGCGGCCCGGCCCCGCGAGCTTGCCGACGGTGCAGCCCGTGCCCGCGCCGACGTTGCCGCGGGGGAGCGGGTCGCCGCTGCCGGCGAGCGCCGCGGCGCAGGCGGCGCGCCCGTCCTCGACCCCCGGCCTCACGTGGGCGTCGCCGCAGGCAAGGTCGAAGAGGCACGCCCCGGAGACGATGGGCACCTTTGCCACGCCCACGTCGAGCCCGACGTCGTGGCGCTCGAGCTCCTCGGCCACGCCGCAGGCCGCGGAGAGGCCGTACGCGCTGCCGCCGGAGAGCACCACGGCGTGAAGGACGTCCACGGTCTCCTCGGGCCTCAGAAGGTCCGTCTCGCGCGTGGCGGGCGCGCCACCGCGCACGTCCACGCCCCCCGTAGCGCCGGCGGGGCAGAGAATGACGGTGCAGCCGGTTCCCGCGACCTCGTTGGTGGCATGCGCGGCGAGAATGCCGGGGACCTGGGTCACGCTCTCGATGGTCATCTGGCTAGGCAAGGGGTCCTCCAATCCGTATGGCATCGGCCACGTAGTCCCTGTCGGAGCCGGAGAGGCTCCCGAGCTCCCTGAGGAGCCTTGAGACGGGGAGCCCCACCACGTTTGCGTAGTCGCCGCTGATGCCCCGCACGAGCACCCTGCCGGCCCCCTGGATGCCGTAGGCGCCGGCCTTGTCCATGGGCTCGCCGGTGGCCACATAGGCGAGGATCTCGGCCTCCGTGAGGTCCCAGAAGGTGACGTCGGTGGTCTCCACGAAGGTCGCGGTCGCGAGGGCCGAGGCGTCCCCTGACAGCCTCATGGCGCAGACGCCGGTGGAGACGTGATGCGTGCGCCCGGAGAGCTCGCGCAGCATGCGGGCGGCGTCCGTCTTGTCCGCGGGCTTGCCAAGAGCCTCGGAGCCCATCCACACGATGGTGTCGGCGGCAACGAGGAGTCCGTCCGCGGGCGCGTGATCGAGGGCGGTGCGAGCGGCCTCTGCCTTCTCGGAGGCGAGGCGCTCGACGAGCTCGACGGGGGACTCGCCGCCCCTTCGCGTCTCGTCGATGTCCGCGGGAAGTACCTCGAGCTCAAAGCCGGCCTCCGAGAGGAGCTCCCGGCGGCGTGGCGACTGCGAGGCAAGGATCATGGCGTGCCTTTCGAAGATCTGTGCGTCCCGTACCCCACATTGTAGGGCGTCGGCTGACGCGAGGCTCTTCTCGTCCGGCGAGAAAAAAGGGCGGGAGCCGGCAATGCGGCTCCCGCCCAACGTCTGACGACGCGGTGTCGAGGGTGCTACTCGACGACGATGGCGGAGACGGGGCAGTTGTCGGCAGCCTCCTGAGCGGCGTCCTCGGCCTCCTCCGGCACGTCCTCCTCGATGGCGACGGCGACGCCGTCGTCAGAGATGGAGAAGACGTCGGGGCAGGTGCCCTCGCAGAGCCCGCAGCCGATGCAATCCTCGTTGACCGTAGCCTTCATGTTGATTCCTCTCTCTTGCTTGGGCCCCTCGCCCAAGTTGACTTTCTTTGTACACGTTTCGCGCCCGGCGCGCAACCTAAATTCTCACACGTCCCGCATAGACGGTCGACGGTTTTGAGCTGGGCGTTTATTCCTACCTCAACGGTGGAGTTTAGGGGAGGGACTCCCTCGATCGGCCCCCGGTCCCAGGTCTTGGGCACGGCTGGACGTTTGGCGCGGCCAAGGCGTCCGTGCGCGCCCAGGACCTGTGAGCCACGGCGGGGCGGGCGAGAAAAACGACGGGCCGCCTATAGGCCGCGAGCCTCCGTGCGTTCGAGCAGGGTCACGGTCTCCACGTGGTAGGTCTGCGGGAACAGGTCCACGGGGGTCACGTGGGCGGGCGAGAACGTGCCGGCCTCCTCGAAGCGAGCGAGGTCGCGCGCGAGCGTCGCGGGGTCGCAGCTCACGTATGCGATGGCGCGGGCGGGCTGCTCGGAGAGGCGGCGCACCACGTCCTCGGCGAGACCCGCTCGCGGCGGGTCCACCACGATGACGTCGGCGTCGGTGTCGGGGAACTCGCGACCCGCGTCGCCGCCGATGGGGTCCACGTTGTCGAGGCCCGCGGTCTCGAGGTTGCGCCTCAGGTCTCGCACGGCGGGCCCGTAGGACTCCACGGCAGAGACGAAGCCCGCGCGCCGCGCGAGCGGCAGCGTGAAGGTCCCCGCGCCGCAGTAGAGGTCCATGGCCTCCTCGTCCCCCTGCGGGTCGAGGGAGTCCAGCACGAGCTCCACGAGCTTCTCGGCACCTCTGGTGTTCACCTGGAAGAAGGAGGGGGCTGAGACGCGCATGCGCTCGTCGCCCACTATCTCGCCCCAGGACCCGGCTCCGGAGAGGCACTCGACGCCCGCGATGCGGCGGGCCTTGGCGGGCCCCTTCTGCATCACGCGGACCACCGAGGTCGGCTTGAGGGCGTCCGAGAGCACCTTGGCGGCCTGTGCGCGCGGGAAGGCGCCCGGTCGGTCCCAGAGGGCGACCTCGACGTCCTTGGTGCGTCGCGAGACGCGAATGCCGACGCGCTCGAGGTCGAGGTGGTGGCTGTTGGAGAGGTAGGTGAGCGCACCGGAGACGGCCCTGACGGCGCCGGCGTGCGCCTTGTCGAGCAGCATGCAGCTCTTGACGCGGACGACGTCGGCCTCGCCTCGGCCGTGCATGCCCAGGACGGCGCGCCCGCGGTCGCGCATGACCGCGAGCTCGACCTTGTTGCGGTAGCCCCAGGGGTCGCTCGGCGAGACGAGCGGCCTCACGAGGACCTCTGCGCGCTCGGTCCCCATGCGCCCGATGCGCGCGAGCGCGTCGACCACGCCGGAGCGCTTGGCTGCGGCCTGTGCGGGGTAGGAGAGCGAGGCCCAGGGGCACCCGCCGCACGCTCCCGCGAAGGGGCAGGCGGGAGTCACGCGGTCGGGCGAGGCGTCGAGCACCTCGACAGCCCGCGCGTGTGCCCAGCGGTCCTCGTCCCGGTCCACGACCGCGCGCACGCGGTCCCCGGCGACGGCGCCCTCGACGAAGACGGTCTTGCCGGATTCGTCGCGGGCCACCGCATCGGGGCCGTAGCTCATGCGCTCGCAGGTCAGCTCAATCTCTCGCGTCTGGCTCACTCGTCACCCCCGCCAAAGAGGGTGCCGAAGGCCTGCCCAAAGAGGCCGAGCGCACGCGACACGCGCCCGCGCTTCTTGCGCGGGGCTGCCGGCCTGGGAGCAGGCGCGGAAGAGGGCCCCGGCGCCGGCGCCGGGGCAGCGGCCGGGGCGGGCT
>NZ_NFIZ01000015.1 GCF_002159625.1 Olsenella sp. An285
CCCCCCCCCGCTCGCTATTTCGGAGGCGTCGGCCGGAGACCGACGGGGGCATCCAAACATATGAGGACGTCATATTTCTAAAGTTAGATTTAGTTTACTTTTTACAAAACTACGACATTGTTGTCACAGAATATACAACGCAGCGCTCCATCACGCCCGACGCAAGCGAAACTCGGGGGCGTGGGATGACCCCGGAAGGTTACGGCCCCGGGGTCCTTTTTTAGCGCAGCTTGCAGTCGTCGACGTAGATCAAGCTGTCGGAGATAACGTCGTCAAGCTTTCCCTCTATCGTGACCCTGCCATGCAGGTCATCGAGCGTGTCCTCGTCTATGTCCCTGAACATACAGCTCGCCGTGCTGTCTCCGTCAACGAGCCATACTATTGTCATGTCCGTGTCGTCAGACTGGTATGGGTCTCCGTCCACTCGACCGGTTATGACCAGATTGACGCTCGCGTCAGTCGGGAACTCCTTGCACTCCTTGACGACGGTCTCGACGCTGCCCTCCACCGTTTTGGCGCACCCCGCGAGCGCGAGCACGGCCACCAGAGCCGCTGCCGCGATTCCCTTCTTCACTTCTCCTCCTTACGTCGAATCCCTAAAGAGTCTGAGCCTTCTCTCCGACGGACAAATCGCCTCTGACGCAAGCGAAACTCGGGGGCGTGGGATGACCCCGGAAGGTTACGGCCCCGGGATCTTTTTTAGTCGAACTTTATCTCGCAGTCTCTGATTATTGAGTACATCTTTCCGTAGTCCTTGCCGCTGCTCGTGCCGACTATCGTTACCCTTCTCGTTGGACTTGCTGACGTGCTGCTGGCAATGAGGTCGTTAAGCTCGTCATCCGTCTCATGGAAAACGGCCTTGATGTATCCATATTCGTCTTTGACTGTGTCCTGATACAGGTCCAGAGTCGAATGGTCAACGTCGCTTCCGGCGAGAGAGTTTGCCGGTTCGTCGCCGATTATGTAGCCAGTGACCTCAACGGTGAACTCGTCGTCGACTGATGCCTCCTCTAACGTGCCGACTACCGTGTCAACGCTTCCAGATATGACGTTCTCTTCTGGCTGCGTCTGGGCGCACCCCGCGAGCGCGAGCACGGCCACCAGAGCCGCCGTCGAGAAACATATCGCCCCAGCAAGTGAAAGAATCGACCTCTTCATCTGCTGTCACCTCGATTTCCAATTGTTGTACATAGTCCGTTGGCTGAGATGCAACAATAGCCGAACTTGTCACCATGGACATGAGGCTACAGACTTCCTTCGGCGACAGGTGCCGTCAGCTCAGGCGAATGACCGGCCTGAGTCAGGAGAAGTTTGCCTACCACATCGGCATGGACCGCTCATACTACGCCTCCATAGAGACCGGTACGAGGAACGTGACACTCTCCAGCATGGCCAAGATTGCCAAGGGGCTGGGCATCACCATGTCAGAGCTACTTGTCGGTGTGGGGTAAGAGGATAGGCGGCAACAATACAACCCTATGGGTTGTTCTCAGCTCACCTATGACATCAGTCCGATCTGCATAGCCTATGCGTAGCGAGTCTAGCTTCACTCAGCTTATCCGCGAGAGAGTTCTTATCTGGTTTGGTACCGGTTTAGGAACAACCTAAGGTACCGACATGCTTTAATTTAAAGTAATAAGTAAAAGCAGGTCTGAGGAATAACGCCTCTGACCTGCTATTTTTCTTTGGTGCGCCGTCAGGGTCTCGAACCCTGGACCTTGGGATTAAAAGTCCCCTGCTCTACCAACTGAGCTAACGGCGCGTGAGGTAGATTCTAGCACGCTACTCCCAGGCCCATTGGCCGTTCACGAAGACGGGCGTCTCGGTGCCGTCCGCGGAGACGCCGTAGACGTTGAGATCGTCGGAGCCGATCATGAAGTCCACGTGGGTGCTGCTCTGGTTGACGCCGCGCTCGAGGAGCTCCTCCTTGCTCAGGCTCACGCCGCCCTCCAGGCACTCGGGAAAGCCCATGCCCAGCGCGAGGTGGCAGCTCGCGTTCTCGTCGTAGAGCGTGTCAAAGAAGAGGGTGTCGCTCTGGCGGATGGGCGTGTTCTTGGAGACGAGCGCCACCTCTCCCAGCCGGCGGGCTCCCTCGTCCGTCTCGAGGATGTGACGCAGGACCTCATACCCCTGCTCGGCACCAAAGTCCACCACACGGCCGCCCTCGAATCGCAGCCAGAAGTCGCGGACGACCTGCCCCGAGCGCACGAGCGGCAGCGCGGAGTGCACCGTGCCCTCCGCGCGCATGCGATCGGGGGAGGTGAAGACCTCCTCGGTGGGGATGTTGGGGAAGAACGTCACGCCGTCGCGCGTGCGACCGGCACCGCCGTCCCACACGTGGGCCTCCGGCAGACCCACGGTAAGGTCCGTCCCGTTGGAGGACTCGTAGCGCAGCGCGTCAAAGCGGTGCGTGTTGAGGAAGCGTTTGGTCTTCACGAAGGAGGCGTTGTGTGTCTCCCAGGAGCTGGCTGGGTCCTCGCCGTCAGCGCGCGCCACCTCAAGGATGAGCACCCAGAGGCGGTAGAGAGCCTCCGCGGATGAGGCGTCGGGGAACACCTCGCGCGCCCACGCCTCCACGGGCACACCGGCGATGCACCAGGCGTTGTACCCGAAGTCCATGCCGTCGCGGTAGGCGCGGCACTGGGTGTTGCGGGCCTTGGCGGCAGCGGCGGGCTTGGCGGGGTCTATGCCCCTGAGGTGGCCGGGATCCGAGCCCTCGAGGAACAGGAACGCCGCGCCGGCCTCGGCGAGGGAGTTGAGCTGCTCGACCTGCCACGAGGGCGTCACCTCGAAGTAGCCGAGGTCGCAGTTCTCGTACGTGAGGCGGGTCAGGGCGTCGTCATGCCAGATGACCGTCACGTGTCCGGCGCCGCAGCGATAGGCGCAGCGCGTGACGCGACGGACAAAGTCAACGGCCTCCACGGGGGCCTGGATCACGAGCTCCTGCCCCTCCTGAAGGGAGACGCCCCTTCTCACCAGAAGGCTGGCATAGAGGTCTATCTGGTCGGAGAGGGCCTCAGTGGCGAGACGACACTCCTCGTCGGTCATGGGGAGGGAAGCCACGGCTCCTCCTTTCGAAAGCTCTCGCGCCGCTCGCTCGCGGCGTCTTGTCATGGAAAGGGCCCCTTTCGGGGCCCTGGCACGTCCTGGAGCGGGCAACGGGACTCGAACCCGCGAATGTCAGCTTGGGAAGCTGATGCCTTACCACTTGGCGATGCCCGCGTGCGAGAGCATTCTATCACACAGACGGCCCGCGGCGGCGGCTTACGCAAAGCGCCTATAATCGCGGGGTCGCATCACGGGGCCGCAGGGTCCCTCGGGTGAGGGGAGACCCATGGATCACAGGAAGGTCGCACGCTGCGGGGTCGCCGTCGCGCTGCTCGCTGTCTCGGCGTGCGTCGCCCTCCCGCTGGGCCCCGTGCCCTTCACCCTCCAGACGCTCGTGGTAGCCATGCTCCCGGTTGCCCTGGGCGGCAGGGACGCGCTGGTCGCCATGGCGTGCTACCTCGCGTTCGGAGCGCTCGGTCTGCCGGTCTTCTCGGGGATGAGCGGAGGCGCGGCGCACGTGCTCGGTCCCACCGGAGGCTACCTCTGGGGCTTTCTCGTGGGAACAGCGATGGCCGGTGCCGTCGGGCGCGTGGGGCTCCTGCCCCAAGTCGCGCGTGACTACCTCGGCGCCGCGCTCTCCCTTCTCTCCGTCTACGCGATAGGCACCGCCCAGCTCTGCCTTGTCATGGGGGTCTCCCCGGCGGCGGCGCTCCTCATGGCCGTCGTCCCGTTCGTGGGACCCGACGTGGCGAAGCTCCTGGTTGGCGTGGGTGTCGGCCGCAGGGTGCGCGCGGCCCTCGGCGTTCGGGCGGCGGCGTAGCGCCCTTCTAACCAGGTGGAACGTGTTGTCTTCGTGATTCCACGGGAGGCCTCCCGGAAGGCTCCCTCTCCGTCCCAAACTCCCATCCGGCAGAAACCCTCCGCGCGCGCGATGCCCCGGAAGCTCTACGTCAGCTCCGGGGCAGCTGGGCGCCAGTGGGGCGCAAGCGCCGGCGAGTATCGTGGTCCTCCCGCGGAAGAGAGGAGGGCTCATGGAAAGCGAGCTGGCGAGAAGAACCTGGGGGCTGGAGAGGCGTCCCTCGCGGAGGGAGAGGAGTGCCCCTGCGGCCGGCCTCACAGGAGGGAGTCGACCGAGTGGGGGACGACCGCTTGCATGCGGCCACGCGGGAAGAGCCCAGGTGCTGGGACTCTGCTGGGAAAAGAAATGACCCCGCGCGCCGGAGGTGGCACGCGGGGTCGGAATCGCTTGGTCTGCCGGGCACTACGAGCGGCGGATGGCCTCGGTGACCATCTCTGCCACCAGGGCCGTCTGGTCACCGCTCACGTTCTCCGGGTCGTCCATCGGCGTGTGGGAGAGGGCGGGGAGGCCGTTCTCGTCCACACCCATGATCGTGAGCGCCCTGAGGGAGGACCTCATAGCCACCCAGGCGTCCGTGGAGGTCCAGCTGAAGTCCCTCTGGCCCAGCTCCACGTGCACGTCCTTGGCAACGTTGGTGAGGATCCTGCCGAGTCGACGGTCCGCGCGGCGCTTGACGGTGCGACCCTCGTGAGAGAGAAGGGTGAGGTCGCCCGCGCCAACGCAGTCGAGGTTGATGACAAAGCTGCCGCGAATCTCGCTCCTGTGCTCGGCCAGGAACGAGCGCATGCCCGCATGATCGAGCGAGGTGCCACCCAGCGCGACGAACCAGATGTCGTGCGCAATCAGGGCCTCGTCGCCGAGCGCGAGCGCGGCGCCGCGGAGCTCGTCGTCGCTCGGGGCCCCCTCGTCCTCGCCCACGAGGCGAAGTCCGCTGCGGGTGGCGGCGCCGCCGCGCCAGGTCCCGTCCTCGCCATCGGCGTCATCGGAGCCGAGCCAGTTGCTCTCGGCGTCGCCCTTGCCGGAGAACATCCCCTTCAGCTTGCCCAGGAACCCGGAGCCCGCGGACTTGCGGTGCTCGGAGGCGAGGGTCTCAATGGGCTGGGGGCTGCTGATCACGGGCGCGTCCTCGGTCTCCTCGGGCGCGTCGGAGCGCAGGACCGTCTCAGGAGCGGGCGAGGTCCTTCTCGCAGACGACGACGTGGCGGAGGAGTCACCGAGCGGGTCGGTCTCGGCGCCCTCCGGATCCGGGAGGTCAAAGAGGGTCGCCCTGCGGGCAACGTTGGAGACGCTCGGACGGAAGGAGGCCTTGCCCCACTCGGGGTCGTCAGGAGCGGACGGTCGCGGACGCTTGGGGGCGGGCTGGTCAATGTCGAGGGTGCTCTCGTCGATTGCGGTCAGACCGGAGGTGTCCTTCGGACCCACCCCGTGCTCCTCATCGTCCATGACGATGGAGAAGCGGCCGGTGGACATGATGTCCTCACGAGAGACCTCGCCAGAGGAGAGGGGCCTCATCGGAGCGGTGCCCTCGACGCCCTCCTCATCGGAGATCTCGTCCGTCTGATCGGTCTCGAGCAGCTCCGGCTCGTCAAGGTCGTCGTCGATGGCCTCGGGCTCGTCGAGGTCGGCGTCAAACGTCTCGGGCTCGTCGAGGTCGGCGTCAAACGTCTCGGGCTCGGGCTCGTTCAGGTCGTCGTCGATGGCCTCGGACTCCGGAGCGGGAGCGGCGAGAATCTCGTCGATCTCGGCCTCGAACTCGGATGTCTCATCCGGCGTGCCCTCGGGCTCAGTGACGCGCTCCGCGGGAGCGGGGGCATCGCCCATCGTCCAGCTCTCGAACTCCTCGCTGGTCTCAGGGTCGCGCTCGGAGCTCTGCGCGGCCGCGCGAGCCGCCTCGGCCGCAGCGCCGCCACGAGAGATCTCCTGAGGCTCCTCGCCGCCGGCGCTGGGGCCGCCGTGCGAGCGAACGAGGGACTGGATGCGCTCCACCGCACTGTGGGCAAACCCCTTCAGAGACCCAAGCACGCCGGCAAGCGGACCCTCCTCGGCGGTGACAGTGGTGTCGTACTCCTCCTCGGGAGCGACGACGGGCTCGTCGTCGGTCGGCGAGGCAACGTCCACGAGCGGAAGGCTCGTGGGGCGGAACGAGGGCGCCGGGGCCGGGGCCGGCTCGGGCACGTAGTACTCGATCTCGCAGGTCTCGGGAAGAATCTGGAGCTCCCTCAGGACCTCCTCGCCGTGGCGCACGCCAACCACCTCAACGGGAGCGGGACGCGCCGCGACGTGCTCGAGGGGCGCGGAGGAGGGCTCGTCAATCTCGTCAGAAGGCTCCCCGAAGGTCTCCTCGACCTCCTCGAGGTCACGGGACTGCTCGGGCTCGCGCGGCGTCGGGACGAGTCCGCTGGGGCGGACGTTTTCCATCACGCCCAGGAGAGCCGCCACGCCGGACTTGTTGTCGTTCGCTCCGAGCGTGCAGGAGGACATGCGCTCGTGGATGGCGCCTGCCGCCATCACGAGACCCGGAACGCACGCGAGGATTCCGAGAATCCACACGATCACGCGCGCGGGCGCCGGGATGAAGCCCAGGAGCTGCACGAGGGCGCAGACGGCCGCGGCGTAGGAGCAGGGTGCGGCCGCCTTGACCAGAAGGGGGAGATACGGGGCGAGGGGCGAGGTGTAGAGGAAGTTCTCGCGCGGGGTGTCGTAGTGGGCGATCACCACGATGCGGCGGCTGCCCTTGGTGACGAGCGGTCCGGCGGCGCGGTGAACGGCGACCACGTTCTGGCTGCGGGCCTGGGGCCCGAGGGTGAGGGAGGGCTCCCGCCCGAAGAGCCTCATGATCGCAAGTATCGCCGGAATCGCGGCGAGGAGGAGTCCCACGAGGGTCAGCACCAGGATTCCAAAGCCGGAGACGAGAACGCCCACGAACGCGACAATCGCGAGGATGGCGGCTCCCAGGCCGGAGAGGGAGGGAGCGTCGAACTCCTCGATGCTCGGCTCGAGGTTGTGCTGGGACATGAGGGCGGCTATGGTCTCGGCAGCCTGCAGCTCCTCCTGGCTGTTGGCGGGGGCGATGTCGACCCTCTGGTTGAGGTAGTCGAGATAATCGTGTGTCATGGCCATGGTGGCGTCCTTTTGAAGAGTCTCGCGGGCCTTCGTTTGATGTGCATACAATTTAGAGAGTATACGTCTTGTCCCCTGTACTCGGCTAAAAATGACGCAGATGCCCCACCTGCCGGGGCGAGCGGGACGAAACGTGCGGAACGTCGGAGGCGGGAGAGGAGACGCGCAGGTGAGAATCACGAAGGACGACGACAGGGCCCGCAGGATCTGCTCGCTCGCGCTCGCGTTCATGAACGCCCACGCGCCCGTCCCCTCGTCCGAGATTGCCCGTCGCTTCTACCCGGAGCTCTCCGCGGACAGCTTCAGGAGGGCCTTCGCACGAGATCGCGTTCTTCTCGCCGCGTGCGGCGTGCGCGTGTGCGAGGGCCCGCGCGGAACGGAGTCCAGCTGGGTAGCGGACGCGGGACGCTCCTTCGCAGGCGAGGTCGAGCTCGGCCCCGCCGACGCGGCTATCCTCGAAATCGCATGTCAACCCCTACTTGAGGACCCTGAGTTCCCCTTTGCGGGAGACCTGAGGTTCGCACTCGCCAAGCTCACGCGCACCTTTGCCTACTCCACCCCGCTTCCCTCGGGGGAACCCCGGGAGGAGGCACGCGTCGAGACCTCGATCAAGGACGCCCTGGTGCGTGGCCGCGGCCTCGCCGTCACGTACACGGACGCCGCCGGGAGGACCTCGGAGCGCAGACTCGCGCCCTACGGCATCTTCGGCCTCAGGGGCGCCACGTACCTCGTTGCGGCGCGGCTGGACGGATCCCGCGACGACGAGACTCCGAGGACCTATCGCACGGATCGCATCTCCTCGTGCGAGGTGCTCGAGGACGTCGCCGTGACCGCGCCCGAGGACTTCTTGGTCGCAGACTGGAAACGCCTGCCGTTCCAGCTGGGACCAATCATCGGGAGGGCGTCGTTCAGGGTCCCGCGCGAGCGCGAGGGAGACCTGAGGAGGGCCTCCGGGGGAAGGGGAACCCTTCAGGAGAGGGGCGGAGGGCTCGTGTGGGACGTTGACTTCAGCGACGCCCTCGCAGCCGCCAGCTGGGCCGTCTCGCAGGGAATGGAGCCACTCTCCCCGGAGCCCGTCGTTAGTGCCGCCAAGAAACTTCTGAAGGGAGCTGCTCACGATGCCTCGTAGCCGCTCAGCCGCCGGTCGTCGCGGCGCCCTCGACGAGTCTCGCGGGCTCGTCACGCTCGTCTCCAGCCTGAGCGAGGCGGGAGACGCCCTCAACGTGGACGCCGTCTCCACGCGACTCGGCGTCTCGCGCGAGCGCGCGAGGAAGCTCCTATCCCTCGTCATGAGCGCGGACACGGGAGAGGCGGCGGGCCTTCCCCTCATCGAAGACGACGAGGACGAAATCTCCCTCCTCAGGGACACCGGGACGCGGGGGCGAGCCCTCAGGCTCACGCGCGCGGAGGCGCTCGCGCTCGTTGCCGCGCTCGACAGGATAGGGGTCGAGCGCGACGACCCGGCGAGGAAATCCATCGAGCGAGCCCTCTTCGACGCCCCCGTTGGGGAGGACACCGTAAGAAGGCTCGTTGCGGCACGCGACGAGACGTCGGGGGACGCCCTTCTCGCCTGCGCGGAGGCCATCTACGGGCGGCACGCCGTGTCCTTTGGCTATCGCGGCGCCGCCGACTCAAAGACGGCGAGAAGAACCGTCCTGCCGCGGGACCTGCGCAGCGAGGAGGACTCGTGGTACCTCGACGGCTGGGACCTCGCCCGCGGAGCCGAGAGGACCTTCAGGCTCGACAGGATGTCCGACGTCAAGGTTGAGGATGCGCCCGCTCCCGCCGGCGTTGACGGGCGGGGTGGGGCGGAAACCGCCCGCGAGGTGCGCGTCACCTTCCGCGACGAACGCTTCCTCTCCCTGCTCCCCTGGCACGGGCTCGTGGTCGAGGGCAGGGACGAGGACGGGTCCGTAAGGACGCGGACGGCCTACTACGGGGGCGAGTGGCTCGTGAGGATGCTCGCCGCCTGCGGCGGCACTGCCGTCACAGATGACGCGGAGCTCGCCAGCCGCGTCCGGGACTACGCCAGAACGCGGCTTGCGGAGGGCTAGGAGCCGCGAGACTACTCGTGCCCCGCGCGCCACATCCCTATGAACCTGCCGACGTTTGCCGCCTCGAGCCTGGTGACGCTGCCCGAGGGGAGCGACCCTATGAAGAGCCTGCCATAGCCCTTCGTCGTGAGCCGCGAGTCGGCGAGGACGAGCACCCCCGTGTCCGTGGACGAGCGTATGAGGCGGCCCGCCGCCTGCTTGACGGAGATGACCGCCTCGGGAAGCGAGTACTTCCACCAGGCGCGGTCCTCGCGCAGGTCGCGCTCTCGGACGAGCGGGTCGTTGGGGCTCGCAAAGGGCAGCTTGGGGATGACCACGCACCTGAGCGTGTCGCCCGTGGCGTCGAAGCCCTCCCAGAAGGAGCGAAGGGCCATGAGCGAGAGCTCGCGGTCCTCCAGGAACCGCTGGCGGAGCCTTCGCGGGGAGCTCCCGCGCTCCTGGCACGCCACGTCCAGCCCCACGGCCGCAAGACGGGGGCGCAGGGACTCGTAGGCGCGCTCCATGTCCCTCCTGTTGGTGAAGAGGGTGAGGACCGAGCCTCCCATGGCAACGTGCACGTCGTAGAGCAGGTCCTCGAGGGAGGGCAGGTAGGCGCGGTCGTTGGGCGCGGGAAGGTCGCGCGCCACGATCACGGACATGTGGGAGTCGAAGTCAAAGCTCGACTCGAGCCGCACGTCGCGGTGGCTCCCCGGTCCCAGCGTGTCAAGGCCGACGGCATGGTCGAAGTGCGAGAAGTCATCTCCCACGGCTATGGTCGCGGAGGTGAAGACGACGCTCTCCATCTCGGGGAGCCACCGCTGCGCGAGGTCCGCGCCCACGTCGATCTTCTCGGCGACGAGCTTCTCCGAGGCGATCCTCCTGCGGGAGCGGGACAGCTGGGCGGAGTAGACGTACGAGGGGTCAGCTCCCTCGCAGATCAGGCGTATCCCGGCGAAGAGATCCCTCAGGAAGCGCGCGGACTCCCCGAGGTCGCTCGCCAGCTGGGGCGCCTCCTGGGAGAGCGCCTCGCCCGCGTCGGCCAGCTGGCGGACCGCCTGGTCGAGGGCGTCCGCGGCGGCCTGCCCGGCGTCGGAAACCGCCTGCCACTCGGACGTCCCCCTCACGTCCTCCCCTATCCAGAGCGTGACGGCGTCGTACCCGCCGTCCCCGCGCGCGACGGAGCCGAGCTCGTGCACGGCGACAAAGAGGTCGGCCACGCAGACCGAGGCACGGGACACACAGGAGGCCGCCTTTGCCAGGAGCCCCGTGAGGAGCGTAGAGCCGTCGAGCGGCATGACCTGCACCATGAGGTTGTGCAGGACGCCGGTGGACGCACCGCCGAGGAGCTCGAAGGCGGCGCGCGCCTCCTCGCCGGACACCTCCACCGCCCACTGGCGGCGGGCCTCCGCCTCGAAGCCGTGGGCCTCGTCCACCACCCAGTGGCGTATGGGCGGCAAGATCTTGCCCTCGGACACGACGTTGCGCAGGAGCAGGGAGTGGTTGGTCACCACCACGTCCGAGCACGCGGCGCGGCGGCGGGCGCCGTGCAGGGGGCACTCGTTGGGGAAGTACGGACACCTGGTGCGCAGGCACTCCCCCGGGGTCGTAGTGAGCATTTGCCGGGGAACGTAGCGCCAGCGTATGCCAAGGGCGTCGACGTCCCCGTCCGGCGACTGGCAGCAGTACGCGTAGGTCACCGCGATGGCCGTGAGCATGTCGCAGGCCACGGCGTTGTCGGACCGACCGTCGTGAGGCACGGCGGCGAGCGGCAGCTCCTCAGAGGCCGCGCGGTCAAGGCGGTGCAGGCAGGGGTAGTGGTCGTACCCCTTGAGGCTCATGAACGTGAGGCCACCCGGAAGCGCGGCGGCGAGGGCGGGGAGCTCGTGGGAGACGAGCTGGTCCGTGAGCGCGTTGGTCTTGGTGGCGACGCCCACGGTGACGCCGTTTCTTCTCGCAAAGAGCGCCATGGGAAGGAGGTAGGCGATGGACTTGCCCACGCCGGTCCCGGCCTCTATCGCGCGATGGGTGGACGTGGCGAGGGCCTCGGTCACCTCACGCGCCATGGCGATCTGCTCGGGCCGGCGCTCCGCGCGCTCGTACATGCGGGGCACCACACCATCGGGCGCAAACCCCGCCTCGACCTCCTCGATCGAGGGGGCGACGGTTCCGTCGAGCTCGCCGGCGTCCGCGCGCTGCTCGCCGCGCGCCTCCCTCGCGAGCGCGGCCCTCACGGCCTTGAGCGAGAAGGGCGCGGTGCCGGCGTCCCCCATGGTGCCCAGGTACGAGAAGATCGGCCGCAGGGGCCAGGTGACCTCCTCGTGCATGGCCGCGAGCAGGGAGAGCAGGCCGGACGGCAGGTCGGAGAGGGCCGTGAGGAGAATCCTCCAGAGGCCGCACAGGGCGTCCACGTCGTCCCCGGCGCGGTGCGTGACGGACGCGCACCCGAAGGCCTCCGCCATGTCCGCGAGGCGGTGCGTGGAGAGCCTGGGCAACGCCACCCGGGAGAGCGAGAGCGTGTCTATCCACGTGTTCGAGACCTCGGCCCCGCCGGGGACGGCCTCGACGAAGGTCCTGTCGAAGGTCGCGTTGTGCGCGAGCACCGGCGCCCCTCCGACGAAGTCCGCCAGCGCCGCCACGGCGTCCCGGGCGGACGGAGCGTCGGTCACGTCGGCGTTGGTGATTCCCGTGAGTCTCTGGATCTCGGGCGGGATGGGCCCGCTGGGGTGGACGAAGGTCTCGAAGCGATCGACCACCTCCCGGCCCACGAGCCGTGCCGCGGAGATCTCTATGAGGCTGCAGTCCTTGAAGGAGAGGCCAGTGGTCTCGGTGTCGAGGACCACGACCCCGTCCTCCAGGGGGCCGAAGTCACGCGCGAGGGCTCGCTCGGCAAGGGTCAGGTACCGCTCGCGGACCTCGTCCGGCGTGCCGGGGAGAATGAGGTCGGCGAGGGTGGTGGAGTCGCTCCTTCCCATGTGCTAGCCGCGTCCCCCCCTAGGCTCGAGGGCGAGCTCGACGAACGTCGCGCAGAGCTCGGGAAACTCGATGCCGCCGTGGCGCGCAGAATCCGGCAGGAGGCTCTGGGCGGTCATGCCGGGGATGGTGTTGGTCTCCAGGATGACGGGCTCTCCGCTAGAGGTGACGATGAAGTCGCTGCGCGAGCACCCGCGGCAGCCGAGGGCGCGGTGGGCGCGCAGAGCGAGCTCCTGGGCCTTTGCGTAGACGCCGGGCTCCAGGCGCGCGGGGATGACGTGATGCATGGCAGAGGGCTCGTACTTGACCTTGAGGTCGTAGAACTCCGCGCCGGTCACGATCTCCACCACGGGGAGGGCACGCGGCTCGTCGTTGCCCACCACGGGCACGGTGATCTCCATGCCCTCGACGCACTCCTCCACGAGCACGCGGCCGCCGCCCTCGCCGGCGCGGGCGATGGCGTCGTTGAGTGCCGAGGCCTCGGTCACGCGCGAGACGCCGTACGAGGACCCGTTGGCGGCCGGCTTGACAAAGATGGGCAGTCCCAGCTCGGCAACGAGCGCGTCCACCTGCTCGTCGCTCAGGACGGTGCCTGCGGCGAGGTCCACGCCCCGCGGCGCGCGGATGCCCGCCGCCGCGTAGACGGCCTTGGAGACCTCCTTCTCCGTTCCCACCGCAGAGGCGGAGACGCCGGAGAAGCAGTAGGGGATGTGGAGAATCTCGAGGAAGCCCTGGATGCAGCCGTCCTCGCCGTACCTGCCGTGAAGCGCCGGGAAGACCACGTCGTAGCCCCCGTCGAGCAGGTGCGCGAGAAAGTCACGCGCGGCGAGGTCGAGCAGGTCGACCTTGGCAAATCCCGCCTCGATGAGCGCCGCCTGGCACTCCCTGCCAGATGAGAGCGAGACGTCGCGCTCGTCCGACCACCCGCCGCACACAACGGCAACTCGCTTGCTCAGCAACTCTTGTCTGTCCATCAAAGCTCCTCCGGCGGGCGTGGCCCGTACGCTAGACTCTTCCTTGGGGTTTCCCGCTCTTGAGGATACTCCACCAGACCGCCCACGAATCCGGGAGACGCAATGGCATCTGACAGCACAGAGAAGCGCGACCTCCACACGCTCACGCGTGGCGAGCTCATGGACCTCCTCTCCGAGCTCGGGCAGCCCAAGTTCAGGGCCAAGCAGGTCGAGGAGTGGGTCTGGGAGAAGAACGCTCAGTCCTTCGACGAGATGACCAACCTCCCCAAGGCGCTGCGCGAGGAACTCGCGTCTCGCGTGACGCTTGGCGGCGTCGAGGAGGTGGCACGCCAGGTCTCCCTCGACGGCAGCCGCAAGTACCTCCTGCGCTACCCCGACGGCGTGGCCGTCGAGTGCGTGGGTATGCCCAGCGGCAACCGCCTCTCCGTCTGCGCGTCCACGCAGGCGGGCTGCGCCATGGGGTGCGCCTTCTGCGCGACGGGCGCGGCCGGCCTCACGCGCTCGCTCACGGAGTCCGAGATATACGAGCAGGTCATGCACGTGCGCGACGACTTCAACACTCGCGTCACGAGCGTGGTCCTCATGGGACAGGGCGAGCCCTTCATGAACTACGACGCCACGCTCGGTGCCCTGAGGAGGCTCAACTCGGAGGAGGGCGCCGGCATCGGCGCGCGCCACCTCACGGTCTCCACCTGCGGCGTCATCCCGCAGATCATGAGGTTCGCCAACGAGCCCGAGCAGTTCACCCTCGCCGTGTCCCTCCACTCCGCCGTGCAGCGGACGAGAAACGCCCTCATGCCGGGCGTGCGCAAGTACTCCCTCATCAACCTCTACAACGCCATGGGTGAGTACGTCAACAAGACGGGACGGCGTCCCACGTACGAGTACGCCCTCATCGGCGGCGTCAACGACACGGACAACGAGCTCCAGGCCCTCTGCGACTTCTGCGAGGGGACGCTCGCGCACGTGAACCTCATCCAGCTCAACGAGGTCGAGGGGTCGAAGTTCCGCCCCTCGACGGACCTCCGGGCGCAGGACTTCGTCCGCAGGCTCGCGTCCGTTGGCGTGGAGGCCACGGTAAGAAACTCCCGCGGGAGCGACATAGACGCAGCCTGCGGACAGCTCAAGCAGCGTGCGCTGCGCGGACGCTAGCGATACGCAAAACCCACGACCCGTACGTGTTCGACCCCGGCAAGCAGCCCCTGCTCGCCGGGGTCGTTCCTACGTAACACTCACAGTCTGTCTTTTCCGAGCTTGCCGTCTGCTGAAAAATGAAACTTAATCAGACTATGAGTGTTATGTTGCCGTGCGCCGTCCGGGAGCCGCGCCCTACAGGCCCAGTGCCTCCCACTGAGCCTCCGTCGCACGGCGGTTGGGAAGGTCCTCCGGCCGCACGCGGGCGGCGTCGCCGGGCGACAGCGCATCCTCGATCCTGTAGTACGCGTCCCTCACGCTCCTCGCGGCAGAGCAGAGCTGCTCCCTCGCCTCCTCGGAGAGGCCAAAGCGGTACACGGCAACAGCCACCGCGGTCAGCGCGGCGCCGGCAAGGAGATACGACCTGACTCTTTTCATCTACGACCACGTCCCCGGACCGGCAAGAAGGTCGACGATATGCCCGAGCTCCTCCTCAGAGGAGAACTCGATCTCTATCTTGTTCTTGCCCCTCACGTTCTTGACCCTCACGTTCGTATCCAGCGCAAGCCTCATCTGGCGCGCGGCGCGCTTGAAACTCTGCGGCTGCGGGGCGCGCGTGCGAGAATCTGCGTCCTGACTGACAGAAAACAACGGTGCGAGACGTTCTGTCTGTCTCACCGACAGCTGCTCCTCCACGACCTTCCTGGCAAGGGCCACCCTTCCGTCCTCGCTCGGCACCGCAAGGATCGCACGTGCGTGGCCCGCGGTGATCCTCCCGTCCTCCACGAGCCCCTGCACCTCGCCCGGCAGGTCGAGGAGCCTGAGCGTGTTCGTGATGGTGGAGCGTGACTTGGAGAGAATTCGCGCGAGCTCCTCCTGCGTCAGGTCCTTCTCGTCGATGAGCTGACGATACCCGCGCGCCTCCTCGAGCGGAGTGAGGTCGGATCGCTGCAGGTTCTCAATGAGGGCCAGCTTGAGGACGTCATCGTCCGAGATCTCGCGAATGACCACGGGAACCTCGGTGAGGCCGGCGGCCTTCGCCGCCTGGTATCGGCGCTCCCCGGCGACGATCTCGTAGCCGTCACCCTGCTTGCGCACGAGAATCGGCTGGAGAACGCCGTGCTGCCTGATGGAGTCAGTGAGCTCGGCGAGCTCGTCCTCCCGGAAGGTCTTCCTCGGCTGCCCGCTGTTGGGACGGATGTCCTTGATGGGAAGGACCGAGTCCGGCCTCATCCCCGCTGTCTCGGCGTCGGCCTCCCCCACGAGCAGGCCGAGACCCTTGCCGAGTCCCGTCTTCCTAGCCACGGGCGACGACCTCCTTCGCGAGCTTCGCGTATGCGAGCGCGCCCTTGCTCACCCTCGCATACTGGTTTATCGGCAGGCCGTGACTCGGGGACTCGGAGATCTTCACGTTCCTGGGAATCACGGTCTTGAAGACCTTGTTCCCAAAGTAGTTCCTGACCTCGTCCACGACCTCCTTGGAGAGCGTCGTCCTGCTGTCGAACATGGTCATCACGACGCCAAAGATCTCGAGCTCGGGGTTCATGCGCCTCTTCACCATCTGCATGGACTCAAGGAGCTTGGCGACGCCCTCTAGCGCGTAGTACTCGCACTGGATGGGAATCATGAGTGAGCTGGCAGCGACGAGCGCGTTGATCGTGAGGAGTCCCAGCGACGGCGGGCAGTCGATGAAGACGTAGTCGAACTCGTCCTTCACCTTGGTGACCACCTCCTTGAGGATGGTCTCGCGCGCCATCTCGGAGACGAGCTCGATCTCCGCCGTCGCAAGCTGAATCGTGGCGGGGATTATGTAGACGCCCTTCTGGCACGTGGGGAGAATGGCCTCCTCGATTGGGAAGTCGTGCAGGATCACGTCATAGATGTCGTGCTCCAGTCCCTCCTTCTCGACGCCAAAGCCGCTCGACGTGTTGCCCTGCGGGTCAAAGTCGATCACGAGAACCTTCTTCTTGCTCTCGCCGAGGTATGCCGCGAGGTTCACGACCGTCGTCGACTTCCCCACGCCGCCCTTCTGGTTGATGACGGCGATCACCTTGCTGTCACGCTGTGGAAGACCCCTCTTTGCCTCTTTGTAGTCCATCTAAGCCTCCGTCTGCTGCGTGCGAGGTCGTCTGTTCCCTAGCAATCTTACGGGATGGGCGGGACAGGTTTCACGTGAAACGTCTCCTGCAAAACGGCCGAGAAGAACCACGGGCCGTCAGGCCCCCAGAGGCTCCTTCTTTGCCAGTCCGGTCCTTCTCGGCAGCTTGACCCTGGGCTTCGCCACCTTCTCGTAGATGAGAATCTCCCTATGCCCGAGGTCGTTGGGAAGCTCGAAGGTTTCACGTGAAACATGGGTCATCCCACAGATCTTAGCTGCCCTCAGAGATGCATCGAGCTCCTCCGCGCTCGGACGGCCCTTCTCCAGCACGAGCCTCCCGTGCATGCGCAGGAGCGGGGCGGCGTACTCGATGAGGACGTTCGACTGGGCTACGGCGCGGGCGAAGACGTAGTCCTGCCTCCCCAGGTACTCGGGAGCAATCTCCTCCGCGCGGACGTGGAGCGCACGTGCGCGGTCCAGTCCGAGCTCCCCTATGAACTCGTTGACGGCGGTCGCCTTCTTGCCAACGGAGTCGACCAGGAGCGCCGTCGCACACGTCATGACGGCCAGCGGGATGCCCGGATACCCGGCTCCCGTTCCCAGGTCGACGAAACATGAGGACTCGGAGAGCTCAACCTCTGGGCAGGCCAGCGGGAGCAGCGAGTCGACCACGTGAAGCAGGAGGGCCTCCTGGGGAGAGGTGATGCGCGTGAGGTTGACCACCTTGTTCTTCTCGATGACGAGGGAGAGGTGACGAAGGAGAAGCGATGCCCTGCGCTCGTCGCACTCGATGCCGTACGCACCCAGATGGTCGATGAGCTCCGCCGACATGGCCTCCAGGTTCTGAGCTTCCATCTGTCCCTCCTGACAAAAAACCACGCATCAAAAGAAATTGTCACAGAAAAGGGGAGGACGCTCAACACGCCCTCCCCATGAGTTCGTCTGCTGTCGCCGACTAGACGGCGGTGATGACGACGTGACGGTCGGGCTCCTCGCCCTCGGAGTGGGTCACCACACCGTCGTCGTTGAGGAGCGCGAGGTGAACGAGCCTGCGCTCGTAGGCGTTCATCGGCGCGAGGGTGACCTTGCCGTGACGCTTCTTGGCGCGCTCCGCGGAGGAGCGGGCGATGTCCTCGAGCTTGCGCTTGCGGCGGCTCTTGTACCCCTCAATGTCCACGACGATGGGGTAGTAGAACTTGATGCGGCTGCTCATGAGGGAGGTGAGGACCATCTGCAGGGCGTCGAGCGTACGGCCGTGACGACCGATGAGAACGGCGAGGTCGCCGCCGTTGACGTCGAGGATGAGCTCCCCGTTGTCACCGTCGTACTCGTCAATGGAGCTCGACGTCTCGCCAAAGAGCTCGAGGATCCCCTTGAGATAGCCGACGGCAAGGTCGGCGATCTTGTCCATCTCGTCATCGGCGAGCTGCTCGCCGGCCTCAAAGCGCTCTCGGATGGAAGAGAACTCATCCTGCTCGGTGTCCCCCGAGGTCGTCTCGGGGCTTACCAGGACGTCATCCTCCATGCCTACCTCCCTAAACAACAGACATCTAACTGATTACAAGAACGAACATAAGGTGAAGGGGGTTACTAGCCCTTCTTGTGCGGACGCGGCTTCTTCTCCTTGCGCACCACGTCGACCTCGACGGGCCTGTTGGCCGCCTCGGCCTCGGCCTCCACCTTGGCCTTCTCCATGACGCGCTGGGTGATGACCTTCTGCTGGATGACCTGCCAGAGAGACGAGGTCACGTAGTAGAGCAGGACGGCGGCGGGCACGCTCCAGCCGAACCACAGCATCATGAGGGCCATGACACCGCCCATGATCATCGTCTGGCTCCTCTGGGCCTCGTTCTGCGTGGAGACGTTCATGACCATGGGGACGAACGTGAGCACGCCGAAGAGGATGTCAAAGAGGATGTAGGGCAGCGCCGCCTGGAAGCCGCTCGCCTCGAGGACGGTGGCGGCGGACTGGGCGATGGACGGAAGGATGCCGAAGAAGCTCGCATCCACCGGCACCTGGCGCGCCACCGTGAAGAGGCCAAAGAAGACCGGCATCTGAAGGAAGATCGGCAGGCAGCCGCCGAGCGGGTTGAACTTCATCTCGGCGTAGACCTTGCGAAGCTCCTCCGCCTGGCGCTCGGGGTCGTCCGCGTAACGGTCCTGAATCTCCTGGAGCTTGGGCTGCATCACCTGCATGCGCGCCGTCGACTTGGTCGAGTGCGCCATGAGGGGCG
Source organism: Olsenella sp. An285 (assembly GCF_002159625.1). Taxonomy (GTDB): domain Bacteria; phylum Actinomycetota; class Coriobacteriia; order Coriobacteriales; family Atopobiaceae; genus Thermophilibacter; species Thermophilibacter avicola. The sequence goes on from NZ_NFIZ01000015.1 coordinate 18,471, forward strand.
TGAGCAGGAGCCTGATGATGACCGTCAGGATGATGACGGCAAGGCCCCAGTCGCCGACGAACCCCTCGATGCCCGCGAGCACCTGCGCCAGAAAGTTAATAAACCAGTCCCACATGGTTCCTCCGCTCCGTCCCTCAGGGGACGGGATCGTATCCACCTGCGTGCAAGGGGTGACACCTCAGAATCCTGCGAACCGCCAAGAGGGTCCCGCGCGCGGCGCCGTACCGGCCTATCGCCCTGAGCGCATATTCCGAGCAGGTCGGTATGTATATGCATCGGGCGCCGAAGAGCGGGGAGATCCTCCTCTGATAGAAGCGAATGGCCGCCATCGCCGCCCGTGAGGCGACGCCGCCGGCCATCTAGATTCCCGCCCTGCCGAGAAGCTTCCTCAGCGACGAGGCCACGAGCTCGGGAGAGCTGTCGTGCGTCTGCGTCGTCGAGAAGAGAATTACGTCACAGCCGTCAACAGGAAGAGAGCACAGGCGCGCCGCCTCGCGGAGGACGCGCTTGCACCTGTTCCTGAAGACGGCGTTGCCGAGTCTCTTTGCCGCTACGAAGGCAACCCTGCCCGGGGTACCCTCGTGCGGTGCCACGCGGATGCGCAGGAGGGCGTCGTTGTAGCGCCTCCCGCGCGAGAAGACCCTCTCAAAATCACGCTTGGATTTGATGGTCTCCATGAGCCCTTGCTAGACGGTGAGACGCTTGCGACCCTTGGCACGACGACGGGCCAGGACGGCGCGGCCGCCCTTGGTGGCCATGCGGGCACGGAAGCCGTGCGTGGTGGCGCGCTTGCGCTTGTTGGGCTGATACGTACGCTTCATAGCTATTCCTCCCGGTTGGGTATGAACGTCCTTTAGAGCAATAAGCTCAGAGATTGTAAGCATCTTGCCGCTGACCTGTCAATTTTTCCTCATAAGAATCACCCCAAAAACCTGTGCTTCTTCGTTCGCGGCGCTGAAATCATTTGAATCCAACTTTCCATATACGTGAAAGATGCGTTCCGAATGCTATGATTTTCTGGCACCGTTCAATGCGATGCACCTGTTTTCGACATGTTTTTGTCGTCTGTTGAAAACTTTCTTTCACAACGAATTCTCACTGAAAAGTTTTCTTCATCTGTTCAGCGAGTGTAGAAAAGGGGGTCGCGGTGCCGAGGGACTTCTATCCCTTCGTGGAGGAGGGGGGCGACGAGGCCCCCGGGCAGCTCGAAGTCTCCCACCCGGCCCGCGTGGCCGTCTACGACGACGCGGCGGCGGCGCCGAGGGTCGTGGTCGTGGAGCCCAAGGGCGTGCGCGAGTACCTCGAGGAGATAACGGCCACCGTGAGCTCCCTCTCGCGCGAGCAGGGCGGGTCCATCCCCTTCATGGTCATCCGCGAGATAGTGGAGAACTTCGTCCACGCCTACTTCCAGGCGCCCACCATCAGCATCCTCGACGGCGGCAACACGATCCGCTTCTCCGACCAGGGACCCGGCATACGCGAGAAGGACCTCGCGCTCGAGTACGGCACCTCCTCGGCGACGGAGGAGATGAAGCGCTACATCCGCGGCGTGGGGAGCGGACTTCCCTACGTGCAGCAATATATGGAGGGCAAGGGCGGGAGCCTCTCCGTCGAGGACAACATCTCGGGCGGCACCGTGGTTACCATCTCCACGCGCCCGGCTGACGAGGCGCCCGTGCGCTCCGAGGCGGCCGCGCCGGCGGCCCAGCCCCAGCAGCGGGCCCCGTGGCCGCAGCCCCAGCAGGCGCCGTACGGCTGGGGGCAGCCCGCGGCGGTGGCGCAGCCCTGGCAGCAGGCGGCCGCGCAGCCGTGGCCGCAGGCGCCCCAGCAGCAGGCGCCCCAGCAGCAGGTGCCCTACCAGGCGCAGCCGGGCGCGTGGGGAGCGCCCGCCCAGGCAGCCCAGCCGCCCGCGGCGCCAGCCTTCCCGCAGGTCAGCCTCAGCGAGCGCGGCCGCCTGGCACTCCTGCTCTCGCTCGAGCGGGGGAGCGTGGGTCCCACCGACCTCGTCCAGGCCTACGGATCGTCGGCCGCCACGTGGTCGCGCGAGCTCTCCTCCCTCGCCGCACTGGGCGCCGTCCTCAAGGCGGGCCAGAAGTATCGTCCCACCGAGTACGGGAGGGCGCTCGGCGGGCTTCTCTGATGCCGGGTTATCAACAATCGCTATACTAGGTCCCGCTGTTTTCAACAAACGAGAATGTGGGACCCATGGAACTCTCCCTCGAATCAGACGCCGAGGCCCTGTGGCAGGACACGCTCGACCTTCTCGCCGCCCAGGCGAAGGTGCCCGAGTCCGTGCTCGCCATGCTCCGCAACTGCACCCCCACGAGCATGGAGGGCGGGGTCATGCGGCTCGAGACCCCCATGCGCCTCGTGCTCAAGACCGTCTCCAAGAACGCCGCCGTGGTCGAGGAGTGCCTCACGCAGGCCGCCTTCGAGCCCATGAGGCTCGAGGTGAGCTTTGCTCCGGGGGCGGCCGCGGCCCCGAGGGCCCAGTCCCCGAGCTCGAGCATGTCGCGCGAGGAGGTGGCCGCCTGGACGGCCGAGACCTCGCAGGTCGCGGCGCCGGTAGCGCCAGCGCCGCGGAGCATCGTCGAGGACACCTGGGACGAGCGACGCGCTGACGCGCGCGACGAGGAGCTCCGCCGCCGGCGCGAGAGGAACCCCCTCGTGGAGGACATATCCCCGGCGACCTCCAAGCTCACCTTCGAGCGCTTCGTCCGCGGAGACGAGAACGACATCGCCTACCAGGCCGCCCTCCAGGTGGCCAACGGCATGAACAGCACGTACAACCCCCTCTTCATCTACGGGAAGAGCGGCCTGGGCAAGACGCACCTGCTGCGCGCCGTCCAGAACTACATCGCCCGCAACGACCCGTCGCGCCTCTGCGTCTACCGTGACGCCTCGACCTTCATCACCGAGTACACCGAGGCCATGCGCCACTCGGAGCGCTCCGCCGCCTCCGTCCTGCGACAGAACTACGCGGACATCGACGTCCTCATCATCGACGACATCCAGAAGATGGCGGGCAAGGCCGGCACCGTCGGCTTCTTCTTCGACACCTTCAACGAGCTCGTGAGCAACGGCAAGCAGATCGTGCTCGCGGCCGACCGCACGCCGGCCCAGCTGGGCATGGGCAAGGACGGCTTCGACGAGCGCGTGACGAGCCGCCTGGGCTCGGGCTTCACCACGCCCATCCAGGTGCCGAGCTACGAGCTCAAGCTCCGCCTCATAGAGACCTTCTGCGAGCGCATGCGCGAGGACGCGGAGCGGGAGAACGTGCCCGCCCTCTCCGGCACCATCCCGCCCGAGGCCGTGAGCTACATGGCCGAGCTCGCCGGGACCAACATCCGCCTCATCGAGGGCTACTGCCAGCGCTGCCTCTTCGCCGCGACGTCCGCCGAGGGGCGCGGCTCGGAGATCTCGCGCGAGGAGATAGCCTCGCTCGCGCGCGAGTGCTGGCCGAGCACCATGAGGACGGTCTCCATAGAGGACGTGCAGAAGGCCGTCGAGAAGTACTACGACATAGACCACGCGAGCCTCGTGGGCAACAAGCGGCACAAGGGACTCATGGAGGCGCGGCACGTGGCCATCTGGCTCTCGCGCGAGCTCTGCGACCGCACGCTCGCCGACATCGGCCAGCACTTCGGCGGGCGCAGCCACGCCACGGTCATGCACAGCATCAGCGTGGTGGACGAGGCCAAGCGCGACGACAAGGTCTTCTACGACCGCCTCACGCAGATCCGCGACTCCATCACGGGGAACTCGTGAGTGTAGAGAACCCTGTCGAGAGCGTGTGGCAACGCGGAGAAAAGCGGCCGATCGTTGTAGAGAGACTTTTCGACAGACCCGGAGGTGTTGACGGATGTTGATTGTGACGCGCTCGCCGGAGCAGAAGACGCACCCGCTCTCACCTCGTTCTTCTCGTGGTTTTTGACTTTTCGACAGACCCTATTACTACTGCTGTTCCTATATATCTATCTAAGTACAAAGAGAAAGGGCCGCACATGAAGTTCACCGTCAGCCAGTCCTCCCTCATGAAGGCCCTCGCCGTGGTGGCCAAGGGGATGGGCACCAACTCCACGCTCCCCATCCTCGCGGGCGTCTACGTCCGCGCGCAGGAGGGCACGCTCGAGTTCCAGACGAACAACCTCACCATCTCCATCCGCCACCTCATCCCCGCGAACGTGGAGGAGCCGGGCGAGACCGTGATCTCCGGCAAGGTCATCACCAACATCGTGAAGACCCTGCCCGACGCCGCCGTCACCTTCGAGGGGTCCGACCGCACCCTCATGGTCTCCTGCGACAAGTCCACCTTCCGTCTCAACACGCTGAACCCCGCCGATTGGCCCGCCTTCCCGGACCTCACTCCCGACCGTACGATCGAGCTCCCGACCGAGCTCCTCTCGCGCATGGTGGACAAGGTCTACAAGGTGACCTCCAAGGAGACCTCCCGCCCCATCCTCCAGGGCATCCTGCTCACCGTCGAGGACAACACCATCCGCCTGGTTGCCACGGACTCCTTCCGCCTTGCCGTGTGTGACTCCTCCACGGAGGCCCCGGCGGGCGAGCGCTTCCGCGCCATCGTGGGCGGCTCGGTCTTCCACGACGTCCTCACCATGCCCTCCTCGTCCGACACCATCCAAATTGGCACCACGGAGAGCCAGGTGGTCTTCACCTTTGGCAACACGACCTTCGTGGCGCGCCGCATCGAGGGCAACTTCCCGGACTACAAGCAGCTCCTGCCGCCCAGCTGCGCCACGGCGGTGACGCTCGACGTCGCGGAGTTCTCCGCGGCGCTCAAGCGCGTCTCCGTGATCGCGCTCCAGAACGCCTCCGTGCGCTTTGACATCGACGCGGCGGCGGGCCTCATGCGCCTCTCCGCGAGCTCTCCCGAGCAGGGCGAGTCCTCCGAGCTCCTCCCCGTTCAGGTGGAGGGCCAGGACCTCTCCATCGCACTCAACTACCACTACGTGTTCGACTGCGTGAACGCGGTCTCCGGTGCCGACGCCATGCGCCTCGAGCTCCAGGGCTCCGTGCAGCCGGGCATCTTCAAGTGCAACGGCAAGGTGAACTACCTCTACCTGCTCATGCCCGTCCGCCTCTAGGCCGGGGGACTCGTGGGACTACTGGTAAGGGAGCTCTCGCTCGCCGACTTCCGCAGCTTCGAGCGCCTGACGGTCGCCCCCTCGGAGGGGGTGACCGTGCTCGTGGGGCCCAACGCCGCGGGAAAGACCAACACGGTGGAGGCGCTGCAGCTCGTCACGGCGGGCCGCTCGTTCAGGCGCCCGCGCCCGCGCGACCTCGTGCGCGAGGGGGCCTCCTCGGCGCGCGCCGCCGCCCGCCTCGAGGGCGACGGCCGCGTGGTGGACGTACGCTGCGACGTCGTGGACGGCAGGAGGCAGTTCTCCCGCAACGGCAAGCGCTGCCAGGCCGCCGACCTGCCGGAGTCCCTCATGAGCGTGCTCTTCACGCCCGATGACCTCGACCTCGTGAAGCGCGGCGCCTCCCACAGAAGAGACGAGCTCGACGACTTCGGCCGCCAGGCAAACCGCGGCTACGCCAACGTGCTCTCCGCGTACACCCGCGCGATCGAGCAGAGGAACCGCCTGCTCAAGGACCCCATGGTGGACCCCTCGCTCCTGGACGCGTGGGACGCCTCGGTGTCGCTGGGCGGCGCCACGCTCCTCGAGGCGCGCCTCAGGCTCTGGGGACGCCTTGCCGAGAAGGTGAGCGCGGTCTACGCCGAGGTCTCCGGCGGCGAGGAGCTCGCCTGCTCCTACGGCTGCACCCTCGGCGACGAGGCACTCGGCCTCGACCGGGACGACCTGCGCGAGCTCTTTGCGGCGGCCCTCGCCGAGCGCCGAGAGGAGGACCTGCGCCGCCAGCAGACCTGCGTGGGGCCCCACCGCGACGACGTGACCTTTCTCATAGGGGGAAGGGACGCCCGCTCCTTTGGCTCCCAGGGGCAGCAGCGCTCCGTTGCGCTGGCCCTCAAGATGGCAGAGGTGGAGCTCGCAGCGGAGATCCTGGGCTCGACGCCGCTCCTTTTGCTCGACGACGTCATGAGCGAGCTCGACGACACGCGCCGCGACGCCGTCGTGAGGTTCGTGGGGCGCGGCATCCAGACCGTCATCACCACGACGAACCTCGGGTACTTCTCGCCCGACCTCCTGGACGACGCGGAGGTGGTGAGCTTTGGCGAGAGATGAGATTTCCGCCGAGGTGGCCCGCCGCGAGGCCGGGACGTCCTCGATCGCAGACGTGTTCTCGGGCGTGGTGGTGCCGCCCGCGGGCGCGGGCCACGACGTCACCCGCGCCTGGTACGCCGCCAACGGCGACATCGAGCGAGCCCACACCACGGGCACCTTCGTGCGCGAGCCCCGCCGCGGCGAGGTGGGGCCCGTGCTCGTGGTCTACGTGGACACCAAGGCGCGCGTCACGGACTTCTCGGCCAACAGCGAGGTCTACCTCGCGCGTCTTGCCAACGCGGGCCACCCCTTCTGCAAGGTGGAGTTTCGCCTGAGCAGGTATCCCCGCCGCCCGCCCGCGCCGGGGGGCGAGAAGAACGTCTCTCCCGCAACCGCCACGGCCGCCGCCGCCCCGCGCCGGGCCCTCACGCCCCGCGAGCGAGACGAGATCGAGTCCCTCTGCTCGAACCTCCCGGCCTCCCTGCGCGCGACCGTCTCCCGTGCCATGAGTGCCTCGTATGAGGCTGATTGCGGCGAACGGTAGCAACCACCGCTGAAATCGTGAAGCTCGTCTCAAACGGCCTCTGAGGGGCCGTTGAAGCGTTATCATTCGATTACATGGCCATTTGTATGGCCAGGTTCATACAAACAGACACCTGTGAGAGGGTCCCGCGCGCCGCGGGCCCTGCGGGAGAGGATGTGCGCGTGGCAGCAAAGAATCAGAACACATACGACGCCGGCGAGATCAAGATCCTCGAGGGCCTTGAGGCGGTGCGCAAGCGCCCGGGCATGTACATCGGCTCCACGAGCGCGAGCGGACTCCACCACCTCGTCTACGAGGTCGTGGACAACTCCGTGGACGAGGCGCTCGCGGGCTTCTGCACCAAGATCTCGGTGACCATCCACGCTGACAACTCCATCACCGTGGTTGACAACGGCCGCGGCATCCCCGTGGCCAAGCACCCCGTGAAGAAGATCCCCACGCTCGAGGTCGTCCTCACCATCCTCCACGCCGGCGGAAAGTTCGACAACAACGCCTACAAGGTGTCCGGCGGCCTGCACGGCGTTGGCGTCTCGGTGGTGAACGCCCTCTCCAAGCGCCTCGTGGTCCAGGTCAAGCGCGACGGCGGCATCTACGAGATGGAGTTCGCGCGCGGCAAGACCGTGAAGAAGATGCAGAAGATCGGCACCTCCAAGGCCACGGGCACCACCACGACGTTCTGGCCGGACGACGAGATCTTCGAGACCACGGTCTACGACTACGACACCCTGCACGACCGCCTGCAGGAGATGGCGTTCCTCAACCGCAACCTCAAGATCACCCTCACGGACGAGCGCGAGCTCACCCCGCGCGTGGAGGAGTTCTGCTACGCCGGCGGCATCGTGGACTTCGTGAAGTTCCTGAACGAGGGTAAGGAGGTGGCCGACGGCCTCAAGAAGCCCATCTACCTCGCCGGCAAGTCCGACGACGCCGACCCCGAGAAGATGGGCGAGGTCGAGGTGGCCATCCAGTGGAACACCTCCTACTCCGAGACCGTCATGAGCTTCGCCAACAACATCTACACCCCCGAGGGAGGCATGCACCTCGAGGGCTTCCGCACGGCGCTCACCCGCGTCATCAACGACTACGCGCGCAAGCAGAACATCCTCAAGGAGAAGGACTCCAATCTCACGGGTGACGACATCCGCGAGGGCCTGGCCGCCGTCATCTCCGTCAAGCTGGGTGACCCCCAGTTCGAGGGCCAGACCAAGGCCAAGCTCGGCAGCTCCTTCATGCGCCCGCTCGTGATGAAGATCGTCTCCGACGGCCTGGCCGAGTACCTCGAGGAGCACCCCAAGCAGGGCCGCACCATCGTCAACAAGGCCATGCAGGCCTCCAAGGCGCGCACCGCCGCCCGCAAGGCGCGCGAGGCCACGCGCCGCAAGAGCCTGCTCGAGACGGCGCACCTGCCCGGCAAGCTCGCGGACTGCTCCGTCCGCGACGCCGAGGTCACCGAGCTCTTCATCGTGGAGGGCGACTCGGCAGGCGGCTCGGCCAAGGACGGCCGCAGGCGTGACATCCAGGCCATCCTTCCCCTGCGCGGCAAGATCTTGAACGTCGAGCGCGTGGGAGACCATCGCGCCTTCTCCTCCGACACCATCCAGTCGCTCATCACCGCCATCGGCACGGGCGTGACCGGGGCCGGCGGCACGGGCGGCGACTTCGACCTCTCCAAGGCCCGCTACCACAAGATCATCATCATGACGGACGCCGACGTCGACGGCGCGCACATCCGCATCCTGCTCCTCACCTTCTTCTACAAGTACATGAGGCCCCTCATCGACGCCGGCTACGTCTACGTGGCCTGCCCGCCGATCTTTGGCATCAAGGTGCGCAAGAAGATCCACTACGTCTACCCCAACGGTCGCGAGCCGGAGGAGGAGATCCTCAAGCGCACGGTCCGCGAGCTCGGCTTCTCCTATGAGGAGGACGATGACGGCGCCGAGGAGGGCACGAACGGCAAGGCCAAGCGTCACAAGCGCCCCTACACCGTCCAGCGCTACAAGGGCCTCGGCGAGATGGACCCCAAGCAGCTTGCCTCCACCACGATGGACCCGCGCACCCGCATCCTGCAGCGCGTGACCATCGAGGACGCCGCCTCCGCCGACCGCGCCGTCCGCGAGCTCATGGGCAGCCAGGTCGAGTACCGCAGGGACTACATCGAGCGTCACGCGCACGACGCGAGGTTCCTCGACGCCTAGCCTGGCTTTCCCTGGCACCGAATCTTGCCGCTCAATCGGCGGCCGCCGCACGTTAGGCGTGCGGCCGCCTCTTTCACGGCAATCTCCGGCACCAGGAAAACCCAGGCCCAGACCAGAGTCTTCTCTGGTTGTGGCGGATTCGGTTTGAACAGCCGAGAAGAACGACAGGTTTCACCACGATCCATTAGGAGAAGAACGTGGCAGACGATATGAACAACACGCCCGAGACCCCCGGCGACCTGCCCGAGGACCTGAGGCGCCTGCTCGACCGCGCGCAGGCCTCCGACGAGGGCGAGGACGTCTACGACCCCGACGAGGAGTCGGACGACGCCGAGGACGATGACGACGAGGAGCTCGAGGAGGAGTTCGGCCAGGCGGGCCGCGGCGAGGACGCCGGCGAGACCGACGAGCACGGCGGCGCCCTGCAGATCTCCGAGTTCGGCCACGAGATGCGCCAGAGCTTCATCGAGTACTCGATGTCCGTCATCACGGCGCGCGCCCTGCCGGACGTGCGCGACGGCCTGAAGCCGGTGCACCGCCGCATCCTCTACGCCATGAACGAGTCGGGCATCTTCCCCAACCGCCCGCACAAGAAGTCGGCCTGGACGGTCGGCGAGGTCATCGGCAAGTACCACCCGCACGGTGACTCCGCCGTCTACGACACGATGGTTCGTCTCGCCCAGTGGTTCTCCATGAGGACGCCGCTGATCGACGGCCACGGCAACTTCGGCAACATCGACGGCGACTCCGCGGCGGCCATGCGTTACACCGAGAGCCGCCTGGCCAAGCCCGCCATGGAGCTCCTGCGCGACCTCCAGAAGGATACCGTTGACTGGCAGCCCAACTACGACGAGTCCCTCCAGGAGCCGCAGGTCCTGCCCGCGCGCTTCCCCAACCTGCTGGTGAACGGCTCCTCGGGCATCGCCGTGGGCATGGCCACCAACATCCCGCCGCACAACCTGGGCGAGGCCGTCGAGGCCACGTGCATGCTCATCGACAACCCCGACGCCACGGTCGACGACCTCATGACCGTCATGCCCGGCCCGGACTTCCCCACCGGCGCCGTCATCATGGGCACCGACGGCATCCGCGAGGCCTACGAGACCGGCCGCGGCTCGATCACCGCGCGCGCCAAGGCTCACGTGGAGTCCACCAAGACCGGGCGCAACCGCCTCGTCTTCACCGAGATCCCCTACCAGGTGAACAAGGGCACCCTTCAGGAGAAGATCGCCCAGCTCGTCAACGAGAAGCGCATCGAGGGCATCTCTGACATGCGCGACGAGTCCAACCAGAAGGGCATCCGCCTCGTCATCGAGCTCAAGAAGGACGTCATCCCGCAGGTCGTCCTCAACAACCTCTACAAGTACACGCAGCTCCAGACCACCTTTGGCGTGATCAACCTCGCCCTGGTGGACGGCGTGCCCAAGTGCCTCTCCCTGCGCGAGATGCTCCAGCACTATATCGACCACCAGGTCGACGTGGTCACCAGGCGCACGCGCTTCGACCTCAAGAAGGCGCAGGCCCGCGCCCACATCCTCGAGGGCTACCTCATGGCCCTCGACCACATCGACGAGGTCATCCACATCATCCGCTCCTCGCGCACGGACACCGAGGCCAGCCAGCGCCTCATCGAGCGCTTTGGCTTCACGCCCGAGCAGACCACGGCCATCCTCGAGATGCGCCTGCGCCGCCTCACCGGCCTCTCGCGCGACCAGATCGAGGAGGAGCTCGCCGGCCTTCGCCGCGCGATCGCCTACTACGAGGACCTTCTCGCCAACCCGGACAAGATCCTCGCGGTCATCAAGGACGAGATGCGCGAGGTTGGCCGCAAGTTCTCCGACAAGCGCCGCACGGAGATCTCGGCCGAGGGCACCAAGGAGCTCAACGTCGAGGACCTCATCGCCGACGAGGACATGGTCGTCACCGTGACGCACGCCGGCTACGTCAAGCGCACGCCGGTGGCCACCTACCGCTCCCAGAAGCGCGGCGGCAAGGGCGTCCAGGGCGTGAACCTCAAGGACGAGGACTTCGTCGAGGACCTCTTCGTGGCATCCACCCACGACTACGTGCTGTTCTTCTCCAACAAGGGCAAGGTCTACCGCCTCAAGGTGCACGAGCTGCCCATCGCCCAGCGCACCGCCCGCGGCACCGCCATGGTGAACCTCGTGCCCTTCGCCGAGGGCGAGCACGCCATGGCCGTCATCACCTGCCGCTCGTTCCCCGAGGACGAGTACCTGATGTTCGCCACCAAGAACGGCGTGGTCAAGAAGACCGCCATGAGCGCCTACGACCGCACGCGCCGCGATGGCATCATCGCCATCAACCTCAAGGACGGCGACGAGCTCGTCAACGTGCGCCGCGTGCGCCAGGGCGACAAGGTCGTGCTGGTCTCCACGGACGGCAAGGCCATCCTCTTCCCCGAGAGCGACGTGCGCCCCATGGGTCGCGACACCTCCGGCGTGCGCGGCATCACGCTCAAGGGCGACGCCAAGATGCTGGGCATGGAGATCACCAACGGCAACGGCGACCTCTTCGTCATCACCGAGAAGGGCTTCGGCAAGCGCACGCCCGTCTCCGAGTACCCCGAGCACAAGCGCGGCGGCCAGGGCGTCTACACCATCGCCATGACGACGAAGAAGGGCAACCTCGCGGCGTGCCGCGTGGTGGGCCCGCAGCACGAGCTCATGATCGTGTCCGAGGAGGGCGTGATCATCCGCGTGAAGGTGCGCGACATCTCCAAGCTCGGGCGCTCCACGCAGGGCGTGAAGGTCATGAACCTCGCGGACGGCGACCGCGTGAGCGCCGTGGCCCGCATGGTGGCCGGCAAGAAGAAGACCGCGCCCAAGGACGAGAACCAGGGCGTCCTCGACCTCGCGGCGGCCGGTGCGCGCGACGCGGACGAGCCGGAGTCCGTTGACATCGGCGGCGAGGAGGAGCTCGACGACACCCTCCTCGACGACGAGGAGTAGCTGCCCGACAGTGCGGCCCGCGAGCGACGTGCTCGCGGGCCGCATCCTTGTTGACAGATTGCTCAGGGCCAACTGTCAAGTTGACAGATTGCTCGGGGCCAACTGTCAAGTTCCGTTTTGGAGGTTTCCGGACGAAACCTCGCAACACAATGTCCGCCCGCGCCCAAGACCCGCGCTAGAAGCGGCTGTCTTGGGCGCGGGCGGACGATTTCAGCCGGAAGAGCGTCCGGGAACTCCCAGAACCGCCCACCAAAGCGGCTGGCGCTACTCCTCGTCCTTCTCGCCGGGCGCGACGTTGAAGTCCTCGGGCGAGAGGCTCTCCACGAAATCGTGGAACTTCGCCATCTCGCGGTTCTCCTCGTCCTTCTCGACGGAGCGGAAGTCCGGGAGGGCGGCCGTGGAGAGCACGGACTCGTCGGCGAAGACGGGGATTCCCTCGCGCACGGCGAGGGCCAGGGCATCCGAGGGGCGAGCGTCAAGGTAGACGTGCTCGCCGTCCATGCGCACGAGGTCGATCTGCGCGAAGAAGGTCGTGCCCTGGACGGAGGTGATGCGCACCGCGGCGCAGTGCCCGCCGAGGGAGTCGATGGCGGAGGCGAGCAGGTCGTGCGTCATGGGCCGGCCGCCCTGGCGCGGGCTCACGCCCATGGTGATGGCCGTGGCCTCTACGCTGCCTATGCGAATCGGCAGCTCGCGCGGGGTGTCATGCACGTGCTCCTCGTGGGTGCGAAGAACCACGAGCGAGGTGAGGGGACCCCCTCCGACAACGACGCTCTTGATGTCCATCTTGCGAAGCGACAAACGAACTCCCTTCTCTTGCTCGCATATCCTACCCAATTCCAGGCATATGAGAACTCCGATGAGAGATATTGGGAGCGATTGGAAAGAAACTGCAAAAAAGTTGTTGACCAACCCTGGATAGGTGTGTAGTATATCTCCTTGCGTTGGGCCTGTAGCTCAGTTGGTCAGAGCGTCCGGCTGATAACCGGGAGGTCACAAGTTCGAACCTTGTCAGGCCCACCACTTCCTGACAATAGTCGCCCCAGCGTTAGCCGAGTCGCCGCTGGGGCGATTATTATATTCCGACGCACTGCGTCAGCCCAGAAGGGGACGTAGCTCAGCTGGGAGAGCGCGGGCTTTGCAAGCCTGAGGCCGTGGGTTCGAGCCCCATCGTCTCCACCACGCACTTTTTGGCCGGGGCCTCCATGGTCCCGGCCTTTTCTTGACAGGGGGACAGTCCCTTTGTCATGTTATGCGCCCCGCGTGAAAGGGTATGCACACCCAGCCCGTAGGGTATGTGCACATCCCGAGCCGCCCGTCCTTCTCGCCTATGTGTCTGATCTGCGGTTTCACGAGAAGGACCTCGAGGCGGATCGTACATACCTGGTGTGCGCAGTGTGCACACCCTCCCATGGGCGTCGAGGGGGTCGCCGCGGTACCCCGCGCTCGCTCCCCCGGCTGCGGTATCATCGCAGCAGACAGGCTATGCGAGGGGGATGATATGACCGATAAGAACGAGCGGCGCGACGGGGTCTCGCCGGAGACCGACGAGCTGGCGAGCGAGCTCATGGGCGCCGCCTTCGACCTCCTTGCCTCGGGCGAGCCCTTCGAGGTCCTCCTGGCCGTGCAGGACGCCTCCGGCGCCGTCCAGAGCTACGAGTTCGAGGACGACGGCCCCGAGGCCTGCCTCGACGGCGCGCGCGAGCGCGTGCGGGCCAGCGAGGGCGCCGTTCGCTACGCCATCGCCTACGAGGGCGCCGTGGAGGACGAGGACGGCACGTACGCCGACGCGGTGCTCCTGGAGTTTGGCGAGCGCGGCTACCGCACGTACTCCGCCTACTCCCTCTTCGAGGGCCGCGGGACGGGCGATGGTTTCACGTGGAGCGACCCCGCCCCCGCGGGCGAGATGGAGCCCCTGCTGTAGGCTTCTTCTCGCCAAGGCTTGTAGAAGACGTGAGATGACCTCCGTGAGCTGGGGATAGGCCCCGCTTTTGTCCGTCTGCGCTGTATAATGCACCGGTTGCCGAATAGTTCGGCACAACGAGAGCGAGAGGGACCTATGCGCCAGGAGAACATCAGAAACATCGCCATCATCGCCCACGTCGACCACGGCAAGACCACGCTCGTGGACCAGATGCTCAAGGCGACGGACGCGTTCCGCGAGAACCAGCAGGTCCAGGAGCGCGTGCTCGACTCCAACGACCAGGAGCGCGAGCGAGGCATCACCATCCTGGCCAAGAACATCTCCATCGAGTACAAGGGCGTGAAGATCAACGTCATCGACACCCCGGGCCACGCCGACTTTGGCGGCGAGGTCGAGCGCGTGCTGCGCATGGCCGACGGCGCCCTCCTGCTCGTGGACGCCGCCGAGGGCCCCATGCCCCAGACGCGCTTTGTCCTTCGCCACGCCATCGACGCCGGCCTTGCCGTGATGATCGTGGTGAACAAGATCGACAAGCCCGCGGCCGACCCCGAGAAAGCCGTCAACACCTCGCTCGACCTCATGGCCGACCTCGGCGCCTCCGACGACCAGCTCGAGTTTGCCATGGAGCACGTGGTCTACGCCTCCGCCGTCAACGGCTTCGCCCGACTCGACCCCGAGGACGGCAACCAGGACATGTTCCCCATGCTCGACATGATCGTGGACGAGCTCCCCGCGCCCGACGTGGACCTCGAGGGCCCGCTCGCCATGCAGTGCGTCACCATCGACCACTCCGAGTACGTGGGCCGCATCGGCATCGGCCGCATCTACTCCGGAACCATCCACTCCGGCGACAAGATCCTCGTGGTGAAGAACGACGGCTCGCGCGCCATGAGCCAGGTCAAGCAGCTCTTCACCTTCGACTACCTGGGCCGCAAGGAGTGCAAGGAGGCGCAGGCCGGAGACATCGCCGCCGTGGTGGGCATTGACTCCACCGACATCGGCGACGTCTACACCGACCCCGAGAACCCCGTGGAGCTGGAGCCCATCGAGATCGACCCTCCCACGCTCTCCGTCATCTTTGAGCCCTCGACCTCCCCGCTCGTCGGCCGCGAGGGCGACATCGTAGGTGGCAGGCAGCTCAAGGAGCGCCTCATGCAGGAGCGCGAGAACAACGTGACCATGCGCATCGAGGAGCTGCCCGACAAGACCGGCATCGAGGTCGCCGGCCGTGGCATCCTGCACCTCTCCGTCCTCATGGAGACCATGCGCCGCGAGGGCTTCGAGTTCCAGGTGGGCCGCCCGCGCGTGCTCTTCAAGAAGGACGCCAACGGCAACATGACCGAGCCCGTGGAGCAGGCCGTGGTGGAGTGCCCCGGCGAGTACTCCGGCAAGGTCATCGAGGTCTTTGGCAACGCCGGCGGCACCATGATCAGCATGGACGCGGGCACCACGCAGACCCACCTCGAGTTCAAGATCCCCACGCGCGGCATCATGGGCCTCAAGAACCGCATCTTGAACGTCACCCACGGCGAGGCCGTCTTCTATCACACGTTCCTCGAGTACGGCCCCTACGCGGGCGAGATCGGCGTGCGCCAGAACGGCGCCATGATCTCCATGAGCACCGAGAAGGCCGTGGCCTACGCGCTCGGCACGCTCCAGGAGCGCGGCGCGCTCTTCGTGGGGCCTGGCGACGAGTGCTACGAGGGCATGCTCGTGGGCGAGCGCTCCAAGCCGGGCGACATGGTGGTCAACATCGCGCGCACCAAGAGCCTGGGCAACCAGCGCTCCTCCACCGCCGACATCGCCGTGCAGCTTACGCCGCCGCGCACCTTCACCCTGGAGGAGGCGCTCGAGTACATCATGGATGACGAGCTCGTCGAGGTCACGCCGCAGAGCGTACGCATGCGCAAGCGCATCCTCAACGAGATCGAGCGCCGCAAGTGGGCCGTCCGCACCGGCAAGGTCAAGAAATAGCGGACAACTTGACAGTTTGCTCATGTCTAACTGTCACGTCATAAGAGCGGCCGAGAAGAACGTTCTTCTCGGCCGCTCTTTATGGCAAAGGGGACAGGGTGGTTTGTCAGGTTCTGGAGATGGTGTTGCCTCTGAAGGCCCCGGCCAATGATGCGTAGCCACCATTCGTTTCCGTCTCGATTGCCGGACCTGGCAGGCGGCCGACTCCGAATATCTTTGGGCTCGAGAGACGCATGAGTCGCGTCTTCAGTCGGGAAGGTTCCCGGCACACTTCCCCTGATACGATTCCTCCAACATAAACAGAAATCAGTTCATAGTTTTAAATATAAACTGATGTATAGTTAGGAGGAAGACTTGGAACCTCCGACCGCACGCGAGGTCATTGCAAGGCTGCTCAGGGAGGGATATGTCCTCGTGGGGTGTGCGGGCGACCATAGAAAGCTCACCGACGGCACCCACGTGGTAATTGTCCCCGGAAAACTGGGAGCGCATCTGAGGCCGGGGACCTGGGCGAGCGTTCGCCGTCAGGCAGGATGGAGGTAGCATGCGACGCTGCTACGAGGCAGTTCTCGAGAGGGACGCTGACGGATGGACGGTCAGGTTCCCTCAGCTCGGGGATTTCGTGACGTTTGGAAAGACTCGTGAGGAGGCGCTCGACGAGGCGTCCGACCTTCTCAGGCTCATACTTGCCGAGCGCGTGGAGAAGGGTGACGAGCTCCCCTCTCAGGAACATGTGGTGGAGTGCGTCTCGGTATCTGTGGAAGTGAGTCTCGAGGATGCGGAGAGGACCCACTTCATGACGCAGCGCGAGGCGGCGGATCTCCTTGGGGTCTCTCCCTCGAGAGTGTCCGCCCTCGTGTCCTCCGGCCGCCTGACCTCGAGGCGCTTTGAGGGAAGAAACCTCGTCTCCGTCCAGTCGGTCAACGCCTATCTGGCCAGCCCGCGAAAGTCCGGGAGGCCGCGCAAGGGGAATTACCTGGCGTTTGCGTGATTGCCGCGGCTGGTGACGAAGGGGGACGGGGTTCTGACAGGGGGGCTGGCAACGGCTACTTCCTCGGCGGCGTGACGTTGTGGACGGGGCGGTCCTTCTCGTACTTGCTCGTGCGCCAGCGAGTCACGCGCACGTAGCGGCCCACGCGACGCATGGGGGCGGCCACGCGCGGGCCGAGGTCGACGTCTGCCGGGGTCTGCACGTTGTAGCGCAGGGACCAGCGCCTGAGCCCCATGGTCACGACGATGCACAGCAGCGCGCCCCAGAACTTGTTCATGGAGCCCAGCACCACGGCGCACCAGTACGCCGCGCTTCCGGCGAACGCGCACAGGGCGTACAGGTTCGACTTCTGGAAGATTCGCGGCACCTCCCCGAGAAAGACGTCGCGCAGCATGCCGCCGCCCACGCCGGTCATGATGCCCATGAGCATGCAGGACGCGGGGAGAAAGCCGTGCACGAGCGCCTTGTCGGTGCCCACGAGCGCGAAGAGCGCCACGGCCGTGATGTCCAGCCACTCCAGGAGGTTTCCCGCGCGGTCGAGCGGCTGCGGGAAGAGGAAGGCCACGAGTCCCGTGGCCACGCTCGCGGGGATGGCGAACGGGGAGTCGAGCATGTAGACGCTGCCCACCTGCATCATGACGTCGCGGATGAGGCCGCCGCCCAGCCCGCAGAGAAGGGCGAGCCCGACGAAGCCGACCGCGTCGAGATGGCGCGACCGGGCCACCATGACGCCGCCCGCCGAGCCCACGACCACGGACGCGAGGTCGATCCACGTGGGGAGTGATACCGCCATGAGCTCGGGGCTGTAGGTGGTGAAGAGTTCTGGCACAGGGGCTCCTTGCGTGCGTGCGGGCAGGTCCGTTCATTGTTGCGCACTGGGGCAAAAAGGGACAGTCCCTATTCCTCTAGAAAAGTGCTTTGAAACTCGCTCGAGATACGCTATACTGACCGCTGCACCAAACAAGGAGAGTTGTCCGAGTGGCCGAAGGAGCACGATTGGAAATCGTGTAGGCGCCTAAAGCGTCTCCAGGGTTCAAATCCCTGACTCTCCGCCAGAACTTTCCGTGGCGCCTTCGGGCGCCACGTCACCCTTCGGAGGGGTGGCAGAGTGGTTGAATGCGGCGGTCTCGAAAACCGTTTACCCCTTCGGGGGTACGAGGGTTCGAATCCCTCCTCCTCCGCCATCTGATCCAGAAGACCGGTCCGGAAGGGCCGGTTTTTTCATGTCGCGGAGGGTCTGCCGACAGATACGTTGGGGTACGCTACCCGTTAGCAGCCCGTCAGCGGGTGCCCCGGAGCCGAAACAACCAGAGGAAGGACGCCCATGGTCGCCGAGGAAGAACTCGAGGGATTCCGCAGAGACCGCTACTTCGCGCGCTCCTGGGCCCTGCTCACCCGGCACGCCGGCTGGATCAAGCCCGTCCTTCTCCTCACGGTGGCGCTCCTCGTGCCCCTGGTGGGATGGTTTGGCGTCATGGGCTACGCGCTCGAGTGGGCCCGCCTCACCGCGTGGGGCGTGAACGCGGCCCCCAAGCAGCGGGGCGTGCGCGTGGGCGAGTGCATCGCCAGCGGCGCGCGTGCGTTCGCGGTCCTTCTGCTGTGGAGCGTGGTCGCCGGCATCGTCGTGGGCCTGCTCTCCGCGCTGCCGCTGGTGGGCGGCATCGTGGCCGCCGCGTGGGCCGTTCTCAGCCTCTTCTTTGGCGTCGTGGTCATGGCGGCGGAGCTCCGCGCGACCATCTACCGCAGGATCGTGCCCGGCCTCAGGGTGAGCGCGGTCTGGCAGATGGTGAGGCACGACCCCATGGGCCTTCTGAGGGTCTTTGGCATGGTTGCGGTGGGTGGCGTGCTCATGGGCCTCGTGAGCTCCATCGTGGCGTTCTCCGCGCTCGCCAGCATCCTTCCCACGCTCCTCTACTACGTGGCCTACCTCGGCGAGTACTCGCAGTTCATGAGCGATGCGGCCCTTGCGTCCGGCGTGGTCGCCTTCGTGTTCGAGGCTCTGGCGGCCATGGGTCCGGTACTGATAGTCCTTCTCCTGCTCGACGGCTTCATGGGCGTGATCACGCTCCTGCTGGGCTACACGGGGGTGGCGCTGTGGATGCGCCAGTTCAACGTTCCCGCGTGGCGAGCGGACGAGGACCCGCTTCCGCCCTTCGTCTCCGACCCGCGCGACCCGGCGCCGGACTCCCCCGCGGGAAACTCCTGGCAGACCGGGGAGGCCTGCCCGGAGCCCGAGCCCGTCAGCGCCTCTGGTCCCGTGCAGGAGGAGGGCGGCGCGCAGGCCGAGAAGGACGAGGGCCCGTCGCTCCCTCCCGTCGCCGGGCATGACAGTTTGACCTGAGCAAACTGTCAAGTGTGGAGACCTTGCGCCGGCCGGGCTCGTCTGTCGCGAGCGTCCTGTTTGTCTCGGCGCCCCTCACCTCCCGCGAGGCAGAGTGTCGGGAAGAGCCGCGTAAGCTCCGGCGCAGCTGCGCGTAACCTCCCTTGGGTATGCTCCTTGCAGGGGTTTCGTGGAGGAGCGCGGCTGCGACGGCGGTCTGTGCTATGATGCTTCGCCGAACCTTTCCTGCTCCGGGCGTGCCTTCATGTCCCGGGGCCATTAGCCCAGAGGAGGTGAACCACATGAAGGCCTACGAACTGCTGTATTTTGTCGACCCCACGTGCAACGAGGAGACCCGCGCCGGCGTTATGAAGCGCATCGAGGTTGCCCTTGGCGATGGCACCGTCGACACGGTCGAGGACTGGGGCAAGCGCAAGCTCGCCTTTGAGGTCGACGACCTGACGGAGGGCGACTACACCCTCATCAACTTCCACGCAGATCCCACCGTGATCGCCGAGCTCGACCGAGTTCTGCGCATCAACGACGCCGTCAAGCGTCACATGGTCGTCCGTCGCCCGGACAAGGACTAGCTTTGGAAGTGCGGGCCCCTGCGCCCGCGGATGAGAGGGAGTGAGATCGTGAGCATCAACAGGGTCAACATCTCGGGCAACCTCACCAGGGACCCCGAGCTCAGGGCAACCGCGAGCGGGTCGCAGATCCTCTCCTTCGGCGTTGCCGTGAATGACCGTCGTCGCAACCCGCAGACCGGTGAGTGGGAGGACTACCCCAACTTCGTCGACTGCGTGGTCTTTGGCGCACGTGCCGAACCGCTCTCCCGCTTCCTCTCTAAGGGAGCGAAGGTTGCCGTAGAGGGCAAGCTCCGCTACAGCTCCTGGGAGACGAAGGACGGCCAGCGCCGCAGCAAGCTCGAGGTCGTCGTGGACGAGGTCGAGTTCCTCAGCTCGAGGAACCAGCAGGCCCCCGCGGGCGCCTACCAGGCGCCGCAGCAGGGCTACCAGCAGCCCGCCTACGGCGCGCCCGTAGCTGCCGCCCCGGCCCCCATGGCCGCGGCCCCGCAGCCGAGCTACCAGGCGCCCGTCCAGACCCCGCCGTCGAACGAAGTCTACGACGAGGACATCCCGTTCTAATCACCGGCGGCGCTCGCGCCGCCAACAGAAAGGCAACAAGACATGGCTCAGCAGAAGCAGGATTTTCAGCGCCAGCCGCGTCGCAAGTACTGCCAGTTCTGCAAGGAGGAGACCGAGTACATCGACTACAAGGATGTGCAGCTTCTCCGCAAGTTCATGACCGACCGCGGCAAGATCAAGCCGCGCCGCGTCACTGGCGCCTGCACGCAGCACCAGCACGACATCGCGCTTGCCATCAAGCGCGCCCGCGAGATGGCGCTTTTGCCCTACACCGTCCCCGTGGTCTCCAGCCGCGGCGGCCGCAACCGCGGCTAGGGCGAGCTGACACGTGAGTAGAGCGTGCGCGCGATGAGTGATCTGCCCAACGGCTCCGCCATCAACGGGAGCAAGATCGTTCCCGTCGGCCCCAGGGCCGAGAAGAACGAGGGGCGCCCCGCCCTTCCCGTTCTCGGCGCCGTACTCGTCTGCGCGCTCGGCGGCTACGTGGCAACCACCTCCCTCGCCTTCGTGGCTCCCGCGATCGTGGCGTTCGGGCTCGTCTCGTGTGCCCCGCGCGGTCTTCTGAGGGAGATGCTCCCGGGTCTTCTGGCGGCGCTCGCCGTCTCCGCGGCCCTTGGTGCGCCCTCCGGGACGGTTGCCGTTGCGGACTGTGCCATCGTGTGCGCCGTGTCCTTCGCGGTGGCGCTGGCGATGGTGAGGGGAAGGCTCACGCCCGGTGCCTCGTGCATCGTGATGGCGGCCCTCACGGCCGCGCATCTTGGCGTCGATGCCCTCGCGGCGTCCATGGGCGGAACCACGCTCGTGGAGTCGGTCTCCCAGATCCTGGCGTACGTGCGCCAGCAGGTCGTGGAGATCAACCCGTCCGCAGCCGCCCAGGTCGACTCGACGGTCGCCGTGCTCGAGGTGATGTGGCCGTCCGGCTACGTCGTGGCCGCACTGGCCGAGGGCATCATGGCCCAGCTCGGGGCATGGCTCGCCGCAGCCGGCAGGCCGGAGGTCTCCCGCCCGCGCCTCGCGGACTTCGACCTCCCCCTCTGGACCGTGGCCGCGCTCGTGGTCTCGGTCGCGGGGCTCGCCGTGGCGCTCACCGTTCCCGCCGCGCCGGACGCCGTCCTCATGGTCTCGGCCAACCTGGTCATGGCCCTGAGGTTCGCGCTCCTGGCACAGGGGATGGGCGTTCTCTCCTGGTTTCTCGAGGAGAAGAACGTGGGCGCCCTCGGACGCATCCTCGCCGCGGTCGCGGGGCTCTACTTGGAAGCGCAGTTCATCGTAGTGTCCATCGTGGGGCTCGTGGACGTCTGGGCAAACTTCCGCCACCTCGTTCGTGGCGGGCAGCCGGGACCCACGGGCAACGCGGAGCAAGACAAGGAGCCGGCGAACGCCGGCTGACCGAAGGAGTATCCCATGAAAGTCATCCTCTTGGGTGAGCTTCGGGGCAAGGGCGGCGAGGGCGACATCGTAGACGTCGCCCAGGGCTTCGCGGAGAACTACCTGTTCCCCAACAAGATCGCCCAGCCCGCCACCCCGGGCAACATCAAGCAGCTCGAGGAGCGTCGTCACAACATCGAGAAGCGCGAGGCCGAGCGCATCGCCGCCGCCGAGGCCACCAAGGCCGCTCTCGACGGCAAGTCCGTGACCGTCGACGCCAAGATCGGCGAGGAGGGCCAGCTCTTCGGCTCCGTCACCCCCGCCCAGATCGCCGACGCCGTCAAGGCCCAGCTCGGCATCGAGGTCGACCGCAAGCGCGTCGGCCGCGGCAACAACATCAAGACCTCCGGCAAGCACGTCGTTGAGGTCAACCTCTACCGCGAGATCACGGCCGTCGTCAACGTGCTCGTTGGCGTGACCGAGGAGACCGCCGTCGAGGAGGCCGCCGAGCCCGAGCCCGAGGTCGTGGTCGAGGAGACCACCGAGGTCGCCGAGTAGTTTTCAACGTACCTGTCCCTGAACTGGGGGTTTCTACAATAACCGCAGGTCAGAGAAGTGTAATGAGGTGCCCCTGACGAGATTGATTCGTCAGGGGCACCTTCTTCTATAGAGATTCAAACTAGGTAATCTACCTGCGGTTTTGTAACTGGTATCAGATTCTCGACCCTGTGTCGCACGTGTGTTTGGGGTCTCAAGAGACCGCGAGTTGATGTTGAAAACCCGACGTTTCCGCAGAAGATAAATTTGTTGAAAACGTCGAAAAGGAAGAAATCCCCGGTCAGGCGCCGTCTATTCTTAACACAAGCCAAAAAGAGGAAACGGCCTCAAAAATGACCCCTTGACAAGTCCCGGCCAGACGTTTTGGGCCTTCACCGTCCTTCTCGGCCCCTCCGCGCCGAGCCCGCGGGCGGCGGGCGCGTGCCATAATTGCCCCACAGGAACGCGTGCGAGGAGATACCGTGGCACAGAGCAGCTATGACGTGAACCCCACGAGGATGACGGCCAACGAGAACGCTGTCATGCCGCAGGACCCCGAGGCCGAGGCCTCCGTCCTCTCGGCGATGATGGTCTCCTCCGAGGCCCTTCAGGAGTGCCTCATCGAGCTCGAGCCGGAGGACTTCTACTTCCCCTCCAACCGCACGGTCTACGTGGCCATGCGCGAGATGTTCGACAAGAACATGCCCATCGACACCATCTCCCTGGCGGACTACCTCAAGTCCACGGGAGAGCTCGAGCGCGTGGGCGGGCGCAGCTTCCTTTTGGGCCTGGGCAACAACTCGCTTGCGCTCGTGGGCTGGCGCCGCCACGTGGAGATGCTCCACCGAGACACCACCCTGCGCAAGATGATCAGCGCCTCGGCGCAGATCACCGCGCTCGCCTACGACGCCCCCGAGGACACCAAGGAGGTCGTGGACCGTGCCGAGCGCATGCTTCTGGACGTCACCAACCGCGACGTCCACAAGAACGAGCAGTCGCTCGAGGAGATCATGGCGGACCTCTACGAGGAGCTCGGCCAGAACGCCGCCAACCACGAGGGGCCCCTTGGCGTCATGACCGGCTTCCCCAGGATCGACGAGTGCCTCCTAGGCCTGCGCCCCGGACAGATGGTGGTCATCGGCGCCCGCCCGGGCGTGGGCAAGACCTCCTTCGCCCTCAACCTCATGACCAACGCCGCCTTCAACGGCGCGAGCGTGGCCATGTTCTCCCTCGAGATGTCCAAGGTGGAGATCGCGCAGCGTCTCCTTGCCGCCAACGCGCGCGTGGGCCTGCAGGAGATCCGCTCCGCCCGCATCAGGAACGAGCAGTGGCCGCAGATCCTCCAGGCCACCAACGACCTCTCCCAGCTGGACATCATGATCGACGACACCCCCGGCACCACGGTGACGGAGATTCGCGCCAAGGCCCGGCGCATCCTGCGTGGCAAGAAGCTCGGCCTCGTGATCATCGACTACCTGCAGCTCATCTCCCCGCCCTCCGGCGGCCACCGCGCGGACAGCCGCGCCACCGAGGTCTCCGAGATGAGCCGCGGCATCAAGATCATGGCCAAGGACCTGGAGGTTCCGGTGGTGGCGCTCTCGCAGCTCAACCGTACCGTCGAGAACCGCACGGGCAAGCGCCCCCAGCTCTCCGACCTGCGCGAGTCCGGCTCCATCGAGCAGGACGCGGACATCGTCGCCCTGCTGGACCGCTCCATGAACGAGGACGAGGCCGCGCGCGACGACCGCCCGGACATGAACGAGACCACGTTCATCATCGCCAAGAACCGCTCCGGCGCCCTCGCGGACATCCCGCTCACCTTCCTCCCCGGCTCGACCAAGTTCGTCGAGGTGGACACCTTCCACGACTAGCGGCCTTGACCCAAATAGGGACAGGACACTTTTGGGACATCATCCGGATGATGTCCCAAAAGTGTCCTGTCCCTATTTGGGTCACCCCGGCATTCGGACCCTTGCCGTATAATGAACTCCGTATGCGAAACTCGACGAGAGGGACTTACATGTCGGCATCAGTGCTCGTGGGTACTCAGTGGGGCGACGAGGGCAAGGGCAAGGTCACTGACCTCATCTCCGGCGACTTCGACGTGGTCTGCCGCTACGCCGGCGGCGCAAACGCCGGCCACACCGTCATCGCCAACGGCAAGAAGCTCGCGCTTCACCAGGTTCCCTCCGGCGTCATGTACGAGGGCACCTACCCCGTGATCGGCAACGGCTGCATCGTTGACCCGGAGATCCTCCTCCAGGAGATCGACATGCTTGCCGAGCAGGGCATCTCCGCCGATCGCCTCAAGATCTCCGGCAACGCGCACATCGTCATGCCCTACCACAAGGACCTCGACGGCGCGCACGAGAAGAAGCTCGGCAAGAACCTCATCGGCACCACCAAGCGCGGCGTTGGTCCCTGCTACATGGACAAGATGAACCGCACCGGCCTGCGCATCCAGGACATGCTGGACGAGAAGATCTTCCGCGAGAAGCTCGAGAGCGCCCTGGCCTACACCAACCCCATCCTCGAGAAGGTCTACGAGCTGCCCACCTACACCGTCGAGCAGATCTGCGAGACCTACCTCCCGTATGCGAGCCGCATCCGCCCGTACATCGTCGAGAGCTCGCTCTTCCTCAACGAGCAGCTCGAGGGCGGCAAGAGCGTGCTCTTCGAGGGCGCCCAGGCCACGATGCTCGACATCGACCACGGCACCTACCCCTTCGTGACCAGCTCCAACTGCACGGCCGGCGGCGCCGTCACCGGCTCGGGCGTGGGCCCCACCAACATCGACCGCGTCCTCGGCGTGGCCAAGGCCTACCTCACGCGCGTGGGCTCCGGCCCCTTCCCCACCGAGCTCTTCGACGAGATCGGCGACAAGCTCGGCGAGGTGGGCCACGAGTACGGCGTGACCACCGGGCGCAAGCGCCGCTGCGGCTGGTACGACGCTGTGGTGGTCAACTACGCCGCCCGCGTGAACGGCCTCACGGACCTCGCCATCACCAAGCTCGACGTCCTGGGCTGCCTGGACGAGATCAAGGTCTGCGTGGCCTACGAGTGCGACGGCATCGAATACCACACCGTGCCCGAGCACCAGAGCGTCTTCTATCACGCCAAGCCGGTCTACGAGACCCTACCCGGCTGGAACTGCGACATCTCCGGCGTCCGCAACTTCTACCAGCTCCCGCGCGAGGCCAAGGACTACATCGACTTCCTCGAGCAGCTGGCTGGCGTCCGCGTGTCCATCATCACGGTGGGCCCGGACCGCGAGCAGACCATCGACCGCTACTGGCACTAGCGTCGAACGGGCGCCCCGTGCTCGATCGTGACTTCGCCATCGTGTGCGACCGCGGGTGTGACCTGCCGCCGCTCTACATAGAGCGCACGCAGGCCACGCTCGTGGGCGCCGTCGCGCAGACGCTGGGCACCCCGCTCTCCGCCGACGAGCTCACGCAGGAGTTCGTGGACGCGTACCGCGGGCTCGCCCGCAAGGGCCGCGAGCACATCGTCTCCGTCCACTCCTGCGCGGCGTTCTCGCCCGAGGTCCTGTGCGCGCGGGAGGCGGCCGCTGCCGTCTCCGACGTGGCGGACGTGCGCGTGGTGGACAGCGGATCGGCCTCCGCGGCAACTGGCATGGTCCTCTTCAGGCTCGCCTGCCACTGGGCGGACGGCGCTTCCTTCGAGGATGCCGTGTCCATGGCGGAGGACCTCTCGCGCCACGTGCGCCTGCTCGTCATCCCCGCGGCCACCTCGCGCTTTGGCCGCCGCCGCGCGCACCGCGGCCGCATCGGCCTCATCGGCCGCGCCACGTCCTCGCTGCGCGTCCGCATCTCCGGCGAGCGCTCCCTTCTCCTGGTCTCCGGCGGTGAGGTCACCCAGCTCGCCCGCTCCGCCGACCTCGCGGACCTCACGGGACGCCTGGCGCACGCCATGAGCTCCGTCTCCGCCTGCGAGGGGCCGCTCGTCTACGCCTGCGTGGAGACCGGCAGCAGGCGCGCCCTGCGGGCGCTCCAGAAGCCGCTCGACACCAACGAGTTCGAGGCCACGAACCTCGGCACCCTGCGCGCCACGCCGCCCGTGGAGGAGGTCATAGGCGCAGGAGCCGTGGGTGTTGCCCTGGCGGCCTCCCGCGACTACTGGAGAGACACTGCCGAGAAGAACCAGGACCCGTCAGACGCCTCCCGGGCGCAGGGCCCGCTCAGAACGTCATGAGAAGTCGACCGGGCTCCCCCGGCCCGGCCGTCCCCAGAGGAGGTAGTTCATCATGAGCAACACCAAGGTCGACATCCTGCTTCTTGGCTCCGGCGGGCGCGAGCACGCGCTTCTCGTCAAGCTCGCCGAGTCCCCGCGCGCGGGCAGGCTCTACGTCGCGCCCGGCAACGGCGGCATGAACGCCATGGCCGAGTCCGTGGAGCTCGACGCCGAGTCCCCCGTCGCCGTGGCGGACTGGGCGCGCGAGCACGGCATCGGCCTCGTGGTGATCGGCCCGGAGGCCCCGCTCGTGGCCGGCGTGGCGGACGCCGTGCGCTCCGCGGGCATCCCCTGCTTCGGCCCCAACGGCGACGCCGCCCAGATGGAGGGCTCCAAGAAGTTCGCCAAGCAGGTCATGGCGCGCGCCGGCGTTCCCACGGCTGCCTACCGCAGCTTCACGGACGAGGAGACCTGCGAGGCCTACGTGCGCCAGGTGGGCGCCCCCATCGTGATCAAGGCCGACGGCCTGGCCGCCGGCAAGGGCGTCATCGTTGCCAAGACGCTCGACGAGGCGCTCGAGGGCGTCCACGAGTGCTTCTCCGGCGTCTTTGGCGAGGCCGGCGCCACCGTGGTGGTGGAGGAGACCCTCGAGGGACCCGAGTGCTCGCTGCTGGCCCTCACGGACGGCAAGACCGTGGTGCCGCTCGCCACCGCGCAGGACCACAAGCGCGCCCTGGACGGCGACAAGGGCCCCAACACGGGCGGCATGGGCGTCTACTCCCCCGTTCCCGAGCACCTCGTCTCCGCGGACGAGCTGGCGGCCATGGTGGACGTCGAGGAGCGCGTGGTGGCCGAGCTCGCCTCCGAGGGCATCACCTACTCCGGCTGCCTCTACGGCGGCTTCATGCTCACCCAGGACGGTCCCAAGGTCCTGGAGTTCAACGCCCGCTTTGGCGACCCGGAGACCCAGGTGGTCCTGCCGCGCATGAAGGCGGACCTCGTGGACGTGTTCCTGGCCTGCGACAACGGCACCCTCACGCAGGACATGGTCTCCTGGGACGACGACTGGGCGGTCTCCGTGGTCCTCACCTCTGCGGGCTACCCCGGCAGCTACGAGAAGGGCAAGGTCATCACGGGCATCGAGAAGGCCGAGGAGATGGAGGGCGTGACCGTCTACCACGCCGGTACCGCCCTCTCCGACGGCAAGCTCGTCACGGTCGGAGGCCGCGTGCTTGACGTCACCGCCGTGGCCCCCACCTTCGAGGAGGCCCGCGCCAAGGCCTACGCCGCCTGCGAGCTCATCGACTTCGAGGGCAAGACGTTCCGCACTGACATCGGCCTGCGTGCGGTCAAATAGCCTGAGGCTCTGAGAGGCCGTCTGAGGCGCCGTTTGTGCGCCGCTGGATACGAGGTCGAATGGTCTCGCTTTTGGGCGTCTCCGGACGTTCTGTGAGGTCAAATTGTCCGGGAGCACCCAAGACCTATGACCATCCGTTTGGTCTTGGGCGCTTCCGGACGCTTTGTGATTCCAGACCGTCCGGAATCGCCCCATACCAACAAGTGAGGCCGCGGGGCCGCTCCATAAAGGGGCGGCCCCGCGGGCGTTGTTTGGTGCATGTTCACTATGAGTGATGGTCGACCATCGAATAGTACCAGCTAAATACCGATAAAAACGAACCTACTCTGACCCAGCGCCCAAGAGCTTGGTCGCAAACACACTGCGCTTCCACCACGGCAGGGCAGACATCGCCTGCTGACGCTCGGCGATGCCGGCCACGCGGTCGGCGAGGCGCGCGGCACGGTCGTTGGCTGCAGCGAGCTGGTCCCTCAGCTCTCCCAGTTCGCGCTCACGCGACGCGCGCAGCTCCGCAAGCTCGGAGACAAGGCGGTCGTTCTGCTCCTTGAGGTCAGCGATGCGTCCGTTAAGAGCGGAGATCACGGAGTCGCGCGTATCGGGCGTGATTGCGGGCACGGCCTCCTCGGGCACCGGGCCAGGGGTGGTGCGAAGCGGGATGTTCTTGCCCAGGGCGTCGGCCAGGGCTGAGACGGCAAAGTCATCGAGCACGTCCGTCTTCCCGACGCGCTTCACGTGTTCGGGGGCGAGCCCCAGCCTTTCGATGTAGTTCACGACCGTCTGCTTGGCCACGCCAAGCTGATCTGCGACTTCCCTCTTTGTTACTGCCATGGATGCTCCAGACGTGTTTGGTAGCGCAGGTGATGCATGTTCGATTGCTCAAACGCAATTATAAGTAGTTACGTCGGAATATTCGAGTGTCAACACCTATGTTCATCTTCTGGTGTGCAATGTGGTCGAAGATATGGTTGATATCGACAAGGACCAATCATCTGGGCATTCAGACAACCCTCAAGTTCAACTCAAATGTCTGTGAGCAGAGAAGAACTGAGGCAATCTGTTCAGCCTCAGCAGTGCGTTTACAGTCAGAGATGCGTTGCCGCAAAAGCCCATCTGTTCGACAACATTGCATACGACATCGAATACCTCACCAAAGAAGAAGGCAACGACACGATGCATTGCGTATCCCTATGATGGATGCAGGAGTTGCGTCAGGAGATCATGCGCGACGGAAAGGTTCTCTATGAGGTAGTTTGATAGCTACGACTCCGCATTAGAAACGCTTAAGCTGACTCCAAACCATGACCTCGAGAACGTATTTGTGCAGAGCGGAATCATCGATAAGTTCTCTCTTCAATTTGAGCTTGGTTGGAAGCTCTTCAAGGCGTTGCTGTCATATGAGGGGGACGCGACCGCTGTGATGGGGTCCCCGCGAGACATCATAAAGGCCGCAGTCTGCTATCACGAGTTCCTGGATGAGGAGACGTGGCACTCCATGCTCAGAGACCGCAACAACACTGCATACATATACGACCAACAACTAGCAAAACAGCTGGTAGATATGACTATTCGTCGATACATCCCTGAGTTTGGTCGACTAAGAGACGGTGTGGTTGGTCGATACGGGGAGCTTCTGGAAAGCCTGAGATAGGCCAACAATCTCTCCTTGGGCTAGAGTAGTCCCACGGCGCCGCCGGCGCACAGTCAAGAACCAGGAGGACCACATGTCCGACGAAAACGACAAGATCACCGCCCATGATGTAACAGAGCCCACCCGAGAGGACCTCGACTATGCCGTGGACGATATCCGCGACTCCGTAGCGGCCTTCACCTATGACGGAGACCGTGCCAGTCAAGACCATCTTTCTGGAGCTCCGGAGGAACGTGACCTTGTTCTTGGCGATGACGACCCGCGTGATGTGGCGCTCGCGGAGCGTCCCCTCACCGAGGACGTCGCCTGGACTGGTCGCATATTCAACGTTGACCGACTACGTGTTCAGTTGCCCGATGGTCGCAACGCCATCCGCGACGTCGTACGTCACCCCGGTGCCGTAGCAGTGGTCGCCCTCACGGACGAGGGCCGCATCTGCCTCGTTCGTCAGTACCGCACAGCGCTTGGTCGCGTGACGGTGGAGATTCCGGCTGGAAAGCTCTCCCCTGGCGAGGATCCGCTCGAGTGCGCCAGTCGCGAGCTCCTTGAGGAGACCGGCATGGAGGCCGAGAAGATCGCCTACCTGACCACCATCGCCAGCTCCGCGGGCTTCTGCGACGAGCTCATCCATATTTACATGGCCACGGGCCTCAGCTTCTCCAAATCCAGCCCTGATACTGACGAGTTC
This sequence comes from Olsenella sp. An285, assembly GCF_002159625.1. Taxonomy (GTDB): domain Bacteria; phylum Actinomycetota; class Coriobacteriia; order Coriobacteriales; family Atopobiaceae; genus Thermophilibacter; species Thermophilibacter avicola. The sequence goes on from NZ_NFIZ01000015.1 coordinate 48,519, forward strand.
ATCAACGTGGATCTCGTCGAGGTTGGCGAGCTCGTGGACGCGGTTCTGGACGGACGCATCGAGGATGCCAAGACCGTCGTTGGTGCCCTTCTCTGTGACGCCATCTCTCGTCGTCTCATGGATTCAGCTGAGGATTCCGAGGTCGAGACAGAGTAGCCAAGGTATACAACCAACGTTGTTCGAATTGGGCGGTCGACCAACAATCGACCGCCCAACTTGTAGTGATGTATTCGAATATGGAAAGACGCCTACGTGGTCGAAGACCAAGAGCGATACGTTGAAAAACACTAACAAAAATGCAGGTAGAAGCTGACTAAATCATAATGAGAACGTAGTTAGAAGTGAGAATAAGGCGACAGACGCTTTGTACGATTGTTGGCGATATGGCCGACTCTATAGGCGTAAGACTCAGCAAGTTTGGTCGGCAAGGGGGTGGCTCCTGTTCTGATTAGAGTGGCCGGGCAACGTGGAAACGCATCTTATATTTGAGAGCGAGAACCAGAAGATTCATTGGCCAAACTATCGAGAAGAACGACAATGCGGCGGCTCGTCACGAGTGCATTCAAAGATATGTCGATATGATGGAGACAAGCTCTTACGTGTCTAAAGATGTTGGTGTGGATGCTGATTGAGCCATCCCCGAAGACTTGGTCGATGTGAGAGGGCTATATATAAGTTTTCCGATTAGATATCGTGTCTGACCGAAGAGATTCCCATGTGAATGGCATGGCCGATTTTAGCCTTCTTCCAGAAGGTTTGGATCGAACAAGATGAGTCCCTCGCGAACATAACGCTTATCTTTGATATATGGGGGAGGTATAATACTGGTGTTTACCAGCAGAAACGTTTCTTCAGCTTCGTTTCTTCTTGCGTCAGGGTGATGAGTTCACGTTCCAGGTGACTCCGGTCGAGGGCGCCCCGTTGCCCAGTGGCGTGGACGCCAGTGGCACGATTACCATCAGGCCTTCCTCTGGCGGCTCGGCCAACATCGATTTCGGCTCCATCAAGATAGACCACGCCGGAACCTACGAGTACACAATCGCTGAGATTGAGGACTCGATTCCTGGAATCAAGTACGACACGCATACGGAGACGGTTGTCTTTGATGTAACCGACAATGGCGAGGGTGGCTATATCGTTAGCTACCAGGGTGAGCCTGTTTGGGAGAACAAGTACGAGGCTAAGTTCGTCGTGATTGGTGACAACGAGGCCGACCTCCAGGTGACCAAGAGCGTCACCGGCGCTGGCGCCCTGTCTGAGTTCGAGTTCAAGCTCCAGCTCACGACCAACAACGCCGACGGCGTTCAGGGTCTCGATGCTGACAACTCCATCACCAAGAAGACCTCTGGCCTAACTGGCACCCAGGGCACCGATACCGTCGACTTTGGTGATCTCACGTTTACCAAGCCTGGCGACTACGTGTTCACGGTGACCGAGACCACCACGACCTCTGCGGAGGGCTGGACCTACGACAACGCGCCCAAGACCATCACGGTTCACGTGGCGGATCCCGGCGACGGCCAGCTTGACGCGACGGTCGAGGGCAACAACCCGATCGTCACCAACAAGTACGACGAGCCCTACATCCCGCCCACGCCCACCCCGGACGAGACCGACCCCTCCAAGCCCGATCTCGACGTCGACAAGACCCTCACGGGCCACGACATGGTCGCCGGCGAGTTCAGCTTCACCATCACTGCCACCGGTGACAACGCCGACCACGTGAGCCCCAAGACGCTCACGGGCACCAACGATGCCTCCGGCAACGTGTCCTTCTCGGGCGACGGCTTCATCTTCGACGAGGCCGGTGAGTACACCTTCACCGTCTCCGAGGTCCTGCCGCAGGACGACGACCCGGAGACCCCGGGCGTCCAGCACAACGGCGTGACCTATGACGAGACCACGTACGCCATCACCGCCAAGGTGACCAAGGGTGCGGGCAACAAGCTCGTTGCCACGTGGGATCTCGGTTCCGCGGCTGGCGGCGTGACCTTCGCCAACACCTACGAGCCGGACGAGACGGCCAGCGTCTCTCTGGGCGCCACCAAGGTCCTCAACGGTCGCGACCTCGTGGCCGGCGAGTTCACCTTCGAGCTCGTCGACGGCCAGGGCAACGTCGTGGCAACCGCCACCAACGCTGCCGACGGCTCCGTGATCTTCTCGTCCATCGAGTTCACCGAGGCCGGCACGTACACCTACCTCATTCGCGAGGTGGCCGGCAGCCTGGCCAACGTGACCTACGACACGGCCACGCACACCGCCACCGTCACGGTGACGGACAACGGCGACGGAACGCTCACGGCAACCGTCCTCTACGACGGCTCCGGCGCGCTCCCGGTCTTCACGAACACCTACAAGGTGCCCGAGGAGCCCGGCGAGCCCGATAAGCCCGGCAAGCCCACCGAGCCCACGAAGCCCTCCAAGCCCGAGGAGCCGCAGAAGCCGGCTACCCCGGACACCGGAGACCACACCAACGCCGCGGCCCCGGTGGCCCTGGCCCTGAGCGGTGTCGCCCTCGTGGCCGGCGCCTACATCCTCAGGGTTCGCAGGAACCGCTAGCGGGACACGAGAGACCATCGCCGGCCGGCACCCCAACCAGGTGCCGGCCGGCTTCCATCGAAGAGAGGTGACGCACATGCCGCGCACGGCGCGCAAAGCGGGGGACGGGCCAAGGCGCCTCACCAAGACCGAGATCGCCATTCTCGCCTACGTTGGCGAGCACGAGGGCGAGGGGTGCTCCAAGAGCGCCATCGCCGAGTCCCTCGGCCGCAACGTCAAGACCATAGACCGCCTCGTCTCCGCCCTGCGCGCGGACGGCCTCCTGGTCGTGGAGCCTCGCTGGGCCGAGAACGGCGGCCAGCTGGCTAGCTGCTATCGCCTCGCGCGCGCCAAGTAGCGCAGCGCGAAAGCCCCTCATCGACGCCCCGACGGCCACCCCCGCCGTCGGGGCGTCGTTCTTCTCGCCGCGCGCCGACGGTGCTACCCTAGTTCCCGCTGAAAACCTGACAGAATACCCTGTCCCCTTTGTCATAACGGAGTTTCGCCACATGTTCCACCGCTTCCTCGGCTACTACAAGGGCCAGCTGCACCTCTTTGTCATAGACATCATCGCCGCCATCACGGTTGCCGGCATCGACCTCGCGTTCCCGCAGATCCTGCGCTCGCTCACGGGCGGCCTCTTCACCCAGGGCTCGGACGCCATCATGGGCGCGCTGGCGTACCTCGCCGTGGGATTGGTGTGCATGTATGCGATTCGCTTTGCGTGCCGCTACTTCGTGATCTTCTGGGGCCACGTGATGGGCGCCCGCATGGAGAGCCGCATGCGCGAGGACCTCTTTGACGCCTATGAGCGCATGAGCTTCAACTTCTTCGACCACAACAAGTCCGGCGACCTCATGAGCCGCCTGGTCTCCGACCTCTTTGACATCTCCGAGGCCGCGCACCACGGCCCCGAGTTCATCCTCATTGGCATCGTGGAGGTCACGGGCTCGTTCATCATCCTCTCCACCATCAACCTGCCGCTCACGGGCGTGCTCGCGCTCATCGCGGTTCTTCTCGTCCTCTACAACATCTACGCCAACATGCGCATGCGCGAGGTCTACACGGAGAACCGCGTGCGCATCTCCGGCGTGAACAGCCGCCTGGAGGACTCCCTCGCTGGCGTGCGCGTGGTCAAGAGCTTTGCCGCGGAGGACGTGGAGCGCGCGAAGTTCCGCCGCTCCAACAACGCCTACCTGGACTCCAAGACGCGCATGTACCGCGCCATGGGGCGCTACCAGGCGGCCATCGCCGTCATGATGGGCGCACTCAACACGGCCGTGGTGGTCTTTGGCGGCTGGCTCATCGCCCAGGGGCAGATGCAGGCCATCGACCTTGCCACCTACGCGCTCTACATCTCGCTCTTCACGGCGCCCATCACCTCCATCCTGGACTTCACGGAGACCTTCCAGAAGGCCATCGCGGGCTTCCGCCGCTTCTGCGAGGTGCTGGACACCCTGCCGGACATCCAGGACGCGCCGGACGCCAGGCCCATCCGTGTGACCAAGGGCGCCATCAGCTATCGCGACGTGCACTTTGCGTACAAGAACGCGGACGGCACCGCGGAGGACGAGGTCATCGGCGGCCTCACGCTGGACATCGCGCCCGGGGAGACCATCGCGCTGGTGGGCCCCTCCGGCGGCGGCAAGTCCACCACGTGCTCGCTCCTGCCGCGCTTCTACGACGTTGACTCCGGCTCCATCACCATCGACGGGCAGGACGTGCGCTCGGTCACGCAGCGGAGCCTGCGCGAGGCCATCGGCCTGGTGCAGCAGGACGTCTACCTCTTTGACGGCACCATCGCGGAGAACATCGCCTACGGCAGCCCGGACGCCACGATGGACGAGATCCGCGAGGCCGCGCGCCGCGCCAACATCGCGGACTTTGTCGAGAGCCTGCCGGACGGCTACGAGACCGAGGTGGGCGAGCGCGGCAGCCACCTCTCCGGCGGCCAGAAGCAGCGCGTGGCCATCGCCCGCGTGTTCCTCAAGAACCCGCCCATCCTCATCTTTGACGAGGCCACCTCGGCCCTGGACAACGAGTCCGAGCAGGCGGTCCAGGAGTCCCTGGCCGAGCTCGCCCGTGGGCGCACCACGCTCGTGATCGCACACAGGCTCTCCACCATCAAGAACGCTGACGAAATTGTCACCATGGAGCACGGGCGCGTCTCCGAGCGCGGAACGCACGACGAGCTCCTTGCCCGCGGCGGCACCTACGCGCGCTACTACGAGATGCAGTTCACGGACGGCGGCCTGGGCGCCTAGCGTCAGCTGCGTGAAGGGCTCCTGTTGCGCGGCCCGCGGCGGCTACGCGCCGGGGCCGATTGCGTATACTTGCTGTACAAACGTAGCGGGGCGCGGCTGGTCCGCAGGCCCCTTGGTGAGGAAAAGAGAGAGATGGCTAGGAAAGGCGATATCGCGCGCGTCCAGAAGGGCGCCCTCACGGCCGACGAGGCCGAGGCCCTGTTTGCGACCGTCGACCACACCGGCCACTCCGACGAGGAGCGCGCCCGTCGCCAGCGCGCGCACCGCAGGGAGAAGGGCGTCTCCCTCGACATCGACCCCCTCTCCGAGGAAGACCCCTCCGGCTCCAACGTGGGCAAGGTCATCACCCGCACCGCCGTCTCCTTTGTCGTCGTCTTCCTCGTTGCCGTGGTGGTGGGGCAGATTGGATTTGGCCTCATCCGCCGCTCCAACACCGCGGACCTCACCCAGTCCGTCACGGTGCGCACCGTGGCCTCCGCCCTGCGCGGCGGCGTGGAGTGGGGCAACGGCTTCACGCAGTTCCCCGAGGACTTCTCCGTCCAGGAAGCGGACGAGAACACCGGCCGCGTTGAGGTCACCGTCACGGACACCAGCTCGGAGAACGCGCTCGAGTGCTTTGCGGGCTCCGGCGTCCAGTCCCAGGCCTTTGCCGTGAACTGCCTGCTCAACCCCAACATCAACACCGTGGTCTACCACGTGAACGTCCACATGGACGACCAGGGCAACATCGAGCGCTCGACCCTCTTTGGCTTCCTCAAGCCCACGGGCGACGTCACCTCGTACATCACCTACGTCTGGACCAAGACCCAGTCGGCCGACGGCGTGCAGTTCTCCCTGCACATCACGGGCCTGGACGACTCCATCCAGCAGGAGCTTCGCGACAAGATCACGACCTCCTTCACCCCGGTCCAGATTCTGGGCGGCAACTAAAGGTTTAGCCCCACGAATCATATGCTGCCTTTGGGCAGCTCGTGGCACTCGCAGAGCCCAATGCGTGATAACGTTAGCCTCATGGCTGGATGCTGAAAGGGGACTGGCGTGAAGTGCAAGAAGTGCGGTGAAGAGCTGCCCGAGAATGCCCGGTTCTGCCCGGGGTGCGGCTCGCCCGTTGAGGGAGTGCCGGCTCCCAAGAAGCTCGAGGAGCCCCTCGCCCCGCTCGCGGGCGGTGCGGTGCCCCTCGTTCCCGTTGGCCCGCCGCCGCGCGCGGGTCGACCCTCCGCGCGCATAGCGCGCTCCTACGGCTCTCATGGCGGCCAGGCCGGCCAGCGTCCTTCTCGCTACTCCGCGTCGAGCCGCTACGGCATCTCGCACATCTTTGGTCATCGCGAGGAGGAGCCCGCTGCCGAGCACGAGGAGCAGCAGGCTCAGCAGCAGGCTCAGGAGCAGGCCGTCGAGCCCGTCGCCCAGCCTCGCCGCGAGGAAGAGACCGAGAAGAACGTCCGTCGCGCGACGGAGCCGGAGGCCGAGGCCACGCCGAGCGCCGTCGCGGAGGCGGAGCCCGCCGAGGTTGTCGAGCAGGCAGACGTCCCGCAGGAGCCGGAGGCCGTCGCCGAGCCCGAGGTAGAGGCCGCTGCCGACGCGGCCGCAGAGGCTGAGCCGGAGGCGGACGTCGCCCCCGAGCCCTCTGAGCCCGCCGCCGAGAAGCCCGCCGAGCCGGTCGAGGACGCCACTGACGTCGCACCTGAACCCGCGGAGGAGCCCGCCGTCAAGGCACCCGCCCCGGAGCCGCGGCACGCCGCCCACGCGGCGCCCCAGCCCGCCGCCGAGGACGCCGCTAACGAGGAGGATTCCGAGTACGACGACCTCGACGCCGAGAAGACCGGCCGCCTGCGCCCCATCCC
>NZ_NFIZ01000016.1 GCF_002159625.1 Olsenella sp. An285
GGGGGTCGTCGTGGCGGACCTGCCGCTCACGGGCGTGCGCGAGCTGCCGGTCGACCTCGCCGCCCTCGTGGCCCCGCACCTCGTGGACGGGGTGGCCGTGGTTCCCATTGTGCCCGACTCCGAGCTCAGCACGTACCTGCGCGACCTGGGGGAGCCGTGCGTGGGCGCGCTCATCGACCTCGGCGTGCTCGACGGCAGGCGGCTCTGCTCCATGGTGCTGCGCCCGGACGGGGCGGAGCCCTTCGACGAGCTCGAGCTCGACTTCCTGCGCGGCCTGGCGGAGGACGCGCGCGACATCGCGCGCGGCGTCCTCGCCCGCGAGCAGGACAAGCGCATCTCGCAGGCCCTCCAGGCGGGCATGAGAAACGAGCTTCAGCAGGTGGAGGGCATCACCGCGCAGGCCGTCTACTCCTCGGCCACGGAGGCCGCCTTCGTGGGCGGGGACTTCTACGACCTCATCCGCCTGCCGGACCACCGCGCCTGCGTCATCATGGGCGACGTCTCGGGCAAGGGCGTGGAGGCGGCCTCGGTCTCCGCCGCCGTCAAGACGGCGCTCGGGGCCTATGCGTGGGAGGGGCTCGCCCCCGCACGCATGGTGCGCTCGCTCAACGAGTTCCTCCTGGGCTTCTCGCGCATCGAGACCTTTGCCACGCTCTTCGTGGGCATCGTCGACCTCTCCGCTGGGACCCTGAGGTACTGCTCCGCCGGCCACCCGCCGGCGCTGCTCATCCACGACGGCGCGGACGAGATCTCGATCCTCGACGTGCAGTCGGGCGTGGTGGGCGCCTTCCATGACATGACCTACGTCGACGGAAAGGTGAGCCTCGCGCCCGGCGACGTCCTGCTCCTCTACACGGACGGCACGACCGAGGCGCGCGACCCCTCGGGTGCCTTCTTCGGCGAGGAGGGGCTGCGCGACATGGTCATGAGAGAGTCCGACTCCACGAAGCCCTTCGACGGCTTCGTGGACCGGCTGCTGGCGACGCTCGAGGCGTTCACCGGACAGAACCTCGACGACGACGTCGCCATGCTGGCCCTGCGCATCGACGAGACGGGCCTAAAACTTGGGACGAACTCTTCGGACGAGCGATAAGAACGGCGCCATCTGGGGAATAAACCCGGCATGGGCGCATCGGTGAACATAGGGCTCGTGGACGTGAGCGGGGACCTCGACGTCAGCTCCGTCCCCGCCGTCAGGCACAGGCTGGACGGCCTGATTGCGTCTGGCTCCAGGCGCATCTTCATGAACATGGCGGACGTTGGCTACGTTGACTCCGCCGGCATGGCTCTCATCCTCTCCGAGCTCAGGCGCGTGAGGGAGCTCGGCGGCCTGCTCTCCCTCATCAACGTCTCCGCCCAGCTCTACCGCGCGCTCAGCCTCATGCGCATGGTCGACTTCATGCCGGTCTCCCGCGCGGGCGCCCGGCGCACCGTGACGGCGCTCGACCCGTCGGTGCTCCCGCGCTGGCGAACGACGTTTCGCGTGGGCGCGGGGGAGCTCTCCGGCGCCCGCGACAGGCTGTCGAGGCTCCTCGCCGACCTCCCCCTCTCCTCGGACGACGTCTTCGACATGACGCTCGCCTGCGGAGAGGCTCTCGGCAACGCCGTCGACCACACCTGCGGGGGAGGGGTCCTCGCCACCGTCGCCGCCTACCCGGATCGGGTGACCGTTGAGGTCACCGACTGCGGCTGCGGCTTCTCCCTCGGGGAGGACGAGGAGCCGCCCGAGGCGGGCCCCGCCTCTGAGAGGGGCAGGGGCATACGCCTCATGCGCCTGCTGGCAGACTCCGTGAGCATCGCACCCAAGCAGACGGGGGAGGGCACCGTCGTTCGCCTCGTCAAGCTCTACGACGCGCTCGCCTCGCCGGACTCCCCTGCGGCATAGGGCGCGAGCCCCGGCCTCCACGAGTCCTTCATCTTTTCTCGATTTTCCCCTTGCGCCGGCGGGCGCGGCCCCGTATAGTATTCCCTGCGCTTGCGGGCTTAGCGCAGTTGGTAGCGCGCCACCTTGCCAAGGTGGAGGTCGCGGGTTCGAACCCCGTAGCCCGCTCCATGTGAGCACCAGGCCGGATTCGTTCGGCCTTTTTCATACGGCGAAGTGGCCAAGTGGTAAGGCACGGGCCTGCAAAGCCCTGACCCCCGGTTCGAATCCGGGCTTCGCCTCCAGGACGTGACGGGCACCCCCACGGGGGTGCCCTTTCTCTTGACTCGCCGCTGCCGACCCAAATTGACGCTTGCAATCCCGTGGCCGCTCGCGTAATATATCTCCTTGCGTCGCGGGCTTAGCGCAGTTGGTAGCGCGCCACCTTGCCAAGGTGGAGGTCGCGGGTTCGAACCCCGTAGCCCGCTCCATGTGAATGAGGGGCCGGTCATCAGACCGGCCCTTTTGCTATTCTTTACAGCCAACGTCCGCAGCCGTCTTCGTAGGGGAGCTTGAGCGCATGCTTTTCACGGTCTTCTTCCTTGCCTTCCTGTTTGCCGTCATGCAGGGGTTCGTGAGGACGGTCGTCTACTTCTGGGAGTGGCTCTCGCGCGGGGACAAGCTGGACGAGGACGACGTCGAGCGCGCGGAGACGGCGCTCGAGGAGTCGGAGGACGCCCTCGAGCGGGAGCTCGCCCGCGCGGGGCGCCAGCGCGGCCTCGGCCGCATCTTCGCCCGCTGGCGCGCCTCCAACGCCGCCGTCGAGGAGTACCTCGATCACCTGCACCTGGGCTGGTACCAGATCGTCATCATCTTCTTCGTGGGCTCGATGGCGGGCCTTCTCATAGAGGAGGTCTGGATGCTCGTGAGCGCCGGCCTGACGGAGAACCGCGTGGGCCTGGTATGGGGGCCCTTCTCGCCCCTCTACGGCCTTGGCGCGGTGCTGCTCACGGTCCTGAGCTTCTTCCTGCGCTCCCGCGGCGCCAAGGGGTGGCAGGTCTTCCTGGTCTCCGCGCTCGTGGGCGGGGTGCTCGAGCAGCTTGCCGGGTGGTCCATGTCCACCTTCTTCGACGCGGAGTCCTGGACCTACCTTCACCTGCCGGACCACATCACGCAGTGGGTGGCGTGGCGCTTCCTCGCCGCCTGGGGCCTTCTGGGTCTCGTGTGGTGCCGCGCCGTCATGCCGCGCCTGCTCTACCAGATCGGCATGCCCACCACGCGCCGCCAGGCCGTCTTCGTGACCCTGGTGGCAATCTATCTCGTGGCTGACGTTGCCATGACGCTCGTGTGCTTCGACCGCAAGACGGAGCGCGACGCCGGCGAGCCTCCCGCCAACGCCTTCGAGCAGTGGGTGGACACCAACTACTCCGACGAGTTCATCTCGAGTCGCTTCCAGAACCTCAAGATCGGCGACAAGCGCGACAAGGTCGACGAGAACGGCAACATCATCCTGGAGGAGACCGCTGCGGAGGCCGAGGAGCCCGCGGGCGGGGAGAGCGAGGGGGTGCGCCCATGACGCCTGGTCGCGAGGTCTGCCTCGACTACGCCGCCGCGACGCCCATGGACCCGGAGGTCGTGGCGGTGACGCTGCCCTATCTCACGGAGCGCTTCTGGAACCCCTCCGCGCCCTACTCCCGCGCCCGCGAGGCGAGGGACGACGTCGAGCGCGCCCGGGGCACCGTCGCGCGCCTCATCGGCGCCCGACCCGACAACGTGGTCTTCACCGCGGGCGCCACGGAGGCCAACAACCTGGCCTTCGCGGCCGTGGAGGGACATGTGGTGGTGGATGCGATCGAGCACGAGAGCGTGCTCGCCTGCGCCGCCACGCACGCCCGGCGCACGGTGCGCGTGGGCGCAGACGGCCTCGTGGACCCCGCCGTCGTGGCGCGTGCCATACGGCCTGATACCGAGCTCGTCTCCGTTGAGCTCACAAACGGCGAGATCGGCTGCGTGCAGCCCGTCCGGGAGATCTCCCGGGTGGTGGCGAGCGAGTGCGCCCGGCGCCTGGAGGCGGGGGAGCGGACGCCCATCTACCTGCACACCGATGCCTCCCAGGCGGCGGGCACCCTCTCCGTCAACGTGAGCACTCTGGGCGTCGACCTGCTCACGCTCTCCGCCGCAAAGATCTACGGCCCCAAGCAGGTGGGCCTGCTCTGGGCGTCCGATGACGTCCGGCTGCGCCCGCTCGTCTACGGCGGCGGTCAGGAGGGAGGCGTGCGCTCCGGCACCGAGAATGTCGCCGGAATCGTGGGCTTTGCGCGGGCGCTCGAGCTCGCGTGCGAGCGTCGCGCTGAGGAGGCGCGCCGCCTCGCCGGGCTGCGCGAGCGCCTGCGCGCGGGAATCGTCGAGCGGGTGCCGTGGGCCGTGGTGGCGGGGCCGCGCAGCCCCAAGCGCCGGCTCCCGGGGCTTCTGAGCGTCTCCTTCGCGGGCATCGAGGCGCGCCGCCTCGTCATCGCACTCGAGCGCGCTGGCGTCTACGTGGGAACGGGCTCCGCCTGCGCGGCGAGCCGCATGCGCGTGAGCCACGTCCTCGAGGCCGTGGGCATGCCGCGCGAGCTTGCCGAGGGGAGCCTGCGCCTCACGCTCGGCCGCCCCACCTCCCCAGAGGACGTCGACTATGCCGCGGAGGCCATCGCGGGCGCCGTGCGCGCCGAGATGGAGCGCCTGGGGCTCGACGACGCCGGCCAGGCAGCGCGCGTCGAGGCGCTTCTCGCGGGTGCTCCGGGGGCGTCCATGCGCGTCCGTCGGCCTGGCGCGGGAGGCGCCGCCGGAAACGACGGGTACGCATGGTGAGCCGGGCGACACCGCGTGGCGCGCGCGTCTTCTGCGGCCTCTCCGGCGGCGTGGACTCCGCGCTCGCCTGCGCCCTGCTCCTGGAGCAGGGCTTTGACGTCACGGCGGTCTACATGCGCAACTGGTCGCGCGACCTGCCCGGCTTTCGCTGTCCCTGGGCGGACGACCTGGCGGACGCGGAGCGCGTGGCGGTGACGCTGGGCATAGACCTCGAGGTCTGGGACTGCGAGGAGGAGTACCGCGCTACCGTGGTGGACTACCTCGTGGACTCCTACGCCCACGGCTACACGCCCAACCCGGACGTGATGTGCAACCAGACCATCAAGTTCGGGACCTTCCTCGAGCGGGCGCTCGCCGAGGGCGCGGACTACGTGGCCACGGGACACTACGGCCGGGTCGAGCGCGGGGAGGACGGTCGCACGCGCCTCCTGCGCGCCCTGGACGAGCACAAGGACCAGACCTACTTCCTCTGGCGCGTGGGCGAGGAGGCGCTCTCCCGGGCGCTGCTCCCGGTGGGCGAGATTCGCGACAAGGCTGAGGTCCGCCGCATGTGCGCCGAGCGCGGCCTGGGCGTCGAGGCAAAGCCGGACTCGGACGGCATATGCTTCATCGGGCCGGTGGGCATCCGCACCTTCCTGCTCGACGCGCTCGAGCGCCGCGCGGGCGACGTCGTGGAGTGGGAGACCGGGCGGGTGCTGGGGCGCCACGACGGTGCCTTCCTCTTCACGGTGGGCCAGCGCCGCGGCCTCGACCTCGGCGGCGGGCCGGCGCGCTACGTGGTCTCCACGGACGTCGAGAAGAACGTCGTGTACGTCACGGCGAATCATGACAGCCCCGCGCTCTTTGCGAGCGAGGTTTCTCTCTCGGACGTGCGCTGGATCGCGGGCGAGCCGCCCGCGCCCGGGCGCTACCTCGTGCGCACCCGCCACACGGGCGAGCTTCGCGAGGCGTGGGTCGAGCCGGGGGACGGCGCCTCCGCCGTGTTGCGCTTTGACGAACCCGTTCGTCGCGTGGCCCCCGGCCAGTCCGCGGTGGTCTACGATGGCCTTCGCTGCCTCGGCGGCGGCATCGTGCAGTGAACGTGTCCCATGTCCCGTTTGGGGACAGGATACTTTTGGGACATCCCCCAGATGTCCCAAAAGTATCCTGTCCCCAAACGGGACATGGGACACATGCTCGGAGGGAGGAGCCATGTCCATAGAGAGGGCCCGGGCGCACCTCGCGCAGTTCGGCCTTGCCGAGAAGATTCGCGAGTTCGACGTCTCGAGCGCCACGGTGGAGCTCGCGGCGCAGGCCGTGGGCGTGGAGCCCGCGCGCATCGCCAAGACGCTCAGCTTCATGGTGGGGGAGACCCCCACGCTCATCGTCTTTGCCGGGGACGCCCGCGTGAACAACCAGGCGTTCAAGGCCACCTTCCACACCAAGGCCAAGATGCTCTCTGCCGAGCAGGCGTCCGAGCTCGTGGGCCACGCCGTGGGAGGCGTGTGCCCCTTTGGCGTGAACCCGGGGGTCGACGTCTTTCTCGACGAGTCGCTCCGCCGCTTTGAGACCGTGTGGCCCGCCGCGGGCAGCTCCAGCTCGGCCGTGGAGCTCACCTGCGACGAGCTCGAGCTCGCCTCGGGCGCGCGCGGATGGGTCGACGTGGCCAAGGGCTGGAGAGAGGGAGAATAGGCGTAGAGTCGCCGCTCGCCGGCAGCCAGCGCTCCGGGCGCGGCGGGCCCGCGCTACACTAGTCTGACTAACGTAACGGCCCGACGTCTGGAGCGCCGCGTGGCAGAAGAGCAGGACACCCAGAAGAAGCCCAAGGCGGCGCCCAAGAAGGTCGCGCTTAAGGTCTCTGCCGTGCGCTCGGTCTCCCCGGCGGACAACGCGGCGGACAAGAAGTCCATGGGACAGGTGCGCAAGACCGTCGTCTTCCTTGGCTTCGTTGCCGTTGCCTATGCGCTCTACCTCGTCTTCACCGGGCAGGTGGACGAGTTCGTGACGTCGCTCGCCGGCGTGGACATGTCCTGGATCGTGGCGGGCGTGGTCTGCTTCCTGTTCTACTACGTCTTCGGCATCCTCGCCTACGTGCTCTCCGTCGCGGCGGACCCGGACTGCCCCGTGGGCATCCGCGACCTCATGAGCGTCGAGGCCTCGGGCGTCTTCTTCATGCGCCTCACGCCCAACAGCGCCGGCGCCCCGCCCGCGCAGATCTTCCGCCTCACGCGCGCGGGCATGTCCGCCGGCGCCGCGAGCGCGCTCAACTTCACGCGCACCATCATCTACGAGACCGGAGAGGGCGTCTTTGCTGCCATCATGCTGCTCTTCTGCGGCAGCTACTTCTACGAGACCTTCGGCGACGTAACGCTCGTCGGCCTCTTCCTCTTTGGCTTCAAGGTCGTGCAGGTGGCCGGCTTCGTTGCCCTGTGTCTCCTGCCCAAGCCCGTCATGGCCGTGGGCAACTGGGCGCTGCGTTTTGCCAACCGCCGCAAGTGGCTCAAGGACGACAAGTACGAGAAGTACTACGACGTGGTGAACACCCAAGTCATGGAGTTCTCCCGCGCCTTCAAGCGTGCGGCCGTCAACGTGCCCGAGATGCTCGCCACGATGGGCGTGACGCTGCTTCAGCTGGGCTGCATGTATGCGCTGCCGTACTTCGTGCTGCGCTCCTTTGGCGAGCCGGCTGACTTCATGATCTGCCTCGCCTCGGGCTCCATGCTCGAGCTGCTGGTCAACGCCGTGCCGCTTCCGGGCGGCGCGGGCGGAGCCGAGGTGGGCTTCGCCTACCTCTTCAAGGGGATGTACGGCATCCACCTCACGGCCGGCTTCGTCATCTGGCGTGCGATCGAGTACCTGCTGCCCGTCATCATCGCCGCGCCCTGCATGGGCCTGCGCTCCACGAGTGGCGAGTCAATCAACCGCCGTGTCAAGCGCGTCTGGAAGCGCGTCCGCGGCTTCGTGAGCGGCAGGGGCACCGGATCCAAGAAGGCCGGCGGCGCCCGTGGCGGCGTCACCGTCAAGCCCGGCGCCAAGAAGAAGGCCGTGATCGCGGGCTCCAAGAAGGCCGCCGGCGGATCGGACGTCGAGGCCCGCATTGCCGCCGGCAAGGCTGCTGCCGCCGCAAAGAAGGCGGAGGCGGAGAAGGCCGCGGAGGCGGCGGGGGAGAAGTAGGGCCCCGCGCGCGGTGGGGCTGCCCCGCGAGGACTGGACCGGCATCGGTCCGGTTCAGAAAAAAGTCCAAATTGGGGCTTGCGCTTGGGAGAGGTTCCTTGCTAATATATCCCTCGCGCTGCAGTCCCCTATGTGGCGTGAACAACATAAGGGCGTTTAGCTCAGGGGGAGAGCGCTTCCCTGACACGGAAGAGGTCACAAGTTCAAATCTTGTAACGCCCACCACGAATTCGCAGCTCAGAGCATATCGGCTCTGAGCTGTTTTCGTATCTGTCCAAATGGCGTCCAAACAGCTGTGGGTTATAGGACAAAAAGTGTGTCCGAATCACCCTCGTATCCGCAGGTAGGAGCCATAGAACTAGGTGCTGGAGTTGGCCCGCCCCAACTGCCCGCCTGGACAAAATGTGTGTCCGCCCCTCCGCGAACGACCAGCTAGACCATGCTAAAGCGGCCCGATAAGTTGGTCGTGAGGCGGTCCCTGCGGTGAAGACGAGATTCTGCCCCCTCTGCGGGGCGAAGATGAAGCGAAGCGGCAAGACGAGCGCGGGCCGGACGCGGTGGAGGTGCACCTCCTGCGGGGCGAGCTCGGTCAGGAGGATCGACGGCGCGGCCAAGCTCCTCGCGCTCTTCCTGGGCTGGCTGCTCGGCCGCTCCAGGCAGGCGGACATGCCCGGCGGGGGCCGGACGTTCCGCAGGAAGACGGCCTCCTTCCGGGAGATCTGGCCGATGCCGCCGAAGGTGGAGGCGCCCGGGAGGGTCGTCTACCTCGACGGCATACACCTCGGCAGGAGGGCCGTCGTGCTGATAGCCTCCGACGACGAGCGCGCGCTCGGCTGGCACCTGTGCCGCGCCGAGAACAGCCGCGCCTGGTCGGCGCTGATGTCGCGCGTCGCGGCGCCCGAGGTCGCCGTCTCCGACGGCGGCGACGGCTTCGCCAGGGCCCTCAGGGGGACGTGGCCCGGGACGAGGCACCAGAGGTGCGTGTTCCACGCCTTCTGCCAGGTGAGGCGCTACACCACGAGGAGGCTCCGCACGCAGGCCGGGGCCGAGCTCTACGGGCTGGCGAGGGCGCTGCTCTCGATCACGACGCTCGGGGAGGCGGACGGGTGGGTCCAGGCGCTGCTCGCGTGGTCCGAGCGCTGGGACTCGTTCCTGGCCGAGACGACCAGGGGCGAGGACGGCAGGGCGACGCTGACCCACGAGGGGCTCGTGAAGGCCCGCCGCTCGCCCGTGCGCCTCGTCAACGCCGGGACGCTCTTCACCTACCTCGACCCCGGGCTGGTCCGGGACGGCCCGCTCCCCTCGACCAACAACCGGATCGAGGGAGGCGCCAACGCGCAGCTCAGGGCGATGCTGCGCGACCACGGGGGGCTGTCGATCGAGCGCAGGCTCAAGGCGATCTTCTGGTGGTGCTACATGCACAGCCCGAGCCCGCTGCCCGCCGCCGAGGTCCTGCGCGTGATGCCCACGGACCGCTCGATCGCCGCCATCTACGAGCGCCCGGGCGAGCGCGAGAGGCTCGAGGGGACCATCCCCCGGTGGGGCGACGCCATCGTCTGGTCGGAGCTGCACCACTCGGAGCCATACCGCATGGACTGGGACTGAGCAGACACACTTTTTGTCCTATAAGCCACAGCTGTCCAACATTGTTCGGCCCAATCGATTCGGGAGCCGGACTCTTCATTTCGAGGCTGCTTGACGACATGTGTCCTTGATGACACGATGTCTCTAGATGCAAAAACCTTCGAGGTTTTGTAAGGGCCGGTCCTTTCGGGGACTGGCTCTAGTTGATTATGGGGCCTAAATTGATGCTGGATGCCATACGGTGACTAGAAGAACGACCGGCGGGTGAAATGATGAACGGCGACGCGCTCAACGGTGTAGTCGCGTCGATCAGGAAACTTTCCCATTCCGACCTTCCCGCACTGTTCTCCCTCTGCCTCGGCAACCCGCAATTCCACGCATTCCTTCGCAACTCCGTCCGGATGGGGCGGGTGTTGTATGGTCGACTCCGTCGAAGGCTGCAGTCAGCCGGACCGCTTCGATAGCCTTCTGCACCTTCGTCGGGGGTCGTGCTCGGCGGCTATCCAGCGGTCCCGAGGGGCGCCCCGGCGCCCCGCCCCCTCGCGCCCGGCAGCGCCGCGACCACGCTCGCCGAAACGCCGTCTTCCGCATAGCCGCGAGCTAATTAGGAGACGCACCCCAGTTCGGAACAGCGGGTAACAGAATGCAACATTCTCGCAGGTAGTTATAGGTGTCGTATTGAAGTCCGAATAACACTTCGCAACGGCGTGAAACGCTCCGAGCGGGTTTATTCGTACCGCAATTCGTACCACCCCAGATAAGGGGAAAACTCACTACATGAGAGAAATGGAGCACAGACATGACCGACTGGAAGGCACTCGAGGACGCCGAGGACCACGCCTACTTCATGGCAGAGCTCATGGACATCTCGCCTGAGAGCTTCACCATCGAGGAGAAGAAGCAGATCCTACACGACATGATCGCGAGCTCCTCCGCCATCGAGAACGCGATGCGCGACGAGTTCGCGGAACTCGACGAGGTCACCCAGACCCGCCTGATCGACGACCTCGCGGCGGACGGGCCGCGAAGCCGCGAGTGGTGGTACGAGGTGCTCGTGGACGGCCCCAGGCACCGCGACTTCCCGACGCTCAGAGACGGCCCGCGCCGGAGGCGGTAGCGACGGAGGCCCTCGTCCCATCCCAGGGACGAGGGCCTCTCCTTGTGTAGACCTTCGTGAAGCGACGGAACGCTACGGATCTAGCCTGCCCGCGAGCCAGAGCAGCGGCACGAGCGGCAGCGCGACGACGAGAAGCACCACCGAGAGCACCACGCCCACGCCCCAGCGGGCGTCCTCCCGCGTCACGACAGGATCTCGTTCACGCGAGCCTGCACGGCGTCGTAGAGACTCCCCAGGCGGCGCTTGCGCTCGGTGCCGTTACCGTAGTCGCCGCGGATGACGGCGCGCGCCAGCGCGTCGACGTCCGCGCCGCCGGACGACCCGCCGGAGCCCCCGGCGCCCAGCATCTCGTTCACGCGCGCCTGGACCTCCGCGTAGCGGTCGCCCAGCGCCGCCTTGCGCGCCGCCCCGTTTCCGAACTCGCCCGCGATCACCCGGCGCGCGAGGTCGTCCACGTCGTCGGCCGCCGGCGACTGTGCCGCGCCCCCGCCGGAGCCGCCCGCAAGGATGCGGTTCACCTCCGCCTGCACCTCCGGGTAGCGGCTCCCCAGTGCCGCGCGGCGCGCGTCCCCGTTTCCGAACTCCCCGGCGATGACGCGCCGCGCGAGCTCCGCGACCGTGCCCTCCGGGGCAACCGCAGTCGTCCCGCCGGAGGAGCCCCCGCCCGTGATGCGCGCCTTCAGCGCAGCCCACTTGGACGCTGCCACGTAGGGCGCGGGGCAGAGCTTCCCCGTCACGTCGTAGTGGCGGATGACCCCGGAGGCGCCGATGCCGTACTTGGCCATGAGCTTCCTCACGAGCCAGCCCAGCTTCTCGACCTCGGTCGCGCTGAAGTCCTCGCCGGCCGAGACGACCTCGATGCCGATCGCGCGGCAGTTCATCTGCCAGTCGCCGGCGTGCCAGGCGGTGTCGCCCTCGGCAACGCTCTGGTAGATCTCGGGCGTGATGTCGTCGACGAAGTAGTGGGCGCTCGCGCCCTGGCCCTCGTTCCGCGCGAAGTACGTCGCGTTGTTGCGCGCGGAGGCGAGCGTCGCCGTGAAGTGCACCACGATGCGGTCGATCGCGCGCGAGCGCCCGCGCGTCATGTGGTCACTCCCGCACTGCTTGAAGAGGATGCTATACGCCATCGGCGACCTCCTCGAAGCCGCCGTCCTCGCCCTCGTCGGGCTCCCAGCCGTCCGGCGCGGCCGCCTCGACGCCCTCGCCGCGCAGCGCCTCCCAGCGCTCCTCCTCGCTCGCGAACTCGCGCTCACTCATCGGGACCACCGCCCGACGGCAGCGCCGCGCCGAGCTCCGCCATCACCGGCGACAGCACGGCCATCACGAGCGCCACCACGATCGCCCGCCACTCCGGCTCCAGCACCGCGCAGCCCACGAGCATGTCCACGTTGGCCACGACCACGCCGAGCACGCCCTGCACGATGGTCCGCGCCAGGCGCCACGGCCACTCGTTGGATGTCAGGAAAGCCTCCATCATTGCCCCTTCCTCAGGTTGTCGATCTCCGCCTTCACGACGGCGACGTCCTGCTCCAGGGCGTAGGTGCGCTCGACGAGGCAGTTGTGCCTCTCGACCTGACGCGTCAGGTTGTCGATCTTGACCTCCATGACCGCGCGGCTGCGCGAGTTGGACACGAGCACCCCGGCGAGGGTGAGCACCCCCGTCACGAGCGCCGCCACGACCGACTCCATGCGCGCCTCCTCCCTCGAGCGGGAACGCCCCGCCCTCTGGGAGAAGTGTCCGACGCGGTCACAAACGAGCATGTCTAGCTGCGGATATGTTGCGAAGCGTAGCCTTCCGTCGCTTCACAAAGGAGTTCACAAAGATATATTTGGACGATTTCGAAAAAGTCGCTTGACTGCGACACTACGTCGCAGTTTATGCTCAAGATGGAGGTGAAGGAGATGATAAAAACTGGGGAGGTCAGCAAGCTGACCGGGATAAAAAAGAGGACTCTGCAGCGTTATGTGGAGTGGGGCCTGATCTCGCCGGAAAGGAGCGAGGCTGGATACATGCTCTTCTCTGAGGATGACCTCACTACCCTCTTTCTCATCAAGCTGTTTAAGGACCTTGGATACATAACAAAGGAGGTCAGGGAAGCGCTTGCTGCGCCAGGGTTCGATGTGCGGGAGTCTCTCGATTGCAGAATCTCAGAGCTCGAGACGCAGCTGCGCAAGGGCAGGGAGCGCCTGTTCCTCGCCAAGGAAGTGAGGAAGCTCATCGGGAATGGGTCCGGCCCGAATACGGGAGAGGCCATGCACGCCCTGCTTCGTCATCCCGAGTACGCCTGGATCTTGGCGGATGAAGGGGACGAGGGGGAGAGGGAGCTTGTCAACTACTTCAAGTGGGCGGAGAGCGCGAACAGCCGCATGGCTGATGCCGACATGTCCGAGCTGGACGAGAGAATGGCCCAGATAATCGAGGAATCGAAGGAGTTCGGGCCGTTCGCTTACATCGTAAATCAAATGCTCATTGCGCTATTAGACCTAGAGGCGCGGGGAATCCCCGCAAGGTCAGAAGAGGCGAACGCCGCCGTGGCCGCTGCGTACTCCGCGGCTGAGAACGCAAACGAGGACGACCCCTATGTCACGTTCTACATACTCGGCAAGTTCTACAAAGAAGGTGGGATGACGCCACCGAGCATGCTGGCACGGATGGATGAGCGGTCACTCGAACGGCTCCATGTTGCTGAGACTTACATAGCAGAGGCAATGAGCGGTTTCATTGAAACTCTTGAGCTGACTGAAGAGCGCCGCAAAGAGATTGAGGAGCTTGAGAACTGAGAAAGGAGCATGCATGTCTTGGGATTACGCAGATCTTTC
This sequence comes from Olsenella sp. An285, assembly GCF_002159625.1. Classification (GTDB taxonomy): domain Bacteria; phylum Actinomycetota; class Coriobacteriia; order Coriobacteriales; family Atopobiaceae; genus Thermophilibacter; species Thermophilibacter avicola. The sequence continues at coordinate 13,389 of NZ_NFIZ01000016.1, forward strand.
GCACATGGCCAAGGAGGCGGGTGGGCCCGACCTCCTGCTAAGCACGCTTGAGAAGAACGCACACGGACAAGGAAGGATTGAGGGGGCGGGAATAGGCGCCCTTGTGGCCGGGTCCCTCTTCGCAGGAGCAGCCTTAATCTACGGGCAGTACAGCAAGAAGAAGGCCCTGGCAAATGAGGCGAAAGCGGAACTCGTAAACGGGATACACGCCTACGAAATGCAGGCAGAGAGAACGACTGTCGAGGAGCCAGCGGTTGAGCAAGAAGAGGATGCACCCGAGCCAGAAGAAGGAGAAGAGGATACAGGAGGGGAGAGCGAGGAAGCATGATAGTGATGATGGTCAACAAAGCCTGCGAATGGTGTCGGATCGCAGCAGGAACAGGAACATACACTTGCCCGATCAAAAGAATAGACGGCGAGTTGTTCTTCAAGTTCAAAAGAGAGTGGCACTCCGTAGCAAAATATATCTCGGAGAGTGCTCATGAACTTGCGTATGTGGGCGGCAAGCTGGTAAACAGGAGCTATACGGGATAAGTGCTGTCGTTTTTCAGAGTAAGTCTCGGCACATAATCGCGGCAATGTCCCGCCTCTCGCGCCGCCCGCACGGCGGGTTCGTCCCGAGGGCTATCCGGCGGCGCGTCCACCCCTCCGGCACATGCGGCGCAGGCGCCGCACGCGCCGGAGGGGTGCTTGTCAAGAGCTCTTCGCGGTGAGGTAGCCGGCGCCGCCCACGCCGTCGATCCTCATGTACTGATAGCCCGCGCGCGAGCTCGAGTAGGTCGTTCCCGCCCCTCCCACGAGCGAGGAGCACTGGTAGAACGTCTGGAAGCCGGAGACGCCGGACGCCGGTAGCGCCCAGTCGGCGTCCGCCCAGATCGTCACGAGCGACCCGCACCCGCCGAAGGTGTAGGCGAGGTCCTCGAGCGAGGACGGGTCGAGCCCGGACAGGTCGATCTCGGTGAGCCCCACGCAGCTGTTGAAGGTGTGCTGCATCTCGCGCACGCCGCAGAGGTTTCCCATCCCCGTCACGTCGGTGATCGACTGGTGCCCGTAGAACCAGTAGTTCGTGTTCACGTGGTCGTAGGCCGCCATGTCGGCGGCGATCTCCACCGCCTCCACGTCGTGCCGGTGGTCGTACCATGGCTGGTAGCCGACGGAGTTGTACCGGGCGTTCGCGCACAGGCGTCCCGACGACACGAGCTCCCGCCCCGCCTCGGGCTCGGCCGCGGCCGTCAGCACGAGCCCGCCGTCGGCGTAGAGGAAGCAGCGGAACCACTCGCGCTGGTCGCTCGCGGGGTCGGTCAGCACGCCGTCCGCCCCGTAGTTGAGCTCCGCGTGGTTGTCCATCTGCCCCGGCACGTAGCCCTGGCCGCCCACGAGCCTGCTGCAGCCGCTGAACATGAGCGACCCGTTCGCGGCGGACGAGGTGAACCCGTCCGCCCAGATCGTCTCGAGCGAGGCGCAGCTCACGAACATCTGGTTCATGCTGGTCGCGCCGGAGAGCTCCTCGAAGCCCTCCACCTCCACGAGGTTCTCGAACCCGTGGAAGAGGTAGCTCGCGTTGGCGAGCCCGCCCTCGGAGAAGTCGCCGTCGAACACGACGCGCGTCACGGAGAGCTTCACGTCGTCCCAGGGGCGGGCGCCGGCCGACGAGTAGCCCTCCGGGTCCACCTCCCAGACGTCCAGGATGACCGCACCGGGCACGTCGGAGGAGCGTCCGTCGCGGTAGTTGAACTCGAGTGTGCCGTCCGCGAGCAGGATCGCGCGCATCTTCACGCCCACGTCCCAGGAGAGCGCGAGTATCGCCGGCGCCATCTCGCCCGGCGTGTACGTCTCGGAGAGCCCGTTCTGCGCTCGGATCGCGCCGGCGATGCCGTCGAACACGGAGTCCGAGATCACGCCCGTGCCGGCACCCGGCGTCGCCTGGAGAGGCGCCCCCGCCCTGGTGCCGTCGAGCGCGAGCACCGCCGCCGCCATCTCCGAGGGCAGGTAGGTGCCCGTGCCGCCGTTCTGGGCGCGGATGGCGTTCGCGATGTCGGTGAGCACGCTCCTCTGGATCGTCCCCACGGCCATCAGAACTCCACCTCGCTCAGGTCGTCCAGGGCGGCGATCGCCTGGTCGACGTACTGCTTCGTCGCGTATGCCGAGAGGTCGGGCGTCGCGCCGGGCGCGCCGTCCTCGCCGTCCTGCCCGGGCGCGCCCTGCGGCCCCTGCTCGCCGACCTCGCCCTTGAGGCCGGAGAAGGCGAAGGCGAACGTGCGCGCCCCCGGCGTGCCGCCGAGCGTCACGGTCACCGACGGCGTTCCCGTGGAGGCGTCCACCGTGGCGGTCGCCCCCGTGATCTCGGCGTCCGCGCCGTCCTGCCCATCAGAGCCGGGGGCGCCGTCCTGACCGTCCGCGCCCGGCGCGCCGTCGGAGCCGTCCGCACCGCGCAGGGCCTCGAGCTGCTCGGCGGTGAAGTCCGCGTAGGTGAAGGCGTCGCCCTTCGGGCCTCGCAGGTTCGCCGAGCTCGTGCCGCTCGCGCTCGTCACCGTGAGCACGGAGCCGGACCACGAGTGCGTGCAGCTGACGCCGTCCGCGCCCGGCGCGCCGTCCTGCCCGTCCTCGCCATCTTCGCCCGGAGGCCCCTGCAAGCCCTGCGGGCCGCGCAGCGCCTCCAGCTGCGCCGGCGTGAAGTCCCCGTACGTGAACGGGTCCCCCTTGTCGCCCTTCTCCCCGTCATCGCCCTTGTCACCCTTGGGTCCGTGCGAGAGGGTGGCGGTGGTGGTGCCCACAGCGTCGGTGACCGTCACCAGCGCGCCCGCCTCGGTCTGCTCGACCTTCGCGGTCGGGCTCACGCCGTCGGCCCCGTCCGCGCCCGGCGCGCCGTCTTCGCCGTCGGCGCCCGGCAGGCCGTCCGCCCCGTCGAAGTCGCCGCGCTCTGCGGCGGCGAGCAGCTCGTCCTTCGCCTGCGTCGCCGCGGCGGCGGCCGCGTTGGCGGCGGCGACCGCGCCGGACGCCCCCTGCGCCGCCTCGACCGCCTGTCCCGCCGTGGCCACCGCGCCCTGGGCCGTCGTCACGGCCTCCTGTGCCTTGGCCACGGCGTCGGCGATGACGCCGTCCGCGTCCTCGAACTTCTTGAGCGCGTCGAGAAAGAGCGAGTACCCGTCGGAGCCCCCGCCCTCGCCGCCGACGAGCGCCGGCCCCACCAGCACCGCGAAGCTCAGAGACGAGAGCGTACGCTCGTCCCAGGAGACCATGACCTGGGCGTCCACGGTACCCTCGGCCCGCGCCATCGCGGCGGGCCAGAACACGCGGAACTTGCCCGTCTCGGCGTCTACCTCCTCGAGCGGCTCGCAGCCGCGCACGCGCAGCTCCCGGTGGCGCCACAGCAGGTAGAGCGAGGCGCCCGTCAGGTCCGCCGCCTCCCCGCCGCGCGTCACCGAGAGCGCGATCCCGCGCCCCTCCGCGTCCGCCGGCGATGCCACGAACGGCCCCGCGAAGGGCGCGTCGCACTCGTCCCAGACGACCTCGCGCAGCCCGTCGCCGTCCAGCGGGAACGTGCTCTCGTCAGCCATGTCAGAACTCCCTCTCGCCCAGGTCCTCGTAGGACGCCACCGTGTCTGACGCCGTCGCCGCCGTCTCCTCGACCGCCGTCACGCGCGCGGCCACGTCTGCCGAGGCCGCCCACGTCGTGCGCTCGACCGTGCCCAGCGTGAGACGCACAACGGGCTTGCCCTCGCCGAGCTCGCGCACGCGCCGCACGCAGCGGGCGCGCAGATGCCACTCGGGCTTGCGCGACGAGTCGATCACCGCCACGTCGTCGCCCAGCCGCACGCCCGCGCCGCCGTCCACGGCCGCGACGTCCACCTCGTAGGAGACGCGCGGCTCGCACGCCGCCGCGAGCGCCGCCTCGGTCAGTGCCTTCAGCTCCGCCGCGTCCTCGCAGTCCGGGAACACCACGTGCCCGAAGCGGTGCGCCCTCCCGCCCGCGTCGTCGGGGCGCCCCCACACCAGGCGCGCGGCCTCGTCGCCCACCCAGTTGGCGCCGCCGTTCACGGAGCCGAAGGTCAGACGCCGCGTGAACCCGCCCGTCGCCACGCCCTGCTCGTCGTAGATCGGCAGGCCCTTCCCGTAGCCGTAGAGAGCCGTGAACACCTCGTCCTCGAGCACCGTCCGCGTGCACGCCGCGAGCGTCTTGCCGTGGGAGAAGCGCGCCCCGCGCCACGCGCCCCGCCGCGCGGGCAGGTTGACCGTCCGCGAGCTCACGCGCCCGCCGGAAACCGCGATCACGGCCTCGGCCTCGCCGCCCCAGACCTCCTCGACGCGCCTGAGCGCAGCGAGGGCGTTCACGTGGTAGAGCAGGCACCCGCGCGCCGCGTCGCCGACGCCCACGTCGCCCGCGGACCAGCGCGTCACCCCGAGCACGGAGGAGAGCGCCTGCGCGGCCGTCTTGCTCACGAGCTGGATCTCCTCTACGAAGTCGCCCAGCAGCTCGCAGAGCGACGACTCCGCGTAGACGTGCGCGCGCCCGCCCAGCGGCTCGTCGGTGCGCACCACCACGTGCTCGCGCCAGACGCCGTCCGTCGGGTCGCGCCACAGCAGCCGCTCGCCCTTCTCGGGGGCGGAGAGGCAGTCGAACTCGATCGTGTCCTCGCCGCCGATCTCCTCGACGTGCGTGATCCCGCCCACGGCCGGCAGGATCCCCAGCCGCCCGTCAAAGCGGTCGAAGAGGTAGAGCGTCGGCACCATCTAGAGCCACCTCTCCACCCACTCGACGGTATGCGCCGAGCACCCGGAGAAGGCCAGGGTGTGAGAGCCGGGGGCAAGCGAGAAGAACGTGCTCTCCACGGCCACGTCGGCGGGGGCGGCCTCGCCCTCTACCGTCACGGCCTCGGACGCGAAGTCGAGAAGGACCACGTCCCCGGCTGCGAACTCGCGCTCCACCAGCACGTATCGCCCCAGGCCGTCGGCCACCTTCACCGAGGAGCCCGCGAGCGCCGTCATCTCCACCACCGGCCACGTCGCCCACGTGCCGCCGACCGTCAGCGTGCTAGCCGCGCTCGACTTCCCCTCCCCGTAGGCCACCGGGTCGAAGCACGTGAACGCCAGCTCGCAGCTGCCGTCCTCGAAGAGCGAGTCCCAGTCGGAGGCGTCCGTCACCACGGCGTCGCGCCACGAGAGCCCCGGCTCGCCGGGCAGCTCGAGCTCGGCGCCCGAGGGCGCCACGAGCCACCTGTACAGCACGTGACGGATCTCCGAGCGCTCGTCCGCACCGAGAGAAATGCCCGCGTCGAGGAAGAGCCGCACGCGCAGGACGCGCGGCGGCAGCTCGCAGCCCAAGAGCGCCGCGCCCGGCCGCCCCGGCACCATGAGCGCCCTCGGCGAGAGCGCGTGCCCCGCCGGCTCCACCAGCTCGGCCGTCACGTACGGCGAGAGGTCGTGCCCGTTGTACACGATGGAGCTCACAGCCGCCCCCGCGCCCGCCCGTAGGCCGTCGCGCGGCGCTGCTGCTCGCGCCCCATGCGGTCGGTCTCCGCCGAGCCCGCCCGCTGCTCGCGCGCGCCCTGCGCCGCCCTCTGGAGGGGGTTGCTCTTGCGCACCACGTCGCGGTCGTCCACGCCGCGCCCGGCCCTAACCCTGTCCGCCAAAGTCGATCACCACCGTCAGAATCAGCGTGAACCCCCAGAGCCACCGCCCGGATCCGTCGCGGCCGCGCGGCGCGGACCCGCCGGAGTCCGCGGCGGCCACCCTGCAGTGCCACCCGTCTCCGGCTCCCGTCCAGGAGTCCCGGCGCAGGTCGCGCTCCACCGCGCGGCACGTCGCCTCGGCGTCGCGCGGGTCCTCGCAGCACACGAGCACGTCCACGGGCACCCGCCCGCGCTCCGTGCCGTCCGCGAGCCGCGCCTCGCGCTCCCAGGCGCCCTGGGTCAGCACGATCGGCTCGCAGCAGAGGCGCGCCGGCGGCGGCGAGCAGAACGCGTTGCCGTAGCCCAGCGCTCTGAGCAGCGCGGCCGCCGCGCCGGCGACCCCGCCGCCCTCGGCGTCCCAGTCGTCCGGCACGTGCGCGCCGAGGGGCTCGGAGCATGCCATCAGCCCACCTCCAGCTCCCAGTGGTGCACCTGGCCGCGCACCACGCAGCACCGCCTGCAGGCCCTGACCAGCATCGACGGCCCCGCCCCTATGAGCACGCGCGTCCCGGCCGGCACCTCGAGCGCGCCCTCGCTGTTGACCGCGTCCACGAACACGGTCCCGTGCCCCGCGTCCGCCGAGCGGTGCGCGTCGGAGACGACCCCCTCCGCGCGCTCGAACCTCACGTGGCGCACGAGGCGGCTCTCGCCGCGCCCGCCGCCCTCCGCGGGCAGGAACACCAGCATGTCGTCGGGCAGCAGCCTCTTGGGTATCGGCCTCAGGTACCTCATCGGCGCGCCCCCGAGAAGCAGAGGCCCGTCCCCGCGAGCTCCGCGAGCGCGGCCTCCCGCGCCACCTCCGAGCCGGTCGCCCCCTCGTCGCGGTAGTTCGTCACCGAGAAGGACCCGACGGAGAAGCCGCCCACGCGCCCCTCGCCGTACTCGGCGTAGGCGTCGGCCGCCGCGCACACGGCGCGCCGCCAGGCTTCGGCCTGATCGTCGTCCCACTCATCGCGCACGTCGCGCGCCCCCGTGAGCGCGCCCACGCACCGCACCGCCGCCGGCAGCGCCTCCGCGAGCGCCTCGGCGGAAAGCGCCCCGCCGTAGCCGTCCTGGTAGAACCCGTAGGAGACGGGCGCGGGGCCGCAGCCCGCCGCGCCCGTCGCCCCGTCCACTATGCCAGCGGCGCGCAGGAGACGCGCACGCCGTCCAGCTTGTTGTCCAGCAGCTCCACGATGCCGTACTTGCGGTACTTCATCATGTAGCTGTCCAGGTTCTCCAGCTCGTCGGGCGAGAAGACCCTCGAGGCCACGTGCTTGTCGAACTTGATGACGGCGGAGCGCTCCACGACCATGAAGTTGATCGGGGCGCCCGCGCCCACGAGCTCGTAGTAGCTGGAGAGGCTGCCCGAGGCCGGGCTCGAGACGGGCGTGTACTGCTCGCCGCTCTTCGTGTAGTAGGTCTTGCCCGAGACCACGGAGGTGTCCTCGGTGAGCTGGTAGGTCCCCTCGGCGCGCGAGTACCCGAACTGGTCCTCGTCGCCGGAGTTGAGCGCGATCGCGCTGTAGAAGCGCGTCTGCGGCACCTCCACGATCCGGCTGAAGCGCTCGAGCACGCGGTTGGAGCGCGCCGGGTTCGCCAGGCTGAAGTCGTCCAGCACGCCCTTCAGCGTCGGCGTGATGAAGAGGATGCGGCTCCCGGTCGTGACCTCCGCCTCGTCCATCGCGTTCGTCGCGGCGCGCAGGCTCGCCAGCACGTCCTCGGCCTCCGCGTCGGCGAAGTCCTCCTCGGTGGGCGTCACGCCCTCGTGCCCCGCAATCTCGGAGAACGTGAAGGCGTCGGCCTCGGGCGCCACCTGCGTGCGCTGGAGCTCGGAGCCCGCCGCCACGAAGCAGTCGAGGACGCCCGCCTCCTCGACGTCCATGACGTCGGCCAGCAGCTTGATGCCGCGGTCGTAGTTGAACGTCTTGGTCTCGAACTCGTAGGTGATCGAGCCCGTCTTGTACCCGACGTTGCGGGTGTAGTCGCCGAGCCCAGTCACCTCGATCTTCGGGACCATGATCTCCTTGGCGTTGCGCCCGGCGCGCGCCATGCGGCGCGGGCTGTTCAGGCACGTCGAGCACGCGGCCCTCTTGTAGACCTCGTCCAGGACGGCGGTGTAGTTCTTGGTGTACGCGATGCTGTTTGCCATCTGCTACTCCTCGCTCTCGGGAAGGCCGGCGATCTTGCGCCAGCGGCTCATCTGCGACGACTCGTCGGCCCCGGCGGCGCCGGCGCTCGGGAGTCCCGTGGCTCCTGCCGGAGCGGAGGCGGGAGACGCCGAGAAGAGCCACGGCTCCGCGGCCTTCAGCTTCTCGATGTCGTTGTCGTGGTCGGCGAGGAGCGCGCGGGCGGCCTTGACGTTGCGGGCGCCGGCGAGCTGCAGCTCGAAGCCGACGCGCTCCTCGTCGCCCCTCCGGCGCAGCTCGTCCATCTCCTTGCGGAGCGCCTCCGCGCCCTCGGCCGTCTTCGCGGCCTCCGCGATTTCGCCCTCGAGCTCCGCGATGCGCGCGTCGCGCTCCTTGAGCGCAGCCTCGTAGTCCGCTCGCGCCTGGGCGGCCGCGTCACCGCCGGCAGCCGCTGCGCTCACCTGCGCCTGCGACGCCTCATCCTGGTCGTCGCGCTGCGGCGCCTGCTGCCGCGCGACCTCGTCGACCTGCTTCGCCTCGTCCTGCAAGCCATCCATCTGCCCGTCCTTCCAGTAAGGCGGGCAAAGAAATAGCCCGCACCCAAACGATGGGTACAGGCTATGGGCGTGTCACAAAGACCCGACGCGGGGATAATGGGGAGAAGGACGAGGGCGAGAGGAGGCCACGATGTGCGTGAGGATGTGCCCGCTCACGATGGAGGAGGCGCAGGCGGTGCTGGACGCGCGCGCCACTCCCGGCACGCACGCGATCCGCTACATAGAGCGCCCGGACCCCCTGCGCGACGCCCGCCCCGGTAGCCTCGTTCCCGTGTACGTTCCAAAGGACGATGGACTTGCCGTAGCTCGCCTCACATGGGGCTTCCCGCTCGACGGAAAGCCCAACGCCGTCTTCAACACGCGCATCGAGTCCGCCCTCGAGCAGCTGCGCCTGGGCAGGCGCGGCATGTGGGCGAAGGCCATAGCGGAAGGCCGCTGCCTCGTGCCCGTGCGCGCCTTCTACGAGGGGCACATGACCGAGAAGGTCGAGAGCGAGAGGACCGGCAGGCCGGTTCGCCGGCAGTACCTGTTCCGGCTTCCCGGCGCCAGGGCGTTCCTGCTCGCCGCCGTGCGCGAGGGCGACCGGTTCTCGATCGTCACCACCAGGCCGAACGCCAGCGTGTCGCCCGTCCACGACCGCATGCCACTCGTTCTCGGGCACGGGGAGTCGGGCGTGTGGCTCGGACCGGACTTTCCAACACTAGGGAGGCGAGACGGCATTTCGCTTATTTCAAGACCGGAGCCCTAGCGCCCAAGAGATTAAAACGGGATATACCAGTCGTTTCGGTCAAGTATGGTTCTAATTCGACTAGCCAAACGTTTCCTGAGAGACTCGCGACCCGCTTCGTTGTTTTCATATACGAGCACGCGGTGATGCTTGACGTCAAAGGGGACGTCATCGATGGACTGAGAGACTGGGATGACTTCCTTTCCCAAGGCGTGCGCGACACCGGTCTCGTACATTACGTTGGGGTTCTTGCCCGAGAAATCGACGATCACGATACACGCCGTCCGTATCAGATTCATTATGTCATCGATGAGGATGGATTCCTCCCAGACGTCATCCGCAGCCTTCAGCGTCAAGTGGTTCTCTCGGCATGCCCGGGCCATGGCGTTTCTGACGTCATCGAATTGTGGGGTGAATGGAATCATCACCGCAGCCATCGAGATGTCGAGTTTTGAAGCGGCGGATGTTGGGTTCATGGGCCCTCCGTTCGTGCCTTCGGGATGTGATTGGTCTCCGGCGCTCTTGTCGGCAAGCATCTTCTCAACCAGTGCCAGTGAGTCGGGGTCCTTGCTGTAGAGCTGCCCAATGACGGAAGCGACACATGACGGATAGTCTTCGTCCCCAAAATAGAGGCTCCTCAGGAGCCTGTCGTGGCCAGTGATGATCGTGCCGTAATTCCCTAGGTACATGGCAAGAAGCTGCCAATCGCCGTTGTCGAAGGTGTCTATGACCCTCCTTACGACTCGATCGATAAGCTCAACACGCCTCATGTCAATCATTGGTGCCCCCAAGATCGTCTCATCGGACTCATTCAGTCAACCGGCAGCCCGCGAATTATCAGTCTTCCCTCAAGCAGAAGCTTGTGCATGAGGTTCTTGCCATGATCTGAGTTGTCCATGGTTGCCCCATATGCAACCAGCAGGTTGTTGATCGAGTTTGCGAGCTTCGAGCGCCGCTCGTTGTTGATCCTCTCCGAGTTATCTGAACTGTCCAGCGGGAAATAGAAGACGAGCACAGTCTCACTCTCGTAAAGATCAACGCCGTCGAATATTGACTGGAAGTAGGAGTAGTCTGCCCTGCCGAGCGAGTGCCCGTAGAACTTAATGACGTCGGTCGCATCCTGAAGGTTTGAGCTGTTTGCAGTGCTTATCAGACCACCAGTCCTCGACCCGCCACGCAGCATGAGACGGTACGTCTTGGTGAACGGGACTGCGACGGGGTTGTCCATGCAGTCCTTGCCGTCTATGCCGAATATGATGTCTTCCCCAAGCTTTCCGTGGATGTTGACGAACACGCCGTCGTCGCCCTTGTCGAAGTGGTCTTCGGCAACGCTCGTGTAGTTGAAGCTCAGAACGGAAGTCGACACATAGAAGTCCTCGTCGCTCTGCTTGCCGTCCTCAACAATCATCCGGCAGAGGTTCCTACATTCCCCGACATACTCGTTGTTGTCGTCAATCTCCTTGGATAGATGGGCACCGAAAGCCCGCTCGAGCCTTCCCAGATCTCGTTTAAGCAGCTTGACGAAAAACTCTGGAGTGCATTGCTCGTCGGAGAGCTCGGGGTTGATTGTTAGGACGTAGCGAGCGATGTTGCAAAAGAGATGGGTTCTGTCATCCTCTTCGCCCGCAAGGCGTCTGCCGCCTTCGCGCCACACGGTGCATGTCATCCCGTCAGTGAACAGGTCCGCGCGCTTCACTGCCTTAAGCGCGCCCCAGAACAACGACGTCTTGGAGTTTTGGTCAGAGTAGGAGAGAATCCACCTCTCCATTTCGCCTTCGACGTCGCACCACGCGTCATCTATGTTCGCCTCGAGAATAAAGTCCCAAAGGGTCAGGTCGGAGTCTTCTAATACACTCTCCCAAGCTGCCCTGCTGTAACTTTCGATGCCAGCAATCACCTCGAATCGGGGCTTGAAGAAGTCGCCGAATCTCGAGTGGAGCCCGCACTGGAGGTCGAAGCCGTTCCCCAGGATGATGAGCTGCTGCCAGCTGGACTTCGGATATGAAGAGAGCTCACGATACATAGAAGAATGGTCAGGAATCGTGTAGTTTGGGGTCATGACCTCAAATGCTCCGCCCAGATCATAATCGGGTAGCTTTAGCGCAGAAGCATCAAAAGCCTTCGTCACCTCGTCCGTCAGAGAAGACGGGAACGAGCTGGACAGAGATCCGAAGTCTGTGCCCGCAAGAGCGTCTCGGATAGGGTCAGTTACCGAGCTGGCGATGTCTGCCAGCTTTGACGCCTGGCCAATCGCCGAACTGTCAAATTGAGGAATGTGGGAGACGACTCCCTTCGTCGCGTCAGCCGTGCGCCCCTGCCCTTCGCCTAGCTGATCCAAGCTGCCCCCTTATCCCAGAATCTCGCTGCCGAACTCCGCCAGCGTGAACGCGTTATCCGCGTCCGGCGCCTCGCGTTCGAACACCATGAAGTATCGGAACCCGGCGCCGGCCATGTCGGCCCACCGCGTTCCCAGACGCAGCTTCCGCCTGGCGTCCTCGGCCAGATGCTCGCCCTTGGTCTCTATCGCCATGAGGACGCCGTCGTCGCGCAAAGCGAGGAAGTCCGGGTAGTGGTTGACAAACCCGTTGATGCCGAACTCCCCGGGCTTGCGCTCCACCACGCGGTGCCACCACCTCACGCGTCGGTTGTTCGCGAGCAGGTCCACCATCTTTCGCTCCAGCCCGTCGACGCGGCCGTCCTCGGCCTCATAGAGCGCCCCGTCGTAGGCAGTCATAGGGGTTGCTTGCACGAACGACTCGGGGAACCGGTACGCCGGCTCGAGCCGCACGTCACCCCGCGAGAGGAGCTTTCCGAAGCGGTCCTCGCAGAAGTCGTCGGCGAGCCCGCGCACGGCGTCCGTGACGGCGCGTGCGACGCCGCCCACGCTGTGGAGGCACGCGTCCACGACGGGCGAGTCCATGTCGTCCACCACGCGGGCGATGTAGCCCGTGAGCTGGGCGCTCCCGAAGGTGTTCTTGAACTGAGAAGACATCGCCTGGAGGACGAGCGCCTTCAGGCTCTCGCGCTTGCCCTCGTCTGACATGTTGGCGAAGAGCATCGCCATGTTCTTCCTGACGTCGTCCTCGAGCCAGCGGATGCGGTACTCGTCGGAGTCCGAGGCGAGGTCGACCTCGCGCGCCTCGGAGAACGTGTCGGGGTCGACCTTCACGTCCTCGATGCCGTACTTGGACAGCCTGAAGTCCGCGAGAAGGTCCTCGCGGTCGAGCGGCTTCCACGTCTCGTCATCGGTGAACAGGCCACCGTCCACGCGGATCATGAACTGCGGGACGGCGAGCTCCCTCGCCGAGTCTGAGACCGCCTCGCGCATGCGGTATACGTTGGATCCCCCTCCCAGGCCGCCGAGCAGGGGGCCGGCGTCGCCCGAGCCGGCCTCCTCCTCGAAGCGCTCCTCGACGTGCTCGGAGGTGCCGATGATGTCGTCCACGGACGCGGGCACGGCGGCGTCGCCGGCGCTGTCGGGCACGGTCAGGTCGAGCCCGTCGAGGTCGAGGTCGTCTCCCTCGCCGCCCTCGGGGTCGTCTGCCGGCTCGTCCGGGAACTCGATCTGGTCCTGCTGCGCGGGTACTGCGGGCGCAGTCCCGGCGGCCTCGACGTCCTCGCGCGAGAATCCCACGCCGTTGAGGCCGTCGACCACCTGCGTGAGGGTCGCGTCGAAGTCCGCGGACGCCGTGAGCACGTAGGCGATGTTGAGGCTGCGCGCCCCCGCGCGAGCCGCGTGGGGCTGCCTCAGCACGCGCCCCACGATCTGCTCCACGCTCACCTGCGAGCTCTTGTTGGCGACGGTGGCCAGCACGTAGGCGAAGGGGCAGTCCCAGCCCTCGGCGAGGGCCTCCACGGTGATGATGAAGCGTATCGGACACTCGCGGCTCATGAGGTCGGCCCCGCCGATCTCGTCCACGTCGCCCGTCCGCACGGCAATCTCCTCGGCAGGGATGCCGCCCTCGACGAGCTTGTCCTTGAGCCTCTGGTAGGTCTCGGCGCCCTCCGTGCCGCGCCGCTCGGCCTGGAAGAGCACGATGGGGCGTATGTAGCGCCCGGTCCTCTTCTCGTCCTGCTCGGCTATCGCCTCGAGCCTGCGCTGGAGCGTGACGGCGTCGGCGATGGTAGTCCGCTTGTCGGGGCGGCGGTACACCACCACGGGCAGCTTTACCATCTCCTCGCGCTTGAGCTGGCGCGCGGTCGCCTGCGCGATCACGTTCGCGCCCCTGGCCGGCGTAGCCGTGAGCTCCAGCACGAAGCGGGGGTTGAGGTTGCGAAGCATGTCCAGCGAGAGCTTCGAGCGCGCGTGGTGGCTCTCGTCCACGACAACGATCGGGTTCGTGCCCGCGAGCGCGGTGATGAGCGCCGTGTCGTCCGCGCCCTCCACGTCCACGGCGGTGCCGGCGTCACGCTGGTGGGCGGTGAGGCCGGCGAGCGCCGAGTTCTCCGCGTAGGCGCGCCTCCCGTCCTTGTTCTTGAACGAGTCGTAGGAGAGCACGAAGAGCGTGAGTTGCTCGCCGACGGTCGACGCGGTGAACGAGCGGCCGCGCAGGCCGTCCTCCTTGTCGAGCACCTCCACGCGCCCGCCGAAGTCGCGGTCGAGCGCCATGCGCAGGAAGTGCCCGGGGTTGCGGAAGTTGCGGAGCGTCTGCGACAGGATCTCGCGCCTCGGCACGAGCCACGCCACGACGTTGGCGGCCGAGGGCAGCGCCTCGGTCAGCACGCGCACGGCGCTCGCGCCGATGAAGGTCTTGCCGCCGCCCGTGGGCACCTTGACGCACACCTTCGGCGCGCCGCCGAGGTCGTCGCGGTAGCGCTCGACCCCGCCCTGCCCGGGCGTGAGCCCGACCGCGTTCATGAAGACGCCGTAGGCCGTCGACGCGTCCCTGGTCATCGCGTACGTCCTCGCGAAGCGGCCGACCTCCCTGAGGACGTCCCTCTGGTACTGCTTCAGCTCCATGGCTAGATCCTCGCTATCTGGTCGGGCACGCGCTTGAAGACGACGCCCATCTCGTCGAGGCGCTCGGGCGCGATGGCGCAGCGGTCCGCGTAGATCACGGTCGGCGCGCCCTTGCGCGGGAGGCCCCGCAGAAGGTCGTAGGTGAGCGCGGTCTCCTTGCCGGGCTCCCAGGCGAGGTAGTAGACCGCTTGGGCGCGCTCGCCGAGGAGGTAGGGGTGCTCGTCCGTGAGGTCCTCGTAGGGCGCACGCGTCTCGGTCGCCCAGACGTAGCGCGCGAGGTCGCCGCGCGTGACGGCGGGGTCGATCGAGCCGTCCGCCCGGAACAGCGCGGGGCCGAGCTCGTAGTAGGAGAAGCCGGAGTCGATGCCTGCGACCGCGCTCTTGCCCTCGCCGTAGCCGTGGATGACGCGGCGCACGCGCTCGGAGGTGACGGTGTCGGCGTAGTCGTCGAGCTCCACGAGGATGAAGCGACGGGAGCCGCCGTCTTCGGCGTTCAGCCTCAGCGTAGCGTGAGCAGTTGTTCCAGAGCCGGCAAAGGAGTCGAGAACGAGCGCGTCGTCACCAGCCGCCACTTGAAGCACACGTTCTATAAGGCGTGTGGGCTTTGGAGTATCGAAAGGAATCTTTCCGTCAAAGACGGACTTAAGTTCTTTCTTTGCTTCGTCGGTGTGTCCGACTTCGCTATGAGGCCACCAATTGGTAGGAGGCAAGCCCTCGACATTGGAAAGATAGGTCTTTCGACGAACACCTCCATTCCCGCCTCGCGTGAAAAACAGGCGGGGCCATTGGCCACGCTCCATAACACTACTGGCGAGACGTCTCGCCTCTTCAAGTGGGACAGAGAGAACCAATCCGAGAACATCCTGGCGAACTTCACCAGGACGTAAATTGCAAACAAGTCCACGCTCTGCCTCATCATGAAGATTGCACAGTTCATAGGGCGCCCATCCGTTCATGATTTCGAGCAGAGATTGCTGCTGAAAACGCCAGTGAGCATCTTGCGTGGGATATATCATCTTCCCGGTAAACGGATGCTGGACTGCATAGACCATGCCCTGATGAGATGCTCCACCAGGCGCAAATGCCGAAGTATTCTGCCACGGGCCATTTGGGTCGTTGTCAGGATTTTTGTACTTAGCATCCATATCGGCCGTTCGAGGAAGTTTGTTTGGCTGCCAGCCAGCACTTTTTCCGTATACAAGAATGTGCTCGACTTCCGTGGGAATACCCTTGGAATCATTACGCATGGAGTAGGTTCTCTGCCAAGAAATATCACCTACAAAGCACAACGGGGCGAAGATCTCGTCGCAGATGAGCTTGAGGTTAGCGAGCTCCGTGTCGTCGATGCTGATGAAGATCGCCCCCGTCGGCGCGAGCAGCTTCCGCAGCAGCTGCAGCCTCGGGTACATCATGCACAGCCACTTGTCGTGGCGGCTGAAGTCCTCGCCCTCCTTGCCGACGACCTGACCGAGCCACTTCCTGATCCTCGGGTCGTTCACATTGTCGTTGTAGACCCACCCCTCGTTGCCGGTGTTGTACGGCGGATCGATGTAGACGCAGTCGACCTTCCCCTCGTACTCCGGCAGCAGCGCCTTCAGCGCCTCGAGGTTGTCGCCGTGGATGACCATGTTCCCGCAGTCAGAGCCGTGGCTGTCCAGTACGCCCTTCTCGGGCACGCGCTCGAGCACGCGATACGGGACGTCGCGGTGGTGGTTGACCACCTTCTCCTTACCCATCCAGTTGAGAGTCGGCATTGACGCACATCCAATCCGGCACACGCCGTGACGGTCCATAACACAATGCAATCATTATCCCACAGGGACCGGTCATGTTGAAAAGTCAGGGCCGTGCAAGGCGAGAAGAACGAGAAGAACGTCGGCACGTCACCATGCTCGATCCGAACGACCCGAGATAAACCCATTGCCGTAGCGACCACCTGGACGCAGCCCAATCCTGCTCGAGTTTTGCCCGCCGCCACCCGGGGTGCCGCCACCGCCGTCCGCTGCCCATCGAGGGCTGTCCGCAGCCCGCCCGCCTCCGCTCCGTTGCGCGCACGGCTCGGGCCCGCCCCGCCCCACGCGCGAGGGCCGGTCCCACGGCCGCCCCGCCCGCTCCGGCTGTGTATTGCGCCGCGGCTCGCTCCAGCCGGCTGCGCCCTCGCATCGCGCCCGGCTCGGTCCGGCCGGCTGCGCCGTCCACCCCTCGCGGCGGGCGCATGCTTCGGGCTCCGCCGTCTGTCGCTCGCACCGCGCGCATACACAGCCTCCGCGTCCGGGGCGGCCTGACGTCGGTCAACCTTCGCGAGGGGCGGGTCGGCCCCTCGCTGCGGCGCGCACTCCGCTACGGCAGTCGGGCTGCTGCGCCGTCTCGCTCGTCCGCTGCCGGCAGTGTCGGCACCCAGCCCGGCGGCGGGCGTCCCGGCGCGAGGCCCGTGCCCGAGTGCGACGGGGCCGTTGCCGAGGCCGCCTCCGGCAACCGCGCCGCGCGCGGTCCGGCTCCGCCGGTCCCGGTCGCGGCCGCGCCCTCAGCGGTCGCCAGCCCTCCGCCAGGCGTCCGCCTCGTCGTCCCAAGCGAGCTCGACGCCGCCGGCGAGCTCCTCGAGCCTCGCGAGCGCGACCCCGAGCCACTCGACCAGATCGTCGCAGGGGCCCATCGCCCAGTGGGTGATGTAGCGGCACTGCGAGAAGCACGCGTCCCCGAGCGTCTGCACGTCGTCGATGCGCGAGAGCTCGCGCCTGAGGCCGCGCACGTCGTGCAGGGCGATGTCGTAGCGCTCCTCGTACGAGTGCCCGCAGTCCATCCTGAAGCCGAGCCCCCAGAAGCGCTCCGCCCAGTCGAACCTATCGAGCGCGGCGGCGCCCCACTCCTCGATCCTCTCCCTGAGCTCACGCGCGAACCGCGCGACGTCGCGTCCCTCCACGACATCCTCCCTTCCTCGTCCGAGACGATTGTCCCACAAGGGATGACGAGAAGAACGACGCTTCGCAACAGTACGTCTGACCTGAGCCTCGTTTTCGACAGACGATAGAGAATTGTCGACAAGTACAGGGCGAGAAGAACGTCGAGAAGGACGAGAAGGGCGATTGTTTCGCCGCCCGCCCGGCACCGCCGCCACCGGCCGCTGCCAACCAGGGGCCGAGCGCGCCGTGACCGCCGCCGCTGCGTCGCGCGCACGGGGCGTCCGTGCCGCCGTCGTGCGCGCGGAGGGCAGTCCCACGGCCGCGCCCCGCTCCGGTCGCGTCTTCGCCGCCGACTCGGGTCAGCCCGCTGCGCGGTCTGCCCTCGCCAGGGGGCTCAGCCGCTTCCCTCCGCTCTCGCGCGGCCTGCAGCGGCCGATGCGGGCGCGCACGCCGTCGTCACGCCCGCCCGGCGGCGCGCGCCTTAGCGCCGTCGGCCCCGGCGCTGGCGGATCCGGCTCGCCCGCGCCCGGCGTCGCCGGTGCCCGACCGGGCGGCGCCCCTGCGAGCCGTCGCCTCGTCCTCGCCATGCCACTTTGTCCGGTACTCCCACGGCTCCAGCAGCCCCGCCGCGACCTCGTCCATGTCCTGGCGCTTCTCCGCCGTCGTGTCCGTGATGATGCTGTCGTCGAACGTCACGCGCACGAGACCCTCGTCGGGGAGCTCCACACCCAGGCGACGCTCAGCCGCCATGAGCGCCCGGCAGATGCCCGCGAGCGCGCCCTCGAGCGCGCGCTCGTGCCGGCGTATGTTCCTCATCAGCGCGCTGTTGTCCGCAGACACCTCCGTGGCCGTCTTCACGTAGCCGACGTTCTCGAGGTCGAAGTAGTTGATGCCGAAGCCGCAGAGGTCGCCGAGCGTCTGCAGCGCCACCCGGAACGCCCGCGCCTGTGCCTCGGTGCGCAGCGTCGGCGCGAACTCGTGGATCGTGTCCTCGGTCGACATGACCTTCCTGAACACCGTGCAGTCCTGGCGCCCGAACGGGATGGAGACGCGCCCGCCCTTGCCGTCGCGCTCCGTATCGAACATCACGTCCGAGAGGAACACGCGCATCTTCCCGTTGTCGATCTCGCTCATCATCGCGTCGTAGCACAGGTCGACCGCCTGGATCGCGTCCACCGCGTCCGCGAACACGCTCTGCCCGTAGGGCGACATGTCCACGCGCGTGTTGTCGATTGCCGGCTTGACTATCGAGAAGGTCGGCCATACGGAACCCGTGTCGTACACCGGGCACACGCCCTCCGGCTCGACCCTGTTGCCGTCTCGGTCGAAGCACGCCGTGACGATCCGGTACGTGCCCTCGCCTGCATCGTCAGTCAGGCGAGAAGAACTCGAGCTCGCGCCCTCTCCGAGAGATTCGCTTGGCGAGAAGAACGCGCCGCCCGCGCCCCTCAGGTGCAGCTGCACCTGGTCGACGGCCCTCCCGCGCCAGAACGCCCGCGTCACGAACGCGCACTCCGTCACGCCCTCCTCGTCCCACGTGAGCGGCACGACCATCCGCGCGTCGTAGCGTCGCACGCGCACCTCGCCCGCGCCCGCGTCCACCCAGAGCGCCCACGCGCCCGTGCCCAGGCCGAACGCCCGCACAACGCACTCCTGAGCCGAGGCGAGAAAGCCGGTCCGCGCCATCCACGCCGCGAGCCAGTCCGTGCACGCCTGCTCCGCGCACGCGACCTGCGTCCGGTCGTTCAGCAGCAGCGACCCCCACTCCCGGCACACGCGCATGGCGGGGTGGATCGAGCGCCGGTGCACCTCGTACACCCGCCCCACGCCGTCCGTGTCCCTATAGTCGTAGAAGTCCCCGAGCGCCCGCATCCACCTATCCCACGCCCGGATGTGAGGCTCCATGTCCTCCAGCGGCAGCGTGAACCCGAGCGACCTCAGCCACTCCCTCACGTGCTCCGGCACCCAGTACTCGTCATCCAGCCCCTGCACAGCGCACCTCCCGCCTCGTCCGAACACGCCCATTGAACCCGCCCGTCACAAAGGTCGAGAAGAACGCCCGAGATTCAGCACCCAACTGAATCTGCCAGTTTGATGAGGCGAGAAGAACGCGCGGCAACCGTCTCCGGTTACTGCGCGCCCGTGCGTCTTCGCACCATCTTCGATTGGACGAGAAGAACGCCCGTCTAGTTATCGTTGTATCCGTGAGCCCGCGTGTCGAGGCAGTCCTTCCACCACTGTTCCCGCTCCAGCACCTTCTGCGGGTCGTAGCTCATGCCGAAGTACTCCAGGAGCGTGAACTCGAAGTTCTCTCGGAAGTACCCCTCGCCCTCGCGATCGTAGAGCTCTCGCAGCTTCTTGTTGCCTCCGTGCTTGGAGTCAAGGTAGCTGCCCCAGCGCGCCGCCACGCCGCCCTCACCGGTGGCAGAGCCTATGTAGAGCTTTCCGGTCCTGGTGTCCGTGAGGCAGTAGACCCCGGTCACGCTCTCTAGTGCGTCATGGTAGGAGGACATGATCTCGCGCCTGAAAATCCTGTCGAGCTTCGCGTAGGGCAGGTGCACGCGGTCGTACCCATCGAACGCCTCGCCGGTGTAGAGCGCCGGCAGGATCTCCTTCACCGTCGCCTCGCCGAGGAACTTGTCGAGCCTGAACACGTAGAGCGAGAACTTGTTGCCCTTGTGGAGGTTGATGATGAGCCTCCCGAACAGGGGCGCGTAGGTCTCGAGAATCCGTACCGTCGCATATCCGTTCTCGCTCCCGTACTCAGGTGTGTCCACAATCTCGGCGGCAGACACGAAAAGCCACTCGTCCTGGCGGTAGAGGCGCATGAAGCTGAACACCCAGTTGCCCTCCCGGAAGTTCCTTCGGTCCGGCCTGTACCAGGTCCAGTACGAGCACCTCTTGGCCAGGCCGGCCGCTCTTTCGTCCTCCGGACGGTCGAGCCATCGGTCGATGAACGGCTCCTTGGTCTTTCCGTCGTTCATGTTCAGCTCGATCTTGCTGTTCTCAATCCGCTCTTCCGTGAGGTTGAGGATGCTGTTCAGAGGGATGTTCATGGCACACCTGCCCGCATAGCTGCAATTTACTAGTTCATTTTAGGCGAGAAGAACGCGCGGCGACCATTTCCGGCTATCGCACGTCCATACATACATGCACCATCATTTAGCTGCCGAGAAGAACACCCGCGTCGCTACCCTCTCAGCACGTCGTCCATCATCGCGTAGCGCACCGCGTCGATCGAGTGGTCGTTGCCATCGGGAATGTCGTCCAGCCACGTCCCGTCGCGGTCGCGGTCGTACTCCTTGAGTCTGAACTCCTCGTAAGCCAGGGGCGCCCGCTCCGGGTCGATCACGATCTCGCGGAGCCCCGCCAGCCACTCGTAGGAGAGCCTGCGCATGTTGCTCTTCCTCGCAGGGCGCACCCGCAGCCCCGCCTCGCGCCGCCACACGGCCATGCTCTGCTTGCCGTCCGGCGTGTCGTCGCACCAGATCAGCTCGTCGTGCAGGTAGGTGTCCTCGCCGGGTCCGTCCGCGTAGGTGAGCGCCGAGGCCACCATCGCCGCCGTCTCGCTCGGCGTCTTGCGGTTCGCCGAGAGCTCGCCGAAGATCGTGAGCCTGCGCTCGCCGGGCTCCCACCCGCAGCGCACGAACCGCCACGGGTCCGGGAACCAGCCCCAGTCCACGCCGCACCGCGTGCGCGAGAAGCCCCGGCACGCCGCGTCGGACAGGCGCACGCTCACGACGTTGTTGAAGACCGAGCCGCCCGTTCCCGTGACCTCTCCCAGGTACTCAGAGCGCCACGCCTGCTCGTCGACCTCGCGCAGGTACTTGGCCTCCTCCACGAAGGGGCCGCCCAGCCACTCCGGGTGGCTCTCGATCACGTCGAGGTAGCTCGACTGCCGCACGAGCGTGTCCGAGCGCCGCTCGCGCTCCAGCTTCTCGCGGTTCACCCAGGACCACAGCGTCCTCGGCGGGTTGTAGCTGTAGAAGATCCAGAAGTCGTCGCCGCCGCGCCGAAGCGAGTTCAGGATGCTCCTCACCGCGTCGATGCCGTCGAACTGGTCCAGCTCCTCGAACCAGACCACCGCAGCGTAGCCGCGCGCGAACTTCACACCCTTGAGCTTGAGCGGGTCGTCCGCCCCGCGGAACACGATGCGCTGCCCGGTCGGCAAATAGGTCAGCTCCATCGGAGAGATGCGCGCGTGGAACCACGCGTCGAGCCCCAGCGCCGCGATCGCCCACGTCATCTGCGAGAACACGGAGTCGCGCAGCGTGTTCGAGAACCTGCGCACCACCACCGCGTTCGCCTCCGGGTGCGCCAGGAGGAGAAGGACGACGCACACGGAGATGAACGAACTCTTTGTGGAGCCGCGCCCGCCGTGGAGCCAGTAGTGCGTGTGCCCGTGCGCCATCACGTCGCCCAGAACGTCGTGAAAGCGCGGGATGACGAGCGAGGAGGCGTCAACCATCGGCGCGCTCCTCGCCGAGCCCGTCCAGCGGCAACCTCTCCTGCACCGGCTGCGCCACCACGCCGAGCACGATCCTGGGCGCGGCGTCGGCCCTGGTGTCGTCGCCCTTGCGCTCCGCCTTGCCGAACTCTTCGGGGTACTTGCGCTCGAGGAGCCACGCCGCCGCCGTCCAGTACTGGTTGCGCGCCAGCGCCGCCGAGCGGATCGTGGTGAGCAGCGTCCGCTTGAACGCGCTCTCCTCCTTTTTTAGTCCCTCGCTTAACGCGCGCTGCAGCCTGTTCTTCGGGTCGCCGATCCAGCGGTAGAACGTCGACTCGTGGATGCCCAGCGCGCAGATGATGTCGCCGTTGGAGAGGCCGTCCGCCTTGAGGCGGATCGCCTCGTCCACCATCTCCTGCGTCAGCTTCGGACGCCTCGCCATGCGAATCACCCCCGTGAAGTCCAATAGGTCTCTCACGGTGGATTCTCGCCACGCGTCACAAGAAGGGTCAGCGGGCGAGCTCTTTCAGCGCGTCCCCGAGCGCGGAGATGCGCTCGCGGTCGAGGGTGTAGCGCAGCCAGCGACCGTCTTTTCGGGCGCTGACCAAGCCGCACTCGGTGAGGAGCTTCATGTGGTGCGAGAGGGTCGGCTGCCCGATGCCGAGGCCCTCGAGGAGCTCGCAGGCGCAGGTCTCTCCGCCCTCGGCGAGGGAGGCGACCACAGCGAGCCGCCGCTCGTCGGCGAGCGCCCGAAGGACGTCGGCGCGCACGGGCGCGGTCACGCCGGGAATCTCGCCGCGCTCCACGCGGCATGCCAGGTCGCGCACCCTCGCCTCGATGACGCGGGCGGTCTCCCGGAACGCCTCGGGGCCGCGGCCGGCGGGATCCTCGAGCCCCCAGTCCTCGCGGTGCGCGCACGGGAACACGGGGCACCGGACCCCGCACCCCATAGTCACCACGATGTCCGCCTCTCCCAGCTCGTCGAGCGTCTTGGGGCGCAGGCCCGTTCCGTCTATGCCGTAGAGCTCCGAGAGCGCCCGCAGCGCACCGGGATCGACCTCGGGCACGGGGTCGGTGCCCGCGGAACAGGGGTCAAGCACGTCGCCCGCGATTTGGCGTGCTATTGCTTCCGCCATCTGGCTCCGGCACGCGTTGTGCGTGCAGACGAAGGCGACGCGCGGCCGCCCGATGCTCCGTGCTCCCATGTGGCCCTCCCTGTTCTGAAAGCGTGACTCACGCAATTATTCTACTATATATCGACGTTCTTCGATGTATAATATTTCGACATCCATCAATGTGTTTACAGAAAGGGGAGCTATCATGGCTACGAGCAACGACGTCCCTTCCTGGGCTTCCGTCATCTGCGAGAACAGCACCTCGACCAGCCCTGCGGACATCCTGGAGGACCTCATGGCAGCGCCCGAGTGCGCGGCGTTCGGCCCCGTCCACCACTTCCTCGTGGGGGCCGCCCTGCTGGCGTCCGTGCGCAACGCCACGGGTTCGGGCGACCTGAGGGGGCAGCTCCAGGAGCTCTCCGAGCGCTCTGGCGCGGTTCCCGGCGGCGCGTGCGCGCGCTGGGGCGTGTGCGGTGCTGCCGCATCGTGCGGCATGGCGCTCTCGATCCTGCTTGGCAATGCCCCTCTCAAGGCCGAGGGCTGGAGCGAGACGCAGAAGATGGTCGCCGACCTGCTGGGGCAGATTGCCCAGGCCGGCTCCCCGCGCTGCTGCAAGCGCGACTCTCGCGTGGCCGTGCGGGGCGCGGTCCGCTGGTTCAACGAGGTGCTGGGCGTTGACCTTCGGCAGCCGACCTCAGAGCCGGTCTGCGCCGTCTCGTCGGACAACGTCGCGTGCATCGGCGCGCGCTGCCCGTACCACGGTTAAGAGTGAGAGCGGCGGAGCGAATCACCCCGCTCCCGCTTCCCCGCAAGCCCGTACTTCCTGCACAGCCGCGAGTTCCGCTGCCGCATCCTGTCCCGCTCCCGCCGCACGTCGTCTATGTCGGCGGCGTCCTCGGCGTGCGCCCGCTCGCGCTCCAGCTGCTCGTTGAAGGCCCGCTCCTGCGCGAGGTGGTACTCCTCGGTGCACCGCCGGCACATGCCCGTCTGGCGGTTGATCTTCACGCCCACCGCCCCGCACTGCGGGCACACCGTCTGCACGGCCAGCGAGCAGTGGATCCTGCTCGCGCGCATCTCCACCGCCCGAACGGAGTGGCGCACGCCGCACCTCCGCTCGATCTCGGCGGCGGCGAACTCCGCTCCTCGGAAGCTCACCTCGCGCAGGACGTCGTCCTGCTCCTCCGTCCACCAGCTCATCTCCGCCACCCCCTCGGACCGACCGCCTCATGCCCGGTCAAGACAGAGACGATGCCCCTGAGCAGGACGAACGCCCCCCTGTCTCGACGTCTTGACCGGTTTCCGACCCAGAGCCCCCGTGCGCGTGCGCGCCCGCGCGCGCCCGCCCGCGCGCGAGGGGCCCGTACCCACCAACCCAGTCAAGACGGAGAGACAGGAGCCGGACGCGGCCACCCTCACCAGCCGGAACCCCCGTCTTGACTCGTGTCTCAACATGGCCCGCCCCCTTGAGACGGCGGGACGCTGGGCGCCGCCCCCGCCGCGCGGTCGAGCAGCGCCTCCAGCGCCTGGTTGTCGATGCAGACGCAGTAGACGCGCGTGTCGCCGAAGCGCTTCTGCCGCGTGAACCCGCGCCCGCGCCCCTCAACCAGGAGGCCCTCGTCCGCCATGCGGCGCAGCGTCTTCTGGCGGTCGAAGTTCGCGTCGGCGAGCGCCCGGTCGAGCACGGAGGAGAACACCCACCAGCAGAACCCCGGTCGGTCACGGTACTGCTCCACGCACCCCCAGCGCTCCAGCCGGTCCATCTCCGCCGAGCTCTCGAAGTGCAGCCGGCTCCTCACCAGCCACTCGGCCACGAACTGGATGGCCTTGAGGTCGGTGTCGGTGCCGTCGGCGCCCGTGGCGTTCACGAGCGCCCACGAGGCCATGCGCATCGCGCCCTCCAGGCACGCCGCCCACTCCGTCCCCGGCGCGAACACGTAGAACTGCGCGAGCGCGTCGGCGAGCGCCAAGAGGGCCACGTTGTCCGCCTGCGGGTGGCCGTTCGCAGCCTTGCCCACGGCGTCGCGCAGGCGCCGGAACTCTCCGGCGTAGAAGGCGGGGTCGTTGCGCCTCAGCGCCTCCACGAAGGCGCGCCCGGCCGTGCCGTGCTCGGCGGCAACGAGATGGTGCATCGCCTGGGCGGCGCGCACGTCGGCGAAGGGCTCCCCGCAGAGCTCGAGCGTCCTGTTGGCGGCTCCCTGCTGGGTCGACGCCCCCACGATGGGGATCTCGCCGGTGGCTATGGTGAGGCTGTGCCAGCTTCCCGCCCGCATCATCGAGCGGTCGCTGTTCAGCGCCCCGCGCTCGTGCCCGAGCGAGAGGGAGTACAGAAGGTCCTCCACCACCTGGCGCTTCCCGGCCTGCCCGCCCACGGCGCCCTTGCTCTGCAGCTCGTCCACGATCACCGGGATGTCGTGCAAAAGCGCCGCCGCCCGCACGATGCTCTTCGGCGTGTCTGAGAAGGTCCGGAAGTAGCTGTCCGCTCCCTCGGTCGGGTCGCCCCACACCGACCCCGCCGCCTTCAGCGTAGGCGTCTTGCCCGAGCGGCTGCGCCCCCACAGGTACACGATGAAGGTCTGCACGCCGAGAAGCGAGACCAGCGGCGAGGCGAAGCTCGCCGCCATCACGCACCGGAACGCCATCGAGGAGGCTCGCGCGGGCGCCACGCCCGCGACCCAGCCCTCGAGCGTCCCGGCCGGCTCCATGAAGGCTCGGGCCTTCACCGCCTCGTCCGGGCTCGGGTCGAACCTCACCTTGCCGCCCGCGTCGTAGGGCATGAAGGAGGAGAGCGCGCCCTCCGCCCAGCCCAGGTGCGTGACGCTCCTCGCGCGCGGCCGCGCCCAGCCCCAGCGGCGCTCCACGTCGGTGAGGTAGCGCACCACGTCCTTGGCGTTGGCCGAGGAGACGTTCGCGCCCATGGGCGCCAGCGCCCCGATGATCTTGCTCTGGTTGAGCAGCACGTCGCGGTCGAGGGCGCGCTCCCGCACGCCGCCCGGCACCGTCACGCGCACGAGGGCGCGCACGTCGCCGGTGTCCACGTCCACGAGGTCGGTGGCCACCCAGGGCGCCGTCGAGCTCACCGAGCGGCGGAGCTCGCCGTCCCGGTCGCAGGCCCAGAGCCTGCCCTTCGCATCGACCCGCCAGCCCTCCGCGGAGGGCGCGTTCTCGAAGTCGGGCGCCTCATCGCCCGCGGCGGCCCCACGTCCCGTACCCCCGCGTGCCCCGCCCGCGTCGGCAGACGAACATATGTTTGTGTTGTGAGCGGCAGGGGGCTTGCCTTTCTGCCTTCTTGCGGCCCTCGGCCTGTAGAACTCCGTGGCTCCCGAGATCGCGCGCTCTATCGTCTGCGCGCCGTAGGTGGTGCCGCCGCGCCTGCTGTCCCACTTGTCCCGCATGAGCCCGGAGGAGCGGAAGATCCTGTCCATCCGCGCCGCGTCGCCCGCGCACCAGAAGGCGAGGTGCGAGCACAGCGCCATGTCGGCGGCAGAGTGGTCGCCGCCCTGCGCGGAGGTGTCGCCGGCCATGAGGGCGCGTATGGCGTCCCCGTTGCGCGAGGAGCACATGCGCTCGATCAGCTCGGCGTCCGTCATGCCCCCGGCGCCCGCGCCCGCGGCTGCCTCGCCCAGCCTGGGCTGGGCCGTTGCCGCCTCCGGCTCGATCCACGTCCGGTACGCCCGCTCGACGATCCCGGGGTTCTCGGCCAGCGTGCCGCGCCCCTCGAAGACGTCGCCCGTCACGGTGAAGTACCGGTCGTGGTCGTACATCTCCACCACCCGGCCACCCGGCTGCCTGCGGCGGCTGCGCTCAGCCCAGTCGGGCTTCGCGCCCCGGAAGATCAGGTGCAGCCCGTCGCCGGAGGGCGACACCTCCGTGTAGGTGCCGGCCTCGTCCATCACCCAGCGGTATTCCGCGTCAAGCACGCCGTCGACAAGCACATGGTCGAGGTCGAGCCCCGTGAACGCCCGGTCGGGCCCGAACACGAACCCCACGCCGTCGCAGCGCCAGCGCCCCACGGCGGCCACGGCCTCCCCGAAGGTGGCCCACGTCGACGGGTCCGTGCTCTTGGCCATGCGGCCGTTGTGGGCGTCCACCGGCAGCTTCGTCGCCCTGCCGTTCCGCTCCTCGCGCCGCCAGCACACCCAGCGTGCCTCGGCCTTGAGCTCCGCAGGGACGCGTGCCAGCGCGTCGGCGAGGGAGCCCGCCTTGTGTGGGCTACTCGCGGCCCTCTCCGTCATTCGAGGCCCCCTTCTTCGCGTTCTTGAAGATCACGTCGCGGCAGATCCGCCAGCGACCGTTCACCTTGTCGGCGGGGATCCGCCCCTCGCGTATGCCGCGCGTGATGGATCCCTCGTGCTCGCCCGTCACGTCGGCGAGCTGCTTGGGGGTCATGAAGTACGGCAGCTCCTCGAAACTCATCTCTCGCTCCCTCTCATCCGATTTGCCTCTGGACCGCACGCGCGGCTCCGCCCCTTCTGTCACGAAGTGGCACGTTTCGTCGCCGTGCAGCGGTAGAATATCACAGGAATTGTCAACAAATGAGATTCTTTGCAAGATTTGAGGTAGAATGACCCTATACGATTGAACGGCTTGTCAACTAGTGATAGAATCTGTTGCGAAGCGTAACAACGACACGGAGGGCGCCGAGGGCACCCCTCCACAGGACGAACACATCCGAGAGAGGCGGAGGGCATGGCGAGCAACCTTCTGAAGCTCCGCAAGGCGGCGGGCTACAAGAACTCCAACGAGTTCGCGGTGGAGTACGAGATACCGACCTCCACCTACGCGCGCTACGAGTCCAACCCCGACAAGATCCCCATGGACCGCGCCTGGCAGCTCGCGGACATCTTCGGCACCACCATCGACGCCATCGTCGACCGCGAGGCGCCCGACCCCGCGTGCATGCGCGGCGAGGTGCAGCTCGAGTACGACGGGCTCACGCCCGAGGCGAGGGCCCTCGCCGACGAGCTCCGCGAGTTCGTGCTCATGAAGGACGCCAAGATCCGAGAGCGCAGGCGCCGCGAGGAGGAGCGCCCCTACGAGGCTCTCTGCTACCAGTACGAGCGCCAGATGCTCGCGGAGATGGGCGAGGGCGCCGCCTTCGGCGAGCTCGTCGCGTTCGAGAGCGCCGAGGCCGCGCGCGCCGCCTTCGAGTCCTTCCTCCGGGAGCAGGCGGCGAAGAAGCGCGGCAAGCACCCGCTCAAGGCGCAGGAGCTCATCGACAACAGGACCATCGAGAGGATCATGGCTGCCTACGACCGCACCCACGGCGAGTTCGAGCTCGACGGCACGCGCGTGCTGTGGGGCTCCGTCGACCACGGCGTCGCGGTCGAGTACGACTCCGAGGCGAGCGCGAGGGGCGGTGATGCGAAGGCGTAGAAGGAGAAACAGGTGGGCCCGCGGGAGCTGGCACTCCCGCGGGCCCGGCGTCCGGTCCAGAGGCAAATCCAGAAGGGACGGTGACAAGTATATGTCACTAGCCGCAACCTCCCAAACCCCCTACAAGCCCATCAGCGGCAAAAGAACACTCCAGCGCCTGCGCCGCGAGGCGGGCTACCGCTCCGCGAAGGAGTTCGCCGAGGCGCTCGGCATCCCCGGCTCCACCTACGCGCGCTACGAGCGCGCCGGCGACGGCGCCGACTGCGGCATCCCGCTGCCGGCGGCGTGGCAGATCGCGGACAAGCTTGGCTGCTCCATCGACCTCGTCATCGGCCGCGAGGACATCGACGCGCCCGAGCCCGAGGGAATCCAGCCCCGCTACGACGCTCTCAGCCCCGAGGGCCGCGCCCTCGTGGACAGCTACCTCTCCTATGTGGAGCTCGGCGAGCGCGCCGCCCGCTCCCAGGGCAGGAGGTGAGCGCCATGACCAAGGCCGAGAAGAACCTCAGCGTCGTGTCCTTCTCCCTCACGGACGGCTCCGGTAACGAGGTTCCCGCCGTCGCCCTCGTCGCCGCCCCCGGCGAGGCATTGCGCCTCGACGAGCCCTGGCAGCGTGAGCTCGCCCGCGACCTCGAGTGGCACTACCGCCCGCCCTACGTCGTCGTTGGGGACGGTGAGTAGCCATGGCAAAGGTCACGGGCGAGGGCACCATAGTCCAGCTCGAGAAGGACAAGCCCAAGAGCAAGTGCCGCAAGTGGCAGCTGCGAGTCCCCGTGGGGCTCGACCCCCGCACGGGCAAGTACAAGACCCGCACGAGGCGCTTCAACGGCACCTACACCGAGGCGAAGAAGGCCCTGCGCGAGTTCATCAAGGAGATCGAGAACGACGAGGTACACAAGAGGTCGGGCACGACCATCAAGGAGTGCGCGGAGGACTTCATGACGAGGCGCCGTGCGTCCGGCGAGTTCACCGAGAACACCAACGTGACCTACGAGCGATTCTTCAAGGCAATCAACCGTCACATCGGCTACGCCGACGCCTCGAAGGTCACGCGAGAGACGCTCGAGAAGATGTACGCCGCCATGCGCTCCGGCGACACCCTCTCCGGCAAGCCCGCCAGCGGCACCTATCTCAACCAGATCCACAAGACGCTTAAGCTGCTGTTCGACGACCTCGTGAAGGACGGTGTCGTCGCCAAGAACCCCTGCTCCGAGATGGACACGCCGCGCAGGGACACCCAGCCCCGCCGCGCCCTCAAGCCGGAGGCCATCCGGGAGTTCATAGCGCAGCTCGACTTCACCCGGGAGGCCGACATCGCGTACTTCCTCGCGGTCAGCACCGGGATGCGTCGCGGGGAGGTCTGCGGCCTCTCGTGGCGCGACGTCGACCTCGAGAGCCGGGTCATATCGATCCGCAAGTCCTACGACTGCTTCGGGAACCTCAAGGACCCCAAGACGAAGGCCGGCGTGCGGCGCCTCCCCATGCCCGACTCCGTCCGAGACGCCCTCGTCATGCACAAGGAGGCGCAGAAGGCCCGCATTGACGAGTACGCGGCGGAGCAGGAGAGGCTGGCGAGGAAGAACGGCGAGAAGCCCGGAAAACGCCTGGAGCAGAGCGAGAGCACCCCGGTCGTTCTCAGCACGACCATGGGCAGGCTCAGCCCAAACGTGCTCGAGGCATGGTGGCTGCGCGACCGCGAGACGCTCGGCCTCAATGGCTGGGCGTTCCACGAGCTTCGCCACTCCTACCTCTCCACTCTCGCCCTGAGGGGCGTGCACCCCAAGGTGATGCAGGAGCTGGCCGGCCACGCCTCGAGCGAGATCACGATGGAGATCTACACCCACGTGAACATGGAGGCCAAGCGTGCGGCGGCAGACGTCGTGAGCGACCTCTTCTCCGAACCCGTCGAGGCCGCCCCCGCCGTCACTCCGATCGTCCAAGTCGAGCCCCGCGTCATCAACGGCGGGCGCCGACTCACCCTCGTAAGCTCACCTCGTGAGCGCGTGGAAAACGCCCCTGAAAGTACCTCAGAGCAACCCCAAGAACGATTCGTACCGGATTCGTACCAGGCGGCAATCCGCTGAAAGGAGGTCAAAAGAAACGATACCTTCTACCTGCGCATTTATTCGCCCTTTCGGACCAACCGGCCTCCTACGTCATTAGCTCGCAGCTAAGGTTTCCGTCCGGTGCGGGTGCTACGCTGCACTCATCTGCAAGCCAGGTGAGAGGATGGTGTAAGCATGAGGGGAGCAGGGGGCATGGCGTCGCTCTTCGCTTCCGTCGCGCTCGCGCTGGGGCTCGCCGCGGCGCCCGCGCCGGCGCTGGCGAGCGAGTTCCCCGACGCCCAGGGTCACTGGGCGGAGGCCACGGGCGTCATCGACCGGGCGGTCGAGACCGGCATCATGGGCGGCTACGCCGACGGAACCTTCGGCCCGGATGACTCTGTCAGCCGCGCACAGGTCGCCACCATCCTGTGGCGCTCCGCGGGCGAGCCCGAGGCCGACGCCCCGGACTTTCCGGACTGCGACTACTCCGAGGCGTCGTTCTACGGTGACGCCGTCGAGTGGGCGCGCGCCGAGGGCGTCATCGGAGGCTACGCCGACGGCAGCTTCGGCCCCGCGGACCCCATAACGCGCGAGCAGCTCGCCAAGGTCCTCGCGTCCTACCATGCGGCGCAGGGCGGCGACGTGTCGAGCGACGCCGACCGCCTGCTCAGGTACTCCGACAGCGCCGGCATCTCCGACTTCGCCGAGCAGGGCGTCTCCTGGTGCGTGGAGAACGGCATCATGGGGGACTCCGCCGCGCTCAACCCGCAGGGCGGCGCCACGCGTGCCGAGGCGGCCAAGATGGTCCTCGCCTTCATCGACGGCGGGACCGAGCGCCCCGCGCTCCTCAAGGTGCACTTCCTGGACGTGGGCCAGGGCGACTCCTGCTTCGTGGAGCTCCCCAACGGCCAGACCATGCTCGTCGATGCCGGGACCTCTCAGTACGGCCAGCGCGTCGTGGACTACGTCCGCGGGGCCGGCTACGGGAGCATCGACTACGTGGTCATGACGCACCCCGACGCCGACCACATCGGCGGCATGGCCCGCGTCATCAGCAGACTCCCCGTGGGCCAGATCCTCGCACCGGCGTGCGGGAGCACCACCCAGACCTGGGAGAACCTGCTCGACACCATCGCCGCCAAGGGCATGACCATCACCACGGCGACGGCCGGGACCTCCGTGGTGCAGGCGGGGGAGCTCAGCGTCAGGTTCGTGGCTCCCGCGAGCATCGTCGAGGGGGAGACCAACGAGAACAGCGCGGTCACCTGGATCGACTACGGCGGCAGGACCTACTACCTCACTGGGGACGCGGACGCCTCCGACCTCGCCGCCGTGGCGCCCGGCCACGCCGACGTCCTCAAGGTGAGCCACCACGGCTCCAACACGGGCACCTCCCAGGTCCTTCTCGGCCGCGTGACGCCGAGCAACGCCGTGATCTCCTGCGGCGCCGGCAACTCCTACGGCCACCCCACCCAGGCCGTCCTCGCCATGCTCTATGCCAGCGGGGCCAACGTCTACCGCACGGACCAGCAGGGCAACGTCTCCAGCTACAGCGACATGGACGAGGTCTGGTTCTCCACCGCGCCGGCCACCCAGCCCGCGCCCACACCGGATCCCGACCCCGCACCGGTGCCGGACCCCGACCCCGCGCCCACGCCGGACCCCGAGCCCACGCCCGACCCGGGCCCGGACATGAGCATGACGGTCTACATCACCAGGACCGGCGAGAAGTACCACCTCGACGGATGCCGGCATCTCAGCAAGTCCAAGATTCCGACCACCCTGGGTGACGCCAAGGCGCGTGGCTACGAGCCCTGCGGGACCTGCAACCCTCCGGCGTAGCCATGCGCTACATCGTTGACAGGCTCGAGGGCGACGTCGCCGTCCTCGAGCGGGATGACCTCGAGTTCGTTGACGTCCCGCTCTCTCGGCTTCCCGAGGGCGTGCGCCGGCACGACTGCCTCGTCGAGAAGGACGGGGAGTGGAGGCTCGACCCCGACCGCACCGAGGCCAGGAAGCGACGCATAGACAAGAAGATGCGCGACCTCTTCCGGTAGGCCGGTTGGAAGAGCTGCCGACAAGGACCGCGGGCCCCTTGCCAATCCAAGCGAGGGGCCCGCGTCGTCTGATCCGAGCCGCCACGTGGGCGACGCCCTATGGCTCCACCTGGAGCAGGAACTCCCGAAGGACGGGGACGTCAAAGTCAAGTTCTGCCATGTGCGGCGGTACCATTCCGAAGGTCGGAGTGAAGGGATTTCGATTCGACACTGCCGCTCCCTTTGCGAGTTTCGACTATTTTTGCGAGTTTCGACCCCGGGCGCTGTCGCAGCAGCGAGACCAATCGTCGCAGACAGAGGGGCGGGGCGGCGCCGACAAGAGCGACCGCCCCGCCATTCGAACGCCCCGTCAGGAGCCGCCTACAGCTTGCCTGCCTCGTCCATGCGCATGAGGATCGTTGCGAGCTCGGCCCTGGAGCAGGTGCCCGTTGGGTCGAGCGTCCCCTTGCCCGTGCCGGTGATCACGTGCTCGGAGACAGCCCACCTCATGGCCTCCCGTGCGAACGCGGAGACGGATTCCGCGTCGGGGAAGTCCGAGAGGTCGGCCTCGCCCTCGGGCTCGCCCGCGCGCCGCCAGAGGACGGTCGCGGCCTGCTCGCGCGTGAGGCTGTCCGCCGGGCCAAAGAGCCCGCTCTCGTACCCGGAGAAGACGCCCGTCCCAAGCGCCCAGGAGACGGGCGCGGCGTAGAAGGACTCGGGGTCGCAGTCCGGCAGGAGCGGCGCGTCAGAGTCCGGCTCGTCGGCGAGGCGCCAGAGCACGGTCGCCATCTGCGCGCGGGAGATGGGGTCCGCGGGGCCGAAGGTGCCGCTGGCGTAGCCCGTCATGGTGCCGGAGGTATCGGCGAACATCACGGCGTCCCAGTACCAGTCGCCCTCGCGTACGTCGGGGTAGGGGCTTGTCAAGTCGGGGGAGTCGCCTGCGGCCAGCGTCTCGTGATCCACGCGGATGGGCGTCGTGACATCGACGCCTTCGTTCTCATAGACCCTCCCGCTCTCGTGCGAGGCGAGGGTCGCTCCGCCTATCTCTCCGCTGATGGAGATTCCCTCGCCATCCTTCGTGAGGCTGACCTCGCCGCTTGCGTTACCGCTGATGGAAAGCAGGCCCGTCTCGGAGTCGCTGACCAATCTGTCGGTCGAGAGGAACGCCTCAAGCTCGTAGGACTCGTCGCCCCGTATGGCAAGACTCTCGCCCCAGCTGACGGTGGCAGCATCGATGCCCTCGCCGGAAACAGAGCAGAACTCGCCCTGAGCGTCGTACGCGCTTGCGTCGAGGGTTCCGCCGGGCGAGCTGAACGTGAAGCGCTCGCTCGGCGTCGTTTCTATGACGAGTGCCGAGCCCTGGTTTCCGGCAATCGTCGAGATGTCGATGACCTCGAGGTCTCCCGAGAGCTTGTTGCCGTCATACCGCAGCGTTTCCCCCAAGCTGTTGGTGACATCCACGGGCTGGTTCAGGGCCAGCTCGATGGTTACGGAGGCGCCCTTCTCCCCGGCTGCGAGCGGTTCTGCAGCGGACGTGGCTGTCGCCCCGTATATGGGCAGCCTGTCGAGGTCGAGCAGATGCATCGCCTTGTAGGTCGTCTCGTCGGCTATGACCTTGCTGTCGTTGCCTATGAGCTCAAAACCGGAGAAGTCCCCATCGATGATCATGATGGTGAAGATCCCCTCTTCGGCACCCTTCTTGCCCCGTGGAACCGTGTTCTCGTCGTAGAGCTTCACGATGTATCTGTCGTTGCGCTCGTCATAGGTGGCGCCTATGACGAGGATGGCATGCCCCGAGTCTGAATAGAAGTACTCCAGCATGCGCACCGACCCGTCTTCCGGGGTCTCGACGATTTCCTTCAGGAAGTCCCGAAGTTCGCTATTCTCACCTCGATAGTTGGTGAGGCCTTCTATGAAGCTCGGTCGCGTTGCGGACTCTATTGCGGCGAAGTCGTCGCCTCCCGTGTCCACAAACTGGGAGAGCTGGTAGAAGGTGATCGCGTCGAGGAGCTTCTCGTCTTGGCAGGGGAGGGGCAGCGAGAAGTACGTGTTCCCTCCACTGCTTATGCTTGAGAGCGGGAGGATTCCCGCATAGGTGAGCCCCATCGTGGCTGCGATGCCGTAGCACGAACCGTTCCATTCCGAGCTCTCCCTCGCTTTGACCGCGTTGAGGACACCTGCGGAGGAGCACAGATCTGCCAGGGCTTCATGAGCGGAGACCGAGAGGCTGTAGTCGTCGACTCCTGAGAATCCCACGTTCTCGCCCGTCCCCGTGTTGGAGTGCACGAACGAGTTGCTGTGGGTCCCTATCCTGAACTCCTTAGTCGGCGTAATGCCGCCGGGATTGCTGGGGTTGTCGGGGTCCAGCGGAACGTCGGGTTCCGTACTCAGGGAGTCGATCTTAATCTTCACGGGGGTGGTTCTGTCCGTCTTCGTTCCGTCGCCGACCTGCCCGTACTTGTTGTGGCCCCACATCCAGAGCGAGCCGTCCGTCTGGATGGCGGCAGAGGTCCCCGCGGATTCGAGCGTCACGGATACCACATCATCCAGCACCCTTACGGGCGCCGGGCAGTCCTCGGTCGATCCGTTGCCGATTCCCCCGCTGTTGTTAGCCCCCCATAGCCAGAGCGATCCGTCGGACAGCACGACGGCATTCCTGCTGCCGATGGGCCCCTGGGCCCATGAGACGCCCTCGATCACTTCTGCCGGCGAGCGGACGCTTCCGCCTGTCCTCCCGTTGCCCGCCTGACCGCGGTCGTTCAGGCCCCACATCCACAGCGTGCCGTCGGTCGCGAGCGCTGCAGACGTGAGGCTGTCCTCCATGAACGCTTGGGAAACGCCGCCCATTACCTTGCCGGGCGTCGACGTCTCCCCACCTCTTCCCAGCTGGCCGTAGTTGTTGCTTCCCCAGGTCCAGAGCGATCCGTCGGTCTTGACGGCGGCGCCGTTGATTCCCGAGATCGACGCCGAGGAGACGTCGCCCATCACCTTCGTCGGATGGCAGCTGTCAGCGGTGGTACCGTTGCCGAGCATTCCGTACTCGTTGCGCCCCCACGTCCAGAGGGTCCCGTCGGTCTTGAGGGCCGCCGTCATGTTGCCGGGCGACACCCAGGCAACGTCGTCCATGACCTTGACGGGCGCATAGCTCTTTGTGAGCGTTCCGGTGCCCAGCTGACCGTACGAATTATCGCCCCACATCCACAGGGACCCGTCGGTCTTGATGGCTGCCGTCGTGCTGGCGGAGGATTCCACCGTGGCCACGCCATCCAGTATTTTCGTGGGCGCGGCGCTGTCGTCCCAGCTCCCGTTGCCGAGCCTCCCGCTCGTGTTCCTGCCCCACATCCACAGGGAGCCGTCCTCCTTGAGCGCGCTCACGGTGAAGTCGCCGTGAAACCGTACCGAGGCCACGTCGTCCATGACCTTGCGGGGCGTCGGGTCGCTTCCGCTCGGGTCCGGGTCGAGGTTCCCGAGCTGCCCCCATGAGTTGTTCCCCCACATCCAGAGGGACCCGTCGGTCTTTATCGCCGCGCCGTTGCTTTTGGCCAGCGCCACCGAGGCAACGTCGTCCATGATCTTGACGGGGACCGGGTTGTCCTCCTTCGTCCCGTTGCCGAGCTCCCCAGAGTCGTTGTGCCCCCATGTCCAGAGCGAGCCGTCGGTTGCGACGGCAGCCGTGAAGTCGTGTTCCAGCTCGACCTGGACGACTCCGAGCTCCTCCTCGCCGAGCAGGGTGGCCTGACTCTCCAGGAGGTCCGAATCCGCGCTTTCCGTAGCCTCTTCAGGCCCCGCTGCGGCGAGGGCTGCGGCGGGGAGGGACCCCGTCACGAGGAGCGCGGAGAGCACGACGGCGAGGACGCTTCTCAGCCGGCCCGCAATCGTGGAGGTTCGTCCCACACGGTCCTTCTCGGCCCTTGGCCCTTTCATGGTGGGTCCCTTCTTCCGGTGGCTTTGGTGGCTCCAGTGGCCGAGGCGGCGGAGCCCCGACCTCTTGCGTGGCGGGGCTCCGCGTCAGCTCGTCGGCCGTGCCGAGGAACGCTGGTGTCGGCTACGCGGCAGCTCAGACGCCCCACCAGCCGATGCCCTCGTCGTGCCAGCCCGCTGCCACGAGCATGTCGCGCTCGGAGGCGTCGGTCGTGTAGTGGTGGTCGCCGGCGTTGGGGTTGTAGAGGCGGTAGACCGGGGTGCCGGAGGAGGCCGGCGCGGTCCAGCCCGTGCCCTCGTAGACCCAGCCCACCGAGGTGAGCACGTCGCGCTCCGCGGTGGAG
Source organism: Olsenella sp. An285 (assembly GCF_002159625.1). Lineage (GTDB taxonomy): Bacteria > Actinomycetota > Coriobacteriia > Coriobacteriales > Atopobiaceae > Thermophilibacter > Thermophilibacter avicola. Next base: position 49,591 of record NZ_NFIZ01000016.1, read on the forward strand.
AGCGTGTAGAAGTGCTCTCCGGAGTTGGGGTTGTAGAGGCGGCACATGGACATCGTGGAGCCCTGGGTCTGGACGGAGAGGGCCACCTGCGTGAGGCTGCTGAAGGGCACGGTCACCTTGCCGCCGAAGACGGGGTAGGTTCCCCTGAGGACGGCGTGGCGCCTGTCAGAGACGTAGCTGGCGGTCTCGGCACGCCAGGTCCAGACGTCGACGAACGAGCCGTCGTACTTCTCGTCAACGGGGAACGTGACCCATGCGGTGCCGAAGCCCTCGCTGCTCTGGGAGGGGCCGACCGTGAGGCTGAAGTCAAAGACGCCCACGACCTCGCCGTCATCGATGCTGGCGACGAGCTCGGCGCAGGCGGGGTCGTCTGCGGAGAGGCGCGTGGCGCTTGCCGCGAGGGCGGCGGGGTCGCTCTGGTACAGGGAGTCGAGCCAGGGGCTCTCGATCAGCTGCATGCCCACGCCGGAGCCGCCGGAGACGGCTATGTCGCGGCCTCCCGCGCCCGCGGCGTACACGAGGTCGATGTCAAAGTTCGTGACCCGTCCCTCCGCGTCCGTCCCGGTGGCGGTGATGACGGCCCTCTCGACCGGCTGCTGAGAGATGGGGACCATCATGATGGTGACCGCGGTGAAGTAACCGCCCGTGGGGGACGAGAGGACGGAGTCGCTGCTGGTTATGAGCATGCCGTCAATCTCCGCCACGTCGGGAGAGGTCCAGGACCACGAGGGGGCAAGGCCGTTCCTGAAGGTGTCCTCCCCGCCGACCATCTCGACGGGGACGTCGTACTCTGCCCTGAGGTAGCGCTGGCGCTCGCCGGGATCGGTGAGCTCGGGGTACATGATGTTCCCGAACTGCTCCGCCTCCTCCATGGACTGGTACGTGCAGACGTACACGCCTCGCTCGGCGGAGATCGAGTAGCCCTCGTCGTCCTGCGCGAGCGCCGCTGCCGGAAGGAAGAGCGCCGCCATCAGGAGCGCGGAAAGAGCTGCCAGGAACCTTCTTCGAATCATCGGTCTCTCCTTCCACGTGGACACGCGTCCAGCATAAAAACGCATATCGTCCCGCAGTCTTGCGGGAATCAGACAAGAAATCGAAGGGCGACGGTAGACGTGCGCGGAAACAGGGGAAACGCTCGTTCCTGAAAACGTATGCCACGGGGGAGCGGGGAGGTTGATATGTTCGGCCAGCGAAGCCAATTTGCGCTCCGAGCGCTTGCGTTCCTTCCGGCCCTGGCGGCGAGAAGAGCGGCGAGAGGGACGCGGCTTGCCGCCCGCCGACGCGCCGCGCGCGCCCGCCGAAGGTGACGCCGCGGAAACGCCCCGCCCGCCGCCGGGGCTTAAGGTTTCCTGAAGCACCCCCTGAGGCACCCCTCGGAAACGGAGGTACCAGCCATGCGCAGGAGCATGAGGCACGCGATCCTTTCGGCCGCCGCGGCGGCGGCCGTCTGCCTGGGGGCCCTGCTCGCCCCGGCGCCCGCCCGCGCCGACTACCTCGGCTTCGCCGACGTGTCGCCCTCGGACTGGGCGGCCGAGCAGGGCTACATAGCCTACGTCGCCTCCGAG
>NZ_NFIZ01000017.1 GCF_002159625.1 Olsenella sp. An285
CTTCCGGCTTTTCGTCACTCAGCACCGCCATCGCTCCCCCATCTATATGGTGTTCCAAAATGATAGGGGAGGGGGTATATTCTGACCAGAGAGGCATGTCGGCGTGATGGGAGTTGATGTCCGTGGACCAGACAGGCAGCGGCTATTCCGACAGCACCGAATCGCACAGGCGCCTCGAAGCACTCCTTGCCCAATGGCAGCATCTGGACGGTTTCATAAACAGCACCGAGGCGCGCTATAACACGATTCTCATGGTGTTGGTCACCCTGCTTACTGCCGGAAACTTTTACGTAGCCAGCAACGAAGCCCATTACAGTTTGAGCCGGCCCTCGCGCCGGCTCCTTTGTATTCTCCCAAGCCTTGGAAATACGATTGAAGTCGACCCCGAGGGGTCGCTGGCCGACCGCCCCGGACGGCCCTTCCGCCCTGCCTCTCGCGAAGGCCCGGGGGGTGTTGCCGCCGGGGACGGCTCGCCGCGGCAGGCGACTGATAGAGACATGCCGGGGATCCCCCACGGCTCCGTAATGTGGTTGTCGCTCCCGCGGACGGCGGTCAGCCAACTTGAGGAGAGGATACACCATGGAAGAGAGAGCAAGGCCAGGGGCCGCCTTCCTCGCCTTCGACGTCGGCAAGTCGTCGCACCGCGCCTGCGCCGTCGACGCGTCCGGGGAGGTCCTGTTCAACCGGGAGGTCGCCAACAGGCCGGCCGACATAGACCGCGCCCTCGCCGAGGCCGGTGCCGGGGCCAGGGTCGTCGTCGACCAGAAGCGCAACATCGGGGCGCTCGTGGTCGCGAGGGCCCGCGCCGCGGGCAACCCGGTCTCCTACCTGCCCGGCATCGCGATGAAGAAGGCCCGCGACATGTTCCCGGTCACGGCGAAGACGGACGCGATGGACGCGGAGGTGATCGCGCGGACGGCGGCCGGCATGCCATGGACGCTGCGCGAGGTCGCCGAGGAGACGCCCGCCGCCGCGTCCCTCAGGATGCTCGCCGCCCAGCGCGACTTCGCGGTCGGCTCGAGGACGCGGGCCGTCAACCGGCTGCGCGCGGTGCTGCTCGAGGCGGACCCGGCGTTCGAGTCGGCGGTCGACCCGTCGAGCCGCTGGCAGCTCGCCGTGCTCGCGGAGCTCGGCGGGCCGTTCGGCATCAGGGCCGCCGGGCTCAGGCGCTTCCGCTCGGTCGCCGAGCGCGCGGGAGGGGCCAGGCGGGCCGCCTCCGACCGCCTCTGGGCGGCGGCCGCGGCCTCCGCCTCGTCGGGCCGCCCCGAGCTCGCCGCGGAGTCGGAGCTCGTGCGCTCGCTCGCCGCGAGGGCGGCGGCGGACTCGGCGGAGGCCGCTCGCCTCGACGCGCTCATCTCCGACTCGCTCGCCGGCGACGAGGCCTACGAGGCCCTGCCCACCGTGCCCGGCGTGGGTCCTAAGACGGCCGCGGCGCTCGTGACGCTCGTGGACGTGTCGATGTTCCGCAGCCACGACGAGCTCGCGGCGTACGCGGGCCTGGCGCCCTGCAACCGGCAGTCGGGGACGTCGCTCAACTCGTCGTCGCCGTCGCGGAGCGGCAACCGGACCCTGAAGAACCTGCTCATATACTCCTGCACGTCCCTGGTCGGGACGGACAACCGCTTCGGTCGCTACTACGACTCCTGCAGGGCGCGCGGCATGCGGCACAACAAGGCGCTCAAGGCGGTCGCGCGCAAGCGCCTCAAGGTGATCTACGCGATCATGCGGGACGGGACGCCGTACCGGGAGGGCTGACGCCGCGGGACACCGGACTTCTCAGCGGCTCCGTCCCCGGGGCCGGCGTCAGCATGTCGGGAGGTCGCGAGCCCGAGGCTTGACAAAACCATAGAGACACCCCCCACACACAAGATTGCGAGAGGGGCATAACGAGGAGCATGTGACTCCCCGGTAATCAAGCACAAACAGCAAGATGCCCCTCTCATCTACCTGGCATCTGCGCATCTTTCTTGTGCAACAAGAGCGCCTTGGTTGATTGGAAGACTCCGCGGTTGAGAGCTATAGATAACGCATAACCGGCTAACGGAACAATCTCAGTCCAGAATCCGCCAAAAAAAACGGCAATCATGAAGGAGAGTGCCATGGCGCATTCACAGACCAAAAGCCTGTAACAGGGAAAGGACAGACGACGCTTGGCAAGGTAAAGTTCACTAGCTATGCTTCGAAGAAGTATTGCTAACACCAGCCCGCAAACAACGAAGTCAACGCTGTCCAAGACAAGTGCTCCAACGCACGAAAACAGAGCGCTCACCACAAGAGCCAGGACGTTGAATCCCATAAGCTGTCTGGTGTCACCGTAAACCTTCAAATAGGTTGAGCAGAGTATATTCATCTTTCCATCAAAAACAAGCAATGGCATAAGCAGTCCGAGATAGTGAAAGCTATCGGCATACTGCGGGAGCCACATCCCCAGAAGCGTACACCCAGGAAGGTAACAAAGGTACGATAGGGAGGCCAAGACAAACAACGTATCGCGCAGCTGCCTGTATCTTGAATTAATGGAGCCTACGTCGAGCCTCCTAAGAACGGGAAAAAGGACAAGGCTGAACTGCGCGATGAATGCCAGAACAAAAGAGACCATGGAAAAAGCGAATGACATCTGGCCAAACGCCTCAAGCCCCCACCGCATTACAATAATCTGCCTTGCAACCCCAACGATAAGCGAGGATGCGTAGTAGGCGGCCATGACCTGCGCACCCGTGCGAAGATCATCCAAAGTTATCTTGAAAGCCTCTACCCAAGAACCGCTTTTAGCAAATAAAATGTCCCTCCCACATGCAAGGCAATATAGGAGGGAGGCGCCCATGCCCGCAATATACCCAACGGCAAGGGGCTCATAGCCACTTCCCTCCGACAATAGAAAGACGAGAAGGATGAGCAGAAATGCAATCTTATTTATCGCTATGCCGATTGAATAGAGGCGTGTCAGATTTACAGCTTGGAATATCGGCGATATGAACCCGTAGAGATTCTGAAAAACAGAATACAGTAGTAGCAGCAATAATACAGTTCGAAAATTGCTGTTGAAATTAAAAATATAAATAGCCAGCAGAAGCGCGAGGGCGATACTCACCTGCATGCCGAAGACAATTCCCATCTCGGCCTTCAGCGCACCCTTGTCCAATTCCTCATAATGCCTTCCTCCCAAGCGAAGATAGACCCCGTCTCCAATACCGAAGAGCAAAACGGCAACATAACCAGCATAAAAAATAAAAAGTTGCCAGTAAGCGTACTCGAGCACACCCAAGACTTTTGGAACAACGAGAGTCATGAGAAAACTCGAAATAAGGGCGATTCCCTGAGCTGCAAAGGCGTAAGCCACGTTACTCGCTATACCACCTTTTTCCTCTACCGAAAAAAGGCCCCTGACAGTCGAAGTGAACCTATTCGTCATTTGATACAAAGCCGTCCCTCCGCATATTTGCAGAATTACTCGTTGTTAACGAATGCGCGCTCGAGCCCGTCTATCCAACAGGTGCTTTCACCTGCGTTCGCACTGTCGCCCAGCTTCTCCCTGAATTCGTCGCGAAGCTCTCGTGAGATTTGAGATAGTAGAGAGAAGGCCGGTGAAAAAACCTGATTGGGAGGGCGTCCAAATTACGCTCCATGCAAAGACGGTGCATTGTGCAAGCTTTTTGCTATTCCCTTGCGCCGTATGTAGTAGTCCACCACAGAGCAGACGTGCCTTCCGGACCTCCCAGACGAAGCCTCCCTCGGGGAGGCCGAGCCCGGGCAGGCCGCACCGACGACATTGTTGTCACTCATAGTCATTCGCGGAAGAACCGCACGGCCCCAACCGAGTAATACGTGGTATCCATCTTAACCGGTTTCTGACTCTCCGGGACCTCCCATGCACCCATACTTATGTATCGCCAGCTCCATAGACATGCGTGAGGATGGTCACAGAGCCAGTCACCACTACGAGTGACTCAAGAGAAGCCGGACGAAAAGAGGCCGGACGATAACTATGTTCGCCGGTAGTCCACCCCCCGGCGAGAAGACGGCCGCACCCCCAGCCCTACACCGATTTACTTGAGGTAAGTGGAGCATGCTTCGAAAGGCACGATGCCCGCGCGCATCCTCTTACCGACTCAAATGAGTCTTAGTCCCATCTTCGGTGCCAAGCTCGCGGCCCCCACTCCCCTTGCAATCTCTTGATACTTCTATTGCCGCAAGCGCAAAGAGGCACCATGCAATAGGGATAAGACCGGACCCATTGCCAGCTTGGAAGCCCATAAGCGCCATTATGCTGACCGCCAACCCAATTCTATATGCTCGACAATCTGAAGAATGACTCAATAGGTTGATAATGAGCTTTACTACAAAGTAGCCGTATGCAATAAGGCCTGGGATTCCAAGCTCAACGAGCAGTGTTAGAAAGTAACTGAAAGTGGTATTCGTTCCATAATCTACCCTAAGAACCGATGAGGCCATATTGTAACCAACCCCCCACGGGGATTGCATAAATTCGGCGATAGCATTTGACATGCACAAAAAGCGGCCTTCGTTCTCACCGCCAGCTATATCGGTCGATTCTATGCCTTTTTTCAGCCCGCCGGTAATCGTATCCACGTCGACGAAGGCACCTATATCTCGGTTCTCAAAAAGAACGTAAGCGCTGAACGATATCGTCAAAAAAAGAACCGCTCCCATCGCAATCCATTCGAGGGGCGATCTCTTTCTGCGGAGAATGCCGACGTTTCCGACGCCCGAAATACGCCGAAGAATATAAGCCAGCAAGATAAACGCAACAAAAAAGACCATGTTTCCAGTTGCCGACATTGCGAATAGTACGAATAGCGTAATGAGGACTATCGTTCTTAGCAGATCGCTCCCTGTCTTCTTTCCACCTGTCACAACATAAATCATGGTTGCTGCCGCGACAAAATAGGAACATTCAAGGTATAGGCCCTGTGCCCGATAGGAAAAAACCAAATAGTCGGCATTCGAAGCCCATGAAGAGGAGGCTTCCCAAGGGACGGAGATATAAAAGGCTGGCTGAGGAAAGAGGCTGTAGAACGTAAACGCGCCGCCATTCTGAAAGGCGAAATACTGCGCAATGGAGACGATGACACTTATGAGAAGACCCACCCAGAGACCCCTGAGGATGTAACTTATATATGCCCTAAGCGAGAGAACAGTCAAATAGACGGCTATTGAAGTTGCCAGTATAATTAATCCATTAGCATATGAGCTTATCTGCACTCCAGAACGCACTACAGTCGCAACGAGAGCAAGGACGAGCGACAGCGCAACAACAACCAAGAACGGCAACATGCGCCTATCAAAGCAAACAAAGATGTCACGTTCAGTCTCTGCGGGGCTGAGAACCACACGCAGCATCAGGATAACCAATGCCACGGGGTACAGGACGTCCACGTAAAGGTTGCCTATTCTTCCTACATAACAGATATCCTGTGCGAAACAAAGCCCGAGAAACAAGGCAGCAAAAGACCAGAAGTCTCTTTTCTCACGATGCCGAAGGATTTCCCCTTTTTTCCTCCAGGCGTTTGCCATCAGGACTCCCCGTTTATATCGGAGATGATCTTGGCGACATTGCCCGTGAAATCGAGCTCGTGTTTCGCATACGCACGTCCCGCCTCGCCCATGCGCCTCACAAGGTCATCATCAAGAAGCTTGTCCATAGCTGCAGCGAGCCCCACTTCGTCCTTAACCACAAACCCGGTCACTCCATCGACCACAAACTCGGAAAGACCAGGTGCATCACTCGTAACGACAGGTTTACCAAAGCTATAGGAAATCGGCAGGACGCCACTTTGGGTTGCCTCTAGATATGGAAGCAACGTGGCGCGGGCGCCCATCATCAAATACGCCAGCTCTCCATCGGAAATATACCTATTCAGAAGAACTATTGAGCGATGGTGTTGTTTTATTATCCTAAGCGTCTTTTCCTCAATAGCGCCCCTTCCCGCTATGATAAGTCTTGCGAACGGGCGCTCCGTGAGAAGCGAAGAGAACGCGCGAACGAGACCCTCCACGTTTTTATACTTCTCAATGGCCCCAAAGAACAGGAAAAACCCGCCATCAAACGCTTCGTCCAGCTCGGGAGGAACTAAAGCCGAGCAGTTCGGCGCAGTCGCACCAAGCCTTAGCACAGAGACTCTGTCATAGAATCTATCTCCGTATTGAGTCAACAGGTCATCTCTCGCCGTATTAGACATAACCACGACGCGAGAAGCCCTAGCGATTGCCCGCCTCCTGTCCATAAGAAGGCACAAGAATCGAAGTCGAGATTTCACACTCATCTTTACGAGATGCGGCCTAACATCATGTATGAAAATGACGGGATCATCGCAAGCAGCTCTGGCCGCCGCCGAGGTGATGGTTTCGTCCGTGAACCATATGCTGTCAGGTGAGAATGCCTCCAGATGAGACGCGATTGAACGTGCGGCGGTAAACCCATTACTTATCCCCCTGCGATCATCGTAAACGCAGACTCTTCCAACCGCTTCGAGAGGCTTAAGGTCAACGGCAGCTCGCTGCGGAAAGATTACCATGGCATCCTTTCCAAGTTCAGCAATTGCACGAAAGCAACTCTGAGCAAAATGCACCATCCCTCCATCAGATACCGTGCAGACTACCGCGACCCTCATATGCTGACCCCCACGCCCTTCAATGCATCCAAGTAGAAAGCCTCAAGGCGACGCGTAGCCTCGACAATCTCAAAGCCCTTGTCCGAGACGATTCCGAGCGCGAGACTTCGGTCCCCACCCCTTGCCGAGAGAATCTCCCTCGCCCACTCGTCCGGAGTGCTTGAGAGAGAAACCCTCTTTGAGCCGGGTATAAGAACAGCCTCGGGCGTGACCTCCTCCGAAAAGACGCAAGGCAATCCTGATGCTTGCGCCTCCACGGCAGAGACCGGCAACCCCTCAAACAGCGAGGGCATCACGAAGATGTCCATAGCCTGCACGACCCGATCAACATCTGAGCGTAAGCCAAGGAACGAAACCTGTTCATCGATTCCCAACGAACGGACCTGTTCTTTAACTTTCTCCTGTAGTTGGCCCACACCAACGAGGATTAGGCGAGTATCCGGCCGTTTTTTGAGGACGGAAAACATAACCTCCACGAGAAACGAGTGGTTTTTTGGGGGCATAAATCTTCCGATGTGACCTATTACAAAACTATTATCCAACCCGAGCTCCGCCCTCATTCTCTCTCGAACGGACGAATCAAATGAGAAGCGCCCCAGCTCTATGGCATTTGGAATTATCGTTACCTTGCCAGCGGCCATGCACGTCCTCCCAAAGAGAAACTCGCCGGCTTTCACCGAACAGGCAGCTAGATTCGTGCTCTCCCTTCTTGCTGCACCTTTCAGGGTGTTCGCCATAAACTTTTTGAATGGCTGCTCAGTCACGACCCGCGCCGCATGGGCGTGGAGAATGCGGACCGGCACTCCGTTTCTCCTCGCTTCTTGCAACACAAAGATTGCTTTTGCAGAGGAATGCGCGTGAAGTACATCATATTGATGAGTTTTGAAAAAGAGCTTTGTTTCGCGGAGACTCCGTACGACACTTCCCCCTTCCGCATACGGAGCAATCAGGAATAGTTTACTCCCTAATGCTTCGAGCCTTTCGGGATAATCATCCCTTACGCCGTTAGTCCGATTGTAGGAGAGGACATCCACTTGAAAAATGCTGTGATCTATATTGGAAATCCAGCGAATACACTGCTCCTGAATCCCTCCTCCATTGCCATACCCGTCAATGAAAAACAGCACGCGGATTCTGCCTTTCGGAGATTCAGCCATGGACCCTCGCTTTCAGAACCCGTGCCAGTGAGAAGAGTCCGACTTTGTCAAGACAAACCTTAATCTGCTGCTTAAGGGGCAGTGACCGCATCAAGGCGCTGTCCGCCGACACACCTTCCCGTATGTTGCGGAATAGACGCTCGCGCGCACCTCCAGGGGATGACGACGAGTTAAGAAGCATATTCGACCTCTTCAGGACAAGGGAAATCTGTTCTTGGTCAAGCTCCAGCAAGTTTCCTCGCCCCGGGAGAACCCCCCTAATCCAATTCTCCCCCTTGGGGGTAACGCACAAAATCAACGTGGCCCCTCTCGGAGACCCGACATGCAGCACGTCATCTCCAAGAATGACATCGGCATTGGAATAACCCTTGGCAGGACACCGATAACAGCTTTCACGAAGCGTGATTCCGCTTGCAAAACAGTTTGTATACAAATCGGATATGTAAGTTGAGCGCTTAAGGACGGTTCCGTTCTCGAATTCATAGCGGCAAGCCGGCTGACTGTATCCTGTAGACTTGTCTCTCTGGTTGACCGCAACAAGCCTTGAGCCAACCCTACGCTCTAGCCCCCGCATGTAATATTCCCAGACAGACGGAGATGAAGCCCCCCGGCATACCAAAGAGACTAAGAGGAGATTGTCCCGGTCCTTTCCACAATAGCGGCCGATCGCCTCAACCTGACAAGGCGTTCCACCAAAGACAACCTTGCGACCGAACTCGAGCTCATTTTTCACTTCTGTATAGATGCCTTCAATCTTACTTTGAACATATTTTGAACTCTCGAACCGCCTAGCATCACCGCGATTTCGAGCCACCCTATGCTCAGCCGTGAGTTTCTCAGTCCACACGCAACCACATGCGCAGCCGCCGGCATCCACCGCTTCGTATGCAAGCTCGGAAAACGCACCGCCCGAAGCCGACCCCAACGCCGTTTCACAATTATCCGATGAAAAGACGAATCCCGAAAGGAAGCCAGAACACTTGGCTTTAGACCGCATGAAAGTCGGACACACTTGTTCGCACCTATGGCAACCCACGCACGCATCCCTATCGATATCAGGAATCGCAAAGCCTCCTTCAATCTGGATGAAGGATATTGCTCCCTTTGGACAAACAGAAGCGCATGCGGAGCATCCAGTACATTTCTCCTTTTTGTTGAAATCGAGGACCTTCTCTCTCATCAGACCGCAAGCGCTCCTTTCAAGTATTCCAAAGCGTGCTCTCGCTGAGCCGAAATGGCGCGCCTCGATGTTGAAGGATCGAATTCCCCAAGTTCGGTAAAATTAAGGTCTTCTGCGGAGCGAAGGCGATCAACAAGCCCAAGCGATTTCAAGAGAGAAGTTCTCCTCGTTTCACCAGGATCGGAAGTAATCGAAACGAATGGCTTGCCGAATATGGCAGAGAAGACTGTTCCGTGGAATGAGTTGGTGACAACAAAGCGCGCGCTTTCCACCAAACCGAGAAACTCTTTTGGACCCACATCTAGCCTGCGTCGAATACCGGAAAACATCGCTCTAGGGGGTGGCACTATATTAATTACAGGAATGCCAAAGGTCTTCTCAGCAGCTTTGGCGGCCTCAATTGAGTCCTTCGTGCCACTCCATGCAAAATAGAGCACGTAAGGCTTGTCAGGAACAACATCGCGATTGGCTATCCGAGCGTAGTCATCCTTCCCCAACAGGAGGGTAGGATCACAAACGTGTTCACATTCAAATCCCCATGATCTCAGGAGGTCCACACCCGAAGTCTCTCGCATTGAAAGAGCATCAAAGGTCGAAATCATGGGATACAGATAGTCTTTCTGTTTCTCTGCCTCAACTACCCAGTCAGAAAAGGAGGTCGCATACGCGATGCGACGCTCCCTTTTGGGAAAGTTAAGGTAATACACAGGACTTTGATAGCGGATGCCCGAATCAAGATTCCAAGTCTGATCGCTGCCGCATATCACGGTGTCGAATTGCCTCACTTCGTTCTCGACGTCTCTCGACGTCAAGCATCTCTCCGTGGTATCCAAGACTTCTTGACCAAAGGAAACAAACAGCTCATCGCGCCTTGTCAGAGGCTTTCTGTACGGAATCCGAGAAATAGTCTTGATGAGCTCTTTAGGATGGTCAATATGCTTAGCGAACGGAGTCACGATATTCATCATGACCTCCGAACGATAGTCGATTATCTTACAGGTTCCGCCAGTCCCTAAAAGCCTATTGACCATCACCTGAAGTGCGAAAGCCTGCAATGACGCACCGTAATTATTACAAGCATGATAGGTAAGAATGCCAACTCGTCTCATTAAGCCCCTATCTTCGTCTTTAAATCGTCATATACAGTGCTTGCCATCCTCGCGTAGTCGCACTTGGCAAGAACGGCCTCAGGCGAGTTAACAGGCTCGGAGAGCAACTTGTCTAAATCGACATTCGGATCTCTCGGATTGATGTAATGCACTGCATCTTCATATATTTCGGGGAGGCACGTGACGTTTGAGACCACCACCTCAGCCCCAACACTGAGCGCCTCAAGCGGCGGAATGCCAAAGCCCTCGTATTCAGAAGGGAGAATGAAAGCCTTGCATCGCTGCATGAGGTACTTACTTTCGCCGTCACTCACATATCCAACAAACAGCACATTCCGAGGAATAGCTTTCCCCAGAAGCGACCCGTAAGCTTTTGCGTTAAGTCCTCCCGCCACTACAAACAGTGAGTTTGCGTTATGCCTCGCCGCACAAATAATCCAGCCAAGATTCTTGTTGGGAGCTAAACTGCCAAGCGAGTAGTAGAATTCACCTTCCATTACGACGGGATATCGCTCACCTATCTTGGGGTTTGGCTCAACAGCTTCGAAATAACGCCACCCAGGATATACCACCTTCACCAGCGAAGGGTCGATCCCGTACACCTTTACTATTCTGCTCTTCGAGTATTCCGAAACTGTGTACACCCTATCGGCGCGATGCCAAGCATACTGGTAATTTATTTTATGCCAGATTTGAGAGATGCGAGCATAAGGGGACTTGAAATATCTTGGTCGTTCCTTATAACAGATATCATGAATGAAGATTGCGCCCCTACTAATCAATGGAGCAATGGAACATATATTCAAACAGTATGCCCTCTCTTTAACCGCGTAAGGTCCGAGGCATAGCTGTTCCCAGAGAGATCCTCTGGCCCTTCCCATTCGGATAACGGAAATATGGTCGAGCTTTGGAACATCCTTAGCATACTCGGGAACAATAAGACGGACGGCGAGCTCATCCTCGATCAACTTGTCAAGCTCAATGACGAGCTCTCTCGCCACGCGCTCCTGACCCGTCAACCTACGAGCGCAAAATTCGCCATTTATTATTATACATTTATACTGTTTATTTAATTTTGTTTTAATCACTGGATATCACCCAACTTGCTTTCTGTGGAGTCCCAGGGGCCGAGCACTCCGAACACCCCCCAAAAGACGAAGCCGCCCTCACTGCCGAAGAGAAAGCCTAGGGATGCAGCCAATCTAAAGACTCAGAAGGCAAATTCGAAGAACCCCTACCTTGGAAAGGCGAGATTGGCTTCTCTTCGCCTACGACGTCAAGGAGATAAACTCCGTACAAGAGATCCTAGCTACTGTTCCTGCAAAGTTCACCCGTATCGTTTTCAACACAATCGACCCTTGCAAGTGTCTCAATTCCAGAAGTCCCCAAATCTCTCGACATCCCCCTCATCCAGCCGGTCACCGAGGTGCACTTCGACGATGTGAAGGTCTGTGCCGACGGCGCGGACGGCATGCTTAACTTTGGGCTTGATTTTCACGACCGAGCCAACGAACAGGGGGGAGGTCTCCCCGTCGAGCACGGTCTCGCCAGCGCCGGAAATCACAGTCCAGACCTTAGTGCAGCAAAGATTGCTCTGGTAGGTGGTCTGTTCCCCGTCTTCGATTACGAGCTCCCGGGTGAGCGATCCTCCGCCGTCGGAACGCTCGGAGACTCCAAGCACACGGTACTCGCCCCAAGGGAGGCGACCGCACATCGGGAGAGCCCTTGCCACCCTAGAGACGAGCGGTTTTACGCTTGCTGAAGCCCACTTACCACAGGCGAGGATACCGTCGCTCGTAGCAACGACTACGGCGTCCGAGAGCCCGGCAACCACCATCGGGAGGCACGTCTCATTGACCGCGTGCACGTTACTGCAAGTCACATCATCCATCACAACGCACCCAGAAGCGCGCTCCGCCATCTCCTCGGTAAGGGCGCCCCAAGTGCCGAGATCCTTCCAGATGCCAGAGTAGGGGACCACTCCGACCGAAGAGGCCTTCTCTACGATCTCGTAGTCAAAGCTGTTCTTAGGCAGCTCGGCATAGCGGGCATGGAACTCGTCATAGTTCGCGGCCTTGAGGTAGCCCTTCGTGACGGAGGTGAGGTAGCCCAGCCTAAACGCAAAGACACCGCAGTTCCAGAGGGCGCCCTGGGAGATGAGCTTCCGCGCAGTCGCCTCGTCAGGCTTTTCGGTAAACCGCTCGACCCGACATGGTCTCCTCTTTGGACTAGCGGGGACGATGTAGCCGTACTTCGAGGACGGAGTAGTCGGCTCCACACCCAGTAGCACAAGGTCGGCGAAGCCTGACTGAACCGCCTCGTCGAGCCTCACAACCTCATCGTAGTAAGTCTGGTCGGCGTAGGTGTCGATGGGCATCACGACCACGGTGTCTCTCGCATCAGCGCCTTGCTCCATCGCCAGGCTAGCGCAGGCGAGCATTATGGCCGGCGCAGTATCGCGCCGTTCGGGCTCCAGCACCAGCGCATAGCTGCCCTCCACCTGATTGCGGATGGAGAGCTCCTGGTCCGCGCAGGTGGCAATGGTTACGTCGAGATCAGCATCGACCGCGCGAATCTGCGAGAAGACTCGCTGGACCATGGAGACATGATTCCCGCCGCCGTCCCGCAGGACCTTAAGGAACTGCTTGGAACGGGAGGGATTGGAAAGCGGCCACAGGCGCGTGCCCGAGCCGCCAGATAGCAGGACAAGATGAATCATGCGCTTCCCCCTAGGATCGAATCAAAATCCCCAGTCATTTCGGCAAGAAGAGAACTGGCTCCCTCTCCCGTCTGGGACTTGGCGAAGAGGTACGCTTTTATCTTCGGCTCTGTCCCGGAAGGGCGGACAATGGCGCTCGAGCCGCCGGAAAGGCGCAGCTCGATGACATTCGAGGGAGGTAAGACCTGGAGAAGGGAGCCAGAGGGGTTCACCACAGGCATGGGAGCCCCTTGGGCATAGTCGACAACCCGCTCGACAGGGAGTCCCGCAAGCCTAGTGGGTGGATTCTCTCGAAGACGTCGCATGACAACGGACATGCTCGCAGTGCCGGCAGGGCCCTCGTAGGCCCTGGAGAGGGAAGAACCCGCCCAGAATCCGTAGCGTTTGTAAAGAAGCCGCAGCGCCTCAAAGAGGTCGAAGCCCTTACGCTTCCAGTGGGCAACCAACTCGCAGGCAAGAACAGATGTGACAACTGCGTCTTTATCGCGGGTGTAAGTGCCAGCAAGATAGCCGTAGGACTCCTCGAAGCCGAAGAGGAAGTCCGCTCCGCGCCCTTCGGACTCGAGGAGGCTAATCTGCTCCCCAATGAACTTGAAGCCAGTGAGCGTTCGTCGCAGCTCAAAGCCGTAATCCCTAGCGAGATCGTTCGCCATGGGAGCTGAGACTACAGTTGTGCAAGCAACCTTTCTAGCGAGCTCCGCGCCACCTCCCACGGCCTTCTCTGCTAGGAAGTCGAGTAGAAGTAGACCGAGCTCGTCACCAGAGAGCGGAGAGGGTTTCCCTCCGTGTGGCACGGCAATACCCAGCCGGTCGCAGTCTGGGTCGGTGGCGAGAAGAAGGTCGGCACCGATCTTCGCACAGAGTTCGAGGCCCAGTGTTAGCGCTAAGCGCTCCTCCGGGTTGGGCCTAGGGCAGGTCGGAAAGCCTCCGTCCCGAGATGCCTGCTCCTCGACCACACGAAAGTCGGTCACGTCCACGGCGGCAAGTGCCCTCGACACGCACTCCAGCCCCACGCCATGTAGCGGAGTGTAGGCGACACGCAGGCCTGAGCAATCGATACCAGTAGACTGGGCCGCCGCGCAGGAAATGAACCTTTTTACAACGGATTCATCAATGACAAGAGCAAAGCCCCTGTTGACGGCTTCCGCGTAGGGTATCGCCCTGACGTCCTCGAAGGGGTCTAAGACGTCGATTGCATCCTGAATCGCCTCCGCCGCAGCAACGGTGATTTGGCAACCGTCTGATCCATACACCTTATAGCCATTGTAAGTCGCGGGGTTATGGCTGGCGGTGATGTTCACCCCCGCAGAACAGCCAAGCTCGCGGACCGCAAAGCTGAGCGCCGGAGTAGGCTCGACACGCTCATACATGTAAGAGCGGATGCCATTGGCAGCCAAGACAGAGGCAGTGCGACGGACGAACTCCTCGCTACCATGGCGCGTATCGCGGCAGAGCGCGACCGTCGGGACATCGAAGTTGGAGTTCAGCCAGTTAGCTAGTCCCTGCGTCGCTCTTCCAACGGTATAGAAGTTCATGCGATTGGGTCCCATACCGAGCTTGCCGCGCAGCCCTCCGGTACCGAATACAAGATCACGGTAGAACGCGTCCTCGACGAGAGCGACGCCCATTCTCTCGAGCCTCATGCGTTCTGGTCTATCGACACATTCGAGCCATCTCTTGTACCTGCTATCTATATCTCTTCTCTTTAAACCACTCTCGCTCTTACGGTCCGCAACAATGATCGAGGTCTGAGACAGAGACTTCATACACGGACCCTCTCGAACAATTCCTCATACCTCTCGGTCAGCCGCTTGCCCGCGCGGACAATGTCGTAGTCCGCAAAGTCCCCGTTGCAGACCCCCACGCGCCCGCTTGACCTCACCGTGCACAGGACGTCCGCCCAGAGGTCGGAATCGACTATGGGCAAGAACCGTACGTTGCCTGTCACGTCCACCTCGCGCGTAATCTGATCCGACAGGAGACACGGCAGACCCGAGGCCTGTGCCTCAACAGAGACGACTGGAAGCCCCTCATAGAGGCTCGGCAAGACAAAGGTGTCGGCGGCGGAGTAGAGCCGCTCGACGTCAGACCTCTGCCCAAGGAACTTCACCCGATCAGCGAGACCAAGCTCCGAGACCCGCCTCTCTATGGAGGGCCTTGAGTCGCCCTCCCCCGCGAGCAAGAGGATTGCATCCGGCCTGCGACGGGAAGCTTTTGCGAAGGCTTCAATTAGGAAACGGTGGTTCTTCTGCTCCGTGAAGCGGCCCACGTGGAGGACGGCAAGCTGGCCTTCCATGAGCCCCAATTCGGCACGCACCCTCACGCGGACCCCAGCATCGAATGCAAAGCGCGCGAGATCTATCGCGTTGTAGAGGACCTCGAAGTTCACCCCTCCACCAAAGAGCCACTCCCCGGCGTAGCGACTGCACGCCATACGGTAGGTGGGATAGACATTAGAGAGGGGTCTAAGCGCCGCCTTCATAGCGTTCCTAACCGGCTCGCCTCTTCCTGAGGTGGAGTGGCTGTGCGCGATACGCACAAGTACGCCCGCTCTCTTCGCCGCGCACAGCGGGAAGACGGAGAGGGCGTTCACGTGACTGTGGACAATCGGCCAGCGCTCCTGGCGGAAGAGGCGCTCGAGCGCACGCATGAAGCGGGGCAGATTCCCGTATCCGGGGACCATGAGGACTCTACCACCCAGCCCCTCGACCTCGTCGCGCGGGACCATACCCGATCCCTCGCAGACGAGAAGGTCGAACTGCGCTGTCGCACGGTCAACGTGACGGTAGTAGTTCATAACCACCTGCTCAACGCCGCCGCCGTCCATGTAGCCCATGACCTGCGCAACACGAATCATCGGCCTCTCCTGTCCCTACCAAACATCGCCCCGAAGGTGGCAAGGAAGACGCGTATGTCTTCCCTAATGCTTGCGTCGCGGACGTACCGGAGCTCTATTCGCTGTCGCGCGCCGTTCTCGAAAGTCGCCTCGTTCCTGGGACCTGCCTGCCAGGCGCCGGTGACACCCTGGGGCACGCTGAGCAGAAGCGCGGTGTCGCACCCATATTCGGTGAGCTCATCGTAGGTAATCGCTCGAGGACCGATGAGGGACATATCGCCTCGAAGCACGTTCAGAAACTGCGGTAACTCATCGAGAGAAGTCGAGCGGATGATACGCCCGAGGCGCGTGATACGCGGGTCGTCCGTCACCTTGCGCTCACGACGCCACTCGACGAGCTGCTCGGAGCTCAGATACTTCTCGACATCGTCAGCATCGGCGACCATTGAGCGGAACTTGTAAATACTGAAGGACTTCCCGAGCCTGCCCACACGCTCCTGAGAGTAAATTGGCGAGCCTTTAGTGTCAGCTGCTATCGCCACGGAGAGCAGCGCGCAGGGTATAAGCCCCACAACGATGGCGACAACACTAAACGTGACGTCGAAGACGCGCTTCACAACACGGTAGCCGAGCGGCCTACAATCTAGCGATTGACAGAGCCCAGCGAACTCATCGGTGCCGGGCTTTGGCGCCGTTTCGAGGATGAGGTTCTTCTCTCCACCAACGCAGCCAACCTGGGTCACATCAAGCGCTCTTTCTGACAATCTCCAGCCCAACCTTGATCGTCTTGGTTCTGCCGAACATGCGCATGTCCAGGTAGGCCAGCCGCTTGTGACGATCGATCTTGCTGATGAGGGCCTCCTGGCCCACGAGGGGGCCGTCGGTCACGATGACCTTCTCGCCCTCTATGACGCCCACGCTCATCTCGACCACCTTGTCCAGCGGTTGCAAAAGCGCGGTGAGCCAGGCAACCTCGTCCTGGCTCAGGGGGATGATTCGCTCGTCGCTCACTCCCAGAAGACGCGTGAACGCCGGGATGCTCGCAAGGCGCTCGGACACGTGCTGGATGTCGTTGGTTTTGACGAAGAGGTAGCCGGGAAAGAGCGTCTCTCGCACGCGCCTCCACTGGCCCTCATCGCGGCGCATCACTTCGCGCCGCGGGACGAAACAGTCGTCCACGATGTCGTTCAAAAGCTTGTTGATGAGGTCACAGACACGGCTCTCCGTGCCGCCCATAACCTGTATAACATAAAGCGTCATGTGCGCTCCTCTCATGAGCGCCCAGCAAAAGGCGAACAAGACGTTCCCGGCGTGCCGCGCGGACAGCCAACGCACGGCACGCCAAGGCTTCGCCATGGACGGGTCTTCTCCGCCTTGAGCGACGATATTCATCCCCCGCAAGTCCATCGACAACGCGCCCTTGGCGACGATTGGCGGCCTTACGGATATGCGCCGGCCCGCTCGCGCGGACCGTTGGAGGCAAGAGCCTCCTTCGTCGAGCTCGTCGTCACGGGGAGGGCGACGGCGAGCCCGGCGAAGGGGCCTCTCGCACCCGGCGCTAGGGCACCCCCGCAGGGAACTCCCTGAGTGCCTGGGCAAGGTGGTCGTAGTGCGCGGGGCGATGGGCGTCGCTCGCCACGCAGCTGTAGAGGCCGCGTTTGAGGAGCTTCCGCGCGCAGCGGGACGCGGGGTCCAGGAGGCCCCCCGCGACAAAGCCGGCGGATGCCTGGAGCTGGCATCCCAGGTCCACGAGACGCCCCGCGAGCTCGGGCTTCTTCTGGATGGCGCGATAGCGCTCCGGGTGGGCGATTACCACGGCAAGGCCGCGGCCCTGGAGCTCGAATATGGTGCGCTCGTACACGCGGAAGTCCGCCTCCGAGCAGCCGAAGTCCAGCTCCAGGAGGAACTCGCCGGTGCCCTGGATGGCAAGGCGCTCCGCCCACTCCTCCGCACCGAGCTCCATGAGCTTCTGGTGCGCCACCTCAAAGCCCATGGAGAGCGGCATGTTGGTGTGGCGGCAGAGCTCGTGGTAGGCGGACCACATGGACTCGTAGTCGAAGTAGGGATCGCGCGCGTGCGGCGTGCAGACGATGCTGGTCACGCCCGCCCTGCGCGCGGCGTCTATCATGGCCAGGCTCATCTCAAGGTCCCTGGCGCCGTCGTCCACGCCCGGCAGGATGTGGCTGTGCATGTCCCTCATGTGGTCCTCCCTTCGCGTGCGATCGTTGGATGCGTCTTTGTGCCGAGGACCCGAGGTCCTACTCGTCTGTGTACGTGCGCGCCTGGTAGTGCGTGCCCACCAGGAACTGCGCCGTGGAGTCCGGCGAGGCCGGTTGGGCACCGGGCGTCACCGTTGGGATCTCGCGCAGGCCCGCCGGCGAGGGTGCGGCCTCCTGAGGCGCCGTCGTGGGGGCAGCCTTGGCCGGGGCGCGGTCTATGACAACGTCATCGCCCCCGCCGCGGGCGCCGGAGCCGGCGTCCTTCTCGGCACTGCCGTAGTGGCTGTAGTAGCCGTAGTAGCCATAGCCGTAGCCGCCGCCGCTTGCGTCGCAGTAGTTGAGGACGGTGCCCACCACATGGGCTCCGGCCTGCTTGAGCTGGGTGTAGGAGGCCACAACGTCGTCCCTGCGAACGTAGTCCTCGCGCACCACGAGCAGCGTGGCGTCTGCCACGGAGCCCAGGACCGCTGCGTCGACGAAGACGGAGAGCGGCGGGGTGTCCAGCACCACATAGGCGAACTCGCGCCTCAGGGACTTGAGCAGGCCGCGGAAGCGCTTGGACGAGAGGATGTCCGTGGGGTTGGGGATGTTGGGCTCGCAGTCCAGGAAGTAGAGGTTGGGCGTGGAGGTGCGGACCACGGCCTCGTTGACGTCGACCTCTCCGGAGAGGACCCCGTAGAGGCCGTGGCGGCAGTGCGCGCCGAGCCTGGGGGCCAGCGAGCGCTTGCGCATGTCGCACTCCATGATGAGGACGGGCCGGCCGCCGGCGGCGAGCGCCTGGGCGAGGAGCTCCGCCACGAAGGTCTTGCCCTCGTTGGGGATGGTGGAGGCAACGACGATGCTGCAGACGGGCTCGTCCACGGAGGCGAAGCGGATGTTTGCGGCGAGGGTCTTGACCGCGTTCTGCACGGCGACCTTGTCCGCGGCGCGACGGCGCTTCTTGGGCATGCTACCTCCCTCCCTTCATGGCGGGGATGCGCCCGATAACGGGGACGTCGAGAAGGGCCTCGATCTCCTCCTGGCTGCGGACCTTGGTGTTGAGCATGTCCGCCATCACGACGATGGCCACGGCGAGGAAGAGGCCCGCCATGAGGGCCACGGCCACGTAGAGCTTGCGGTTGGGGCCGCTGGGCTCGTCCGAGGCGACGGCGAGGTCGATGGCATTGACGCTCTCCACGTCCATGACCTCGCGGGCGATGGTGGAGACGTTGTCCACCATGCCGTTGGCGATGTCCGCCGCCACCTGCGGGTCAGCCCCGGTGACGGAGAGACCGATGACGCGGGAGTCGGTCTCGCTGGTGACGGAGACGGAGTAGCCGGTGAGGTCCTTGAGGCCCAGCTGCTCCGCGGTCTCGCTCTGGACGCGGTCGCTCGAGAGGAGGGTCGCCACGTCCGTGGAGATCATCTGGGAGGCGGAGAGGTCCGAGTAGAGCGTGGTGTTGCTCACGGTCTCCTGCTCCACGAGGACGTACATACTCGTGGAGGCGGTGTAGGTGTCGCGCATGAGCACGACGCTGTACAGGCCCATGAGGAGCGCGCACGCCAGGGGCAGCGCGATCACGAGCTTGAGGTGCTTCCTCAGCAGTTGCAGCAGCTCGAGGAGGGTCATGCCTTCGCGGTCCTTTCTTGCGCGGAGGTTACCGCCCTCTGCGCCGAAGCTTCGTCTCTACGTCAAGCAATCGTACATTATAGGGGAGGGGGTGCCTGAAAATGTACTGAGAGAGACATTATTCAATCAGATGTACGCAAAGATGCTACATGCCCAGTTATCTGGGATTTCTTTTAGTTAGCTTAAACTAACCTCTTGTAGAGCGGCGGATTTTGCCCCTGAGCTTGCTGAATAGAGTATGAGGGGGGCCAGCATAAATTGTTAGCATGTGTCGGGAGCGGGTTGGCCGGGCGGCACGGGTCGTGTGCCCTACTCAACCGCTGCGACGTCCTCCGTTGTGAGGGCAGCGCTCTCCGCGAGGGCGCGGTAGTCGCGCGGGCCGGCGGCGTTGGTGGCCGCGCCGAGGCGCTCGTCCTCCGCCTGCTCCTGGGGGATCTCCGCCGAGGAGTCGCTGGGGTCGAGCCCGGCGTCCACGCGCCGCATCATCGCGCGCCACTCGTCGTACATCGTGGCCACGTAGGAGACGCCGCCCTGGGAGAGGCTGTAGCTCGGCGCCGCGGCGGAGTAGATGGTGAGGCTCTCGCCGGAGCGCTGGATCTCCAGCGCGTAGGACGCGATGTCCGCGGAGGAGAGGTCGGTGGAGACTGATGAGGCGAGCTGGCCCACAAGCCCGGGAATCTGGACGGGACTCGCGGCGAGCACCTGACGCACGATGGCCTCCACAATCTGGCGCTGGGCCTGGGCGCGTCCGAAGTCGCCGCCGGAGACGTTGTAGCGCTCGCGCGCGTAGGAGAGCGCCTGCTCGCCGGTGAGGGTCTGCTCGCCCGCGGAGAAGGCCGTGCCGCCGTTGCCGGCGGGTATGTCCTCGGGGATGGTGACGGTCACGCCGCCGAGCGCGTCGACGACCTGCTCCAGGCCCTCGAAGTCGACCTCGACGTAGTGCGCTATGTCCACGCCGGCGAACTCGGAGACGGCGCGGACGGCGAAGGCGGGGCCGTAGTTGTACGAGGCGTTGATCTTCTCGGTCCCGCCATTGGAGGCCTGGACCATGGTGTCGCGCGGGATGGAGACGAGGGTCACCGTCGCGCGCGCCGTGTCCACGCGAGCGAGCATGATGACGTCCGCCCGGGAGATCTCATCTGCCTCTCGGGCGTCGGAGCCGAGAATGAGCACGTAGAAGGACCTGTCCTCCTCTGCCGTTGCGGGCTCGGGGTCGACGAGGGCCCCCTCGAGCTCCTCGCGCTGGTCCTCGTCCACGCTCATGGCACTGTCCAGGCCGCGGACCCAGAGCCCGGCCGCCACCGCCACGACGGCGAGCACGGCCACGAGACCGATGAGGATCTTCGCGGCGAGCGGCACGCGGCGCCTTCCGTCGGACGACGCCGACGGCCTTGCCTCCTCGCGGAGGGCGGTCTCGTACCTGTCGTGCGCGCGGGCGTGGCGCGCCACCGAGGGCCTGAGGGACTCCGCGCGGGAGGAGGTGAGCTCGTCGAGGCTCTCCGCCTCGGGACTTACGGGATGCGCGACGGCGCCCTCGAGCTCGTCGCGCGTGCGGGCGTGGGAGGAGCCGGCGGCGAAGTGGGCGCCGGGGGCTGGGGCGTCGTCTGCGGGGGCGGTGCCGGCAGCCGCATCGTCAGAGGGGCCGGACACGGAGTCCGCGCGCTTCTCGAGCTCCTCGTCCTTCTTGGCCTCATGCTCCGCCATGAGCTACCCCCTCCCCTGTTTTG
Organism: Olsenella sp. An285; assembly: GCF_002159625.1. Classification (GTDB taxonomy): domain Bacteria; phylum Actinomycetota; class Coriobacteriia; order Coriobacteriales; family Atopobiaceae; genus Thermophilibacter; species Thermophilibacter avicola. The sequence continues at coordinate 21,189 of NZ_NFIZ01000017.1, forward strand.
ACACTCAGGTGATGATACCCAATCGCGCGCGGGGAGCCGGAGCCGTTTCACGGGAGAAACAGGGTGGCGCCGGCAGCGCCTTGCGGCCAGCTGCCCCGCCACCCCTTGTTACCACACTTTACTTGCGGGCCTTGTCGAACTCGTCCTTGAAGGAACCGAACATCTTGCCAAGGGAACCGAGCTGCTTGCCGGCTGCCTTGGCCACCTTGTCGCCGGTGGAGGCGGACTTGGGCCTGGGCTTGGCGGCGGGCTTGGGCGCCTGCTTTGCCGCGGACTTCGTCGCGCCTGCGCCCTTGGGCGCGGGGGCGTACGTCTTGGGCTTCTGACGGCTGGGCTCGGCCGTGGCGGTCTTCTCGGGCAGGCCCTCGACCGGGCGCTCCACGCGCACGTCCGCCGCGCTTATCGCCGGCGCCTGCTGGACGGGCTCGGGTTCGTCTGCCGTGGCGTCCGCGATCGCGCGCTTGGCCTTGCCCAGGGCGCGGCCCAGCGCGAAGGAGCCCTTGTCCACGGCCTCCCCCGCGGCGGCGCCGACCTTCTTGCCCACCTGGGAGGCGCCGGCCTTGGCGCGGGCATAGCCCTCGCCCGCCGCGCCGGCGAGGCCGCCGTCGAGCTCCGGGGCGCGGCCGCCGGTGTCCACGACCATGTAGCCGTCGCGGTAGCCCACGACCATCCCGGGCTCGATCACGAAGGAGCCCAGGAGGGCGCGCGCCATGCCGCCGTCGGTGGTGGAGAAGCGCTGGACGCGACCGTTCTTCTCGTCAAACTCTGCGTCGGAGACGTAGCCGAGGGGCTTGCCCTCCACGGTCCTGGCGTCCATGCCGGACCAGATGATGCAGGAGTCCCAGTCCACGCCCAGGCGACGGACCGCGGCGGCGTCCATGCCGTCCTCGGGCCGCGTGACCATGACGTTGGCGCCGTCGAGCGCGAAGGAGTCGAGCGCGACGAAGGCGTCGTCACGCTTGACCACTCCCGCGACGTCCGGTCGCTTGACCATGAGGCCGATGACGAGCTTGCCGCCCGGGGAGAACACGGCGTTGTGCACCTTGCCGAGCTTCTGGAAGCGCTCGGTGACGGTGCCGTCCTTTGCCGTCTTGGGCTTTTTTGGAAGGAGAACGCGCCTGCCGACGAGCTCGGAGACTTTGAGCACGCCTAGGCCTCGGGGGTCTCGTCCTCGTCCACGACCTCAACGTGGACGGCCTCGGCCGCGGTCTCGCCGGCCTCGGACGGGGCGTCCGCCATGGCGGCCACGCGGTCAGTCACGGTGGTCACGGCGTCCTGCACCTGGGCGGAGGCGTCGGCGACGGCGTCGGAGAGGGACTCGCGGAGCTGGTCCATGCGCTCGCGGGCGAGGTCGACCTTGGCGCGGAGCTCGTCGGTCTTGGCGTCGACGGTGGGACGGAAGTCGTTGATCTTGTCGGTCACGACGCCGGCACCACGCTCGTAGGTGTCAACGGCGGAGTCCCAGGCGTCGTTCATGGCATCAGCGGCCATGGCGCGGCTCTCGGCACCGGAGCGCGGGGCGAGCATGAGGCCGGCGACGACACCGGTCGCGGCGCCGAAGATGCTGCCAAGGATGAAACCGACGGTCTTCTTGTTCATGTCTTCCTCCTGTTGGTAGGTGCACATCGGGGCGCGTGGGCGCCGGCTAACGAACGAGGTGCGGACGGGGGACGTCCTTCATGCCCCAGGGGTCGTCGTCCTCGAGGTCAGAGTCGGAATCGGGGTCGGCGGCCTGGTCTTCCGCGGGCTCGGGATCATCTGCGGAATCGGGGTCGTCCGGGTCGTCGAGGTCGTCGAAGTCTTCGGCGGAATCGGCGTCTGCCGCGGGCTCCGGCTCTTCGAGGTCGTCAACGGGCTCGTCGACGGGCTCGAGGTCCTTCTCGGCCTCGTCTGCCACGGGCTCGGTCACGGCAGTGTCGGAGAGGTCGTCCGCCTCGTCCCAGTCCGCGGGCTCGTCGTCCGCGGGCTCGTCCTCGGTGATGGGCTCGTAGGCCGCGTCGACGAACTCGGTCACGACGGTCTCCTCCTCGTAAGGGAGCTCATCGTCGAAGGGGTCGTCGAGGGGCTCGGAATCATCCTCCGGCTCCGACTCCGGCTCGCCGAGGCTGTCCACGAGGTCGACCAGGCCGCTCGCAATGGCCTCGACGTCGGGCTCCGGCTCGCCGCCGCCCGAGTACGCCCACTGGAGAATCCAGACGGCGCTCGAGAGGGCGCCGGCCACGAGGACGTCGTCCGGGCAGGCGAGGGTAATCTTGTAGGTGCGCTCGTCAACCTCGACGGTCTGGCCGCCCGTCACGTCGCCGGCGGCATTCGTCTGAGCGAGGAGCTCCACCGTCACGTGCTCGAGCAGGTGCGCGAGCTCGGTGTCCGCGACGACCTCACCAAAGCTGGAGGAGGCGTCGCCCAGGCACATGTGGTCGACGAGGCCGGGCATGATCTCGAGCACGTGCTCGGTGCCCTCGGGGTCCTCGCTGGTCAGCAGGGGCGCATCGGGGGAGACGGCAACCACGGCCTCGAGGTTCCTCGGCCCCACCGTGACCTTGATGATGTCAAAAAGCTGGGCCATCGAGGCTCCTCTCACTTCCGCCGGGTGTGCGGGCTGGTGACAGTGTACCCGTACATTGTAGTTAAACTGCCGCCGCGGAGCCTACTCCTTCGAGGAGTCGTCGCCCTTCTCGCCGTCAGCGTTGTTCTCGCCCGCCTCGGCGGCGGGCTCGGGCGCCACGACGCGCAGCATCGAGAGTCGGCGGCCGCGCATGGACTGGACGCGGAACTGGTAGTCGTCCTTCTCGATGACGTCGCCGGGGTGGGGCACCTTGTCCGCGAGCTCCAGGACGAAGCCGGCGATGGTCTCGTACTCCTCGCTGTCCTCGATGGGCCAGCCGAGCTCGATGGCATCGTCGATGGAGAAGCGGCCGTCCACGAGCCACTCGCGATCGGAAAGCTTGGTGAGGTACTTGTTGTCGGGGTCAAACTCGTCCTCGATCTCTCCCACGACCTCCTCGACGATGTCCTCAATCGTGATGATGCCGGCGGTGCCGCCGTACTCGTCCACCACGATGACCATCTGGTCGTGGCTGGACTGCATCTCGGAGAGCAGGGGGATGATGTCCTTGGTGTCGGGCACGAAGTCGGCCGCGCGCACGTGGGACGCCACGGAGTCGGCGGACTTGCCGTCGTCCAGGATGGGGCTGATGAGGTCCTTGATGTGGGCGATGCCCACGATCCTGTCCACGGACTCGTGGTAGATGGGGATGCGGGAGTAGCCGGTGCGGCGCATGACGGCCATGACCTCGGAGAGCGTGGAGGTGTCCTCCATCGCGGTCATATCGACGCGCGGGACCATGACCTCGCGGGCGATGGTGTCGCCCATGTCGATGACCTCGTGGATCATCGACTTCTCCTGGTCCGTGAGCTCGTCGGCGTCCGTGACCATGTACTTGATCTCCTCCTCGGAGACGCTGTCGCGCTCGTCGGCGGACTTGACGCCCAGGAGGGCGGAGAGGCCGTTGGCGGACTTGGCCGTGAGCCAGACGAGCGGGCGCGCGACGTGCATGAATCCGCGAATGGGGCCAGAGACGGACTTGGCGACGGCCTCGGCGTTGGAGAGTGCCATGCGCTTGGGCACGAGCTCGCCCACCACGATGGAGAGGTAGGAGACCGCGAGGGTGATGAGGACGGGCGCGAGGGGCTGCGCGATGGACTCGGGCATGCCGAGGCTCACGAACCAGCTGCCGAGCGGGTCGGAGAGGCTGGTGCTCGCGAAGGCGGAGGACGCAAAGCCCACAAGGGTGATTGCCACCTGGATGGTAGCGAGGAACTGCTCCGAGTTGGAGGCGAGGTCGAGGGCGCTGCGTGCTCTGCGGTCACCCTCCTCAGCCTCGGGTTCGAGAACCGCTCGCTTGGCGCTCACCACCGCGAGCTCGGACATCGAGAAATAGCCGTTGGCCAGCGTGAGCAGGAAAGTGACCACAATACTTATCGCTACGTCCATGCGCCTGTGCGCAACCTCCTTGGTCGGGGATCAGATGCGTGCCTTGGTCGGGACGATGGGACCGCCGGCACAATGGGATGATTCTAGCAGGTCACGGCAGTTTGTGCCTTACAATCCATCTTTCTTTTAAGGACCAGGCACCTGTGCGCGCGCCTCCAGCCTGCACTCGCCAGCGGCAGCCGCCCAGAGTCTTTGTCAGCGACAACGTACCCGCACATAACGCGCTCGGGCCGGCTCGGCAGATCGGCGCCTGCAAAACCGGGCTTCGGGCCGGTGGATTTTGGGCGCCGGACGTGCAAGAGCGACTTGGAATCACTGTGTTATGCCATATGGCGCTTGTCCAACATCGGCCAAGAAGACGCCTTGACGTCAAAATCCACCGGCCCGAAGCCCGGTTTTGCTGACGAAAGATCGGCTCACCGACCCGAATGCGTTATGTGTGCCCCTGGCCAGCATGATTCAGGGCCGCCAAGGCAGCTTCCTTGGTCTCGGAGCCAAAGAGCCTCTCCCTGAGCTGGGCTCTTCTCTCTTCCATGCGGTCGCTCATTGGTCGCCTTTCGATCCCCAGGCTTTCTTCAAGATCCTCAACAAACAGATTGAGCAGCGCATTGCTTCTAAGTATCCCGTTTGTGAGCGTGAGGCAATCGAGGCCCTCGGCCTTATACGCCCGACGCTTTGCCTCGTCTCGTGCCCTCGCCTCGGGCGAAAGGTGCTCCTGTGTGCTGTCGTACTCGACAACGGTCCCATTGTCCCAAGTGAAGTCGGGAATCACCGTCTCTTTGTTGAGCCGCTTCGCCAGGCCGGGGGGAAGCTTAATCCTCCTGTTCATAGAGAATCCTCCAAGGTCGGCTCCACCGCGGGCCCGGCTTAACTTGAGAAAGATTGCGACGTCCGTCTCTCGAGGCGAGTTGGAGCCGGGCGCCGATATGTCCAGCGCCGCGGCCGCACGAGCACCTCCGCGAACGCCCAAGGCACGGAGAGCGCCAACATAGCCTTCAAGCTCAGCAAGGCCAACCAGCGCTTCTAGGTCTCCGACGCTCCCCTCTTCGGTCCAGGGCGCCAGGCCGTATGTTCCGGCCATCTCGCACGCCACCTCAGCGAGGTCAATCTCGTCCATCTTGGTGGCAAGCTGACAGAACACAGCTGGAATCCGGCAGACGTATATTCCGTTTCCTATCCCATGAAGGTGTTCGTCCGTGAGCGGGCCTCGCCAAACATGGTCGTCGATGTTCGCGTATCCGCGTCGCTTGCCCTTGGCTTTCACCACGACATCGAGCGGGGCTTTCGTGTTGCAGAGGTTGATCGCGAGGTTCGCCCGCTCGGACAGCGTGAGCGGCCTCGCGCCGTACGTCTTTCCCGTTGGCTCGAGCACGTCTCGCTCCGCGGTGGCCGCCCTGACCGCGCGCCAGAAGTCCAGTGCTGACTCGTACCCGACCACCAATCGTCTCTCGCTCATGCCGCTCCTTTCCCCATGGCACCACAATGAGGCAACGGCTTCGGCTGAGCAACGAGAGATTAAATCTCTACATTATGTATATGAATGTTCGTGTAACATTCGTGTAAGCATGAGAAAGGCGCTGCTCAGAGCCACGCCCTGAGCAGCGCCTGTTCTTTTTCGTTACCGTTCGCCTTGGGCGGACGACTTTACGCCATGAGCTCCTTCACGGCGTCGCTCGCGGCAGTGAGCTGCTCGTCCGTGGGAATCCAGTTCACGGCGAGGGTCTTCACCGGCATCTGGAAGCCCGCGGCCTCGAGCTCCTTGGCCACGTTGTTGGGGCCGAGGGGCGCCCAGCCGTAGGAGCCAAAGGCCAGACCCACGCGGTTCTCGTTCTTGGGCGAGAGGCCCTTCATGTACGTGAGGAACGCGGAGACAGTGGGCAGCATCTGGCTGTTGAGGGTGGGCGAGCCCACGCAGACGTACTTGCAATCCAGGAAGACGTCCATGACGTTGGAGATGTGGTTCTCCTTGAGGTCCATGAGCTGCGCGGGCACGCCGGCGGCGAGGAAGCCGTCGACGAGCGAGCGAGCGATCTTCTCGGTGGAGTGCCACATGGAGTCGTAGACCACGAGCGCGCGCTCCTTGACGGCGCCGGAGACGAAGTCCTCCTCGTAGGCGCGCAGGATGTCCTCGACGTGGCTGCGCCAGATGACGCCGTGCGCCGGGCAGATCATGTCGATGGCGTCCGGGCCGAGGCTGCGCACGGCCTTGACCGCCGCGGTGGCCTGAGCGCGGTACGGCTGCACGATGTTGGCGTAGTACTTGCGCGCCTGGTGCATGATCTCGCAGAGTTCGTTCTCGTCGTCAAAGCGGGCGGAGCTGGCAAAGTGCTGGCCAAAGGCGTCGTTGGAGAAGAGGATCTTGTCGTAGGCGTCGTAGGTGACCATGTTGTCCGGCCAGTGGACCATCGGGGTCTGGACAAAGGCCAGCGTGCGCTTGCCGATGCAGAGGGTGTCGCCGGTCTTGACGCCGTTGTAGCCCAGGTCGCCGAAGTGGGCGGTCATGTTCTTGACGCCCTGCGGGGCGGAGCTGTAGATCTGGGCGCCCGGGGCGAGCTCGTGGATGACGGGCGTGGAGCCGGAGTGGTCCATCTCCACGTGGTTGGCGATGAGCACCTCAATCTTGGACGGGTCAATCACCGAGGAGATGCGCTCGAGCAGCTCGTCCTTGAAGGTGATCTTGGCGGTGTCGATGAGCGTTACCTTCTCGTCGAGGATGAGGTAGGCGTTGTAGGTGATGCCGGCCTCGGTGGTGTAGCCGTGGAACTCGCGGGCGTTCCAGTCGAGCGCGCCGACCCAGTAGACGTCCGGCTTGATCTGAACTGCGGAAAGCATGCTGTCCTCCTGTTGCACGACGGCCTCATTTGTTGGCCGACTGGTAGCATTTTACCCAACTGCGGGCGGTCGGACGCTGAGGACCGACCGCCCGCGTGGGGGTTCTGTTAATTGGGGACTGTCCCCAATTTACAGGCTACTTCTCGCCGGCGGCGCGGCGGGCGGCGTACTCGGCTGCGAGCTTCTGCTGGATGTCGTGCGGGACCTGCTCGTAGCCGGAGACCTCCATCTCGAACTCGCCGGTGCCGCGGGAGAGCGAGCGCAGGCGGGTGGCGTAGTCGGTGACCTCGGCGTACGGGATGGTGGCGACGACGGTGGTCTCGCCGGCGGTGGCGCCGGTACCGGCCTCCATGCCCTCGACGCGGCCGCGGGAGGCGGAGACGTCGCCCATCACGGAGCCGGCGTAGCTCTCGGGCACGGTGATGCGCAGGTGCGCCATGGGCTCAAGCAGAACGGGCTCGGCCTGGTCGACGGCCTTCTGGAAGCCGATGCGCGCGGCGGTCTTGAACGCCATCTCGTTGGAGTCGACGGGGTGGTAGGAGCCCTCGTAGACGGCGACCTTGACGTCGATCATCGGGTAGCCGGCGAGCACGCCCTCGCGCATGGTCTCCTGGACGCCCTTGTCGATGGCCGGGATGAAGCCGCGCGGGATGTGGCCGCCCACGACCTCGTCGGCGAACTCGTAGCCGGCGCCCGGGTTGGGCTCGATGCGCAGCCAGCAGTCGCCGTACTGACCGGCGCCACCGGTCTGCTTCTTGTGACGGCCCTGGGCGGAGGCAACGCGGCGGATGGTCTCGCGATACGGAATCTTGAGCGCCACGGTGTGAGCGGTGATGCCGGCGCGGTCCTCGAGGCGGTCAAGAAGGACGCTGACCTGCGCCTCGCCGATGGCGGAGATGACGGTCTGGCCGGTGTCCTCGTCGCGCTCGACCTTGAGGGTGGGATCGGCGTCCGCGGACTTCTCCAGGAAGGCGTAGAGCTTGCCCTCGGTGCCGCGCGCGTCGGGCTCGATGGCGATGCGGTAGAGCGAGTTGGGGAAGCGGAACTCGGCGGCCTCGACCTTGCCGGTGACAGAGAGCGTGTCGCCCGTCATGGCCTCGAGCTTGGGAACCACGACGATGTCGCCGGCGGCCGCGGACTGGACGTCCGTGGTCTCCTTGCCGCACATCTGATAGAGGTGGCCGAGGCGCTCGGTCTTGCGGGTGCGGGCGTTGGTGAGCTCGATGCCCGGCGTGATGGTACCGGCGAGGACCTTGAGGAAGGAGAGGCGGCCGTTCTGCGGGTCGTTGAGGGACTTGAAGGCAAAGACCACGGGACGCTCGTCGTCCTCGGAGATGTCGAGCTGCTCGCCGTTGACCAGCGGGATGCGGCCGAAGTCGGCCATGGTGGGGAACCACGCCACGGCGGCGTCCATGAAGGAGATGACGCCCTCCTCGCGCACGCAGCTGCCGGAGAAGACGGGCACGAAGACGCGCTCGCGGATGGCCTTGGCAAGCAGGCCCTCGAGCTCGTCCTGGGTGACCTCCTCGCCCTCGAGGTACTTCATCATGATCTCGTCGTCGGCCTCGACCACGAGCTCGGTGAGCTGGGCGCGCGCGGCCTCGGCGGCATCGGCGAACTCGGCGGGGACGTCGCCCACCACGGGCTTGCCGTTATCGAGGTGACGGGCCTTCATGTGGACGACGTCGATGATGCCCTGGAACGCCTCGCCGGAGCCCATCGGGATGGTCACGGCACCGAGGTTGGAGCCAAAGCGGTCCTGCAGCGCGGCCATGGCCACGTCAAAGTCCGCATCCGGGCGGTCGAGGCGGTTGATGAAGAGCGCGCGGGCGAGGGAGAGGTCCTCGGCCGCGTACCACAGACGGGTGGTGATGGTGCCCGGGCCCGAGGCGGCGTCCACGACAAAGACGGCGGTCTCGCAGGCGCTCATGGCCGCGTAGGCGTCACCCACGAAGTCGGGGTAGCACGGAGCGTCGAGCACGTTCAGGCGCGTACCCTCCCAGGTGATGGGCGCGATGGCGGTGGAGATGGAGAAGCCGCGCTCTCCCTCCTCGCCGTCGTAGTCGAGCGTGGGCTTGGTGCCGGCGTGGCCGCCCAGACGAGTGGTACGCCCCGTCAGGTGGAGCATGGCCTCGGCCAGCATGGTCTTGCCCACGCCGCCTTGGCCCACAAGGACCACGTTCTTAACCTTCTCGGTTCCCTTTGCAGCCATGATGCCTCCCTAGAACGGGTGTATGCACGATGCCATTCACCATACCCACGTTTGGACACGGCGTTGCGCACATATCGGGCAGCGGGCGAGAAGAGCGGTGGGGGCGGAACGTCACCGTCCCGCCCCCATCGTCACTTCTTGGGGTTATCGTCGCCCTCGCCCTTCTTGGGCAGGCGGCCGGCGCGACGCAGGGCGTCGCGCAAGATCCACTCGACCTGGCCGTTGGCGCTGCGCATCTCGTCCACGGCCCAGCGCTCGACCGCGGCCCAGACCTCCGGGTCTATGCGGAGCGGATATTGCTTGCGCGCGGCCACGTCGTCAGCGTCCTACTGGTAGAGGGACCCGGTGTTGAGCACGGGCTGAGCCTCGGACTCGCCGCAGAGGACGACCATCAGGTTGGAGGCCATCACGGCCTTGCGGTCGTCGTCGAACTCCACCACGCCGCCGTCGGAGAGCTCCTTGAGGGCCATGTCCACCATCGAGACGGCACCCTCCACGATCTTCTTGCGGGCGGCGATGATGGCCTCGGCCTGTTGGCGGCGCAGCATCGCCTGGGCGATCTCCGGCGCGTAGGCAAGGTGCGTGAGGCGAGCGTCGTCCACCGAGACGCCAGCCGGGGCCAGGCGACGGTCGAGCTCCTCCTTGAGGGACTCGGAGACCTCCTCGATGTTGGAGCGCAGCGTGATGGACTGGTTGGAGGCGTCATCGTCCTCCATGTGGTCGTAGGCGTAGACGCTGGCCACGTGACGCAGGGCCGTCTCCGTCTGCATGGCCACGTAGCTGGGGTAGTGGTCCACGTCAAAGAGCGCCTTGGCGGTGTCGGCCACGTGCCAGACCACGACGGTGGCGATCTCGATGGGGTTACCCATCTTGTCGTTGACCTTGAGGCGGTCGCCGTTGAGCGTGCGGGCGCGCAGGGAGACCTTGGTGGAGAGCGCCTTGGCGGCTGCGGCTGCCTTCACGGACGGGGTGCCCTCCTCCAGACTCACGTCGATGGAGGCGCCGGTACCATCGGAGCCCAGGCTGTGGCTGTAGAACGGGTTGACCCAGTAGAACCCGGACTCGCGGACGGTACCCACGTAGTTGCCAAAGAGCACGAGCACGCGGGCCTGACCCGGCTGCAGCGAGAAGAACCCGCTGCTGACGATGATGTTCGCGATGAGCAGCACGATGCCGCCGACGAGGAGGACAACGCCCGGGATCGGCAGCGGCTGGCCAGCCTCATCCGCCGTGCCCAACATGATGATGCCCTGGACCATACCCCAGATGGCGACGACGTACACGACGAGGTTGACGAAGAGCATGGGCCAGCCGGACGCGGCGCGGGCCTGCTTCTCTACGGTCATTGCGGTTCCTTTCAACGGCGCTGCGGCCCCCTATGGGTCGCGATGCGCTGATACCATTGTGATATCACATTGGTTTCTTGTCAACGCAACCGCAGGAGGAGCGGCGTACGGCAGTGAATAGTCGATGGACGGCGCCGGCGCCGACCGACCGCACCGGCGACGAGCGCGTGCCGTGCTACCCGCCATTTTGCTCGTCCCTCCCTTTTGCCTGGCAGATTGCCCAAAGCTGCCGGTCAGCTTTGCGTACGCGGCATCCGCTAGGCTGAGGCCGAGTTTCGAGATGGGAGGCAGGAGATGGGGCTGTGTCTGGGATTTGAGTCGGCGCTGCAGTACTGGCTGACAAAGGGAGAGGACGAGGCCGTACCAGAGGGCACGGACACGGGCAGGTTCGCATTTGCGCAGGCCAGCTCGAGGCTGGCTCGACGCGAGCACCTCCCGCTGGAGCCCTCCGAGAAGCGCCCCCTTCACCTCATGGTTCCCAACCAGACGGTAAAGCACCGTCTTGACGGCTTTGAGGTGCACGTCTGCAGCACCCGCCTTCCCGAGCACTCGTTCAGGCGACTGAGCGGAGACAACCTCGTGGCGTCCCCCGGGCTCACGTTCCTCCAGATGGCTCCGCACCACACCCTGTGGGAGCTCGTCGAGATTGGCTGCTATCTCTGCTCGACGTTCTCGATCTCGGAGCGCGGGCGCGACTACACGGGAGAGCGCGAGCAGCTGGTCTCCCTCGACGACCTTCGCAGGTACGTGAGCTCCCTCCCAAAACGCACGTACGGCATGCGGCAGGCGCGCCGCGCCCTCGAGTACGTCGTCGAGCTGACGGCCTCCCCAAAGGAGGTCCACCTTGCCATGCACTACGGGATGCCTCCCGATCTGGGCGGCAGGGGGCCAATCGCAATCTCGGCGAACCAGATAATCAAGATCGAGGAACACGGCCAGCGGCTCCTGGACGAGCATCACCTCAAGGGCGACCTGTACCTGTCGGACTACAGGAGCGACCTCGAGTACGACAGCCTGACCTATCACACGGGCCGCTTTCGTCTTGACCACACGCAGACTCGGAGAAACGTCCTGGAGGCCATGGAGATCAAGACCATCTCGGCAACCCATGGACAGATGGACACCCTCCAGCACTTCGATGACTTCACCTGGCTGCTCGAAGAGCGAATCGGCCGGGAGCACTCCGAGGCGACGAAAGACCAGAGAAGCGCTCAGGTCGACCTATTCCAGTGGATGAACGACAGGGAGCGGGTGCTTTTCTAGCGACTTCGAGGCCGGCGGAGCGCCCGAGAGGGTCACCTGCCGCCCGTCTCTCATTTGTAGGGTATTTCCAGGAGGGTTTGCCAGATACCCAACAAATGAATGGAGGAAGAAACCCCAGCTAGGGAGCTTGCCGCATTTTGAGTGTATCTCACCCAAGCCCCGTGAAATACCCTACAAATGAGAGCGTCCGCACGAGGAGGCCAATTACGATGGCCGAGGGACCCGGCACGCTCGGATATGATGGGCTGTGACTCAATGAAAGCGGAGGTCACATGGGATACAGGACCTACACCTGTCAGATTGCGCGCGACTGCGGGGGCTGCGAGTGGCTCGCGGTTCCCTACCCCATACAGCTGCGGCGCAAGCAGGAGCAGGTGGAGGAGCTGCTGGGCGCAATGGCCCGCGAGGACGACGCAGCGCTCGAGCCCATCCGCGGGATGGACGAGCCGGTGCGCTACCGCCACAAGGCGGCCACGCCGTTTGCGCACGGCCCGCGGGGGCGCGTGCGCTGCGGCTTCTACGCTGCGGGAACGCACCGCATCGTGCCATGCGAGACCTGCCTCGTGGAGGACGAGCGCGCACGGCGCATTCTCAACTCCGTCGCACGCGTGGCGGAGCGGCTGCACATCCCTCCCTATGACGAGGACCGCGGCGTTGGCGTGCTCCGCCACGCCGTCGTTCGCTGCGGCTGGAAGACCGAGGACGTCCTGCTGGTCCTCGTGACCCGCGTGGACGAGCTGCGCGACCCCGGCCGCCTGGTGTCCGAGCTCCGCGCCGCGTGCCCCGAGGTCACGAGCATCGTGCAGAACGTGAACGACCGCCGGACCAACGCGATCCTGGGACGGCGCTGCCGCACCCTCTTTGGCCCCGGCGTCATGCACGACCAGCTGCTCGGCTGCACCTTCGAGATAGGGCCCACGAGCTTCTACCAGACCAACCCGGAGCAGACCGAGGTCCTCTACCAGCTTGCCCTTGAGGGCGTGGCGGGCTCCGCGCGCGTGCTGGACGCCTACTGCGGCACGGGCACCATCGGCATCTGCGCCGCCCGCGAGTCCGAGGACGCGCGCGTCACGGGCGTCGAGCAGGTAACGGGAGCCGTTGCCTGCGCCCGCCGCAACGCCGAGGCCAACGGCGTGCAGGACCGCTGCCGCTTCGTTGCCGCGGACGCCACCGAGTGGATGGCCCGCGAGGGCGCGAGGGAGCGCTTCGACGCCGTGATCATGGACCCGCCGCGCGCCGGCAGCACGCCGGAGTTCCTGGCAGGCGTGGCCGCGCTCGCACCCGAGCGCGTGGCCTACGTCTCCTGCAACGTGGTCACCCAGGCGCGCGACCTCGAGCTGCTCCGAAAGCGCGGCTACCGCCTCGAGCACGTGACGCCGGTGGACATGTTCCCCCACACGCGCCACGTCGAGAGCGTGGTCACCCTCAGGCGCCGGTAGCAGCCGGCAGCGAGCCCCAGAACGACCGACCCAAGAACAGGAGACACCGTGACTGCCCCCATCACGCTCCCCGAGCACCTGGACTTCGCCCTCTTTGACTTTGACGGCGTCATCGCGGACACCGAGCCACTCTACGTTGAGCTCGACCGCCAGGCCATCCGGCACTTTGGCTACGACCCCACAGACGAGGAGGTCCTCTCCTTCGTAGGCCATCCCTCAGAGATCCTGGCGCCGGAGCTCCTCGCAAAGCACGGCATCAGCATCACGACCGAGCAGTACCTCGAGGTGTGGGATGCGGACGGCATGATCTACGGCAGCCCCGACCTCGAGCCCAGCCCCGGCCTACCCGAGCTCTGGAACGAGCTCGCGGCGCGCGGCACGAAGATCGGCGTGGTCTCCACGACCCCGTGCTCGAGCCTCGTGCGCGCCCTCAACCACTTTCAGCTGCTGTCCCTCGTCTCTGTCATCGTGGGACGCGAGCTCGTGAGCGAGCGCAAGCCCAGCCCCGAGCCCTACCGGACGGCCCTCTCGTATCTCGCGCCGGGCGAGAAGAACCCCGAGCTCCGGGCGGTTGCCGTGGAGGACTCGCGCGCGGGAATCACCGCGGCGCGCGCGGCGGGCATCTGGACCGTGCAGTACCTGGGCGCGGCCAGCGCGGACCGCGGCGCCGGCGAGGCAGCCGGGGCCAACGCCTTCGCGCCGAGCATGGCGGACATCATGCGCGCGCTGCGGTAGAAAACGGGCGCCCGGCGAGCAGGCTCAACCGGGCGCCCGTAAGGCAGCAAGCGTTACTTGAGGTTCTTGACCAGCTCCTCCCGGATGGAGTCAACGGAGATAAAGTCGGTCAGCACAATGGTGTGGTCCTTGGCGCTCTCCGGCATGTTGTCCGCCAGCTCCCGCGTGGTTACGTACCAGTCGGAATCCTGAGCAGAAACCGAACCGAGGTCGCAGTTATCAACCTCAGCGTCAATCCCCTCCTGAGAGAGAATGCTCTCGATGTTCATCTTGGCAATGAGGGAGCTGCCCATCCCCATGCCGCAAACGCACGTGATCTTCATGACCCTACTTCCCTTCTGCCTCTTTGAGGCATTGACTGACTGTTTCTGCAAACTCCTCGTACGTGCCAACGGCACGCACGCGATCGATGAAGTCGCTTCGACTCAGCAGCATTCCCACCTGCTGAATCGCTCTCTGATTTACCAGCTTGTCCCTCGTGCAAAGGGACAGCGCGCAGAACACCTCCTTCCCGTTCACGTAAATGGGCCTCCGTATCCTCACGAAGCTAAAGCCGGTCCCGCGCACGTGATCGCTTATCCCGGCGTGAGGCATGATGATGCCCGGCGCTATGAGAATCGTCGTGAGCGGACCAAAGCAGTGCGCGGCGCTCACCATCTGTCGTGGGTACTCCTCGTCGCAGAGTCCCGCTTTGTGGAGAAGGCCACCGCCGAGCAAGATGAGCTCGTCCATGCCCTCAACCTCGTCACAGACCCCAAAGCACCTCTCGCCAAGAAGGTCGAGGAGGCCGGGAGCCTCAGGTTCCTCGTCGCCCACCGAGGTGAAGACGCGACGCACAAGGTGGCTGCCCAGTCGTTGATAGTCGTCGTCCGTGAGGAGGGGCGACACCCTCAGAAACGGCACGTCCCCGTACGCGGACCGATTGACGTCCACGACGCTGATGACGAGGTCGACCGGGGAAGAGCCGCGGAGCGCCGCGGCGAGGTCCGCCGCACCCACCGTGGCCACCACCTTGATGCTGAACGCGTTGATGAGCTTGTACTGCAGAAGGCGCGAGACCGCGTTTCCAGCGTTGCAGACGATCACGACCCGCGTCGCGCCCCGCCTTGCATTTGACAGCTTCTCGATCGAGGAGGCCAGGTAGAGCGTGAAGAAGGAGCACTCGTCATCGGTCAGCTCGGCGTGGGCGAACCCCTCCAGCTCGGAGACGGATTCCCTGACGGCGGCATGCAGCTTGCCGTACTTGCCCATCACGCTCTCCAGCAGAGGGTTGGAAATCTGGGCATTGAAGCGCAGCCGATACACAAGGGGGATCATGTGTCCCACCACAATGCCAAAGAGCTCGGAGTCCGCGCCAAAGTCATAGTCGTAGCGCTCGCTCACGGCAAGGATGAACCGCTGGGCTATTACCTCGAGCTCGAATGGGTAGTTCTGCTCTGCGTAGCGGGGGCTCGTGGTGGGCAGGGACTGGAGGATGATGCCCAGGTAGTAGTTCTCATCCTCCGAAAGCTCCACGCCCAGCAGCTCGGAGGCGCGAGCTCGCAGGAAGCGTGCGAGCTCGAATCCCGCGCTTCTCTCAAGATAGGATCGGTCGTCATCATTAAGACCATAATCGTGGCCGGCACCTCGCTCCAGCGAGATGAGCACGACCTGAAGCAGAATCGTCCACTGGACTCCCCGCTCAAAGTGGTTCGGAAGGACGTCCTCGAGGGTCTGCTGAAGCTGACCCACCTGCGTCGCGCCAAACCGATCAAACTCTGTTTCGGCCATCCCGTAAAGGCCCCGGACAACTCGCTCGACCTCTCGGCAGGTGTCCATGACGCATGCCTCGCGAAGACTCGACAGCAGGAGATTGCGCACAACGAAGAGGTTTCCCTTGACCTGGTAGCCATGCTGCTTGTCAAAGACGAGCTGCAGCCCCTGCCCTGTAAGGGTGCGACGCAGGGAGCTCATGTCGTTGCTTACGGTTCTGGCGGACGTCTGCATCTGGTTTGCCATCCGCTCCACGGTGCTGCGGGCATCTACGCACAGTATCGAGAAGAGCACGAAGAGCCGCCTGCCCTTCGGGTCGGCTGGATCTATCACCACATCTGAAGAGACGTCCTCGTCAAGCAGCGCAAACGCCCTTGAGCGCTGAGCCTCGGCGAGGCGAAGGCCCTTGCCCGGCACACGCTCGACCGCCTGGAGGCCTCCAGCCTCCAGCAGCTCGTCGACCTCTCCAAGCGCATACGTCAGGGCACGCCGGCTGAGACCAAGCCGATCGGCAAGCTCCTGCGAGCTGACCCAGCCGGGCTGCCTCAGCAGCTGGCGAAGAATCATGTTGACGCGCTTCTTCAAGAGACACTCCAAGACGAATTCCCGTTTGGGCGAGATGCGTGAGAAGGGGTGCGGGGCGAACCCGCACCCCCCAGGAGGACTAGGCGAGGCCGAGAGCGTGGCCGATGCCGGAGAGAATCGACATGACCGGCATCCAGAAGATGCTGTAGTCGGTCTGCGAGTAGGTGAGGCCCCCGCCATAGAGCACGCCCGTGAGGGGATAGAGGAACATCACGAGCATATGGACGGCAAAGACGATCACGAACCCGGCAACGATGGAGCCCTTCCAGCCACCGAACTTGTTGCCAAAGACGCCAAGGGTCATTCCGTCAAACACGACAACATTGGGGCTCGGAAACACCACGACGGGCATCTGAAAGACGATGGTGATGAGCATGGCGCACAGCGCGCCCACGGCGGCGGACACAAAGCCGAGCATCGCCCCCGTACCGGAAAGCGGATAGAAGACCGCGCAGTCCAGGGCGGGAATGGAGCCCTTGGCATACTTGTCAGCGATGCCCTTGAAGGCGGGCAGAAGCTGGTTGATGAACATGCGGACGCCGGCAAGCAGGATGGTAAAGCCTGCGGTGAAGGAGATTCCCTGCAGGAAAAGCCAGACGAGCCAATAGGTGGAGCCAGCGAGCTCCTCGATGCCCGCCTGGCCAATGGCGATACCCATCCCAATGAAGATGAGCGGCATGAGGATGGCCATGGCAACGGTGACGTCCTTCAGGACCTCGAGACCCTTGGGAAGCTTGATCTTGTCCGCATCCTCCTCGGGGTTGCCCACCGCCTTGGCGAGAAGGACGCCCAGGCCGGTACCAATCTGCAGCTGGTGACCAAGGGTGTAATTGTCTCCGGTGAAGTTCTTGGTGTAGAGGCGCGCCACCGCGGGAGAGAACGTGTTGTATATGCCAAGAAGCACTGCGGCGGTCACAATGGTGGGAACGGAGACTATCTCCCAACCAAAAGCGGCAGAGAGGGACGCGCAGAGGAACGAGGACAGGATAAGGGCAACGTGAACGGTGAGGTACACGTTCTTGCACTGCTTCCAGGGCACGATCTTAACCAGAATGAGGTTGATCACAAAGCCGCCAAGGAAAGCCAGAACGACGGCGGTCGTGTACTCAGAGAGCATCGTGCCGTAGACCGAGAAGTTCTGCGGGACGACGCCCGTAACGCCCGTCACATCGTTGAGCTTCTGGATAACCGGCGTGAGCGTGCTGGTGAGCAGGTTCGAACCCGTAGAAAGCATCGTCATGCCAACGAGCGTCTTGATGACGCCATCAAGAATCTCGTGGGCCTTCTTCCTCTGCAGAAGCAGGCCGACGAGCGTGACCAGGCTCAAGAAGATCGGTGCCTGGGTGAATGACTGAACAAGCGTAGATACGATGTCTGGCATGGTTTAGCAGCCTCCCTTGTTAAGCTCGTCGACTATGGCGTGCGCATCCTCGTCCGTGCGGGCAGCTCGGAGCGCGCTCACGTGCCGCTCGTCACCCAGGAACTGGGCGATGCGCCTGAGCTGGTCAATGTGCTCCTTAGCGTCAACGGACGCAATCACGCACACGAGAAAGACCGGGTCGTTGGCGGCGCTGCCAAAGTTGACCGGGTTTTTCAGGGTAATGAGCGAGAGCCCGGTGCGCTTGACGCTGGGAGAGGGCTTTGAGTGCGCGAACGCCATTCCCGGGGACAGCACGAAATATGGACCGAGCTCATCAAACGCCGCGTTCATTTCGTCGACGTACCCCGATGTGATGCAGCCCTTTTCAATCAGCACGTCTGCCGCCTTTTGGATTGCGTCGCGGCAGTCCGCAACCTCGACCTGGAGGCGCAGGTTGTCATAGTCGAACTTGTCTTCCATAAGGACGTCTCCTGTGTCTATCTTTACGAACAGGCTGGAGTCTCGTCGGCCCCGCGGAAGCCGAACCCCTCGGTACCTATGGTTGGGGAAGCGAGTCAAGAAAAACATAGAAAACTTGTCATCATCCGCTGTGACATCGATTGCGTAGTCGGATGCCACACCGTCCTCGCGTAGATACCCCCAATCCGAGAGCGCCATTCAAACCGTTCACAGTCTGTGAACGGTTTGTTCTTCTCTCTGAACGGTCATTCAAAATAATCACAGTGAATGGACCGATTTGATGGTTTACTGTGTAATGTAACCAAATACTTGCTCATATTGTTCAGCAGTTTGAGCAGCACCATAGAGCGACGACTATCCGCAAGGGGGCCTTGCCATGGGATCCGGGAGAAGCAGGGGCTTCGTGAGACAGAGGCGAGAGACCATCGCCAACATCCTCAAGGACGAGGGGCGCGCCGGCGTCTCCGACCTTGCCGACAGGCTCGGCACCTCCCCGCTCACCATACGCCGCGACCTCGACGCCCTGGAGGAGCGCGGCGTCGTCGTCCGCCGCTACGGCGAGGCGGTCCTCGCGGAGGCCGACGGCAGCGAGGCCAAGGAGGCCTTCGCCGCCGAGCGCGCCGCCATCGCGCAGGCGGCGGCCAAGCTCGTGAGCAGCGACGAGCTGCTCTTTGTCAACACCAGCTCCACCGCCCTCGACATGGTTCCCTACATCAGGGCGCAGGGCGTGACCGTGGTCACCAACAGCGCGAACGCCTACAAGCTGCCCATCCCGCCCAACGGCATGGTGCTCGTGACCGGCGGCGAGGTCCGCCGCCCGCGCGGCGTGCTCTCTGGCGTGTTCGCTCTCGCCAACGTGGGGAGCGTCTCGGCCACCACGTGCTTCGTGGGCTGCGCCGGCATCTCCACCTCCGCGGGCGTCACGTCGACCACGCAGCAGGAGGCTGCCGTGAACTCCCTCATGGTCGAGCGCGCGGACAGGATGATCCTCCTTGCGGACTCGAGCAAGCTGGGCATGGCCGCCGGGTTCTCCTACGCCACGCTCGACCAGGTCTCGATTCTCATCACGGACACCGGCGCCACGGACGAGGACGTTGACGCCCTCCTGGCGGCCGGAATCCACGAGGTACGTCGCGTCGACCCCCTGGCGGCGGAGGTATAGCCGGACCCCTCGCCGCAACAGGGCAAGACGCGTATACCCATACGAACGGGCCGGCGCCCGACGGGTCCTCCTTCCCCGTCGGGCGCCGGCCCGTATCTGTGGCGGGAGGCGGAACGGGTCCGCCCCCGCTTCGCCCCGCTACGCGGGGTCAATCGCCACGGTGAGGTTCTCGCGCACGTGGACGCGGCCCGCGGCGAGCAGGCCCACGACCTCGGGATAGAGCTCGTGCTCGATGGCGTGGATGTGCTCCTCCAGCTCGTCCACGGTCCAGCCCTCCTCGACGGGCAGCGCGCGCTGCGCGATGATGGGGCCGGCGTCGTAGTCCGCGTTGGCAAAGTGCACGGTCACGCCCGTGACCTTGACGCCCCGGTCGTAGGCGTCCTGGATGGCGTGCGCGCCGGGGAAGCTGGGCAGCAGCGCGGGGTGCAGGTTGACCACGCGGTTGGGGAACGCGGCCAGGATGGGGTCGTGCACCTTGCGCATGTAGCCGGCCATGATGACGTAGTCCACGCCGCGGCGCCTGAGCTCGGCGGCGATGATCTCGTCCGCTTCCTCGGGGTCGGCGTAGATCTCCTTGGAGAGCGTGAGGGTCTGGAGCCCCGCGGCCTCCGCGCGCTTGAGGCCAAAGGCGCTCGGACGCGAGCTCACCACGAGCTCGATCGAGGCGTCCAGCGTGCCGTCAGCGATGCGGTCGATGATGGCCTGGAGGTTGGTGCCGCTTCCGGAGATGAGGACGCCGAGCCTGATGGCGGGCGACGAGGCGACGTTCTTCTCGTCCGTCGTGCTAGCGCTCATCGTCGTACACCACCTTCCCCTTGGCGCCCGCCTCGCCAGCGATCACGCGACCGACCGAGAAGGGCGCGAGCCCCTGGGCCTCGAGCGCCTCGCGCACGGCGGCCTCGTCCTCGGGCGCGCAGATGACGGCCATGCCCACGCCCATGTTGAAGGTGCGGTAGGCCTCGTCCAGCGTGAGCCCGGCGGCCTTGATCATGTACGTGATGACGGGCGGGACGTCCCACGCGGGGCCGGCCTCGCCGCCGCGGGAGACCAGCGCATCCAGGCCCTCGGGCATGGCGCGGTCGAGGTTCTCGGTGATGCCGCCGCCGGTGATGTGCGCCATCGCGTGGATGGGCGCGCCGGCGCGCAGGGCGGCCAGGAGCTGGCCGGCGTAGATGGTGGTGGGGCGCATGACGGCGTCGGCCAGGGACTCGCCGCCCAGCTCGGGCAGCGGGGTCTCCAGCTCCTCCACGGTCTTGCCCTCGATAGCCACCTTGCGCACGAGGGAGTAGCCGTTGGAGTGGATGCCGGAGCTGGGGAGGCCCAGGATGACGTCGCCCTCGCGCACCTTGTCCGGGCCGATCATCTTGGGACGGTCCACGACGCCCACCACAAAGCCGGCGAGGTCGTAGTCGCCCTCGGCCATGACGCCGGGGTGCTCGGCCATCTCGCCGCCCACGAGGGCGCAGCCGGACTTGCGGCAGCCCTCGGCGATGCCGCCCACGATCTTGGCCACGTGCTCGGCGCGCAGCTTGCCAATGGCCACGTAGTCGAGGAAGAAGAGCGGCTCGGCGCCCATGGGCACGATGTCGTCCACGCACATGGCCACGAGGTCCTCGCCCACCGTCTCGTGACGGTCGAGCAGCTGCGCGATGGCGAGCTTGGTGCCCACGCCGTCCGTGCCGGAGACCAGGATGGGCTCCTCCATGTCCTTGAGCGCGGCGGCCGAGAAGCACGAGCCAAAGCCGCCCAGGCCACCTATGACCTCGGGGCGGTTGGTGGCTGCGACGGCGGCCTTGATCGCGTCGACGGCGCGGGCGCCCTCGGCGGTGTCCACGCCGGCGTCCGCATAGCTCACGTGCTTGGTGTTCTCGGCCATCTTGGTCCTTTCTTCTGTCAGCGAGTCAGAAGGGGGCTGTCCCCCTCCGGCCCATTATCAAGGAAGTCCTGGGCGTCCTCGAGCGGCATCTGCGAGGTCGCGGAGGCCGACTCCAGGTTGCGCGGCTCGAACCCGGGGAGGAACCGGTCCTCCCAGAACGAGCGTGGTATCTCGACGGGGTACTCCCCGGTGAAGCACGCCTTGCAGTAGCCGCAGCCCGCGCCGGAGGGCACGCAGGCCAGCAGCCCCTCGGTGGAGAGGAAGCCCACGGAGTCCGCCTCTATGTGGGCGCGGATCTCCTCCAGCGACATGCGGGCGGCGATGAGCTGGTCCTGGCTGCCGGTGTCTATGCCGTAGAAGCACGGCCACTTGACCATGGGCGAGGCCGAGCGCACGTGCACCTCGGTGGCGCCGGCGGCCTTGAGCATGCGCACGATCTGGCGCGAGGTGGTGCCGCGGACGATGGAGTCGTCCACCATCACCAGGCGCTTGCCGCGCACCACGTCCGGCAGGGCGTTGAGCTTGAGGCGCACGCCCATCTGACGGAGCTCCTGCGTGGGCTGGATGAAGGTGCGCGCCACGTAGCGGTTCTTGATGAGGCCGGTGCCAAAGGGGATGCCCAGCTCCTGGGCAAAGCCCTCTGCCGCGGGGGTGCCCGAGTCCGGCACGGAGATCACGAGATCGGCGTCCACGGGGGTCTCGCGGGCGAGCCGGCGGCCCATGTTGTGGCGCATGAGGTAGAAGCTCTCCCCGTCCTGGACGGAGTCGGGGCGCGAGAAGTACACGTGCTCGAAGACGCAGGCCGCGCGGCGGCCCGGCGCGCAGCCGCGCTCGGAGCGCAGGCCGTCGTCGGAGACGCGGACGATCTCGCCGGGCTCGATCTCGCGCACGAAGGTGGCGCCGGTGATGTCGAGGGCACAGGTCTCGCTCGCCACGACCCAGCCGTCCTCGCCCAGCCGGCCCAGCACGAGCGGTCGGATGCCGTGCGGGTCGCGGAAGGCGTAGAGCGCGTTGTCGCGCACGAGCACCATGGCGTAGCCGCCCTCGAGCATGCGCATCGTGTGCGCGATGCCCGTGCGCAGGCGCCCCGCGCGCTGCGTGAAGTAGCCGATGAGCTTGGCGGCGACCTCTGAGTCCGTGTTGGAGCGGAAGGGGATGCCCATCTCGATGAGCTCGCGGCGCAGCGCGTCAAAGTTCACGAGCGTTCCGTTGTGTGCGAGCGCGATGATCACGTCGTTGATGGTGGAGAGGTGCGGCTGCGCGGCCTCCCAGCCGCGCGCCCCGGCGGTGCCGTAGCGGCAGTGCCCGCAGGCCACGTGCCCCGGCATGGCCGAGAGGTCGGCGTCCGAGAAGACCTGCGTCACGAGGCCCAGGTCCTTGCGCACGAGCACGGTACGCCCGTCGCCCACCGCGATGCCGGCGGACTCCTGGCCGCGGTGCTGGAGCGCGCGCAGGGCGAAGTAGGTCATGCGGGCCGCGTCGCGCCCGGGCGCCCAGACGCCAAAGACGCCGCACTCCTCATGGAGGCCCCGGGGCTCGAGGTCCTTCTCGGCGCTGCCCGCGGTCTGCGGCTCAGCGCCAGTATCGAGGTCCTGGATGGTCACGAAATCGGTCCCTCCTATCAGTTGGCTGCCGAGGCGGCCGCCGCGGCGGCGGCGTCCACGGCGGACACGGGCGCGCACACCAGGACCACGCGGCCCTTGTCCGCGTCATCGTAGTAGCACGTGCAGAGGGAGAGCACCTGCGACGTGCCGGCAATGACCTCGGCGGCGTCCGCGCGGCTTGCGGTGGACATGCCGAGAAGCCCGTTGAGGTAGGCGTGGAAGTCGTCCATGGAGGCGAAGTTGAACTGCCGCACGTTGACGTCATCCGCGGAGGTGGGGTAGGCCATCAGCGGCCTGAGCTGGTAGGTGGCCGCCTCGGTCACGTACCAGATGGTGGACACGCTGTCGAACATCTCCTGACCCTGCATGTCGGACACGGCCTTGAACATGGAGCCGTCGCGCAGGTGGTGACCGTAGATGATGGTCTGGGAGTCCACCATGCCGGGCGCGGCGTTCTCGTAGTCCATGAAGATCTGCCCGCCGATGGTGTACTCGCCCTCGGCGCTGGTGTGGAGATACTTCTCGTTGTCAGAGGCCTGGTAGACGGGGAAGTTGACCACGGTGCCGGGAATCTGCACCCAGCCCACGACCTCGTCGTTCACGGCCTTGAGGGCCTCCCAGTCAACCCGGGGCGGCTCCTCGCCGCTCTCCGAGACGTCCACGAACGCGGCGAGCTCCTCGTTCACGCGCTCCTGCTCCGCGTACTGCCGCTGGTTGTTGAACCAGAGCACGCCCGCGGCCACGATGAGGCCTATGCCCGCAAGGAAGAGCAGGACGGAGAGCACGCGGCCGATGCGCTTCCAGACGCTGCGGCTGCGGCGGCCGGAGAGGTCGTAGGGGTCCGTCTCGACGAAGTGCGGCGCCTTGAGGCGCCGGTCGTGCCCGCGGCGCTCCTCCTCGGGCTCGGTCACGACCGAGACGAAGCCCTCGGCGCCGTGCGGGATGCTCGCGGCGTGAGGGTTGCCGTCCGGCGCGTGAAAGGACTCCTCCCCGCCGCGACGGGTGGTGAGGCCCGAGCGGGGGTTGGCCGAGCGCGGGCGCTGGGACTCCTGCGCGAAGTGCGCCCCGGAGCCCGAGGACCCGCGGGCGGCATGCGCGCCGCGGGGAGCCTCGTCGGGTTGTCTGAAGTGCGAAGCCATCCTGAGCCCCTTGGGACCTACGCCTCCGCCATCTGGCGCTTGAACTCGACGATCTTCTCGCGATACTCGGGCATGGTGGCGCCGAGGATCTGCGTGGCGTAGATGGCGGCGTTCTTGGCGCCGTTGATGGCGACGCAGGCCACGGGCACGCCGGAGGGCATCTGGACCATGGAGAGCAGCGAGTCCATGCCGCCGAGGTCGGAGGTCTTCATGGGCACGCCGATGATGGGCAGCGGGGTGAACGCCGCGACGACGCCGCCGAGGTGGGCGGCCTTGCCGGCAGCGGCGATGATGACCTTGAGGCCGCGATCGGCCGCGGAGCCGGCCCACTCGTGGACCTTGTCGGGGTTGCGGTGCGCGCTGGCGATGACCAGCTCGTAGGGAACGCCGAGCTCCTCGAGCTGGGCGGTGCAGGCCTCCATCGTGGGGAGGTCGGACTTCGAGCCCATGATGATACCAACAAGCGGCTGCTCTGCCATGATGCTCCTCTCGTCGTTGCATATGCCGTTCAAGTATAGAACGTGCTGGCCCGCGACGTTATGACAAAGGGGACAGGGTGGTTTGTCATAACGAGCGGGGCGTGAAGCTGGACCATACAACACCCGGCTTTATTGGGCAGATTCGGGGCCAAACCCCGGGTGTTGCATGGTTCGCCCCGCGCTGCCGCGGGAATTTGTCGCAAACGTAACATGCCGCGGCGGGAAAAGGGCTATGCTGTCCCCTTGTACGCTGGTCCATCAGTCCGCGGACAAAGGAGAATCCCATGAACACAGCCAGCAATCTGCACCTCTACCAGCGCGAGGGCGGCTACCTGCCGCGCGTCGCTGCCGTCCACGACCTCTGCGGCTACGGCAAGTGCTCGCTCGGGGTGGCCATCCCCGTGCTCTCGGCGGCGGGCATCGACGTGTGCCCCGTCCCCACGTCGCTCTTCTCGGCGCACACGCGCTTCCCCAAGTTCTACATGCACGACACCACGCCCATGCTGGACGAGTACCTCGACGCCTGGCGCGAGGAGGGCATCGAGCTCGACGGCATCTACTCCGGCTTCCTGGGCTCGGCCGAGCAGGTGGGCGCCATCCTGCGCCTCTATCGCGAGTACCCCAACGCGCTGCGCATCGTTGACCCGGTGATGGGCGACGGCGGCTCCAAGTACCCCACCTACACCGACGAGATGTGCGCCGCCATGCGCGACCTCGTTGACGGCGCGGACGTGCTCACGCCCAACCTCACCGAGGCCTCCATCCTCACCGGCATCCCCTACGAGGGACAGGACGTGGACGTGGCGTACGTCACGCGCCTCATGGACGCGCTGCTGGGCATGGGCGCCAAGTCCGTGGTGATCAAGGGCATCGTCCACGAGGGCGAGCAGGTCATCCGCAACTACGTGGCCGTGAACGGCGAGGGCGAGACGCAGGTCGAGGAGGTCTCGAGCGTGCTCCTTCCCTTCATGCTGCACGGCACGGGCGACCTCTTTGCCTCCGGCCTCACCGCGGCGATCTACGCCGGCGAGAGCCTGCTCTCCAGCGTGGAGTTTGCCGGCGCTCTGGTGCGCCACGCCATGCAGATCACGCCCGACCAGCCGGACTACCAGGTGCGCGGCGTGAGCTTCGAGAGCGTGTTGGGAGACGTGACAGCGCTTCTGGGCTAGGCTCGGGCAGCCGGCCCTTCCGGTCATCGGCAACGCCAAGCGGCAGGACAAAAAAGCGCCCCGCGGGTCGAGAAGAACCCGCGGGGCGCCGTCGTCTCTCTGGACGCGCCTAGAGGCAGAAGCCGAGGATGATGGCGTCCGACGTGCCCGTGCGATGGCCGTACGGGGTGCCGCCCTCGGGGGAGACCACGAGGTACCAGTAGTCGGTCACGACGTCCGGGCTCCTGGTCCACCAGTACTCGCCCAGGGCGAGCGTGGCGTTGTCGCCCACGGAGGTCACGCCGGAGTCGGTGTAGAGCTGGTACTGCTCGCCCTCGCTCTGGTAGATGCCGTAGCGGCGGTTGCTCGAGTCGAGCGGGCCCACGACCTCGGAGTACGAGGGGATCCACAGGTACTCGGACGTGACGCTCTGGCCGCTGCCGTAGGCCATGGGCAGGTTGGTGGTCTTGTTCACGGGCACCACGAGCTCGGCGAGCTCGGCGGGAATCTCCGCCATGAGGCTCTGGTTGAGCCAGGAGCGCAGGGGCGTCTCCTCCCAGGCGGTCGCGATGCCGGAGGGATCGACGGCCTGGTTGCCCACGGACGCGCGGGTGATGAACGTGATGCCCGAGACGCCGGTGCCGTCGGACTTGGCGTCATGCCTGAAGCCGCCGATGGCCACGGGCACGACCGCGCCGCTGGAGAGCTCGAGGTTCTTGACGTTGTTGGCGTCGATGGAGCCGCTCTCGGCGCAGAGGTTGTAGCGACGGGCGATGTCGATGCCCTCCTCGTCGCTGGGCGCTGCGGCAATGAGCGCGGAGATCTGGGAGAGCTCGGTCCAGGAGTAGGCCTGGAGCGTGTCGCGAACCTCGGGCCCGCCCTCGATGGGACCCTCGTCCTCGGGCTCCTCCTCGGCCACCTCGGGCTGGATGGGCTCGATGCTGCCGTCGGAGGGCTCCTCGAACTGCGGGGTCTCGGCGGTGCGGTCCGCGAAGGGGCTGAACCAGCCGGTGGAGATGTACGCCAGGGCCACGCCCACCACGGCGAGGATCACGAGCGCGATCGCGATTGCGGGGACCTTGTCCGGCCCGAGGGACTCGAAGCGCTCCGCCACGGAGTGCCCAAAGTCGACCACGGCATCCTTTGCGCTGCCGGCAACCTCCTTGGCGCGCTCGGCAAACTCACCGGCGCGCTCGGCGGGCGTGGGGCCGGCGGGAGCGGGGGGCTCCGGCTC
>NZ_NFIZ01000018.1 GCF_002159625.1 Olsenella sp. An285
GACTTTTCTTACGTTGCTGGATTCGTCCACGCAGCGTGCGACGCAACGCGGTCATGGGAGGCGCCCATGGGTCGGACCTGCATCAGACGAAATTCCCTCAGGGGGGGGGGTTGTCGAGGATGCATGCCGTGCGGCCGTAGTGCCTAGCCGCGGAAAGCGTCAAAGGCCCAACCAAACACAAGAGAAGAGCTGTTGCCACACGGCGGCTGTGGTGCCCCGCTTCGACAGCGGTGGGGTCCTGCCCGTCATCTCTGGCGGAATCGCTATGCACGTCGTGGCGCCTGAGTGAGGAACTTGGGGCGCTCGCGACCGCGGGCGCCCTCCCCATACGGACACGTACAAGGGAAGGAGTGCTTATGCGAGAAGGACCGAGAAGAACGTTGACGGCGAGGTGGCTGATCGCGCTGTTCGCGGCGGCGCTCCTCGTCTGCGGGCTTGCGCCCGTGCGAGCGTGGGCCGAGGGCGGAGACAATCCGGAATACGACCAGGTGTACGTGAACGGTGATACCGGTGACGACGAATCCGGTGATGATACCGAAGCTCACCCGTTTAGGACTCTCCATGCTGCCGAAAACAGGCTGAAGTCTGGCGGAACGATCTACTTAAGTTCCAACATTCAAGAAAGCTACTATACCTTTATTGACGCAAAGAATGTCACTATCAATGGTGGCGGGTTTACAATTACCCGCTCTGATGACTTCATTTCTGTGAACGATGGCGGCCACGGCGGTTATAACCCTGCGATGATTGAGGTCGCTAACGGGTCGAAGCTCACCCTCAAGAACGTGACCCTTGACGATGGGTTCCGCCACGAGGGCACGAAGTATGAGCTCCATAAGGACGGGGTCAATACCGGAAACGAAGAGCTCGTTCAGGAGGGCATGATTGTCGCGTACGGCGACGGTGAGGGGACTATCGTTCTGGGCTCGGGTGCCACGCTGAAGAACTTCGGCGGCCTTTCCGCGGTGTACATCTCTGGAGAGGGTGGCAAGGGCGCTACGCTCATCATGGAGTCTGGCAGCAAGATTTGCGACGAGCGGCTGGGTAAGCGAGAGGGTGGCTACGCCGCGATCTTCAACCACGGTGGCACAGTTACCGTTGAGGCGGGCGCTTCTATCGAGAGTGTTGACGGGCGTGCCGTCTACATTGACAACGGTGGTATCACTGCGGTCAATGGTACAGTGAAAGACATAACTACTAACGATTACATGGAGCACAGCACCGATATCGGACCTTCCGGGGGTAGTAGCCACTTCGGAGGAATTGTGGCCTATGTTGACGGAAACTCCGTCTTTACGCTTGGGGGCATGGGGTCCATCGCCGATATCAAGTCCCACAATGGCGATTCGGTTGACACACTGTTTTACCTGAATGGGGGCAAGCTCAATACCGAGGAAGGTTCGATAATTAGTGGTGTTAAAGTTAGTATTGTTGACTCCAATGGAGGAAGCACATATTTAGATGGTGCTGTAAAAGAAGTTCATTCGGGCAACGTGCCCTTCCGGCTGCGTGGTACCCAGGGTACGTTTGAGCTCGGTGAAACCGGGAGCATTGTAGATTGTTCGACAACTGACGCTGCCATCATCTATCTCAATGGAGGGAAGCCAACCATCGAGATTTCGGGCCATGTAAACAATATCGGTGGCACATTCTTGTTCGTCTCGAATAATGGATCTTGGCCTGACGGAAAAGTTACACTCGCTAAATCCGGCGTTATTGAGAACGTTACCGGTGATGCAATACTAGCAGGCGATCCCTCTATTGCGATGATTGAGGGAACTATAAGGAACTGCGGTGGCTACGCTGTGAACTATGGGGCTCAGCTTGGATCAAACCTCACGATTACTGCCGGAGCCTCCATTGAGAACAACCACGGCGGTGGCGCTCAAATCACAGTTGGGGACCGCAACTATGCAACCTCTGCACTTCAGCATGTTGAGATTGCTTCAGGAACGCTTTCTAACTCTCCCGTGGTCTCTGTTCCTTTTGGAACCCTGACGCTGGATGATGGATACAAGGACATTCACCTCGGTAAGGCGAGTGTCGACGCAGTCAATAAAATCCAAGACTATCTGAAGTCTAACGGCTCCTTCGAGGGGTGGGAAGTTGTCCCCTCGTCAATTAGCGAAGGCGGAGTGAAGGCATACGCGGGACTTTGGCTCAAGTCGTCGGATTCCACAGTTCACTTCACTATGCCGCGTCCTGAGCACGCTCTTAAAACCGGGCTGTATGCAGCGATCCTCAAGCTTAACGATGAAGGTAAGCCCGCCGAAGACGCAACCATTGATTTGATCAAGCTTGAGAACGCTGTTACGCTTGACGTGACCCTTAGCAACCTTGATGCCAATAGCGCGTATGCGGTTCTTCTTGTTAACAACAAGGAGTACACGCTCGCTCCTGATGACATCACCATCTACACCGGCGGAGGACAGGGCAACGAGACCTCCGATACGGGCTTCCCGTTGCTCACTATTGCTGACAGCATCGATCCCATTACGTCGCTCGTGATTAACGATGAGGAGCCCCTGTCCGGTGATGCCGCCATGCAGGAGCTCCTCGGCCGTCTGTCGGTTGCCTACTACGACGGTGACACGAAGATTACTGACGATAGAACCGCTGGTGAGTATGAGGCAAGGCTGTCCTGGAAGGATGGCATGGAGCCCGCGACTATTACCATCAATGGCAACGAGGTCGCAAAGGACTTTGGTACCGGTACGCTTATCGTTCGCTACGTTGAGGACATCTCTGATGCCGTCAGCGGTGAGAGCACCCATCCCGTCCAGAGCGTCGATCCTACTGAGATGCAGGACCACGCAGTTGCAGTCCTTGATGCCGACAGTATGTACTACGTGAACGGTGACCAGGGTAACCAGGTTGCTGACAACTCCGGTGTCTCGATTCTTGACGACTCCCTTCTCACCAACCAGGGCGACAACCGACAGCAGCTCCTCGAACGGAGGGCCGTCGATTCCAAGCTGCTCCCCGAGCTTAACAAGGGCGAGGCCTACCGGTTTGCATTCCGCTACCTCGACCTTGTCGACGTCAACAACGGCAACGCCTGGGTGTCCGCAGACAACAACGCTACCATCTACCTGCCTTATCCCGATGGCACGACCTACGATCAGGCCCTGGGCGTTGAATTCACCGTCGTCCACTTCAAGGGTCTCCACCGCGAGTACGGCATCACGGGCCCTGATGTCGAGCCCGCTATCGTTTCGTGTGAGCTCGAGAAGATAGAATGCGACAAAACCTCTCAGGGCATCAAGTTCACCGTCGGGTCATCGGGCTTCTCGCCGTTCGCAATCGTGTGGAAGACGCAGGCGTACGCCATCGACGCCTCTGCAGGCACCGGCGGCAGCATCGCCCCGTCCGGTGAAGTGACCGTGGCTGAGGGCGCGGACCAGGCCTTCACCATCACACCCGAGCAGGGCTACGAGATCGCCGACGTCAAGGTCGACGGCAAGAGCGTCGGCGCCGTGACCAGCTACACGTTCACGGACGTTGATGCCAACCACACCATCGAGGCCACGTTCAAGAGCACTTCCGTCACCCCGCCCGCGACCAAGTACTACGAGATTGACGCCTCCGCCGGCGAGGGCGGCACCATCAGCCCGTCCGGCACCGTGAAGGTCAAGGCCGGCACGAGCCAGTCCTTCTCGATAACTCCTGCCGAGGGCTACTCCATCCACGCGGTGTACGTTGACGGCGAGTTCTGCGGTCGCGTCTCGTCCTACACCTTCACCAACGTGCAGGCGGACCACGAGATCAGCGTCCAGTTCAAGAGGGGCAACGACCCGGCTGACCCCGGTGACACCGGTGTCGACCAGTGGTTCGACGTGACGAACCACGATGCCTTCATGCACGGCTACGACGACGGCACGGGCACCTTCGGTCCCGATGACAACATGTCCCGCGCGCACGCCGCCCAGATGTTCTACAACATGCTCAAGGACAAGAGCTACGGCGACATAGAGATCTCGTTCCCGGACGTCGATGAGGACGAGTGGTACTACGAGGCGGTCTCCGTCCTCGCCTCCCGCGGCATCATCAAGGGCGACGACTTCACGGGCACCTTCCGTCCCGCGGACTCGATCTCCCGCGCCGAGTTCACCGCCATGGCCATGCGCTTCTCCAAGGGCGACTACTCCGGCGAGAACATCTTCGTCGACGTCTCCGAGGACGCCTGGTACTACGACGTGGTCGTGGGCTCCGTGAAGTACGGCTGGATCAGCGGCTACCAGGACGGCAGCCACCGCTTCGGCCCCAGCGACACGCTCAAGCGCGCGCAGGCGGCGACCATCGCCAACCGCATGCTCGGCCGCGTGGCGGACAGCACCTGGATCGTCGAGAATCTCGAGAACGACGCCCTCAAGCTCTTCCCGGACGTCGCTCGCGACCACTACGCCTTCTTCGACATCGTGGAGGCCACCAACTCCCACGACTACACGAAGGACAACGGCTACGAGAGCTGGAAGGGCCTCAAGTAGGCTCTCGCCTCGCGCTCGCGCACGATTCGGATTGGGGAGGGGTCCTTCGGGATCCCTCCCCTTTGCGTCTTGTGGCACGCGGGTCCTTCTCGTTCTTCTCGCCCTCGTGGCCTGAGCGCGAGACAGCGGGTGGTCCGTCTACGCCTCCTCGCCCGGCGCCTGCTCGCCGTTTCTGTCCAGGCTGCGCGTGGGGACGAACCAGCGCCCGCGCTCCCAGAAGAGGCGGCGCCTTGCGTGGAGCCTGAGCTCGATGTCCCAGCACATGATCACCGTGCCGTACTCCCAGCGCCCGAGGACGCGCGTGAGCGTGCTCGCGACGATGGGGTAGTGTCGGCCGTCCGCCCAGGTTATCTCGAGGGGGCGCGTGTGTCCGTCGGCCTCGGTCACTGACCTCACGCAGACATACGTGCGCTCGTCGTAGCCGGGCACGCCGCTGATGCCGCCGAGCAGCTTTGGCATGCTGTCCCCCGATCCCGCAAGTTACGAACCCATGTTCGATAGTAGGGTCAGGACCGGACAACAATTTGTGACAAAGGGGACAGGGTCGTTTGTCATAGCAACGGTAGATGCTTCGACCATAGAGTGACGAGGGGGCAATGCTGGGTATAGTAGGCTAAACAGACGGAACGGAGGCTCACATGCCAGCAATTAGCATGTTCTACGGGATAGTGATCTACATGTACTATCAGGACCACATGCCTCCGCATTTCCATGCGAGATATCAAGGGACAGAGGCCTGCTTCACTTTCGACGGCGAACTCATGGAGGGCGATTTTCCCTCGAAACAGCGCAAGCTCGTAGCTGCGTGGTCAGTCCTCAACGCCGATGAGCTCGAGGCAAACTGGGAGCTTGCGCGCAACAAGCAGGACCTCTTCCGCATCAAGCCGCTCTAGGAGACACGATGAGGTACAACGTCAACAAGGCATGGGCTTTGGACGACACGACACTCTACCTCGAGTTTGATGACGGACGCCGCGGAACCTACGACATGTCCGACCTCATTGGCGTCGGCGTCTTCGAGAGGCTCTCTGACCCCGCTGAGTTTCGCGCCGCCCGTTCCGACGGATTCACCGTGGTGTGGCCCTGTGGGCTCGACATCGCCCCGGAAGAGCTCTACGAGAACTGTGTGGCACTGTAACTTGACAGATGGCCCTGTCCCTTTTGTCAACCTTTGTCACATGGGGAAGGCCGGCCGAACCCGGGGGTGGGGTTCGGCCGGCCACTGGAAGGGGGAACGCCGATGTTGGTGGTGCGGGGCGCTACTTGCCGAGGGTCTCGAACATGAGCTGCTTGTAGGCCTCGACGCCGGGCTGGTCAAAGGGGTTGACGCCCAGGAGCTCGGCGGAGAGGTAGCAGGAGAACATGAAGAAGTAGAAGAGCCGCCCCAGGTGCTCCTCGTCCACGCGGTCGAGCTCGATGGTGGGGCAGGGGAGCGTGCGCGCGTGCGCGGAGCGGGAGGCCGAGAAGCTCGCCTTGTTGACGTCCCAGAAGTCGGCTCCGTCGAGGTAGCCGAAGCGGTCGTCTATGTCCTGCCCGCCCAGGACGAGCGAGTCCCCGGCGCCGGGCTCGAGCACGTCGAGGAAGGTCTCCAAGATCTGGTGCGTGCCGTCCTGGACGTACTGCCCCAGGCTGTGGAGCTCCTCGGAGTACTCGGCGGAGGCGGGGAAGAGCCCGCGCCCGTCCTTGCCCTCGCTCTCGCCAAAGAGCTGCTCGTACCACTTGGAGAACCAGCGGAAGCGAGGCTCGAAGAAGCTCAGGAGCTCCACGCGCAGCCCTGCGTCCCAGGCGAGCCTGCGCACGAGCGCGTAGCGCCAGGCGGGGTTGTCCGCGGGGTCAGCGGCGGCGTCGCGCAGCCGCGCCTCCTCGGCGCGCGCGCCGGCCACGAGGGCGCGGACGTCCACGCCGGCGAAGGCCAGTGGCAGCAGGTGCACCTCGGTGAGCGCGGTGTAGCGGCCGCCCACGGGCTCGGGGAAGGTGGTGAACTCGTAGCCGTGCTCGCGGCAGAGGTCCTCGAGGTGCGAGCCCGGCGTGCCGCAGCAGACGATTCGCGAGGCCGCGTCCTTCTCGCCGTGGCGCGAGACCAGCCACTGGCGGAGCAGCCTGAAGGAGGAGCCGGGCTCCAGGGTCTCGAAGTTCTTGGCCACGCAGTCGATGACGACCTCGTGGCCTTCGAGGTCCTCCAGAACGCGCCGCAGCTCAAAGGCGGAGAGCGTGTTGCCGGCATAGGTGACGCGGTGCGTGCCGTCGAGCGAGCCGTCCCGCACGCCAAGGGCGGCGAGCGCCGCGCGCGCGGCGTTGTTGGAGCCGCCCACGCCAATGAGGACGAAGGTGTCCGCGCGCTCGCGCAGGCGCGCCGCGAGGGCCTCGACCTGCGCGATTTTCTCGTCTGACGCCCAGTCGCCCACGTGGAGCCAGCCGAGGGAGCCCGCGTGGCGCGCCTCGCCCGCCTGGCAGCGCGCGAGCACGTCCACGTGGGCAGAGGAGGCCCGGGAGACCTCGGTGGAGGTCACCCGGGCGCCCAGGTATGTCTCGTTGAGCCTAAGCATCTCCGTGCGCTAGCAGCCGCAGGGGTGCGCGGGGGCGTCGTCGCGGAAGTGGCTGTTCTGGGACGGGTCCTTCATGCAGAGGTGCGGCACGGCGCGGTTGTAGGCGTGCGGCAGCGCCAGGATGTTGGGGTTGCCGTCCGTGAACTTGCGCGTGGCGTCCGCGATGGCCTCCTCGAAGGTCGGGCGGGTCTTGAGGCCCATGGTGCGGGCGATGCCCGGCTTCTGCGCGCCCACGATGTAGGTGGCGCTGAGGTACTTCTCGGCGAGGTTGCCGCAGGTCATCATGCTGAAGCCGTGGAACGGGTGGAAGGCGTTGGCAAAGCGGTACTTGCGGATGTACTCCTCGTTGGTGGCGAAGTACTCGCCGTACTTGATCATCTCGTCCAGGGTGTTCATCTTGTCGGACTGCCAGACGTCCCAGAGCTCGCGCAGGTAGGGCCAGCGCTCGTCGTGGAACCAGCCGTTGCAGTAGCTGGCGATCACGAAGACGCAGTGGTCGGAGAGGACGCGCTTGTGGCGGATGACCTGGGCGGAGACGGCCTGCATCATCTGGATGGGGTTGGTGCCCATGCCGTCGCCGTAGTGGAAGTTGGTGGGCATGCCCATGACCACGATGTCGTACTTCTTCTCGGCCCAGTGCACGTAGGTGCGCTTGTCGGCGAGGGCCCAGGAGACGGGCTGCATCTCGGCGGCGTAGCCGGAGAAGATGGCGATCTGGCGGCTCCAGGTGTCGAGCACGGCGTCGCAGCAGAAGAACTTCTTGCCCATCTTCTCTTCCATGAACATGCCCTGCTGGTCGAACTTGTCGCGCATGAGGGAGGAGGTGGAGACGGGGACGAAGTCCGGGCGGCTCATGACGCGCGGCACGTGGTGCGCGCTGATGGAGCGCCAGTGGGTGATGCCGGTGGCGCAGTGCTTGTAGCCGCCGGAGTAGCCGCCGTAGGGGTTGCCCTGCGTGTGGCCGATGAGGATGGCGATGTCGGCGTCGTAGACGTACTTGTTCATGATCACGTGGTCGCCCTGCGGCGTGAAGCCGAGGTCGACGAGGTGGTCGTAGTCCTCGGAGTCGTGGGACGTGATCTGGCCCGTGCCCTCGAACTCGTTGTAGA
Organism: Olsenella sp. An285; assembly: GCF_002159625.1. Classification (GTDB taxonomy): domain Bacteria; phylum Actinomycetota; class Coriobacteriia; order Coriobacteriales; family Atopobiaceae; genus Thermophilibacter; species Thermophilibacter avicola. The sequence goes on from NZ_NFIZ01000018.1 coordinate 8,143, forward strand.
GGTCCTCGCCCAGGATGAGCTTGGCCTCGGCGGTGGAGGTGCGGGGGTGAAGGCCGTTGGAGAAGAGGAGAAGGACGTCGTCGTGGGAGACGCCGTTGGCGAAGAGCTCGTCGAGGCAGGCGCGGATGGCCACCTTGCGGTGGGAGGTGGGCTGCGTGCCGCCCTTCACGATGTCGGGAATGACGATGACGGCCTTGGCGCCGGGGTGCGCGAGGTCGGCGAGCGGCTCCATGCCGATGGGGTTGCGGATGCTCTCGAGGGTGGCGTTGTAGAGGCTGTCCCAGTCCTGCGGCAGGCACTCGGGGTCCTTGACGGTCTCGCCGGTGACGAAGACGTCGGTGGTGTCGGGGAGCTCGGCTCCCATCATGCCGGTGCCCCACTCAAAGTCAAGATGCATGGTTTTTCCTTTCTGCTTGTGAATGATTCAAAAGGGGACTGTCCCCTTGTCAAGGTCGCCTTAGGCGTTGAGGTACAGGTCGACGATCTCGGCGTACTCCTCGGGGTAGAAGCCGATCTCGCCGGTGAAGCGGGTGAGGGCGATGAGGCCGCCGTCGATCTCCGGGATGCCGGCGAGCATCTCGGCGTTGTCGGACTTGAGGCCGCCGCCGTAGACCACGTCCACGCCGGGCACGACGCTCTTGATGAGGCGGGCGACCTTGGTGATGTAGGGGGCGTCCGCCGGCGTCTTGCCGGGGCCGATGCTCCAGACGGGCTCGTAGGCGATGCGCACGCCGGAGAGGTCCGCGCCCTCGAGGCCTTGGGTCACCTGGGCGGTGAGGACGGCCTCCCAGTCGTCGACCTCCTCCTCGCGCTCGCCCATGCAGAAGAGGACCTTGAGGCCGGCGGCCTGCGCGGCGCGCACCTCGCGGGAGAGAATGCGGCTCACGGCCGCCTCCACCTCGGCCGGGTCCGCCCCGGTCTCGCCCATGATGGCGCGCAGGTTCATGCGCTCCTCGCAGTGGCCGATGAGCGCCCAGGTGCAGCCGAGCTGCGCCACGGAGTTGCCGGTGCGCAGCGTGGTGAAGGCGCCGAAGTTGCCGCCGGGGGCGGTGTCGGCCACGTGGACGCCCTGGCAGCCGATGCCGAGCGGGCTGCCCTCGGCGCCGGCGCAGGCGCCCACGAGGTGCGCCTCGGGGAGGAACGCGGCGAACTCCGCGACGTCGGCGTACTTCTCGGCGACGCCCTTGATGGAGGACGCCACGGCCTCGCCCCAGCGGGCGGGCTCGGCGAGGCGGTTCACGCCGCCGCGCTCCGGCGTCACGTCAAAGCGCTTGAGGTTGAGGAAGATGTGCTTCATAGAGGCTCCAATCTGTGGTCTCGAGCGTGGTCTCGGACGTGGTCTGGCGGGCGGGCCCGCGTGCGGCCCCGCCCGCCGCGGGCGTCACACGAAGCTGGCGAAGCGCGGGAGCGCCGGCCCCAGCAGCGGGCGGCACCAGCTGCGGAAGGCGTCGGTCACGCCGTTGCCGCGCTCGTTGATGAACTCGTCCGGCACGGTGCGCTCGTCCAGCATGACCTTCTCGATGGGGATGCGGATGAGGCGGGACTCGTAGGGCGTGGTGGAGACGCGCTCGATGCCCACCATCTTGCCGGAGTCGCCCTCCAGCACGGCGCGCGTGGCCTCGCGGCCGCAGGCGACGGCCTCCTCGCGGTCCACGGGACTCTGCCAGGCGATGGAGGCGCGGCCGATGAGGCCGGGCTTCTCCGAGCGCGCCTTGTAGCCCAGCTCGGAGATCACGAGCTTGGCGAGATGCGCGGAGACGTCGCCGAAGTACGTGGCGCGGCCCACGGTCATGAGGGGCGGGGCCACGGGGGTGCCGTCGGCGGTGTGCACGCCCTCGCTCACCACCACCACGCCCGAGCCCTTCTCGTCTATGAGGCGCTGGGCGTCGTCCAGGAAGGCGCGCTCGTCGAAGGCGCGCTCGGGCAGGTAGATGAGGTCGGGTCCGCCGGTGCCGGACTCGTCCGCGAAGCAGCTCGCCGCGGTGACCCAGCCGGCGTTTCTGCCCATGGCCTCGACCACCACGATGTGGATGGGAAGGCCGCGCACGTCGCAGCAGATGGCGGACGTGGTGGCCGCCATGTAGCGCGCCGCGCTCGCGAAGCCGGGCGCGTGGTCCGTGACCGCGATGTCGTTGTCCATGGTCTTGGGGATGCCCACCACGTCGATGGGCACGCCCTCCTCGTGGCAGGCGCGCCAGATCTTGCCGCAGGTGTCCATCGTGCCGTTGCCGCCGGTGCACAGCAGCCAGCGGACGCCCTGCTCGCCCAGGGCGTGGGCGAGCTCGCGGTAGTCCTCGTCCTCGAGGGGCTTGCGGCTGGTGCCAATGGCAGAGGAGGGCGAGAAGGGCAGGAGGTCGAGCTTCTCGCGCGGGACCTGGCGGAAGTCCACGAACCTGCCCTCGGTGATGCCGCCCACGCCGCCCAGGGCGCCGAGCACGCGGCCCACGCCCGGGGCGGAGAGGGCCTCGTCCACCGCGCCGTAGAGCGAGGCGTTGATGACGGCGGTGGGGCCGCCGCCGTGGACGACGAGAAGGCCGTCGGATACCATGGCTAGATCCCCGCCTTCTCGTAGCGCTCGGCCATCTCCTCGAGGGTGACGGTCTCGACGTCCGGGTAGTGGCCGAAGCTGCCGAACTCCACGATGAGGGTGGCCACGGCCTCCTTCACGCCGGCCTCGATGGCGGCCACGAGGGCGGCGCGGTCGTCGTCCTCGACCACGCCGTACATGACGGTGTCGTAGACGGGCGGGAGGAAGGCGCGCGGGTCGGGGTTCTCCGGGTGCTCCTTGAGGAGCTGGTAGACGCCGCCGATGGACGGGCTCTCCTGCAGCTCCGGGCGCGTGGCAAAGAGCTCGCGCATGTTGCGGGTCACGGCGAGGCGGATGTCCGTGTCCACGTTGATCTTGTTGATGCCGGCGGGGATGGCGGCCTTGAGCTCGGAGAGACTGATGCCGTAGGCGTTCTTGATGTCGCCGCCCAGGGCGTTGATCTCGCGCACGATGTAGCCCGGGACGGTGGAGGAGCCGTGGCTCACGAGCGCGCAGTCGAGGCCCTCGTGGGCGAGGCACTCGCGGATGGCAATGGGGATCTCGCGGCGCAGCTTCACGTCCTTGCCCTTGGAGGGGCCGTGCATGGTGCCGTAGCTGATGGCGAGGGCGTCGACCTTGGTGTTGCGCACGAACTCGACCGCGGTGAGCGGGTTGGTGTAGGTGCTCGAGGCGGCGAAGACGTGGTCCTCGACGCCGGCCAGCACGCCGAGCTCGCCCTCGACGGAGACGCCGCGCGGGTGGGCGTACTTCACGACCTCGCGCGTGAGCTCCATGTTTTCCTCCAGCGGCAGGGAGGAGCCGTCGATCATGACGGAGGTGTAGCCGCCCGCGATGGCGGCCTTGACGCTCTCCATGTCGCGGCCGTGGTCGAGGTGCAGGACCACGGGGATGGGGCTGTTCTCGCCGTACTTCTTCACGGCGTCGCCGATGTTCTTGGCGCCGACGATCTTGTCCTCCACGGTGCCGTTGGCAAAGTCCGCACGGCCGCCCATGAAGGCGTTGGCGAGGTCGGCGCCCTGCAGGATGGCGGCGCTCCTCAGCATCTCGTGGACCTCGATGACTGCCTTTGCCTGGCAGACGGCGTTGACGTTGAACGCGCCCTGGGCGTAGCCCCCCTTGCGTGCGGCGTCCAGAACGGGCTTGAGCGGTACGAGTGCCATGCGACCATCTCCTTGTTCGGGCCCGGTCCCCCGGGCGCTTTCCTGTGACGTTCCTTGCCGTGCGTGTCGTGCGACGTGCCGTGCGAACTTCTCGGAGCAGACGGGGACGAGCCCCGTCCGCTTAGTGCTGACGGGGCTCGAGCCTGGGCTCGATGACGTTGGTGAGCTTGATGATGCGGGCGGAGGGGGCGTTGCCCCTCATGAGCGAGAGGATCTCCTCCGCGCAGGCGATGCCGGTCTCGTAGTTGGGGAGGCGCGTGTAGAAGTCCGCCGCGAGCCAGTTCTCACCGTTGTTGGCGAGCTCGGCGTAGACGAGGCGCCGCTCCGGGGCCACCTTGCGGAAGAAGTGCGTCCAGGTGGCCCAGCTCGTGATCACGGCGTCTCCGTCGCGCGCCTCCTCGAGCACCCCGCGCGCGGTCTCCATGAGCTCCTCGCTCAGCTTGAGGCCGTCCTCGGTGTTGCCCACGGTGTAGCGCTCGTCCCAGACGTCGATGTTGTGCAGGTCGACGGGGGCCTCGCGCACGAGGAGCTCCGCGCCGGAGGTCTCGCACATGTCGCGTACGCCCTGCTCGCGCAGGCGCTCCTGGGCGGTGTCTATCCGCGGCCTGAGGTAGACCACGCGGCGGCACCCGCGCTCGAGCACGCGCGAGGTGATGAGGCGCGCCCCGCCGCTGTAGTCGAGGTCCACGGTGCTGTAGGTGTCCGCCTGCTGCTGGCAGTCAAAGACCACGAGCGGGGCGGACTCGTCCGAGAGGACCTTGAGGCTCTCCGCGTCCGGGCCCTCGTTCTCGATGCCTATGAATATGATGCCGCCCACGCGCCCGGCGAGGTAGGCGCTCGCGTAGTCCGCGTGCCCCAGGGCGTCCGTCCTGTTGCCCAGGAGAAGGACGTTGTAGCCGTCCTCCTCAAGGCGGGTCTGGATGCCAAAGGCCATCTGGCTGAAGCGGGGGACCGAGAGGTTTCTTCTTAGGACCACGCCCACGCAGGGGACGTTGCGGCTCCTGAGCGTGCGCGCGTGCGCGTTGGGCATGTAGTTGAGGCGTCGCGCGGCTTGAAGGACCCGCTTGCGCGTCTCCGGGCGTATGGACTGACCGGGGGTGTTATTGATCACATAGGAGACGGTCGCCGCGGTGACCCCGGCCTCCTGCGCCACGTCCTTGAGCGTCGTACGCTTGCGCATTACCGCCTCCAATCTCCCCATGCTCACTTTTTCGATTAAGTGAGATAGTACCTGTTTACCATGACACGGCGCTTACGGCCACCAAAACTTGGAGAAAAGCGCTGGCGGGCAAAAACCGACCATTTAGCGAGGTTAAGGGGTTAACAAGTGCTGAGCGGTACCAAATTTGCCCCGAGCGGCCTTTATCAGAAGTTTACACTAGGAATTCCTCGGGTCCTGTGATTACATGTGCATTAACTTAATCGTTTGAGTGATGGGACGATTAGGCCCAGACGAGTTCCACGTTCTTCTCGGTGTGTTTGATTGCTTAGATCTTTGGTACGTAGCACGTTAGCCCGGATGCTCTCGTCGCACCTCAGGGAGTCCTCAGCAGGGGGAGAGGCGACGGCGGGATGGAACGAAGGAGGCCGTAATTGAAAGAGAAGAAAGTACCCATCTGGAGTAAGGTGCCAAGCTGGGCTTGGGCACTCATCTCCCTGGCGCTGGCGATAGCTCTGTGGCTCGCCGCCTCCGGCACGTGGCCGGCGGTCTTTGCGTCGCCCGACAAGGTCCTCGCGGCCTTCATGGAGCGCGCCCAGAGCGGTCTTCTCTGGGAGCACGTCTGGGCGTCGGTCTCCCGCGTCCTCACCGGCTTTGGCATAGCCTTCGTGGTGTCCATCCCGGTGGCCTTCCTCATGGCGTGGTACGACCCGTTCCGCCACGTCGTGGAGCCCTGGATCCAGTTCATCCGCAACATCCCGCCGCTGGCCTACGTCTTCCTGATCATCGCCGCCCTCGGCATCGGTCAGACTTCCAAGATCACGGTCATCTTCATCGCGGCGTTCCTGGTCATGGTCATCACCATCTACCAGGGCGTCAAGGGCGTGGACGTCACGCTCATCAAGGCGGCGCGCGTGCTGGGCGCCACGCAGAGGGACATCTTCTTCAAGGTCACCATCCCCGCCTCGACGCCGTTCATCCTCGTCGCGGCGCGCCTGGGCCTCTCCACCTCGCTCACCACGCTCATGGCGTCGGAGATCGTCGGTGGCGACAAGGGCATCGGCATGATGATCCAGCAGGCGAGCGGCTACTACCAGATGGACGTCGTGCTCCTGGGCATCATCATGCTCGGCATTATCGGCATCTGCTTCGAGAAGATCGTCCGGTTCCTTGAGAGGAGGTTCACGGGATGGCAGGAAACGATTCAGCAGTAAAGGTCCACATCGAGAACGTGGTCAAGAAGTTCAACACCCGCAAGGGCGAGGTGGTTGCCCTCAACGGCGCCAACTTCGACATCCACGAGAACGAGTTCGTGTGCGTCGTCGGGCCGTCCGGCTGCGGCAAGTCCACGCTCCTGAACATCATCGGTGGCCTTGAGGAGCCCACCGAGGGCCGCGTCCTGGTGGACGGCCAGGAGGTCACCGGCCCCGGTCCCGACCGCGGCATCGTCTTCCAGCAGTACGCGCTCTTCCCGTGGCTCACGGTCCTCGAGAACGTCAAGTTTGGCCTCAAGCTCCAGGGCAAGTCCGACAAGGAGGCCGAGGAGATCGCGCTCAAGTACATCAAGCTCGTCGAGCTCCAGGACTTCGTGCAGTCCTACCCCAAGGAGCTCTCGGGCGGCATGAAGCAGCGCGTGGCCATCGCCCGCGCCTACGCGGTCAACCCCAAGGTCCTGCTCATGGACGAGCCCTTTGGCGCCCTTGACGCGCAGACGCGCACCCAGCTTCAGTCCGAGCTGCTCGAGACCTGGGAGAAGGAGCAGAAGACCTGCTTCTTCATCACGCACGACGTCGAGGAGGCCATCATCCTCGCCCAGCGCGTCATCATCATGTACGCGCGCCCGGGCCGCGTGAAGGAGATCGTGGACATCGACATCCCGTATCCCCGCACGCAGGAGACCAAGATGACCCCGCGCTTCCTCGAGCTCAAGAACCACATCTGGAGCCAGGTCTACCAGGAGTACCTCTCCGTCCGCAAGTAGGTCGGGACAGCGCAAGATGACGCGGGGCGCGCCCCGCGTCTGGAAAGGGAGGGAAGCGAAGAAGAACTCGCTTCCAGGAGAAAGGAAACGATATGAAGAAGATCGACATGAACCAGCTCAGCCGCCGCTCCTTCCTCAAGGTCGCCGGTGCCGCCGGCGTCGTGGGCTCCGGCATGGTCCTCGCCGGCTGCGACAACGGCACCCAGGAGCCCGCTGCCGACGACACCGCCGACGAGGGCGGCGAGGAGCCGGCCGGCACCGAGTACGAGCCCGTCACTGTCCACGTTGCCTTCATGCCCAACCTGGGCTCCGCCGCCACGCTCTTCTCGGCCATTGACCAGGGCTACTTCGATGAGGTCGGCATCACCGTCGAGACCGAGCAGTTCCAGGCCGGCCCCGCCGAGATCACGGCCATGCAGTCCGGCTCCGTGGATATCTCCCAGATCGGCCACGGCGCGCACTCCCTGTGCATCCAGGGCCAGGCCAAGATCTTCGCGTTCGACCAGCTCTCCCAGGCAGACTGCGTGGTCGCCAACAAGTCCCACGGCATCGAGACCGGCGCTGACCTCGCCGGCAAGACGGTGGGCGTCGCCTCCGGCACCTCCTCCGAGATCATCCTCCAGTACGTGCTCCAGGACGCCGGCCTCACCGTCGACGACATCAACACCGTCGAGATGGACGTCTCCGGCATGACGACGGCCCTCATCTCCGGCCAGATCGACGCCGCCGCCACCTGGTCGCCCAACACCGTCACCCTCGAGGAGCAGCTCGGCGACGACTACCTCGTCCTCGGCACCAACACGGACTACTCCGACGAGGTCGCCTTCCCCGGCTCCTACGTCGTCCTGCCCGAGTACGCCGAGGAGAACCACGACGTCCTCGTGCGCTTTGGCGCCGCTCTGGACAAGGGCAAGGTCTACCGCGCCGAGCACATCGACGACGTGGCCAAGCTGCTTGCCTCCGAGCTGGGCGTTCCCGAGGACACGCTCCTTCAGTCCACGGGCGAGGGCGACTGGCAGGGTGCCGTCGACGCCATCGGCAACACCGACACCATCGTGGGCTACTACGAGGCCCAGCAGAAGGTCTTCCTGGACGGCGGCCAGATCGAGGCCGAGGTGCCCGTCGAGGACTACGTCCTGACCGACGTCATCACCGAGTCCGACGAGCTCTACAGCACCATGGCGTAGCGCTCTGACGCAGCAATCTCTAGGGGGCGCGCGGCGCCCCTGAAAGACGGCCTCTCCGCAGCAGGGTGACCCTCCCCATCCGCGCGGGGAGGCCGTATCGCGCAAGCGAGACAAGGAGGAAGCATGGACTACTATCACATCTCGGCCGAGGACCTGGGCAAGGACGCCCGCGTTCCGCTCGTCTGCGCCGGTGACTCCGCCGAGGTCTTCTTTGACCTGGCCCTCGAGATGGTGAGCACCATCCGCGAGCACAACGCTCGTGGCGAGAAGACCGTCTTCATCTGCCCGGTGGGCCCCGTCGGCCACTATCCGTACTTCGTCAAGATGGTGAACGACCAGCGCATCTCCCTCAAGGACTGCTGGTTCATCAACATGGACGAGTACCTGGACGACAACGACGAGTGGATCGACGCGGACAATCCGCTCTCCTTCCGCGGCTTCATGGCCCGCAACGTCTACGACAAGATCGACCCCGAGCTCGTGATGCCCGAGGAGCAGCGCGTCTTCCCCGACCCGCACGACCCGGCCAACGTGGGCCGCGTGATCGACAGCCTGGGCGGCGTCGACATCGCCTTCGGCGGCATCGGCATCACGGGGCACCTCGCCTTCAACGAGCCCCAGCCCGAGCTCACCTGCGAGGAGTTCGCCGCTCTCGAGACCCGCGCCCTCGACATCCACCCCGAGACCCGCGCCACCAACTCCGTGGGCGACCTCGGCGGCGCCCTCGAGGACATGCCGCACCGCTGCGTGACCATCGGCATGCGCGAGATCCTCGGCGCCCGCAAGGTGCGCCTCGGCGTCTTCCGTGACTGGCACCGCGGCGTCGTGCGCCGTGCCGCCTACGGCGAGCCCACGGCCGCCTTCCCCGCCACGCTCCTGCAGGGCCACCCCGACGCCAAGATCTACGTGAACGACGTCGCGCGCCAGCAGGCGTACTAGGGAGGCCCAGCCATGCAGTCCAGCTGCTACATCACCGGCGCCCGCGTGCTCGTGGGCGAGGAGCTTGCCCGCCTTAACGTCACCGTCGAGGACGGCGTGGTCACGGGCCTCTCCTCCGCCTACGACAACCCGCGCGAGCTGCCGGTCATAGACGCGAGCGGGCTTCTTGTCCTCCCCGGCTTCATCGACGTGCACACCCACGGCGCCGCCGGCTTTGACGTCAACGCCGCCGACGTCGAGGGCCTGCGCACCATCGGCCGCTTCTTTGCCTCCCAGGGCACCACGGGATGGCTCTGCTCCATCCTCACGGACACCCCGGAGCAGACGCTCTGGTGCATCGACCAGGCGCGCCAGGTCATCGAGGGCGGCCCCTACGACGGTGCCGCGCTCCTGGGCATCCACCTTGAGGGTCCGTGCCTCTCGAGCGAGTACAAGGGCGCCATGCCCGAGCACCTGCTCATGCACGAGGCCTCGGTCGACCTCTTCCGCCAGTACCAGGAGGCCGCGGGCGGGCACGTGCTCTACACCACGCTCGCCCCGGAGGTCCCCGGCGTGCCCGAGCTCATCCCGCAGCTCAACGCCCTTGGCATCACCTGCGCCATCGGCCACAGCGGCGCCGGCTACGACCTCTCCTGGGCGTGCGTGAACGCGGGCGCCAAGTCTGCGACGCACGTGGGCAACGCGATGCGCCTCTTCCACCAGCACGAGCCCGCCATCTTTGGCGTGGCGCTGGAGAGCGACATCTACGCCGAGACCATCTGCGACGGACGCCACCTCGTCCCCGGCACCGTGCGCCTCTACGTCAAGGCCAAGGGCTGGGACAAGATCCTGGGCATCACGGACTCCATCATGGCCGCGGGCCTGCCCGACGGCAACTACAAGCTCGGCGTCAACGACGTGGTGGTGGAGGACGGCGACGCCAAGCTCGCCACCACGGGCGTGCGCGCCGGCTCCACGCTCACGCAGGCCACGGCTCTGCGCAACTTCATGAAGTTCACGGGCGCCGGCGTGGAGAAGGCGGCCAAGCCGCTCTCCGAGAACCCGGCCAGGCTCTTTGGCTGGACCGACCGCGGGCACGTTGCGGTTGGCTCCCGCGCCGACCTCGTCCTCATGGACGACGCCTATGACGTGGTGCGCACCATCGTGGGCGGCCGCACCGTCTACGAGCGCGCGTAGCGCTCCAGCCTGAAAGCGCCCTCTTTCCCCCGAGGCCCCGAGCTTCCCCCGCTCGGGGCCTCCTGCGCATCGCACGAGCGGGCAAACTGTGCATCGCCGTCAGCAACCTCGGCGCCTTTGTCATAATCGGATGAGGCCGGTCTTCGTCTGGGGGAGGTCATGTTGAGGGTCAGGGCCGTTGCTCTTCTCGCCGTCGCGCTGCTTCTGGGTGGCTGCACGCCCGCTGTGTCCGAATCCGCCGAGGAGGGCGCGCAGCCCGTGGAGGAGGTCGTCGTGACGGACGCTCCCGCGGAGGAGCCCGAGCCCGCCGAGTGGCCTGCACCCGACGAGAAACCCGCCGAGGATTCGGAGCCCGCCAAGCCCACCCCCGAGGAGCTCTACGCCGCGCTCGACATCGTCCAGGACATCCGTCCGGAGTTCGACCATGGGCCCAAGACGGCCGAGCACCAGCGCTACATCGTGCTGCACGACACGGAGGGGGAGTCCGGCCCCGAGGACACCGTCGCCTGGTGGGCGGGGAACGGCAACCTCGTGGCGGCGCACTTCGTGGTGGGGAAGGACGGGCACATCGTCCAGTGCGTACCGCTCGACCGCATCGCGCATCACGCGGGCTACGGCGACACCGGCCACAACAAGCTCTACGGCATAGAGGAGGACGGCCGGGACGACATGCTCGGCACCGTTCCCATTGGCTCGAGCTTCGCGGACTACGGGATGAACGCGTGGTCCGTGGGCATAGAGATCGTGCACGTGGGAGGCTCCGGGCCCTATCCGGAGGAGCAGCTCGAGGCGCTCGACGGGCTCATTGCCTACATTGACGCGTATTTTGGCTCGGATTGTCAGATAATAGACCACAAGGCGTGGCGCTCCGGCAACTCGGACACGTCCGCGGAGTTTGCCGAGCACCTCGCCAACTACCAGGACCATCGCACTCACGACTAGGGGGACTCATGTTCTGCAGCAACTGCGGCACCAGGCTGCCCGAGGGGACCAAGTTCTGCACCAACTGCGGCCTGCCTGTTGAATCTCCTGCGCAGGGCGCTGGCGACCAGGCCGCTGCAGACGAGACGGTAGCGATGCCCTCGCCCTCCACAGGATCCGGTCCCGCGCGCGAGTACGTTCCCATTTCCATAGACGAGCCCGCCGTGGCGCCGGAGCCCGCGGCTCCCTCGTATGCCTCATCGGCACCCCAGAGGTCCGGCGGCACCAGCCCGGTCACCATCGTCATGGCGCTCATCGCCGCCGTGGCCGTGATCGCGCTCGTCGTGGTGGTTGCCGACCCCTTCCACATGGGAGGGAGCGACCCCGCTCCCCAGCAGCAGGTCGTCGCGGAGGAGGAGCCGAAGGACGATGCGGCCGACGACGATGCCTCGACCGAGGACGAGTCGACGGCGGATGACGCCTCCGACGAGGAAGAGTCTTCCGATGACTCCTCTCGCGGCGGCGACAACAACGTGGTGGTTGTGGTGGGAGACGACGGGAAGGACGAGCCCTCGGGCGGCGACACCATCGTGGTCCACGAGTCCCCCGACGGCTACGTGCTGCCCAACAGCTCGTCCCACACCTACTCCGCAGGCGAGCTCTCCCACCTCACGGACTGGGAGCTCTACCTCGCAAGAAACGAGATCTACGCCCGCCACGGCCGTGAGTTCCACAACGACGACCTGCAGCGCTACTTCAACGGGCAGTCCTGGTACACGCCGGTATACTCGCCCGAGGACTTCGACGCGCGCAGCGGCTCCATCCTCAGCAGCGTCGAGCAGAAGAACGCCGCGACGATTCTCTCCATCGAGCAGTCGCGCGGATCCGCGTACGTCTAGGAGGCACGCAAGCACGCCATGCCAAGCTGGAACATCCACACCGCCCACGTCGAGCGGCTCCTTCGCGAGGAGGGTGCCGAGGCGCTGGGCATCCGTGACGTCAACGCCTTTCTTCTGGGTAACTTCGCCCCTGACATCTACGTGGGCTACATGGTGCCGAGCACCACGTATCGCATAGACTACAAGCTCACGCACCTGGCCCAGCGCGAGCACATACCCCTGCCGCGCCATGATGACTTCTGGGACTTCTACGTGGCGCGCCAGGACCACGTGAGCGACCTCACCCTGGGCGCCTGGGCGCACATGGCCTGCGACCACGTCTACAACGCCCATACCCGCACCTACCTGGCGCGCGTTGGCGTGAAGCCGGGCGAGAAGGCGCGCGTGGGCAAGCAGGGCGACTTCGCGCTCTTTGGGCGCACGCTCGACATCTCCCTCGTGCCGCACGTGGACGACGCCCTTCTGGAGCAGTGCGCCGAGTTTGGCCCCTACCGCATCCTCGAGCGCGACGCGCGCGCGGCGGTTGACGTTGCCGAGCGAATCGTGGAGAAGAACCGCGAGGAGCACGTGACGGGCGAGCCCGACTACCAGCTCCTCACGGCGGACTTCTTCGAGGCAGCGCGTCAGGAGGCCCACGAGATCGTCGTCGCCGGCCTCAGGGCATACGCCGCCACGCTCTAGGGCGAGCCGCCGGCCCCGCGTTCTTCTCGGCTGTGTTGCGCCCGACCGCTAACCCAGCAGAAAAATAGGCGAGCGGCGCGCGGCTAGAATGATGGAGGTCTGCAGACTCCGACGCCACCGCGTCGCAGTGAGAGGAGCTCCCGCATGAGCTGGTACGAGCCGTCCTTTGTCTATCAGGTGTATCCGCTGGGCCTCACCGGCGCCCCGTACGAGAACGACGGCGTTCTCGAGCATCGCATCCTGCAGCTCGTTGACAACGGCTGGATCGACCACATGGCCAGGCTCGGTGTCACGTGCCTGCTGCTCAACCCCGTCTTCGAGTCGGACGCGCACGGCTACGACACGCGCGACTACACCAAGGTCGACTGCCGCCTGGGCACCAACGAGGACCTGCGCCGCGTGGTGGACGCCTGTCACGAGGCGGGCATCAAGGTGCTCCTTGACGGCGTGTTCAACCACGTGGGGCGTGGCTTCTGGGCGTTCCAGGACGTTCTGGCCCGCCGCGGCGAGAGTCCGTACGCCGGCTGGTTCGAGATCGACTGGAACGGCAACAACTGCTTCAACGACGGCCTCTCCTACAGCTGCTGGGAGGGCGCCCAGAACCTCGTGAAGCTCAACCACTGGAACAACGAGCTCAACGACTACCTGGCGGACGTCATCCGCGGCTGGGTGCGCGAGTTTGACATCGACGGCCTGCGCCTGGACGTCGCCTACTGCCTGGACCAGGGGTTCCTTCGCTTCCTGCGCAACCTTGCCAACCAGATCGGCCAGGAGCGCGGCGAGAAGTTCCCGCTGGTGGGGGAGACCATGTTCGGCGACTACAACCAGTGGATGGGCGATGACCTCTGCGACTCGGTCACCAACTACGAGGCCTACAAGGGCCTGTGGTCGTCCATGAACTCCGCCAACATGCACGAGATCGCCTATGCGCTGGAGCGCCAGAGCGGCAGCCACCCGTGGGACCTCTACACCGGCCGCCACATGCTGGACTTCGTCGACAACCACGACGTCCCGCGCATCGCCACCAAGCTGGAGAACAAGAACCAGCTGGTACCGCTCTACGGCCTGCTCTTTGCCATGTCCGGCGTGCCCGCGGTCTACTACGGCTCCGAGTGGGGCATCGAGGGCGAGCAGCTCCCCGGCGACCACGAGCTGCGCCCGGCGCTGGACGCTCCCGAGTGGGGCGCGCTCACGGACTGGATCGCCGCGATCGCGCGCGCCCGCGAGGACTCGACGGCGCTTGTCTGGGGCGACTACACGCAGCTCCAGTGCCAGCCCCAGCAGCTGGTCTTCCAGCGTACGTACGGCGGCGGCGAGCACGGGACCTATGAGCGCGTGATCGTTGCCATCAACGCGAGCGGCGAGCCCGCGACGGTGCACTTTGACGCCCAGTGCGGGCGCGCGGTGGACCTCATCACCGGTGAGGAGCACGACTTCGGCGGCGGCTCCGAGCTCAAGCCGTATTCGGCCTACTACTGGCGCTGCGAGCGCTAGAGGAGCAATCCCCCTCCTCGCGGTAAGGGCCCTCTCGACAGCAAGAGGCCCGCCGGCCTTCCGGAGAGAAGTTCCACGAAGTGCACTTCTCGCAGGAAGGCCGGCGGGCCTCAACCCTTGCGGGAGAGAGGTCCCGTCTACTGGACCTGGGCCACCATCGCCATGTTGGTGGAGGTGGTGTAGTCGCCCATGCGCGGCGAGGTCTGCGGGTCGCCGGCGGTGATGACCACGATGTCGCCGGTGTCAACGAGGTTGTTGAGCTTGGCGGTGGTCAGCGCGTTGTAGAGCGTGCTCGAGAGCGAGCCCTGCTCGGTGGTGCGGTACGCGTAGACGCCCCAGTAGAAGCAGGTGCGACGGATGGTCTGCTCGTTGGGGGAGGTGGCGAACAGGGGCACCTTCGGGCGGAAGGTGGAGATGAGGCGCGCGGAGCGGCCGGAGTTGGTGGGGGCGAGGATGCACTTGGCGCCCACGCGGTCGGCCATCTCCAGGGCGGCGAAGCCGGTGGCGCCGCTCACGTTGCGCATGCCGCCGCGCTCGTGGTACTCCTTGCGCTCGGGCAGGTACTTCTCGGTCTCCTTGCAGATGTCCGACATGGTCTTGACGGCCTCGATCGGGTACTTGCCGGCAGCGGTCTCGCCGGAGAGCATGACGCAGTCGGTGCCGTCGTAGATGGCGTTGGCGACGTCGGTGATCTCGGCGCGCGTGGGGCGCGGGTTGCGCTGCATGGAGTCGAGCATCTGCGTGGCGGTTATGACCGGCTTGTAGTGCTGGTTGCACTTCTTGATGATGGTCTTCTGGATGTGCGGGACCTGCGCCGCGGGAACCTCGACGCCCAGGTCGCCGCGGGCGACCATGCAGCCGTCTGCAGCGTGGAGGATCTCGTCGAAGTTCTTGACGCCCAGGGCGCTCTCGATCTTGGGGAAGATGAGGACGTTGGGGGTGCCCATCTCGATGCAGATCTTGCGGATCTCCTGCACGGCCTCGCCGTCGCGGATGAAGGAGGCGGCGATGGCGTCGATGCCCAGCTCGCAGCCAAACATGATGTCCGCGCGGTCCTGGGCGGTGACGGACGGGAGGTTGATGTTGAGGTTGGGGAAGTTCACGCCCTTGCGCTCGCCGAGCT
Source organism: Olsenella sp. An285 (assembly GCF_002159625.1). Lineage (GTDB taxonomy): Bacteria > Actinomycetota > Coriobacteriia > Coriobacteriales > Atopobiaceae > Thermophilibacter > Thermophilibacter avicola. The sequence goes on from NZ_NFIZ01000018.1 coordinate 23,411, forward strand.
CGCCGCCGTTGGTGATGCGGCAGGTGATGTCGGTGCCGTCGACGCTCTCCACCTCGAGGCCGATGAGGCCATCGTCGATGAGGATGACGGTGCCCACCTCGACCTCGTTGGGGAGGTTCTTGTAGTCGAGCGAGAAGCGCTCGGCGGTGCCCACCACGTTGTCGTCCGTGGTGATGACGCAGGTCTCGCCGGTGACCAGCGTGACCTTCTTGCCGTCCTCGAGAAGCCCGGTGCGGACCTCGGGGCCCTTGGTGTCGAGCATGATGGCAACGGGGATGGCAAGCTCGCGGGAGAGGGCACGCACGCGCTCGATGTTCTTGCGGTGGTACTCGTGGCTGCCGTGGGAGAAGTTGAAGCGCGCGACGTTCATGCCGTGCAGGATGAGCTGACGCAGCACCTCCTCGTCCTCGACGGCGGGTCCCATCGTGCAGACGATCTTGGTCTTCTTCTTGTTGAATGCCATCTGAGCCCTTTCTTCGAGTGGCTGTTTGCTTTCAGCGCCGCCTAGCAGACGACGCTGCGGTCAACAAAGTCGGTGCCGTCGGCGAATGCCTTGGCGTTGTCGAGGGTCACGCGGGCGATCTCACCGAGGGCCTCGTGCGTGAAGAAGGCCTGGTGGCTCGTCATGACCACGTTGGGGAACGAGCAGAGGCGCGCGGTGATGGAGTCGATGACCTGGCCACCGCGGTTCTGGTAGACGTTGGGGCCCTCCTCGTCGTAGACGTCCAGGCCCGCGGCGCCGATCTTGCCGGAGAGGATGCCGCGGATGAGCGCCTGGGTGTCAACGAGGCCGCCGCGCCCGGTGTTCACGAAGATCACGCCGTCCTTCATCTTGGCGATGGTGTCGTCGTTGATCATGTGGCGGCTCTCCTCGTTGAGGAAGGCGTGGAGGGAGATGAGGTCCGAGCGGCGGTAGAGCTCGTCGTAGTCCACGTACTCGTCGACGACGCCCTCCTCCACGAGCGCCTGGTTGGGGTAGAGGTCCGCCCCCAGCACGTGCATGCCAAAGCCCTTGCAGATGCGGCAGAGCGCCGCGCCTATGCGGCCCGTCCCCACGATGCCGGCGGTCTTGCCGTGGAGCGTGTTGCCCACGAGGCCGTCGAGCGAGAAGTTGTTCTCGCGCACGCGGATGTAGCCCTTGCAGATGCGGCGGTTTGCCGCGAGCGCGAGGCCCATGGCGTGCTCGGCAATTGCCTCGGGGGAGTAGGCGGGAACGCGGGTGACCCTCATGCCAAGGTCGCGGGCGACGTCCACGTTCACGGCGTCGAACCCGGCGCAGCGCATGAGGAGGAGCTTCACGTCAAAGCCGGCGAGGATCTCGAGCGTCATGGCGCCGCAGTCCGCGTTGACGAAGGCGCAGACGGCGTCGTAGCCGCGCGCGAGGCCGGCGGTCATGGGCGTGAGGTTGGTCTCGATGAAGTCGATCTTGATCTCGGGGTAGTCCGAGAGCTCCTTGGTGAAGGAGTCCCTGTCGTAGCTTGCGGCTCCGTAGAAGAGAATGTTCACGAAGAGTTCCTCTCTGTGTACGTGTATGGCGCACGCACGACTGAAAAACTACCCGTAGCAAGTTTAGCGCAGGCAAGCGGTCTGTAAGAAGTGCGCCCACCGAAAAACCCTTGTTTATGGGACCGTTCTCATGTCATGCGAGCGTCCTGTCTTCGCTCTTGTTCCCAAGAGATGGTCCGCGTAACCCCGACAACACAAGACATGCTCAGTTAACTGGTAAAAGGAACAACGAAATGCGGCGCCGCTGTCGGGTAGAATAATCGCCGTGTATTTGTCCATGCGTCCGGCATGGCAGCCTTGATGGGCCCTTGCCCCTCTCCTGGGGAATTATGATCGGGCATCAATCTGCCGGGCGCCGACTTCCCAGGAGGGAATGCATGAAGGAGTACCTAGAGTCCAAGGACGAGGTGCTGAAGGAGCTGTCCTCCAACGAGGAGAGCGGCATCACCTCGGGCGAGGCATCGTCTCGCCTGGCCCAGTACGGGCCCAACGAGCTGGAGAAGGAGGAGAAGACCCCGCTCTGGAAGCGCTTTTTCGAGCAGATGGCCGACCCGATGGTCATCATGCTCATCGTCGCCGCTGCCATCTCCGCCATCACCGGCACCATCCAGGGCGAGTCCGAGTGGGCGGACGTCATCATCATCATGGCGGTCGTCATCATCAACTCCGTGCTCGGCGTGGTCCAGGAGGCCAAGTCCGAGCAGGCGCTCGAGGCCCTGCAGCAGATGAGCGCCGCCCAGTCCAAGGTCATCCGCGGCGGCAAGCTGGAGCACCTGCCCTCCGCCGAGCTCGTCCCCGGCGACGTTGTCCTTCTCGAGGCCGGCGACTCCGTGCCCGCAGACTGCCGCATTCTCGAGAGCGCCTCGATGAAGATCGAGGAGGCCGCCCTCACCGGCGAGTCCGTGCCCGTCGAGAAGCACACGGACGCCATCACCCTCGCCGCCGACACCGACGACGTGCCCCTGGGCGACCGCAAGAACATGTGCTACATGGGCTCCACCGTGGTCTACGGCCGCGGCAAGGCCGTCGTTGCCGCCACCGGCATGAAGACCGAGATGGGCAAGATCGCCGACGCCCTCACCACCGCCAAGAAGGAGCTCACCCCGCTCCAGATCAAGCTCAACGAGCTCTCCGGCATCCTCACCAAGCTGGTGCTCGCGATCTGCGTGGTCATCTTTGCCGTCGACCTCATCCGCCACGGCAGCGAGCTCGGCTCCAACCCCGAGATGATCCTCGACACCTTCATGGTGGCCGTGTCCCTGGCCGTCGCCGCCATCCCCGAGGGCCTCGTGGCCGTGGTCACGATCGTGCTCTCCATGGGCGTCACCAAGATGTCCAAGCGTCAGGCCATCATCCGCAAGATGACCGCCGTCGAGACCCTCGGCTGCACCCAGATCATCTGCTCGGACAAGACGGGCACCCTCACCCAGAACAAGATGACCGTCGTCAAGCACGAGTGCGCCGGCCCCGAGGAGCTGCACGTCCGCGCCATGGCGCTCTGCTCCGACGCCCAGTGGGATCCCGAGAAGGGCGAGTCCGTGGGCGAGCCCACCGAGTGTGCCCTCGTGAACGACGCCGCCAAGGCCGGCTTCTACGAGAACGGCAACGCCGAGCGCTACGAGCGCGTGGGCGAGGCTCCGTTTGACTCCGGCCGCAAGATGATGTCCGTGGTCGTCAAGACCCCCGAGGGCACCTTCGAGCAGTACACCAAGGGCGGCCCCGACGTGGTTCTCTCCCGCTGCACCCAGATCATGAACGCCGACGGCACCGTCGAGCCCATGACCGAGGCCCGTCGCGAGAAGATCATGGCCGCCAACAAGGGCATGGCCGACGAGGCCCTGCGCGTGCTGGCCAGCGCCGTTCGCATGCACAAGGCGCTTCCCGATGACTGCAGCCCCGAGGGCCTCGAGCACGATCTCACCTTCGTGGGCCTCTCCGGCATGATCGACCCCGAGCGCCCGGAGGTGGCCGCCGCCATCGCCGAGGCCAAGGAGGCCGGCATCCGCCCGGTCATGATCACGGGCGACCACATCGACACCGCCGTGGCCATCGCCAAGAACCTTGGCATCTGCAAGGACGCCAGCAGCGCCATCACCGGTGCCCAGCTCGACAAGATCTCCGACGAGGAGTTCAAGGAGAAGGTCACCCAGTACAACGTCTACGCTCGCGTCCAGCCCGAGCACAAGGCCCGCATCGTCGACGCCTGGAAGGGCCGTGGCATGATCGTCGCCATGACCGGCGACGGCGTTAACGACGCCCCGTCCATCAAGCGCGCCGACATCGGCGTTGGCATGGGCATCACCGGCACCGACGTCACCAAGAACGTTGCCGACATGGTCCTCGCGGACGACAACTTCGCCACCATCATCAACGCGTGCGAAGAGGGTCGTCGCATCTACGACAACATCCGCAAGGTCATCCAGTTCCTGCTCTCCGCCAACATCGCCGAGGTTCTTTCGGTCTTCGTGGCCACGCTCGTTGGCTTCACGATCTTCCAGCCGGTGCAGCTGCTCTGGATCAACCTCATCACCGACTGCTTCCCCGCGCTCGCTCTTGGCCTGGAGGAGGCCGAGGGTGACATCATGAAGCGCAAGCCGCGCAAGGCGTCCGACGGCGTCTTTGCGGGCGGCATGGGCGTCGACATCGTCTTCCAGGGCGTTGTCATCACCATCCTGGTTCTCGCCTCGTTCTTCGTGGGTGTCTACTTCGACATGGGCTACATCGACATCGCCGACATGATCGCCGGCACCGCCGATGAGGAGGGCGTCACCATGGCGTTCATCACCCTCTCCATGGTCGAGATCTTCCACTGCTTCAACATGCGCAGCCGCCGCGCGTCGCTGTTCTCCATGAAGAAGCAGAACAAGTGGCTCTGGGGTGCCGCCATCCTCGCCTTCATCCTCACCGTCATCGTGGTCGAGGTTCCGTTCCTGGCCGACATGTTCGGCTTCATGGAGCTCCCGATGGAGGCTCTTGCCGCGGCCCTTGGTCTTGCGTTCCTGATCATCCCGATCATGGAGGTCTACAAGGCCGTCATGAGGAGCGTGGAGAAGAACAAGGACTAGCACCGAGTCCTTCTCGACATATGTTCGTCCTGCGGGGGGCGGGGGCCTACGGGCTCCCGTCCCCCTCTCCTGTGCGCGGACCGCGGGTCGTCCGGTGACGGAGCCCGTCGGCTGGCTGGAGCCCGTTATCCCGGTCCGGCGCCCGCAAGAACTGACCCCAAGTCCCCAAAACGGGCTCCCTCTACCTTGTTATCCCGGTCCGGTGACCGTAATCACCGATCTCAAGGCTCGTGGATACTCAACTTCGATTCAGTCATCCCGGTCCTCCAACCGTAAGAACTGGTCTCAAGTCCCCAGGCTGGGTGTCCTGGTCTTGTTATCCCGGCCTCCTGACCGTAGGAACAGATTCGAAACCCTCAAGGGGTCCTTCTCGGTCTCTGTTCCAACGGTCGCGGGACCGTAGGGCCCAGCTCTCTCGAGGGCTGGGCCCGACCGCGGTGCCTGTTGCCGCTCCGTTACTCGAGCTGAGGCCAAGCTGTCACCAAACTATCAGAAACATCCAAAAGAAATATTAGAAAACTTTAAAAATACGAACAACAAACCAATCTTTTTTGCTATAGTTCCAATTGTCGACGGCCCCGGGAGACAAAGCCAAGGGGGCGCGGGAGATCGAGGCCGTCGGCGTCAGAACGCACTGGTTTGGTCTGCCGGTCATGCCGGGAGGGCTGCTGCTGGAGCTTGCGCCCGACGTCTATGTTTCAGGGCCGGAGCTCTGCTTCGTCCAGATGGCGCGCTCGGCGTCCACGGTCGGTGCCGTCGTGCTGGGAGACGAGCTGTGCGGGGGCTACTCCCAGTTTGCCGAGATGGTGTCCGGCTACTACGAGCGAGCCCCGCTCACCTCGGCAGGACGCATAGCGGAGGCGGTGGAGGCGCTTGAAGGCCTCTATGGACTGCGCCATGCTCGGGAGGCCGTCAGGTGGGTGCTGGACGGGGCTCGCTCGCCGATGGAGACCGTCCTCTCGTCCGAGCTGTTCATGCCCGGGCGCCTGGATGGCCTCGCCTTTGCGGAGCCCGTGCTCAACTACGAGGTCCCGCTCGACGAAGCCGCTTCCGCGATTGCCGGCACAAGGTCCTGCTCGATAGACATTGCCTGGCCGGGCGCCCGTCGCGGGGCGGAGTACGACAGTCTCGAGTTCCATCTCGACCCAGAGAAGGACCTGCGCCGCAAGGAGGCTCTCGAGCACATGGGCTGGACGATAAACTCCATCAAGCTCGACCAGATGGTCGACCATGCGGAGCTCATGAAGGTGGTCGCGCTCTTTGAGGACGGGGTCCCGCGTCAGAGGGGCGGCCCCGCGCCGACGGATCGTGTCGCAGGGCTGCACCAGCGGATTCTCAAGGCAACGCGCTGCGGGGTAGGGCTTGAGCGGGCCCTCTTTGGCGTGCCGGTGGCGCACGGCGCGGTGAAGCTTCACGTAAGGGGCTGAGGTGCGACGCCGCGTCCCTCTCGGCTCCAAGCCCTTCCGGTCGCGTGACCGTAGAGACCGGTTCGAAGACCCCAGGGGCCGTTCTTCCGATCTGACGACCGTGAGGACAGGGGTCAGGGTGGGGGATGGGAGGGTTTCTCCACTGTTCTCCCCGCCTCAAGACCGTAAGAATGCCGTCTGCCGGGCACTGTCAGGTCACACCTACGATTGGGGATGGGGTTTGCTATTCAGGCCGCACTTGATGGCCGCACTTGTTGACCGGCTCGGAAAACCCGCAGATCAGAGCCTCGTGCAACTCAAGTGCGGCCGAGAAGTGCAGCCGATCGGCCGCCAGGCAGGCGAGAAGAACGACGAGAAGAACGACGAGAAGAACGACGAGAAGAACGACGAGAAGAACATGCGGCTCCAAGCATGACCCGAGGTGGTGAGGACGAGGTCCACACCGTCGTACCGACAGGTGAAGTCCCCGCCGGAGAACTCCAGCCAGTTGAGGGCGCGGCAGGCCTCGGCGCGGCGGCGCCAGTACATGAAGCAGGACTCGGCGGGCATGCCGACGCCAAAGCAGATGAAGCGGTGCATGATGCGCTTGACGGCCCCGGTACGGGCTTGACGGCCCCGGTATGGACCCGTTGACCACGTCGGCCGTGCGCTGCGACGCCGCCGCCATGTGGCACCTCATCCCGGGCCGGAAGTGCGACGGCAAGCGCCCCTGCGACGCGCGCCAACGTTACTCGTTGCGCGGACCATGCCCCACGAGTCCGCCGGAGGGATATAACAGTACGAAAGACAGCGTGAAGTCCGCTCGACCACAGAAGGAGGAGAGCAATGGCGAGCAAGTTTGAGGCCGAGAGGCTCAAGGGAATCGTCGTTCCCGTCATTGCTCCGGTCGCCAACGCCCGCGACGGCGCCATCGACGATGCGCGCCACCGCGAGCAGGCCGACTACGTCATCGAGCGCGGCGTCGCCGGCAAGGACACCGTGGTGTTCCCGGCCCGCTGCTGCGGCGAGGCGGGCGCGGTCTGCTCCACCTCCAACAAGTACCCCGAGCCCGCCTCCGGCGCCGTCCCTGAGGGCATGAGGGCGGCCATGCGCGAGGGTGGCTACCTGTCCTAGGCGTTTCCTCCTTTCCAACGGGCCGGCCGCACCCTGCCATGCGGCGGCCGGCCTCTCGAGATTTCCCTGGGCGGGATGCGTCCCGCCCATGACCCAGAAGCCATTTGACGTCAGAGAAGAGGTTCCCGTGAAGCAGCCATCGGTACTCATCGCCTCGGATTCCTTCAAGGGGTCTGTCTCCAGCAGTGAGGTCGCGGACCTCATCGAGCGGGGCGTCCTTCGCGTGTGCTCCGACAGCTCGGTCAGGAAGTTCGCCATCGCAGACGGAGGCGAGGGAACGGTCGAGGCCGTGGTGAGCGCGCTTGGTGGAACGCTGCGAGGGATCGAGGTGAGCGGTCCGCTGGGAGACCCCGTACGCGCGCACTACGGACTCGTCGGACGCGACCTCGCCGTCATCGAGGTGGCGGAGTCCAGCGGCATCACCCTCATCGAGCAGACGAGCGGCAACGCGCGCAACGCCTCCTCGCTCGGGCTCGGCCAGATGATTCTCGACGCCATCGACCAGGGGGCCCGCAAGATCTACATCGGGCTCGGCGGGTCCGCCACGAGCGACGGCGGCATGGGCATGGCCAAGGCGCTCGGTGTCCGCTTCCTCGACGCGGCGGGGGAGGACGTCCCCTGCGGCCTCGCCGGCATGGAGACGCTCGCGACCATCGACTGCTCGCTTCTGAGCGAGCGCCTGGCCTCCGTCGAGATCGTCGCCCTGACCGACGTGACCAACCCGCTCACGGGGCCCACCGGCGCCGTCGCCGTCTACGGACCACAGAAGGGGATCGCCGTCGAGGACATCGAGACGCTCGACGGCTGGATGCGGCGCTACGCCGCCATCCTCGAGGCCACCGTGGGCCGCGAGGTCGCCTCCGTGCCCGGGGCCGGTGCCGCCGGCGGGCTGGGGGCGGGCCTCGTGGCGTTCTGCGATGCGCGCATCGAGCGCGGCATCGAGGCGGTGCTCGACATCATCGACCTCGAGGGCGCCATGGAGGGCGTGGACCTCGTCATCACCGGCGAGGGCCGCATGGACGAGCAGTCCGCCTTTGGCAAGGCTCCCGTCGGCGTGGCCAGGCGCGCCAAGAAGCACGGCATCCCCGTCGTCGCCGTGGTGGGCGGGCGCGCCGAGGACCTGGGCAGCGTCTACGACGAGGGTATCGACCTCGTTCTCTCCATCGCCACGGGTCCCATCACCCTCCAGGAGTGCATGGAGCGCGCCGACGTCCTTCTCCCCATTGCGGGGGAGAACTGCGTTCGCGCTTTTCTTCTGGGCGAGGCTGCGGCAAGGAGGTCGCCGAGAAGTCAGATGTCGTGATCACCATGCTGCCCAACTCCCCGCACGTGGAATCCGCGCTCTTTGGCGAGAACGGCATCGCCGAGGGCCTCACCGCCGGCAAGTGCGTCATCGACATGAGCTCCATCGCCCCGCTCGCCTCCCGTGACTTTGCCAAGCGCCTCGAGGAGATCGGCGTCGACTTCCTGGACGCCCCCGTCTCCGGCGGCGAGCCCAAGGCCATCGACGGCACCATCGCCGTCATGGTGGGCGGCAAGGAGGACGTCTTCGCCAAGTACGAGGACCTGCTCAAGACCATGGCCTCCACGGTTGCCCTCGTGGGCGAGGTCGGCGCCGGCAACATCACCAAGCTCGCCAACCAGATGATCGTCGCCATCAACATCGCCGGCGTTGCCGAGGCCTACTCCCTCGCCAAGAAGGCTGGCGTTGACCCGGCTCGCGTCTACCAGGCCATCCGCTCCGGCCTCGCCGGCTCCACGGTCATGGACCAGAAGTCCCAGAAGATCTTCGACGGCGACTTCACCCCCGGCTTCCGCATCGAGCTCCACATCAAGGACCTCCAGAACGTCATGGACACCTCTCACCAGATCAACGTGTCCGCCCCGTTCCCCTCTCTTGCCATGGAGATCATGCAGTCCCTCAAGGCCCACGGCCACGAGAAGGACGACCACTCCGGCATCGCCGAGTGGTACGAGATGGTCAACGACATGAAGCTCCAGGGCTAGTGTCCATCTCATAGAGCATCGCCACGGGCGGGCGGCACGGAGGGTTCGTGCCGCCCGCCCTTCTCGATGCGCGCGTCGCGCGCGTGTCGCGTAAATCGGGGCTGGGGCACGGGATTTCGCCTGCGCGTTGCGAGAACTTGGGCTGGGGCACGCCACCGGTGCCGAGCGGACGTCCTTCTCGCCAGTCGATAACCCGCAGCAACGTGTAGTTAACGTAAGAGATATCCCCTCAAAGGACGGGGCGAGAAGAACGGGCGGATGTGCTCCCACGTCCGTGCCCCAGCCCCGTTTTCCGCGACGCCCCGGGCCCTCGGGCGTGCCCTGGTCCCCAAAAGCGCAACGCCCGTCAGCGCCGTCTGCCGGACGATCGGCCACATCCCTCAGAAAGGGGCTCCCATGCCGTTTTGCTGCTCTCCGTCCATCCCCAACGTGTTCGACGTCATCTCGGAGAGGCCCTGGGAGATTGCGGTGCCGCCGTTCCAGGTGGCCCCGCGGACGTACTACGTCTCCGGGCAGCGCTGGGCGGGCAGCTACCTCATAGACACCGGCGACGGCTGCATCCTCGTGGACACGGGGGTGCTCGAGTCCTGCCCGCTGCTCGTGGAGTCCGTGCACGAGCTGGGCTACTCGCTGCGCGACATCCGGATCATCCTCGTCTCCCACGCACACGTTGACCACTGCGGCGCGGCCGGGATGCTCGCGCACCTTTCGGGGGCGGACGTCCTCATGAGCGGCGAGGACGAGGAGTTCATGCGTGCGTGCCCGGAGGAGACCCTGGCCATAGACCCGCGCCTCAGGGCCCAGCCGTTCGAGGTGAGCGGGCACTTCTCGGACGACGAGCCCGTGACGCTGGGGGAGGTTTCCGTGCGGACGCTCCTCACCCCCGGTCACACCTGCGGCTGCACCTCGTTCTTCTGGGACGTGGAGAACCCCGCGAGCGGGGAGCGCTACACGGTGGGCATGCACGGCGGGGTCGGCGTCAACACGATGAACGACGAGTACTACGCAAGCAGCGCGTACCTCACGCCGGCGCTGCGCGAGAGGTTCGTGGAGGACGCGGGGCGGCTGGCACGGATGCACGTGGACATAGCGCTCCCCAGCCACCCCAACCAGATAGAGATCATGGACCGCGCGGGGAGCTACACAGACGAGGCGCAGCCCTACCTTGACGCCGGCGTGTGGGCGGAGTTCCTCGCCGAGCGCGTGCGCCAGGTGCGCGAGGCAATGGGCTCGCAGGTCTCCCGGCGGTAGCGCAAGCGCCACATATTATTTTCTCCAAACGTTCGCAAACTGGTTCAAAGAACATGTCACGTGGCTTTCTAACAGCATATAGTTTGCATCATCAGAAAGTCGCTCTCTTGAAACCAAATCAATAATTGATATCAATGCGGACGGAAGGGGACAATCATGGCCGTGCGTATCGTCGAGGAGGCAAACCGCTGCCTGCAGTGCAAGAAGCCCATGTGCCAGAAGGGCTGCCCCATCTCCACCAACATCCCCGAGGTCATCCGCCTCTTCAAGGAGAACAAGATGACCGAGGCGGGGGAGATGCTCTTCGAGAACAACCCGTTCTCGCTCGTGTGCTCGATGGTGTGCAACCACGAGGGCCAGTGCGAGGGCCACTGCATCCGCGGCCGCAAGGACACCCCGGTGCACTTCAGTGCCATCGAGACCTTCATCTCCGACCTCTACCTCGACCGCATGGCCATCGAGCGCGAGCCCGACAACGGGCACCGCGTGGCCGTCATCGGCGCCGGTCCCGCCGGCCTCACGGTTGCCATCAAGCTCGCGTGCGAGGGGTGCTCGGTCACCGTCTTCGACGCCAAGGACCGCATCGGCGGCGTCATGCGCTACGGCATCCCCGAGTTCCGCCTCCCGCGCACCATCCTGGACCGCTACGGCCGGCAGATCGAGAAGATGGGCGTGAAGTTCCGCGCCTGCACCACCATCGGCGGCGCGCTCGAGATCCACGACCTCTTCCGCGACGGCTACGAGACCGTGTTCATCGGCACCGGCGTGTGGCGCCCGCGCACGCTGGGGCTCCAGGGGGAGTCTCTTGCCAACGTGCACTTCTCGGTCGACTACCTGAGCGACCCCTCCGCCTTTGACCTGGGCGAGAACGTTGCCATCATCGGCGTGGGCAACTCGGGCATGGACGTGGCCCGCACGGCGCTGCGCCACGGCGCGCGCACGGTGCGCATGTACGCCCGGGCGCGCCACATCACCGCGAGCTCCGACGAGCTGGCCTTCGCGCAGCTCGAGGGCGCGGAGATCGTCTACTGCAAGGACGTGGTCAAGATCACCGAGGAGGGCCCGCTCTTCCGCACCAACATCCTGGACGAGGAGGGCAACATCGTTGGCTGCGAGGAGGAGCTCGACCAGGTGCACGCGGACTCCACCATCATCGCCATCAGCCAGGGCCCCAAGAACAAGCTCCTGCTCACCACCCCCGGCCTGGAGTGCACCGAGACCGGCCTCCTCACCACGGACGAGAACGGCATGACCACGGTGGACGGCGTCTTCTCCGCCGGCGACGTGGTGACGGGCTCCAAGAACGTGGTGAGCGCGGTGGCGGCGTCCAAGGCCGTGGCCGAGGCCATGATGCGCTACATGGAGGGCAAGGAGGAGCGCTAGCCCGGCGTCCGGGACGTGCCCGCGGCTAGACCACGCCCGCCGCGCCGAGCGCCATGCCCAGCAGGGACACCGCGATCGGCAGCAGCGCACAGGAGACGAGGACGTAGCGGTACGTGTCCCTTACCTCGGTGCGGGCCGCCTGGTTGGCGGCGACCATCGCGGAGGTGTGGGGCAGCAGCGTGGCCGGTCCAACCGATGCCATGCAGAGCACGCGGTGCATCATCGCCGGGTCGAGCCCCGTTGCCAGCAGCGTCTGCGCGGCGCTGCCCAGGTAGATGTTGAGCGCGCCGATGGCCGACCCCGTGATGCCCGCGATGGCAAAGATCGTGACGTAGCCCTGCCAGAGCGGGCTCAGGCTCGTGTCCATGAGGGCGGCAACGATGCCCTGGTAGGCGGGGGAGGCAACCACCACGCCGCCAAATCCCATGATGGCAGCAACGGAGACGAGGGAGCCAAGGCCACTCGCGCACGCCTCGCACACCGCGCGCTTCAGGTTGGGGACCCTCCCGCGATAGAGGGCGCACCCGGCAAGGACGGAGGCCGTCATGGAGACCACCACCGCGTCCGTGGCGGCAAGGCCCGCGGCCCGCTGCAGCACAAAGACCAGGATGACGAGAAGAACGATCGGCGCGAAGCACGCCCAGACGGGCGGCGTGTCCGTGTCCTCCGGTGACGACAGCATCTCCCCGGGGCTGGGGGCAAAGTGCTCGCCGCGTCGGCGGCAGCGGCCGATCTCCCACTGGAGGTAGGCGTAGGACGCCGCGAACATCACGGCGGAGCAGACGACGCCCAGGAGCGCCCCGGCGTAGGCGTCCGTCCCGAGGAAGGACGCGGGGATGAGGTTCTGCGTGGAGGGGATGCCCGGCATCATGACCATGCCCAGGGTGGCGGGGCATGCCATGATGGCGGCCACGATGAGCTTCTTGGGGATGTCCGCCCGTTCGAAGAGCTCGGCGGCGATGGGGTAGACCGAGAAGGCGATGATGAACGCGCTGATGCCGCCGTAGGAGAGCACGAGCCCGGTGACCATGATCACCAGGAGCGCGTGCCGCTCCCCCACGAGGCGCAGCATGCTGCCCGCGATGCCGGCGGAGGCCCCGGAGTCGCCCATCACGCGCCCAAAGACGGAGCCCAGCGCAAAGAGCAGAAACCAGCTGCCCACGAAGGCGGACATGTCCCCCATGTAGCTGACGTTGATGCTCTCCAGGGGGTCCATGCCGTTGGCGATGATCACCACGAGCGAGGCCACCACGGAGACGATGGCCATGTGCCAGCCGCGCCAGACCAGAAAGACGATGGCTATGACGGCAAGGACGAGTCCGAATGCTCCGACCATGGGCTGCTCCTGTCGCTCTGGGCCTTGCGGCTGAGGCCGAGTCTCAACGAGTCAGAGTATGAGGGGAGCCGTCGCCATCCGGGAAGGTGGTTGCGCACTGGCAACATAACGCCCGAGCGAGCCCTAGGCCTCCAGCAGGCGGCGGCCCCACTCCGCCACGCGCGCCTTCATGCCCGCCACGTCCAGCACTCCCTCGGCAAAGCCCTTGCGGATGAGGGACTCCGGCACCAGCTCGTCGTACTTCTCGAAGTAGGGGACCTCGGCGGGGTAGAGGAGCTCCATCGGGTCCTCCAGCCGCTCCGCCGCGTCGCACACGACCGAGAAGAACGCCTGCTCGTTCTCCTTCATGACGAAGGTCATGAAGTACGGGCGCGACGAGTTGACGCCCTTGATGCCCAGCTCCGCCGCGCACTTGATCTTGACGAGGCGCTCGAGGGCGAGAAACGCGTACGTTCCCAGCCAGGGCAGCAGGCACCACATGGTCTGCTCCTTGTCGTTCTCCCCAAGGCAGACGAGGGGCCCCTCGGTGAGGTGCGAGCTTCCTGCCACGTGGCGCGCCTGGCGCAGGCGGGCGCGGGCGTGGCCCATGAGGTAGGGGTAGGCCTCGTGCTCCTCTAGCACGCGGCGCATGCGCTCGAGGATGTGCGTGTTGATGTCTCCCGCCACGTCCCCGAAGTACGCCGGCACCTTGCCCTTGACCTGCGTGACGTAGAGGAGGTGCCGCTCGTGGTCCACCTCGTCGACGATCCACACGTGGCCGGCGATGGCCACCTTCTCGCCAGGCGGGGGCGGGGCGCAGAGCGTGCCGATCTCCGTGGAGTCGCAGCGCACGGTGTACTCCACGTTCTCCTGGAAGACGGCGAAGAACTTGTAGGAGCTCGTGACGCGCTCGCCCGCGAGCCCCACGATGAGGCCGCCCGACTCCGTCTGCTCGATGAAGTCCAGGCGCAGGAGGTGGCGCAGGAGCTCGCGGAAGTCGTCCGCGGTCACGCGGTGGAAGTAGGTGAGCGTGAGGACGCGGCTCGCCAGCTGGGCGGGGGAGAGCTCCCCCTCCGAGGCGAGCGTGGCCAGCGTCTGGTGGCAGAGCAGGCTGTAGGGGAGGCGGTCGAGGTTGGGCGGCTCCACCCAGCGCTCCTCTCGGTACAGCTGGACGAGCGCGATGCCCTGCAGGAGCTTCCAGGGAATGGTCTCGGGCAGGAGGGTGCGGGCCTCCGGCTGGTCCTCCCGCATGACGAACCACATCTCGGGCGGGCGCTCGCGCCGGCCCGTGCGGCCCATGCGCTGGAGGAATCCGGACACGGTGAACGGCGCGTCTATCTGGAACGCGCGCTCCAGGCGCCCGACGTCTATGCCCAGCTCGAGCGTTGCCGTGGCCACGATGGAGAGATCCGATGCGTCGTCGCGCATCCGCTCCTCGGCACTCTCGCGTATGGCGGCGGAGAGGTTGCCGTGATGGATGAGGAAGCGGTCGGGCTCGCCGTTGAACTCGCAGTACGCCCTGAGCGTGGTGCAGACCTCCTCCGCCTCCTCCCTGGAGTTGGAGAAGATCAGGCACTTGTGACCCCGCGTGTGCTCGAAGATGTAGCCGATGCCCGGGTCGGCGTTGGCGGGGGCGGTGTCCGTGGGACCCTCGTCAGGGGCGGGGGCAACCTCCGTGCTCAAACAGCTTCGCCCTGCGGGCTGCAGAACTGCGCGCGGAGGTTGCCCCCGCCCCTGACGAGGGTTGGAAATCGTCTCCACCGCGACGACGTCGGCATCAAGGCTATTGCCGCTCGTTTGGATCTGGCCTTCGTCTGCCTGGGGATCGGTGTTGTAGAAGTGCTCCATAGAGATGCGCCAGGTGCGGGGCGGCTCCTCCACGCGGGGGATGACCGTGCCGCGCCCGGTGCCTGCTGCCAGGAAGGCGCCGACCGCCTCCGGGTCCCCAATGGTAGCCGAGAGGCCGATGCGCCTCGGCTGCACGCCCGCGATTCTCGCCAGGCGCTCGATGAGGCAGAGGCACTGCCCGCCGCGGTCCTGGCGCAGGAGCGCGTGGACCTCGTCTATGACCACGTAGCGCAGGTCGCAGAAGAGCTTGGAGATGGCGGCGTGGCGGCGCATGAGCAGGGCCTCGAGCGACTCCGGCGTGATCTGGAGGATGCCGGAGGGCCGCCGCATGAGCCTGGCCTTGTGCGAGGCGGAGACGTCCCCGTGCCAGTGCCAGACGCTGATGCCCGCCTCCTCGCAGAGGTCCGTGAGGCGATAGAACTGGTCGTTGATGAGGGCCTTGGTGGGTCCTATGTAGAGGGCGCCGACGGATGCCGGCGGGCGCTCCCAGAACTCGGTGAGGATGGGGAAGAAGGCGGCCTCGGTCTTTCCCGAGGCGGTGGAGGCGCACAGGAGCACGTGGTCGTCCGTGTCAAAGATGGCCTCGCCCGCGGCCACCTGGATGCCGCGAAGGCTCTCCCACTCGTGCGAGTAGATGAAGTCCTGCACGAACGGCGCGTATCTGTCGAAGACGCTCATGCTCGCTCCTTTCCCCTCGTCACAGTATAGAAAGCAGCGCGTGCTGCACGCGGACTTCGAGGACGACCTCATCATCGCGGCGGCGCTCAGGGCTAAGGCGGACTATCTGGTCACCAACAACGAGGGCCTGCTGCGACACTGCCCGGTTGCCGCGCTGGACGCGAGGGACATGGTTGCCCTGCTCGAGACCAAGGACGTCGCGAGCCCGGGGGAGGCTGCGCGCCCCTAGACCGCAGCCCCTAGATCGTGAACTCGGCAAACGCGGCGTCCACGTCCTTCTCGCCAGCGGCAACGGCAGGTGCCGCCACGGCCCCGGCAAACGCGTCCGAGCGCAGCAGCGCGTCGACGTCCGTCCCCGGGTTCTGGCACACGATGTCCAGGAGCTCTATGAAGTCGCGGATGACCTCGCGCGGGGTGAGGTGGGTGTCTGCCCCCACGCGGCCGAACTCCACCTGAAGGAAGCTCACGAGCTGGGCCTCCGTGAGCGTGCGCTCGTAGCCAAAGTATCCGGCGTGGATGTCCGCGAGCTTCTCTATGAGGACGAGCAGCTCCTCGTACGTGAGGGGCTCCAGGTGGATGACGGGCGCCAGCATGTCCGAGAGGCCCGCGCTCGCAAAGCGCCCCTGCGTGAGGCGACTGCGCAGGGCCTCGTAGGAGAAGACGCCGCGCCGGCGGTCCTCGATGGACTGCGGCGTGCCGCCCATGATGATGCCAAGGTGGCGCGCCTTGCCCTGGAGGGTGTCGTTGTACATGGTGAGGATCTTCTCGTAGTTGTACTGGCGCGACGTGGCGTTGGGGATCTTGTAGAGGTTCACGAGCTCGTCTATGAGCACAACGAGGCCCTGGTAGCCGGCGCCCACGAGGAACTGCGCAAAGAGCTTGAGGTACTCGTACCAGGTATCGTCCGTGATGCAGGCGTTGACGCCCAGCTCGCCGCGGGCCTCGGTCTTGGTGCGAAACTCGCCGCGAAGCCACTTGACCACGCCCGCCTGGAGCTCCTCGCTGCCCTCGAGGCTCGCCCGGTAGTAGAGCCTGAGCACCTGCGTGAAGTCGAAGCCGCAGACGAGCTCGCGGATGGGGGCGAGCTGCGCGGAGAGCGCGGCCTCCGGGTCCGCGGACTCCCGCAGCGCGGCGACCCAGCGGTCCAGGACAAGCTGGAGCGCCCCTCCCTCGGGCCGCGTCTTGGTGGAGAGGTTGCGAACGAGCTCGCGGTACGTGGCAAGGCCCTGCCCCTGGCCGCCCTGGAGGCGCCTCTCGGGGGAGAGGTCCGCGTCTGCCACCACGAAGCCCTTGCCCATGGCGTGCGTGCGGATGGTCTGCAGGAGGAAGCTCTTGCCCGCTCCGTAGCGCCCCACAAGAAAGCGGAAGCTCGCCCCGCCGTCCGCCACGAGCTCGAGGTCGTGCAGGAGCGCCTGGATCTCGCGCTCGCGACCAACGGTGACGTAGGGGAGGCCTATGCGCGGGACGACGCCGCCCTTGAGCGAGTTGATGATGACCGCCGCTATGCGCTTGGGGACCCTCGGTGCGTCGCTCATCCTCGCTCCTCTCCACGGTTGCAGGGAGGCTATTCTAGCACATGTGTTCGGTTTTGTGAACAGAGGGGCGAGAAGAACAGAGGGGCGAGAAGAACGCGAGAAGAACGTCGGGCCGACAGTCGCAGTGCCGAGAAGAACGTCCGCTAGCCAAAGTTGCGCGTGACCGCGCTCGCTATCTCCAGCTGTATCTCCTTGATGCGGCGCTCGGGAACGGGGATCGTGTCCCCGCCGGAGAAGACAATGCCGTCCCGGCCCACGCCCTGGACGAACCTGACGTTGACCACGTAGAAGCGCCCCACCCGCACGAACTGGTCCGGCAGCGCCTCGAAGAGCTCTCCCAGGAGCGTTCCCACGGTCACGGTGCGGTCCGTGAGGTGCACCACGCTGCGCTTTCCGGCGGACTCGGCGTAGACGATCTCCTCTGGGTCGACGAAGACGAGCCCTCCCTCGGAGCGCAGCTGGAGGCGCCGGGCCGCGCCGGGCTCCGTCGCATCTGCCGCGCCAGCGGGCATGTACTGGGGCCACTCGTTTGAGAAGTGGGCGAGCGTGATCTTCCAGTTGCCGTCCATGCGCCGCAGGTTGACCGTGACGCGCTGGTTGACGACCCCCTGTATGCACGGCCCCCTCAGAAGGTAGGTCCCGATGACTATGGCCTCGTCCGGCTGCGCGGTGTAGGGGGAGCTAAAGACCACGTTGCTCGCCGCGACCCCGGGAGGGTTGAGCGGCCACACCTCGTATGACTCCCGGCCATGGAAGACCTTCGACCCGGCGGAGATGAGCACGCTCTGCTCGTCCATGAGGTCCAGGAAGGTGGCGCGCTCGTTCGCGAACACTCCGAGAACGCCCTTCTCGACGCGCCTGGCAAGCTGTGTTCTCTCTTCGTCCGAACCCATGGCCTCCTCCTTTCTGCTCCCATGGTGACGCTGTCGCGACCTTTTACTCCCGCTTTGGGCACACTGGTTCTGAATGTTGGAGCATTGATTCCAGCATGTGCAGATTAGCACACATTATACCCACCCGGAGGGTGCCCGCTCGTAGGGATGGGCCTCTCAAGCAATCGAGGACAGGGCCATAAAATAGCTGCTCAGAGACATGATTGCCAAAGGCGTCAGATAAGTCAATTCAAGAGGGGAGGGGGTATATTCTTGATAATCTGATATATAAGAATGTAAGTTAATCGAGCCTCCTACATGGGCGAGCGCACGAGTCACACCAACTTGCTCCCCCCTCACAAGAAAAGGGAGGGGACACCTTCTGCCCCCTCTCCGCTACGCCGTTCTTCTCGACAGCTCCCGCTCTACCTCCCGGTGCCTGCGCTTGGGAATGGGGATGCGGTCGCCGTTGGTCATGACGGCCTCCCCGCCGGAGAGTGCGGTGATGTGGTTCCTGTTGACGACGTAGCTTCGGTGGATGCGGGAGAACTGGGAGGGAAGCAGCTCGTAGACGTTGGCCAGCAGAAGCTTTGCGGTGAGCGTGCGGTTCACAAGGTGGACGACCGTCTTTTTGGCGTTTGCCTCGGCATAGACGATCTGCGCGGGGCTCACGAAGGCCGTCCCCTCCTCGACGGGCAGCGCCACGCTCTCGCCGGACTGCTCGTCGCGGATCTTGCTCGCCCTCAGGATGTCCTGGACGTAGCGGTACGTCTGCCTGCTTGCCTTGGCGGGGAAGGCCACGTCCTCGTCGAGCGGCCCCCACTCGTTGGAGGTGTGGACGAGATAGGCCCTCCAGGTGCTCCCGTCCCAGCGGCAGTTGACGGTGAGGCGCTGCTTCTCGGAGGAGAGCATCTTGTGGTCCGCGTCCGAGTAGATGGTGTAGAACCCCACGACCACGGCCTCGAGCGGGGAGCTCGTGGGGATGACGCGGAAGCTGGCGTCGCGGATGATGTAGGTGGGGATGGAGGAGTTGGCGAGGATGGTCTCCGCGAGGCTCCTCACCCCGTGCGAGACGTCGGAGCCGGCCCCGATGAAGAGGCAGTCTGAGGTCAGGTGCTCGATGAGAGGGTCGTACTCCTTTTGGTAGTAGGAGGTGACGAGACGGGCTGCGAGCTCGGGAAGCCCGCTCGTGTCCGGAGTTGTCTGCACGGCTGCGACGGACGTGGCCATAGATTCCTCCTCTCGGTCCCCTTGTTCGGATGAAGGTCATTCTCGTTCCTTAACGTCGCCCAAAATCGTCGCTCGAACCAATACGTGGTCATCGGGAATGAGTGACGCCGCTCGGGGAAGGGCGAGCGGCCCCCGGCTGTCCCCGGAGCCGCGTTCCCGTGGAGCGATCGCGTGCCGTCGCGATGTCCTTTCGTTCTGCGGCAGGGCCCTCTCGCTCGCTGGCGGGCAGATGAGGGGAGGCTCGCAGGCTCCGGCGGAATATGATGGGCGGCGGAAACAAGCGGAAGGAACATCATGACCAGGAACGTGAAAAGACTCGCGCCCCTCTCGGCGCTCTGCGCGACCGCGCTCGCGGCGGTGCTCTCCTGCCCGGTGGCCGCGCTCGCGCAGGAGGTGGGCACCGTGTCCATCGTGCACACCAACGACTCCCACGGCGGCTACGGCACGACGGACGCCAACGGAAACCCCGTGGCCTACTACTCCGTTGTGGCGGGCCTCGCCCAGAGCGCGGAGGCGGACCTCGTGCTCGACGCGGGCGACACCTTCCACGGGGACTCCTTCGCCACCATCGTGAACGGCGGCAGCGTGGCCGAGCTCATGGCCGCGGCCGGCTACGACGCCACCACGCCCGGCAACCACGACTGGAGCTACGGCGCGGCTCGCCTGCGCGAGCTCTCCGAGCAGGTGACGGTGCTCGCCGCCAACGTCACCGCCGCGGACGGGTCCGCCTACTTCCAGACGCCGCACCTGGTGGAGGACGTGACCCTGGAGTCCGGCGAGGTCATCCAGGTGGGCGTGCTCGGCGTCATCGACGAGGAGTTCTACACCTCCACGCCCTCGTACAACGTGGAGGGCCTCACCTTTGCGGACCCCGTTGCCACCGCGAGTTCCGTTGCGGCCGAGCTGCGCGAGCAGGGCTGCGATCTTGTGATCGCCATCACCCACAACAAGGACCCCCAGGGCTTTGCCGCGAGCGTCACGGGCGTGGACGCCGTGATCGCTGGCCACGAGCACATCCTCATCAACGACGTGGTGACCTCCGCGGACGGGCGCCAGGTGCCCGTGGTGGAGGCCGGCTCCCACGTGAGCCACGTGGGCGAGCTCGAGCTCACCGTTGACCGCGCGGACGACGGCACCTACTCCGTGAGCGGCCACGAGGAGGTTGCGCACGAGACCGCCTCCCTGGCGAGCCTGGCGGACCCGGCTGTCCTGGACCTCACCCTGCAGCTCATGGAGAAGAACGAGGGCGTCCTGACCGAGGCCGTGGGGGAGAGCTCCCAGGACTACCCGTTCCCGGACGCCGACTACGAGCTCCCCGCCCCCGGCGGCTGGGAGATGGTTCGCACGGAGGACACCGCCATCGGCCACCTGATCACGGCGTCCTATCTCGCCACCACCGGGGCGGATCTCGCGCTTGAGAACGCGGGCGGCATCCGCGGCGGCATCACCGCCGGCACCGTGACCGCGGGCGACCTCGTCTCCATCTCGCCCTACGGCAACACGCTCGCCACCTACCAGATGACGGGCCAGCAGGTCCTGGACGCGCTCGAGACCTCGCTCGAGATCTCCTCGCAGTGCCGCGCCGTCCTGGCGCAGCAGATGGAGGCCCTGCAGGCGGGGGAGGACCCCATGCAGTACAGCTGGCCGGACAACAGCGGCAGCGTGCTCGTGTGCGGTGGCGCCACGATGGAGATCGACTGGTCCCAGCCCAAGGGTCAGCGCATCTGCTCCATCACCGTGGGCGGCGAGGCCCTTGACCCTGCGCGCACCTACACCGTTGCCATGAACAGCTACCTCCCTGGGTGCGACGAGTATCCGCTCTTTGCCACGCTGCCCGCGGTCCAGGAGTTTGGCACTTGCGAGCAGGCGCTGCGCTCCTTCGTGGGCGAGGACGGCTGGGAGGGCCGCGTCTACGAGCTCTCCGGCACCGTGAGCTACGTGGAGGCCGAGGAGCCCGGCACGCCGGACGACCCGTCCGAGCCCGGCACTCCCGAGACCCCCTCCGAGCCCGTGACGCCCGAGGCCCCGTCCACGCCCTCCGGCTCCGAGGACAGGCCCGCTGCCGGCACCTCAACCGGCACCTCCGCGGGCGCTGCCTCCTCCGGCTCTGCCGAGAAGATCCCCGCCACCGGCGATCCCACGAGCGCCCTTGGCCTGGCGGCGCTCCTGGGTACCGGCATGGCGTCCCTGGGCGCGGGGATGCGCCTGCGCCACCGCTCCCGGAGCGTGACGCGCTAGGCTGCGCTCCCCGCACTAATGCTCCCTCCGGGGGAGTGGGTGGCCCGGGCCCCGCGCCTTGCGGCATTAGGCGGTAACGTCTGGTGATGCCGAGGCCAAGGGGGAACCATGGAAGAGAAGAGCAGTTGGGGAAAGCACGCGAAGACGGGTGGTGCGCCTCGTCATACGCGCCGCACCCTGGAGGGCTTCGAGGCCAGTCCCGTCCACTACGACGATGACAACCCGACCCCCCTTATGGAGGGCGCGGAGCCCCCGGCCCGTCAGGTCGGTTCGCGCCGTCCCCGCGGGCGCCTCGAGTGCGACCTGGAGCCGGTGTCGCGCGCGTCCAGGCACGCCGCCGGCACGGCGGTCCTTGGGGGCGCAGGGGGCGCGGGGCGTGCCTGGA
>NZ_NFIZ01000019.1 GCF_002159625.1 Olsenella sp. An285
GGCGTATTCGGGGTGCGGTTGGCGGGGCGGGGGTTTGCGCTGGGCTTCTGGAGAGTATGTACAGTCGCCCTGAGGATATGCACAGTTTTCCGGCGGGAGGTTCTTCTCGGCAACGCTCTGACCTGCGGAGATGCGAACCGCAGCTGTCGGGGTGGTGTACATACCCTCAGGGGGTGGTGTATATACCCTCACGGGCGGCGTGCCGTCCTCGAGGGCGCCTCCTCGACGGAGTTGTGGAGATGCGTCCACAACCAAGATTGTGCTTGCGAATACGCACCTCCATCGATATAGTTGTTTCTTGCACACACGAGGTGCACCCAATTGCGGGGTGGAGCAGTCTGGTAGCTCGTCGGGCTCATAACCCGAAGGTCGTAGGTTCAAATCCTGCCCCCGCGACCAAAAGTCCAGCTCAGAGCCTAAATTCGGCTCTGAGCTTTTTTCTTACCCTGTCGTTAATCCTGTCGAAAACTCCCGCTAAACCGACAGGGCCTCGGAGGCCCGCGACAACGTGGACTGACCCACGGTTTTCGCGCGGGCCGAAGCCCAAAAGGGCGAACGAAAAGGCGGGGCATTACGCCCCGCCTTTTCGGTTTTTCCACACAGGGAAGTCACACACAGATTAGCTGGGAGCTAATGGAGCAGGGCGGCACATCGGCGTATAATCGCTGCGTAATCGCCTGTTTAATTCAGTCCTGCGGGGTGCCACATGTCTAAAAAGGTTATCGTCGTCCGTGAAAAGAAGCGCGGCTGTCTCTGGCTGTGCGGCGTGCTCGTGCTCGTGTCCCTAGCGATTTACGCGCTCGCGTTCGCGCTGTGCATCGCTGCGGGCGTCGCGCTGTGGTTCGGCATCCGTTACGTCTGGCGCAGGCTCGTCGCCGAGTCGCCCGATAGCGGCATCGTTCGCGCGGGAATGAAGCTCCCGCCCATCGGTCGGAAGGTCGCTGCGGGCGTCGTCTGCGCGTTCGTGTCGCTCGCGCTCATTGGCGCGTTCGGATCGACCACGCAGACGACCGACACCACCCAGCAGCCCGCCGAAGAGCAGCAGTCGGAACCTGCCGCCAAGGCGGAGCCTGAACCCGCAGAGCCGGAGAACGACGCAGACGACGATATCGTCTACGCCGACGACGAGGTCGTCAACGAGTTCATTACCGACTACAACGCCGCGTCGCAAAGCCCGTTCACCGGGGTCGAGGACGGTAACATTCGGACGAAGTTCTACGCGTACACCTACGGCTTCCGGGTCGAGCTGCTGCACGCCAACGACACCGACGATATCCTCGTGACCATCAGCGAAACGGACGGGAAGCTCACGACCGACATGCGCGATGTGTTCCATGACACGGTGCGTGTGCTTGACCCCTCGCTCTCCGACGAGGAGATTTATGCCTACTTTGACACGAAGGTCTCCGGCGGCGATACCGCCGACACACTCGGCGGGGTTTCGGTCTACTATCAGCCGAAGTCCGATAGCTGGCCCGGCCGCATCGAGCTTGAGCGCGTGCAGGAGAACTAAAACCCGAACCCGTAATCATCCGCCGGGGTGCTGTCGATGCTGTCGAGCGACTGCCCCGTCTCGACGGACGCGATGAGGCGCTGAGCCATGACCGCACGCGTGGTGCGCTGACCCTGCTGCTTCGCGGTTCCGGGCTTCTTCGGGGCGGTGTCGTCCTCGTCTTCAATGCCCGCGTCCATAGCCGCGGCTATCATCGCGTCGACGGACGCCGTGTCGACCTGCTCCGGCTTCTCGACCGTCTCCCACGGCGGCGCATCCGGCGAGCACGCGGCCACGATGGTGGAGTCGCCCGGGCGGCGGCTGATGATGTCCGCAGCGCGGTGCAGCTCCTCGGAGGTGCCCCGGAGCCGCCAGTGCTCCTCGCCGGTCCGCCCGGGCTGGTCGGCCTGCCGCATGAACCAACCGCCGAGATGGTGCATCGCGTTCGCGACCCAGCAGACGACGTTCGAGCGCAGGCGCGCCCACTCCTCACGGAGCTGCGCGACGTAGTCGTCCGTGCGCTTCGTCGCGTCTTCGTACTCTTTCTTGGCGGTCTCGTAAGCGTGGCGGCGGCGCTCGTTGAGCACGGCGTCCTGAGCGTTCCTCTCCTCCTGCGCCTTGACCTTACGCTCGCGCTCGGCGAGCGCTGCGCGCTCCTCGCTCAGGGCGTTCCTCGCGTCGCGGCGGGCCTCGTAGCGGATGACCTTCGCGCCGGGTACGTACGGCCCGGCGACGGTGAGCCTGCGACCGCCGACGTAGACCTCGCGGCCCTCGGGAAGCTGCCCCGGCAGGCTCTTGAGCCAACGCCCGAGCGCTGCGTCATCGTCCGGCGAGCTGTAGATCGTGAGGCGCGTCTCATTCCCGTCTCCATCGGTCGCCGGGAGGTAGCCGTGACGCGCCTGCGCGAGTTCTTCGTTCGCGATTGTTTGGCGGTGCTCCGCATCGGTCTTGATGTTCTCGGCTTCCGTTTTGATGGTCTCGGCGGCGGTCTCCGCGTCGTCCTTGACGCGCTTCGCTTCGTTCTCGGCGTCTGTCTTGATGGTCTTAGCAGCAGCCTCCGCATCGTCGAGCGTCTGTTCCGACGCCTTGACTTTCGCCTCGATTTCGGCTGCGGCCTCTTCAACCCTCTGCGCGATTTCGTGCTCGGCGGTCTTGGCTTTCAGCTCCTCGGTGGTCTGGTTCCTCTTGTCCGGGTCGCGGGCGACGCCGGTGTTCCACTTGATGCCGTACTTCTCGCGCGTCATGTCGTCGACGGCCTTGTTGAAGCGCATGATGTTGTCGCGAAGGCAGAACTCGGAACCGCTCAGCTTCGTCGACTTCTTCGTGACCTCCGAGCGCTTTTTCTTCTTATACTTCGGACGGCCCGACTTCGTGCGGGCGCGCTTCGCGCGCATCTTCGGCTCGCCCGTCTCCTCGTCAATCGCTGCGCGCTCGGGGTCGTCGGTCTCGACGTTCTGGTCTGTGACGTAGACCTGTTCCGCCTCGGATTCCTCGGTCGTCTCCTCGCCCTCAGGGGTGAGGTAGACCGGCTCGCGCTCGACCGCCTTGACCTCGCAGACGGGCACCACGTACAGGTGGATGTGGCGCTTCGAGCGGCGGACTTCGCCGGTCTGCGCATCGGTGTAATCGTGAACCTCGTCGACGTCCACATACGCCGCGATGATGTTCTCCTCGCCGAACTGCGATGCGGCTTCAGCGACCGCGTCCTCTGCCCATGCTTCGAGGCGACCGTCTGCCTCTGCCTTGTCGTTGTCGAGGTCGTCGGGCGCGTAGATTACGATGCCCTGCATCGACGACGGGGTCGTCTTCCGAATCGGCCCGAGATCGTTGTCGGTTGGATAACCGAACTCGTCGAGCCGGGCTTCGAGGCGGTCACACTTACGGTCGTACGACCAACCTTTCGTCGGCCCAACCTCGAAGTTGCGCGAGGTGCGGCTCTTGTCGATATCGCGGTTCGAATGGTCGACCTGCGGGTCGGCGCGGCGGTCTTTCTCGTTGTGCCTGAGCCATGCTTTCGCCTGAGCACGGCCCTTCGCGTGACCGCCATTCCAGTTGGAGTTTGCCAACGTGAGACTCCTTTCAGTCGTGAACGGGTTTGCAGACTTCGCTGCAAAGTCAAAGGACGACCCGAAGGGTTGTCCTTTGCACCTATGGGACAACCCTTCGGGTCGTCCCGCCGGTGCTGCTCTCGGGAGGGGCGTAGCCCCTCCCGCCGCAGGGGCGCCCTCCCCAGCTCGCCCGGAGCGGACGGGCGCAGCCGTTGGCTGCGATCCGTCCACGTCCGTGCTCGCACGTCGCCGTCGTCGGGCTACTCGCTCTGGTGCTCGCGCACCTGAGCGAGCGCCCACTCGGCGACGGGCTGACCGTCCATCGCGAGCGCAAAAACGCGCTCAACGACGGCGGTCAGCTCCGCATCGCTCGTGTCGTCCGGGAGGTAGCCCCGGAGCTTCACGAGCAGCGCGGCTGCGAGCTTCGCATCGGCCTCGGCCTTGGCCGCAGCGGCGGCCTTGGCCTCGGCACGCTGCTGCGTGCGCAGCGCCTTCTTCATCGCGTCAAGCTTCGCCTTCTGG
This sequence comes from Olsenella sp. An285, assembly GCF_002159625.1. Classification (GTDB taxonomy): domain Bacteria; phylum Actinomycetota; class Coriobacteriia; order Coriobacteriales; family Atopobiaceae; genus Thermophilibacter; species Thermophilibacter avicola. Next base: position 4,063 of record NZ_NFIZ01000019.1, read on the forward strand.
GCGTCAATCTCGGCGCGGATGTCGGCGGCGGTCTTGGTCTTCTTACTCATCGTTCGTTCCTTTCTATTCGTTGCGAATCCCACCGGGCGGGGCGAATTAAACGGGTTCGCCCCGCCCTGTGTTGCCCTACTCGATGGGGCTATCGCCCCACGCCGCGTAGCGCTGTTCGCGGATGCGGTCGAGCGTGGTCTCATCGAGCGCGTCGAGGTCCGATTCGAGCAGCGGATGCGCCTCGCGCGCCTCCTCGATGCTGACCTCGAACGGGCGCTGGTTGTCGAGCGCGACGCACAAAAGCGCGCTCGGGCGCTCGCCGCCGAGGGCCTCGTCGTGTTCGACTTCAACCTCGGCCACGAGTTCGAGAACCGCATCCGCGAACTCGCGGGCGCAGCCCGGCGTCGCGGGCGCTTCGTCGAGCGCGCAGACGGCGCGAATGAGGCGCACTGCCGTGGCGCGAGGGTGCTCGTCGTAGAGCGCGCCGACGTTGCGCAGCAGGGTCTCGCGCTTCTCCTCGACGTGTGCCTCGTGCGTGGCAACCGAGGCACGGAGGCGGGCATAATAGGCGCGGCGCTCGTCGTCGGTCATGGGCGCGGGCGGGGCGGGGTTGGGGGTGCAGTTGAGCATCGTTAATCCTTTCGTCATCAATCGGTCTCTTCGTCTTCGTCGTCGTGTTCGCTCTCGTACGAAAACGGCTCGGGGTCGGGCGCGTCGTCAAACGTGCCGTCGTCGGTCAGCCAGAACGGCATCGCTAGTCACCTCCCCTCGGGATGGCGCGGCTCGCCGGTGCACAGGCGCGCGGTCGAGCGCGTTTGAAGCGGGCGCGGCGCTCGCGCTCCTCGTCGCGGAACGCCTCGGCGGCGGCGCGGACGCTCTCCTCGGTGAGGCCGTACGCGCGGCCCGCGCGGGCCTCATGGAGCGCGACGGGCAGGGCTTCGCGGAGCGCTGCGCGCAGCTGCGGGCCGAGGTCGCGCAGCGTGCTGAAGTCACCGCCGTAGTGGTCGAGGACGACGTCGCGGACGCTACAGCCGTAGGCGAGATAGCGCCGGACGACGATGACGCAACGGGTGCGGTACTCGTCGCGCGCGGACTCGGCGGGCGTGACCGCGATGCCCCGCGCGCGGAGCCTGCGGGCGTCCTCGTTCGCGACCGGGCGGAGCAGGTAGGCGTGCTTGGGCTTAGGCGTCGGCATCGGCGTCACCCCCTGCGGGTGAGGGCAGCGCGGGCAGCGGGAGCGGGCCGGGGTCGGGCAGGACGCCCTTCGCAGCGGCCCCCGCGACGAGGTCACGGAAACGCTGCTGGAAGTCGCGGACGACCGATGCGATTGCGCCCGAAGCCGCGAGCCTGCCGCCGTTGCTGCATGCGTCGATATCGCGCACGAGTACGTCGAGCAGCCCGTCGACGGAGAGCAGCGCATCGAGGGGCGCGAAGCGCCAACTGAGCGTCACCGTCTCGGTCTCCTCGATTCCGTACTCGTCGGTGCCGACGGCGATTTCTACCTCGTATGGCTCGACCCGTTCGGGCCGGTAGAGCTGGTAGCAGTAGCGCCCGTGCTCGTTCGGGTTCAGCACATGAACGACGTAGGTCATGCGCCGGATACCCTGGTCGAGCGAGTCCCACTTCGCGGAGCCTGCGCCCGACTTCGGCATGAAGTAGAGCAGCTTTAGCGGCTCGGTCGGCGTCGTGATGAGCGTCACGTGCTGCGCTCCGGGCGGTATGTTGCGATAACGAGCGCCGCACGGGTCGCAGTCGTACGGGTCGGTGAACGTAAGAAACGCCTGATACTCCGAGAACGTCGAGCTGCGCATCTCGTTGAGCAGCACGACCTCCGACCCGTCGAATTGATCGAGCGGGTTTCGCGTCGGCAGCTTTACTGAGCGCCACGGAACGCCCCCGCCGCCCGGAAAGTTCGCCGTGAGGCCGAATCGCAGCGCCTTCGCGAGCATGGTCTTTCCGCTCCCGCTTTGCCCGAACAGCACAACGTTCATGCGCTCGAACTCGCCTGCGTCGAGGGCGCGCTCGGACTCGCGCAGCCGCAGCTTCTTCGCGTTCGTGCAGGCGTTGTCGATTTCCGACGTCGCCTGCTTCGAGCACGTGTAGATGCGATACAGCTCAGAGGGTTGCGTGCATTTTCCCGACTTGTCTGGGACGAGTTCGAGGATATCTTCCATGCGGATTTTTCCCGCAGCGCATTCCTCGCGCAGCCAATCGACCTGCTCTTTCAGCTCCTTCTTCGTCTTGGTCGCAGCGGAGCGCTTCCATGCGACGACTTTTTCCGCGTAGAGCATCTGATAATCGACGCCCGCGAGCGTGACGACGATATCGGGCTCGTACGGCGTCTTTTGGCGGTCTTTGACGTGCGGGAGGTACGACAGGCGATTGTCGAACAGGTGCCCGCCGCGACGGTTCGGCTCAATCATGTGCCCGGCGATGCCGATAGCCTCGCCGAGTTCGTCGCGCGTCATCGACTGGGTTTTCGCGTCGGCGCAGCGCGCGACGACGTGGAAATGCACGTACTTCGGCGCGCCCGGGATGCAGTGCGGACCGACGTTGATGTAGTCCTCGATGGTGTAAACGTCGCGCCAGTGCAGCGCGATGTAGAAGTCGCCGTTACCCTGCGAACAGTCGAACCCGGCGTCGCAGAGGTGACGCTGAATGACCTCGCCGAGTGGGCGCAGCGCGGCGCGATATCCTTCGAGGTCGCCCGCCTCGTAGCGCTCGGGCGCGGTGCTCGCGAGCGCGAGCGTCCCCTGCTCCTCGGGCGTCCAGCCGATGAAATGCTGAGGGTCGAGGTCGGTTGAGAAGAACGGAACGGAAATCAGCGAATTGTCGTCGCCCCCGTCATCGCTGGAACCGCCCTTTTTGCGGCCCCTCTTGTTCTTCTTCTCCATCTTGTCTGCGAGCTTGTCGACAGCTTCCGGCCCTCCGTCTACGAGGCGGACGCCCGAGAATGACGTCCCGCCCGGAACGACGTTACCGTCGCGGTCGACCTTCGGGCATTCGAACGCCCATTTCGCCCAGCACTCCTGATGCTTGACGATGTTCTCGGCTTCGTCTGCCGGGAGCAGACCGGAGCGAACAAGCCGCATCTGCACCTCAAAAGACTGCTTCCCGAACAGGTCGCGATAACCGCGCATGCCGGTGAACCTCCCGTGCGTGCCGGTTTTGTCGAGGTGCGGGGCGGTGTCCTCGAGCTTCGTCATATAACAACGCTCGTCATGGACGTTACCCTGTTTGTCGGTGTAGGGCTTACATTTGACGACTCGGAAATGGAACGGGACGGCCTTCTTGTCAGTCTCGCGAACGAAGCGCGAGAGGTCGCCGCCGTCCGGTGCGGCCCGCTCGTCGCCGTCGGAAGGAACGCCCGCCCGTTCGAGGGCGAACTGCGTCGCAGCATTGATGCGCGCCACGAGCGCGGAGAGCTGCGCGTCGAGGGCGGCGAGCTGGGCGTCGTACTCCTTGAGCTGCGCGAGGTCGTCCATGTCGCCGTAGCCCTGGTCGATATCGTCAGCGAGATAGCCGCGCTGCGTCGCGATCTCGGAGCGCTGCTGCGAGAGCGCGGCGTGCTCGGATTGCAGCGCCCGAATGTCGCGGGCGTCGTCCTCGACGGTCGGCTGCGCGGACGGGTTCGGGGCGGTGGTCTCGGGGTCGTTAGGCATAAGAACCGCCTCCGCAAATAAAACGAGCGCCGGAATTACAAATCAAACGGACAAAAATCCGGTTAATTCCGGACGTTTTTTTGATTTGAAACCCGCAGGTCAAAGGCCGTATTTTCACAAAACCGCAGGTAAACGAATTCCTAGCGGTTTTTCGATTTGATTTCGGCCTGTCGGAGACGGTGGGCAAACGCAAACCGGATTTGCCGACCGAGGCGCGACACCACCGCTGAACAGCGAAAATACGCGGGGCGCGGCCTATCGACAAGCCAAGGCCGCGCCCGCGCGTTATAGCGCCAGATGCAAATACTTCGGAATTAGCGCAAAAATCAGAAAAACTTTTCTGGTCACCCGAAAGACACGGCTGCATGACGGTCACGGCGACCACCTACCGGCTCATGTTCTCGGCGAGATAGCGCTCAATCTCGGCAACCGGATACACGACGGCGCGACCGAGGTGCGAAGGGCGCGGGCCCTTCTGCGGCGTCATATAGCGCCAATTACGCAGCGTCTTCACGGAAATGCCGAGGGCCTCGGCGGCCTCACGCTCGCGCAGAGCAAGCTTCGGCGCGGCGGTGTTCTGTATGGTCATGAAAAAACGGCCTCCACGGAAACGGGCGCAGCTTACGCTGCGCGAACCTGTTTCCGCGGCGACCGACGTTTCCGCGAGTGCGGGCCCTTTTTTTGCCAGCACTTCCGAGGCTGGAACGGTCACAAAGGCTGTTTGCCCTCCCGCACCTATGATTTTACCCGCGTTTACCCTCCTGTCAACGATTTGAACCAATTTTCTTCACCACGTGCTATCCTGTCGGTATCGTTCGAGGTCAAACGCGAGGAGGAGCCATGCCACGACCGCGAATCCAGCCCGGGGAGAACACCATAGCGACGTCGGCGGTCGTTCCGGCCACCCGAAAAAATCCCAAAACCGGCGAGCGCGAGCCGAAGCCGGGATACCTCACCATGCAGTGGCGCATTTGTCTGTGGAACGGGCGCGTCGAGAAGCACATCACCGAGATGAAAACGACGCGCACGACCGACGTACGTCACAGAGCGCAAAAGACTGCGGAAACGCTGCTCGACGGCACGGGCACAGGCCCGTGGGCACCCGATTCGGATTTCGTGACCTACGTCAAAACGCAAAGCATCTCAGCTATAGAATCCAACCAATTCCCGAAACCTCTCCGCCCGAACACGCAGGAGCGCTACATCCACGTGCTGCGGCTGCTCGCGGCACAGATGAAAGGACTCACCATCGCCGACGCGGTGCGACCCCGGACGCTCAACGACGCACTCGCGGCTATCGCTGCCGAGAACGGCACCGCCACGGCGCGACAGTGCGCCAAGGTCACCTCAAAGTACGTGATGCGCCGACTCGTGACCGACGAGGTCATCACGCACAATCCGCTGCGCGATATGGAGCTGGAGCTGCCCGAGCACGTCGCGAAACCGAAGCCCAAAGGAGGGCGGGCGCTCACGCCCGAGCAGCGCGCGGCGGTCAAAGACTACCTGCTCGCCTACGAGCCGGAGCGGATGCCCCAGCCAAAGCGCGGAAGATACAGCGCAGAGCAGCGGACGGCCATCCGCGAGCGGGCCGTCGACGTGACGCTCGTGCAGGCCGAGACCGGGCTGCGAATCAACGAGGCATGCAGCATCACTCGGGCCGACGTCGACGACAACGCGAATCCGCTCACCGTGACCGTCACCGCAGAGGTTTCGAAGACGCACCGAGGGCGCACCGTCCCGGTCATGGACGACCGCGTCGCCGATCGCATCCGCGAACGGCTCGCTCAGGTGTCTCAGGAGCCGACAGCGCTTGTTTTTGGGTCTCCTGCGTTCCCTGACAGGGTCTGGGACGCTTCGAACCGCCAAAAGGCCGCAAAGGCCCTCTACCGCGAAATGGCGGACACCCTCGACATACCGCTGCTGCGAGAGGTGTCGACGCACGTTTGGAGGGCAACGCTCAACACCGAATGGATGCAGCGGGGCATACCGGACGCGCTGCGAGCGGCCTTTTTCGGACACTCAGAGGACATGAACCGGAGCAGCTACACCGACACGAGCAGCACCACCCAGCTCGTCCAAATGCTGCGGGATTCCTAGTGTTCCGCCCTGTCGTTTACCCTGTCGTTTACTCCGGGCAAACAGGGGTTACCAGAGGGTAAAGCAGGGTAAACGAATCGCTAAATACTCGCAGGTAAACGCGGGTAACAAGCGGGTTACGCTGGGGTAATCACGCTTTTATTGATATTTCCCGAAGGTCGTAGGTTCAAATCCTGCTCCCGCGACCATGCAAAGTCTGCCCGGAGGTCATGTGGCCTCCGGGCTTTTTCGTGCTCGCAGCCGATGCCGCACGGAAAGGGGCGACGCCCCTCGGCGCCGCCCCGGCAACTCTGTCCTTTGGATTCACATCCCATCTAGCTACCAAGCGCCCGACAGATGCGATAGAAGTCTGGACTCCGCCCCGCTAGCTCTCCTCATCAACCCGAATCCGATAAACGTGTCGGAGGACGTCGGCGGCGAAACGAATCGCTCGCCCGGGGCTACAGGGTCTCGGTCGCACGGACGACGGGTCCAGACCCTGTGTTCTGATCGCTGTTCACTGGACTCGCCTCCTCTGCCGGTCGCCTTCTGGGTAGCGACGATGTGCTTGACACTCTTCTTATTGCCCGCGCGACCGGCTTCGATACCGTCTTGCGCGGACGCTCCGCGAACGTCGGGATTTCGCCGGCGGACGGCAGGTGGGACGCGGTGCGGCGGGACCGTTCTTCTCGCCCCGCGCCTCGCCCGCCCCGCGCCTCGCCGCTAGCTCGACGTCGTGGGCAGGTACGGGTGCATGGCCTGCGCGAGGTTGGCCAGGTTGCGTGTCTGGATGTACACGCGGCCGCTGCCGGTGAACGTGTTCACGAGGCCCTCGCCCGTGGTGAAGCCAAAGATGCCGCTCGCCACCTCGATGTGATAGTCAAGGCCGGCGTCCCATGCCACCACGTGCTCGTTGTCGACGGTCAGGGGCTCCCCCGGCACCACGTCGAGTGCCAGGACGTCGCCGAACGCGGACGCCAGCACCGAGCCCTCGCCCTGGAGCTCCATCACGAAGAGGCCGCCCGTGTTGCCAAAGAGCGCCTTGGTGATGCCCTGGTTCACCATCGTGAAGTCCACGCTCTCATCGCAGGCGAGAAACGCGCCGGTGTTCAGGCGGTACTGGTGCGCCGCGTCCACGTGGAGCTCCATGATCTTGCCGGGGATGGGCGGGGCGATGGCGAGCTCGCCGTTGCTCTGGGTGCCCGTTGCCGTGGTGACGAACATGGACTCGCCGCTGGTGATGCTGCGCCCGATGGCGCTGAGCACGCCGCCGAGGCCCTTCTTCTTGGTGTTGAGACCACCCGTGATCTCGACCCCGCGCGAGTACACCATGCTCCCGCTTTCCGTTCGGACGGACTCGCCCTGCGCGAGCGCGATGCGGGCGATGGGGCAGTCGGAATCGCCGGTGAGTACGAACTTCATGTGTGCTCCTTTCTCTATGGCCTGATAATGGGACTGAACGCGCGCCGCTCCCGCCGCGCTAGATGACGGGACCCAGACAGTGGATGTCTATGGAGCTGGTGTAGCCGATCGCCTCGTTCTTGGTGAGCTCGCCGGAGAGCACGCGCAGGATGAGCTCGAAGGTCTCGTCCGCGACCTCGTCTATGCTCGCCGCGCCCTCTATGATGCGGCCGGCGTCCACGTCCATGTCCCCGCGCATGCGCTGGTACGTGTGCGGGTTGCCGCAGATCTTGACGACGGGCATGCTGGGGAAGCCCTGCGGCGCCCCTCGGCCGGTGGAGAAGCACATGAACTGCGCGCCCGTCGCGGCCATGCCCGTGAGGATCTCCGGCTCGCGTCCGGGGGTGTCCTTGATCCAGAGGCCCTTCTTCCCAAAGGCGGTCTCCGGGTAGTCGAGCACGCCCTGGATGGGCCGCGTGCCGCTCTTGACAATGGCGCCCAGGCTCTTCTCCTCGATGCTCGAGAGCCCGCCCGCGATGTTGCCGGGCGTGGGCTGGCCGCGGCGCATGTCGCACCCCACGCTCTTGGCGCGCGTCTCCATGGCGTCCACGATCTCGTAGATGCGGCGCGCGACCTCCGGCGAGACGGCGCGAGCCGCGAGCAGGTCCTCGCCGCCGATGAACTCCGTGGTCTCGCCAAAGACCACCGTGGCGCCGAGGTCCACCAAACGATCCGCCACGCGCCCGATGACGCAGTTGGACGCCATGCCGCTCGTGGTGTCCGAGGCGCCGCACTTGATGGACATGACGACGTTCTCGATGCCCGCTTCCACGCGCTGCTGCGCGGAGATGGCCAGCACGAGCTCGCGCGCCTCCTCTATGCCGCGCGCGATGGCGGGCGCCGTGCCGCCCAGCTCCTGGATGGCGATCTTGCGCACCGGCTTGCCCGTCTGCGCGAGCTCCTCGTACATGCGCTCGTGGTCCGTGCCCTCGCACCCCAGGGTGACAATGAGGACGGCGCCCACGTTGGGGCTCTTTCCCAGGGAGATGAGCGTGTCCGTGACGCGCTCGAGGTCGGGCGGGAGCTGGCAGCACCCCTGGTGGTGGAGGTAGCACACGGTGCCCGCCACCTGGCGGCAGACCGCCTGGGCAACGTCACCCGCGCAGGTGACGCTGGGAATCACGGCCACGTGGTTGCGCGCTCCGAACGTCCCGTCCGGGCGCGGGTAGCCGTAGAAGCTGGGCCTATCGGGCATCGTCGTCCTCCTCTCGCTCGGGGCGCGGTCGCGCGGGGCTCCCCTGCTCGAGGTCTCCCCTGCCGCGCATGCTGTCTAGGTTGTGCACGTGGACGTAGTCGCCGACGGCGATCTCGCGCGAGGCGACGCCGATGCTCTCTCCGTACTTCACGATGGTCTGGCCCGCCGCGATGTCCGCGATGGCGATCTTGTGGCCGTAGGGGATGTCTCCCAGGGCCGTTACCAGGGACTCGTTGCCTGCGCGGTCGCGCACGCACACCACGGTGCCGGCAGTGGTTCCGTCTGCGAAGACGGTGGCCACGTTGTCCGCGTCCGCCACCTTGAGCGCAAGGGGGTGCTGGGGCTCCTGCTGGCCCGTGGTTCTTCTCGTCTCCTCTACGGGACCCGCCGGGACCACGTTCACGCCGTCCGGAATGACGATCACGCTGGCATCGGCCCCCTTGGAGTCGCGCGCCAGGGCGAGCGCCTCGTCCAGCGTGCGCGCCGGCGTCATGTTGAGGCGCGAGACGAGCTTGGGGTCCAGTCCGTCGCTCACGAGGATGAGGCGGTGACGGCGCAGGATGCGCGAGTAGATCTGGGCGCACCACTGCTCGGGGATGGTCTCGTGCGCGGGTATGGCGGAGAGGTGCGCGTCTATCTCCTCGGGAGAGCCCAGCTGCATGAGCCTCTCGAAGTTCTCGCTCCCCATGCCGTCCTCGCAGCGGCAGCACAGGATGATCACGCCGTCCTCGCCCGCGTACTCCGCGGCGGTGGAGGCTGCCTTGGGGCTCTGGTAGAGGTTCTGGTCCAGCGGGTAGCCCCCGTTGCCGGTGATCACGATGTCGGCCGTCTCAACGGGACGCTGGGTGAGGCCGCTCACGAAGCGGACGCCCTCCTCGTGTGCGCGCTCCACGTCCCCCGCCCAGGCACCGATGATCTCCTTGGAGCCGTTGAGCGCCACGTTGAGGATGAAGGCCACGTTCACGCGGCGCGCGGCCTCGACCATGTCCAGGTGGATGGGGTTGCCGTCAAGCACGGCGGAACGGGCGCGGTCGCTGGCGATGGCGCGGTAGGAGTGGTTCTCCTTCACCGTGCGCTCCGAGCAGACGCCGGGCAGGATGCTCTTGCGCCCGCCGGAGAAGCCCGCGAAGAAGTGCGGCTCGATGAAGCCCTCGGTGACCAGGAGGTCGCAGGTGGTGACCAGGCGGTCCACGAAGAAGCAGGCGCCGGAGGGAAGCGTGCCCAGGTCAACGTGGGCGGACTCGTCAAAGGCGTCGTGGACGACGATGCGCTCGTTCTCCACGATCTTGCTGCCAAACATGGCACGCTGCTCGTCCGGCGTGGTCGCGCGGTGAAGGCCGGTGGCCACGAGGATGGTGATCTCCGCGTCCGGGTTGCCGCGGCGCACCTCCTCCAGCAGCAGCGGCAGCGTGATCGCGCTGGGCATGGCGCGCGTGTGGTCGCTCGTGACTATCACCACGCTGTGGGCGTCACGGGCGAGCTCCGAGAGGCGCGGCGTGCCCAGGGGACTCTCGAGCGCGCGGCGGACGAGCTCCTCCGCCGGCGCCGAGGGGGCCACGGCGGAGATCTCCCCCTCTATCACGCGGTCGCCCTCGCGCAGGGCGAGCTCCAGCGAGCCGTGCCCGTACGGGATGCCTATGGTGCGGGGTGTGTCTGCGGTCATGTTGCCCCCTTGGGTAGACGTGCGTTCCCCACAATTATATGGCCGGCTGCGTGCCCACCCCCCTCGGTCGTCGGCCAAACGATGCCGTGGAGCTCGGGGCGAGAAGAACGTGCGGGGGCGGGGTATGCCGCCCCCCGCTGGCGCCCGGCCGGGACGCGCTCACCGACGGGGTTCTTCTCGCCAGCACCCAGCGCGCTACGATAGCGTGGCCGGGGTCATCCAAGGCTATCAAGGGGGAAGCTATGACCAGACTCGCCGTCTTTGACGTGGGCGGAACCGCCATCAAGTACTGCGCGATGGAGGGGACGCAGATCCAGCTCCAGGGAGAGACGCCCACGCCGGACCCCGAGTCCCACGACCCCGAGCCCTTTCTCGCCACGCTCGAGCGCATAATCGCCGAGCTGGGACCCGTCGAGGGCGTTGCGCTCTCCGTACCCGGCGTCGTGGACGTGGACGCACGCTACCTCCACACGGGCGGGGCGCTCACCTACAACTTCAACGTCGACGTGACGGAGTGGGAGCGCCGCTTTGGCCTGCCCGTGGAGGTGGAGAACGACGCGCGGTGCTCCACGATGGCCGAGCTCGCGGTGGGCAACCTGCAGGGCGTGACCAACGGCGCGGTCCTCACGTTTGGCACGGGCATCGGCGGCGGGGCCGTGGTGAACGGCGAGCTCTTCAAGGGGTCGCACCTCTACTCCGGCGAGGCCTCGATGATGTACTTCAAGACGCCGCGGCGCGACAGCGAGCTCCGCGACGACGGCGCCTGGTCGACCGCGTGCTCCACGACGGGCATGTGCCGGCGCCTGACGGAGGCCAAGGGCATCGAGGAGTGCGACGGCCGGCAGCTCTTTGCGTGGCTGGAGGCCGGCGACGAGGTGACGGAGCGCGTGTTCCGCGCGGTCTGCGACGACATCGCCATCCAGATCCACAACATCCAGTGCTGGCTGGACCCCGAGCGCATCTGCCTGGGCGGCGGCATCAGCAGGAACCCCCTCTTCATCGAGGGCGTGCGCGCTGCGCACCGGCGCTTCAACGCGGAGCTGCTCTACGCCTTCCCCGAGGTCGAGCTCGAGACCTGCAAGTTCTTCAACGAGGCCAACCTCATAGGCGCTTACCAGCACTTCGTTCGCATGCGCGAGAAGCGCGGGGCGTAGCAGCGGCGCTCGGGTTGCGGGGCGACCGCGGGTTGCGGGAAGACGGGCCCGGGCACGGCGACGGCTCCTGACGTTACGAAAAATCGGGCCAGGGCACGCGCGTTCTTCTCGCCGTTGCGGATATTGGGGCCGGGGTACGCGAGGGGCCACGAGACGAGGCTTCAGACCCTCTAATTGGCCGGATTTGTTGCAAGAAATGGAGCTGTGGCACAGCCCGCAGGCTCGGGGCGCGCCCAAAGCTTGCCCACCGCGTGCCCTGGCCCCACTTCTTGCGACGCTCACATCGAAAACCGCGCCCTGGCCCGGATTTACGCAACGTCAGGAGCTGCCCGTCGGCAACCTCCCCGGCAAAGCTGCCGCGGCGGCAAGAAGCCCCCGCTACCGGGTCTCGAGGCCCTCCAGGATCTCGCGCATCGTGGCCTGGACCGCGTTGTCGGTGTTGCAGCCGATGACGCGCTGGCCAATCTGGCGCACGGCGTAGCGCGCGTTCTCCATCACGTAGGGGTGCCCCACGTAGCGCAGCATGGCGTAGTCGTTCATGGAGTCGCCAAAGGCCACGACCTCGCTGCGGTCGATGCCCCAGTAGCGCAGGACCTGCTCCAGGCCCGTGGCCTTGTTCACGTGACGCGGCACCACGTCAATCCAGCGCGAGCCGCTCGGGAGGAAGGTGAACCACTCGGAGAGCTCGCGCTCGAGCACGTAGGCCATGTCCATGAGCTGCTCGGGCAGCTCGCAGCACACGGCGGCCTTGATGATGCTCACGTCAGGCGAGGGCGGGTCAAAGAGGCGCTCGGCGTTGGGGAGGTCCTTGTCCAGCTCGCGGATGTAGGAGCTCTGATCGTCGAGCAGGTAGGTGTGGGTGGCGTCGTAGAGCGCAAGGTGGACGCAGTCGAAGAGCTGGGCGGTCTCGAACAGGCGCATCACCGCGATGGTCGAGAAGACCTCGCGGTCGAGCAGGCGGCCGTCGGCGTAGACCTGCGTGCCGAGCGAGGCCACGTAGTCCATCTCGTCCGCGACGGGCCCGAAGAACCAGCGCAGCGTGTCGTAGCGCCGGCCCGAGCTGGCCACGAAGCGCACGCCCTTCTCGTGCAGGGCGTGGATGAGTTCGAAGGTCTCCTCGGGGACCTTGGAGTCGCCATCGAGCAAGGTACCGTCCATGTCCGACGCGATGAGCTTGATCATGCGGTGAGCCTCCTTGGGAGTGTGTGACAGTTTGCCCGGGTCTAACTGTCAACGTTTTACAAGTTGACAGTTAGACCCGGGCAAACTGTCAGCCGGGCAAACTGTCAACCAAACGTCAGGAGTTGGTCAGGAGAGGAAGCGGGGCATGTCCCCGTCGCGCGCCGCGCGGGCGACCTCGAGGAGCGCGTCGGCCATGCCCTCCTCGTCTGCGGCGCCTATGTGGTAGTTGGCAGTTGCCTTGACCTCGTCGGTGGCGTTTGCCACGGCCACGGAGTAGCGGACCTTGCGCAGGATCTCGAGGTCGTTCTCTGCGTCGCCAAAGACGGCCACCTCGTCCGCCGTGATGCCCATCGCCTCGAGCAGGGGGTCGAGCCCCGCGGCCTTGGAGACGCCCTGAGGCATGATGTCGAACCACTCCGGGATGGGCGAGACGATCCTCATCTCCGGCGCCGCCTCCGCCACGATCTGGCGGCAGCGGTCCATGCGCTCGGGCGGCCCGGGGCACGCGATGGTGGCGGCGATGAAGGGCTCGTCGGGCACCTCGTCCACCACCGCGCCGTTGAAGCGGGTGCGCCTCTCAAAGACGGCGAGCTCCTCGCTCGTGGTGCCCACGCCGTAGGCGGGGTTGAGGAGGTTGGTGTCCTCGGGATAGCACACGAGGAACATGCCCTTCTCGGGTCGGAGCGCCTGGTCGATGCGCACGAGCGCGTCGTGCGGGATGAGGACGGTCCTGACGGGGGCGCCGTCCACGCGCACGCGCTTGCCGTTGGAGAGGATGCCCGTGCGGATGCAGGACTCGTCCATCCTGAAGAACCTGAGGAGCTCGTAGTAGTCGCGCCCCGTGGCCGGGCCAAAGCGCACCCCCGCGCTCATGGCCTCGTGGATGGCCTCCATGGTGCGCTCGCTCACGAAGCTCATGCCAAACGGCACGAGCGTGTTGTCCATGTCCGAGAGAACCAGCTTGATCAAGAAAGCTCCCCTCCTGGCGCCGAGGCGCTACGCTGCGCGCGGCAGCACGTCAAAACGGTCTATGCTCATGAGAATCTGCGCCACGTCGACCATGCTGCTCAGTCGCGCCGCGCGGGCTCCTCCCACGTATACGTCAAGGCTCCGCATGCCCGAGCCCCTGCGAATGCCGACCCACTCCATGCGGTCGATCTGCGAGTAGAGGACCTCCGCGTCCGGCCCGAGAAACGGCGTGATGACCATGCGGTCCTCGAAGACTGACACCTTGTAGCGGCACAGGACCCACCACAGGGCAAAGCTCGTCACCACGAACGCGTCGCTGAACGCGAGCACGATCACGGGGTCGGTGTCCGAGACGTCCGTGAGGCAGACCCAGCTCAGGACGATGCCGGCCACGGACACGAAGACCATCGCAAGCACGAGCGCGCGCGTGAAGCCCGCGGGCACCACGTAGGTGTCGTGGTGGCGGTGATGGCGCTCGGCAAAGCGCACGCTGCCAGAGTGCTCGAGAAAGAGCGCGAGCAGCGGGAAGACCATCGCCACGATCACGAAGCCCGTGCCCATGCGCTACTCCGCGGCGCCGGCGGGCGCGTCCTTCTCGCCCTGCGCGTCCTTCTTGCCCTGCGCGTCCTTCTTGCCCTGCGGGACGGCAAACTTGGCAACGAGGCGCTCCAGCAGGTCGACCGTCTTCTCCAGGCTGGAGACCGGCACGAACTCGCGGACAGAGTGCGCGTTGTAGCCGCCCGTGGCGATGTTGGGGCAGGGCAGCCCGCGGAACGTGAGCTGCGCGCCGTCCGTGCCGCCGCGCGCGGGCACCACCACGGGCTCGATGCCCACCTCGCGGTTGGCGGCGAGGGCGTTCTCCACGAGGAAGTCCATGCCGCGCAGGCGCTCGGCCATGTTGCGGTACTGCTCGCGGATGGTCACGGTGACGGTTCCCTCGCCGTAGCGGGCGTTGAGGAAGGCGGCCACGTCGCGCATGGTCTGCTCGCGGCGAGCGAAGCCCTCCGCGTCAAAGTCGCGCAGGATGTAGGTGAGCGTGAGCTCGGAGGCGGTGCCCTCGATGTCCGTGGGGTGGTAGTAGCCCTCGCGGCCCTCCGTGTGCTCGGGGCGCTCCGCCGCGGGAATCATCTGCTGGAACTCGGAGGCCACCGTGATGGCGTTGACCATGATGTTCTTGGCGGCGCCGGGGTGCACCATCACGCCGCGCACGGTGACGGTGGCCTCGCTCGCCGAGAAGCACTCGTAGTTGAACTCGCCCAGCGCCTCGCCGTCCACGGTGTAGCCCCAGGCCGCTCCCAGCGCCTCGATGTCCAGCAGCTCGGCGCCGTGGCCGATCTCCTCGTCCGGAACGAAGGCCGCCTTGATGGCGGGGTGCGGGAGCTCCGGGTTGGCGGAGAGGCGGGCGAGAAGGGCCACGATCTCGGCCACGCCGGCCTTGTCGTCGGCGGAGAGGAGCGTGGTGCCGTCCGAGCACACGATGTCCTCGCCCACAAAGCGCGCGAGGTCGGGCACCTGGTCCGGCGTGGTCTGGACGGGCGCGCCGTCCACGACGCCGGAGACGAGCGCGCCGCCCTCGTAGCGCACGACGTGCGGGCGCACGCCCATGGCCGGAGCGTCCGAGGAGGAGTCGATGTGCGCGCAGAGCATGAGCGCGGGCAGGCCCTCAGCCCCGGCGGACGCCGGCAGCGTGCCCATGACGTAGGCGTGCTCGTCAACGGTGACGTCCGTGCAGCCCACCGCCCTGAGCTCCTCGCCCAGCAGGAGCGCCATGTCGTGCTGGCACGGCGTGGAGGGCGTCTCCTCCATGTTGTCCGGGTTCGAGGGCGAGCCCACCTGAACGTAGCGCATGAAGCGCTCGAGAACGTCTGACATGGCAACCTCCGGCATAGCTGTCCCGTAAGTCGGTTTTCCGATTGCTAGTCTACTCCAGGCGAGCGGTACGGAGCGAGGGCCCAAAGGGTCTGCACGCCCCTCGCGCAATTGGCGTCCCGCGCTCGGAGTATAGTGGCCCCGTGCAGGTATCTTGACCAGAATGCGAGGCATGAGATGGTGGGGCGGAGCGCTCAGGAGGGCCGTCAGAAGAGAAAGCCGCACCGTCGCGGCACGCCGATCAAGCCTGCCGCCGAGGAGCCGAGAAGAACGTCGGGCTCGGGGGCCGGGACGCGGTCGTCCGGCCCGCGGGCAACCAGGCCTGCGGCGAGCGGCGGCACGGGGCCCTCGCTCCCGCGCCGGCAGCTGCTCGTTGGTGCGGCGGGCGCGGCCGCCATCGTGGTGGGAGGCGCGCTCGCAGCGAGGGGCTGCGCGCCCGCCGAGGAGGAGCCCGTCGAGCCCGCCGGGCCCTTCACCGTCCACTTTGTCGCTGTGGGGGACAACCTGCCGGAGATAGAGATCGCCGCCTTCGCGGATGCTCAGGCGGGCGAGGAGGGCGACGGTACCTACGACTACTCCCCCATCTACGAGCCCGTGAAGAAGTACATCGAGTCTGCCGACCTCGCCTACGTGAAGGAGGAGACGCACGTGGGCGGCAACGAGATAGGCCCGCGCGGCTACCCCTCCTTCAACATCACGGACGAGATGGCAGACGCGCTGGTGGAGACCGGCTTTGACCTGGTTGGCTCGGCTACGAACCACGCCTACGACTGGGGCTCCTACGGCGCCAACGAGCACTCGCGCGCGGTCTGGAACGAGCTGCCCGTCACCTTTGCCGGCACGGCCGCGAGCGAGGAGGAGGCAAAGCAGGTCGCCACGGTGGAGAAGAACGGCATCACGTTTGCCCTTCTGGACTACACCTACGGCGTCAACGGGTACGACCCGGAGGACCTGCCCTCCTATGCGGTGAGCCTCATGGACAAGGACCGCATCGCGGACGACGTGGCGCGCGCCCGCGAGGCCGCCGACGTGGTGCTCGTTGGCATGCACTGGGGCACCGAGAACCTCATGGAGGCAGACGAGACGCAGCTCGAGTACGCGCAGCTCCTGGCGGACGCGGGGGCGGACGTGGTGCTGGGCTCGCACCCCCACGTCATCGGCCCCATGACCTGGCTCGAGGGCGCGGACGGCCACCGCACGCTGGTTGCCTACTCGCTGGGGAACTTCCTGAGCAACCACGAGGACCCGAGCATCAAGCACGAGCTCGAGGGCATGCTGAGCTGCGACTTCGTGAAGGAGAACGGCTCTGTGCGCATCGAGGGCATCAAGTGGGTGCCCCTCGTCAACCACACGGACGGGAGCAGCTTTGTCGTGTACGCCCTCAAGGACTACACCGAGGAGCTCGCCGCGGAGCACCCCATCCTCTCGCAGTCGACCGACCCCCTTGGGTGGATGCGCGACACGAGCGCCGACGTGGTGAACGCCTACGACGACGGCTTCCTCATCGACGCGTAGCCGCCAGATCCTTTGGTTGACGGGGTTGACAGATTCCCCGGGTCAAACTGTCAAGTCATCCGACTTGACAGTTTGACCCGGGGAATCTGTCAACCCGGGGAGTCTGTCAACCTCGTCAGCCCAGCAGAGGCTCAAGATAGCGCGCGACGCCGGAATCCGTGCAGGACGGGGCCACGTGGTCGGCAGCGGCCTTGACCTCGGGTGACGCGTTGCCCATGGCCACGCCGTCCCCGGCGACCTCGATCATGGAGAGGTCGTTGCCGGAGTCGCCGAACGCCACCGTGTCCGCCACGGCAACGCCCAGGTGGCCACAGAGCCACAGAAGCGCCGTTCCCTTGGTGGCGCGGACGTCCGTGATCTCCACGTTCACCGGTATGGAGGAGGCGCGGCAGAGCTCGGGGCGCGCGTCCACGGCGTCCCACACCGCCCGGCGCCCCGCATCGTCCACGTAGAGCACGTTGACGCGGAAGATCTGGTCCATGCGCTCGATGAGCTCGCCCGTGGTGCCTTCGAAGCGGGTGCGCTGGGAGAGCACCATCTCGCGCGTGGCGTCGTCGAGGGCCGCCTCCCAGTAGAGCGGCCAGCGGTCCGACGAGGCCAGGACCCCGTCCTCCGCCGTGAGGTCGAAGGTGATGCGCTGGTCGCGCACGTCGTCGTAGAGTGACCGCACGACGTCCTTCTCGATGGGCTGGCTGTGGACGACCTCGCCGTTCTTCTCGCCAGCCCCTCCGGCGCGCAGGTCGTAGACGAGCGCGCCGCCGCTGCACACGGCAAAGCGCACGCTCGGGTGCTCCACGAGCTGCTGCGGCAGGCCGCGGACGCTGCGCCCCGTGCAGGGCACGAACTGGACGCCCCGCTCGTGGGCGACGTCCAGAATCCGCAGGTTCTCGGGCGTGATGACCTTGTCCGGCGTGACAAAGGTATCGTCCATGTCCACAAAGACCAGCCTGACCACGTGACCTCCCTCGACGTTCTTCTCATCATGATAGCGCCGTGGCCGACGGGGCAGGCCGCACTCATGAGTGCGGCCATCGAGTGCGGTCACATGACGCGTTACGTGGCGAGAAGTGCGGTCACGCTCCCGCGGTTTGCCGTCCAGTGCGCCCAGCCAGTGCGGTCCAGGCCGCACTTGAGGCCGGGGGCGAGAAGTGCGGGCGAGAAGTGCGGGCGGCCCCTCGGAGGATGCCGCCAGGTGCGGCCGAGAAGAACGGCGCGGGCCGAGGTTCTTCTCGACCCGCGCCGCATGACAAGCCTGGACCCAGGCGCTACTTGCTCACGCCGGCCCTGCGCTTGGCGTCCTCGATCTGCTCGAGCTGCTCGTCGGTGAGCCGGATGCCGCCGTGCGCGTGGGCGCCAAGGCCGCACGCCGAACCGTCCCCGCGCGACACGGAGTCCTCGAAGCGGTCGCTCCCGGTGTAGGGGGCCACCGCGTCGTGCGTCACCGGGTCGGCCGGGTTCTCCAGGCGAAAGCCCGCCTCGCGGTTGGTGCGGTAGTTCTCCTTGGCCACGGAGATCATGAGCTTGATGCGGTTGAGCTGGTTCACCTCGGAGGCGCCGGGGTCGTAGTCAACGGCCACGATGTTGCTCTCGGGGTGCATCTGGCGCAGGCGCTTGATGACGGCCTTGCCCACCACGTGGTTGGGCAGGCACGCAAAGGGCGAGCAGCACACGATGTTGGGCGTGCCGGTCTCGATGAGGTCGACCATCTCGGCGGTGAGCAGCCACCCCTCGCCCATGGTGTTGCAGAGGGAGAGGACCTTCTCGGCCTTGGCGCCCAGCTCGAAGATGTCCGGGTACGGCTGGAAGCGCGTGGTCTTCTCGAGCATGCGGTTGATGGGCTCGCGGAAGCTCTCGATGAGCTTGATGCCGGCCTTGTGCGTGAGGCGGCTCGTGGCCTTGGTGCCGAGCTCGTCCTTCATGTTGATGGCGTTGGTCATGCCAAAGAGGAAGAAGTCCACGAGGCCGGGCACGTTGGCCTCGCAGCCCTCCTGCTCGATGACCTTGACCACCTGGTTGTTGGCCGTGGGGTGGAACTTGACCAGGATCTCGCCCACCACGCCCACGCGCGGCTTGGAGCGGTCGTTCTCAAGCGGCAGCGTCTCGAAGGCGTCGATGGTGCGCTGGCAGAGCTGGTAGAAGCGGCTGCGCCCGCCGGAGACCACGAAGCCCTTGGCCTCGGCCATCATGCGCTCGTAGAGGGCGTCCGCGGAGCCCGGCGTGGCCTCGTAGGGGCGCGTGCGGTAGAGCAGCTGCATGATGAGGTCGCCATAGAGGAGCACGTAGACGGCCTTGAACAGGATCTCGGGCTTGAAGATTGAGAAGCCCGGATTGTCCTCGTCCAAGCCGCTCGCCGCGGTGAGGGAGATCACAGGGACCTCGGGGTGGCCGGAGTCGCGCAGCGCCTTGCGGATGAGGGCGATGTAGTTGGTGGCGCGGCAGCCGCCGCCCGTCTGGGTGATGATGACGGCCGTGCGGGAGAGGTCGTACTCGCCGGAGAGGACGGCCTCCATGATCTGACCCGTGACCAGGATGGACGGGTAGCAGATGTCGTTGTTCACGTACTTGAGGCCGGCCTCCACGGCGCCCTGGTCAACGGAGGGCAGGAGCACCACGTTGTAGCCGGACTGCTTGAGAAGGACCTCGAGAAGGTCAAAGTGGATGGGCGCCATCTGCGGCACGAGGATGGTGTAGCCGGCCTTCTGCATGTCCTCGGTGTAGCGGACCTTCTCGAAGGCGGCGCTGGCGGCCTCGCGGTAGACCGGCACGCGACCCTCGGCCGTCTTGCGGGCGCGCTCGATGGAGCCGTCGGCGTTGTGCACGCCCACGGGCTCGACCTCGCGCACCTGGCCCCTGGACGCGGCGCGGCGGAGCTCCTCGCGCTGCTCGGAGAGGGCGGCCATCAGGGAGCGGATGCGGATGCGCGCGGCACCGAGGTTGGACACCTGGTCGATCTTGAGGACGGTGTAGATCTTGCCGGAGGCCTCGAGGATCTCCTGGACCTGATCTGTGGTGAGGGCGTCAAGGCCGCAGCCAAACGAAAAGAGCTGAATGAGGTCGAGGTCGTTGCGGGAGGCCACGAAGCGCGCGGCACGGTAGAGGCGGCTGTGGAACATCCACTGGTCGACCACGCGGATGGGACGCTCGGGCTTCATCTTGTGCGCGACGGAGTCCTCGGTGAGGACGGCGAAGCCGAAGGAGTGGACGAGCGCCGGGATGGCGTGGTTGATCTCCGGGTCGTTGTGGTACGGGCGGCCGGCGAGGACGATGCCGTGGGCGTCGTGCTCCTCGATCCAGCGCAGGGCCTCGTCACCGGCGCGGTGCATGGCGTCCTTGAAGGCGAGGTCCGCCTCCCAGGCCTCGTTGACGGCGGCGTCGATCTCGGCACGGGTGATGCGCTCGCCGCGCACGCGACCGTGGCCGGCCTCCGCGTCCTTCTCGCGCTGCTCGACGATGAGCTCGTAGAGGCGGCGCTTGAGCTCCTTCTTCTTGTCATACGGGATGAAGGGCGAGAGGAACTCCACGGTGCCGTGCTCGCCGAGCTCGTCCATGTTGAGCCCCAGGGCCTGCGGGTAGCTCATGACGATGGGGCAGTTGTAGTGGTTGGTGGCGCCGTCGTCCTCCTGGCGCTCCCAGCGGATGCAGGGCATCCAGATGAAGTCGGGGTCCTTGCCCAGCAGGTTCATGACGTGGCCGTGGCTGAGCTTGGCCGGGTAGCACACGCTCTCGGAGGGCATGGACTCGATGCCGGCGTCGTACGTGGCCGCGGAGGTCTGGTCGGACAGGATGACCGAGAAGCCCAGCTTGGTGAAGAACGCGTGCCAGAACGGGTAGTTCTCGTACATGTTGAGCGCGCGCGGGATGCCCACGGTGCCGCGGGGCGCCTCCTCCGGGGAGAGCGTCGGGCGGTCGAAGAGCAGCTTGTTCTTGAAGTCAAAGAGGTTGGGCGCGTCGTTCTTCTTGGCGCGGGAGCCGCCGGCGCCCTTCTCGCAGCGGTTGCCGGTGATGAAGCGGCGGCCGCCGCCAAAGTCGTTGATCGTGAGCAGGCAGTTGTTGTTGCAGCGCCCGCAGTGCACGTTGGTGTGCTTGACCTGGAGGTTGTCGATCTCCTCACGGGAGAGGAGCGTGGAGGTGCCGTACGCTCCGGCGCGGTCGCGGGCGAGAAGGGCCGCGCCGTAGGCGCCCATGCAGCCCGCGATGTCCGGGCGGATGACGTCGCGCCCGGTGAGGACCTCGAAGGCGCGCAGGGTGGCGTCGGACATGAAGGTGCCGCCCTGGACCACGCACCACTGGCCGATCTCGTCGAAGTCGCGCAGCTTGATGACCTTGAAGAGGGCGTTCTTGATGACGGAGTAGGAGAGGCCGGCCGCCACGTCGCCGATGGTCGCGCCCTCCTTCTGCGCCTGCTTGACGCGGGAGTTCATGAAGACGGTGCAACGGGAGCCCAGGTCCACGGGGCTCTTGGCGGTGACGGCCACCTTGGCGAAGTCCTGGACGGTCATGTTCATGGACACGGCGAAGCTCTCGATGAACGAGCCGCAGCCCGAGGAGCACGCCTCGTTGAGCATGATGTGCTCGATGACGCCGTCCTTGACCTGCAGGCACTTCATGTCCTGGCCGCCGATGTCCAGGATGAACTGAACGTCCGGGACGAAGGCCTTGGCGCCGCGCAGGTGCGCCACGGTCTCGATCTCGCCGGAGTCCGCGCGCAGGGCCTCGATGAGGATCTGCTCGCCGTAGCCGGTGGTGGTCACGTGGCCGATGGTGCAGTCGGCGGGCATGTGGTCGAAGATGTCGTCCATGATGCGCTGCGCCGTGCCGAGGACGTCGCCGTTGTTGTTGCCGTACCAGGTGTAGAGGAGCTCGCCGTCCTCGCCAACCACCGCGGTCTTCATGGTGGTGGAGCCGGCGTCGATGCCAATGAACACGCGGCCGTGGTAGCTGGTGAGGTCGCCCTTGGGCACCACCTGCTTGTCGTGGCGCTCCTTGAACTCCTCGTAGTCCTCCTGGGTCTGGAAGAGCGGCTCCAGGCGCGCGACCTCGGAGCCCTGGGTGTCGTGGAGGTCCTCGAGCAGGCGGATGGCCTCGTCAAAGGTGATGTACTTCTCGGACTCGCCGGCCAGCGCCGCGCCGGTGGCCACGAAGAGGTGGGCGTTCTCCGGGACGATGCGGTGCTCCTCGTCCAGGTTGAGCGTCACGTAGAAGCGGTGGCGGAGCTCGGAGAGGTACTGGAGCGGGCCGCCGAGGAAGGCCACGTAGCCGCGGATGGGGTGGCCGCACGCGAGGCCCGAGACCGTCTGGTTGGCCACGGCCTGGAAGATGGAGGCGGCGATGTCCTCGGGCTTGGCGCCCTCGTTGAGCAGGGGCTGGACGTCGGACTTGGCAAAGACGCCGCAGCGGGAGGCGATGGCGTGGATCTGCGTGGCGCCCTTGGCGAGCTCGTTCAGGCCCGCGGCGTCCGTGTGCAGCAGGCTCGCCATCTGGTCGATGAAGGCGCCCGTGCCGCCGGCGCAGGTGCCGTTCATGCGCTGCTCGATGCCGTTGTCGAAGTAGATGATCTTGGCGTCCTCGCCACCGAGCTCGATGGCGCAGTCGGTCTGCGGGATGAGGGTCTCCACGGCGCGCTTGGAGGCGATGACCTCCTGGACGAACTCGAGGCCGAGCCACTTGGCCAGCAGCATGCCGCCGGAGCCCGTGATGGAGACGCGCATGGGCGCGGAGCCTATGACCTTGCGGGCGCGGGCGAAGAGCTCCTTGGCGGTAGCACGCACGTCCGTGTGGTGGCGCTCGTAGTTGGCGTAGACGAGGTTGTCCGCGTCATCGATGACGGCAAGCTTGACGGTGGTGGAGCCCACGTCGATGCCCAGGCGCAGGTGCGCGTGGGAGAAGTCGGTCGGGCGCGCCGGGGAGAGCTCCGCGCCCTCCTGCTTGAGCTCGAGCGGCTTGGCGGCGAGGGCGGCCCTCTCCGCCTGGATGGAAGCAGCGGTCTTACTCATTAGTTGTCCTCCTTGGAGCACATGGCGGCAAGCGCGAAGCTCGGGATGTCAAGTTCGATGGGACTGTCGTAGAGGTCGCCGGGGCGCACGAACATGAGCGCGGTCATGAGGCGCGCCATCGTGGGGACGCTCTCGCGCATGCCCCCGTCGAGCCAGCGCAGCAGCACGCCCACCTCGGCAGAGATGGCAAACGTGAGGTAGTAGTCAAAGAGGGGCCCCAGGGCGCGCAGGTCCAGTCCGTCCAGGGCGCGCATGCCCACGACCTCGTGGACCACGGTCTTAATGCGCTCCGCGAAGGCCGGGTCTCCCCCCTTGCCCAGGAGCGGGCGCAGGTAGTCCCCGCGGTCGCGCACGGCGGCGAGAAGAGCCTCGGCGCCGGGTGCGGCCTCGCCGTGGTCGAGCGCACGGCGCAGGTCGTCCAGGTGGCTGGACGCGATGCGCGCGAGCGGGGCACGGAGCTCGGAGAGCGTCTCGTCCTCGATCTGGCGCACGAGGTCCGGAATGTCACGGAAGTGGGAGTAGAACGTGCGGCGCGTGACGCCGGCGCGCTCCGTGACGGCGGTCACGGTGACGCGGGAGAGGTCGCCGGTAGCGGAGATCTCCTCGGCGAGGGCGCGGCGCAGGGCGCGGCGGGTGCGCACGCTCCTGCGATCGGTGCTGAGCACGCATTCCTGCATGTGGCGGGTCGTCCCTTCGACGTATTGCACAGCTTGCGTAGTATTGCACAACCTGTGCAGAAACCTTGCGGCGCGGGGGCAGCCACAGCTTCTCCACGGTGCCGGGTTGACAGTTTGCTCAGGTCCAACTGTCAACCCTCGGTGGGGCGTCGCGGTTTCTGGAGCCAGGGCACGGATTCCGGGTGGGGGATAGCCGTCCCGAGCCGTCCTCGGACGGGCCCGCCTCCGTTATTCCACCCCGGAGAGGGGAAGAACTGAGGCCAACTCTCCCAATTTCGAGGTTTTGCCCCGGTTGTCCCACTTTCGGGAGGGGAACAACGATCCCAAGCCGCAATGCCCGGGCGTCGACACGGACCGGCCGGCCGCCATTCTCCGTCGTTACCCTGCCGGGGACGTAACAACCCGGGGCCTGCAGGGGGTGCAAGGGGATGCGCCTTCGGCCGGCTCTGCGTCGTTACCCTCTCAGGAGGGTAACGACAGGGGTCATCTTGGCAGATTCGCCGACTTGAGCGCCGTCCCTACACCCCCGAGGGTGTAACAACCGGCCTGCTGCCGCGCGGCTCGGCACGACGCCCGCAGCATCAGCCGTTGTATAAAATGGATGCGATTCCCATGGCCGCCCCCACGCGCAGGCCGCGCGGCCGGACCACCAACGGAGGCGAGATGGCAGCGTATACAACCGTCACGTCGCTCGGGGACTTTGGTCCCTGGATCTCCAAACTCGTCCTGGACTTCCCGCACGCCGTGAGCGCGGACGAGGCCTCCCCCGCCACCTTTGGCATCGCGTGCACGCGCCGCTCCAAAGGGCCGGAGCAGATCGCGCTCGACGGAGGGCACGTGGAGGCGCGTGCCGCCTATCCCTGCTCGGAGGACGGCTCGCCGCTCCCCGAGGCCACGCACGTGGCGCTTGAGCTCGAGGACGTCCCCCTCAACAGGCGCGTGGACGGCGATGCCAGGCGCTCGTTCTTCGTGACGAGCAACTACCACGTGACGCACGCCTCGGGCCTCGTCTTCGACGAGTGCGCCGGCGACTCCTGCCCCGACCTTGCCGGATGGCGCGAGGACGTTCAGACGGAGGCCGTCGACGGAGTGCGGCTGGGATACGGCTACTACGACCCGCTCCTCTCGGCCGGCGGAGGCGAGAAGAACAAAGGGTCGATGCTCGGCCAGGTCCCGCTCATCGTGTGGCTGCACGGCGCCGGCGAGGGTGGGACCGACGTTGGCCTCGCCTACCAGGGAAACCGCGTGACCGCACTCTCCCAGCCGCGAATCCAGGGCTACTTTGGCGGGACCGCCTGGGTGCTTGTGCCGCAGTGCCCCACCTTCTGGATGGACGACGGCGTAGAGCAGCTCGGTCACGTGAACGAGAGCATCTACGTGCGCCCGCTCAAGGCGTTGATAGACGAGTTCGTTGCCGAGCGGACGGGGCTCGTGGACACCAGCCGCATCGTCATCGGCGGCCTCTCCAACGGCGGCTTCATGACCGTGCGCATGTGCCTCGACTATCCCGGCGCCTGGGCTGCGGGCATTCCGGTATGCGCACCCTTCTTCGAGGAGAGCCAGACGCCCGAGAACGTGGCCCAAATCGCGCGGACGCCGCTCTGGTTCGTCCACGCTAGGACCGACCGGCTGGTTGACCCTACGACCACGTCCCTCCCGCTGTGCCGAAGGCTGCGCGAGGCGGGAGCGGAGGCCCACATGACCCTCTTCGACCGCATGGAGGACCTCACCGGCACCTATCACGAGCCCGACGGCAGCCCCCTGCGCATCGCCGACCACAACGTCTGGATCCACGTCTACAACGACTTCTGCCAAGAGGAGCAGGGATGTCGGTCCGTGAGCCTCTGGGAGTGGGCCGCCAGCAAGCGCCGCTAACGGGACTGACAGGGTGGTTGCCGACAGAGGGGACGGGGTGGTTTGTCATGTCTTGACATGACAAACC
>NZ_NFIZ01000002.1 GCF_002159625.1 Olsenella sp. An285
CTCGGAGGCGTCGGAGAACTTGTCGAGGACGGACTCGTCGGCGGCGGAGTAGTCACCGAAGAGCTGCTCGTAGTTCTTGAGCATGGTGGCGAACTCCTGGCGCGTCACGAACTGGTCCGGGCGGAAGGTGCCGTCGACGTAGCCCTCGACGAGGCCGAGCTGCCTGCACCAGGCGACGGACTTGGCGTAGAAGGCCTTGCCGTTGCAGTCCTCGAAGCCGGTCT
The DNA here is from genome assembly GCF_002159625.1 of Olsenella sp. An285. Classification (GTDB taxonomy): domain Bacteria; phylum Actinomycetota; class Coriobacteriia; order Coriobacteriales; family Atopobiaceae; genus Thermophilibacter; species Thermophilibacter avicola. The sequence goes on from NZ_NFIZ01000002.1 coordinate 225, forward strand.
CGTAGCCGAAGATCTCGTTGTAGACGGGGTCGGTCTCGACCTTCCCGTCACGGGCGGCCATGTTGTAGAGGACGACGGCGACCTCGCCGCGGGTGAGGTTGTTGGTGGCTCCGAAGACGCCCGTGGAGACACCATTGGTGTCCTTGTAGCCGCTCATGATCGTGTTCGCGGAGACGAAGGCCACCTGGTCGGCGAAGTAGCTGTCCCACCTGACGTCGCTGAACAGGGTGTGGTTGTGCACGTCGTTCTCGAAGTCGTTGTAGTTCTGGACGCAGGTGATCTTGAGGTCGCCGGGCATCACGTAGTTGTTCTCGGCGTCGGCGTTGCGGGCCTCGAAGCTGATGGTGTAGACGCCCTCGTCGACGATCTTGTCGACCTCGTTGCCGGCGGCGTCGGTGATGGTGACCCTGACGACGTCATTGGCGAGCCCGTCGGTGACGAGCCAGACCTTGTTATCGTCCTCGTCGAGGTAGAAGAGGCCGAGGCCGTTCACGTCACCCTCGGGGGCGACGGCGTAGCCGTCCTCGTCCCACGGGAGGTAGTCGTAGTTGCCGACGCCGACCTTGTCGAAGGTCGTGGTCATAAGCTTGTCGGAGCTCACGGAGCCGATGGTCAGCGGGGAGACGGTGATGGTCATCTCAGTGGTTCCGGAGAGCTTGTAGGTGGAGCTCGTGAGCCTCATGGTGTAGGTGCCGGCGTTGATGACCTCGCTGACCTGGTTGCCGTCGGCGTCGTAGTAGGAGACGGTATAGTCGTCTCCCTCAACAAGCGTGGTCTCGCTACCGTTCTTGACGCCCTTGACGGTGAGGGTGATGTCGTCGAGGACGTCGGTTCCGTCGTAGGTGGTGGCGACGGAGGTGACGACCTTGTTGTTGTAGGTCACGACCGCGTTGGCGTCTGCGTTCACTGCATCGGCGTAGACTCGAACGGTGAGAATAACCTGCCCGCCGACGGCGTACCCATCAGTGGGGTTGACGCGATAAATCGCCGTGTAGGTGCCGGGGTTGTTCCACCAGGCATCGTCGTTGGTCTTTACGTCGCCCTCGCTGTCGTAGACGGCAATCTTCGTGACGGTCTGCTTGTTCCCCCTCGCATCGGTGGCGACAATCTTCTCGTCGGTGAAGTTGCCTTCCTTTGCGGAGACGATGATCTCCTGGTAGTTGTCAAGAGCCTTGCCCTCGTAGCTCCACTTTACGAGCTGGCCTACCTTGGAGGCGTTCATCTCGTAGGTGCCGTCGATGTTCTCGTTGTCGGGATCGGCCTTGGTAACGTTGTAGACGTAACGTGCGTTGTCATACCACACAACGTCATCGTCAAAGGAGGCGGTGAGCTCCTTAGCTATGTTGGAGTCGGCGCCGTAGAAGGTGCCGTCGATGAAGAGGCCATCAAAGCCCGACGGCTTGGATGAGCTGTCCGAGTAGATCTCGGGGATGTAGACGCTAGGGTTGTTTGCGATGAAGTTAACGTTGTGGCCGAGCTCGAGCTTCTTAACGGTGACGAGCTGATCGTTGAGGTCGGCCGAGCCGGTGTAGTTGCCCTTGCCGGTGATGAGCACCTTATAGTTGCCCGCATCCACGACCGAGTCGACTTCGTAGTCCTTGCTGGTGTCACCGGTGGTGCGATACCACTGGACGTCGATGTCGGAGCCCACGTAGAGGGGCTCGCCGTTCAGAGAGAACGTGAACTCCTTCGGCTCGGCGTCATAGGTGGTGTCGAGCTCTCCCTCGAGCTTGATGTCGCTGATGTCGACCTGGTTGATGTCGAAGCGGACGTAGTAGACGCCGCCCTCGTAGCCGCTGCCCTCGAGGGCGGTGATCTTGATCACGTACTCGCCGACGTTGATGATGTCTCCGGTGAGCTCGTCGCCCTCCTCGTAGCCGTTCGCGCCGCGATTGAAGTACTGGATGTCGTAGGAGGCGTCCTCCTCGGTGGCGTCCACCGTGAAGTCGGGGTGCGAGTCGGCGCCGGGGGCCACGTCGAGCTGGAGGGCCCTCAGGCTGACGGGCTGGTTGCGCTCGTAGTCAAACTGATAGACATCCCCATCGAGGGTCGGGGTTCCAGACCAATCGCCCTGGGAGAAGGTAATGGCATCGATGCTGGCGTTCGCAAACGCGCCGTCCGGCTGGGTGAACATCAGGCTGGCGCCGTCGTTGACGCCGGCCGCCATGGCCACCATCGGGACCGCGCCCACGGAGAGCACGCCCACGAGGGCCGCGGTCACCGCGCGCGAGGCCTTGTTCCTGCAAGCTGTCATGTGTTGTCTCCTTTCAAAGAGTCTTTCCGGGAGACGTGGCCAAAGACAGCACTTGAGGTCGGCCATGGCGGGGTCCTCTGCCAACGAAAGCGGCCCAGGCCGGGAATCTGGCCTGGGCCGCATTGGAGCTGTGTCTGGATCGGGGGAGTCGGTGGCAGCTCGTTCTTCTCGGCAGGTCGTCCTGCGCTTGAGTCCCTACAGCACGTCCTTCTCCATCGCGCGATGCATCACCTGGGCCACCTCGGCGCGGGAGATGTTGTTGAGCGGGGCCAGGAGGCGGGTTCCGTCCGTCTGCTCCATGCCGGAGATGATGCCCTCGGAAAGGGCCCACTTTGCGGCGTCGATGGCCCAGGGGCTCGTGAGGGAGCTGTCGGGGAGCCCGTCGAAGGCGGAGCCGTCCACGCCCTCGGCTGTGGCGCCGGAGATTCGGTAGATGACCGTCATGAGGTCCTGGCGCGTGAGGGGGTCACCCACGCCAAACTCGTTGGAGCCGTCCTCGTACCCGGTGAAGACACCGTTGGCCACGCACCAGTCGACAGCCTGGGTGTAGTAGTCCTGCGGCACGTCCACGAGGCCGCACGAGGGCGCAGTCTCGCCGTTGCCCAGGTGACGGTAGAGGATGAGGGCGACGTCCTGGCGCTGGATCTGGTCGCCCACGCCAAAAGCTCCGGAGCCGTTATCGTAGCCGCTCATGATCTTGTTGGCGACGGCGTGGGTGACCGCGTCGTAGAACCAGCTGCCCGAGGTGACGTCCACGAAGCTCACGGGATTCTCGGCGTGCCAGGCAAGGTGCTCGGCCGCGTCTCCAGCAGAGAGGGCGCCGTGGCTGCCGCTCGTTTGGGTGCGGTCGTTATCCGTGTCGTTCACGGGGGTGGCCGTGGCGTAGAGCGCCTCGAGGACGTCGTCGACGGTGGCGTCCGGGTTGGCGGAGATCAGGACTGCCGCGGCGCCGGAGACCATGGGGGCGGAGAGGGAGGTGCCGGAGAGCGCGCCGTAGTTTCCGTCCGCCTCGGCGCTGTAGCGGGTGTAGGTCGACCAGACGGAGGCGCCGGGCGCGCTGATGTCCTTGTACTGGTTGTAGTCCGACCAGGGGATATTGGTGCCGTCCTGCTCCAGGGCGGTGACGCTCACGCACTCGTCGTAGTCGCCGGGGTAGACGGGGTCGGTGTAGGGCTTCGAGCGGGAGTCACCGTTGCCGCCGGAGCACACGGAGAGGATCCCATGGCTGTTGCGGGCCTCGCGGATGACTGCGCGCAGGGCTCCGTCGGAGTCGAAGCTCTGCCCGTAGGCGCCGAGGCTGAGGTTGAAGACGCGCACGTTCTGGAGCTCGCCGTCCTCGATGAGGCCGAGGACGTAGTCGTAGGCGCGGACGAGTGAGGCGGAGTCCGCCTTGCCAGCGAAGTCACCGGAGTCGTAGATCACCTTGATGGGCAGCACCTGGGCGGCGTTGCGCGTGGAGCCGGCGACGCCGATCCCGTTGTTCGCCACGGCCGCGATGACGCCCGCGACGGCGGTGCCGTGACCATAGGCGTCCGTGGAGGCGTTCTGGGAGAGCGGGTGCTCGTTGGCGGAGTCGTAGGCGTGCTCCGCCACGAGGTTGTCCGCGAGGTCCTCATGGTCGAGCTGGGCGCCGGAGTCCAGCGTGACCACGGTGACGGGGTTGCTCTGCGCGCCCGAGGGGAGCGAATCCCACGCCTCAGCGAGGCCGCTGGCGTAGAGCCAGTACTGGTTGGGGCTCTCATCCGGGTCAGAGACCTGGGCAAACGGGTCGTTGACGGAGATGCTGGCGAGGGAGGCGATGCCGTCGCTCGGGGCGGCGAGAGGCGCTGCGGCGGGTGCGCCTGCGGTTTCCTCCACGGCGTCGATGAGGTGGTAGACGTAGTTGAGTTGGGCGCTCTCCACGCCCGGCACGGCCCTGGCCGCCGCGAGGGCCTGCTCGTCCGCCTGGCCGGAGGCGGGCTGGGCCTCCACGGTCACGGTGCCGTCCTCGGAGGAGACGATGCCGGTGACCTCCACGCCAGCCGCGTCGAGCGCCGAGTCTGCCTGTGCGAGCAGGGAGGCGCCGTCCGGGGCGGGCGCCTGCAGCGTCACGAGGATGCCGTTGGTTTGGGGGCCGTCCGCGAGGGCGACGGCAGGGGAGAGCGCGATTGTGCCGACGGTGAGCGCCGCGGAGAGGGCGAACGACAGCGGGAGCGCGTGGAGGGTCTTCTTCATGGCGGGTCCTTTGGGCGAGAGGTTCTTCTCGGCGATTGCTCGGGTGTTGGGCGCGTGGCGCGTGGTGCGCTGCGGGTGCGGTGCGTTGCGCTTGCGCGACGGTTTGATTGTAGGCCAGTTGCCTCGGGCGGCGAGTCCGCGCGGCCCCTTGCGTTGCGAGCGCGTTGCCGCCGCATGGCCCAGCGTTGCCGGCGGGCTTCCGACGTTACGGTCCGGCCGCGGGCTCGTAAACAGCGCGCCCGGCTGCGCCTTCAGGCAGCTTGAGGGTGGCACCATCTGCCGCGTCACATCTGCCCTGCGTGCCGGTCCGCCCTGCGTCCCGGCCGCGCGCGACGTTGGGAGGCCGTCATGTATGACACCGGTTCAACCGCCTTCATGCTCGTCTGCACCATGCTCGTACTGTTCATGACGCCCGGGCTGGCGTTCTTCTATGGCGGCCTCGCCCGCCGGAAGAACGTGGTCAACACGATGCTCATGTGCTTTGCCGTGATCGGTGTCGTGGGCCTGCTGTGGGTGATCGCGGGGTGGTCCTTCGCCTACGGCGGGGACGGCTCGCTCCCCTGGTTTGGCGGGCTCGACCAGCTGGGACTCGTTGGCCTGGTCCCGGGCATGCTCTCCGAGGCGGACGCCGTTCCTGCGGACGCGGTCTACCCCAGCCTGGTTGACGTGTGCTTCCAGATGGCGTTCGCCATGATCACGGCGGCCATCGTCACCGGGTCCGTTGCGGGGCGCATGCGCTTTGGTGCCGTGCTCGCGTTCATCGGTGTGTGGTCGCTCGTGGTGTATGCCCCGCTTGCGCACATGGTGTGGGGCGGCGAGGGATCGCTCATCGGCGACGTCATCGGCGCGCTGGACTTTGCCGGTGGCGACGTGGTGCACATCAGTTCCGGCGTCACGGGCCTCATCCTGAGCCTTGTCCTGGGCGGGCGCGCGGGCTTTGGCCTCAAGAGCTACCGGCCGCACAACGTGCCCTTTGTTGCGCTGGGGGCGGGGCTGCTCTGGCTCGGGTGGTTTGGCTTCAACGGTGGCTCCGAGTTTGCGGCGGACGAGGTCGCGGCGCTGGCGATGCTCAACACCGTGATTTCCAGCGCGGCTGGCCTGGCGTCCTGGCTCGTGGTGGAGCGCGTGGCAAGCGGCACGCCCTCGCTCGTGGGCGCCTGCACGGGCCTGGTGGCGGGCCTCGTTGTGGTGACGCCGGCGGCCGGCTTTGTGGAGCCGTGGGCCGCGGTGGTCATGGGGCTCGTGGTCTCCCCGGTGTGCTACCTGGCCATCTCCAAGCTCAAGGCTCGCTTTGGCTATGACGACGCGCTCGACGCGTTTGGCTGCCACGGCGTGGGCGGTCTTCTGGGCGGCGTGCTCACCGGCCTCTTCTGCGTGCCCGAGCTCTCCTGGACCGGCAAGGGCGGCCTGCTCTACACCGGTGATCCGTCGCTGCTGGTGAGCCAGGTGCTCGGCATCCTGGTGACGCTTGCGATCGTAGTGGTGCTTGACCTGGTGATCGTTGCTGCGGTGCGCGCGGCGTTTGGCGGAAGCCTGCGGGTGAGCGCGCACGACGAGGCGCTCGGCCTCGACGTGACGGCCCACGGCGAGAGCGCGTACCCGGCGTTCACCGGACTGGACGCGTAGCTGCGGTTCTTCTCGTGCTCGACACCGATCATTCCCTACTATCAAGGAGTCTCACATGAAGAAGGTAACGGCCATCATCCGACCGGAGAAGCTCGAGGAGCTCAAGGATGCGCTCAACGAGAAGGGTGTCCACGGCATGACCGTCTACGAGGTCATGGGCTGCGGCAGCCAGCACGGTTGGACCGAGTACTACCGCGGCAAACCGGTGATGCTCAACATGATTCCCAAGGTCAAGGTTGAGCTGGTGGTGAACAACGCGCAGGTGGACGCGTTGATTGACCTGGTGTGCGAGGTTGCGCGCACCGGAGAGGTGGGCGACGGAAAGATATTCGTCTATCCCGTGGAGGAATGCGTGCGCATCCGCACCGGAGAGCGCGGCGTCAAGGCGGTGTGAGGGGGCGCTTGTCGCTTTGCGTTGCGGTCTGTTGGGTCGGGGCGTGGTGGCGGGTTTGGGTGTCGCGAGAACTCCGGCCGGGGCACGGTTTCGCGCTGCGGCGTCGCGAAAATCGGGGCCGGGGCGCGCCGGGAGGGGCGCGATGCCGGGCGGAGGGTCCTTCTCGCCGCGCGGGACGTGCCCCGGCCGCGGATTCCGCGACGCCTTGGCGAGGAGTCGTGCCCCGGTCCCGATTCCCGCAACGCCCGGCCTGCCGCTCCGTGCCCCGGCTGGAGTTCTCGCGACGCCCCGGCCCGTCACCGTGCCCCAGTCCCGAATCCCGCGACGCCCCCGCCCGGAACCGTGCCCCGGCCCGGCAAACCTCAACGCGTATTACAGTCCTCAAGTTATTTGACGCGCTACTCGAACCCGTACGCCTCTACCGGCACCTCGTCCCAGCCATCGTCTCCCTGGTCCGGATCCGGATCCCGTTCGCCTTCATCTTTGCTCGTGAGACAGCTCCAGTTGACGCCGTCGATTCCCTCGAGCTCGTGCCACAGCTTCTCGCGTCTGCAGCGACGCTCGTTGGCGACCGCACGCGTCACGCGGACCTTGCGGATTCCCAGGTCGCGACGGATGGCTTCCGCGAGGCCGTCCATGTAGTCAAGATCTGCGTACTGGCGCCTGGTGACGACGTATTCGTTGAAGCCTTTGGCGGTGAGCTCGTTGTGGCGCTCGACGTCGGCTGCGTGCTGCTCCGCCCCCTCATGGTCTCGTCCGTCGTACTCCAGAGCCACTCCGCGCAGTGTCACGCCGCTTGCCCCCGAGTCTCCCGGAGCGCGCAGCAAGATGTCCGGTTTTCTTACGCCGGTTCGCATGGAATCGTGTATGCGCTGGACCTCGACAGGATCGTTCATCGACAGCACCTCGAAGCCATAGCCGCCGCGCGCCTTGCTGAGTCCCATTCGGAGCGAGAGTTTGGTCTCGCGCGGCGACGCCGATCTGACGCATGCCATCTTGAGGGCACGCCTTGTCTTTGCGGTTCCTGCTACCGGGCCAAGCTGCTCGAGTTGACCTTTGATGAGTTCAGGCGTGGTGAGGGGCTGGTCACGCGAGAACATGCCCTTCTCGAGGCCAGGTGCGATGGCGTATGTGCCAAGCATCTCCGAGAGCAGACATACGATTTCGAGTTCCGTGAGCATCGCCGCCAGCTGAACGACAAGATGCTCTGGTGAGACGCAGCGGACGCCGGGTGCCAATTCTACGGCGGAGCCCGAGGGGAAGGAGGAGATTGCTCGATGCGTCTTCACGTGACGCGGGCGCGACCTCGGCGCGTCGTGATCGAGAAGAATCTCGGGCATGTCGATCTCTCGCACACTATCCGGGAGACTGGACATGGCCTGGGTGAGCTCTTCTTTGGTCGGAGGTCGGTCGGGCAGGTTTGCGTCGCAGCGCTGTCCCTTTGCGAGACGCTTTCGAAGCGACGGGCTGCGAAGCGCCTCAAGTGCGGTGAAGTGTGTGAGCACGATATCCATGCTCAAAATGCTATGGCTCGCGTGGGCGTGTGCGGCTGACAGGCTGAAAAAGCTCGACACGGAGCTTGCGGGATTCTTCACGCCTGCTTTCGCCGCAAGGTGTTTATCGAGGTGGGGGTTTCGCACGAGATTGCTCGAAATGGTGGTGCACGCTGTGTAGATGTCGTGTTTGAGCAGTTGCCTGGGACGGGTGCGTGCGGGGCTCGGTCTGTGGTGCATTTCTGTGCCGAGCTGGTTGGGGCGGGAGTGTCTGCTGGGGGTTCGGCTCTGGCATTTGCGCGTTGCGGTCTGCCGGGTCGGGGCGCGGTGGCGGGCCGGGGCGTCGCGAGAACTCCGGCGGGGGCACGGTTTCGCGCTGTGGCGTCGCGAAAATCGGGGCCGGGGCGCGCCGGGAGGGGCGCGATGCCGGGCGGAGGGTCCTTCTCGCCGCGCGGGACGTGCCCTGGCCGCGGATTCTGCGACGCCCAGACCCATCACCGTGCCCTGGCTTCGATTCCCGCAACGCCGCGGCTGGCTTACCGTGCCCCGGTCCGGAATCCCGCAACGCCGCGGCCTGCCGCCCCGTGCCCCAGTCCCGAATCCCGCAACGCCCCGGCCCGTCACCGTGCCCCAGCCCGGCAAACCGCAACGCCCCCGGCAATGCCGTGAGCGCGCCCGCTACAGATCCTCCGCCGTGAGGATCTCCTGCGGGATGAGCAGCGCGTTCCCGAGGACCACGCGCAGGTACGCGAGCTCTCGCTCCTTGAGGTAGGGCTCCAGTAGCTCGATGCCCGTCACGCTGACGCCCGCCTGGTCCGTAGGCTCGTTCTCCAGCGGATCCGGGAAGCGCCTCATCGCGCGGCGCAGCATGCGACGATACGCCGCGGCGAAGGGCTCCACGGCAAAGCGGTCGCCCGCCATCTCGGCGAGCTTTGCCAGGATGGAGAGGCCCGCGCGGTCGAGGTCGCCCCAGTAGAGCACAGTCACGTCCTCGGCTCCCAGCGTGGCAATGAGGTCGGGCAGCTTGTGCGGGTCATCCACGAGGTACCCGTTGCCAAAGACCACGCCGTGCACGCGCTCGTCGAAGATGCGCTTGCGCCCGTCGCGGAACATCGCGTTTCTCATGTTGACCCAGGGGTCGAGGTTCTCCGAGACTACGATGCGCAGGTGGCGGTGGTACTTGGGGATGTGGTGCAGGAGCTCGAGCCTTACCTGCGGGCGCGTGCGCACCACGTCCGTGAGGCCCATGAGGTGCAGGAGCTTGCGGCCGTCGGACTCCGGCGCGAGGAACTTCTCGTCCCCGAAGACGCGATAGGAGAGCTCGCGCAGGCTGAGGGTGCCGTCGCCGAGGGCTGGCCTGCCGGCGAGCTCGGCGTCGAGCCCGCGAAGCTCGCGCTCAAAGCGGACGAACGCCTCTGGCGTGCTGAGCAGCCAGCCGTTGATCCACAGGCGCGGATCGAGGTCGATGATGCGACGGCGGATCTCCCCCAGCTCGGGGGTCTGCTTGCGCACGCAGTTGAGGTGCGCGAGGGTCCGCGTCTCGCGACGGGCAAGCGGGGAGGGCGAGCCCTTCTGGGCGTCCTTCTTGTCATGGTTCTCCGCCTGGGACTCGACGTCCTTCTCGGCCGGCCGAGCGGGGGATACGGTGAGCAGGTAGCCGCCGTCATCTGCGACGGGCTCGAGTACGCCCAGCTCGCGCAGGGAGTCCAGGGTCTCCTGCCCGGCGCCGTACTTTGCGAGGATCGCCTCCACGTCCTGGAAGGGAACCGGGTTCTTGCGCAGGCGCACGAGCCCGCTGGCGATGCCGCCCGCGATGCTGCGCTGCTTGGAGGGGAGCTCCCTGCCCAGGAGCTTTGCCAGGCTCACGACCGCGGCGTGCTCCTGCTCGGTGAGTTTCTGTGCCATGTCTGCCTTTCGGGATCTGATTGCCGTGCTCAAGGATAGCGCGTCGCGGTGTGCGACGGGCGGCGGGGGGTGCCGCGGGCGCTGCGGAAGCGTGGGGCGCTGCGGGCGGCGGGGACGCTGCGGGTGCTGGGGCGCTGCGGTTTCAGGGGCTGGGGCACGGTTGGCGCTCGAGGCGTTGCGAGTTTGCCGGGCAGGGCACGGTTGTGCTCGGGAGCGTTGCGAGTTCTTGGGCTGGGGCACGGCGGCATTCCCTGACTACCTTGGGGCAGCGACGTTCAACTGGGGTTTTGTCCAGCTGCCGTCTCACGCCGAAGGCTCTTCTCGCCCTTGCCTCTCCGCCGTCGTGCCCCAGCTCAAAATGACGCAACGCCTTCCCGCCGAAACGTGCCCTGGCCCCGATAATCGCCACACGTCCGTCTCGGGGTCTAGCTCGCAGCTAATGAATCTCCTTCAGTCAGCTGCTAGGGTGCAACTACCCGGAACAGATGACTGGAAGGATTGGGTGGTTGCAATGAGAAAGACCGCGCCTATTGCCCGTTTTGCCCTCACGTTTGCGCTGACCGCTGCCGCAGTGGTGGCGCCGGTTGCCCTTGCAGGTTGCGATGGCTCTTCCTCGGGTGGGGACTCCACCCCCGCTGCCGAGGAGCAGCAGGCGGAGCAGGCCGAGGAGGCGGCGCCCCAGGAGTCCGAGTACGTTGTCTCCATCGATGGTTCCACGGTGACGACTGACTACCAGGGCGCGCCTGCCATCATCGTTGACTACACCTTTACCAACAACTCTGACGACGCCACCTCCTTTGCGGTTGCCTGCTCACAGAAGGCATTCCAGAACGGCGTACAGCTCGAGACTGCCATCGTGTCGGAGGACCTCGGCAACGGCTACATGGCCGAGATAAAGCCCGGCGCCACCACCACTGCCCGCATGGCCTACAGCCTCACGGACCAGTCTGACGTCACGGTTGAGGTGGAGAAGCTCATCTCGCTCGACGACACCGTCCTCGCCGAGGCCACGTTCTCTGTGGCGTAGTGAGATGCCCGCTCTGATATGCTCGGTGCGAGGGTGGTGAGACCATGGCTGAACGACTGACGGAGGAGCTGCTGGACGAGCTCCTCTCCACATCGGACCTCGAGGAGTACCTCGAGAGGAACGAGCCCGGCAGGCGCACCCTCTCCGAGTACCTCAACCAGCTTCTTGCCGAGAAGGGCCTCGAGCGCTCGCGCGTGGTGCGCATGGCTAACCTCAACGACACCTTTGGCTACCAGATCTTCCAGGGCACGCGAAACCCCAGTCGCGACAAGGTGCTGCAGATTGCCTTTGCGATGGCCCTCACTTTGCGAGAGACCAACCGCGCGCTCACGGCGGCCGGCGTGAGCGAGCTCTACTGCAAGGACCGCCGTGACGCGATCATCATCTTCTGCCTGGATCGCGGCTGCTCGCTGCAGAAGGTCAACGAGGAGCTCTATCGCTTTGGCGAGAAGACCATCTGCTAGCTTGCGGAAGCGGGCGGCGGCCTTGGCCCTCCGCTCCGGACAGGACTCCTCCCGGCGGGGTCGGCGCGGTGGCGTTGGCCCCGCTCTGCTAGGATGGGCGCATGAACACAGAAGACGAACTCGCCAGCTATCTTGACGCCCTCGAGCGCGACGCCTGCTATCGTGTGGACGCCGTGCTCAAGGAGGGCGCGCTCGAGACCACCGAGCGCGTCTCCTTCGTGGGGGAGAACGGCTCGGTGCTGGGGCCGTTCGTGCGCAAGCGCATCGGCGGCGAGTCTGGGCTGGGCGGTGCGTACGAGACCGTCTTCGCGGCGCAGCGGCGCGGCGTGCGGCTCGCGCACCTGCCACGGATGGTGGAGTGCCACCGCCGAGACGGCGACCTCGTGGTGGTGATGGAGTACGTTCCCGGGGAGACGCTCGGGAGCTGCGTGGAGGCGTGCCGCTCGCGGGAGGAGCGCCTCGCGCTCGTGCGGCGCGCGTTCCCGGACCTCTGCGACGCCGTCTCCGAGCTCCACGAGCTTCTCGACCCGCCCGTCATCCACCGCGACCTCAAGCCCGATAACGTCATCGTGTCCCCGGGCGGCGTCACCCTCATCGACCTGGGAATCGCTCGCGCGTATCGCGACGGAGCCGAGCAGGACACCACGCACTTTGGCACGCGCGCCTACGCCCCGCCCGAGCAGTTCGGATTTGGGCAGACCGGCGTCACGAGTGACGTCTATGCCCTTGGTATGCTGCTCTTCTTCTGCGTGACCGGCCGGGAGCCGTCGCAGGCGGACCGCGAGTCCGGCTTTCGCGACGCCGCGCTGCCGGAGGGGCTGCGCGTCGTGGTGCGGCGCGCGACCGAGCTCGACCCGTCGGCGCGCTACGCCTCCGTGCGGGAGCTCAAGTCCGCGTTCTTCTCGGCCCTTGATGGTGAGCCTGCCGTTCCGGAGGGCCCTGCGGAGAAGAGCGGGGAGCTTGCCCCCGCGCCGCCGGACTTTGCCGAGCCGTATGCCCCGCGGGCAGAGGGCGGCTCGTTCTGGTCTTGGCTTGCTCGGGTGCCCGGATGGGCGGGTGTCGTCTGGGACGTGGTGGTTCTGGGCGTGGCCGCGCTCTGCGTCGTGGGATGCGTCATGGGCGTGGTTCAGCCTACGCCCGAGAACGCCAAGTGGCCCGCGTGGTATCTCTGGACGTCCTACCTCGTGTTTCTTATGCCCATGCTACTTATTGCGTGCTACCTGCTGCTGGATCGTCGTCCGGTGAGGCGGGCGATTCCCGCGCTCGCAAGCCTCTCCGTACGGCAGGAGACGCGCGTAGGGCTTCTTGCTCTGATCGCGATTTTTGTCGCGTGGGTTCTGACCTCAGCCGCGGCGGGCGTGTAGGCCCGTTGACTACCAAAAGTAGGTAATTTACTGTATATTTGCAGTTACTTCTAGTAGGGGAAAGGAACTCGCATGCCAGCCGTTACCTCGCTGTCTGACTTCAACAGGAACCAGTCCGAGGTCATTTCGCGCCTTTCAGAGACTGAAGAGCCGCTCTACCTCACGCGAAATGGCAAGAGCGCGGTTGTCGTGATGGATGCGGAGGCGTTTGATCGCGCCATGTCCTTTAGGAACGAGGTTCACGAGAGGGAGATGAGCGTCTACAGGGGTCTTCTTCGCGGATACCAGGATGTTCAGGAAGGTAGGACCTCGGACGCAAAGAGCGCCTTCGCTCGCGTGCGAGAGCAGAAGGGCTGGTAGACATGGCGTATGCCGTTGAGCTTACCGAATATGCCGAGTCGTTCCTCCTAGATAACGTCACCAGCGAACGCGTGCTCGAGAGAATCGAGCGTTCCGTCGAGATGCTTGCCGAGTATCCTGAGGCGGGGCCGTCATACAACCCGGACTACGCTGCGGCAAGACCTCCGTTTCCTTGTCGGTATCTGCCGCTTTCGGACACGCCGTTCACGCTCTACTATCTGACGGACGATGAGGCTCAGTTGGTGACGGTGTTCGACATCGAGTGGACGGCTGGAGATCCCCGAGCGAGATTCACCTTCGTCTAATTCGTGCAGGGTCTCCCTAGCTCAGCTCGCGGACGAACGCCTCCAGCGCCGCGGCGTCGTGGCCGGGCTCTCGGGTGAAGTGGAACGAGCGCATGCCCGCCGCCTCCGCGCCGATGCAGTTGTCCAGGTTGTCGTCTACAAAGACGCACTCGGCGGGGTCGAGGTCGTAGCGAACGCAGAGCAGCTGGTAGATGGCCGGGTCCGGCTTCATGAGGCGCTCCATGGCGGAGACCACGTAGCCGTCGAGGTGGGGGAGCACCGGCGCGTGGCCGAGCTGCTCCATGATGCGCGTGGAGGCATTGGAGAGCAGGTAGATGCCGTAGCCCTCGCCCTTGAGGCGGATGGCGAGGTCGTTGGTGGCGGAGAAGGGCTCCGAGTGCTCGGGCCAGTGGGCGATGCACTCGTGCAGGTTGGGGTGCAGCCGCTCCGGTAGGTGGGACTCCGCGTAGCGGCGCATGGTCTCGTGCGTGATGGTGCCCGAGTCCAGGAGCGACCACATCGTGGTTCCAAAGAGCGCGCCCTGCAGCAGCTCTGCGTCCTCCGGCGTGTCCGTGAACAGGCTCGCGAAGTAGGGCCCGTCGAAGTTCATGAGCACGCCGCCCATGTCAAAGACGATGTTGCGGATGAGCTTGGACGTGGGCTCGGGCATGGGGCCTCCTCGGTCGCGGGTGCTTGCGGAGAGTATAGCGCTGCGGGGGAGGCGGGCGATCGTGTGGATTGATCGGATCGTCCAATGACGTGCGGAAAGGCGTCGTGATCGCCTCAGACTTGGCTCCACAAGTTGAGAGAGGGGGAGAACATGGGAGAGACGTTCAGGTCAGAAGGAGCTTGGGTGATTTGTCCGGCAGGTGGGGATCGACCGGTGGAACTTGTCCGGGTGATAGAAGCGTGGGAGTCCGTGGGAGATGAGGAGCTCGTTGATGGCTGTGTTCCCATGGATGGCAGCATCCGATCCTTCGACGAGGCTGGAAGAGAATGGTGCGAAGGTCGTGGTGGAGTATTCACCGGCTATTCTTCGGTGAATCAATTTGTCATGGACGTGTTCCACTTTGATCCGATGCGGGGATGCTGGCATGTGTTCGGGGGAGAAACGCGACAGGCTCTGTGGCCAGTCGCAATGGACGATCTCCATGAGCTAATGGAAATGGGCGACTCATGGGCCGAGGCTCTGACAAGAATCTTGGCCGCGATTCCAAGGAGGGAAAGGGGGCGCGCGATACTGAGGGTACCCTGCGGTCTGAGGCCCCAGTTCTCTAGGTGGTGTAGGGCGGTTGTGGAGAGTGGGGGTCTTGATGAGTGTCTTATCAGGGGGACGCACTCTTTTCGTGAGGTGGTGCGGGAATGTGCGGGAGAGCCGGCATCTTCCTTGGCCGTGGGGGCCTCTTCTGGAATTGGCTGATTAAGCAACAAACAATTCGTTCTCGCGCCTGAACTGCTCGTAATGAATCGAGAGCAGCTCGTCGCTGGGAGATTGGGTGGGGTCAGAGGGCTCGCGAAGCTTGACGGACTCGTATCGTGCGTACTCAGTCGAAGAAAGGCGCTTGCTCAGGACCACATCGTGATGATCCGGGGTTACCGAGATGAGATGGGCATCGTAGAGGAGATGGAGATCCGCACGGAGGAGAAGTCCGTTCTGAACGATCTGGGACCTGCGCCCTCGGTATGGGTTGATGTGAGCTGCCTGAAGAACAGTCGTTACGTTTGTGCCAGAGATCGCGCACGCTTCGTTGTAGGCCTCAAGAAGCTTGCTGCGAAAGAGGCTCTGCTGCTCGCGCCTCACTTGCTGCGCCGTCACTCGGCGACGCTCGTCCTCTCCGTCGTATTCGACGACTATCTGCTGCTGTTCAGGCGAAAGATCGTCGAACCCCTGCGGTACGAAGGCGCCACGCGCTTCCGTTTCGTGCGAAACGGGACCGTGTAGGGTAAACATGCGCGTGACGCTGTTATAGCACTCAACGAATGCGAGGCCGCGTACAAGATAGCCGCCTCTTTGCTCGCGGGTCATTACGCCTACGGGAATGCCGTCTTCGAGGCAGTTCATCAGGGCTCGATTGTATTGTTGATTCACGTCCGACCCTTGGTGGGCGGCGTAGTCGAGAATCCATGTGCCGTCGGCCAGGGGAATGGGAGCCCTGTCATCGTAGCGGCCAGCGCTGTTCGAGTGTACCGAAAGGGCGTACCTTCGATCTCCGTCATAGGAGATTTGCGCCGCCCCTGGGACGTAGATGCCGGAATCGCGGCTTAGGGGGATGGGCGTCTGGGGCTTGTTCTCCATGTGGTGGGGGAGCTTGGGGATGGCATTTCCGGTATTAGCGATGAACCAGTCGTAACACGGGACAAACTGCAAGGGTACGAGTTGCTCGGCGCGAGCAAGCGTGGGAAGAAGAACGGGGCATTCATAGACGAGCTGGCTTGGCATGTCGGTGGACCTCCCCTCAGCGACTAGATTATACGATGCTCTTGCAGTGGGCGTCTCTCATGCGACTGGCCGTGTGCTCACGGAGCCCGAGCTCGAGCTATAGGTTGCTACTTTGGCCCACCATACGTACCCATCAATATTGGGGCCGATATCGCTACAAGAATGCCGGCTACGTATGGTGGGCCCTTCCGCATAACGCTCGCCGCGACCGTGCATGATGCCCGGCTGCGGCGTGCTACACTTTTCCCACATGACCAGGGGAAAGGAAACACCATGGCTGACGTGCTCTTTGTTGAGTATCCCAAGTGCAGCACCTGTCGCCGCGCAAAGGCGTGGTTGGACGAGCACGGCGTCTCGTACACGGACCGCCACATCGTCGAGGACAACCCCACGGCCGACGAGCTTGCCGAGTGGCAGGCGCGCTCGGGCCTGCCCGTGCGCCGCTTCTTTAACACGAGCGGTCGCCTGTACAGGGAGCGCAACGTGAAGGCCCAGCTCGACGCCGGCATGTCGGACGTCGAGGCCTTTGCCCTTCTCGCTGAGGACGGGATGCTCGTCAAGCGCCCCATCGTGGTGGGGGAGGACTTCGTGCTCGTGGGGTTCCGCGAGGCAGAGTGGGAGGAGAAGCTATGCTAACCAGGGAGTTCTGCGCCGAGAACATGGAGCTCGTCCCCGCGGCCGTGGCCGCCGGCGCCGCGCGCATTGAGCTCTGCGACAACCTCGCCGTGGGCGGGACCACGCCCAGCTACGGCGTCATCCGCGCGGCGGTGGCCTTTGCGCGCGAGCACGGCGTTGACGTGATGTGCATGGTGCGCCCGCGTGGCGGCTGCTTCGAGCACACCGCCGAGGAGGTGGCCATGATGCGCGACGACCTCATCATGGCCAAGAGCCTGGGCGTGACCGGCGTGGTCTTCGGCTGCCTGCGCGACGGCCGCCTCGACCGCGAACTCACCTCCGAGCTCGTTCGCCTGGCGCACGAGGACTCTCCCGAGGCTCCCGGTCGCGTTGATGTGACCTTCCACATGGCCTTCGACGCGCTTGCTCCGGAGGACCAGCTCGAGGCCATCGACTGGCTGGCGGAGCAGGGCGTGGAGCGCATCCTCACGCACGGCGGCGAGGCGGGCACGCCCATCATGGACAACCTCGACCGCCTGCACGCCTACGTCGAGCGCGCCGCGGGCCGCATCATCATCCTGCCCGGCGGCGGCATCACGTGGGAGAACGCGGAGGACGTGGCGTCCGCTCTCGGCGTGCACGAGGTCCACGGCACCAAGATCGTCAAGGTGGCGTAGGGTGCCCCGGTCCCGTTCAACGAGGTCGAGGGGCTTTGCGCAGGTCACGCCCAATCTTGGCGAGAACCTGGGGCTCGAGGACCTTCTCGCCAGGATGGAGGAGCCGGACGCCCGCGTGTCCGGCTCGGCGTTCTCCGGACTCGAGCTCGCGGACGTGACGGCGCATGGCACCACCTTCGAGAACGTGGTTTTCCGGGGGTGCACGTTCGACTGCGTGAGCCTCTCCGGCTGTACGTTCACGGACGTGCTCTTCTCGGGCTGCCGATTCATTCGGTGCGATATGGGACGCTCGTGGCTCAATCGGGTGGACTTCTCGTCTTGCTCCGCCCCGGGAATGACTTTCGTCAAGGGGCGCCTCACGGGCGTGCTCGTTGCGGACAGCCAGTTTGGCTACTGCGACCTCGCCGAGGCGTCGGTGAGCCGCCTGCGCGCGAGCTCCACCAGCCTCGCCGAGGCAAATGTGTTCTCAACCAAGCTCAGCCACGTGGAGCTGGACCGCTGTGACCTCACGCGTGCCACGCTCTACCGCGTGAGTCTCGCGGGCGTTGACCTCTCCACCTGCGACATCTCCGGCGTCCGCGTCTCCGGTGACTTCCGCGAGCTACGTGGCGCCGAGGTGAGCGCGGAGCAGGCCGTGCAGCTCGCGGGGCTTCTGGGCATCAAGATCAAGGAGGAAGAATGGCTCTCCTAGACGAGAACGCCTCCCTCGAGGAGGTTCAGGCGGTCTTCAAGAACGACCGCTTCGCAACGGATGCGTGCGGCTGCCGCGTGGTGGAGGCCGCGCGCGGGCACGCCGTGACCGAGTTCGACATCACGCCCGGTCACAGGAACGAGAAGGGCGGCGTGATGGGTGGTGCCATCTTCACGGTGGCTGACCTCGCGTTTGCGGTGGCGTCCAACGTGGGCGAGTCCGTGACCGTCTCTGTGAGCAGCAACATCGAGTTCATGAGCGGCGCCAAAGGCAACAAGCTCATAGCCACGGCGGACGTGGACAAGAACGGCCGCACGCTGGCGTTCTACACCTGCTACGTGACCGACGAGCTGGGAACTCCCGTCGCTCGCGCCACGCAGACCTGCATGCACCTGCAGAAGTAGAGACGCGCTGACAGGGGTTGTGTCAAAGGGGACGGGGCTGACAAACTACCCCGTCCCCTTTGTCAGCCCCGCCCCCTTGTCAGGACCCTCTTAGTCGAGGGAGGCCATCTGCGCCGGCAGCTCGCCGACGAGGGGCTTCATGTAGTCGAGGAGCTCCTTGGTGACGCCCATGCCGTCCTCGGCGATCCACTCGCGCGGGACGTTCTTGACCCTGTTTGCCACGGAGACGACATCAACGAGCTGGATGTTGATGCTGTACGGGTCGTTGGAGACGCGCTCGACGGCGCACATCTTGCCCGTCTCGCCCGCAAGCGCCGCGTTGAAGCCGGCGTGCCCGAGGTCGAAGGCCTCGTCAAGGTCGACCCTGCTGGCGGCATAGCTCGCGCAGCGCTGGAGGGTGGAGAGCTCCACCGAGCGCGTCTTGCAGCCCAGGCGCTCCTTCGTCAGCGCGGCGAGGTAGCGGCCCGTGCCGGAGAGCGTGGCCAGGTGGCCGAACTCGTCGACGCCCACGCCCGGCTCGGCGGCACGCTCGCAGATGAGCTGGCCGTCGGGGGTGCGCACGCCCTCGCTCACGCCAACCATCACGGTGTTCTTCTCGTCCAGGATCGAGGCGATGCGCTCCATCAGGACGTCCAGATCCAGCGGCACCTCGGGCAGGAGCACGAGGTCGGGCGCTGCCAGGGCAAGCGCGCTGGAGGCTGCCAGCCAGCCGGCGTCGCGGCCCATGATCTCGACGAAGGTAACGCTCTTGAGGTCGTAGACGTTGGCGTCATACGCGATTTCGTTGACGGCGGTGGCCACGAAGCGCGCGGCGCTGCCGTAGCCGGGCGTGTGGTCCGTGTCCACGAGGTCGTTGTCGATGGTCTTGGGCACGCCGATGAAGCGGATGTCGCTCCCGATCTGGCGGCCGTACTCGGAGAGCTTGGCGATGGTGTCCATGGAGTCGTTGCCGCCGATGTAGAGGACGCCCTCTGCGCCGATCTCCTCGAAGCGCTGGAAGAGCCGCTCGTAGGTGGCCTCGTCCTCGGAGGGGAGCGGGAGCTTGTAGCGGCAGCTGCCGAGCCAGCTGGCGGGGGTGTTGCGCAGGAGCTCGATGTCCACCCTGCTCACGAAGGCCTCGTCCAGGCGGACGGAGCGGCCCTCAAGAAACCCCTGGATGCCGTAGCGCATGCCCTCGATGCGGGTTCCGTCAAAGACCCCTGCGGCAATCACGCCGGCGAGGCTCGAGTTGATGGCGGTCGTGGGGCCGCCGGACTGCCCCACCAGAATGCACTTGTCGCTCATAAGGGCTCCAATCGTTGCTCGGCTTCCACACATAAGGATATCCGCTTGTCGCCGAGCTCACCAGCGAGGAGGCTGAGCGTGCAAAAGTGCCCTTCGGGACGGTAGTGCGGACCGCCGGCTGCAAAACGGGCCTTCGGGCCGGTGGATTTTGGGGGAGATTTGGCGCCGCTGGGAAATAAGATTAGATACTTGATATTTATATATGGGATAACGATGGTATGGCCTCCGACGGCTTCCGCAATTCCACCGGCCCGAAGGCCCGTTTTGCAGCCTGACGTCCGCGCCGCCGGCCCGAAGGGCACTTTTGCAGGAGAATGCCGCCCCGGGCCAAGCCGGGACGGCATCTCCGTGGTGCTGAGCCGTGCGCGGAGCGGTGCTACGCGAGGTTGTAGAAGGCGGCGCGTCCGGGATATTCCGCCGAGGCGCCGAGCTCGTCCTCGATGCGGAGGAGCTGGTTGTACTTTGCCACGCGGTCCGTGCGCGCGGGGGCTCCGGTCTTGATTTGGCCGGCATTGGTGGCCACCGCGAGGTCGGCGATGGTGGTGTCCTCGGTCTCGCCGGAGCGGTGGGAGACGACGGCGGCGTAGCCGGCGCGCTTGGCGCACTCGATGGCGTCGAGCGTCTCCGTGAGGGTGCCGATCTGGTTGACCTTGATGAGGATGGCGTTGGCGGCTCCTAGGTTGATTCCGCGACGCAGGCGCTCGGTGTTGGTGACGAAGAGATCGTCTCCCACGAGCTGGACCTTCTTGCCCAGGCGCTTGGTGAGGAGCGCCCAGCCCTCCCAGTCCTCCTCGGCAAGGCCGTCCTCGATGGAGATGATGGGGTAGCGGTCAACGAGCTCGGCCCAGTAGTCCACCATCTCCTTGGATGTGAGCGCGCGGCCCTCGCCCTTGAGCTCGTAGAGGCCCGTCTCGCGATCAAAGAGCTCTGAGGTGGCGGGGTCCATGGCAAATACGAAGTCCTCGCCCGGCTTGAACCCGGCGGCCTCCACGGCCTCCATCAGGTAGACAAAGGGCTCCGCGTTGGTCTTGAGGTCGGGGGCGAAGCCGCCCTCGTCGCCCACTCCGGTGGAGAGCCCTGCCTTCCTGAGGGTGTCCTTGAGCGTGTGATAGACCTGGGCGCACCACTGCAGGCCGGTCCGGAAATCGGGCGCCCCCACGGGCATGATCATGAACTCCTGGAAGTCGACGTTGTTGTCCGCGTGGACGCCGCCGTTGAGGATGTTCATCATCGGAACGGGGAGGGTGTGGGCGTTGGGCCCGCCGAGGTAGGCGTAGAGCGGCAGGCCTGCGGAGGCGGCAGCGGCGCGCGCGATGGCGAGCGAGCAGCCGAGGATGGCGTTCGCGCCCAGGCGACCCTTGTTGGGGGTGCCGTCCGCGGCGATCATGGCCTCGTCGGCGCCGCGCTGGTCCGCGGCCTCGCGGCCAACGAGCACGGCGGCGAGCTCGTCGTTGACGTGCGCGACGGCCTGCGCGACACCCTTACCCAGATAGCGGTCCTTCTCGCCGTCGCGCAGCTCGACGGCCTCGAACTCGCCGGTGGACGCCCCCGACGGGACGATGGCCCGCCCGAAGGATCCGTCCTCGAGCGTGACCTCCACCTCGACGGTGGGGTTGCCGCGGGAGTCCAGGACCTCGCGTCCGTACACCTTGCTGATCTTGCTCATGGTGCCCGCCTTTCAGTTTGACTAGGCTAACTTCACAAGCAAATGTATACCCTATCTAACTCTTGCCAAACTGGCGCACAATGTCGACACAAGCCTTGCCGATTGTGCAGATTCGCAGAGGTCGCAGACGTGCCGTCACGGCGCGGAGCGCAAGATATACTAGTGCGGTTGTCAGGAGCGGAGGGGTGCACGGGGGCGCCGCCGCAGGACTGGGAGGTCTTATGGGAGCGTTCTTTGGCGCTGTTTCTCACCGTGACGTTGCACTGGACGTGTTCTTTGGCGTCGACTACCACTCGCACCTGGGCACCCGCCGCGCCGGCATGGTCTCGTGCCGCGAGGGGGGCGGCTTCAACCGTCAGATCCACTCCATCGAGAACACGCCCTTCCGCACCAAGTTCGAGCACGACCTGCCTGAGCTCTCCGGCACCTGCGCGATGGGCTGCATCTCGGACTCCGACCCGCAGCCGCTTCTCGTCCGCTCCCACCTGGGCGTCTATGCCATCGCCACGGTGGGCGCCGTGGGCAACGTGGACGAGCTCGTTGAGCGCTTCGAGAAGGACGGCCACCAGTTCATGGCCACCAGCTCCGGTGCGGTGAACATCAACGAGCTCATCGCCGCGCTCATCAACACCCAGGCCAGCATCGTCGAGGGCATCCGCTACGCTCAGGACCAGATCGAGGGCTCCCTCACGCTGCTCATCATGACCGAGTCCGGCGAGCTCATCGCCGCGCGTGACGCCATGGGCCGCCTGCCCGTCCTCATTGGCAAGGACGATGACGGCTACTGTGTGTCTTTCGAGTCCTTCGCGTACGGCAAGCTCGGCTACGCCGACGAGTACGAGCTGGGCTCGGCCGAGATCGTGCGCCTCACCGCGGACGGCTACGAGACCATCTCCCCGGCGCGCGACGAGATGCGCATCTGTGCCTTCCTCTGGGTCTACTACGGCTACCCCAACTCCAACTACGAGGGCGTGAACGTCGAGGTCATGCGCTATCGCAACGGCGCCATCATGGCCCGCGACGAGCGCGAGGCCGGCCTGCTCCCCGAGGTCGACTACGTCGCGGGCATGCCCGACTCCGGCCTGCCCCACGGCATCGGCTACGCCAACGAGTCCGGCGTGCCGCTGGCTCGCCCCTTTGTCAAGTACACCCCCACCTGGCCGCGCTCCTTCATGCCGGCCAACCAGGAGGTGCGCAACCGTGTCGCCAAGATGAAGCAGATCCCGGTGCCCGAGCTCATCCGCGACAAGCGCCTGCTGCTCGTGGACGACTCCATCGTCCGCGGCACGCAGATGCGCGAGACCATCGACTTCCTGCGCGACACCGGCGTCTCCGAGGTCCACATGCGCTCGGCCTGCCCGCCCATCATGTACGGCTGCAAGTACCTCTCGTTCTCGCGCAGCCGCTCCGAGTACGAGCTCATCGCCCGTCGCAAGGTCCGCGAGCTCGAGGGCGACGAGGGCGAGAAGCACCTCGACGAGTACGCCGACGGCCGCACCGAGCGCGGTCGCTGCCTGCTGCGCTCCATCTGCGAGGAGATGGGCTTCGACTCGCTGGAGTACCAGAGCCTCGACGGCATGCTCGAGGCCATTGGCATCGACCGTAAGAAGGTCTGCACCTACTGCTGGAACGGCAAGGAGTAGCCGCAGGCGATTGCACAAATTGGGATTGCGCAAAATGGGACGTGCCTGAAACGTGCAGAAAGTTGCACGTTTCTGGCACGTCCCCTTTTGTGCAAGCCTAGCAGTTGCCGACGAAGACGTGGGCAAGGTGGCGACGCGACACGTCGGCTAAGTGGTAGACGTCGGAGACCGGGGTGGGCCCTCGGTCCGTCATGTGCCAGCGCGGGAAGAAGCGCGTCACGTGGTGCGTCACCGTCTCGCGGCCGCGCCCGCCGTCAAGGCCGGCCAGCCAGCTCGCAAGGTCCTCCATCTCCGCCTCGGAGTCATTCATGCCCGGCACCACCAGCGTGGTCACCTCGAGGTGGCAGCGCGGGTCCGCGGCAAGCCGCTCGATCGTGCGCATCACGCATGCCAGCGACCCGGCGGCCCCGCCGCACGCGTCGTAGAACGCGTCCGAGAAGCCCTTGAGGTCGATGTTCGCCGCGTCCAGGAGCCCCTCGAGCCCCTCGAGCACGCCCTCGTTTGCGCAGCCGTTGGACACGAGCACGTTCGCGAGCCCGGCCTCGTGTGCCAGCCGCGCGCAGTCGCGCACGTACTCCCAGCCCACCAGCGGCTCGTTGTAGGTGTAGGCGATGCCGGAGACGCGCCCGTCCCGCCGTCTGGCCTCGAGCGTCATGGCAACGAGCTCGTCGGGCATGACCTCGCGCGTGCGCACGTCCTTCTCGTCCGCCTGCGCGATCTCCCAGTTCTGGCAGAAGGGGCAGCGGAGGTTGCAGCCGTAGCTTCCGACGGAGACCACGTAGGTGCCGGGCATGAAGCGCGCGAGCGGCTTCTTCTCAACGGGGTCGAGGGCGAGGGAGGTCAGCCTGCCGTAGCTCTCCGCCACGACGGCGCCGCCCACGTTGCGGCGGGCGCGGCAGGCCCCGAGGCCGCCGGGGGAGAGGCGGCAGCGCCGAGGGCAGACGTCGCAGACGAGCGCGTCGTTCTTCTCGGCGCTCATTCGTGGCGCTCCACGACGAAGCGCTCCAGGCGCACGCTGGGCTCGTCGAGGTCGATGCCACCCTTGCGCGCGGCAATGCGCAGCTGCTCGTCCACGGTGTCCACGCCGTCGAGGTCCGGAAGGAGAAGCCCCCGGCGCCCGCGGCTTGCGCTCACGATGACGCCAAAGCGGCGCGGGTCCAGCTGCTCGGGGCCGCTCACGGGCTCCGGCTCCCCAAGGACGTCGACGTCGTAGACGAGCTCGGGGAGCTCGTCCGGCCGCACGGGCGAGAAGCGCGGGTCGTGGCACCCGGCGGAGACCGCGTTGGAGACGATCTCCTCGGCGAGGCTTGCGCGCACGGGCGCGATGGTGCCGATGCAGCCGCGGAGCTGGCCGTTCTTCTTGATGGAGACAAAGGCGCCCGCGCGGCGGGAGAGGAGCTCGGGCGGCACGTCCCCGGGGAGGTCTCGCAGCCGCTCACCCGTGAGGACGCGATGCTCGAGCGAGGCGCGCGCCAGCCGGACGTACGGGTCCTCCTCCGCGCGGCGGCGAGACATGTCGCCGGCATGCCACGCCTCGTACGCGGCGGCGAAGTCGCGTCCCGCGTCCGACCCCTCCGGCCCCGCGGGCGTGATCACCGCCACACCGTAGCCCACGCCAAAGGGACCCTCGTACGAGAGGAGCTCGGAGGTGACGGGCGTGCGGTCGAGCGCGCCGGCCATGATCTGGAAGGAGCGCAGGCCGCACTCGGCCGCCCGCTCGCAGAGCCCCGGATCGGCCGTGAGCAGGTCGAGGAACGCTCCCGCGCCGAGCGCCCGGCACGCGAGCTCGTCGAAGACGGGGCCGTCCGGGGCAAAGCCGTACGGGCCGTCCGCGGCGAGCTTGTGCGAGAGGTCGCCCGAGGCGACGTAGGCCACGCGCCGTCCCAGGGTGGCGGCGGCCCGCTGGACGAGCTGCCCCATGCGGTAATGGTCGAGCGGGCTCATGCCGGAGATGCCCATGCGCACCACGCGGTACGGCGCGAGCTCGCGGCCGCTCGCGCGGAGCTCGTCGTAGGCGGCCTGGATGAAGTGAAGCGGGACGAGCACGCCCCAGTCCAGGCTGCGCTCGCGCTCCCCGGCGGTGCCGGCGGAAAGGTCGGACTCGCGCGCGAGGCGGCAGAGCTCCGCCACGAGCTCCTCGTCATAGGTGACGCTCGACCCGTCAGCCGCGTCCCCGAACTGCGCGAACGTGCCGCTCGCGCCGCGTCCGGGCGCTATGTGCAGGTAGTCGAGGTACATCGCCGTGTGCGGGCTCGAGACCACGATGGTCTGCGGCTCGAGCTCGGCTATGCGACGCGCGGCCTCACGGTACGCGTCCACGGTCCCCTGGATCTCGCGCTCCCGGCCGTGACCGACGCCGGGGACTATGAGGGGCGGGTGCGGAACTGCGACGGCTATGACAACGGACATGCTGCCCCCTCTCGCCGGGTGACAATGGGCGGGTGACAATTGCGTCAGGCTCATCTGTCACCGTAGCGCGCCTGCTACCATCTTGACAGGAGGGACAGGGCAAACTGTCAGGTTTTGGTCGCGGGAGGCGAGAATGGTCGTGGTGCTCACGGTGCTCGGGGTGGCGCTCGTCGCCTACGGCGCGCTCATGGCAGCGCTGTACCCTGCGGGCGGGTTCTTCCTCGTGTGGATCGCGATGGGCGCGGCGCTGCTGGCGGCCTCGCGCGTCGAGCGGGTGCGCCTCTTTGTGTGCGCGGCGTTTGCGGCGGGCGTCATTGCCGTGGGAGCGCTCTCCGCGCTCATAGCCACTACGGCGGCTGCGGCGCCGCCCGCGGGCATGGACTGCCTGGTGGTGCTGGGTGCGGGGCTCAGGCCGGACGGCTACCCGAGCGAGACGCTGCGCTTCCGCCTTGAGGCGGCGCTTGAGTATATGAACGAGAACCCCGAGACCACGTGCATCGTCTCCGGCGGGCAGGGCTTTGGCGAGCCCCTGACCGAGGCGGACGCCATGGCGGAGTACCTCGTGGCGCGCGGGCTGGACGAGTCGCGCATCACCAAGGAGGAGCTCTCTACCACAACGGCCGAGAACGTCCGCAACTCGTCCGAGCTGATCGACCCCAATGCCTCCGTCGCCGTGGTGACCAACGACTTCCACCTCTACCGCGCGCTCAGGATTGCCGAGAAGAACGGGCTGCCCGGCGCCCACGGCCTGGCCGCCCGCACCAACCCGCTCTACCTGCCCCAAGCGACGCTGCGCGAGTGCGCAGCCATCGTGAAGGACGCGCTGGTGGGCAATCTCTGACCCAAAAGGGGACAGGAGCAAATTGGGACATCGGCCGATGTCCCAATTTGCTCCTGTCCCCTTTTGGGTCACTCGCTAGGCGTCGAGGGTCTCGCGGATGGCGAGGATGAACTCGCGCGTTCCCAGCGTCTCGGGCTCGGGCAGCGACGTGATGCGTGCGAGGTCGCCGGTCATGCGGCCGGACTCGATCGTCTTGACCGTGGCGGCTTCCAGGCGGTCGGCAAAGTCCACCAGCTCGGGCAGCTCGTCGAGCTCGCCGCGCTTGCGGAGCGCCCCGGTCCAGGCAAAGATCGTGGCCACGGAGTTGGTCGAGGTGGGCTCGCCCTTCAGGTGCTTGTAGTAGTGGCGCTGGACGGTGCCGTGCGCCGCCTCGTACTCAAAGTATCCGTGCGGGCTCACGAGCACGGAGGTCATCATGGCCAGGCTGCCAAATGCCGAGGACAGCATGTCGCTCATCACGTCGCCGTCGTAGTTCTTGCAGGCCCAGATGAAGCCGCCCTCGGACTTGACCACGCGGGCCACCGCGTCGTCGATCAGCGTGTAGAAGTACTCGATGCCGGCCGCCTCGAACTTCTCGCGATACTCCGCCTCGTAGATGTCGGCGAAGACGTCCTTGAAGCGGTGGTCGTAGGTCTTGGAGATCGTGTCCTTGGTGGCAAACCACAGGTCCTGCCCAGTGGAGAGCGCGTACTCAAAGCAGCTGCGCGCAAAGCTCTCGATGGAGGCGTCGAGGTTGTGCTGGCCCTGGACCACGCCGGGGCCGTCGAAGACGTGGACGAGCTCGCGGCGCTCGGTGCCGTCCTCGGCGGTGTAGACGAGCTCCACCTTGCCGGGGCCGTCGATGCGCATCTCGGAGTTCTTGTACACGTCGCCATAGGCGTGACGGGCGATGGTGATGGGCTTCTTCCAGCAGCTCACCACCGGGTCGATCCCGCGCACCACGATCGGAGCGCGGAAGACCGTGCCGTCGAGGATGGCGCGGATGGTGCCGTTGGGGCTCTTCCACATCTTCTTGAGGCCGTACTCCTCCACGCGGGCCGCGTTGGGCGTGATGGTGGCGCACTTGACGGCGACGCCCAGGCGCTTGGTGGCCTCGGCGGAGTCGATGGTGACCTGGTCGTCCGTCTTGTCGCGGTACTCGAGGCCGAGGTCGTAGTACTCGGTCTTGAGGTCCACGTACGGGCAGATGAGCTCGTCCTTGATGATCTGCCAGATGATGCGGGTCATCTCGTCGCCGTCCATCTCGACGAGCGGGGTCTTCATCTCAATCTTGGCCATGCGCTCCTCCAAGCATCGTTGACAACCAACTCGTTGAGGGTAGCACGTGGCCGCGCGTCCGATTCCCTCGCGGGCAAAGCCGAGACCTGCTTGTCACAGAAGGTCACACGAGGGGCGGCTCTGCGCGGTGCCCTAGGAGCGAACGGCGGTCGCGAGCCATGCCGGCAGGTCGGAGCTTATCACGCGCGCGCAGGCATAGGCGTCCGCGAGCTCGAGGGTGGCGACGGCCTCGTACCCGGACTCCGTCGCCGCCAGCGCGAGCGCGCGGCCGTCGTGGGGGACGAGCAGCCTGACCTCGTTGGCAACGGGGTCGTAGGCGGGCGTTGCCAGGCGCGGGTTCCTCACGACCTCCTCGCGAGACGAGAAGGGCGGCGCGGGCAGCGCGGGGTCGAGGGTCATCTGCGCGAGCGAGGTCACGTAGCGAACGGGGTCGACCGGGTCCGTGGCGGAGAAGCCCTCGAGCTGCCAGGGGATGTCGCCCGCGCCCGCGGAGAGCTCCGCGCCGATGGGGGAGCCCTCGGGCGTGACGAGGCCGGTGTCAAAACGTGCGGAGGGCCCGCCATCAGCCACGACGAGCTTGCCCTCGGCCGTCACGCGCGCGAAGGTCATGACGAGGTAGTCGCTCAGGATGCGGCGACCCTCGCCCCACTCCTCCGGACGGGCAAGGCCGGCAAGGCGCTCGAGCGCCTCGTCGCGCGATCCGAGAGAGATCGTCTGCGCGAAGGCTCGCTCGGGGTCAGCCTGCGAGTCGCCGGTCTGGAACGCGCCCCAGGAACCGCGCCGGGCGACGTCGAGCCCCTCGAGGCCCACCTCGTCCGTGGCCCCGGCGTCCACCTCGGTAAGCGCCCAGCGCTTGCCAGCGACCGCTCGGGCGGACCGCCTGAGCGTGACGCGGACGGGCGTCCTCCCGTCCGCCTGGAGGTAGCGGAGCGAGAACGTCACGTTGCTGCGGGTGCCCTCGAGCGCTCCGGACGAGCGTGCAACGCGGAAGTCCTCCTCGAGCGTGGCCATGGGGTCCACGTCTGCCGGAAGCACCTGGTAGAGGGTGCTGAGCTGCTCGCTCGAGCAGCGCACGTCCGCGTGAAAGTCCCGCGGGAGGTCGGACTGGGCGCGCGCGGACACCGCGGCGATGGGCGCGACGGGCTCCTCCGGCTCAGGTGAGGCGGGCGTCTCCGCCTGCGTGCCTGCGGCGGCATCGGGCTCGGGCGCGGGCTCCGGGGAGAAGTCCGGCTCCGGTTCGGGTTCCGGGACGTACGTGATGGTAAAGGTGATGGGGGGCACGTGCTCCGCCTCGGGCGCGGGTGTGGGCTCGGGCTCCGCCTCTGTCTTGGGCTCGTCCGGACGGTCTTCCCCCGTGGAACGTCCGGATTCTTCGAGGACCTCCGCGGCGTCTTCGGTCTTGGGCTCATCCGGACGGTTCTTCTCGTCAGAATGACCGGAATCTCCCAGGACCTCCGGCTCCGGCTCGGGCACGGCGGCCTCCGGCTCAGGCTCGGCCACGGCGACCTCCGGCTCGGGCTCCGGGGCGCGCTCGACGTGCCGCGGCCTCACGGGCTTGAGCGCCTTCGCGCCGCGCTTGCGCTTCCAGGGCTTCCCGCTCGCGGCCGCCTTGTCCGCGGTACCCGCCTCGGAGCGCTCGAGCGCGCGGTCGTACTCCTCGTTGGCGAGCACGGTGGCGTAGACGTAGCCCTTCTTGAAGACCGTGAGCTTGATGAACTCGGGCAGCTGCTCGCAGAGCTCCCGCATGGTCTCGCACCCCAGGTCCTCCGGCTGGAGACCGTCCTCGACCAGCGCCTCCTCCACGCGGGGCATGAGGGTCTGGCGCCCGACGCCGAGCGCCTGCGAGAGAAGCCGGTACAGGTACAGGCGATTGCCGGGCGTGATCTTGGGCATGGTCTCTCCTTGGGACGTGACGCCGGGGCCGATGCCGGGCGGCGGTGAGTTGCGAACTATCTACGTTACTACCCAAACCGCCGCCGCGCTTGCGAGATTACGGTCGGCGGCGTCGCTCCCTCCGCCGCCAGCCGAGAAGGCAATCGGCCGCAATGGGCAAATTGCTGGCATCGTGGTGACAGCTGACGCGATGACCGACAAAGGGGGCCGCATGTCATCCATTGCCAGGAGAGTCGCGGGCGCAGCAGCGGTTGCTGCGGGCGTCGCGGCAGGGTCCGCGCTCGCGGCGTGTGCGATCGTGGCCCCGCGCCGCGGTGGCGACGAGCTGGGCGAGCGCTGGTCGCGCATCTGCCGGCACCGCTACGCCCACAGGGGGCTGCATGCCGCCGGCATTCCGGAGAACTCCCTCGTCGCCTTCTCCAAGGCCCGGGAGCTGGGCTTTGGCGTGGAGCTCGACGTCCACCTCACGCTCGACGGCGCGCTCGTGGTCTTCCACGACCACACCACGGAGCGCATGTGCGGTCGCGCCGGCACCGTCGAGCAGATGACCCTGGACGAGCTGGGGGAGCATCGGCTCTTGGGCACGGACGAGGCCATCCCCACGCTCGACGAGGTCCTTCGCCTCTTTGAGTCGGGCGGCGACCTCGGCGACCCCGTGGCGCCGGAGCCCGCGCCCATCATCGTGGAGCTCAAGCCATGGGGCGGCAACGCGGCGCTGCTCGCCCAACGTGCGGTCGCCTGCCTCGACTGCTACCAGGTGGACTACTGCGTGGAGAGCTTCGACCCACGCGTGCTGCAGTGGCTGCGTCGCAACCGCCCGGACGTGCTCCGGGGGCAGCTCACCAGAAACTACCTTGGCGAGAAGGACCTCTCGCCGGCGCGTCGTCTGGCGGGCACGGCGCTCCTGGGCAACGCCACGGCCCGACCGGACTTCATCGCGTGCAGGTTCTCCGACCGCGGCTGCCCGCCCGTTCGCCTGGCGTGCGACGTGCTCGGCGCACGCCTCGTCACCTGGACCATCCGCAACGAGCGCGACCTCCTTGCCAGCGAGGCCGCCGGCGCCCCGGCGATATTCGAGGGCTTCATCCCCGCACCGGAGTCGATGATCGCCCGCTAGCCCCGCGTTGCCCCCGCGGCGGCCTTGAGGGCGCGGTTGCGCAGGTTGGTGACCGTGGCCTGCATGCCGTGCGGCGCGTAGCCAATCCCCTCGAGCGCCTCGAGGTCCTGGGGGAGGTAGGCCGCGAGCGAGAGCTCGGCGGTCTGGACGGGGTTCTCGGGAGCGGGTCCCGGCGTGGCCGTCAGCGCAAAGACGCGGGCGCCCTGGGCGGCGAGGCGCTCCTCGTACTCGCTCGAGGGCTCGTCCGGAAGGTCCGCCCGCGCGTCTCGGCTCTTCCAGCGAAGCTCGTAGCCCGCCAGCGGCACCTGCGTGAGCATGAAGTCGAAGAGCGGCTGGCTGTCCGTGCGCAGGCGCACCTCGCCGCCGTCCGTTAGGACGTCGCGGAAGTCCATGAGGCGCTCCATGCTCGCCATGCGCCGGTGCGCCTCGCGCTTGCGGGGAAACGGCGTGGGGAAGTTGAGATAGATGCGGGAGAGCTCCCCCGGGGAGAAGAACTCGCAAATGCGCATCCCGTTGCCCGGAACCACCACCACGTTGGGGACTCCGCTCTCGCAGACGTGCTGCGCTGCATACGCAACGCAGATGGGCTCGGAGTCCATGGCGACGAAGAGGACATCCGGCTCGCGCCGTGCGGCCTCGACGGCAAAGGCCCCCTTGCCGCAGCCGAGGTCCAGGCGCACCTCGCGGAAGGAGGGGGCGCCAATCGGGGCGCAGGCCTCTGCCCAGCGGCCGCGCCAGCGCGCGGGCTCGAGCTCAATGGCGCGGGAGTAGCGCTCGAGGCGCTCCTCCAGCACGAAGTTCTTGGGCAGGCGGGCGTGCATTCCGTGCATGGGTCTCTCTTTCGTAGGCAGGGCGACGTCGCGTGACGAGGCGGGACGACCGCGCGTCCGTCAGAGCAGCTCGTCGAGGGTGGCGCCGAAGGACGGCAGGAACTCGCGCACGAAGTCAGCGACCTCGGGGAGCTCGGCTGCCATCTCGTCCACCGCCGCGCGGCACGTGCTCTCTGCGCTCGTGAACTCCGCGTTGCCGGCGCGGGACTCGTCCACGCACTTGATGAGCGCGGAGATCTTGTCCGCGGCCTTCACCAGGCGGCGCAGGTAGCGCTCGTCCTCGCTCGCGTCGTCGGACGGCCAGAACACGTCCTCGAAGGCGGGACGCAGATCGTCCGGGAGCGCGGCGAGCAGGCGCTCCTCCGCGTTCTTCTCGACCGCCCGATAGGCGTCGCGAATGGTGCCGTCGTGGTACTTCACCGGCGTCGGCATGTCGCCGGTGATGATCTCCGACGCGTCGTGGTAGATGGCCACCAGGGCGGCGCGCTCGGCGTCGAGCGAGCGGCCGAACCGCGCGTTGCCGATGACGCACAGCATGTGCGCGATGGACGCGACCTCAAGGGAGTGCTCCGAGAGGTTCTCCGGGCGCGAGCTCCTCATGAGCGCCCAGCGCTCGATGTACTTCATGCGGGAGAGCAGCGCGAGGAAGTGCGACTCCTGTGATTCGGCCATGACCGCTCCTTGCTTTGGCTGTTTGACGCAGCACATGATATACCGCCCGCCGGACAACAATCCGACGGGCGGCACTCCACATGCTTTCTGCTCGAGGTTCTTCTCGCCGGCGCGGGCCTAGTCCTGATCCTCCTGGATGCTCTGCAGCGTTGCCATGAGGGCGGGGATGACCTGCTTCTTTCGGCTCACGACGCCCGGGAGCTTGGCTATGCCGTCGTGCGGCTCGGCGTCGAAGGCGCGCGCGACGATGTCCTCCGCGCCCTCGCCGTACCACAGAATCTCGCTCGAGGAGCTCTTGACGTCCGTGAAGAGGTAGAACACCAGGGGCAGCTCCTCCTGCATCGCCGCCTCGCCCAGGTAGGGACCCACGAGCTCCTCGGCGGCCTTGCGGCTCTTCTCGGTCATGTAGCTGCCCTGGCCCACGCCAAACTTGACGTTGCCGCGGCTGAAGATCTTGAAGTCCGCGCCGAAGACCTCCTCGGCGGTGCGGCCCGTGAGGTCGGCGCCCGCCTCGAACATCTCGTCCGCGTAGACGTTGATGTCCACGCCCGCGATCTTGGCGAGCGCGGCAGCGGCGTCGCGGTCGAACTGCGTGCAGGTGGGGGAGCGGAACGCCAGCGTGTCCGAGAGGATGGCCGAGAGCATGAGCCCGGCGATGTCCTTGGGGATCTCCACGCCGTTCTCGCGGTACATCATGTGGACGATGGTGCAGGTGCAGCCCACCGGCATGTTGCGGAAGTACGCGGGGCCCTCGGTCTCGATGGAGCCGATGCGGTGGTGGTCGATGATCTCCATGATCTCCGCCTGCTCGAGGCCCTCGACGGACTGCGAGCGCTCGTTGTGGTCGACGAGGATGACGTGCTTCCTCTTGGCGGCCAGCAGGTTGGGGGAGCTCACGAGGCCCACGTAGTGACTCTGCTCGTCGATGACGGGGAAGAAGCGGTGGCGCGAGTGGGCCATCATCTTGCGCGCGTCGTCCACGGCGGTGTTGACGCTCACCTTGAGGATGCCCTCGGAGAGCATCTTGGCGCGCACGGGGATGGACATGGAGATGATGCGCGCGGCGGCGTAGGTGTCGTACGGGGTGGTGATGATGGCGCAGCCGTGGCGCTCCGCCGAGGCGATGACCTTGCTGGAGACGTGCGCGCTGCAGCAGATGACGAGGCAGCTGGCCTCGCACTCCACGGCGAACTGCTGGGTCTCGTAGCGGTTGGTCACGAGCACGATGTCGCCGGGGTGGACGGAGTCCTCCATCATCTCGGGCGTGGTGCCCACGCAGACGTTGCCGCCCGTGACGCGGGCGGTGGGGTCGCCGAGGAGCATCTCGCCCTTGAGGGTGTCGATGATGTTGGCGTAGCAGGTGCGCGCGCTCCCGATGATCCCGCTGTCAAAGACGTCCATGTTGGCGTTGGCGATGTCCTTGACCGCGATGAGGCCCTCGAGGTTGTTCTGCTCGTCGGTGATGCAGAGCGTGTCCGTCTTGCTCTCGCGCATGAGGTTCCATGCCGAGAAGAGGCTCATCTCGCCGTCGATGCCGCCCTGGCGCTGGATCTCCGTGTCCTTGATCTGCGGGGTGACGGAGGTGATGAGCTCGGGCTCCGCAAAGCCAAAGTGCTTGAGCACGAAGGCCGTCTCGCGGTTGATGGCGCCCGCGCGGCGCGGCTGGTAGATGTCGGTGTGCTCGACCTCGTTCTTGAGGTGCGCGTATGCGATGGCCGAGCAGATGCTGTCGGTGTCAGGATGCAGGTGGCCTATGACGTTGACCTTGCGAATCCCCTCTGGCATGGTGCCCCTTCCCCCTGGATGTTTCCCTCGTCTGATTGTGCCACGCGAGCGGGGACAAATCCTAGCAGTTGCGTGCAAACGGTAGGAAATCCCGTCTTGCGAGGGCGGGGATCGCGAGGCGGCCGGCAGTTTGCCTGGGCCGTTGCGGTCAAGTTGCGTTGCGGAAAACGGGGCGGGGGCAGGCTTGGCGAGAAGTACGTTGTCATATGCGCGGCCGTGGCACGGGGGCGGGCGGTTGGCGGTCCGTGGGATTCTTCGACGTTGCGACTTCGGGGGCTGGGGCGCGACTTTTGCCACGCCGGGCGGGCCTTGCGGGTCCCATTCCGCCCGGTGTCGTGCCCTGGCCCCGAATCTGACAACGCGATTTGTTGAAGTCGTGCCCTGGCCCTGTTTTTGACAGCGCCGCGCTGCCCTCCGACCGCTCGGCCCTGTAGAATAGTCGGCGAACAAGCCCCTGCTAGAGAAGGCGAGAAACCCCATGGCAGAGTTCGTTTATCAGCTGATCCGCGCCCGCAAGACCGTCCACGACAAGGTCATCCTGGACGACGTCACGGTGGGCGTCTTCCCCGGCGCCAAGATCGGCGTGGTGGGCCCCAACGGCGCCGGCAAGTCCACGCTGCTCAAGGTCATGGCCGGCCTCGAGGATGTCTCCAACGGCGAGGCCATGCTCAGCCCCGGCTACACCGTGGGCATCCTGCAGCAGGAGCCCCCGCTCGACGAGGACAAGACCGTTCGTGAGAACATCGAGCTGGCCTTTGGCGACCTGCTTGCCAAGATCGAGCGCTTCAACCAGGTGAGCGCCGAGATGGCCGACCCCGACGCTGACTTCGACGCCCTCATGGCCGAGATGGGCCAGCTCCAGGACGAGATCGACGCCGCCAACGGCTGGGACCTCGACTCCCAGCTCTCGCAGGCCATGGATGCCCTGCAGTGCCCGGACCCGGACGCGCCGGTCTCCATCCTCTCCGGCGGCGAGCGCCGTCGCGTGGCCCTGTGCAAGCTGCTCCTCGAGGCCCCCGACCTGCTGCTCCTTGACGAGCCCACCAACCATCTGGACGCCGAGTCGGTCCTCTGGCTCGAGCAGTTCCTTCACAGGTACCCCGGCGCCGTCATGGCCGTCACGCACGACCGCTACTTCCTCGACGACGTGGCCGAGTGGATCTGCGAGGTCGACCGTGGCCAGCTCTACCCCTACGAGGGCAACTACTCCACCTACCTCGAGAAGAAGGCCGCGCGCCTGGAGGCCCAGAGCCAGCAGGACGCCCGCCGCGCCAAGAAGATGAAGTCCGAGCTCGAGTGGGTGCGCTCCAGCCCCAAGGCGCGCCAGGCCAAGAACCGCGCGCGCCTGGAGCGCTACGAGCAGATGGAGGCCGAGGCCCGCGCCTCCAAGCGCGTGGACTTCACGGACATCCACATCCCCGTGGGCCCGCGCCTGGGCGCCAAGGTGCTCGAGGCCGAGCACCTCTGCAAGAGCTTCGGAGACCGCGTGCTCATCGACGACCTGAGCTTCTCCCTGCCGCGCAACGGCATCGTGGGCGTGATCGGCCCCAACGGCGTGGGCAAGTCCACCCTGTTCAAGATGATCGTGGGCCAGGAGAGCCCGACGTCGGGCGCGCTCACGGTGGGCGAGACCGTCAAGCTCTCCTATGTTGACCAGATGCGCGCGGGCATCGACGCCGAGAAGAGCCTCTGGGAGGTTGTCTCGGACGGCAACGACTACATCCGCGTGGGCGAGACCGAGATCCCGAGCCGCGCCTACGTGGCGGCCTTTGGCTTCAAGGGCTCCGACCAGCAGAAGCGCGCCGGCGTGCTCTCCGGCGGCGAGCGCAACCGCCTGAACCTCGCGCTCACGCTCAAGCAGGGCGGAAACCTCCTGCTGCTGGACGAGCCCACCAACGACCTCGACGTCGAGACCCTGGAGTCGCTCGAGGAGGCGCTCGAGGAGTTTCCCGGCTGCTCGGTGGTGATCTCCCACGACCGCTGGTTCCTCGACCGCGTGGCCACGCACATCCTCGCCTGGGAGGGCGACGACGAGAACCCCGGCCGCTGGCACTGGTTCGAGGGCAACTTCGAGGCCTACCAGGCCGACCGCGAGAAGCGTCTCGGCGCCGAGGCCTCCAGGCCCCACCGTCTGCACCGCAAGCTCACGCGCGACTAGCGCGCGCCCTTCTCGGCGAACGGCGTCGTTTTCCTGAAACCTTATCGACACACAACGTCCACAAGACTGTAGAATTGAGGGGCGCCCCCGAAGGCGCCCCTCGTTGTGAGCCAGACAAGCGAGAAGAGCGACGCATCCGCGTCACGGCGATAGGAGAGTCCCATGAAGTTGGACGGCATCAGGACCCGTAAGGCGGTCATCATCGGCGCTGGGCGCGTGGGCAGCCACGTGGCCCTCTGCCTCATGTTCCAGCACCTCGTGAACGAGATCGTCTTCGTGGACGTCAATGCCGACGCCGCGCGCGCCCAGGCCATCGACCTCGACGACCTGGCCTCCGGCCTCGGCGACTCCTTCACCATCCGCGTGGGCGACTACTCCGACTGCGCCGACGCCCACTTCGTGATCCTCACCGCCGGCCGCAGCCGCCGCCCGGGCGAGACGCGCCTCCAGATGCTCGACGGCACCATCAAGGTGCTCGACGGCATCGTGGGCCCGCTCAAGGAGTCCGGCTTCCACGGCATCCTCATCAGCGTCTCCAACCCGGCCGACATCGTGGTCGAGTACCTCTATCGCAGGCTCGGCCTGCCCCGCAACCAGGTCTTTGGCACGGGCACCTCGCTCGACTCCGCGCGCCTGCGCCGCGTCCTCTCCGAGACCATCGACGTCTCCAGCCGTCAGATCCAGGCCTTCTGCATGGGCGAGCACGGCGACTCGATGTTCATCCCCACCTCGCGCATCTCCGTCGAGGGCATCGGCCTGCGCGAGTACCTGTCCCTGCGCGACGACGTGGTGGACACCATCGACTTCGATGACGTCATGCGCCGTGTGCGCGAGTCCGGCGCCGCGATCATCGCGGGCAAGGGCTGCACCGAGTTCGGCATCGCCTCCGTGGTGTCCGCGCTCGTGACCTCGATCCTGCACAACGAGAAGCGCGTGGTGCCGCTGTCCGCCCACCTCGACGGCGAGTACGGCGAGTCCGGAATCTCCGCCGGCGTGCCGTGCGTCATCGGCAGCACCGGCGTGGACTCCGTGCTCGAGATCGACCTCTCCTACGACGAGCGCCGCGCGATGCGCAAGTCCTGCTCGATCATCCGCGACTACTGCGAGAAGGTCATGCCCGCGGAGGAGTAGCCTGCGGCCAGAGTTGTCCTAGTCCGCCGTTCGCTCCGCGAGCGGCGGACTTTTTCGTGCCGCGAGGTGCGCTTGGGAAAGGGGCGCGGAAATTAGTTCGCATTGGGAACCTGAAATAGCGTGGTATGTCAGCGTTTTCGCAGTTGGACATTTTCTTTCAGGTTCCCAATGCGAACTAATTTCTGGGACCACCTGGAGCCGCTTACCAATTCGTCACACGCATCTTGCCGGGGGGGGGGTTCTCCTAGCGTACAATGGCGCGCACGACTGTTACGGACCCCAGGGATGGGAGACCCATGATCACGATCGACCACGTTTCCAAGTCCTACGACGGCGGCGTCACCTGCGCGGTGCGCGACCTGACCCTCGAGATTCGCTCCGGAGAGATCTTCGGCCTGCTGGGTCCCAACGGCGCGGGCAAGTCCACGCTGCTCAACATGCTCGCCGGCGTGCTCGCGCCCACCTCGGGCACCATCGAGCTCGACGGCGTCAACGTGGCGGCGGACCCGCTCGCTGCCAAGCGCAACCTCTGCTACGTGAGCGACTCGCCCGACCACCTGCTCCGTCTCAAGGGTCACGAGTTCCTGCGCTTCATCGCTGACGTCTACGAGGTGCCGGATGCCGTGCGCGGCCCGCGCATCGAGGAGCTCGCGCGCGAGTACGGCATGGAGGGCGAGCTCGACAACCAGATCCAGTCCTACTCGCACGGCATGCGCCAGAAGATGATGATCATGGGCGCCCTGCTGCCGGACCCCGCCATCTGGATTCTCGACGAGCCCATGACCGGCCTCGACCCCAAGGCGTCGTGGCTGCTCAAGCAGTCCATGCGCCGTCACGCGGACGCCGGCAAGACCGTGCTCTTCTCCACGCACGTGCTCGACGTGGCCGAGAAGGTCGTGGACCGCGTGGGCGTGATCGCGCACGGCGAGCTGCTCTTCGTGGGCACCGTCGACGAGATGCGCGAGCACTTCCGCAGCAACGGCTCGCTCGAGGAGATGTTCCTCGAGCTCACGTCCGAGAACTCGCCGTTTGCCCAGGGCTCTGCCGCGGCGGGCGAGGGGGACGACACCGCCTCGACGGAGGCCCGCTGATGGCGCGCGCGGCCGCCCAGGGGTTCTCCTGGAAGCAGTTCAAGGTGATGCTGCGCGTGGTGATCAAGGGCGAGCAGCACCTGGACTCCACCGGCATGGGCATGGGGGACGACGGCACCGAGAGGCGCCACGGGTTCTGGGGCTCTCTCGGCTCGG
This sequence comes from Olsenella sp. An285, assembly GCF_002159625.1. Classification (GTDB taxonomy): domain Bacteria; phylum Actinomycetota; class Coriobacteriia; order Coriobacteriales; family Atopobiaceae; genus Thermophilibacter; species Thermophilibacter avicola. The sequence continues at coordinate 38,391 of NZ_NFIZ01000002.1, forward strand.
GCGCGCGCAAGGTGGCCATGGGCCTCCTGTTCCTGCTGCTTGCCGCCATGTTCTTCATGATGGGCTGCATGCTGGGAGAGGTGGGCATTACCCCGTACCAGGCGTTCAGCCTCTGCGTGGTCTCCCTGGTTGGCCTCACGGCACTCACCGGCCTCTACCAGGCCGTGAACATCCTCTACTTCGTGCGAGACCTCGGCTACTACCTGACGCTTCCCATCTCGGCCACGACGATCATGTGGGCCAAGCTCGCCCACTTCCTGGGGATGTCGCTGCTCGGCGACCTCATCATCCTGCCCGTTGGCCTGGGGTGCCTCTTCTCCGTGGGTGCCGCGCCGGGGGCCTGGCTGACCATGGCGCTCGCCTTTGTCCTGGCGGCGGTGGCGGTCAACCTCGCGCTCGTGATCGTGTGCGTGCCCATCATGCGCTTCTCGCGCCTCGCGCACGACAAGGACCTCTTCTCGCGCGTCTTCGGAGGGCTCATCGTTGTGCTCGCGCTCGCCATCGGCGTGGGCAGCCAGTTCGCCTTCCAGGGTGACGGGCTCGTCTCGCTCGCGTCCGGCGCGGGAGGGCTGCTCTCCGGCGGCGTCCCCGCGATCGTGATGGGGCTGCTGTGCCCGCCGTCGCTGCTCGGGCGGGCTGTCGTCGAGGGCGATGTTGCGGTTGCGCTCGCGGGGCTCCTGGGCATGCTCGCGAGCGTGGCGGTCTATGCCGTCGTCCTCTCCGCCGTCGCGCGTCGGTGGTACTTCGAGGGCGTCCAGGCGCTCCAGGGCGCGGGCGGGAAGCGCGGGCGTCGCGTTCAGGGCGCCGAGCTCACGCAGGTCACGCGCACCCGCAGCGCGTTCGCCGCCAACCTCAGCCGCGACTGGAAGATGATGGTGCGCGTGCCCGTGTTCTTCAACCAGTTTGTCCTGAGCTCGCTGCTCATGCCGCTCTACTTCATCGTCATCATGGTCGTGAGCGGTGCCGTGGGCGTCTCCCAGGCGACCGACGCCGGCATGGACCCGGCCACGCTGCTCGAGATGGCGCGCTCCCTCACGGCTCTTCTTGCCTTCGACAGCCCGGCTCTTGTGTGGTGTGCGGTGGGCGTGGTCGCCTTCGGGCTCCTTCTGGGCTTCTCGTCCTACTCGTTCACGATGGGCGTGAGCCGCGACGGCGAGGACTTCTTCTTCCTGCGCGGCCTGCCCATGAACTGGAGCGCGTACCTCGCTGCGAAGTTCGTCTCCCCGTTTGCGCTCTCCACGGTGCCGATGCTCGCGCTCATGGTGGTCGCGCTCGTGGTGCTGGGCGTGCCCGCGCTCCCGGGCATCTATCTCGTTGCCGTCTACCTGGGCGCGACGGCCGCCCTGGGCCTGCTCTCCCTGGGGCTCGGCGCGTGCTTCCCGCGGCTTGCATGGGACAACGAGGCGCAGCTCGTCAAGGGCGGCGGGGCCACGCTCATGGTCTTCGCCGGGCTTGTGGTGGGCGTCGTGGTCATGGCGCTTCCCGCGCTCGCGCTTCTGGGCTGCACGGTCTGGGGCGTGCTCGAGGCTCCGCTGGCGCTGGGCCTCGCCCTCGCGATCTTTGTTGCGGAGTGCGTCGTCCTTGCGTGGTGGGTGCTCGGGCCCTGCGCGCGCAGCCTCTCCCGCCGCGAGCGCTAATGCGACAATCTTAGCTGTAGCTGTTGCTCCGTCATCCATTCCAAAGGAGGGCGCGCATGGAGGTTGGCATTCCGGGCAAGGGTCCGGAGTCCCCGCAGTCTCCGGAGCCCCCAGGGCTTCCAGAGGCTCCGGGGCCCCGTTCTAGCGCCGGGCACGCGGCGAAGTGGGTGCTTGCGGCCGTGGGAGCCGGCTTCGCCTACCTGCTCGCGCAAATTGTCGCCCTCGTGGCGCTGACCCTTACGCTACCGGCGTCGGACATTGACGGGCTGACCTTCGTCGCCACGGCGGCGAGCCTCGTCCTGGCTGTGCTCTGGTGGCGTCATCTCAGGCCGGGGGCGCGCCTGCGTCGCGAGGTCGCGCGCCCCTCTCGCCCGGAGCGCCGCGTTCTTCTCGCCTGCGTGCTGCTCCTACTGGGCGTGGTCCTGCAGGTGACGCTCTCCGTGGCGCTCACGCTGGTGCTGCCGCTCTTTCCCGAGTTGATGGACTTCTATCTCGAGCTTATGGAGCTCGCGGGAATCTCAGGGCAAACGGACCTTGTGACGTTCGTCGACATGGCCATCCTTGCGCCGACCGCCGAGGAGGCGATCTGTCGCGGCGTGGCGCTCGAGTTCTGCCTGCGCGCCTTCTGCCCGGAGCCGCGTCCCGCGGCACGCGACGAGATTCCGGCCGCGCGCTTCTGGGCGGCCAACGTCGTCCAGGCGCTGATCTTTGCCGTCATGCACCTCAACATCGTCCAGGGGGTCTACGCGTTTGGCCTCGGCCTGTTGCTTGGCTGGGTCGTGCGACGCACGGGAAGGCTGCGCGCCGCGGTTCTTCTCCACATGACCGTGAACGGCGCGTCGGAGCTCATGACGCCGCTGGAGCCCCTCCTTGACGGCGCGCTCGTGCCCGCGCTCGTGGTCGGTTGCGTGATCTCGGTCGCGCTGGTGCTGGCCGTCGCGCGCCTGACCGCCGAGCGTCGCGGCGAAGCTCGCGCCGGCACGGTATAGTGTCACCACTGTCTCGTCCGAGAAAGGAACCAGATGCCCGCACAAGGCCCCGACTTCATGGACTTCTTGGAGCAGCTCAGGCGCGAGGGAAAGGCGGCCTCGACGCAGGGCGGCTCCCTTGTTGAGCAGATGGCAAGGTGGAGCCGCCGCGCGCTCGTTATTGCCGGCATCGTGCTGGTGGTGGTGTTGGCGGCGAGCTACTGGTGGTTCCATCCCGCCCTCAACCTGGGCAGCCCGCGCGTGTGGACGTGGATCTGCGGCATCTGCCTCGTGGTGATCCTGGGCCTTGCGGTGGCCGCGGCCCGCAGCACCAAGCACGCCGCCGTCCTCAAGAAGCTCATGGTCCTGCCGATCGCGGTCATCGCCGCGTTCCTGGTGGGGCTGCTCCTCTCCCAGCCCTTCGTCCCGGGCAACGCCGAGCGCTACGCCACGGTGCTCCAGACCACGGACGGCGACTTCGCCACGGACATCGAGCAGGTTGACTACGCCGACGTTCCCGTGATCGACCGTGACTCGGCCATTCTCCTGGGCAACCGCGCGATGGGCTCCATCCCGGAGTACGTGAGCCAGTTCGAGATCGCGGACACCTACAGCCAGATCAACTACAACGGGCGACCGGTGCGCGTGAGCCCGCTGGCCTACGCCGACCTCTTCAAGTGGCTCTCCAACCGCGACTCTGGCATCCCGGCCTACGTGCTGGTGGACATGGTGACGCAGGAGGCCGAGGTCGTGCGCCTTGAGCAGCCGATCCTCTACTCGGACTCCGAGCCGCTCATGCGCAACGTGGATCGTCACGTGCAGCTCTGCTATCCCACGTACATGTTCGACCAGAAGTCCTTCGAGCTCGACGACGAGGGCAATCCCTGGTGGGTCTACCCGGTGCAGCGCAAGACCATCGGCCTCTTTGGCGGCACCACCGTCGCGCGCGTGGTCCTCGTGAACGCCTGCACGGGCGAGACGCAGGACTATGCCGTCGAGGAGTGCCCCACGTGGGTGGACCGCGCCTATCCGGCCGACCTGCTCATCGAGCAGTACAACTGGAGCGGTGCCTACCAGGGCGGCTGGCTCAACTCGTGGCTGGGCCAGGAGGGCGTGGTGCGCACCACGAGCGGCACCAACGGCGAGCTCGGCTACAACTATCTGGCGCAGGGCGAGGACATCTACCTCTACACGGGCGTGAGCTCCGTGACGGCGGACAACTCCAACGTCGGCTTCATCCTGGTGAACCAGCGTACCGGCGACTCGCGCTACTACGCGCTCGAGCAGGGCGGCGCCACCGAGGACTCCGCGATGGCGTCTGCCCAGGGGCAGGTCCAGCACCTCGGCTACCAGGCAACCTATCCGCTGCTGCTCAACGTGGCGGGGCAGCCCACGTACTTCATGGCGCTCAAGGACGCCGCCGGCCTCGTGAAGATGTACGCGATGATCAACGTGGAGCAGTACCAGAGCGTGGCCACGGGCTCCACGGTGGAGGAGTGCCAGGAGGCCTATCTCGGGATGCTCGCCGCGGACGGGCTGCTGGCCGAGGAGGACGCCGCCGTGTCGACGCGCGAGGTCACGGGCACCATAGCGCGCGTGGCGCAGGCCGTGATCGAGGGCAACTCGCACTTCTACGTGACCCTCGAGGGCGACGAGACGATTTACGACTTTGCCCTGCCCGGCCTCGTGGAGATCGTGACGTACGCCCCCGGTGACACGATTTCGTTCAGCTGCGCCGAGAAGAACGGCGACGCGACGACCGTCACGGTGACCGAGCTGGCGTAACCCCGCCGCCGGGCCCTGGGGCGGGCGCTTAGCTGCGTGTTCGTTAGCGCGGTACGCGGTCGTTGTTGATGGGCTCGTAGAAGAGGCGGGCGATCTCGGCGGGGTCGCGGGTCTGACCGAGCGCCCACATGGTCTTTGCCACGAGCGCCTCGGTGGACATGTCGTCGCCCTTGAGGATGCCGTCCTTCTGCGCGTAGGCGTGACCGACTTCGTAGACGCCGAGGTCGAGCCCCTCCTCGGGGACCTGCGTGGTCACCACGAGGGTGCGGCCGGAGTCCACCCAGTCGAAGATGGCTTCCTGGTAGGAGCCGTCATGGTCGGGGATGCCCCCGATGCCAAAGGTCTCGAGGATCACGGCGTCGTAGTCGCGACGCAGAAGGTCGAAGATGCTCGGGCGCAGCTCGGGCGTGAGCTTGAGCACGATCACGCGCTCGTTCAGGGTGTCGTAGAAGCGCGGGGCTTCGCCGTTCTTCTCGGCGAGGGGCGTGCCGGCGGGGCGCACGATGCGGCCGCCCCGGATGTAGGCCACCGAGGGGTAGTTCATGCTCGTGAACGCGTTGAAGCTCATGGTGCGCTGCTTGTGGGCACGCGTGCCGCAGATGACCTTGCCGCCGAAGACCACGTTGACGTCGCGGCTCTGGTCGTCGCAGGCGTAGAGGACGCTGTGGTAGATGTTGAGCTTGGCGTCCGTGAAGGGGTTTGCCATGGGCTGCTGGGAGCCCGTGAGCACGATGGGCTTCTCGCTCGAGCGTATGAGGTAGGAGAGGGCGGCGGCGGTGTAGGCCATCGTGTCGGTGCCGTGCAGGATGACGAAGCCGTCGTAGTCATCGTAGGCGTCGCGGACGGAGCGTGCGATCTCCAGCCAGTCGCGAGGGCGCATGTTGGTGCTGTCGATGTTCATGGGCTGAACAAAGTCCAGCTCGCAGAGGGTGTCGAGCAGTGGGACCTGGCGTGCGAGCTCGGGACCCGTCATGGTTGGGGCCAGGCCGGAGCCGTCCTCTGTGGAGGCAATGGTTCCGCCGGTGGCGATCATGAGGATTCGCTTCATGCGCGCTCGCCTCCCAGGAGAAAGCGGCGGATGGCCTCGGCACAGCCGTCGTGGTCGTTGTCCGCCACGACGACGTCCGCCTCTGCAAGGGCCTCCTCGGTGGCGTTGCCCATCGCAACGCCAAGACCTGCGGCGCGCAGCATGGGAAGGTCGTTCTCCGCGTCGCCCACGGCGATGGTGGCCTCGCGGGGGATGCCGAGGAGCTCGGCCAGGGCCAGGAGTCCGGACCCCTTGGTCGCGCCGGCAGGGGAGAACTCGATGCTCGCGTCCTCGGAGTAGGCGATCTCCACCGGCAGGCTCTCGGTGCGCTCGCGCAGCCCGTCGCGCGCGGCGGGGTCGGCAAGGTGGAAGATGAACTTCTGGACGCTCGTGGCGGGGTCGAGCAGCTTTGCCATGACGTCGTCCACGGGCGTCGAGGTCGCGTCGTAGAGACCGCGGTAGATGCCCATGCGGTAGTGGTCCATCCTCTCGAGCTGGGACGTCTGGCAGAACATCTCCGCCCCGGAGAAGACGTCGGTCATGGCGTCGTTGTCCCCAAGGGCGTCCACGGCGGCGGCGATGGTCTTATGCTCGAAGGAGCTCGTGGAGAGGACGCGGTGCTCCTCGATGTCGTAGAGCACGGTGCCGTTGCAGCAGATCGCGTAGCGCACGTGCCCGAAGCTCGCGTGGTCCATCTCGATCATCTTGGGGCTGCGCCCGGAGCAGATGGCGACGACCTTTCCCGCCGCCACCGCATCGTCTATCGCCTGCGTGGACGACGGGAGCACGCGCTTGCGCGTGTCCAGCAGCGTCCCGTCCATGTCAAAGGCTATGAGCTGGTAGTCCACCGTCTCTCCTCTCGTTTGAACAGAGAAAGGATACCCCGAGCGCGGCCGGGAGTGTCGGCGGGCGCGGCTCTATTTCGGCCGACCATACGTACCCGTCATTTCTGACGGCAGTCAGCAATCAGAAATGACGGGTACGTATGGTACCCCGAGCCACAAAGCAGCGGCCATACCGCCCCCACCCTTTTGGATGAAAAACATCTTGCTTTAATATACTTAAAGCAGTACAAATATATTGCTATGGTGACACTTACAGACATAACCGCTATGGAAGTTTGGTCGCAGAGCGGCTTGCTCAAACGGCTGGGCAACCCGTACTCGGCTGGCGGCCTCAGCTGGTCGGTGGGTTCTATGTTGGAGCTTCGACAAAGCGGACTTGAGCAGCTGGGCATCCATGCGTCGGAAAAAGCCCCCGTACACGTGCTGGTGGACTCCGAGGAGCATAGGATCCAGTCAAAAAGCGTGGTCAATCACATATGGTCCGGACGGGTACCCGCCGGCTCACTCTACCTGCTTGCCCCTGGGGTACTCATTGCCTCACCCTCGTTTTGTTGTCTCCAAATCGCCTCGAGCTCGAGTCTTCCGCGTGTGGCGTCCGTTGTCATGGAGTGTCTCGGAGCGTACGGAAAGGCCGACACCTCTAGGGGGTTCAGAGACCGAGGGGCGTTGTTCACCCCTGAGGAGCTCGGGAACTATCTCGAGGGGGCGAGGGGCTGCATGGGAGTCAAGAAGGTACGTCGCGCGCTGAGGCTCGCCCTCTTCCCAACTAGGTCCCCCTTGGAGACCAAAGCCTCGCTCCTGCTGACGCTTCCCCGAAAGCTCGGAGGGTACGGATTGCCCCGTCCCGAGGTGAACTACGTCATTCGGCCTCGCGCCGAAGACATTCCCTTCAGCCAGTTTGCGAGATACGAGGTCGACCTGTGCTGGCCCAAGAGAAAAGCCATCGTCGAGGTCGATAGCTACGAGTACCACACGGAGCGCGACCAGCTTGACTCGGACGCCAAGAAGCGTAACTCGCTCAAGAGCATGGGATGGAAGGTCATATCCGTGACGTTTGGTCAGCTATCCGGGGATGCGCTCGAGGTCCTCGCGCGTCAGGTGGCCCGCGATCTTGGGGTGAGCCTCGAAGGTCCGACTCCGGAGCTTCGAGATTGGCTCGTGAGTGAGCTGTCCTAAGGACAACCATACGCACCCGTCATTTCCAAGATGAATCCGGCCTAGGATATGACGGGTGCGTATGGGCGGCAAAAGTAGCTCGCGGAGCAGTCCTGATTAGCGGTGGTAGTACGTGTGGCGCTCGTACTTGGGCTCGCAGCAGACGTTGATGCCCAGGTTGCGGTAGGTGCGCTTGTCCGCCTCGGAGAGGATGACGGAGAAGTAGGCGTCGCAGCCGGCAAGCTGCTCGAGCGCGTCCACGGTGGCCTCCGCCTGGTCGTTGGTGGCAGAGGAGAGCGAGAGCGCGATGAGCATCTCGTCGGAGTGCAGGCGCGGGTTGTGGCTGCGCAGGTGCTCGGTCTTGAGGTGGCAGATCGGCACGAGCGCCTCCTCGCTCACCACGTAGGTCTTCTTGGGGATGCCCGCCATGTGCTTGGCGGCGTTAAGCAGAAGCGAGGCCGCGGCGCCCATGAGCTCGGAGGTCTTGCCGGTCACGAGCTCGCCGTCGGGCAGCACCATCGCGGCGGCGGGGCCGCCGGTGGCCTCCTCCTTCTCCAGCGCCGCCTGGTGGGCGGGGGAGTAGTCGGCCGAGACGTCGACCTGGCTCATGAGCAGCTCGATCTTGGCGAGCGCCTCCTCGCCCTTGCCGGTGCGGCGCAGCTCCTCGGCCGCGGCAAAGTAGCGGCGCACGATCTCGTTCTTGGCGGCCTCGCGGCAGACCTCGTCGTCCGAGATGCACAGGCCCACCATGTTGACGCCCATGTCCGTGGGGGACTGGTAGGGGCTCTCACCCGCGATCTTGTCCATCATGGCCTTGAGCACGGGGAAGGTCTCCACGTCGCGGTTGTAGTTGACGGTGACCTCGCCATAGGCCTCGAGGTGCCAGGGGTCGATGATGTTGCGGTCGTCGAGGTCGGCGGTCGCGGCCTCGTACGCCACGTTCACGGGGTGCTTGAGCGGCAGGTTCCAAACGGGGAACGTCTCGTACTTGGCGTAGCCCGCCTCGATGCCGCGCTTGTTCTCGTGGTAGAGCTGGCTGAGGCAGGTGGCAAGCTTGCCCGAGCCGGGGCCGGGCGCGGTCACCACCACGAGCGGGCGGGAGGTCTCGATGTAGTCGTTCTTGCCAAAGCCCTCGTCGGAGACGATGTGGTTCACGTCCGAGGGGTAGCCGTCGATGAGGTAGTGACGGTACGACCTCACGCCCAGGCTCTCCAGGCGCCGCTCGAAGGCCTCCGCGTGCGGCTGGCCGGTGAAGTGCGTGATGCAGATGCCGCTCACGAGGATGTCCAGCGCGCGGAACGAGTCCATGAGGCGCAGCGCGTCCTCCTCGTAGGTGATGCCGATGTCCGAGCGGCGCTTGGCGTTCTCGATGTTGTCCGCGTTGATGACGATGATGACCTCGACGTCATCCTTTAGGCTCTTGAGCATGCGGATCTTGGAGTCGGGGGCAAAGCCGGGGAGCACGCGGCTCGCATGGTAGTCGTCGAAGAGCTTGCCGCCGAACTCGAGATAGAGCTTGCCGCCAAACTGGCCTATGCGCTTGCGGATCTTCTCGGCCTGGAGCGAGATGTACTTGTCGTTGTCAAATCCGATGCGCATGGGCTTCCTCTCTCTGCGGCGTTCCAACCAGACAGAGTAGCACGCCCGCGCCCGGCGTTGTGACGAAGTTATGCTGCCAGCGAGAAGTACAGGAGGTCCACGACCGTCCCCAGGACGAGGAAGTCAACGGAGGCCACGGTCACGGCGGCGCCCCACGGCATGCCCACCTCGTGCCAGAACATGCGGAAGGTGTCGTCCTCGTGCGGGGTCATAGTGTCGCTCGGGCGGTCGCGCCCAGAGATGAACAGGCCGCACCCGCCCGTGATGAGCATGAGCGCGCCCACCAGGAGGAGCAGCTTGCGCGACCAGTCAAGCCCCGTGGACCAGCTGAGCCCATGCGCCAGGAAGGCAAACAGGAACACCACGACGCCCAGCCCAAGGGCCGCCATGGCACCCAGGCGCAGCACCCTTGCGGCTCCTGCCAGGCCCTTCCTCGCGTTCTCACCCATCGGGAACCTCCCGTTCCTCTCCTGCGCCGGCAGCGACGCCCGCCCGCTAGGAACTCCAATTGTGGGCCACTCGGGGCCCGCGCGCAAACGGTCAAACGTGGAGGCGGGGTTTCCATTGTGTTCAGGAATTGTCAAGGGAAATGCGAGCCTCGCCGATAAGAGCTAGAATACCGCCGTCATTTTGATAACCGTTACTCACGGGGGAGTAATCAATATGGATAAGAAGATGGTTGTTCGTCACAGCGAGAACCTCGGCGAGGACCTCGTCGTCAACGTCTACGGCACCGCGGGCCAGCCCGTCGTGGCGTTCGCCCCGCAGGGCCAGGCGCCCGAGAACCTCGAGGAGGTCGGGCTCGTGGACGAGCTCTCCGACTACCTCGACGCCGGCGTCATCCAGCTCTTCTGCGTCAACAACGTGGACAACGAGTCCTGGGGCGGCACCGGCGACGCCGCGGAGCGCGCCGCACGCCAGGAGGCCTACTACCAGGCCGTCTGCGACGAGCTCGTGCCGCTCGTGCACGAGGTGAGCGGCTCCGAAGCCCGCCCGCTGGCCCTGGGCTTCGACCTTGGCGCCACGCACGCCGCGATCTTCGCGCTCCGTCGCCCGGACCTCTTCCAGGGCTGCGTGTGCCTCTCGGGCATCTATGACGCCCGCCGCTACTTCGGCGACTGGATGGATGCGACGCTCTACGACAACACGCCCTGCGCCTTCCTGCCCAACATGCCGGCCGACCACCCCTACGTCGCGCTCTACAACCAGCGCCAGCTGCTCTTCTGCACCGGCCAGGAGGCGAGCGAGGCCGAGAGCGTCCGCACCACGCGCGAGATCGACGCCAACCTGGTTCGCCTGGGTGTTGAGGCTTGGTGCGACTACTGGGGCGGCGACGTCTCCCACACCTGGTTCTGGTGGAAGAAGCAGATCCGCTACTTCCTGCCTATCGTCCTCGAGGACGTCGAGAAGACCACGGCTGCCGAGAAGTCCACGGCCAAGAAGGCCCCTGCCCGCAAGCGCACCACCACGCGCAAGAGCACCGCTGCCAAGAAGCCCGCGACCAAGAAGGCCGCTGCCGAGAAGGACGTGAAGGCCGCGGAGGAGAAGCCGGCCGCCGCCAAGAAGACGACCGCCAGGAAGACGACCGCCAAGGCCGCCGCGACCAAGGCCACCGAGGCAGAGAAGCCGGCGACCAAGACCGCGGCCAAGAAGGCCACGACCATCGCCAAGGCCGAGAAGCCGGCGGCGCCCGCCAAGGCCACCAAGGCCGCCGTCCCGGCCAAGGCCGAGGACGCCCCCGCCGCCAAGCCGGCCGCCAAGAAGACCACGGCTCGCAAGACCGCGACCAAGGCCGCCAAGGCCGAGGCCACGGCTGAGACCGCGGGCGCCGAGAAGCCGGCTGCCGCCAAGAAGCCCGCTGCCAAGACCACGGCCGCTAAGGCCACGGCCGCCAAGACCACCACGAGGAAGCGGAGCACGAGCGAGAAGTAATGAACTTCGTCTTCGTCTCCCCTCAGTTCCCGTCCGTCTACTGGCGCTTCTGCGCCGCGCTGCGGCGCGACGGCGCGCGCGTGCTCGGCATCGGGGACACCCCGTACGACCAGCTCGCGCAGGAGGTCAAGGACTCGCTCGACGAGTACTACTGGGTCTCCAGCCTCGAGGACTACGACCAGGTCTTCAGGGCCGTCGCGTTCTTCTCGTTCAAGTACGGGAAGATCGACTGGATAGAGTCGAACAACGAGCACTGGCTCGCGCAGGACGCGCGGCTCCGGGAGGACTTCAACGTCCTCACGGGGCCGCGCCCCTCTCTTCTGGCCCGCTGGCAGAGCAAGGCGGAGCAGAAGCCCCTCTACGCCGCGGCGGGGGTCCCGACCGCGCGCCAGGCCCGCCTCACCTCTTTTGACGAGACCCGCTGGCTCATCGGCGAGATGGGGCACTTCCCGGTCTTCGCCAAGCCCGAGTTTGGCGTGGGCTCTGGCGGCGCGCGGCTGCTCACCTGCGACGACGACCTCAGGGAGCTGCTCGCGGACCACGGCGGCGTCCCCTATGTGGTCGAGCAGTACGTGGAGGGGGACATCTGCTCCTACGACGCCATCCTCGACAGCCGGGGCGAGCCGCTCTTTGAGAACCAGGAGGAGTTCCCGCCCTCGATGGCGGAGGTGGCGCGCCTGGGGCTCGACATGAGCTACCGCTCCTGCCCGGAGGTCGACCCGGAGCTTGCCCGCCTCGGGCGAGCCGTGACGCGCGCCTTCGGGCTTGCCAGGCGCTTCGTCCACCTGGAGTTCTTCCGCCTCGCGCACGACCGGCCCGGCCTCGGCGCGGCGGGGGACTACGTGGGGCTCGAGGTCAACGTGCGCCCGCCCGGAGGCCTCACGCCCGAGATGATGTGCTGGGCGCACGGGCTCGACGTCTACCAGGCGTGGGCGGACATGGTCTGCTACGACGAGCTGCGCCACGCGGCGCCCAAGGACGTCCCCGCGTACTGCGCGTACGCCGGTCGCCGCGACGCCCGCGCCTACGCCCACGACGAGGCGGAGGTTCGCGAGCGCTGGGGGCGCGCGCTGGTGTCCGCCGGGCGCGTGCCCGACGCGCTCTCGGACGAGCTGGGAAACTATCAGTTCACGGCACGCCTCGCCACGGCCGCAGAGGCGGACGAGTTTGTCGCCTACGTTCACGAGCCCGCGGATGAAGGGGGAAGAGATGGAGATTAGGCGCGCTGGCGAGAAGGACCTCGAGGGCGTCCATCGTCTGCTGGGCCAGGTGCTCGCGGTGCACGCCGAGGGCAGGCCGGACCTCTTCCGTGCGGGGACCCGCAAGTACACCGACGAGGAGCTCCTTGGCATCTTCGCCGACGACTCTCGCCCGGTCTTTGTTGCCGTGGAGGGCGGCGAGGTCCTGGGTCACGCCTTCTGCGAGCTCAACGACTACCGTTCCAGCAACAACATGCAGCCGATTCTGAGCCTCTACGTCGATGACATCTGCGTGGACGACCTGCACCGTCACCAGGGGGTGGCGAGCGCTCTCTATCGGCACGTCATCGACTACGCCCGCGAGCTGGGCTGCCACAACGTGACCCTCAACGTCTGGGAGTGCAACCCGGGAGCCCGCGCGTTCTACGACGCGATGGGGATGTCCGTGCAGAAGACCTGCCTCGAGCAGGTGCTGTAGGCCCGTCAAAAGGGGACAGGTGCAGAAGGCCAGATAAAACCTGCCAACAGTGGGTCTCTTTCCACTATTGGCAGGTTATCTGGCCTTCTGCACCTGTCCCCTTTTGACGGGCTACTTCTCGAGGACCCAGCTCTTGCCAAAGTCGTCCGTGACGCAGACGAAGTCATCGAAGAGCGGGCACTCGCGGGTGCGGACCACGCGCGCGGGGTTGCCCACGACGGTGGTGTTGGCGGGCACGTCGTCCACCACCACGGAACCCGCGCCAACGCGCACGCCGTCGCCCACCGTGATGGCGCCCAGCAGGATGGACCCCGCGCCCACCATGACGCCGCTCCCCAGCGTGGGATGGCGCTTGCCTCCGTGCTTGCCGGTCATGCCGAGCGTCGCCCCCTGGTAGATGAGGCAGTCGTCGCCGATGATGGCCGTGCCTCCTATGACCACGCCGATACCGTGGTCTATGGTGAAGCGGCGGCCGATCTGCGCCGCGGGGTGGATGTCCGCGCCGTACCTCACGCGCGTGCGCATGGCGAGCCAGAGCGCCAGCGTGCGGTGCCCGTGCTCGTAGAGCCAGTGCTGCCGGCGGTACGCGCGCACGATGCGAAAGCCCACGGAGAAGCGCGTGATGTCGCTCACGCTCTCTGCCGAGGGGTCGCGCTCGAAGGCCGCCTGGGCGTCCTCGCGTATGAGGTCGCGCAGGCCGAGCGGCCCGTTCTTCTCGCCTCTCGCGGAGCGCGCGGAGGGTGTGGCCACGGCCTCCATCAGAGACCCACCGAGAGGTAGCGCTCCCCCGTGTCCGGGAGCACGGTGACCACGGTCTTTCCGGCGAGCTCGGGCCGGGCGGCAACCGTGAGCGCCGCGTGCGCGGCGGCGCCCGAGGAGATGCCCACGAGAAGGCCCAGCCCACGCGCCAGGAGCCGTGCCGTGGCGAGCGCGTCGTCCGAGCTCACGGGCATGATCTCGTCCACGAGCGAGCGGTCGAAGTTGCCCGGCACGAAGTTTGCGCCTATGCCCTGGATCCCATGCGGTCCGGAGGCGCCGCCCGCAAGGACCTGGGACTCCGCGGGCTCGACGGCCACGGTCAGGAGCTGAGGGTTCTTCTCCTTGAGAAAGCGAGCGGATCCGCAGAGCGTGCCGCCCGTCCCCACGCCGGCAACCAGCACGTCGACCTTGCCCTCCGTGTCTGCCCAGATCTCGGGGCCGGTGGTCTCGTAGTGCGCCTGCGGGTTGGCTGGGTTGTCAAACTGCCCGGCGATGATTGAGTTGGGGGTGGTCGCGGCGAGCTCCTCGGCGCGGGCGACCGCTCCGGCCATGCCCTCGGCGCCGGGCGTGAGGACGACCTCCGCGCCGTAGGCGGCGGCGAGCGCGCGGCGCTCCACGCTCATGGTGTCCGGCATGGTGAGGACGAGGTGGTAGCCGCGTGCGGCCGCCACCATGGCAAGCCCCACGCCGGTGTTGCCACTCGTGGGCTCGATGATGGTGCCGCCGGGGGAGAGCCTGCCCTCGCGCTCGGCGGCGTCGACCATGGCGCGTGCCACGCGGTCCTTGGCGGAGCCCCCGGGGTTGGCGGCCTCGAGCTTTCCCAGCACGCGCGCGCCGCCCCCCTCGCCCAGCAGGGCGGTGAGCTCAACGAGCGGTGTCGACCCTATGAGGTCCTCGACGGTGCGTGCGACGCGCATGATGCCTCCCTCTCCGGCCTTCGCGTATGGCAAGGGTGTCACCTATAAACCCACCCTGCAAGTAGGAATTACAGCGCCGTAACAAAGGCGCCGTCGCAGGGGTCCGGCGGGGCGGCGTCCCTAGTAGAGCGGTAGCTTCCCGGTCAGCGGGTCAATCTCCTCGGTGGGCAGGGGCTCGAAGGCGAGGCAGGTGTAGGTGGGTTCGCCGTGGAACTCGGTGTGCCCGGCGTCGCGCACGAGCGCGACGGCAAAGCCAAGCTCGCGCCCGCGCTCGGCGAGGTCTAGGAGCTCCTCCTCAGAGTCCACGTAGACGCACACCTTGGCCACGCCGGCGTCGAACCAGTCCGTGAGCGGCGTGCGGTCGTCCTCGTCGTGGTAGAGCCAGGCCCAGCCGTCGCCCGCCTGCACGTCCGCCCCGCGGCCCTCGCGCGCGATGGCCATGAGGACGGCCTCGACGCAGGCGTGCCCCGCCTGCGCGGCGATCTTTCCCTTGCGCATCTTGAGGTCTCGGCGCATGACGATCATCTGCTTGGCAAGGTAGCTGCTCGAGGGCACGGGGGTTCCTTTCTCTGGGGGCGGGGCTTGACAGTTTGCTCAGGCTTGACAGTTTGCTCAGGTCCAGCTGTCAAGTGCCTAGACTTGACAGCTGGACCTGAGCAAACTGTCAAGCCTGAGCAAACTGTCAAGCCCGGCGCGGTCACTGGCGAGGGGAGACGTAGGAGTCGTCGATGGTGATCTTGCAGACGGCCTGCGGGTAGCGCTGGGTCACGAGCTCCGAGATGCGGCGGCGCAGCTCGGAGGAGCCCATGCCAAAGCCCGCGGGGCGCACGCAGTCAAAGATGACGTTGGTGTGCGTGGGGCCGGGCACGCAGCGCAGGTCGTGGATGGAGAGGCGCTCGTCGATGCTCTTGACGGCGAGGTCTATCCAGTGGCGCATGTCTCGCGCCTGAGGGTCGTTGGTGACGATGGGGTCGTAGTGCAGCGTCATCACGAGCCCCTCCTCGTCCTTGAAGTCCTGCTCGATGTTGTCAAGAAGATCGTGCTGCTCGAAGGGGTCGCCCTCGCCCGCCATCTCCACGTGCGCGCTCGCGAACTGCCTGCCGGGGCCGTAGTCGTGGACCATGAGGTCGTGCGTGCCCAGCACGCCCGGATAGCTCAGGATCTTTCTGCGGATGTGCTCGACGTACTCGGGGTCGGGCACCTTGCCCAGCAGCGGGCTCACTGCCTCGCGGACGAGCTCCACGCCGCTCCAGAGGATGAAGCCGCCCACGGCAAGGCCCGCCCAGCCGTCGAGGTTCACGCTCGTGACCTGGGAGATGACGGCCGAGGCGAGGACGGCCGCGGTTGCGATGACGTCGTTTCTTGAGTCCACGGCCGTGGCCTCGAGCGTCTCGGACGAGATGGTGCGCCCCAGGCGCCGGTTGAACGCCGCCATCCACAGCTTGACCGCCATGGAGGCAACGAGCACCACCACGACGGCGGGGCCGAAGTCCACCGCCTCGGGGTGGACGATCTTCTCGACGGAGCTGGTGACCAGGTTGAGACCGATGGCGCACACCAGGACCGCCACCACGAGGCCGGCGAGGTACTCGTAGCGCCCGTGACCGTAGGGGTGGTCCTCGTCCGCCGGGCGGCTCGCAAGCTTGAAGCCCAGGAGGCTCACCACGTTGCTCGAGGCGTCGGAGAGGTTGTTCACGGCGTCCGCCACGATGGAGACCGAGCCGGCGAGAAGGCCCACGGCCCCCTTGCCCAGGCAGAGCGCGACGTTGCAGACGATGCACGTGACGCTCGCCACGAGGCCGTAGCGCGTGCGCACGGTCGGGCTGTCCACGTTGTCCGCGTCTGGGACGAAGGTGCGCACCAGCCAGTCAGTCATGAGTCTCCTCCCGGGCCCGATTCAAACGAGTGGGAGTATACCCGCACTCAGGCGAGGCGGGCCGCCTTGAGCAGGGGAATCCTCATGATTCTGTCAATCAGGAGCGCAAGGGCGAGAAGGGCGAGGCTAAAGACCGTTCCCACGGCCAGCAGGAGCCACTCCGAGCGGTCCAGCGACCACTGGCACACCTGCGTCGCGACGGGCTGCCAGAGGGGCGAGAAGATCGACTGCGTGATGTAGAAGCCCAGTACGGAGGGGGAGGCCGCGCACACCAGCCTCGTGGCAGCGCTCTCGCTCTCGGCCTGCCGGGGCCGCGCGGCGAGCGCGACGGCGCAGACGGCGAGCACGAAGGAGAGGAGCGAGGTCGACTTGAAGGAGAGGGCGTCCATGACCGCGAGGTCGCCCGCGAGGGCGGCGAGCCCCTCGGCCACGAGCGTGGCGGCGACTCCGCACGCGAGCGCCAGGAGCGCGCGCTCGAGGCGGGCCCTCGCGAGGAGGCCGCCCGTGAGGAAGGACGCGAGATAGGTGACGGCGCTCATGAGCTTCCGCCACTCCAGGAGGTCGCGGACCTCCTCACCGGGGGAGACGAAGGCGATGTAGGCGTTGACGGCAAAGACGCAGGCCACGAGGGCAAACGTCACGCCGCCCACGTGCGGCAGGCGGCGCCACGCCCAGCCGATGACGGGGCAGAGCGCTACGACCACCAGGTAGACCCATATGAACTCGAGCCCGCCCACGAGCCAGCCCGTCTCGGCGAGGGAGACCCCGGGGACGGGCGTCACCCAGGCGCTCACGGCAAGCGCAGCCGCGGCGTAGAGCGCGACGGAGAGGACTATCGCCAGGGCGCGGCGCGCCGTCGAGCGTGCCTGCTCGTGCCAGTAGCCCGGCTGCTCCGAGGCGTCGGCGGCGCGCGGCAGGAGAAAGAGCCCGGAGACGAGGAAGAAGACGTGGTTGCCAAAGGCGCCGAGCAGGCTCACCACGCCAAGTATGAGGGCGACGGGGGCGGAGGGCACCCACCAGCCCAGCTGAGCCATGTCAAACCAGGGGAGCAGGGTGTGGAAGACGGCTATGCCCGCTATGGCAACGAGCCGCAGCGCCTCTATGCGCGGGTTGCGTCGCGGTGCGGGGCTCTGGCTCATGCGCTCCTCCCGTCGGGCTCTAGCGGGCATCACGGGGCCAGTATACGCCCTTCGCCGCTCCAAACGCGCCGCCCGCGAACCTGCCACCAATCTGACGGCGCTTGTCACTTTTTGTACCGTCCCAGCTCAGAGCCGTCAAATCTGGTCGCAGGGCGCCGCGGGGGCGATTTTGGCGCGCCACGGCGGGGCTCGGCCTCCCCGCTCCTTCCCTACGATGTGGCCCCGCACGAAGCGCCCGTCAAAGGGGGACGCGCCCGTTTCGTGCAGAAGCTTGCATGTTTCAGGCACGTCCCTTTATGTGCAAGGAGGTCGAGATGGTTGCGGTTGCGGAGGGCGCGGCGCTCGTGGTTCTGGCGGTCGCCCTCGTGCGGGCCGCCCGGGCGGACCTGGAGAGGCGCGTCATCCCCAACGGGTGCTCGGCGGCGGTTGCGGCGTCAGGGCTCGCCTCGGCGCTGCTGAGGGCGCTCGACGAGGGCGGGCCGGCGCCCGTCGTGCGCTCGGCGCTCGGCGCGGCAGTCGTCCTTTGCGTGATGGTCCTCGCCGCCGCGGCGTCGCGACGGCTCACGGGGCGCGCCGGGGTGGGCGGAGGCGACGTCAAGCTGCTCTGCGCCGCGGGCGCGTGGGCCGGTCCCGCATGGGGGCTCGCGGTGGTTGCCGGGGCGTGCGCGACGTCACTCGCCCTCTCCGGAGCGGAGTACGTGTTTCGGCGTTTGACCGGGCATAAGAATGTTATCTACCGCCTTGGTGCTACCGCTGGCGGAATTCCCCTGGGGCCCGGAATCGCCCTTACCACGTTGACGGTGCTGCTGCTGGGACGGCATTGAGGGGATTGGTATTTGAAGGAAGGCGCGGCGCCGTCCGCAGCTTTCCCGTTTGACCTCCGTGGCGTGGGTGGTATACCCAGAGAGGTCGTGTCCGGGCCAGCTCCGGCCGACCGCCCCGGGCGCAGCGGCCCCCGACCAAAGCGCCCGGGCTCTCGTTGTCCTTCTCGCCTCGTGCGCCATGACCCTCGCCCGTGCCACCGCGCCCGTAGGTCCGGGCTGTTACGGGTACCGAGCCGCCGCCTTCTCCCGTCCCTGCGGCGAGTAAGATAGCCCCAGGGTTTCGAGGAGAGGGGCTGGCATGAGGATCGCAGACAAGCTCGCGGGGCATCAGACGTTCTCGTTCGAGATTTTCCCGCCCAAGGGGGACATGCCGCTCGAGACCGCGTACGCCGTGGCCAGCGAGATGGCGGCCGATCGCCCGGACTGGATATCCGTCACCTACTCCGCCGGGGGCTCGGGCAACTCGGCCAACACGGTCCCCATTGCCGGGCAGATCGAGCACGACCTTGGCGTGACCGCGCTCGCGCACCTCACCTGCCTCGGCTCCGCGCGCGAGGACGTCGACGCCTACGTGGCCGAGCTCGCCTCGGCGGGCGTGGAGAACGTGCTCGCCCTGCGCGGCGACCGGGCGCCCGGCCGCGAGGCCAAGGACTTCGCGCACGCCTCGGACCTCATCGCGTACCTGCGCTCCTCGGGCGCGGACCTCTGCATAGGCGCCGCGTGCTACCCGGAGGGACACGTCGAGTCGCCCTCGGAGGAGGAGAGCTTCCGCTCGCTCTACCTCAAGCAGGAGGCCGGTGCGGACTACCTCGTCTCCCAGCTCTTCTTTGACAACGAGGACTTCTATCGCTTCCGCGAGAAGTGCCTGCGCCATCGCGTGCGCCTGCCCATCGTGGCGGGCATCATGCCCTTCACGAGCGTGAAGCAGATCCAGCGCATGGCCTTCACCTGCGGCGCGTCCATCCCCGCAAAGGTGGTCAAGTGCCTCGTCCTCGCCGGCGACGACCCGGCGGACCAGGCGCGCGCCGGCGTGGAGTACGCGTGCGAGCAGCTCTGCGACCTCGCCGCCAACGGTGTGGACGGCCTGCACGTCTACAGCATGAACAAGCCGTCCGTGGCCCACGCTGCCCACGAGGCCCTTCTCGCCTGCGGCTACCTGGAGGCATAGCGTGCCTCCCGTCCGCCGGGACTACGACGTCCGCTCCGTCGAGCGCGCGGAGGTCCTGCGCTACCTGGGCTACGCCGGCCAGCCCGTCACGCCGGAGCTCGACGCCCGCATAGACGAGGTGGTCGCGAGCTGCCTGGCCACGTGCCGCCCGTGCGGCGCCACGCGCGTCTTCGACGTCGCCGGGCATGGCGAGAGGGACGGCGCGCCCGTGATCGAGCTCGCCGGCACCGCCCTCTCGCTCGAGGGGCGCTCCATCGCCGAGCATCTGGACGGCGCCGTGGCGGTGGGCGTGCTCGCCGTCACGGCGGGCATGGGCGTGGAGGCGGAGCTCCGGCGCCTCTCTCTCACGGACCGTCTGGCGCAGGTGATCTTTGACGCGGCGGGCACGGCGGCGGTCGAGCGGGCGGCGGACGCGGCGGAGGCCGACGTCGTCGCCGAGGCGGCGGCGCGCGGGCTCCACTGCGGGACGCGCTTCTCGCCAGGCTACGGCGACCTACCGCTCTCCACGCAGCCGGTCCTTCTGGGGGCGCTGGACGCGGGGCGCCTCCTGGGCATCACGCTCTCGCCCGCGCTCCTCATGTCGCCCACCAAGAGCGTCACCGCCGTGGTCGGCCTCTTCGAGCGCCCGCGCCCGGGCGTGCGCACCAGCTGCGCGGGCTGCCCCTGCCGCGACTTCTGCGTGCTCCTGCGTGCCGGCAGCACCTGCCGGGGATAGGCCCCTCTGCGCCTCCCCGCCGGTTGAGGTGCGGCGGCGCGACAGTTCTGGGCCCGAAACCGTCGAGATCTCGCACGCCAAACTTTGAGGTGCGGCAACTCGACTGTTTGGCCGAGAAGAACGTCGAGAATCCGCACGCCAAACGTTGAGGTGCGGCAGCGCGACAGTTCTGGGCCCGAAACCGTCGCGATCTCGCACGCCAAACGGGCCACCCGTCACGCGCAGGAAACCCGGCACTGCTACGATGGGTCGAGAAGAACCTCGACCTCGGGAGCAGCCATGACACGTGAGAAGAACCGCGAGCGCCGCGTGCGCGACGACCGCCTTGCCGCAGTCCTGCGCGGGGAGGAGTTCCTGCTCCTTGACGGGGCCATGGGGACCCAGCTCCAGGAGCGCGGCCTTGCCGCCGGGGAGCTGCCGGAGCTTCTCTGCCTCACGCACCCCGAGACCGTCACCGAGGTCCACGCAGCGTACGTGACCGCAGGGGCGGACGTGGTGACCACCAACACCTTTGGCGCCAACGCCGCAAAGCTGGGTGACGCGGCCACCGTGGAGGACGTGTTCTCCGCTGCCGTGGCCTGCGCCCGCGCCGCTGCCCCGCGCTACGTGGCGGCCGACCTCGGCCCCACGGGGCAGCTCCTGGAGCCCATGGGCACGCTCGCCTTCGAGGACGCCTACGAGCTCTTCGCGCGGCAGGTGCGCGCGGCGGACGCGGCCGGGGCGGACCTCTTCGTCATAGAGACCATGGCGGACCTCGCCGAGGCAAAGGCCGCACTTCTCGCCGTGCGCGAGAACTCGGACCTCCCCGCCTTCGTCACCATGACCTTCCAGGAGGACGGCCGCACCTTCCTCGGCACCACGCCGGAGGCGGCGGCGCTCACGCTCTCATCGCTCGGGGCGGACGCCGTGGGAATCAACTGCTCGCTCGGCCCGGCCGAGGTGGCGCCGCTCGTGGGGCGCATGCTGCCCTGGGCGGACTGCCCCGTCATGGTGCAGGCCAACGCCGGCCTGCCGCGCGTGGAGGGGGAGGTCACGGTCTATGACGTGGGACCGGAGGAGTACGCCGCCGCAGTGGCGGGCATGCTCGACGCCGGCGTCACCGTCGTGGGCGGCTGCTGCGGCACCACGCCTGGGCACATAGCCGCCGAGCGGGCGCTCCTTGCCGGGCGCGCCCCCTTTGGGCGCCGGCCTCGGGACAGCTTTGCCGTTGCCGGCCCCCAGCGCGTCGTCGCGCTCGAGGCGGGCCAGGTGGGCGTCATCGGCGAGCGCATCAACCCCACGGGCAAGCGCCTCATGAAGGAGGCCCTGCGCACCGGCAACCACGACCACGTCATAGCCGAGGCCATAGCCCAGGAGCGCGCCGGGGCGCAGATCCTTGACGTCAACGCCGGTCTGCCGGAGATAGACGAGCGGGCGGTCATGTGCCGCCTGGTCTCCGAGCTTCTCTCCGTGACCACGCTGCCGCTGCAGATCGACTCCTCGGACCCCGCGGTCGTGGAGGCGGCGGTGCGCAGCTATCCCGGAAAGCCCCTCATCAACTCGGTCAACGGCAAGGCGGAGTCGCTTGCCGCGGTGGTGCCCCTGGCTGCCCGCTACGGGTGCGCCCTCGTGGGCCTCACGCTGGACGAGGACGGGATTCCCGACACGGCGGAGGGCCGCCTCGCCGTTGCGCGCAAGATCGTGGCCGCGACGGATGCCGCCGGCATCCCGCGGCACGACGTGGCGATAGACTGCCTCGCCATGGCGGCCTCCACGGACCAGACCGCCCCGGGCACCATCCTCTCCGCCATCCGGGCGGTGAAGGAGGAGCTCCCGGGCGTGCGCACCGTCCTCGGCGTCTCCAACATCAGCTTTGGCCTGCCCTTCCGCCCCCTGCTCAACGCCACCTTCCTTGCGGCGGCCCTGGGCGCGGGGCTCGACCTCGCGATCATCAACCCGGGCGTGCGGCGCATGATGGACGTGGTCGACTCCTGGCGCGTGCTCTCAGGGGAGGACGAGCAGGCCCGCTTCTACGTGGAGCACTACGCGGACCGCAGCGACGCCGTCCCCGCGGCGGGCGCTCCCGCGACGGGCGAGAAGAACGGCGCGCCCGCGCCCGCCGGGCTGCCGGACGACCCCGTCGAGCGCGCACGTGCCCTCGTGATAGACGGGCGCGGCGGGCCCATGGCAGACGCGATGTCCGAGATCCTCCGGGAGCGCGACGCGCTCTTCGCCATCAACGAGGTCCTCGTGCCGGCTCTTGACGAGGTGGGGCGGCGCTTTGAGGCGGGGTCCTTCTTCCTGCCGCAGCTCATGGCCTCTGCCGAGGCGGCCAAGGCGGGCTTCGAGGCAATACGCGCGAGCGTGCCCGCGGGCGAGGCCTCGGCGGGCAAGGGTCCGATCGTGGTGTGCACCGTGCGCGGGGACATCCACGACATAGGCAAGAACATCGTGCGCATGCTGCTCGAGAACTACGGCTTCGAGGTCATCGACCTCGGGCGCGACGTGGACCCCGAGGTCGTGGCGCGCGCCGTTGAGGAGCGCCACGTGCGCCTGGCCGGGCTCTCGGCCCTCATGACCACAACGGTTCCCGCCATGGCGGAGACGATCGAGCTTCTGCGCAAGCGCGCGCCGTGGTGCAAGGTCGTCGTGGGCGGCGCCGTGCTCACGCCGGAGTACGCGCAGATGGTGGGGGCGGACTACTACGCCAAGGACGCCACCGAGACCGCGCGCATAGCCTCCGAGCTCTTCTCGTAGAGCGCAGCGGGGCGGCGGGCCGTTGAGCTGCCCGCCGCCCCGTCTGGCGTCGTTCGCCTTACCCGGTTCTATAGGCCTACCGAGTCCACGCCGAAGACTGCCTGGTCATGTGTAAACCCCTCGAACTCGAGCTGGCCGATGAGCTCGTCTCTTGAGAAGGAGCTGTAGTCGAGGTATTGCTGCGCCGACTTTGCTGCCTGCTCGTTCCAGTCGGCTCCGCAGGAGTCGACTGCGTAAGTGGCCTGCTCAGTTGTAAACCCCTCGAACTCGAGCTGGTCGATGAGGCCAGTGTAGGAGAAGGCCGAGTAATCGAGATAGTCTCCGGCCTGGCCGAGCGCCTGCGCATTCCAGTCTGCCCCGCAGCGGTCGACCGCCCACGTCGCATCCTCGGTGGAGAACCCCTCGAACTCGAGCTGGTCGATGAGGCCGGTGTAGGAGAAGTGCGAGTAGTTCAGATAGCTCGCTGCGCTTTCCAACGCATTCTGCTGGCTTACGGAAGCGGCGGAAGTGTCGGGAGCAATCGGGGCAGGCTCTTCAGCCGTGTCAGATGCTGTTGGGGTAGGGTCCTCGTCGTTCGTCTCAGGCTCTTCCGTCGGCTGGTATGCCGCGAGGTTGCCGGCGAGGGCGCTCGTGATGGCGTTCTCGACGCCCTCGTCGGGAACCCAGCCGTCGTCGGTCTTCGTGAAGTCGAGCTGGACGGTCGAGGTCTTGGTGCCGATGCCCTCGAGCACGCTCAGCATCTCCTCGCCCAGGCGGGCGTAGAGCGCCTCCTCGTCGGTGGCGAGCGCGAGAATCTCCGGGTCCGATGCCAGCTCGGTCATTGCGGACTCGATCTCGCCGGGGATGGCCTCAACATCCTTGAACGTGAGGCTGGTCTCCGCCGTGGCTGAGTCGCCGTTCACCGTCACATTTCCGATCTCGTAGTCGAATCCTCCGAGCACCGCCCGTACCATGTCCTCCCCGGTGATGCCGAAACTCTCGAGGGTCTCCGTCGCCGCCCCCAGGCTCTCCGTCAGCGTACCCATCGTCTCCTCGTCGAGCTCCTTGAAGGGCTCGAGCTCCGACGCGATGAGCTCCCGGATGACCTCCTCGGGGTTCGGCTCCTGCGTGCCGCAGGCCGTCACGCCAATGCAGCAGGTCAGCGCGAGCGCGAGGGCGGCCAGCCCCGAGATTATCCGGCTGAGGTGCTTGTTCATCAGGTCCTCCTTGCGTCGTTGGTCCCTCAAGTATGAGGCAGGGCTTTCAGACTGCTTCAAGCTTTCGGCCGGCGGGCCCACATCGGGGGCGGGGAGCCCAATGCCCGTGCCGTGCCAAGACCGCTCGCCGGCCAGACGTTCTTCTCGCCGATTGCCCGACACATTCCGGAAATCTGTTGGATACGCTGAACTGACTATGCCGTGGCCGAGGGGGCCGCGGTGCGCAATAGACTCCAGAAGTGCAAGGAGAGGGCCTATGGCAAGAATGCACGTCATGGAGCAGAGCGAGTCCCAGGCGATCATGTCGAGCATGCACGAGATGCTCGAGAAGCGCCTCTCGGTGAGCTCACTCGCCCCATGCCCCGTCGAGTTCACGGCCTCCTACGTGGCGATGTGCGCCACGCAGAGCTGTGGCAAGTGCACGCCGTGCAGGAACGGTCTGCGCATGCTGCGTCACCTGTTCAACGACGTGCTCAACAACCGCGCCACGATGGAGACGCTCGACCTCATCGAGTCCACCGCGCGCACCGTCTACCTGTCGAGCGACTGCGCGATCGGCTACGAGGCCGGCGAGGTCGCGCTCATGGCCATCCGCGGCTTCCGCGACGACTTCGAGCACCACGTGCAGAAGCACGCGTGCGGCTTCGCGCAGCACCAGACGGTGCCGTGCGTCTCCGGCTGCCCGGCCGGCGTGGACATCCCGGGCTACATCGCCCTGGTGGAGGCCGGCCGCTACACCGAGGCCGTGCGCCTCATCCGCAAGGACAACCCGCTGCCGCTGGTCTGCGGCCTCGTGTGCGAGCACCCGTGCGAGATGCACTGCCGCCGCGGCATGGTGGACGACCCGATGAACATCCGCGGCCTCAAGCGCTACGCCGTGGAGCACGCGGGCGACTACAAGCCCATCATCAAGGCCCCCACCAAGAAGCGCGTCGCCGTCATCGGCGGCGGCCCGGCGGGCCTCTCGTGCGCGTACTACCTCACCCTCATGGGCCACAGCGTCAAGATCTTCGAGCAGCGTCAGCACCTCGGCGGCATGCTCCGCTACGGCATCCCCAACTACCGCTTGCCGCGCGAGCAGCTTGACTCCGAGATTCAGTGGATTCTCGACTGCGGCATCGAGGTCGAGAGGAACCACAGCGTCGACGGCGACGAGCTCAACCGCCTGCGCAAGGAGTACGACGCCGTCTACCTGGCCATCGGTGCGCACTCGGACAAGAAGCTCGGGCTTCCGGGCGAGGACGCCGAGGGCGTCATGTCCGCCGTCCAGCTCCTGAGGGACATGGGCGACAACAACCCGCCCGACTTCGAGGGCCTCACGGTCGCCGTCGTGGGCGGCGGCAACGTGGCCATGGACGTGGCCCGCACCTCCGTGCGCCTGGGCGCCAAGAAGGTCGTCATCGCGTACCGTCGCCGCGTGGCGGACATGACGGCGCAGGACGAGGAGATCGCCGGCGCCGAGGCCGAGGGCTGCGAGGTCATGGACCTGCACGCGCCCAAGGAGGTCGTGGTGGACGAGTCCGGCCGCGTCTGCGGGCTCAAGGTCGAGCCGCAGATCATCGGCGGGCTCAAGCGCGGGCGCCCCGCGCCGCGCACCGCGGAGGGCGGCGACGTCGTGGTCCCGTGCGACCGCGTCATCGTGGCCATCGGCCAGGACATCGACTCCGGCACCTTCGAGGAGCAGGGCGTCCCCACCAAGTGGGGCCGCATCGTGACGGACCCGGACGGCGCCGTGCCCGGCCAGGACGGCCTCTTCTCCGGCGGCGACTGCCAGAGCGGCCCGGCCACCGTCATCCGCGCCATCAACGCGGGCAAGGTCGCCGCGGGCAACATCGACAACTACCTCGGCTACAACCACAAGATCGAGCTCGACGTCGAGCTGCCGCCCGTGCAGTTCAAGGGCAAGATCAGCTGCGCGCGCTGCGAGATGCGCGAGCGCGAGGCGTCTGACCGCATCCATGACTTTGACATCGTCGAGAACGGCCTCACCGACCAGGAGGCGCACCAGGAGGCGTCCCGCTGCCTGCGCTGCGACCACTTTGGCTTCGGTGCGTTCCGCGGGGGGAGGATCGAGCAGTGGTAAACCTCACTATCGACGGCCGCGCCGTCAGCGTTCCCGAGGGTACGTCCATCCTCGACGCCGCCGCCCAGCTGGGCATCAAGATCCCGACGCTGTGCTACCTCAAGGACCTCAACGAGATCGGCGCCTGCCGCGTCTGCGTGGTCGAGGTCGAGGGCATAGACCAGCTCGTCGCCGCGTGCAACAACACCGTGCTCGAGGGCATGGTCGTGCGCACCAACAGCCCCAAGGTTCGCGTGGCGCGCCGCATGAACATGGAGCTCCTGCTGGCGACGCACGACTCCGAGTGCACGAGCTGCGTTCGCTCCGGCAACTGCACCCTGCAGTCGCTCGCCAACGATCTTGGCATCTCCGACCTGCCCTACGAGAAGCGCCTCATGCACGACCCGTGGGACAAGTCCTTCCCGCTCATCCGCAACAACGACAAGTGCATCAACTGCCTGCGCTGCATCCAGGTGTGCGAGAAGATCCAGGGCCTGGGCGTCTGGGACCTCGCCAACCGCGCCACGCACACGAGCGTGAACGTCCGCGGCGGCATGACGATCCAGGAGTCCGACTGCACCCTCTGCGGCCAGTGCATCACGCACTGCCCGACGGGGGCCCTGCGCGAGCGCGACGACACGCAGAAGGTCTTCGACGCGCTGGCCGACCCCGAGAAGGTCGTCGTGGTGCAGATCGCGCCGGCGGTGCGCGCGGCATGGGGCGAGAGCCTCGGCCTCGACCGCCAGGACGCCACGGTGGGCCGCCTGGTTGCGGCGCTGCGCCGCATGGGCGTGGACTACGTCTTTGACACCAACTTCTCGGCTGACCTCACCATCATGGAGGAGGGCACCGAGCTGCTGCACAAGCTCGCGCACCGCGAGGAGAACACCTTCCCGATGTTCACCTCCTGCTGCCCGGGCTGGGTGCGCTACGTCAAGGCCGTGCGCCCCGAGCTCACCGACCAGCTCTCCACCTCCAAGTCCCCGGGCCAGATGTTCGGCGCCATCACCAAGAGCTACTTCGCCGAGCTCAAGGGCATCGACCCCAAGAACATCTTCTGCGTGGAGATCATGCCGTGCGTGGCCAAGAAGCACGAGGTGGCCATCCCCGTCATGAACGACGCCTGCGGAGACCCCGACGTCGACGTCTCGCTCACCACGCGCGAGATCGACCGCATGATCCGCGCCGAGCACATCGACGCCACCACGCTCCCCGAGGAGAAGTTCGACGACCCGCTGGGCACCTCCACGGGCGCCGGCGTCATCTTCGGCGCCACCGGCGGCGTCATGGAGGCGGCCCTTCGCACCGCCTACCACGTGGTCACCGGCGAGACCCCGCGCCCGGACGCCTTCTCCGAGGTTCGCGGTCTCGACGGCTGGAAGGAGGCCACCTTCGACCTCGCCGGCACCCCGGTGCGCGTGGCGGTGGTCCACGGCCTCGCCAACACGGCCTTCCTGCTCGACGCCATCGCCGAGGGCGCGGTCGAGTATGACTTCGTCGAGGTCATGGCCTGCCCGGGCGGCTGCGCGGGCGGCGGCGGCCAGCCCATCCACGACGGCGAGGAGCTCGCGAGCGTTCGCGGCGACGTCCTCTGGGGCCTCGACCGCAAGTCCAAGCTGCGCAACTCCTATGAGAACCCGGCCATCCAGACGCTCTACAAGGAGTACCTGGGCGAGCCGCTCTCCGAGCGCGCGGAGGAGCTCCTCCACACGGACCATCACGCCTGGTCCATTCACTAGACCTGACAGGGGGACAGTCCCTTTGTCAAGTTATGGGCCCGGACCGCAACCCCCACGGTCCGGGCCCCCTTCGTGGCGGGGGAGCGTCGGGGCGCACGTCAAGGCGCTATACTGTGCAGGTTCCCGAACGACGGAGGCCGAGTGGCAAGGCGTACCCAGAAGAGAAGACGCGGCGGCGAGAAGAACCTGGATCAGGCGGCGCTTCCCGCGCTCTCCGCGCTGACGGAGCTCCCCTCCTTCGAGGAGCTTGCTCCGAGCGAGCGCCAGCTCGACGCCTATCGCGAGGCCTGCGCGCGAGCCGTCTCCTCCGGGGCGGGTGCGTCCGAGCTCGTCCTTGGCTGCGTCGTGCGCCTCGACCGGGGCTTCCCGGCCGTCCTCTGCGAGGACTCCACCTTCCGCGCCGAGTTCTCCGCCCGCCTCACCAAGGGCGGCCTCGCCGGACGAGCGGACGCGCGCGTGGCGGTGGGCGACTGGGTGTGCGCCCGGCGTCCCCACGGCCACGACATGGGCCTCATCGAGGAGATCGTCCCGCGCGAGAGCGACATCGCGCGCTGGCGCGGGGGGGCGCGCGGCGAGCGCCAGACGCTCGCGGCCAACGTGGACGTGGTGCTCGTGGTGCAGCAGCTCGGGGAGCGAGCCGTGTCCTGCGAGCGCATCGCCCGCTCGGCCGTCATCGCCCGCGACTGCGGGGCGGGCGTGGCCGTGGTCCTCACCAAGGCCGATCGCGCCTCCGACGACGTCCTCGCCCGCGACGTCGCCGCCATCCGGGAGATCCTGGGGGAGGCCTGCCCGCTCGCGCTGACGTCGTCTGCCGCCACCGGCGCGGAGGAGGAGCGCGTCCGCGCGTGCGCCGAGCGCCTGGGAGTGCCGTGGGGGACGGATGCCGTCCGCGCGCTCGTGCCCGCGGGCGTGGTGGCCATCGTGCTGGGGGAGTCCGGTGCGGGCAAGTCCACGCTGCTCAACGCCCTTCTGGGCCGCGAGGCGCTGGAGACGGGCGAGGTGCGCGCCTCGGACGACACGGGTCGGCACACCACCGTGGCCCGTCGCATGGTGTCCCTGCCCGGCGCCGGCATCATCGTGGACGAGCCGGGGCTCAGGTCGCTGCCCATCGTGGGGCACGAGCGCGGGCTCGCCAAGGTCTTCCCGGACGTCGCGGAGGCCGCGCGGGGGTGCCGGTTCAGGGACTGCACGCACACGCACGAGCCCGGGTGCGAGGTGCGCGCCGGGCTTGCCCGGGGGGACTACTCAGAGGAGAGGCTCGCGTGCTACGTGGCGCTGGCGAACGAGATGCGGGAGAGCGCGTCCCAGCTCGACCCCGACGTCGTTCTGTGACCGGGGCCTAGACAGCATCAAATTACAAATCACATAGACCCTCGCGAAGATTCTGCCCTGTGACGGCCCTGTGGCGGCCGTGCGGTGCCCTCGAGGTTCTTCTCGATAGCGAGAAGAACCTCGAGCTGGTGTTTCGCCCTCCTGTGCAAGCGCGCGGGAAGATTCGCGCACGCCCCGTGGCGAGCAATGCCGCGACGACCCGGGTTTTGCCGGGACGCGGGCGGACAATGCGCTCACGGAAGTCGCCGCCCGCGGGCGGCGGGCACGAGGGGAGGCATTGGCAGATGACGCGTCGCTTCAGGCTTGTGGTTTCGGGCGCCTGTGCGCTGCTGGCGGCGGTGCTCTGCGGGCTCTACGGGCAGCACGTCCGCGACGAGGCGGACCGCGTGCGCGCGGAGGCGCTCGAGCGCTACGGGGGCGAGGTGGTGAGCCTCGTCGTGGCGCCGGAGGGTCTCGAGGCGGGGGACGTGGTGGACCGCCGCAACGTGACCGAGCGCGACTGGCTCTCCGACCTCGCGCCGCGCGACGCCATCGTGGGGATGGACGAGGTGCTGGGGGCGGAGGTCACCATTCCCGCTGCCGCGGGCACGCCGCTGACCTCCCTCAACTTCCGCGACAACGAGGACGCCGTCGAGGTCCCGTCCGGATGCGTGGCGCTCACGGTTCCCGTGACGCAGGACCTGGGGCTTCCTGCGGCGACAGCCGCGGGGACCACGCTCGCCGCATACGAGGTCGAGGACTCGGGGGTGAGCCTCGTAGCCTCCGACCTCCTCGTCCTCCGGGCACCGGCGGACCAGTCCGGCATAGGGTCCCGCGGGGACGTGACGATCGCGGCTCGGCCGGAGAGCGTCGCGAGCGTCCTCTCCGCGAGCGCCGAGGGGAGCCTGCGCCTCGCGCTCCCCGCGGACGACGCGGAGGACCTCTCCGCCGGCCTGGGCACGGCGCCCAACCAGGTGGCGCCCGAGGAAGGCGGGGACGAGGGCTCGGAGGGGGTTGACGAGCCATGAGCGACTGGCTGGCGGCCTGCGACCAGGGGGACCGCAGGGCAGTCCGCGCGCTCGTCCGCTCCCTCGACCCCACGGGGTCCCTCGAGTTCGCCGCAACGGCAGACGCCGCGCGGCGCATGGTCTTCGAGTCTGCGCCGGGCGAGCTTGGCGTGGTGGTGGGGCCTCTCTCCGGGGGCGTCTCTGAGGTGAACCTCGCCGCTGCCGTGGCGCAGGACGGCAACGCGCGCTGCGTGGTGCTCGCGCGGGGAGGGGCGACCGGGTCGCTTCGCTCCCGTGCGGAGCGGGCGG
Source organism: Olsenella sp. An285 (assembly GCF_002159625.1). Taxonomy (GTDB): domain Bacteria; phylum Actinomycetota; class Coriobacteriia; order Coriobacteriales; family Atopobiaceae; genus Thermophilibacter; species Thermophilibacter avicola. The sequence goes on from NZ_NFIZ01000002.1 coordinate 68,774, forward strand.
GCGTTGACCTCGTGGCGGACCTCGACGGGGTTCTCCCGGCGGAGGCTCGGGCGGAGAGCGATGGGGGTCGCCGCTCCGCCGAGCCCCCGCTCCTCAGGGCGGCGCGGAGCGCCCCCGCGCTCGTGGGCGACGTCTCCGAGCGGGCGCCCGTCATCGTCTTCTGCTCCGGGCGCGGGGGCGTGGGAAAGACCTCCGTCGTGGCAATGGCGGCGGCAACCGCGGCCTCGTGGGGAATGCGGGTGTGCGCCATCGACCTCGACCTCTCGTGTGGGAACCTCTACAGCTGCTTCGGCCTTGGCAACGGCGTTGACCTTGCGCGGGTCGTGGGGCAGGCGGGCGGGGAGTCGATGTCCCGCGAGCTCCCCGGGGCCCTGGCGGACCCGGGCGTGCAGGTTCTGGGCCCCTGCGAGCTTCCCGAGGCGGCGGAGCTCGTTGCCCCGTACGCCGGCGAGCTCCTCTCGCATGCGTCGGTCGAGTTCGACCTCGTTCTGGTGGACACCTCGGCGTGCTTCACGGACGCCGTCGCGCAGGCGGCGCAGCTCGCGGACAGGCTCGTGCTCGTCTGCGACGGGAGGCCCGGCGCCACTTCGTCCCTCGCTCGCACGAGCGGTCTTGCCGCCCGGCTGGGCGTCGAGCGGACGAGGATGGTTCGCCTGGAGAACGGGGTGAGCCCCCGCGCACGGCGCGACGAGGTCCGGGCGCCCGCCGGCGAGGGTCTGGAGGCGGCGAGGACCCAGCGCGTCCTCGACGGCGGGACCGAGGTGCCCGACCTTCTTGGGTCGGGGCAGGTGTGCGAGCTCGTGGGCTCCGCCTCCCCGTTTGCCGAGTCGGTCGCGACCCTGGTGGCGCAGATTCTCTCGGAGCTGGGCGGGCTTCCGGAGTGCGAGGAGGCGGAGCGGGCGCTCTCCGGCGCCGCGCCGCGCAGGCGGTCCCTCTTCGGGGGCAGATGGGGGGCGAGGTAGGATGTCGGTCCTCGAGCGCGTGAGGGAGGCGGAGACGACCTCCGGGACGTCCCCCGCGGGAGGGCGAGACCTGAGGGCGCTGCGGGAGCGCCTCAAGGCGGCGCTGGTGGAGCGCTTGGGTCTCCCCGTCATCGCCGGGATGCTCTCCGGCGACGAGGCCGCCCGCGTGAGGTCGGAGCTGGGCGTGGCCCTCGAGGCGATTCTCAACTCCCAGGGGTTCGAGTCCGTGCTCCCGGGGGAGCGGGGCACGCTCGTGCGCCAGGTGCTCGACGAGGTCTGCGGGCTCGGGCCCATCCAGCCCCTGCTCGAGGACGCCGAGATTACCGAGGTCATGATCAACGGGTGCCAGGCGCTCTTCTACGAGAAGGACGGCGAGCTCTTTGCCGCGGACACCGTCTTCGACTCTCCCGAGCAGATCATGATCGTCATGGACCGGATTCTGGCCCCGCTGGGGCGCAGGCTCGACAGGTCGAGCCCCATCGTGAGCGCGCGCCTCGCCAATGGCGACCGAGTGAACGCCGTGGCGGCGCCCATAGCGATTGACGGTCCCGCCGTCACGATACGCAAGTTCTCGGACAGCATCCGGACCCTCGCCCGGCTCGTGGAGCTCGGGTCGCTGCCCGCATGGTACGCGCGCCTCCTCTCCTGGGCGGTCCGCTCGCGGAGGTCCATGGCCGTTGCGGGCGGGACGGGCTCCGGAAAGACCACGCTGCTCAACGCGCTCTCGTGCGAGATTCCGCTGGGCGAGAGGATCGTGACCATCGAGGACTCGGCCGAGCTGCGCTTTGACGCGCACCCCAACGTCGTGCGCCTCGAGGCGCGCGGGACCTCCATCGAGGGGTCGGGGGAGATCACGATTCGCGATCTCGTGAAGAACGCGCTGCGCATGCGGCCGGACCGCATCGTCGTGGGCGAGGTTCGCGGGGAGGAGGCGGTGGACATGCTCAACGCGCTCAACACCGGACACGACGGGTCGCTCACGACGCTCCACGCGGGCAGCGCCGAGGAGGCGGTCCTGCGCCTGATCCTCATGGCGCGCTTTGGCATGGACCTTCCCACGGAGCTCATCGAGGAGCAGATAGCCACCGCCATCAACCTCATCGTGGTGACGCGGCGCCTGGCGAGCGGGAGGCGCGTGGTGACCTCCATGACCGAGGTCTCGCGCGCCCCGGACGGGTCTGCCCGGCTGGACGAGTGCGTCTCGTTCGACAGGGGGTCGCTCTCCTGGCATCTGCGGAGGGAACCCGAGTTCGTGGGGCGCTCCGTCGCGGACGGCGTCCTTGCGGGGGAGGAGGTGCGGGAGTGGAGGGAGTTCTTCTCGCTGTAGGGACGGGCGCCCTCGCCGGGGCATCCGCGTTCGTCGCGCTCTCCGGTGACGTGGCGGTGCGCTCGCCCGGCCTCCTCACGCGCGCGGCAGTGAGGCGCGGCACGACGGCGCTGAGGCGCATCGGCCAGACGCGCCTCGTCGGGTGGGTGCTCTCCACGGGGCCCGGAGGCAGGCTCGCCGCGGAGGTCGCGTCCGCGCCGGTCCCGACGGTCCTGGGGCTGGGGCCGTCGGAGTCTGCCGCCGCGGTGTCGTGCGGCGTCCTCCTCGCGTCCCTTGCGAGCGGCGTCCTTCTCGGCTCGCCGCTGGCCGGCCTCGTGAGCGCCGCCGCGCTCGTGGCGCTTGTCGTCGCCCGGGACGCCTCGGCGCGGCAGCGCCTGAGGCGCGAGGTCCTGGGGGAGATGCCCGGGGTGTACCGGGCCCTCTCGATGGCAATGGCCTCCGGCCAGACGCTGGCACAGGCGGTCGAGTACGTGGGGTCGCACGAGCGGGGTCCGGCGGCGTCGGTCTTTGCGAGGATGTCCCTTCGCCTGCGGTGCGGCGTGGGCACGGAGGAGGCGGTGAGGCTGCTCGCGGACGAGCTCGACGTGCCCGGGGCGGAGCTCCTCGCCGCCGCGCTCGTGATTTCGCACCGGACCGGGAGCCCCCTTCGGGACCTCCTGCTGCGCTCCGCGCGCCTGGCCGAGCGACAGGGGGAGTTCGAGAGGCTCCTCACGGTCAAGACGGCACAGGTGAGGCTTTCCGTGAGGATCGTCTGCCTGCTGCCCGTGGTGATGGTGGGGGTCCTCACGCTCGTCTCTCCTGACTTTCAGAAGGGGCTGCTCACTCCCTCCGGGGTGGGATGCGTCGCCGGCGCGCTCCTTCTCGACGGGGTGGCCCTGCTGCTCATTCGAAAGATCATGAGGGGGGTGATGTGAGATGGACGAGGCGTCGGTCGTGCTCGTGGCGTCCGTCTCCGTGCTGGCGCTCCTGGGGACGTTCGTCCTCTCCGGCGAGCGATGGCGGCTGCGGGCGGCGCCCGTCCACCCGATGCTGGCGGACGTGCTCGGGACGGTTGCGTCGCTGGGGCCGGTGAGGCGGGCGCAGGAGGCGGAGGTGAGGGCGCGCAGACGGGCGGAGTGCCTCTCCGAGCTGCCCGTCATGCTCGACGTGGTGACGCTCGGCCTCTCCGCAGGCCTCTCGTTCGACTCGTCGCTCGAGCTCTACTGCGAGCGCTACGGGAGCGAGCTCTCGAGGCTCTTCTCGGAGTCGATGCTCAGCTGGCGCATCGGCGCGCGCAGCAGGGAGGAGGCGCTCTCGCGGGTGGCGGACGAGGTCGGGGTCTCGGCCCTGGGGAGGTTCGCCGCCGTGGTGTCCGAGGCGCTGGCGTTTGGCACGCCCCTCGCCGAGGCGCTGGAGCAGCAGGCGCAGGCCATTCGAGAGGAGCAGCGCTCGCAGGTCGAGGAGGAGATCGAGAAGGTGCCGGTGAAGATGCTCGTTCCGCTGGGGACGCTCATTGTCCCCGCGATGTTTCTTGCCATCCTGGGCCCCCTCCTGGGGTCCGCGCTGGTGGTCGGATGAGGGCGCGAGCCCGTGAGAGAAGGGAGACCCGATGGACCTGACGTGCGTTGTGGGAGGAGCGGCGCATGCCGCGAGAAGGCTGGCGAGGGACGAGTCCGGGCAGGGCACCACCGAGTACGCGATTCTCGTGGGCGTGCTCGTGGTGATAGCCATCCTGGCGATCATCGCCTTCAGGGACAAGGTGGCGGAACTGTGGGACGCCATCGCGAACGGCATCAACTCGCTGTGAGGCCCCGCTGGGCGGCGGGCGCGCTCGCCGCCCTCCTTGTCGCCGTCCTGATTGCCATGGGAGGGGGCGACAAGGACGGGGAATCGCACGCAGGTTCCGAGGGTGATGTCGGGGCGCTTGGCGGGATTGTCTCGGACGAGGCCGCGAGTCCCCTCTCGGATGCGCTGTCCGCGGCGGAGGCGGGGGGCTACGAGAGCGATCGCACGCTCGTCGAGGAGGGCGAGGCGGTGCTCGAGGGGTATCGCTCGCGTGGGGACTGCGTCCTCGCGCGCGCAGGGTACCTGGACCTGACGGGACGGACGTGGGGATGCGTGACGCAGGGAGCGGGGTGGGTCGAGATATGCATCGTTCGGGAGGCGCCCGACGGAGGGGGATGCTCCGTCGCCACGTGGCGCATGGACTCAGGCGACGTGGGCGCGCCGTGACGCGCACCGTGGCGGATGAGGCGGGCCAGTCGACCCTGGAGTACCTGCTCACGCTCGTCGCCTTCGTGGCGATGGTCGTGGCGCTCGGCTTCATCTGGCATGCCGCGCGGGACGGGCGCCTCCTGGGGATCGCGATCGAGGTGGCCTCGCACGGCTCGGGGAGGGGCGGCCTCACGCTGCTCCAGGACGTGGTGGAGTACTGATGGCGGAGCGCGCGGACAACTGCTCCGGGCAGGCGACGGTTGAGGCGGCGCTGCTCGTGCCCGTGGTCCTCACGCTCGTGGCGCTCCTCGTGCAGCCCGCGTGCGCGCTCTACACGAGGTCCGTCATGGCGGGGACCGCGGCTGAGGTGGCACGGCTGGTGGCGACGGCGCGGGGGTCGGATGGGGACGTGCGCGACTACGCGCTCAGGCGCCTCGCCGCGGTGCCGGACGTCTCGGTCTTCCACGAGGGAGGGCCCGAGGCGTGGGACGTGGAAGCGGAGGGCCCGGGGGACGACGGGAGGGTGACGGTGCGCATTGAGGGGAGCGTGAGGCCCCTGCCGCTGCTCGGGGCCCTCGTCTCTGCGCTCGGGCCCTCGGGTGACGGGTGCGTGACCCTGCGCGCGGAGGCGACGCTCGACGCGCGGTCGGAATGGGTGAGGGGGAGCTATGAGGAGTGGATCGGAATATGGGGGTGAGGGGCGCGCGCCGCGCGCCCCGGTGCTCTCGATCTTCAGGGACAGCGAGGACGGCTTCACCACCGTGGCCGTTGCGGTCTCGCTGGTGCTGAGCCTGACGCTGGTGTTTGCCTCGGCGAGCGTCCTGTGGGTGGGAGGGAGGTCCTCCGAGGTCCAGCGCGTCGCAGACGCGAGCGCCATGGCCGGCCAGAACGCCGTGTCCGCCTTCTCGACGGTGGTGCAAGTGCTCGACGCGTGCGCGCTCAGCATGGGTCTCACCGGGGTGATCGTATTCGGGGCGGGCCTGGTGGTCTCCTGCGTGCCGGGCCTCTCTGCGGTGGGGGCGCAGATCACGGGCGCGGGAGGCAGGATCCTCGAGGCGCGGAGGAGCTTCGTGAGAAGCGCCGCGGATGGGGTCGAGAAGCTGGAGGCCACGCTCCCGCTGCTGATAGTCGCCAACTCGGCGTCCTGCGTGGCAGCAAACTCCCAGGGCGGGATCTCATACACGGGGTGCGCGCTCCCGTTTCCCGCGGAGTCCGCCTCTGACTTCTCGGCGCTTCGGGCGGACGTCGACGACGAGCGCCTCGAGGACCTCTCCGAGAAGATGCGGGAGGCGTCGGACGAGCAGGCAAGAGCCCAGGAGCGCGCGGACGAGGCCAAGGAGCGCGGGTGGAGGGCGGACTGCGTCCCCTCGCCGTACTGCATGCGCGAGCGCGCCGCCTCTCTCGCGGGCCTCTCGGGCGCGGCGAATCCGGACTACCCCTCGGTGGACGGATGGACGTTTGCGGCGCCCCTTCTCCGGGCGCGGAACTACTACGCGGCGCGCCTCTCCTCGGCGACGGTGGGAGGGTCTACCGCCGAGGAGATCACGGACTCGGCCTGCAGGCGAGCCTTCTACGAGTACGCCCTCGACCAGGTGCGGGGAGGATCCTACGTGGAGAACGCCGACGGGAGCGTGAGCATCGACCTGCCGAGCCTTCCTCGCAACGCGGACCAGACGCGCGCGACCGAGCTCTACACCCGCTCCATGTGGCCGTGTACCGTGGAGGACGGGGCAAGGACGCTCCACTCCTCCCTCCTGTGCCCGGGCGCCACCGGCGCGGGGTCGGGCACCGCCTCGCTCGCGGAGCTGGAGGCGGGCGCGCTCTCCCCCTGCAAGGAGTGCCGCATGGACATCGGGGACATGGGTAGGGTCGCCTCCGCCTCCACCTCGATAGCCAACGGCTTCGAGCACCATTGGCGCGACGTGGTCGAGGCGTCGGAGGACTACGAGCAGGCGAAGCGCGAGGAGGCGGAGGCCAAAAGGCGCGCCCAGGAGCTTGCCGAGGAGGGGGAGGACGCGTTTGGCGAGGAGATGGAGCGACTCGCCGCGGAGCGCCCCGAGCTCTGCCCGCCCGGGGCGTGGGGCTGCGTCTCGGTGGTCGCCAGGGGGGAGGCGCATGCGGTCCCGGCCGAGCTCACGAGCTCGTTCCTCTCGTCCGCGGAGCTTCCCGAGGGAGCTGCCGTATCTGCCGCCGCTCTCGCCCCGGACGAGTCCACCGCAGAGAACAACGTGCTCTCGAGGTTCTTCGACTCGCTCACCGCGAGCGGGTCCGTGATGGGCGGCGTCCTTGACGGGGTCATGGACCTCTGGGGAAGCCTTCTCGTGGGCTATGGCTCGGCGTACGGGAGCGTGGCGGAGGCCGGAGGGGAGTTTCTCGACGGGCTGGACGGGGTTCTCGGCGGGACGGTGGGGTCCTGGCTCAGGGGCAGGCTCAAGCAGGTCATGCAGGACATGGGCTTCGAGCCCGTTGACATGCGACTGAGAAAGCCCGTGCTCACGAACACGCAGGACGTGCTCGAGCAGAGCGGCTTCGAGCAGCTCTCAACGGTGAGGTCGCTCGTTCGCGCGCTGCCCGCCTCCGGCACCTCCGCCGAGGACTTCGCCCGGTCGGTGGGATACTGGCTCTCGGATGAGACGGGCGGCGAGTTCACGGTCGCCGAGCTCGCCATCCCCGGCACGGAGATATCCATACCGCTCACCATCGATCTCGAGGCGTTGGGGGCGGGGTCATGAGCGTCGAGGCGGGCGGCCTTGCCAGGGACCGCTCGGGGCAGATGGTGGTGGAGCTCGCCGTCGTGGTGCCGGTGGCTATCGTGGTGGCGCTGGTGGTGCTCAACCTGATGGGCTTCATCGAGGCGTGCGCCGCCTTCGATCAGGTGGCGCTGGACGCCGTCGTCGCCCACGGGGTGGCGCCGGCGGGGGAGCAGACCCAGGTGGCCTCGGTGGAGGAGGTTCGCGCGGCCCTTGCCGAGGGGCTCGGCAGGGAGGACACGTGCGAGGTCGAGGTGAGCGCAGAGGGGGTCTCCCCTGGCGCAAGCGGCGGCTCGTTCGTCATATCGCCCCTGCTCACGCGCTACACCTGCACGCTCTACTACCATCCCTGGCCGCGCCTTCTCCGCATGCCGGGAATCACCTTCGAGGCCCCTCTCTCGCTGCGTCACGAGCGGCAGCTGGTGGTCGACCGCTACCGGCCCGGGGTGGTGGTCTGAGGTGGTCACGGCGAGGCTCAGGTCGGACGAGAGGCCGTGGGTGACGCACGAGCTCGTGGTCCTCTCGAGCTGGCTCGAGCGGCTCCGCGGCCTGCTGGGCACGGGACGCGGCGCGCGCCCCGTCCTTCTCGCGCGCTGCGGGTCCGTTCACACCTTTGGCATGCGCTATCCCATCGACGTCGCGTTCATCGGCGAGCGCGGGGAGGTGCTGCGCGTGCGGCGCTCCGTCGCGCCCGGCTGCCTCTGCTCGTGCCCGGGGGCCGAGTGCGTGGCGGAGCGGCCGGCGGGTGAGGACGAGTGGCTCGTGGAGGGGGAGCACCTGTGGATCGTCTCCGTCGGCGCCAACGCCGCGGGGGCCTAGGAAGGAAGCTGGGAAGGAAGGTATGCGACATGGAAGTGGCTGGACGGCATCGCGCGCGGTACGCGACGAAGGTGTGCCCGCGCTGCGGGGCGAGGCTCTACGAGGACATGAACATCTGTTACGACTGCCTGTACGACTTCTCTCGCGACGGCTCCTCGGATGGGGATGACGAAGAGGGGGAGAGGGGCCGATGCGAGGAGGCTCTTCCGGAGCCTCCCGCCGTCGTCAGGCCCCTTGATGCCGGCGAGTCTCTCGGCCCGGGGGACACCCAGGACCTCTCGATCCCGCCCGAGGCGCTGCTGCGTGCGGATGAGGTTGGCATGCTCTTGAGGACACCCACGGTGGATCTCTGGGTTCCCGTCTCGCCGGACGCGGGGTGCGTCATCGGCCGCGACCCGGCAAACGACGTCGTGCTGCACGCCCCCACGGTCTCCCGCAGGCATCTGGGGCTCGTGCCCACGCCGGACGGCATGGAGGTGAGCGACCTCGGGGCCACCAACCCCGCAACGTATCGCGGCGAGGAGGTGCGCGGGAGCGTCGTCGTGCCCTACGGGGACTCCGTGGAGGTCTGCGGATGCGTCCTCACCATGACGGGGCCGGAGCCAACGCTGGGGTGATGCGAGCGGCAGCCCGACAAACCCGCTGCCGGACGTTCTTCTCGGCAAAATGGGAAAAAAGTCTTTGACAGCGGCGATGAGTTTGCTATAGTAATTCCCGCACCAAATGGCTGGGTAGCTCAGTTGGTAGAGCAGGGGACTGAAAATCCCCGTGTCAGGGGTTCGACTCCCTTCCCCGCCACCAGAACTTTCGCAGGTCGGAGGCCATGTGTCTCCGGCCTGCTTTGCTATCGGTACCATGTGCGTCCCCAAATCGGTGCAAGAAGCGGTGCTCCTTTATTGCTGGGCTGCCGGAGGGCGTTCTCGCCGCGATTGCGACAGCACGTTCTTCTTGCCCCTGCGTCTTCGGGTGCCTGCTGCTCCGCACCTCTCTGCATCTCGCGAGAGCGCGCCCGCACATATGAGTGCGGGCCAGGAGTGCGGTCGATTATGGGGGTTCTTTGCATCAGGTGCGGGCTGCTTCTCGTGTGATGTGCACGGGTGCGGCCTAGGAGTGCGGGCGGGGCCGCACCTGTATTTGGGGAAGCCGGGAGTGCGGGCGTCATCTCGCGCGACGTGCCCAGGTGCGCTCCAGGAGTGCGGGTGGGGCCGCACCTGAGTATGGGGGCGCGGGAGTGCGGGGCTACTTCTTGGCAGGTGCCGAGAAATGCGCTCCGGAAGTGCGGCCCGCCCTAGTAGCGCACCTCAAAGCGGCGCTCGTCTCTCACCAGGGGGATCTCCTCCCGCTCGGAGACCACGTAGCGTATGGGATGGCGGCGGTACTCGTCGAGCATCCGCGGGAAGAAGGCTCCCACGTGCGACGTGCCGCCCTGGATCTCCGCGGTGACGGAGCCGTCGCTCTCGTTTCTCACCCAGCCGGTGAGGCCCAGCTCGCGCGCCACGAGCGAGGACGTCCAGCGAAAGCCCACGCCCTGGACCTGCCCGGTGAAGCGCAGGTGGAGCCTCTTGGCATCGTCCGGCAGCTCGGGGGCCTCGTCTGCCTCGCGTCCCTCTCGCCAGCGATCGAACAGCGTCATCGGTGCCTCCTCGCAATGGCCCTGGAATACGGAAATGATGGTCGGGAGGGTACGCCGGGGTGCGCCCGCGACCCGTTGCGTACAATAGTAGCCGCGTCGAAGGCTCAGTTCACGAGGAGGAACGATGGGCTGCACAAGAAGAGAGTTTCTCGCACTTGCCTCCGTAGGCGCGGTTGGCGGTCTGGCGGCCTGCACGCCCGCCCAGCAGCCCGACCCCGCCCCGGACGATCAGGAGCCCACCAACCCGGACTTCGACCTCGAGGAGTTCAAGAGCCTCGCGCTCGACCAGTCGGCCTGGCGCTACGACGAGGACAACGACGTCTACTACCAGCTTGGTCTCACCTACTGCAAGAGCCCCGCGACGACCACCTACGAGTCCCTCGCGGTCTTCGTGCCCGGGCCCTTCTTCACGGCCGAGAAGAACGGCGACACCTACACCTGCACCGTCAACGAGAAGGCCGTCGTGGGCAACTTCACGGCGTCGACCGCTCCCGTCCTCATGCCCATCAACACGGGTACGCTCTCTGCCCAGATGAGCCCCACGGTCTACGGCTACGAGGGCCTCGCCCCCTACCTGGAGGCGGGCTGCGTCTACGTGTACGCCGGCTTCCGCGGCCGCTCTGCGGGCTACGACACCGCCTCGGGCTCCGACGAGCTCTTCCCGGGGGGCTCCCCCTGGCCCGTGGTTGACCTCAAGGCCGCGGTGCGCTACCTGCGCTACAACCGCTCCTGCCTTCCGTGCGACACGAGCCGCGTCTTTGTCTTTGGCTTCTCCGCGGGCGGCGGCGTGAGCGCCGTCATGGGCGTCTCGGGCGACTCCGCGCTCTACGAGCCCTACCTCGAGTCCATCGGCGCCGTGACCCATGACGCCGAGGGCGAGTCGGTCTCCGACGCCATCGCCGGCAGCGCCTCGTGGTGCCCGGTCACCTCGTTCGACATGGCGGACGCCGCGTACGAGTGGGGATCCGGGCAGTATGCGAGCGATGGCACGCGTGCCGAGGGCACCTGGACGCGCGCCCTCTCCCAGGACCTCGCCGCCGCCTACGGCGCGTGGGTGAACGAGATGGACCTGCGCAACGCCGACGACGAGCAGCTCACCCTGGACGAGACCGAGGCGGGCGCCTACTCGATGGGCTCCTATGCCTCCGCGGTGCTGGGAAGCATCGACGAGGCCGCCACGTACTTCGTCCAGAACACGCCGTTCCCGTACACCTACACCCCGCAGCGCCTGGACGAGCCCTCCTTCCCCGGGGACCCCAACCTCGCCGCCACGCGCGCCTCCGAGGCCGCGCAGTCGCCCGCCGCGGGCGTTCAGGCGGACGGAACCGGCGAGGCTGCGGCCGACGGCACCGGTTCCGAGCCCGTGGAGGGCGAAGCTGCCACGGGGGCAGCCGGAGAGGCCGCGGAGGCCACCGACGGCGCCGCCACGGATGCCGCCGAGGCGGCCGCACCCCTCGCGGGCGTGACCCAGGTGCCCTCGACGATCTACGACTCCGCTCAGAACTACTTCGCCGCCCTCAACAACGAGGGCTGGTGGATCAACTACAGCCTTCGCTCCCAGAGCGTCTCCGTCTCCAGCCTGCGGGACTTCTCGCTCCACATGCGCCCGGCCGAGCGCGCGACCTCGCCCTTCGACCTGCCGGACCGCAGCTCCCGCACGAACCAGCTCTTTGGCATCGGCGAGGAGTCCACGCTGCACTTCGACGCCGTCGCCGGCGAGCTCGTGCAGAGCAGGGCGGGGGACTACGCCGCCCTCGAGGGCTGGGAGGACGACTACGAGCTCGAGTGGGCCGAGGACCTCGAGAAGGTCGACTCCCTCGAGACGGACATGGCCACGCGCGTGGCCATGATGAATCCGCTCTTCTGGCTGAGCGGCCACTACGAGGGCTACGGCCAGGCCAAGGTGGCCCCCCACTGGCGCATCAACGAGGGCCTCTTTGACACCGACGCGCCCCTCACCAGCGCCATCAACGTCGTTCTGGCGCTGCGCAAGTACGACGGCGTCGCGGACGTCTCCCACACGCCCGTCTGGGGCCAGGGCCACGTCCTCGCCGAGCGCTCGGGCTCGGCCACATCGAACCTCATTGACTGGGTCATCGCCTGCTGCACGGCGTAGCCCGGCCCGAGCCCCCGCACCCGGCGGGGGCAACGTGCCAAGCGTTAGGAGAACCATGAGAACCTTTGACAGGAGAGAGGCCCTGGGCCTCGCCGCCCTTCTCGGCACCTCGCTCTTCTCGCTCTCGGGCTGCGAGTCCGGCGAGCCCGCGGCCGACGCCTCCTCTGGCGAGGACGCCGCCTCGGACGGGCAGACGGACGACTCCCTGTACGTTCCCGCAGAGGACGATCCGTACGCGACGGGCGTGCACCACGCCACCATAGAGGTGGAGGGCTACGGCACCATCGAGGTGGCGCTCAACGCCAACGTGGCGCCCATCACCGTCTCCAACTTCTGCAACCTGGCGGAGGAGGGCTTCTACGACGGGCTCACGTTCCATCGCATCATCGAGGGCTTCATGATCCAGGGCGGCGACCCCCTGGGCAACGGCACGGGCGGCTCCGAGAAGAACATCAAGGGCGAGTTCTCCTCCAACGGCGTGGAGAACAACATCCCGCACGTCCGCGGGACGATCTCCATGGCGCGCTCCCAGGACCCGGACTCTGCGAGCTCGCAGTTCTTCATCATGCAGGAGACCGCCGAGCACCTGGACGGGGAGTACGCCGCCTTTGGCAACGTGACCTCGGGCATCGAGGTCGTGGACGCCATCTGCGAGGCCGTGCCGGTCGAGGACTCCAACGGCACCGTCGCCGCGGAGAACCAGCCCGTCATCACCAAGATCTCCATCGTGGACTAGCCGCGGCCCGCGGGTCGGTCGCGGCCCGCGGGCGCCTTCACGTCGCAGACGTAGATGGTGCCAACAGAGATAAACGCAAAAAAATAGCGGTACACGTGTTAGGTTGCAATAACCTTTCCGTAAACGGCATGAATTCACTCTTTTCCGTGCTATACTGCACAAAAGGAAAGGAGCATGCATATGTATGCCATTGGGGAGTACGTCGTCCATCCGGGTCAGGGAGTCTGTCAGGTGAAGGATGTGACGGAAAGCCCCGATGCTGTCTACCAGCTCATGCCCGTCGGCCAGCGCCATCCCGTGCACATCAGCTTCCCCGTTGCGAGCGAGGGCCGTCTTCGCCCCGTGCTCTCCCGCGTCGAGGCCGAGAAGATCATCGAGGACTACCCGGTGATGCAGCTCGATGACTTTGCCGCGAGGAACATCTCCCTCGAGGAGGAGCACTTCCGCAAGGAGATTCGCGCGGGGAGCTGCCGGGACTCGGTGCGCATAGCAAAGACGTTCCGCGTGCGCATACAGGACCTCTCCCAGCGCAACAAGAAGCCGCCCGTGGCCTATGAGCGCATCCTCAAGCAGGCGCGCGAGCGCTCCCTCCTTGAGCTCGCGGTGGCGCTCGACAGCACGCCCGAGGACGTCGAGCTGCTCTTCCGCGCTCGCGAGGGGGAGGTTCCGGAGAACAACTAGCCGGCCCTCCAGCACCTCTCCGGGTTTCAGTTTGCGGACATAGTCATGTTGGTGCTGTGAGACTCGGCGCCGACCAACTAGAATTGGAGCACCTGTCAGTGTCCAGTCCTAGGAGGAAACCATGACGAACGTCACCAACGCCGCCGAGGAGACCGCCTCCGGCCGCGCGATCATCACCGTTCTCGGCAGCGACCGTCCCGGCATCGTCGCCGCCGTGGCGGGGGCCCTCTCCGAGCGCGAGGCCAACATCCTGGACATCTCCCAGACCATCCTGCAGGGCACCTTCACCATGACGATGCTCGTGGACCTGGCCTCAGCCGAGTTCTCCGAGCTCAAGAGCGCCCTCGACGCCCTCGCCGAGCAGCTCGGCGTGCAGATCAACCTGCAGCGCGAGGAGGTCTTCAAGTTCATGTACCGCCTGTAGCGGCGACATTCCCCGGGTGTGCACGCGCCCGGCTCACAGAGAGGACTCGCCCATGATCAAGCTTTCCAAGGGGGCCGGCTGGCCCATCCTCACACCGCGCGAGACGCCCGCCTTCGAGCACGTGGCGGACGCCTATCCCATGCCCTCCGTGGGGCTGGGGCTCCCTCCCGTCTCTGACGGGCTCTACCACGGCTTCGAGGAAGTCGACGTGGTCCCGCAGGAGCTGTACGAGAAGTACGACGTCAAGCGCGGCCTGCGCAACGCGGACGGATCGGGCGTCCTCGTGGGCCTCACCACCATCTCCAACGTGCACGGCTACAACAGGACCGAGCACGGCATCGAGCCGGACGACGGACAGCTGATCTACCGCGGCTACGGCGTGGACCAGCTCATCAACGCCGCCCAGGCCGAGGACCGATTTGGCTACGAGGAGGTCGCGTACCTGCTCATCTCCGGGCGGCTTCCCACGCGCGAGGAGCTGGGCGACTTCCGCGCCCGCATCGACGCGCGCAAGCAGCTCCCCGAGGGCTACCTCGGCATCTTCCCGCGCGCGACGTACAGCCACAGCATCATGAACGTCCTCCAGCGCGCGACGCTGCTGCTCTACGCGTTTGACCCCACGCCGGACGACACCTCGCCCACGCACGAGATCGACGTGGCGCTCTCGCTGCTCGGGCGCTGGCCGCGCACGGCCGCCGTGGCGCATGCCGCGCACGTGGCCGAGCAGAATGACACCAAGCTCATGGTCCCGCCCATACGCGAGGGCTACTCCATGGCAGAGACCGTGCTCGACGTCCTGCGCAGCGACGAGGGCTTCACGCACGAGGAGGCCATGCTCCTCGACGTCATGCTCATCCTGCACGCCGAGCACGGCGGCGGCAACAACTCCACGTTCACCACGCGCGTCCTCTCCTCCTCCGGGACGGACGCCTACTCCGCCTACGCCGCCGCCATCGGCTCGCTCAAGGGCCCCAAGCACGGCGGCGCCAACTTCAAGGCCGGGGACATGATCGAGGACGTGGCCGCGCACGTGCGCGACTGGTCCAACGATGACGAGGTGGCCGACTACCTGGCCAAGATCCTGCGCAAGGAGGCCTTCGACAAGGCGGGCCTGCTCTACGGCCTGGGCCACGCCGTCTACACCAAGACCGACCCGCGCGCGGAGATCATCCGCGAGTACGCGCGCCGCCTCGCCGAGCAGAAGGGCCAGGTGGAGAAGCTCGACCTCATCGCCAGCATCGAGCGGCTGGGCCCCCAGGTCATGCGCGACGTTCGCGGCATCACCAAGCCCATCAGCACCAACATCGACATGTACACGGGCTTCGTGTACTCGATGCTCGGCATCCCGCAGGACCTCTACACGCCCATCTTCGCGATGGCGCGCCTCGCGGGCTGGACCGCGCACCGCATGGAGGAGCTCTACGGCGCCGGGCGCATCATCCGTCCCGCCTACAACTCCATCATGCCCAACTCCGACGGCTACGTGCCCATGGGCGAGCGCTAGCGACGTCGCGCACCAGATTCGCTACGCACGCACGAGGGCCCGGCGCAGTTCGATCTGCGCCGGGCCCTCGTCTCATGCGCGGGTCTCGCGGGGAGGCTGGGGGAGGGGCCTAGCCCTCGTCCTTCTCGTCCTTCTCTTCCTCCTCGTCGAGGCGCAGCGGGCGGAAGCTCGCCGTGTCGCCTCCGAGCAGGCTCTTGCTCGCCTCCTCGGCCACCTCCTCGCGCTCGGTCTTCATGCGCACGGAGAAGATGTCCTCGTCCTCGTCTCCGTGGGCGCGCTCGGCCTCGCGCGCCTTGTCCGCGACCACCCTGGAGTGGTCGAGCACGACGTGCGTGGGCTCGTGGTCGAGGCGCTCGAGCTTGTGCTGGCGCTTGGTCTTGGAGAAGAGGGGCACGTACTCGTAGATGACGCTCGAGTTCTCGAGGCCGTACCAGCGGTCCGCCGAGCCGCAGAGGCTGCGGATGAAGTACTTGATCTCCATGGTGCGGCGGTTGATGCCGGAGAGGTCGGTCTCGGGGGAGACGGTCTTGCGGATGAGGCAGAACTTGAAGTCGCCCACCTCGCTCGGCTCGAGGTAGATCGAGTACTTGTGCTCCTGCGGGGCCATCTGGCCGCGCTTCACCAGGTCGTCGACGATCTGGTAGAGATAGGTGTTGACGCGCTGGTTCACGCGAAAGCCCAGGCGCAGCTGGACCTTGAAGAGGAAGTCCGTGTCAAACGTGTCGACGATGTACTCGTGGGTGTAGGGCTCGTCCGTCACCTGGACGTTGAGGAAGTAGTACGCCTTGGCGCGCTTGGGGCGCTTGTCCAGGATCGAGTAGAGGATGTCGCGGTCGAGCTTGTCGAAGGACGAGTCGTTGGTGAGGAAGACCAGGTTGTCCGCCAGGTACGGGTAGGCGTCGTCGTGGCTGAGGTCAAAGAGCTGGTCGAGGTACTTCACCACGGGCAGGTACATGGTCTGCGTGCGCTCGATGGCGGTGCCGCGGCGCCACACGTACATGACCAGGAAGATCGCGGAGGCCATGACCACGGTGACGTAGCCGCCGTGGAAGAACTTGGTGAGGCTCGAGAAGAAGAACATGAACTCGATGGCCCCGAAGAAGATGGCAAAGGGCACGGCCAGCGCGGGCTTGCGGCGGATGCGCGAGAGGTACGTGAAGAGCAGCACCGTGGTCATGAGCATCGTCACGGTGATGGCCAGGCCGTAGGCGGCCTCCATGTGCGCGGAGGTCTGGAAGAAGAGCACCACGCAGATGCAGGCGACCCACATGACGTTGTTGATCATGGGGATGTAGATCTGGCCCTTGGTCTCGGACGGGTAGTTGATGCGCATGTGGGGCATGAGGTCCAGGCGCACCGCCTCGGAGACGATGGAGAACGAGCCGGTGATGAGCGCCTGGGACGCGATGATGGCCGCCAGCGTGGAGAGCAGGACGGCGAAGACGCGCACCTGCTCGGGGAGCATCTGGAAGAACGGGTTGAGGTCGGCGATGGAGCCGAGCTCGGCCGAGCCGCTGTTGGCGATGATCCAGGCGCCCTGGCCCAGGTAGTTGAGGATGAGGCAGACCTTCACGAACGGCCAGGTGGCGTAGATGTTGGGCTTGCCCACGTGGCCCATGTCCGAGTAGAGGGCCTCGGCGCCGGTGGTGCAGAGGAAGACGTTGCCCAGGACCATGACGCCGGCGGCGTTGAGGTTGCCGCTAAAGAGGAACGTGATGCCGCGCACGGGGTTGAGGGCGCGCAGCACGCCGAAGTTCTCGAAGATGTGCGGCAGGCCGGCCACGGCGAGGAAGAGGAACCACAGGGTCATGATGGGGCCAAAGGCCTTGCCGATCTTGGAGGTTCCGGCCTTCTGCAGGAAGAAGAGCACGCTGATGATGCACACCACGATCACGATGACGATCTGCTGGCTGTCGCCTATGAGCCGGTAGAGGAAGTCCACCGTCCGAAGGCCCTCGATCGCGGTGGTCACGGTGACGGCCGGCGTGAGGATGCCGTCTGCCAGGAGCGCCGCGCCGCCGATCATGGCGGGGATGATGAGCCAGCGCCCGCACCGCTTGACGAGGCTGTAGAGCGCGAAGATGCCGCCCTCGTTGTGGTTGTCGGCCTTCATCGCCACGAGCACGTACTTGACGGTGGTGATGAGGGTGAGCGTCCAGATGATGAGGGAGAGGGCGCCCAGCACCACGTCCTCGGACATCGTGGCGAGGCCGCCGTTGCCGGCGATGATGGCCTTGAGGGTGTACATCGGGCTCGTGCCGATGTCTCCGTACACCACGCCGAGCGTGACGAGGAGCATTGCCGCGGAGAGCGGGATGCCGGTGTATTTTGCCCTCGGGCGTCCCGACGGGGCGGGGGAGGGCACGGTCGTAGCGTTCATGTGACTCCAAAACTTGGGGACAGTGGACACGTGGGGTTTCCCGCGTTTGCCGCACTAGTTTAGCGCTTGCCGCGGACGCCAATGACGAGCGCTGGGCATGCCGCGCGGGCAGGCTCGGGGAGAGGGCTAGAATGGGGCGTGGCAGGCAGCTCGCGACAAGGGAGGAAGAGCATGGCTGACGAGAAGAACGAGGCAAAG
The DNA here is from genome assembly GCF_002159625.1 of Olsenella sp. An285. Lineage (GTDB taxonomy): Bacteria > Actinomycetota > Coriobacteriia > Coriobacteriales > Atopobiaceae > Thermophilibacter > Thermophilibacter avicola. Next base: position 86,497 of record NZ_NFIZ01000002.1, read on the forward strand.
GCCCCGGCCGAGGCCGGCGGCGCCGTGAGGGGCGTCTACGCGAGCGTCCCGGCGGACCGCGCGACGGGCGTTCCCGAGGCGGCCTCGGCGCGCCTCGCGTGGACGGACGGCGAGCGCAGCCTCGAGTACGAGGCGCGGGCCGCTCACCTGGAGGTGCGTGACGACGCGGGCGTTCTTCTCGGCCGCATGTTCTCGCTCTCCTACGTCGCGGTGGACGCCGAGGGCATGCCGGACGTCTCCCGGCCCGTGACCTTTGCCTACAACGGTGGCCCGGGCTCAAGCTCCGTGCCCATCAACTTTGGCGGCATCGGGCCGCGTCGCGTTGCCACGGACGGTGTGCGTCACGTGCGCGCGGACGCCCCGGTTGAGGACAACCCGCATACGCTCCTGGTTGACTCGGACGTGGTGTTCCTGGACGCCCTGGGCACCGGCTGGTCCGTGCTCGCGGAGGACGCCGACCCCAAGAAGATCTTCTGCACGGACGGTGACGCGGACGCCTTCGCGCGCGCCATCTGCGCGTGGCTCACGGAGAACGGCCGCTGGTCGAGCCCGCTCTACCTCTTTGGCGAGTCCTACGGCACCGTGCGCAACGCCGCGCTCATGCGCCTTCTGGGCGAGCGGGGCGTGCAGCTCACCGGCGTGGTCATGCTCTCGGCCGTCTTCAACATCGCGGGGCTCCTCAACCCCGGCGACGACCTCTACTACCTTGGCATGATGCCCACCTTTGCGGCCACGGCGCAGTTCTTCGGCCGCGCCGGCGCCGGCGTGGGCGAAGAGGAGTGGTTCGAGCGCGCCATGGCCTTTGCCGAGGACGAGCTCGCCCCCGCGCTCCTGCGCGGCGACCGCCTGGGAGAGGCGGACGAGCGCGCCGTGGCCGAGCGCATGGCCACCTTCATCGGGCTTCCCGCCGAGCACATCCTGGCGCACCACCTGAGGATCGACCTGCTCGACTTCCGCACGCACCTGCTCGCGAACGAGGGACGGGTGTGCGGCAGGCTGGACACGCGCTTCTCCTCCGACGCGCCGTCTCCCATGCAGAGCCACGACATGTGGCTCGCCGGCGAGGACGCCGCGGACGACGCCGTCGAGGGCGCCTGGGTGCGCGCGTTCAGGCGCTTCTGCGCGGACGAGCTGGGGTACCAGGGCCCCGCGCGCTACCTCTCCAACAACTACGACAAGGTCAACGCCGGCTGGGACTGGGGACACGAGGAGCCTGGCCTGGGTCGCGTGGCCACGCCCAACGTCTCGCTCGACGTGGCCGTGGCGCTGCGTCGCAATCCCACGATGAAGCTCGCCCTCATCGGCGGGCGCTACGACGCCGCCACCACCTGGTGGAACGTCGTCCACGACATGAGCTGCCAGTTCCTCTCCCCCGAGCTCAAGAGCCGCGTGAGCTGGTATCTCTACGGCTGCGGCCACATGTCCTACGTGGACGTTCCCACCCTCGAGGCCATGGGTCGCGACCTGCACGAGTTCTACGAGAGGCGCTAGGGGCCGAGGTTCTTCTCGCCCTGTCGGACGTCGCGCCCCCGCACCCCTTGTTGAGGTGCGGGGGCGCGACGGCTTCTTGGGCGGGAGCGTCGTTCTTTCGCACCCCAACGGGACGCGTGCGCGAAAACGACAGTTTCCACGTCCGGACTGTCGTTCCACCGCACCTCACGTTTTGACGTGCGGGAAAACGACAATCTGGTCGAGAAGAACGTCCATCTCCCGCACCCCAACGGGAGCGGTGCGTGAGATGGACGATTCGTGGGCAGGCGAAGGGGGAGCCGCGCGCCCGGTAGAATGGGCGGGCAGGAGAGAGTGACGGGCGAGAGGTGACCCGATGGAGTTTGTTGCAACGTGCCCCAAGGGCTTCGAGCGACTGCTGGCGGACGAGCTGGCCGGACTGGGCGCGCGCCGCCTGCGCCCGCTGAGGGGACAGGTCTCCTTTGGCGGGGAGCTCGCGGACGCGTATCGGGTCTGCCTGTGGTCGCGCCTGGCGTCGCGCGTGCTGCTCGTGCTCGCGCGCGTGGACGCGGCGAACTCCGACGCGCTCTACGAGGGCGTTCGCGCGCTCTCGTGGGAGACGCAGCTCGCGCCCGGCGCCACCTTTGCGGTGGACGCCCACGGCACTAACGCCGAGCTCAGAAACACCCAGTTCGTGGCCCTTCGCGTGAAGGACGCCGTGGTGGACCGCGTCTTCGAGGTGGGCGGCGTCCGCCCGGTCACGGACACCGCGCATCCCGACCTCACCGTTGACGTGCGCCTCTCGGGCGGGCACGCCACGGTCTCCCTCGACCTTGCCGGGGAGCCGCTCTTCCGGCGCGGCTACGACTCGCGCACCGAGGCGGCCGCCGCGCCGCTGCGCCCGGACTACGCCGCGGCCCTTCTTGCCGCGGGCGGGTGGGGCGACGTCGCCCGCTCGGGCTCTCCCGTGCTCTCCGCCCTGTGGGCGGGTCAGGGGAGCGTGCTCGTGGAGGCCGCCGGCCAGGCCCTTGACCGTGCGCCCGGCCTCCTGCGCTCCCGGTGGGGCTTCCAGGGATGGGCGGGGCACGACCGCGCCGCCTGGGAGAGGCTCCTTGCAGAGGCGGACGCCCGCGCGGGCGCTGGCGAGAAGAACGCCTGCTCGCTGCTCGTGGCGGACGACCGCCCGGGCGTCGCCTCGGCGTGTCGCCAGGCCCTCCGGGCGGCGGGCATCCCCCTCGAGCCCACGTTCTGCTCGCCCGCTGCCGCTGCCGACGCCGCCCGCGAGGCCGAGGCCGCGCTCGTGACCTGCGACCTCTCGTGGATCGGCGAGACCGCCCTCGCCACTGAGGCGGCCGCCCTCGCCGCGGCGTCCGCTGCCTCCGGCCTTCGCGCCGCGGCCCTTGCCCGCGACGCCTCCCTCGACGCCGCCTTGCGCCAGGAGCCCGAGTCCGCGACCGAGGTCATCGTGGGGCGCGACCCCGCGAGCATCCGCGTCTACGGGGGAGGCGACGCCGTCGAGTCCCCCGCGACCGTGGAGGTTGCCGGCGAGCGCGTGCCCGTGCTCGTTCCCGCCTCGGAGCAGTTTGCCCGGCGCCTTGCCAAGGTGGCGCGCCTGCGCGCCAAGTGGGCACGCCGCGAGGACGTGACGTGCTACCGCGTCTACGACGCCGACCTGCCGGACTACTCGGTTGCCATTGAGCTCTACGAGGGTTCGGAGACGCCGGGCCGCTGGCTCCAGATCTCCGAGTACGCCGCCCCGCGCGCGGTGGACCCCGAGCTCGCGCGCCGCCGCCTGCTCGACGTGCTGGCCATCGCGCCGCGCGTGATGGGCGTGGCCTGGCGCGACGTGAGCGTACGGGTGCGCACGCGGGCGCGCGGCGGCTCCCAGTACGCCGACGAGGCCCGCTCCCCGCAGATGCGCCCCCCGCGCGGCCGCCGCGGCCCCCAGCTGCCCGGTTCTTCTCGCCCGGCCAGGCGCGTGGAGCTCCCGGCGGGCTCGCACCTGGTGGACGAGGGAGGACTCACCTTCGAGGTCAACTTTGACGCGCGGCATGACTGCGGCATCTTCCTGGACCACCGGGAGACCCGCTCGCGCATCCGCGAGATGATGAAGGAGACCAAGGGGTCCAAGCGCTTCCTCAACCTCTTTGCCTACACCGGTACCGCCACCTGCTACGCGGCGGACGGCGGTGCCAAGCACACCACGACGGTGGACCTCTCGCGCCCGAGCCTGGACTGGGCGCGCCGCAACATGGCGCGCAACGGCTTTGACGGTCCCGAGCACGAGTTCGTGCAGGCGGACGTCCTCGCGTGGGTGATGGAGCAGCGCCACACGCGCAACCGCTGGGACCTCATCTTCTGCGACGTGCCCACGTTCTCCAACTCGGCGCGCATGAAGAAGGCGTCCTTCGACGTGCAGCGCGACCACGCGGAGCTCGTCATTGGCGTGTCCCGTCTGCTGGTGCGCGGGGGGCGCGCGATCTTCTCGTGCAACCTGCGCAACTTCAAGCCGGACGTGGAGAAGCTCGAGCGCGCGGGCGTGCGCCTCACGGACATCACGGACGAGACCATCCCCGAGGACTTCTCGCGCAACCGCAAGATTCACCACGCCTATCTGGTGGAGCGTGTCGAGCGGGCGTAGTCCCAGGGAGTTTCGTTTGTAGGGTATTTCACGGAGGCAACCCCAAGTATGACCAAGGGTTAACTTTCGTAAAAGAGCAGGTAGATGGCTTGGATTATTTGTAGTGTATTTGATTTGACGTCCGCAAAATACCCTACAAATGAGCTCTCGGTCACAGCGCGCCTCATTTTGGTCAGTTTGGACGCTCAGGTGGAGCGCGGACGATGCCATCCGCCGCCTGTCGGCGTCCGCCTGCGCAAGCGACGGCCGGGCCGCCCGCACGTGCTAGTAATATTTCCCTATACGTGTGGGTTTGGCGCGGGCAGCGGCTCGCGCCCCGAGCAATTGGGGGAACACGCAATGGACCCTAGCATCGAGGCCACGGTCAAGACCTGGCAGGACAACGTCAAGGAGCCCGACCTCGCGGACGAGCTCGCGGAGCTCACGAAGGAGGGCAACGAGGACAAGCTCTTCGACGCCTTCTATCGTGACCTCGCCTTCGGCACCGCGGGCCTGCGCGGCACGCTGGGCGTGGGCACCAACCGCATGAACGTCTACGTGGTCGCGCAGGCCACCCAGGGCGTCGCGGACTATCTGAACGCGCACTACGAGAACCCGACGCTCGCCCTCGCGCGCGACTCGCGCAACAAGGGAGAGGACTTCCAGAAGGTCGCCGCCGGCGTGCTCGCGGCCAACGGCGTGCACGTCTACGTGTACCCGCGCATCGAGCCCGTCCCCACGCTGTCCTTTGCCGTGCGCTACCTGCACACCTCGGCGGGCATCGTGCTCACGGCCTCCCACAACCCCGCCCCGTACAACGGCTACAAGGTCTACAACGACAACGGCGGTCAGATCACGGACGAGGCCGCGGCGGAGATCTCGGCCAACATCGCCAAGGCCGACCCGTTCAACGTGAAGATCATGGACTTTGACGAAGGCATCGAGAAGGGTCTCATCGAGTGGACCCCCGAGGAGGTCCTCGACGGCTTCATCGAGAACATCAAGAAGGTCTCCGTCCCGGGCTTCAAGGCCTCCGACGACTACTCCGTGGTCTACACCCCGCTCAACGGCACCGGCATGGAGCTCGTGACCCGCATCCTCAAGGAGATCGGCGTCGAGAAGGTCTCCGTGGTGCCCGAGCAGGCCAACCCGGACGGCAACTTCCCCACCTGCACCTATCCCAACCCCGAGTTCCGCGAGGCCCTCGAGCTCGCCCTCAAGCTCGCCGAGGAGGTCAAGCCCAACCTCGTCGTGGCCACCGACCCGGACGCCGACCGCATGGGCACCGCCATCCCGCACGACGGCGACTACGTGCTGCTCTCCGGCAACGAGATGGGCGTCCTGCTCATGGACTGGCTCGCCACGATGGCCAAGGACCGCGGCGAGGACGTCGCCTCCAAGGTTGCCGTCTCCACGATCGTCTCCTCCTCCATGCCCGATGCCCTCGCGCGCGACTGGGGCTTTGAGATGAGGCGCGTGCTCACCGGCTTCAAGTACATCGGCGACCAGATCGACCAGCTCAAGGACGAGGGCGAGGAGGACCGCTTCCTCATGGGCTTCGAGGAGTCCTACGGCTACCTCGTGGGCACGCACGCCCGCGACAAGGACGCCATCGTCGCCACGATGCTCTGCGTCGAGATGGCCTCCTACTACGCCGAGAAGGGCATGGACCTCTACGAGGCCATGGACGCCCTCTACCAGAAGTACGGCTACTACCTCAACGGCACCGTCAACGCGTCCTTCCCGGGCGCCGCGGGCGCCGAGAAGATGGCCGGCATCATGGACGGCCTGCGCAAGAACCCGCCCGCCGAGATCGCCGGCTACAAGGTCCTCGGCATGACCGACTACGCCACCGGCCCCGAGATGCCGCGCGTCTCCGGCCTGCAGAAGGAGGCCGCGCAGGTGCTGCCGCCGGCCAACGTCATCGAGTTCCGCCTCGAGGACGACAACAAGGTCATCTTCCGTCCGTCCGGCACCGAGCCCAAGGTCAAGGCGTACCTCTTCTCCAAGGGTGCCACTCGCGCCGACTCCGAGGCCGTGCGCGCCAAGCTCGAGGCCGCGAGCAAGGAGATTCTGTCGTAGTTCGCTCTCAGCCGTAGGGGAGGCCCCGCCGACTTCCACGCAGGACTGCGCTTCGCGGAAGATCCTGCTTAGGAAGTCGGTGGGGCCTCCGTCTGTCGATCGGCTACTTGCTGCCGAGGGAGATGGAAAAGGGCCGAGAAGAACCATGTTCTTCTCGGCCCTTGTGCTGCTATGGGGCGGGGTCCTACTCGTAGGAGGCGTCGGAGTCGGAGGTGGAGTCAGAGGCGCCGTCGTCCGTGCCGTCCGCGTTGTCGTCATCGGAGCCAGGGACGCTGAGGACGTAGAAGTCCGTGCAGGTGGAGGCCAGCGTGGCGGGGGCCCAGGGGTGGGCGCTCACGTCGGGCGAGGTGGGGTCGTAGACCTGCATGGAGCCGTCCTCGTTCTCCGTCACCACGAGGACCCAGTGCGCGGCGCTCGTGAGGGAGCCCGCCTTGGTCTCCATGAGGACGTAGGTTCCTGAGTCGAGCATCTGGGAGAGGTTGTCCGCGTTGGAGGCGAAGGACTCGCAGGTGAGCCCGAGCTTCTCCGCCTCGGACACGAGGAAGTCCGCCGTCATGGCGGAGTCTCCCGTGGCGGCCTCGTCATCGGTGGCGGACTGGGCGATCTCGGCCGGCGTGCTGTCGGTGGCGCCGGTGAGGCCCATGTAGGCCATGGAGAGGGCGGTGGGGCCGGAGCCAGTGATGGCGAGCGCGCGCCCGGCGTAGTCGACGTTGCCCCAGCGGGAGTCCCAGCACCAGAGCTGCGGGGCGGTGCCCTTGGTCACGGCCTCGTCATAGGGCTGGGCGGTCTTCTCGGCGGTGGGGTAGGCGGCGACGAAGTCGATGGCCTCGGGCACGTTGAGGGCGAGCTCGAGGAGGCCCTGGTCGCCGTACTGGTCCGCATTGGCGGCGATGGTGGCGAGCTTCTCGTTCTGGTCGAGCTCGCTCGTGAAGTCGTTCGTGAGCTCCTCGGAGAGCCCTGCGGCAACGCGCACGTCGCTCTGGCTGGTCTGGGTGTCGGTGCCCTCGCCGCCCGAGCAGCTGCGCACGCAGGTGGAGACGCCCACGATCACGAGAACGGCAAGGACGATGGCGAGCGCCCCCAGGATGACGAGCCTGCGGTCGATGCCGAGGATTCTGTTGCGGTTGCCCTGGAAGTTGATGCTGCGGGAGCGCAGGGGGTAGCCGCCGCGGCTGCTGCCCCTGAGGCTGGACTTGGGACGCGTGCGCGTGCCGGTGGGACCGTGATAGACGCCGCTGCTGGGGACGCGCGCCCTCGCGGCGCCCGTGTACTGGCGCGAGGAAGATCCCGTTCTTGAGGAGCCCGAGCGCGGGCGCCTTCCCTGGTCCTGATATGCCATGGTCCCTCCGTAGGTGCGTATGAGGTGAAAGAGCCTGGCGGCTCGTTGCACAGTCCTGTTAGGCATGATACGGCAGCGGGGGACGTGTGCCTCCTCCGTACGTTGTATCTTTTCGGGGAGCGGGGCTGAGCGGCTGGCAGGAAGGGCCACTTCGGAGCACCGTGCGGCAGCGCGCGCTCGGCACATGAGGGGAGGGGGCGGCGGATAATCCGCTGCCCCCTCCTCGTGTGAGCGAACTTGTTATGCCGCGGGTGCGAGCTCCCCGCCGCCACCGGTGTCGCCGCCGGACTCGGACCCGCCGCCGGTGCCGCCGCCGGTGCCGGAGCCTCCTCCGCCGACGTCACCTCCGGCTCCGCCTCCGCCGGTGCCGCCGCCGGTCTCTCCGCCGGTCTGGCCGCCGCCGGAGGTCCCGCCGCCGGTTCCGCCACCAGTGCCACCGCCGCCGGACCCGCCGGTCCCGCCGCCCGTGCTGCCGCCGTCGGGGACGGTGGGCACGATGGGCGTCGTGGGCTCGGTGGGGGTGCCGGTCTCGGGCTCCTCGTAGGTGGGCTCGTAGTAGTCGTCGCCGTAGTCGTCGTCGTACCAGCCGCTGTAGTCATCGTCGTAGTAGCCGCCGCCGTTGACGTACTTCTCGGTGCCCACGAAGGTCCAGGAGTCGTTGGACTTGAACGTCGCCTCGTGGTCGGAGGTGGGGAACTCGGCGCGCGGCACGCCCTCGAGGGCGGCGTTCATGTACGCGGTCCAGATGGGCTGCGGCAGGTTCTGCGTGGTGCCGTGGCCGCCCTGATAGTAGACCGTGGAGTTATCGCTCAGGTGACCGGTCCAGACGGTGGTGGTGAGCTGCGGGGTGTAGCCGCAGAACCAGAGGTCGCCGTAGTTCTCGGTCGTGCCGGTCTTGCCCGCCACGGGCTGGTCGGGCTCGAAGTAGATGCCCACGTAGTAGGAGGCGGAGCCGCGGGAGACGACGGTCTCGAGGATTTCCGTCACCTCCTCCATGATGGCGGAGTCCACCACCTGCTCGGAGCTCTCCTGGTGCTCATAGACAAGGTTGCCGTTGCGGTCCTCGATGCGCGTGATGGCGATGGCGTCGCGGTGCAGGCCGCAGTTGGCGAAGGTGGAGTAGACCTCGGCCATCTCGAGCGGGGACGCGGCCTGGGTTCCCAGCGTGATGGAGTTCACGGGGTTGAGGGTGGAGTCAACGCCCAGGAGGTGCGCCGCGTCGACGACCTTCTCGGGACCGATGGCCAGGACCACCTGCGCGTAGGCCACGTTGGAGGAGACCGTCGTGGCCTCGGCCAGCGAGATGATGCCGTACTGCGCGTTGTCGACGTTCTGGACGGGCCAGGTGGGCGTCACCTGCAGCGGCGAGTTGGCGTAGAGCTGCACCGTGGGGCTCATGCCCTCGAGCATGGCCGCCGTGAGGGTGATGGGCTTGAAGCTCGAGCCCGGCTGGCGCGGGTTGGTGGCCAGGTTGATGACGTTCTGGCCCGCCGCGGCGTCGTTGCCGTAGCTCTGGCCGCCCACCATGGCCACGATGTGACCGTTGGAGTTGTCAACGGAGACGAGGGCGCCGCGCAGGTCGGGGTCGTTGGAGGCGGCGATGCGCTCGTTCACCGCCGTCTCGGCTGCGGCCTGGAGCGTGGGGTCGAGCGTGGTGTAGACCTTGAGGCCGCCCTGCATGATGGTCTCGGACGAGAAGTCCTGGAGCAGGAGGTTCCTCACGTAGTCCGTGAAGTAGGGGTAGGTGCCCACGGAGTCGCCGAGCTCGCCGGGGTTGAGGACGAGGTCCTCGGCGCAGGCGGACTCGTACTCCTCCTGCGAGATGTCGCCGGCCTCGAGCATGCGGTAGAGGACGAGGTTGCGGCGCTCCTTGCAGGCGTCGGGGTTCTGGAAGGGGTCGTAGAGCGAGGGCGCGTTGGGCAGGCCCACGAGGGTGGCCGACTCGGCCAGGGTGAGCTCGCTCGCGTGCTTGTTGAAGTAGGTGATGCTGGCGGCCTCGATGCCCCATGCCCCGTTGCCGTAGAAGATGGTGTTGAGGTACATGTTGAGGATCTGGTCCTTCGTGTACTCCTTCTCCAGCTGGATGGCGATGTAGGCCTCGCGGACCTTGCGCTTGAGCGACTGCTCGAACTGCTCGTCGGAGAGAACGGTGTTGCGCACGAGCTGCTGGGTGATGGTGGAGCCGCCGCCGGCGTCGCCCGACCCGGTGATCTGGCCCCAGACCGCGCGCAGGACGCCCTGCGGGTCAACGCCGTTGTGGTCGTAGAAGCGCTTGTCCTCGGTGTCGACCACGCCCTTCTTCACGTAGTCGGAGACCTCGTCGAGCGTGACGGAGCGGCGGTTCTGCAGGTAGTACGAGGCAATCTCGTTGCCGTCCGCGTCATAGACGCGCGTGGGCTCGGCAAGGAGGTAGGCGTCTGCCGAGGTGTAGTCGGGCAGGTCCTCGAGCCACGAGCTCACCACGCCGCCCAGGGAGAGCGCGAGCGTGACCATGAGAAGCGCCAAGAAGCCAAAGACGCCTGCTATGCCAAATCCCACGAAGTGGGTCCTGGAGTGCTGATGGGCCCTGCGGGTTCTGATCCCCATCTGGTCCTCCTGTCTGGGAGATCGGTCCACAACTGCCCAACATTATAGGTGGTGGCGGCGGATTGCGCCGCGCGGGCCCCGTCACGTGTTGAGACCGTGGACGCGACCCGTGCGAGGGCCCCATTGGTGGGGGAGGCCCCACCGTAACACGTTCTTCTCGCCTGCGCCGCCTACCCGGAGCTACGTGCGGCGGATGTGGGGAATCGCCACCGCCCTGCCCCTCCGTGCTGCGGCTGCGCTATCCTAGTACCCCGTATGGCCGTCCGGCGGGCGGCTTGGCTAAGCGAAGAACCTATGGAGGAGAGATCGTTGCTTCCCGTTGACGAACAGCTCAAGGTCATCACGTCCGGCACCATGCAGATCGTGCCGCTGGACGAGCTCAAGAAGAAGCTCGAGAAGGGCGTGCCCCTCAACATCAAGCTGGGCGTGGACCCCACCAGCCCTGACCTGCACCTCGGCCACGCCGTGCCGCTGCGCAAGATGCGCCAGTTCCAGGACCTCGGCCACAACGTGACCCTCATCATCGGCAACGGCACCGCCCTCATCGGCGACCCGTCCGGTCGCGACTCCACCCGCCCGCCCCTCACCGAGGAGCAGGTCGAGGCCAACGCCAAGACCTACGTCGAGCAGGCCATGAAGGTCCTCGATCCCGAGAAGACCCAGATCGTCCACAACGGCGACTGGCTGAAGGGCCTCAACCTGGCGGAGATGCTCAAGCTCATGAGCCAGTTCAACGTGGCTCGCATCCTCGAGCGCGAGGACTTCCACAACCGCTACACCGAGGGCAAGTCCATCGCCCTGCACGAGTTCATCTACCCGGTGCTGCAGGCCTACGACTCCGTGGTGATCAAGGCCGACCTCGAGATGGGCGGCAACGACCAGATCTTCAACCTCCTCGCCGGCCGCGACCTCATGCGCGCCATGGGGATGGAGCCGCAGGTGGCCCTCACGATGCCGCTCCTGGTGGGTACCGACGGCCACAAGAAGATGTCCAAGAGCTACGGCAACTACGTGGGCCTCACCGACGAGCCGGCGGACATGTACGGCAAGGTCATGTCCATCACCGACGAGCTGGTGCCGCTCTACTGGCGCCTCTGCTCCACCGCGGGCATGGACAAGCTCGACGCGATCGACGCGGCCTTCGCGGACGGCTCCGCGGACCCGTACGCGCTCAAGCGCGAGCTCGCCGCCAACATCGTGGACCTCTACCACGGCGAGGGCGCCGGCGCCGCTGCGAGCGCGGCCTTTGACGCGCAGTTCAAGCGCGCCGAGGCGCCTGCGGACATGCCGGAGTTCCCCGTGAGCGTGGCCGAGGTCAACGACGAGGGCAAGGTCTACCTGGGCAAGCTGCTCGTCGAGGTGGGCATCGCCAAGTCCGCCGGCGAGGCGCGCCGCCTCGTGGACGGCGGTGGCGTCAAGATCAACGGCGAGGCCGTGGCGCCCAAGTGCTACAACGTGGACGCCGCGCTCTTCTCCGCCGGCACCATGGTCCAGTCCGGCAAGAAGCGCTGGGCTCGCCTGGTGTAACGCCTCGCGCCGCACGCCCGTCGATGAGGTGCGGCAAAACGACGAAACTGACCGTCAGAGTGTCGTTTCCCCGCACTTCTCTGTTTGAGGTGCGGGGAAACGACGTTCTCGTCCGATAGACCGTCCATCTCTTGCACGCCAATCGCTGAGGTGCGGCAAAACGACGAACTGGCGAGAAGAACCATCCGGTCGCGGCACGTTTGGAAGGAAGCCCATATGCACGGAACCACGTTTCTTGAGGTCCACGGCGTGCCGGAGCTGCTGGCGCCGGCGGGCGGCCCGGAGCCCTTCAACGCGGCGCTCGCCGCGGGGGCCGACGCCATCTACTGCGGCCTGGGCAACGACTTCAACGCCCGCCGCGGCGCCCACAACTTCGACGACGAGTCCTTCTCCGCCGCGTGCCGCAGGGCGCATCTGGCGGGCACGCGCGTCTACGTGACCGTCAACGTGGCCATAGCCACCGAGGAGATGCCACGCGTGCTGGAGCTGGTGCGCCGGGCGTGGGAGCTCGGTGCCGACGCCTTCATCATCCAGGACTGGGGCCTCATGGCGGAGATCCGTCGCAGGTGGCCCGAGGTCGAGACGCACGTCTCCACCCAGGCAAACGTGCATGACGCGCGCGGCGTGGCGTGGTGCCGCGACGTGTGGGGCGTCGACCGCGTGACCCTCTCCCGCGAGCTCTCGCTCGAGGAGATCTCCCGCATCTCGCGGGAGGGCGTCGAGCTGGAGTGCTTCGGCCACGGGGCGCTCTGCTTCTGCTACTCCGGCGTGTGCCTCATGAGCTCGCTCGCCGGCGGGCGCTCCGCCAACCGCGGGCTCTGCGCCCAGCCGTGCCGTCTTCCCTACGACCTCGTGGACGAGGACGGTCGCGTCATGGAGATCCCGGGCGTGGCAACGCAGGGCCTTCCCGAGAAGAACCGCGGCGTGGGCGGCACGCGCCTGCTCTGCCCCAAGGACTACTGCACCGTGGACCGCCTCGCCGAGATGCGCGACGCCGGCGTGGGCTCGCTCAAGGTGGAGGGCCGCATGAAGGCGCCCGACTACGTGCTCTCGGTGGTGGGCGCCTATCGCGAGGCGCTCGACGCGCTGGCGAGCGGCTCGGACGACGAAGGTGCCGTCGCCGCGCGCCGGCGCAGGCTCAAGCGCGCCTTCAACCGCGACTTCACGGAGAGCTACCTCTGGGGTCGCTCCGACAACGACATGATGAGCTACGAGCGGTCCAACAACCGCGGGGAGATCGTGGGCGAGGTCACCGGCTCGCGCGCGCTCGAGGACAGCGTGGTGCGCCGCGGTGGCGGCAACGGCGGCCGCGAGCGCATGCGCCGCCACACGCGCGCGGACGTCGACGTGCTCCTGAGCGCGCCCGTGGGCGCGGGCGACCTGCTCGAGGTGCGCCCCTCGGACGACCCCACGCAGTTCCTGACCGTGAACGCACCTGCGGACGCGGCGGCGGGGGAGACCGTGACCTGCCGCGCGGCGCGCCCGATGCCCGCGGGCTCGCTCGTGCGCGTCATCCGCTCACAGCGGGCGCTCGACGAGGCGGCGCGCGTTGCGGACAAGGACGTCGTGCGCCGCCGCCCGGTGCGCGTGCGCGTGGTCGCGCAGCTGGGCAAGCCGTTCTCTGTGGAGCTCTCGTGCGCCGACGGCTCGGCCTCGGCGCGCGCGGAGGGCTTCGTCGTGGAGGCCGCGCGCACGAAGGCGGTCACGGCGGAGGACCTCATGGAGCACGTGGGGCGCATGGGCCAGAGTCCGTTTGCGCCCGTGGAATGGGACGTGGAGCTTGACCCCGGCTGCGGCATGGGCTTCTCGGCGGTGCACAGGGTCCGCGCCGAGGCGTGCCGCCTGCTGGAGGAGGCCCTTCTCGCGCCGTACTTCTCCCGACGACTTGACAGGGGGACAGTCCCTTTGTCAAGCGGCGAACTTGACAAAGGGACTGTCCCCCTGTCAAGTCCCGAGGTATGCGCGCTGGTGGTGACGCCGGAGTGCGCCGAGGCGGCGCTCGCCGCGGGGGCGACGCGCGTCTACGCCCCGGCGGACGAGCTCTCCGAGGGAGCCTGGCCAGAGGGCGTCGTGCCCTGGCTCGACGAGGTCTGCCGCGAGGCCGACCACGCCCGCCTGGACCCGTGGGTTCGCGAGGGCGAGCCCGTGGCCGTGGGCAACGTCTCCGAGCTCGCCCTCGCCGCGGAGCGCGGGGCTGCCGCGGAGGTGCGCTCCTGCGTGCCCGTGCACAACGTCTCCGCCCTGCGCGCGCTGGAGGCGGCGGGCGCTCAGGGCGTCTGGCTCTCCCCGGAGCTCACGCTGGACGAGGTCTGCGCGCTCGCCCGCGAGGCCAGCGTGCCCGTGGGCCTCTCCGTCATCGGCCGCGAGCGCGTGATGACGAGCGAGCACTGCGTGCTGCAGGCGCTCGGGCGCTGCGTCCACGACTGCCGCCGCTGCGGGCTGCGCCGCCGCCGGCTCTCTCTGCGCGACATCGACGGCCGCGAGCTGCCCGTGCGCACGGACGTCAACGGCCGCTCGCGCATCTGGTCCGCCCGCCCGCTCGACGCCACGCCCCAGGCGGCCGAGCTCCTCGCCGCCGGCGTGTCCCGCCTCATGGTGGACGCGCAGCTCATGGGCGCGACGGAGACGCGCTCGGCCGTGGAGCGCACGGTGCGCGCGGTCGAGGCCGCCCGCGCCGGGCGCCGCCCGGCCCCGCGCATGAACGGCGCCACTTCCGGGCATCTTTTCTCGGGCATTGGGTAACATGATTCACGGTACAAAGCGCCCCGCAGCCGCGGGGCCCGCGGAAAGGAACTCACATGGCCGTTGATCGCGCCCTTCTCGACGCCACCCTCGACGTCATCCGCCAGAGCCTCCAGGCCGACGGCGGCGACGTCGCCCTCATCGACTGCACCGACGACGGCGTGGTCACCCTGGAGATGCAGGGCGCCTGCGCCGGCTGCCCGCTCTCGAGCCTGGACATGTCCGAGGGCATCGAGCGCATCCTCATGGAGCACGTCCCCGGCGTGACGCGCGTCCAGCCCGCCGCCTTCTAGCGCGGGCAAGAAGAACGGGCGGAGAAGAACGTGTTTCTCGACGACCTCTATCACATGCTCGACCCGGTGGCCTTCACGCTGGGTCCGCTCACGGTGCGCTGGTACGGCATCGCCTACCTGCTCGGATTCATCTGCGCCGGCATCGTGATGTACCGGACGGCGCGCCGCTGGAAGCTCGGGCTCACCGTCGACGACGTCTTCTCCATCGTGATAGGCGTGGTCTTTGGCATCATCATCGGCGCGCGCCTCTTCTACGTGGTCTTCTACATCTGGGGCGCGGGGCTGAGCCTCTCGAGCCCGCTGGAGATCTTCGCCACCTGGGAGGGCGGCATGAGCTTCCACGGCGGCCTCGTGGGAGCCGTCATCGGCGGAAGCCTGGTGTGCCGCCACTACGGCATCTCCGTCGCATCAGTCTGCGACCTTGGCGTGATAGGCGCGCCGCTCGGGCTCTTCTTCGGCCGCTGCGCCAACTTCGTGAACGGCGAGCTCTGGGGCAAGGAGACCGACCTTCCCTGGGGCGTCATGTTCGAGACGGGCGGCAACGTCTACCGCCACCCTTCCCAGCTCTACGAGGCCATCCTCGAGGGGCTCGTGATCTTCGCGGTGCTCTACGCGCTCTCCCGACGCGTGCCGGCGCGTCCGCAGGGCACCTTCATGGGTTGGTTCCTCACGCTCTACGGCGTGTTCCGCTTCCTCGTTGAGTTCGTCCGCGTGCCCGACGAGCAGCTCGGCTACCTCCTTGGCCCCATCACGATGGGCCAGCTCCTGAGCCTTCCGCTCGTCCTTCTGGGCGTGGTCGTCCTGGTGGTGGCGCACCGCCTTGCGCGCCCGCAGGTGGGCTACGTCGAGCGCGGCTAGCCGCTGTGTGCCCTGCGGTCCGCGTTTGGCTGGCCGCGGTCTCGCACCTCTCGCTATTCCTCGGGTGTCTGCCCGCACTTCTCGCTCCGACGGAGGGGTGCGCGCCGCAGCGCACCCCTTGCCCGCATCTGCGCGCATACGCCAAGAGCTGGCCCGCACCTGACATCTATGAGAGCCGATTTTGCCCGCACTCCTGCCTCAGGTCATCGAGTGCGGGGGCACCTGCGCGCATCCGCCGAGAGCGCGCTGACACCCGCTGTGCCGCCGCGCTTCGAGGTCTCGATTGCTCCCGCGCGCATCCGTCCCGTGCCGTCGTCCCAAGCCCTGTGGTTTTTTAGACAGCGTGTCTAAAAAGCGCCTCGCGTTGGTACAGTCACCTACAGGAAAGACTGCGGGACGGGAGTGCGCGTGGGCGAGCGAGAAGAACTCAGGGTCGGCATCGACGTCGGGTCCACGACGGTCAAGGTCGTGGCGCTCGACCGCGAGGGGCGCACGGTCTTCTCGCGCTACGTGCGCCACGGCGCCCGTCAGGCTGCTACGGCCGCTCGGACCCTCGACGAGCTGGGCCGCGCCTTCCCGGCCGCGTGCCTCGACGTCGCGCTCACGGGATCTGGCGCCTCCACGCTGGCAGATGCCCTCGGCCTGCCATACGTGCAGGAGGTCGTTGCCAACTCCATCGCCGTGCGCACCCTCTACCCGCACGCGCGCACGGCCATCGAGCTGGGCGGCCAGGACGCCAAGATCGTCTTCTTCGAGCCCGACCCGCGCACGGGGGAGCTCACGGTCTCCAACATGCGCATGAACGGCTCCTGCGCGGGCGGCACGGGCGCCTTCCTGGACGAGATCGCCTCGCTTCTCAAGGTGGCGCCCGAGGACTACGACGCCCTCGCCGCCGCGGGCACCACCGTCTACGACATATCGGGCCGCTGCGGCGTCTACGCCAAGACGGACATCCAGCCGCTCGTGAACCAGGGCGTGCCCAAGGAGGACCTCGCGCTCTCCGCGCTGCACGCCATAGCCAAGCAGACCATCGGTGGCCTGGCGCAGGGGCTCGACGTGGTGGCGCCCGTGGTCTTCGAGGGCGGGCCGCTCACCTTTGACCCCACGCTCGTGCGCGTGTTCTCCGAGCGTCTGGGGCTCGCGCCGGGGGAGGCCATCGTCCCCGAGCACGCCGAGACCATCATGGCGCTGGGCACGGCGCTCGCCGTCGACCAGCTCTTCTCGGACCGGGCGACCGAGCTCGACGTCGCCTCGGCGGTGGCCGTCCTCGAGGAGCTGGACGCCCGCCCGCCCGTGACGCACGCGGACGCGGCCCCGCCGTTCTTCTCGTCACCGGAGGAGCGCGCGGCCTTCGAGCGGCGCCACGCGGCGCCGGCAGACCCCGCGCCCCGCGAGCCCGAGGACGGCGTCCTCAAGGTCTACCTGGGCATAGACTCGGGCAGCACCACCACCAAGTTCGCTCTGGTAGACGAGGACGGCACCCTCGTGGACTCCTTCTACGCCTCCAACGAGGGGGCGCCGCTCGACGTTGCCGCGGCGGCGCTGCGCGAGCTCGACCGGCGCCATCGCGCGCGGGGGCATGAGCTCCAGGTCCTGGGCATGGGCACCACCGGCTACGGAGAGCTCATGTTTGCCCGGGCGTTTGGTGCCGACTACCACGTGGTGGAGACCGTCGCGCACGCCCGTGCGGTCCGCGACCTGGTGCCGGACGCGAGCTTCGTGCTGGACATAGGCGGTCAGGACATGAAGGCGATCTGGCTCGACCACGGCATCATCACCAACGTGGTGGTGAACGAGGCCTGCTCGAGCGGCTGCGGCTCGTTCCTGGAGACCTTCGCGCGCAACCTGGGCATCCCCGTGACCGGGATCGCCGAGGCGGCCTTTCGCTCGGACGCACCGGCCGAGCTGGGCAGCCGCTGCACCGTCTTCATGACGAGCTCCATCGTGACCGAGCAGCGCAACGGCAAGTCCCCGGACGACATCATGGCCGGCCTCTGCCGCTCCATCATAGAGAACGTGTTCACCAAGGTCGTGCGCGTGCCCAGCATGGACGCCCTGGGCGAGAAGATCGTGGTGCAGGGCGGGACGTTCCTGAACGACGCCGTGCTGCGCGCCTTCGAGCAGCGCGTGGGCCGCCCCGTCACGCGCTCCCCGCACGCGGGGCTCATGGGCGCCATCGGCGTGGCCCAGCTCGTGCGCGAGCGGGCGGAGGAGGCCCTGCGTGCGACGGGTCACCTGGCGGAGAGCTCGTTCGTGGGCTTTCCCGCGCTCGAGGGCTTCTCGTATGAGACCGAGGCGGGACTCGCGTGTCCCTTCTGCCAGAACCACTGCAGCCGCACGCGCATCACGTTCTCGAGCGGGGCCTCCTGGGTGACGGGCAACCGCTGCCCGCGCGGCGAGGTCGTGGGGGACCCGCGCGACGCCGAGGTCCGCGCCCGGGAGCGCAAGGTCCGCGAGCGCACCTCCCGCGTGCCCAACCTCTTTGCGGAGCGCGAGCGGGCGCTCTTTCGCGAGTACCCCGTCACGCCCGTGCGCGACCTCGGCGATGCCGCCCCGGTGATCGGCCTGCCGCGCGTGCTGGGCCTCTGGGAGTGGGCGCCCTTCTGGACCACGCTCGTGCGCGCCGTCGGCTACCGCGTGAGGCTCTCGCGCAGGAGCTCGCGCGCGATGTACGAGCGCGGCCTCCCGGCGGTGACGTCGGACACGGTGTGCTTCCCGGCCAAGCTCGTCCACGGGCACCTGCGCGACCTGCGCGACGCCGGTGTGGACCGCATCCTCATGCCCTCGATCACCACCGTCCCCTCCGACAACGCCTCGCCCACGAGCCAGTCCATGTGCGCCGTGGTCAAGGGCTACCCGCTGGTGGTGGCCAACTCGGACAATCCCGAGAGGCGCTGGGGCATCCCCTTTGACGCGCCGCTCTTCCACTGGTACACGGAGGCGGACCGCGAGTCCCAGCTCATGGAGTGGCTCCGCGCGTGGGCGGGCCTCACGCGCGTCCAGGCGCGCTCGGCCATCCGCCAGGCAGCGGCCGCCCAGCGCTCCTTCCGCGAGGAGCTGGAGCGCCGCGGGCGCGAGGTGCTCGAGCAGGTGGGCAGCGACGGCGGCTGCGCGGTGGTCCTGGCGGCGCGCCCCTATCAGACGGACTCGCTCGTGAACCACGACCTGCCCGACATGTTCGTGCGTGCGGGCGTGCCCGTGCTCACGGCGGACAGCGTGCCCGGCGTCCGCGAGGTCGACCTCACGCGCAGCCGCATAGACGTGGTCAACAACTTCCACGAGCGCATGCTCGGCTCGGCCGTCATCGCCGCGCGCGACCCGCGCCTGGAGTACGTGCAGCTCGTGAGCTTTGGCTGCGGGCACGACGCCTACCTCTCGGACGAGATCGTGCGCCTCATGCACGAGACGGGGGAGAAGGCCCCGCTCGTCCTCAAGCTCGACGAGTCCGACGCCACGGGGCCCCTCGGCATCCGCGTGCGCTCCTTCGTGGAGACGGTGCGCGAGCGCCGCGCCACCGAGCGCGCGTCGGGCGTCGCGCCGGAGCCGCGTCCGCTCGCCGACCCGTACCCCGTCAAGTTCGACCGCGGGGACGAGACCCACTACGAGGTGATCGTCCCCAACACCAGCCACGCGTTCTCGCGTCTCATGGCCGCGGCGGTGTGCCGCCAGGGCGTGCGGGCGGTGCCGCTGGAGGTGGGGCGCGAGGAGGCCATCCGCCTGGGCAAGCGCTACGTGCACAACGACATCTGCTTCCCGGCGCAGATCGTCATCGGCGAGATCCTCGCCGAGCTGGGGAGCGGTCGGCACGACCCCGACCGCACGGCCGTCATGATGGCCAAGTACGTGGGCGACTGCCGCCTCACGCACTACGGCGCCCTCCTGCGCAAGGCCCTTGACGACGCGGGCTTCTCGCAGGTGCCCATCATCACCAACGACGGTGCGGACTCGCACGACCTGCACCCGGGCTTCCGCCTGGGCGTGGGGGCGTCCATCGACTTTGCGTGCGGCCTTCCCATGGTGGACGTCTACGAGGCGCTGCTGCGCAAGATCCGCCCCTACGAGCTGCGGCCCGGCTCGGCGGACGAGGCCTTCGACCGCGCCATGGACCTGCTCGTGGACGCCATCTCCGCGCACGGCGCCCGGGCGGCGGCGGGCGCGTTTCGCCGGGGGCTCGAGCTCCTCTCCGCCGTGCCGCACGACCGCTCCAACCCGCGCCCGCGCGTGCTCATCGTGGGCGAGTACCTGCTCAACTTCCACCCCGGCGCCAACCACGAGATAGAGCGCTACCTGGAGGCAAACGGCCTCGAGATCGTCGAGGCCCGCATGACCGACGTCATCCGCAAGAGCTACTCCTACAAGCACGCCCAGGCGAGCGACTACCACGCGGGCATCCCGGCGCAGGAGCGCGCATGGAACGCCCTCGTTGACCAGCTCTTCTCGGCGTCCCTTGCGCTCACGGACCGCGTGGCGCGAGAATTCCCCCTCTACGAGCGCCCCGCGAGCATGGCGGAGCTCGCCGACCTGAGCGACTCGATCGTGCACCGCACCTTCGACGCCGGCGAGGGCATCCTCATCCCGGCGGAGATCCTCGAGCAGGCGGCCCGCGGCGTGCGCAACTTCGTCATCCTGCAGCCCTTTGGGTGCCTTCCCAACCACGTGGTGGGGCGCGGCATCATCAAGCGCGTGAAAGAGCTCTACCCCGACGCCCAGGTGCTGCCGCTGGACTACGACCCGGACGTGAGCCAGGCCAACATAGAGAACCGCCTCCAGATGCTCGTCATGGACGCTCGGGCGGACGTGGAGCCCGAGGACCCGGCAGCCGCGCCGCGCCCCGAGCCCGCGCGCTGGGGCAGGGACATCGTCGCCGTGGGAACCACGCGCGGCGGCGCGGCGCCCGCCGCGGGAGGTGACGCCCGATGACGGCCACGTCTGGCCCCGAGCCCCGCGGAACGTCCGCGCGCGCGGCGGAGCGCATGAAGGCGCGCCTGGCGGATGCCCTCTGGGGCTGCCTCGAGACGCGCCGGCTCACCGAGGTCTCCGTGGGCGACGTCATCCAGGAGGCGGGCGTGAGCAGGGGATCCTTCTACTACCACTTCTCCGACCTCGACCACCTCATCGCATGGGCGCTCTCCCAGGAGATGCTGAACTCCGACCGCAGGGGCAACTCCTTCATGGCGCTCGCCGCGCAGGTCGAGCCCCCGGCGGAGAGCGAGACCGTCTCGCGCAGCCTCTCGCGCGTGTGCCTCCTGCTCGACAGGGGCGGAATGGGGGCCGTCTTTGACGTCGCGCTCGACGCGCAGCTCGCCCTGTGGACCAAGGCGCTCTGCCCCGAGGGAGAGCTCCTGCCCGACGAGGTGGTCGCCCAGCTCGAGTACGCCGTGGGCGGCACGGTGGGCATGCTGTCGCGTGCGGGCCGCTCCTCCGACTCCAAGCGACGCGCCTCGATGGCCTTCGTGCACGAGCGTCACCTCTGGATGGTGGGGCGCGTGGCGGAGGTCCTGGGCGAGAGCCCGCGCAGCGTGGCCGCCCGTCTCGAGCGGGTCCGCCGCGCCGCCGTGGCGTGAGCGGGGCGGCCGCTGCAGCTCGTTCTTCTCGGCAGTGGCGTCGTTCTCCCGCACCTCAGCCGTTGGCGTGCGGCGTCGCGACAGTTTTCCGGCTCAGAGCGTCGTTCTCCCGCACCTCAATCGCTCAGGTGCGGGAGAACGACGTTTTTGGCTCCAGGATCGTCGGATTCCCGCACCTCGGCTCCGGCACCCGGTCCCGGTCCTACGAGCGGGCGGAGTCCTCGGGCGTGATGGTCATGGACTGGAAGCGGTGCGCCATGTAGGCGTCGTCGTAGTGCTCGGCGTAGAACTCCTCCACGGGGGACGACGGCGGAAGGCCGCTCTCGCGCTGGTACCAGCACTCAAGGGACTGAAGCGTCATGACGCCGTTCACGAGCATGAGCGCGGCGCAGAGCGCGGTCACGGAGTAGCGCGCCTGCCACGGGATGAGGTTGATGAGCTTGAGCAGCCACGGCAGGCAGACCTTGATCCAGACGAAGCCCAGCGCGCCCCACATGCACATGAAGAGGGTGGACGTGCGCCCGTCGAAGAGCAGGGCGATGGGGTCCGGGAAGAGCCCAAGGATGGTGGAGCCCGAGTAGTCCCATGCCACGGCGCCAAAGCCGACCTGCATGAACCAGGAGACCGCCGCCTCGAAGAGGCCTCCGATCACCGCGGAGACGAGGAAGATGATGACGGGGTTCGCGCGATAGAAGCGGTTGAGCGCCACCGTCATGAGCACGGCGCCAAATCCGTAGATGGGAGAGAAGGGCCCGTAGAGCATGCCGGCGCGGTCCTGGTAGACGCCCGGGTCAACCACGACCATGTGGTAGACGGTCTCGATCACGAGGCCGAGGACGCAGCAGACCACGAAGACCCAGAACAGGTTGAAGAAGTCCAGCTCTATGAAGCCGCGGTCGCCCTTGGCGCGGCCGAGCGTGCCGGCCTCGGCGGCCTCCTCGGTCTCCATGTCGCGGAGCTTGCGCTGGAGCTGGCGCTCGGTGACGAGCGTGGGGTCGATGGTCGCGGAGATGACGAGCAGCACCACGAGGCGCACGCCGTCGTAGATGAGGTTGTCGCCAAATCCGTTGAGCATGATCTCGAGCACGAGGTTGACGATGCCCACGCCCAGGAGCGCGTAGGCGATCTGCGCCACGTGACGCCGGCGGTTGCGCAGCATGAGGACGCCAAAGGCGACGTATCCCACTGCGCCCACGAACATCGTCACCATCTGCACGATGACAAGCGTCATCGTGAGCGTGACGTCGTGGCGCTCGCGGAAGAGGTCGACGCCGTACTGCGCGAGGGGGACGGCTATGAGGGCTATGAGCACCAGCACCGCCGCAGCGGTGACCAGGCAGTAGATGCCGTAGAGCTTGAGCAGCGGCCCGATCTTTCGCGACTCGGCGGGGGCGGTGGCTTCGTTCATGTTCTTCTCCTTGGGGGAGGGGCCAATGAGGGCATCGTACCCCAATCTGGCTAGCACTAACGGACGGCGAGAAGAACCGAGGCGGGTGCGCGCCGGACGAGGCGCGCGGCGCTCAGAACACGAGCTGCACGAGCGCCATGTAGCAGATGGTGCCGCCTGCGATGGAGAGCAGCATCTGCCGGCGCCAGAGGTGGAGTCCGGCGGTGACGGCGATGCCGATGAGCTCGGGCACGCCGTGGGAGCCCGAGAGCCAGCTCACGTCCTTGAGGCAGTAGACCACGAGCATGGCAAAGAGCGCGAGCGGCAGCACCTGCCCGAGGTAGGTGATGACGCGAGGCGTCCCGCGGCGGCCGGAGAAGACGAGGAAGGGGAGCCAACGCGTGAGCTGGGTGCCCAGGACGCACGCACCTATGGTGACGACCTGCTGGACGAGCGTCATGATGCGTCTTCCTCCCGAGGTGCGGCCGGCGGCATGGCTGCTCCTCTCGCCCGCGCCTCGCGGACGACCAGGAGGGCGAGGACCATGCAGACCATGGTGGGCACCATGAAGCTGTCCGCCCCAAACACGGCGAGGCACCCCGCCGCGCAAGCCCCGCCCACGACGGCGCTCCAGCGGTGCTCCGGGTCCTTCTGCCACTGATCGAGGAAGATGACCACGAAGAGCGCCGTCATCACAAAGGAGAGGCCCTCGGTGTCAAAGGGCACCACCTCTCCCAGAACGCCTCCGATGGTGGCGCCCGACACCCAGTAGAGCTGGTTCAGCAGCGTGACGAAGAACATGAACCAGCCGCGGTCGACGCCCGCCGGGACCTCGGCGGAGTAGTTGATGGAGAAGGTCTCGTCGCAGAGGCCAAAGATGAGGTAGGGCTTCTTCCAGCCCATGTCACGGTAGCGCTCCAGCATGGCGATGCCGTAGAAGAGGTGGCGCGCCTGAACCATGAGCGAGACGAGCAGCGCCGCCAGCGGGTTGAACGGGGCGAGCAGGAGGCTCACCGCCACGAACTCGAGCGAGCCGCCAAAGATGAGGAGCGACATCAGCATGGGGTAGGCAAAGCCAAAGCCCGCGGCGTGCATGTAGATGCCATAGGCCATGCCCAGGAACCAGAATCCCGCGAAGATGGGAATGGTGTGGGGGAAGGCGGCCCTGAGGGCGGCGACGGCGGTGCCGCGCGACGCGTTGTCATGGGTTGCTGACATGGTGACTCCGTATCTCCGACGAGCCAGACAAGGATACGCCCTCGGTTTTTCGTGAGGGAGGCGAGGGAGGAAAGTGGTCCGAAGCTGTTACGTGCACCGCGACGTCAGAATCGCTCCGAGTGCGAGCTGTTGGCGGTGGATCTGTCTGCAAAACTGGGTTTGAAGGTGCCTTGCAGTTGGGTGTCGATGCAAAATCCCGCTTCGGGCCGGTGGTTTTTTCTCCGTTATCGAAAAATCGATTAAACTGATGATATTACAAGCTGGGATAACGCTGTCATTTCCATTTTGGAAAGTCGTTCGAAGGAGAAAATAGCACTACCCGAAGGGCAGTTTTGCATGGAGGCCGCTGTCAATCACTGCCCGAAGCTCGATTTTGCAGAGACCGCCACCTTCTGACGCCTCGCGGTCTTGGTGGTGATGCCAAAGGCGTGAGTTGGACGGGACTACCGCGCGTAGTGGTCGAGGCACATCCCTATGAAGTCGCGCATCTCGGCGCGGAAGTCCGTCTCGGGGCGCGCGATCTCGAGCCGCTCGAGCGCCTCGGCGATGAGCGGGTTGCTCCAGCAGCCGCTGACCAGGCCGGTCGCGTGATAGTAGATCGCCACGAGCAGCGGCTCCACACGCTCGGGCTCGATGTCGAGGATGAGGGGCAGGTGTTCGCGCATACGGGCGACGTGGTCGTAGTATGCGCGCTTGAAGGCCATGAGGCGCTCGACGGTGACGTTGGTCTCCACGATGGTGGTGAGCAGGTCACCCAGGCGGAAGTACTCCTGGTGCGCGTTGGCGATGCCGGCCCAGACCTCGGCCACGGTTTCCGGAGAGAGGCCGCAGCCCTCGGGCAGGGCGGTGAGCAGCGCGTTGAAGTATGCGCCCATCTCGTCCGCCGTCAGGAGCAGGAAGACCTCCTCCTTGGTGCTGACGTACTTGTAGAGGTTGGCGCGCGACCAGCCGAGCTCGTCGGCGATGGTGGTGAGCGTGATCTCGTGATAGGGGCGCTCGGCAAACTGCCTGCGTACGGCACCCTTTATCTCCTCGAGGCGCTGACCCTTCTGCTCGGGGCTGCGCGCCCGGATGAACTCTGCCATGACTCCTCCAAACTGTTTACGAGGAAAGTATACCGCAGCTTATCGAGAAAATAAGAAAAAAGACGTCGCTTAACCATTGACAAGATACGCAACGCCACGTAACTTATTTGTAGAGAAGAACCTCTCGTCGAAAGGATTGCCCATGCTCGGCAATTTCAGCTATCACAACCCCACCAAGCTCATCTTTGGTAAGGACGCCATGGGCACCCTGGTTGGTGAGCTTGCTGACTACGGTAAGAACGTCCAGCTCGTCTACGGTGGCGGCTCCATCAAGAGGAACGGCATCTACGAACAGGTGGTCGCTGCGCTCGAGATGGCGGGCAAGACCGTCGTCGAGGATGCGGGCGTCATGCCCAACCCCACGGTCGAGAAGCTCCGCGAGGGCGTGTGTATCGCGCGCGAGAACCGCGTGGACCTCATCCTGGCGGTGGGCGGCGGCTCCTGCATCGACTACGCCAAGGCCGTGGCCGTCTCTGCCAACCTGCCGGCAGATGTGGACCCCTGGCAGAAGTACTGGGTGGACTTTGATGAGCCGGCGGCCGACCTCGACGTCATCCCCGTGGGCTCGGTCCTCACGATGGTGGGCACCGGCTCCGAGATGAACTGTGGCTCGGTCATCACCAACCACGAGACAAAGATGAAGGTCGGTCACGTCTTCGCGGATGCGCGCGTGTTCCCCAAGTTTGCCGTGCTGAACCCCGAGTTCACCTTTACGCTGCCCAAGTATCAGATGGTAGCCGGCATCTTCGACATCATGAACCACATCACCGAGCAGTACTTCTCAGGTGAGGATGACAACACGAGCGATTATCTGTCCGAGGGCCTCATGCGCTCCCTGGTCACCGCTAGCCGCGCCGCCGTGGCCAACCCGGAGGACTATGAGGCTCGTTCCAACATCATGTGGTGCGCCACGTGGGCGCTCAACACGCTCGTTGCCTGCGGCAAGTCCACGGATTGGGAGGTCCACATGCTCGGCCAGGCCGTGGGCGCCCACACCGACGCCACGCACGGCATGACCCTCGCCGCAGTGGCATTGCCGTACTACCGCCTGGTCATGCCGTACGGCGTGGAGAAGTTCGCGCGGTTTGCGACCAACGTGTGGGGCATCTCGCCCGAGGGCCGCACGACCGAGGAGCTCGCGTCTGCCGGCCTCGACGCGATGGAGGCCTGGATGCGCGAGATCGGCTGCGTCATGAGCATCTCCGAGCTCGGCGCCACCGAGGACATGCTCGAGGATCTTGCCGACTCCACCCTCGTCATGCAGGGCGGTTATCACGTGCTCACGCGCGACGAGATCATCTCCGTCCTTCGCGCCAGCCTGTGAATTGGGGACAGTCCCCAATTCACACAAACGTTTGATATGGAGGAGAACGCATGAAAAGGAACATCGGGTCCAAGCCCGCACTCTATCCCATGCCCGTGATCGTGGTGGGCGCCATGAACGGTGACGAGCCTACCTGGACGCCATCGCCCACACGGGCATTCCTAGCCACAGCAAGATCATGGTGAGCCTGGCGGCTGCGCACTTCATCAACGGCTGCATCAAGCAGACCGGCGTGCTCTCCGTGAACGTGGTCGACGAGTCCTGGCTCGACCGCGCGGACTTCTGCGGCAGCGTGAGCGGCGCGCGCGAGAGCAAGGCCGACGTCTTCGCTTGGACCGCGGGCGAGGCCGGCTCCCCGCTCGTCGACGACGCCAAGCTCTCCTTGGAGTGCCGCGTTGAGGACGTCTACGAGGTCGACCACTTCGAGAACTTCATCTGCTCGGTGGCCGGCGCCTATGCGGACGACGCGATCGTGACCGAGGCCGGCAAGGTCGACGTCGCGGCGCTCAAGCCTGTGCTCTTTGAGATGCCCACCTACACCTATCTGGCCACGGGCGAGAAGATCGCTGACTGCCTGAGCTTCGCCAAGGCGAGCAAGGCATAGGCCGTCACGGACTAGCCCAAGCTGGCGAGAAGAACCGCAAGCTCGCGGTTCTCTCGCTTGGGAAGGACGGAGAAGAACATGCTGACGAGAAGGACGTTCGTGAATGCGCTGGCTGCGACCGCGGCGACGGCGGTACTCGCGGGTTGTGACACCACGGAGAACATGCCAGAGACAGCTGTGCCGGAGCCCACGTTGCAGGAGCCTGAGTCCCCTGCCGTCCCGGCGATCTCGACTGCGCCCGTCTACTTCACGCGTGAAATCTCGCCGGAGGGCCTCGCCCGCGCCTTCGACGCCCTGGGCTTCTCGCCCGCCGGAAACGTGGCCGTGAAGCTCTCGACCGGCGAGCCGGGCGGGCACAACTTCCTCTCTCCCGACCTCATCGGCGATTTCGTGCGCAGCCTCGGCGCCACTATCGTGGAGTGCAACACCGCCTACGGAGGGGCGCGCGGAACCACGGAGAGTCACCTCCGGGCCGCCGCCGATCACGGCTTTACTGCCATCGCTAACGTGGACATTATGGACGCCGACGGCTCGATGAGCCTGCCCGTCGAGGGCGGCACGCACCTCACCGAGGACCTCGTGGGCGCCCACCTGGCGAGCTACGACTCCGTGGTCTCGCTCGCGCACTTCAAGGGACACGCGATGGGCGGCTTCGGCGGCGCCATCAAGAACTGCTCGATCGGCATCGCCAGCCGAGAGGGCAAGATGCTCATCCACAGCGCGGGCACCTCCACCACGAGCTGGGGCAGTCCCGCGCAGGATGACTTTCTCGAGTCCATGGCCGAGGCTGCCAAGGCGGTCTCGGACCACTTCGGCGGCGTGGGCGGCGCCATGGCGTACGTCAACGTGATGAACCGCCTGTCGGTGGACTGCGATTGCGACTCGCATCCCGCCGAGCCCGAGATGGCCGACATCGGCATCCTGGCCTCGCTCGACCCAGTGGCGCTCGACCGGGCGTGCGTGGACCTCGTCTACTCGGCTCCGGACGGCGCGGCGCTCGTTGAGCGCATCGAGAGCAGAAACGGCGCCCACACGCTCGACCACGCGGAGGCGATCGGCCTGGGCAGCCAGACCTACGAGCTGGTTGACCTGGACGCCGGAACGACAGAGGAGGAGCCCATGACCATCAACGTGACCTGCAACGGGCGGACGGTGACCTACGAGCTCAATGACAGCGCCGCCGCGCGCGGGCTCGTGGGGCAGCTGCCACTGACGCTTGATGTGGAGCCCTTCGGCAGCAACGAGCAGACCTTCTACCCGCCCGAGGCGCTCGACTGCTCGGACGCCCCGCTCGCCGAGGGAGGCGCCGGCGTGCTCGCCTACTACGAGCCGTGGGGAGACGTCGTGATGTTCTACGACGGCTTCTCCGGTAACGGCGGCCTCTACGAGCTGGGGCGCGCGGTGGCAGGCGCGGAGAACGTGGCGGGCATGGCGGGGACCATCGAAGTGACGCGCGCATAGCGCCGCGTGCGTGTTTTTCCGGGGTGCACCGGAAAACGTACTTTTGACGATCGGACTCAGACGGAATCCTGCGGTTATACGAATAGCAGCTAACAAAATGTGCGTTTTCAAACAGGACGAGAGAACGGAGAAGAACATGCTGTCGAGAAGAAACTTCCTGGCAGTTGGCGTTGCGGGCGCGACCTCGCTTCTGGCCGGTTGCTCTGACGAGAAGGGCGAGGCACCCGCGGCGGCTCCGGCAACGGAGCCGGCCGAGGACGCTCCCGCGGCGGACGCCGCACCGGCGGGCAACGTGCTCGTCGCGTACTTCTCCGCCACCGGAAACACGGAGGGCGTGGCTACCGCGATCGCGGAGCGTCTGGGTGCGGACGTCTTCGTCATCGAGGCGGCGCAGCCCTACACGGAGGCGGACCTCAACTACAACGACGGCGCCTCCCGCACGAGCGTCGAGCGCGCGGACGGGACCAGCCCCGAACTCGCCCAGGTCATGCCCGACGGCTGGGCCGACTACGACACGGTCCTTCTCGGCTACCCGATCTGGTGGGGCGAGGCGGCGTGGCCGCTGCGCACGTTCATGACGGGCAACGACTTTGCCGGCAAGGCAGTGGTGCCGTTCTGCACGTCAGGCTCCTCGGGCATCGGGGGCAGCGCCGATGGCCTTGCGGAGCTCGCCGGCTCTGGTGACTGGCTCGAGGGCGAGCGCTTCTCTGCCGGCGCAGGTGACGAGGCTGCGGACTGGGCAGCGGGACTGGGGCTGTAGGAGAAGAACATGAACATCGTCATCTTGCAGGGAAGTCCCAACCGCGACGGCTCCACCGCCATCCTCTGCGAGGAGTTCGCTCGCGGCGCGCGCCAGGCGGGACACACGGTCGAGCGCGTCGACGTGGCGCAGGCGGACGTGAGGCCCTGCACGGGCTGCGTGGCCTGCGGCTACGGCGTACGCCCGTGCGTCCAGCGCGACGACATGGCGGCGATACTCGAGAAGGTCCTCGCCGCCGACGTGCTGGTCCTGGCGACCCCGCTCTACTACTACGGTATGACGGCCCAGCTCAAAGCCGTGATCGACCGCTTCTGCTCCGAGAACTCCGCCATCACGGCGCGGCGGCTGCGCTCCGTCCTTCTCGCCGTGGCGTGGAACGCGGACAGCTGGACCTTCGACGCCCTTGAGGCGCACTACGACACACTGGTCCGCTATCTCGACCTGCGTGACTGCGGCCGCGTGCTCGGCCACGGCTGCGGCACGCCGTCCATGACGCGTGCCACGGACGCCCCGCAGCGCGCCTTCGAGTTGGGCCGCTCGCTGTAAAGCCTTATCAGCATCTGCGCTCCATCATGTCGTGGGCAGAGCATGTTTCATCGCCGGAAGGCTTTCGCCAAACGGGAAAAGAAGGGAAAACTCGGGAAAAGACGGGAAAACTTGCAAAACAAGTGAAAGATACCGAGAACTGGCGCACGCGCATGAATCGCCTGTTCAAGTCGCTGGAGAAGTACGACATAGGCCTCCTGATAACCATCGACGAGATTCGCGTCACGCTCGACGAGATGATCGCTTTCGCCTCTACGTACCAACTCTTCGTCCGTGAGGGCAAACGAGCGGGACTGCTCATGGCGGGCCTTCTCCAGCAGGTGTCAGCGTTGTTGCGGGACGAGTCCGTTTCTTTCCTGCGCCGCTGCGTCCAGCATCATTTATCGCGAGCTCTTCGAACAGGATGTTCAGTTTCTTGAGGCGAGGCTGCCCGATAGCGGGGACGTGAGCTCCATTTCAAATGTCGCGAAGCGCATGGGTGTGAGCAGCAACTATGCGTCCAAGTATCGTGCGCGCCTCATTGAACAGGGCGTCATTGGAGAGCGCGGGCGCGGTCGGATTGGCTATGATATGCCGTTCTTTAGGGAGTTCGTAGACAAGATGCACACAGCGTAGTCGAGAAGAAACTCGTGGGTCGTCCCTACGCCCAACCGCGTGCTCGGAGTTCGGTGACCAGCGGATCGAGGTAGCTGCGCTCGCAGCCGTCGTAGCCCTCGCGCATCTGGGCGAGGGCCGTGGCCGAGCGCTGGTCGCCCTTGCGCACCTCGCCTTCGAGCATCTTGAAGTAGATGCGCATCATGACTTTGTCAACCGCGCCGAGCCGCTCGAAGTGAAAGCCGCCCTGGCAGTAGCACCATGGCAGGTCGGGGTAGGCGTCTGTGGGGAAGGAGCGTCGGAACGCCTCCTCGTGCTCGCTTGCGGGCCAGAGCTCGCAGGGCATGGGCGTGGCGCCCACGGCAACCACGGCATAGCGCTTCTCGCTGTGCGCTGCGATATAGGTCCTGAACCGTTTTGCCCCCTTGAGCGATGCCGCGTGGAACCAGCTGCAGAGGACCACGAGGTCCGCGTCTGCGGCGGCGACCTCGATTCGTTCGAGCGGGGCCGCCTGGCATCCGAGCTCCTCCGCGAGCCAGTCGGCGTATCTCTTGGCAGAGCCCGTCTGCGAGCAGTATGCGACGACCGCGGCCATGATAACCCCTTTCGACGGAGGACGGATTATCCACGTTCTTCTCGCCAGTGTACGGGGTCGGCGTCAGCTCCCGGTAAGCCGCCTGCGAGATGCAGGCGTGAAGGGCTCTGGCCGTCGTCGCGGCTGTCCCTAACGGATGAAGTTCGTTGTCTGACCGGCCTCCTGCGCGGGCAGCGCAACGCCCGCCGCGCGACCCGCCTCCAGGCACTTGAGCATCCAGGCCATGTTGCGGCCGAGCTGGCGCATGGTCCAGAGGCCCTCGGCGTCATGCTCGGTCTCTGCCGCCACGTTGCCGTGGACGTTGTTCCAGTAGCGGGAGCTCACGACCGGCATCTGAGCGATGGTGAAGAACTTGTTGATGTCGTCGAAGGCCGAGGTGGTGCCGCCGCGCCGGGCGCTCGCCACGGCAGCCGCCGGCTTGTATGCGAGTACGTTCTTCTCGCTCGCGCGGCCGTTGCTGTAGAAGAGGCGGTCCATGAAGCCCAGAAGCGACGCCGCGGCGTGCGCGTAGTGGACCGGCGCGCCAAAGATGAAGCCGTCGGCCTCGGCGGCCTTGGGGCGGAACTCGTTCACCACGTCGTCGAACGCGCAACGGCCGAGCTTGGAGCATCCGCCGCAGGCTACGCAGCCGCCCACGGGCCGCGCGCCGATCCAGAAGATCTCCGCCTCGACGCCCTCTGACTCCAGCGTGCGCGCCACCTCCTCGAGCGCGCGGTTGGTGCTCCCCGTCTTGTGCGGGCTTCCGTTAACGAGCATGACCTTCATGGGTTTCTCCTCTTACGACGATGCAATGTTGTTAACAAAATGCTGCTAGCCCACCAAGATTCGATTGTTCTCGTAAGCAAATACTACTAGGTCTCGATAAGGCCATGCTCAGTTTCGTTACCGTTCCTCATGGCGCGATAGCGAGCGTCCATTTTCTCCGCATACTCGGCTTCGCTCGGATTGCGCCGGTGCGTGTCAAGAGAGGGAGCATCGCCCTCGCGAACGAGCTCAAGGAACCGCCGCGCGGCGTCGCCGAGGGGGACGTCGCGCTTCCAGGCGAGGTCGATGACCGAGACGAGCGGTGGGAAGAGCAGGCGAAACTCCAGCTCCGTGCCCGTGCCCGCCGTCGTGAGCCCGTCAAAGGAGAGCATGCGGCCCACGCCCTCGCCCACGAGCAGCGCGCCGTTGTAGGCGAGGTTGTACGTCGCGGCGACGTTGGCTTCGGCTGCCCGCTCGCCAAACCACGTGGCGAGAAGCCCGGTGAGCTTGTCGCCCCTGACATGGCGCTCCGGCACAATGAGCGGCACGTCGAGAAGGTCGGCGGGGCTCGCGGCCTCGCGCGCGACCAGCGGGTCGTCGTCACGCATGAGCACGCCCCAGGCGTCGGTGGGGGAGAGGCGCAGGTGCGCGTAGCGGTCCACGTCGGGGTAGCTCATGAGCACGGAGAAGTCGTCGACGCCGTGCTCCAGGCGCTCGATGAGGTCCGGCGCGTTGCCGCTGTGCAGGTGGAAGCGCACGCCGGGGTACTTCTCGCGAAAGGCGTGCACGTGGCGGGCGATCACGCGCAGGCCCTCTGACTCGCCGGCGCCGATGAAGACGTCGCCCTCCACGATGTCCTCGCCGTGCGCGAGGTCCGCCGTGGCCTGGTCCGCGAGGCTCACGATCTCCTGCGCACGTCGTCGCAGGTAGAGGCCCTTCTCGGTGGGCGTGACGCTGCGGCTGTGGCGCTCGAGGAGCGGGGTGCCGAGCTCGCGCTCCAGCGCTGCGATCTGGCGCGAGAGCGCGGGCTGCGTCACGTGCAGCGCCTCGGCCGCGCGCGACATGGTGCCGTGCTCGCAGACGGCGAGGAAGTAGCGAAGCGTGCGGAGTTCCATGCGTGCTCCCATGAGAATACGGAATATCACGATATACGATATAAGTAATTGTAGCTCAGCATCCCACGACGGAGAATGTGACAAAGGGACAGTCCCTTTGTCACATGGGAGGCGGACGTGAGGGTTGAGCTGCGGATAGGCGAGGTTACGGTGCCGGTGGAGCTGAACGGGTCCGCCGCCGCCCGCGCGCTTGCCAGCCGCGTGCCGCTGGAGCTCTCCATGAGCGTCTCGAGCGTGGGGTGCTGCGGGCAGCTGCCCTTCTCGCTTCCGCACGACGAGGCCGACATCCACCCCGGCTGGTCCGACGGCGACCTCAACTACAAGCCCGAGGGCGACTGGCTCGCGCTCTTCTTCGACGACGAGAAGAACTCCGCACGCTACGGCGGCCAGGTCACGCTGGGCCACGTGGTGGGCCCGCTCGACGCGCTGCGGGGTTTGGAGCGGACGTGCAGGGCGAAGATCGAAGCTCTGTATGAGGGGTCGTGAAATTAGTTCGCATTCGAATCGGCTCGTCAAAGAATCATCTGGGCAAACGTTGCTGGGTACATGGTTTTCAGCTATCCAATGCGAACTAATTCCTGGGATTCGTGAAGGAAGCGCATCCTACGGACGTTGTCTGTGGGGAGGAGACATGGCATTTTCGGTGAACCTGTATTACACGGTCGGGGCTGGCGTCACTCGTGACCAGGCACTCATTCGCAAGTAACCAAGCGGACAAGGTCCGGTGAAAGGAGATCATCATGGCAGTCAAGCAGACGGCGGGACGAGATCAGCTGGGTGGGCTCGCGCCCAAGTTCGCGCAGCTCAACGATGATGTCCTCTTTGGCGAGGTATGGAGCCGTGAGGATCAGCTCAGCCTTAAGATTCGCTCGATCGTGACCGTGGTGACGCTGGTGGCCAAGGGCATGGTGGACAGCTCGTTCGAGTACCACATGCTCGCGGCGCGCACGAACGGCGTCACGCGCGAGGAGATGGCGGAGATTCTCACCCACGAGGCGTTCTATGCCGGTTGGCCCAATGCGTGGGCGGCATTCCGCGTGGCGCTCAAGGTCTACGGTGACGAGGCGGACGCTAGCGAGGGCACGTCCTTCTCGCCCATGTTCGGCCTGGGCAACCCCAACGACGGCTACGCCCAGTACTTCATCGGCCACTCGTACCTCAACCCGCTGACCAGCGCCGCGGAGTGCGGGGTGGGGCTTGCCAACGTCACCTTCGAACCGGGCTGCCGCAACAACTGGCACGTCCACCACGCCGACAAGGGCGGCGGGCAGATTCTCATCTGCACCGACGGTCGCGGCTGGTACCAAGAGTGGGGCAAGGACCCGCAGGAGCTCACGCCGGGCACCGTCGTGGTGATTCCGGCTGGCGTCAAGCACTGGCACGGTGCCGCGCGCGACAGCTGGTTCTCCCACATCGCCTTTGAGGCGCCGGGCGAGAACTGCAGCAACGAGTGGCTCGAGCCCGTCACGGACGAGCAGTACCCGGCGTAGGTGAGCTCTATGGCAGACATGACCTACACGACACTTGGACACTCCGGAATCCGGATCCCGCGCCTGTGCCTGGGCGGAATGAGCTTCGGCGCGCCCTCGGCGGACTTCCATCAGTGGACGATCGGCCCGGACGAGACGCGCTCCGTCATCAAGCGTGCCCTCGAGCTGGGCGTGAACTTCATCGACACGGCAAACTGCTACGCGCACGGCACGAGCGAGGAGTTCATCGGCGCCGCCCTGCGCGAGCTGGGCGTGCGGCGCGACCAGGTGGTCCTCGCCAGCAAAGTCTTCTTCAACGAGGGTGGTCTCTCACGCGAGGCGATCAACCGCGAGATCGACGGCACGCTCGCGCGCCTGGGCACGGACTACCTGGACCTCTACATCATCCACCGCTTCGACTACGCCACGCCCATCGAGGAGACCATGGAGGCGCTCGACGGCCTCGTGCGCGCGGGCAAGGTGCGCGCCCTCGGCGCGAGCGCGATGTACGCCTACCAGCTTCACAACATGCAGGTCGCGGCCGTCCAGAACGGCTGGACTCCGTTTACGAGCATGCAGTGCCACTACAACCTGCTCTACCGCGAGGACGAGCGCGAGATGATTCCCGTCTGCCGCCAGTATGACATGGCGCTGACGCCCTACAGCCCGCTGGCGTCCGGGCACCTGTGCCGCCCCACGTGGGACTCCGCGTCCAAGCGCTCCACGACCGACGCCACGATGCGCAACAAGTACGACGCCGACCGCGAGCGCGACATGCCCATCGTCGCGCGCGTGGCAGAGCTGGGCGAGCGCCGCGGCGTGCCCATGTCGCGCATCGCGCTCGCCTGGCACTGGGCGCGCGGCGTGGAGGCGCCCATCGTGGGCTGCTCCAAGCCCGAGCGCGTGGATGATGCGGTGGCGGCCCTCGACGTGGCGCTCGCGCCCGAGGAGGTCGCCTACCTCGAGGAGCCGTACGTCGCGCACGAGCTCGTGGGTCCGGCGGCCCGTCCCGGCGAGAAGCCCCTCGCGGGCACCACGAACCCCAACGCAAAGTAGGGTATGTAAATTGGGGACAGTCCCCAATTTACAGAAGGGGCGCACCATGGACCTGAAGGGCGTCATCACCAACGAGAAGAACCAGGCTATGCCCGCCGGCGTCGTGCCCCTGGGCCCAGAGGCATTCGTCCCCCGCGCGGACACGGCGGTGACGTGGCTCGGCGGCGCGGGCATACTGCTCAACGCCCGGGGCACGCGCGTCATGATCGACCCCGTGCTCGAGGGCTTTGACATGCCCGTGCTCTTTGACGCGCCGGTGGCGCCCGCGAGCGTGCCCGCGCTCGACGCCGTCCTGATCACGCACATCGACAACGATCACTTCAGTCGTTCCACCTGTCATGACCTCGCGGACGTGTGCCCCGCCTACCACGCGCCACGCTACGTGGCCCAGGTTGCGCGCGAGGAGGGCCTGCCCGGTGTCGGCCACGACATCGGAGAGTCCTTCTCGGTGGGCGCGGTGACGGCGCGCCTCACACCCGCGTGGCACACCTGGCAGAACGAGTCGGCAAAATGGTCCTATCGCACGTGGGCGCGCGAGGACTACTGCGGCTACTGGCTCGATACGCCGGACGGCTCGGTCTGGCTGCCCGGTGACTCAAGGCTGCTGCCGGAGCACCTGGAGATGCCCGAGCCCGGCCTCATCCTCTTGGACTTCTCCGACAACGAGTGGCACATCACCTTCGACGGGGCGGTGCGCCTTGCCAACACCTACCCGAGCGCGCGGCTGCTGTGCATCCACTGGGGCACGGTCGACGCTCCGGACTGGTCTACCTTCAACGGCGACCCGCGGGTGCTCTCCGCGCAGGTGGTCAATCCTGAGCGCGTGCTCGCCCCGCTGCCCGGCGAGCCGGTTGTCCTGTAGGGCAACTTTGCGGGTGCCCGTACTTCTCGGCATTGTTCAAGGCGATGCCCGCACTTATGAGTGCGGGCATCGAGTGCGGGCAGTTTTGGCCGTTTTGACGAACAAGTGCGGGAAGACTCTCGGCGTCTCTTCTCAAGTGCGGGCATCGAGTGCGCTCCAGCCCGCACTTCTTGCGCAGGGCGAGAAGTGCGGGCGCGCTCTCGGGTGATGCCGAGAAGTGCGTGCGGCCGCGCCCTCCACGTACCCGCTACGCCAGCAGCGCGGCGTGCTCCGGGTGCTTCTCGAACCAGCTGACCGCATACGAGCACGTGGGGCGCGCGTAGAACCCGCTCGCGGCGATGCTTGCCACGGCGCGGCCCAGGAGCTCTCCCGCAACGCCCCGACCGCGGAGGCTCTCGTCCACGAAGGTGTGGTTGATCTCTACGATGCCCGGCTCGACCTGCGGGAAGGTCACCTCGGCCAGAACGTTCCACTGCTCGTCCAGCACCTGCACGCGGTCGCGCTCCATGATCCAGTCCATGCTGCCTCCTTTGATTGCGGTCGGACATGGCTATTGTCTCACACGACAACGGGTAGAACCTCCAGCGAGGACAGTTGGCAGCAGCGGGCGGAGGCGCACAATGGCACGGGCTTGGCACATCGCAAACGGGCACCTCGCGACGGGCGAGAAGGACGGCGAGCATGTCACCATCCTCCTGCGCCTTGAGGAGGCGCGGTCGCGCCAGCTCTCTCACACGCAGCGCGAGGTCCTCGACCAGCTCGAGCACGCCGCGATGCCCTTTCTGGAGCGCACGTCCACCGGTGCGGCGGGGCTCGTGGTCACTCCGAGCGGACGGCGCCGCTTTGGCTTCATCCTCACTCCCAACGAGCTGGTGCTCATTGATGACGGAGACGCTTGCGCCACCGCGCTCGGCCGCGCCGTGGAGGACCGGGCGCGCGTCGAGGGACCGGCAGGCGCCCTCTGCGCCCTCCTCCGCGAGCTCTTGCGCGATCACCCGGCGCGTCTCTCTCGCATGCGCGAGGACTTCGAGCTGATGGAGCAGCAGGTCCTCGAGGGGCGCGAGCGTCCGGACCGGCGCAAGATGATGGCGGACTCGCGTCGCATGCTCGGGCTCGACACGTTTTACCAGGGCATGTCGGATCTTGCCGGCGAACTCGCCGAGGACGATTCCGGCCTTGTGACGCCTGCGGACGGCGCGCGGCTCCGCTCGCTCGCACGCCTCCTGAGCCGGCTCGCCACGCGCCTGGAGTCACTGCAGGACTACAGCCTGCAGGTTCACAGCCTCTACCAGGAGTCCATCGACGTGCGGCAGAACAACGTCATGCAGTGGCTCACGGTGGTGACCACGATCGTGATGCCGCTCACCTTTGTTACCGGGTGGTACGGCATGAACTTCCCGCACATGGCGCTCTTTGACGTGCCGTGGGGCTATGCCGCGGTGGTTGCGGTGTGCGTCGTAATCGTGGCCGTTGAGGTGGCGTTCTTCTGGCACCAGGGCTGGCTGAGCTTTGGTGAGCGGCGTGAGCGGCGTCGTAAGGACGGCAGACGGCGGGATTGATAAGCGTCTGCGGGAGGGGTATAACATCGCGCAACGTTCTCGTCTGAGGAGGCTGAAATGGCTGGCTTGGACTACACGACGCGCGACAAGGCCCTGTGGATCGCGCTTCTCGCCCTGTGCGTGGCGAACGCGGCGGCCTACGTCCTCTGGGCGCTGCCCGCGATGCCGGAGACGGTGCCCACGCACTGGGGCGTCGACGGCACGGCTGACGGCTGGGACAGCAAGGGCTCCACGATCTTCATGGGCGTCGTCATGCCGTTCCTGATCCTGGCGCTGCTCTTCGCGGTCCCGCACTTCGACCCGCGCGGCGAGAGCTTCAACCGCTTCAAGGGCATCTATCAGGGATTCTCTGCGGCCTTCACGGTATTCATGGTCGTCATGGCGTGGATCACGCCGCTGACGGCGCTCGGCGCCCTCCCGACAGCGGGCAGCTCGATCGTCAACGTCGTCGCGTTCGGTTTTCTGGGGCTTCTGCTCGTGGGTCTTGGCGTCGCGATGCCGCACATCGAACCCAACTACACCTTTGGCGTGCGCGTGCCGTGGACGCTCGCGGATCCTGAGAACTGGCGGCGCACGCACCGCTTCGCCGGTCCGGTCTTCGTGGTCATGGGCGTGGCCGCGCTCGCGTCTGCGCTTCTCTCCTCCACGGCGCCCGAGCTCACGCTGGTCGTGCTGCTCGTGGCCCTTCTCGGCGGCACGGCGCTCGTCGCGCTCTACAGCTTCCTGTTTTGGAGGGGTGTCATCCACTAGGACTGTCACTTGGGGACGCTGCCGCATTCGTCGCGCTCGGACGACCACAACACCGCCGTCGCGGCGGACGAATCTGGTCGTTTGAGCGCGATGAGTGAAAAACGTCGCAGCCTCTGGCCCTTCTCGTCCCCGGCAACGGCCCCAATCACAGCTCGCGCACGCGACCGTCGCGGACCTCCCAGGTGCGAGCGGTGCAGGCATCGAGGAACCGCCGGTCGTGGCTCACCAGCAGGAGCGCGCCGGGATAGGCGGCGAGCGCGCGCTCGAGCGCCTCGGTGGAGTGCAGGTCAAGGTGGTTGGTGGGCTCGTCCATGACGATGAGCGCGGGATGGCGCAGGATGCCCTCCGCGAGCATGAGCTTGCGAAGCTCCCCGGGGCTCGTGCGCCCGCCCTCGAGGATGCGGTCCGGGTCCGAGTTGAGCTGTGCCACGGTTGAGAGCACGCGGCCACGGTCAGCCGGCGTCAGGCTCGTCACGCGCCCCACCACGGCGTCGCGCGCCTCCGCCGGTAGCTCCTGCGGGATGTCCAGCACCTCCAGGCCCAGCCCCGCGTCCGCCGCCTGGGCGAGAAGAACCCGCAGGTGCGAAAGAAGCGTGGACTTTCCGGCGCCGTTGGGCCCGACGACGCCAACGTGGTCGGTGTTCCCCACCCAGAGCTCGGGAATCTCGAGCGTGCCCTCCGGGCCGCAGGGGATGGTTGCGGGCGGCACGTGCAGCACGGTGCGGCGGCGGGCGGGCTCGGCATCCATCCAGAGGTCGCCGTCGTAGCGCTTGGTCACTCGGACGGCCGCCAGGCGCTCCCGCGCGGCGACAAGGCGCGCGTCCATCTGGGACGAGAGGCGCCCTGCCTGCCCGTCCTTGCCGGTGAACACGGCGAGGTCAATCTTGCCGCGTGCGTCGTGGTCGCGTGGGTCCAGGTTGCGCTTGCTGCGCCGCGCGTCGGCCCGCGCCGCCTCGTGGGCCCGCTTGTCCTTCTCGGCAGCCAGCCGCGCGAGCTCGCGCTTTGCGTTCTGTCGCTCGGCTGCCGCGGAGCTGCGCTCGAGCTCTGCCTGGTCGTGCGCGGCGCTGTAGCCTCCCGGGCGCACGACGATGCCCCCGGGCTCGAAGGACGCGCAGCGCGTGGCGAGAAGGTCCACGAGCTCGCGGTCGTGGCTCACGAGGATCCCGATTCCGCGGAAGCGCGCGAGCGCCGCGCCCAGCTGCTCGCGGGCGTCCGCGTCCAGATGGTTGGTGGGCTCGTCCGCCACGAGGACGTCCGGTCTGCCCCAGAGGGCCGTCGCCACCTGCAGCTTCTTGCGCTCGCCAAAGGAGAGCTCGCCCCAGCGCCAGGGCATGTCGTCCTCTATCCGAAAGCTCTCGCGCAGCTCTCGGGCATCGCGACCGTAGTCAAGCGCGAAGTCAGCGAGTCCCTCGGGCGGCTCGTCCGCGTCCTGTGCGACGTAGGAGCAGACCAGGTTGCGCGTGACCGAGCCCGCGTCCGGCTCGATGAGCCCGCACGCGATCTTGGCCAGCGTGGTCTTGCCGCAGCCGTTGTCGCCCAGAAGCGCGGTCCAGCCGGCGGGGAAGGTGATGGTGAGGTTGCTGATGACGGCCTCGCGGGCCGCGGGGTAGGCGTACGTGACGCCGGAGAGCACAAGCTGCATAGACATCTCTTCTCTGGCAACTTGACAAGGGGACAGTCCCTTTGTCACGTTATGCTGCCATCGGTGGTTTCTTGGCCGAGGATGTCTAGCGGATGCGCACGGCTCCGGGTCCTTTCGACGGGGTTACGTCGCCGTTAGTATGCCGTGGCGGCGCATTACCGTCAAGCCTTCCAATCACCATGTTTCTCCGGACAAAATGGCGTTCTGGTAGCCTAGATTATGTCCGGAAAAACATGGTGATTGAAGAGAGTGCGAGAAGGACGAGGAGGTTGACGCGTGAGGCAGGCGGTCGTGGGGTTGCTGGCGCACGTCGACGCGGGCAAGACCACGCTCGCGGAGGCGATGCTCGCCACGGCGGGCGCCATCCGTGCGGCGGGGCGCGTGGACAGCGGCGACTCGCACCTGGACACCGACGCCATGGAGCGCGAGCGCGGCATCACGATCTTCTCATCCAGCGCGGCGCTCGACTGGGACGGCGCCCACCTCATGCTCGTGGACGCGCCCGGCCACGTGGACTTCTCCGCGGAGGCCGAGC
This sequence comes from Olsenella sp. An285, assembly GCF_002159625.1. Taxonomy (GTDB): domain Bacteria; phylum Actinomycetota; class Coriobacteriia; order Coriobacteriales; family Atopobiaceae; genus Thermophilibacter; species Thermophilibacter avicola. Next base: position 126,863 of record NZ_NFIZ01000002.1, read on the forward strand.
GCACGCTGCAGGCGCTCGACTACGCGATCCTTGTGGTGGGCGCAAACGACGGCGTCCAGGGCCACACCGAGACGCTCTGGGACCTGCTCGAGCGCCATGCGATTCCGACCTTTGTCTTCGTGAACAAGTGCGACCTGGAGAACGCGGGGCGAGAAGAACTTCTCGCAGAGCTCTCCGCCCGCCTCTCGATGGGCTGCGTCGACGCGGCGGCGCTGCTCGCCGGCGACGCGGAGGCCCTGGAGGAGGCGGCGGCGAGCGACGAGGCAGCTTTGGAGGAGTACCTGGAGAGCGGGGCGCTCGCGTCCGGTACGCTGCGGCGCCTGATTGCAGAGCGTGCCGTCTTCCCGTGCTTCTTTGGCGCGGCGCTGCGCGACGACGGCGTGCGGGAGCTGCTCGACGGGCTCTCCGATCTCATTGTCGAGAAGGACTGGCCCACGGAGTTTTCTGCCCGCGTCTACCGCGTCTCGCGCTCGGCCCGCGGCGAGCGGCTCGCCTGGGTGAAGGTGACGGGCGGTGACCTGCGTGCCAAGATGCAGCTTGCGGGCAGCGACCGGGGAGCCCCGTGGCAGGAGAAGGTCAACGAGGTGCGTCTCTACCAGGGTGCGAGCTTCGAGACCGTCCCCGAGGTGCCCGCGGGGCGAATCTGTGCCGTCACGGGCCTCACGCACGTCGTCCCCGGGAGCGCCCTCGGCGCCGAGCCCGCCGGCGAGCGCCCGGTGCTCGCGCCCGTTCTGTCCTACCAGGTGATCCCCGAGCCCGGGTCGGACGTCTCCGCGCTCGTGCGGGCGCTGCGCGAGCTCGCGGACGAGGACCCGCTGCTCGGCGTGACCTGGCAGGAGCAGCTTCAGGAGGCGCACGTCCAGCTCATGGGCGAGGTCCAGCAGGACGTGATTGCGGAGCTGCTGCGGGAGCGCTACGGCATGAGCGTCACCTTTGGCCCGGGCGGCATCCTCTACAAGGAGACCGTGACCGCGCCCGCCGAGGGCGTGGGGCACTTCGAGCCGCTGCGCCACTACGCCGAGGCGCGCCTCTCGGTGGAGCCGCTCCCGCGCGGCGCCGGCGTGGAGTTTGGCACGCGCTGCTCCACCGACGACCTCGACCTCAACTGGCAGCGCCTCGTCCTCACCAATGCCATGGAGCGCGATCACCTGGGGCCCCTCGCGGGCGCGCCGCTCACGGACGTGCGCATCACGCTGCTCGCGGGTCGCGCGCACCCCAAGCACACCGAGGGCGGCGACTTCCGCCAGGCCACCTACCGCGCCGTCCGTCAGGCGCTCATGGGTGCCCGCGAGCGCGGGGAGTGCCTGCTCCTTGAGCCGTGGTATCGCTTCCGCCTGACGGTACCGGCGGACCGCGTGGGCCGCGCGCTCACGGACCTCACGCGCATGGCCGCCGTCTTTGAGGCCCCCGCTGCGTCCGGCGAGACGGCGCGCATCACGGGTGAGGTGCCTGCCTCCGAGGTGGGGGAGTACGCGCTCGAGGTCGCGCGCTACACGGGAGGGCGCGGGCGCATCTCGCTCGAGCTCGCGGGCTACCTGCCCTGCCACAACGCCGACGAGGTCATCGCCGCCGCGGCCTACGACCCCGAGGCCGATCTTCCCAACACGCCGGACTCCGTGTTCTGCAGCCACGGCGCCGGCCACACCGTCAAGTGGTACGACGTTCCCGAGCACGCTCACACCGAGGTCGACCCCGCGCGCCTGCGCCCGTACCGTGCCGCGGACGCCGCGTTCTTCTCGAAATAGGGCAAAAGGGCCTGCCCCCTCGAATCACGTTTCGTGTCCGCGTCCCCTTTGAGGCTATGTACACTGCGCATACCGGGTGTGTACAGTCCGTCTGAGGTCCTTCTCGCATAACCGCAGGTCGGGGGCATAGGCGAGAAGAGCACGCGGGTCGAGGACCGTACATACCAGGTATGTACACTGAGCATACCCTCAAAGGGGGCGCGAGGAGCAGGGCCGTCGCTCGCCCGTCTCACACCAGGTCGTACGGCATCTCGCGCGCGAAGAGGTAGAAGAGCGCGAGCGCGGGCCAGAGAATCGGCAGGTAGAGGTACGCCGCCCCCAGGACCGCCAGGCGCAGGGCGTAGAACGCCAGGCGCCGAGCCCCCGTGCGCTCGCGCGTCTCGCAGCTCATGCGCACGAACGAGCCACCCGGCGTGGAGCCGCCGTGCAGCCAGGGGCGCACGCCCTCCACCCAGACGAACGCGGCGGCGGTGAGCCAGAGCACCCACGGTTCGTCCGCCCAGCGCTCTCCGCCGGGGACGTTTCGCAGCGCCAGCGCGATGGCAGCGGCGGCCGTCACCGCCACGATCGAGACGAGCGTCGTGTCCAGCCAGAGCGCCACGCCGCGGCGCACGAAGCCCGGCGAGCGCGTGACCTCTCCCTCCTGGGCAAGGGCGCCGGGAGGCAGGACGCGGCCGAGCGCCGCCGCGCACATCCAGCCCAGCGCCGCACCGGAGGTGTTGTAGATGAGGTCATCCACGTCTGCCGTGCGATAGGCGTAGTCGTAGATGCCAAAGAGCCCCGTGCCCTGCGCGGCCTCGATGCAAAGCGACGCTAGGAGCCCCACGAGGACAGAGCACCAGAATCCCCAGCGCAGCAGCCGACCCGCGATGAAGCCCAACGGCATGAACAGCACCACGTTGAACGCTATCTGCGGCAGCGTGCTCACGCCCTCGCGCCGGAAGTCGTCCACGAAGGCAAGGGGGTCCAGCTGCCACGGCACCCCGTAGGTGATGCCGAGGCCGGAGCTCCCGCTCGGCAGCGGGTAGAGCGTGAAGCACCCCAGGCCCAGCACGTAGAGCACCGCGAGGTAGGTGGTGAGCGCCGAGCCAAACCGCAGCCTGCCGTCGCGGTGGTAGAGCCACGCCAGAATCGGCAGCGTGAGCGCGGCGGACGCCAGCGGCCAGAGCGCCAGCGCCGCGAGGAAGTTCTCGGTGTACCCGGAGAGGAAACGCCTGATGAGGTTCATGTTGTCCGTTCTTCTCGTCTCTTCGCGCGGCCTCATTGTCTCCCAGAGGCGTGCTCGCCGCCATCGAAATGGCTTACGGTTTCGCAAGGGTCGGACTCGTCCTGAGGGCATGTGCACCCAGCCTTGGGGTATGTACACCGCGCCTCGAGGTTCTTCTCGCGAAGTCGCAGGTCAGCGCCACGGCCGAGAAGAACGAGCGGGTCGGGAAGTGCACATACCCTCGAGGGGTGGTGCACATACCCTCATCACAGCGCCAATGCGGGGGTGACATCTCCAAAATGGCGCGCTATCATGTATTGGAAACGTTTCCACTCCAGCAGTGAGCGCCGATAGCAGGAAGGGAGGCCCCGCACATGACCCTCGTTCTTCTCGTCGTCATCTACGTGGCATTTGTCGGCCTGGGCATTCCCGACTCGCTCTTTGGCGCGGCGTGGCCCGCCATCTACGCGGACCTTGGCCTCCCGGTCTCCCTGGGCAGCGTCATCACCATGATCGTGAGCTGCGGGACCATCGTCTCCAGCCTTGCCTCCGCCGCCGTGATCAACCGCTTTGGGACCGGACGCGTGACGGCGGTCTCCACCACGCTCACCGCGCTCGCCCTCCTGGGCTTTGCACTTGCGCCGAGCCTCGTGTGGCTGTGTCTGCTCGCCATCCCGCTTGGCCTGGGCGCGGGCTCCATCGACACGGCGCTCAACAACTACGTTGCGCTCCACTACCACGCCACGCACATGAACTTCCTGCACTGTGCGTACGGTGTGGGCGTGACCATCAGCCCGTTCATCATGTCCGTCGCGCTCTCCTCCGGCACCTGGCGCGAGGGCTACCTCGGTGCCGCGGCCTGCCAGGCGGCGATCGCCCTTCTCACCATTGCCATCCTGCCGCTCTGGGGCAAGGTCGCCCACGTTCACGAGGAACAGGGCGAGAAGGACGTGGAGCCCCGCACGGAGAGCCCGCTCACGCTGGTCCGCCGGCGCGACGTGCGCCTTGCCTGTCTGATCTTCCTGGCGTCCGTTGCCATCGAGGGCATCTGCAACTCCTGGGGCACGAGCTACCTCGTCAACGCGCGCGGCATGGGGGCCGGGGACGCTGCGGGCATGATCACGGTCTACTACGTGGGCGTGACGGCCGGGCGCTTTCTCTCCGGCGTGCTCGCCAACCGCCTCTCGAGCAAGCAGCTCGTGGGGCTGGGGCAGCTGGTCACCCTCACTGCCGTGCTCGTGCTGCTGGCGCCGCTGCCGCTCTCCGCCGCGCCGGTGGGCCTCTTCCTCGTGGGGTTTGGCAACAGCCCGCTCTACCCCAACATGCTGCATCTCACGCCGCGCCTCTTTGGCCGCGAGCTCTCGCAGTCGGTCATCGGCGTGCAGATGGCCGCGTCCTACGTGGGATCGCTCGCGCTCGCGCCGCTCTTTGGCGTGGTGGGGGAGGCCTTCGGGTTCTGGCTCTTCCCCGTGGCGCTGCTCGTGCTGACCCTCGTGGTGGTTGCCGCCTTCGTCGCGCTCATGGTCCTCAAGGGCTGGGAGCCGCGCCGCGCGGCCGAGCGCCTCGCGCGCAGGAGCAGGGGATAGCCGCGCCGCCCGCCCTCTGCTGCCCCTCGCGGCGCTCCGCCTGCGTGGCGCTGTGCTACCGTTTCCATCAGGCGGGCTGGGCGAGCAGGCGAGAAGGGCGGTGGGCCATGCGCATCTACAAGGGCAATCCGGAGCTGGTCTTCCGCGGCAGGGTCGCCCCGTGGTACGGCGTCCTCTCCGGCGTGGTCGCCGCTGCGGCGGCGGTGCTGGCGCTGCAGCCGGGGATGCCGGCCGTCGTGCCGGCCATCGTGCTGGTGGCCGCCGCGATCTTCCTCTGGCCCATCGTGGTCCGCAACCGTGTGGAGCTCTACGCCAACCGCCTGGAGATCGTCTCTGGCTGGGGCCGCACGATCATCCCCTATGACCACGTGCGCGACGTGCGCCGCTCCGCCGGCGCGCTCGTACCGGAAGAGTTCACCGGACACGTGGCGGCCGCCTCGACGGACGCGGTCTTCATCGATGCGCCGATGGACGGCGACGCCGTGGTCTCTGTCCTCGGCAACGACCACCTAGTGACGGAGCTGCGCCGTCGCGCCGGGCTCGACGCGCCGGCGCCCTCGCCCGCGACGTCCGATCCTACGCCGGCTTCCGCGCCACGACGGCAAAGGTAAGCGGGATGCGCGGAGCGCCCGCGGGCATGGTCCAGCCCTCCGGCGTCTCCTCGAGGCAGGGGAGCGACCGCCACTCGGCAAAGGCGCTCTCGCGGAAGTCCTCGATCGCAAGGCCGGCGGCAAGCAGGCTGCCCAGGATCTCCTGAAAGTCGTGGTTCCAGTTGTGCGCGCTCGTGTGCGCGATGGCGCCGGCCGATCCGGGCACGTAGCTGCCGTCGTCCTCGTAGTCGTCGCAGAAGCCCGAGAGGTAGTCGGCGTGCACCTCGAGTGACTCGTAGAGCAGGGCGCCCAGCAGCGGGTGGTCGTCGCGGACGACGAGAAGGCCGCCGGGTCTGAGGAGCCGCGCGATCGAATGCGCCCAGCTCGAGAGCTCCGGTAGCCACTGGAGCGCACCCGTGCCCGTGACCACGACGTCGAAGGTCCGGTCGATGGCGTCGGCGGCAAGCCGCGCGTCCCCCTCGACGTAGGTGACGCTCGCCCCGGCCCGCCCCGCGATGACCCGCGCCTGCTCGAGCGAGGCGGGAGAGAAGTCCAGCCCCCAGACCTCGGCCGCGCCCAGGCGCTCCCAGCAGAGCGTGTCCGTCCCGATGTGGCACTGAAGGTGCAGGACGGCGCGGTCCGCGAGTCCGTCCGGCCCCAGGTGGGGGCGCAGGACCTCGAAGTCGCGCCGCGCGACGGGCGAGACGTACGACCGGTCCGCCACCAGCCGCTCGACCTCGTAGAACGGCGAGGCGGCGTGCACCGCCGCCCGGTCGTCCCAGTTGGCGCGGTTCTCGGCCACGCGCCAGTCGTTCTTCTCGTCCATGCGCCTCTTCCCCTAGGTGTCGAGTTGGCTAACGGGGTTGACGAGCTTCCAAAGGAGCCCTCCTGGCACGAGGGCGTGCTCGGCCTCTTCCCGGGAGCGCAGCTCGACGAGCCGGCATCCCGAGGGGCGAGCGTCAAGAAGCTCGCGGATCCGGGGCAGCTGCTCGTCCGGGAAGCGCCGCACGTAGCTGACGAACTCGGGATCGAGCTTTGTCTCCTGCCAGGGCAGGTCCTCGCGCGCCTTGCCGATGCGCGCCCGGATTCCCTCGAGGCACGTCTCGAGCGGCAGGTCAAGAAGAACGACGGCGTCGGCACGCTCGAGGCGCGAGGGAAGCGTCCGGAGGTAGGTCCCGTCAATGATCCAGCGCTCCTGGGACACGAGCTCCTCGTGCGCGGCATCAAACGCGGCCCTCGTCACGTGGCCGCCGTCGGGAAGGTGCCAGAGCATGTCGAGGTAGTGGAGCGGCAGGCCCGTGAGGTTGCGAAGGCCGCGCGCGAGCGTCGACTTGCCCGAGCCCGGGCTCCCTATGATGGCGACGCGTCTCAAGGTGCCTCCTCTTCCAGTTGCGATGGGGCAGAGAGTATACATTGGCCTCGGGCACGCTACAATGCCGCCAGAGCGGCGAAGGGAGACCATCATGGCAATCGAGCGCGTGGCGATTCTGGGTAGGGGCGCGGTGGGCCTGCTCTACGGGACCATTGCCGAGAAGAACCTCGGGCCAGGAGCCGTCCAGTACGTGATGGACGACGCGCGCTACGCGCGCCACGCCGGCGAGTCCGTGACCGTGAACGGCGAGCCGTGCCGCGTGCGCACCGTCCCCGCGAGCGAGGCCGAGCCAGTCGACCTGGTGATCCTTGCCATCAAGGCACCCGGTCTGCCGGTGGCGCTCGACACCATGGAGCGGCTCGTGGGGCCGCATACGGCCATCGCGTCGCTGGTCAACGGCGTCACGAGCGAGGAGCGCGTGGCGGAGCGCTTTGGCTGGGGGCGCACCGTGCTCTCCGTGGCGCAGGGCATGGACGCCGTCTTCATCGGGTCGGGCATGACCTACAGCCATCCCGGCGAGATTCGCTTTGGCGCGGCGCCGGGGACGGCCCCGGGCGTGGTCGAGGACGTGGCCGACCTCTACGCCCGCGCGGGCATCCCGCACGTGGTGGAGGCCGACATCCGCCACCGCATGTGGACGAAGCTCATGCTCAACGTGGGCATCAACCAGGTCTGCATGGTCTTTGGCGGAACCTACGGCACCGCCTCCGAGCCGGGGAGCGAGCAGAACCGCTGCTTCGTGGCCGCCATGCGCGAGGCCCTTGCCGTGGCGCGCGCCGAGGGCGTGGACGTGACCGAGGCGGACCTCGCTCAGATGGCCGCGCTCATCGCCTCGCTCGACCCTGATGGCATGCCCTCGATGGCGCAGGACCGCATCAATGAGAAGCCCACCGAGGTCGAGGAGTTCTCCGGCACCGTGATTCGGCTCGCTCAGAGGCACGGCCTGCTCGTGCCCACCAACCGCTGGCTCTACGAGCGCATCCGCGAGCTCGAGGCCGGCTTCGGAAATGTGTGAATTGGGGACAGTCCCCAATTCACAGAAACGTTTGATATCAATCATTTGTGTTAATTGGGGACTGTCCCCAATTTACAGAATCATCGCAGGACGGACGTGGCGATGTAGGCCGCGTAGAGCACCACGAAGACCACGCCGTTGGCACGGCTCATCTCGTGGCGACGTCCGATGAAGGCAAACCCCACGAGCACGAGCGAGAAGATCGCGAGCAGTGCCAGGTCCACGTTGTACGCGGTGTCGTAGGGAATTCTGGCGAAGAGTGCCGGCCCACCCATGACGAGCAGCAGGTTGGAGATGTTGGAGCCCACCACGTTGCCCACGGCGATGTCCGAGTTGCCGCGAAAGGCGGCGACCACGCTCGTCACGAGCTCGGGAAGGCACGTGCCCAGCGCCACCACGGTGATGCCGATGATGCGCTCGGAGATGCCCATCGCGGAGGCTATGGCGGTCGCGTTGTCCACCACGAGGTCCGCGCCAAACTTGAGCATGGCGATGCCCACGGCAACCATCACGAGGCTGCGGAAGAAGACGGGCTGGGGCTCAACGTCCTCGCTCGCCGCCCCCTCGTCCTTCTCGCCCGCGCCCTCGGCGAGGCCCACTCTCACGGTCCGCGCCACGAAGGCGGCGAAGGCAACGAGGAGGACCACGCCCTCGAGCATCGTTACCTGACCTCCCGTGTTGGCGAGGAGCGCGAGCAGCCCGCATGCCGCCACGCTCACGGGAATCTCGAAGCGCTGGGTGCTGCGCGAGAGCGTCACCGGTGCGATTACGGCAGAGAGGCCCAGGATGAGCAGCAGGTTGGCAAGACAGCTGCCCACCACGTTGCCAAAGGCCATGTCCGCGTGGCCGCCCACGGCGGAGGTCACGCTCACGACGAGCTCGGGGAGCGACGTGCCTACGGCCACGATGGTGAGACCCGCCACGCGGTCCGGGACGCCGAGGCGCCGCGCGATGCTGCACGCGCCGTCAACGAGGAAGTTGGCGCCAAAGACGAGAAGGGCGAATCCGATTGCGATGACGAGGAGGCTGAGGAGCACGTCGGTCCTTTCTGGGCTGGGGCTGATGCCACATTCAGTATTCCATGGGCCGATATCGCTCCATTCCGGGTCGCGGACCGACTCCCAAGCGAATTCATAAATCGGCCGACCATACAACACCCGGCGCTTGGGGCAAGAATCGCGATGGAGAGGGCGGTGTTGTATGGTCGGCCTTGGTACAGAACGCCGGAGGCTACGGTCGGCGCCTCGAGACGAAGACCGCGTATGCCACGAGGGCGATGCCCACGCCCGTCATGGCGAGAAGGACGCCGGTGACGAGGGAGTCGTCCCCGGCATTGGGGAGCGCGGGGCTTTCCGTCGCTGCGTCCTGTGCGCTGCCGGTGGGTTTGTTGTCTGTGACGCCTGAGCCACCAGATTCGTCGGCGGGCTCGTCGCCCGGTGCCTGGTCCTGACCGGGGCTGGGCTCGGGATCAGGCGTTTGGTCCGGTGCTGGGTCGGGATTGGGTGTGGGCTCCGGTTCCGGTTCTGGGTCAGGGGCGGGCTCGGGATCCGGCGGGGGCTCGGGATCCGGATTCGGATCGGGGTCGGGCTCGGGATCGGGCGTGGGCTCGGGATCCGGATTCGGATCGGGATCCGGCGTGGGGTCGGGATCCGGCGTGGGGTCGGGATCCGGCGTGGGCTCCGGATTCGGGTCGGGATCTGGCGTGGGGTCGGGGTCCGGACTCGGGTCCACCACGGGCGGCTCCTCGGTTCCCGCCGGCAGCACGAGCACGCCGTTGTTGCCCAGGCGCGAGGCGAGCCGCACGCCACCGCCCTCCACGTCCGTCACGCCCAGGCGCTCCACGTAGGGCGCGCTGCCCGTGGCGTTGGGGTCCTTCTCGAGCGTTCCCAGCTCAACGGGCCGCACGTAGCGAGGCGTCCCCGCGAGCGCCACGCACTGGCCGTCGCGCACAACGAAGCGCGCGCCTATCTGGTCTGCATCGAGCGCCACGACGTAGGGCTCCCAGCTCTGCTCCACGCTCGCCGGCGCCGTCGCGTCCGCGGAGGGGAGGCTCGCCGAGTAGACGATCCGCTGGAAGTAGTACGTGCCGCCGGGCTCGGGCAGGCTCGTCAGAGGCTCGTAGCCGCTCGCGCCGCGCACGTAGAGCGGGGTGTCTCGCGAGAAGGCGTAGTAGGAGTTGGTCTGCGCCGCCCAGGCACTCGCCACGGCCCCCGCCGCGGCGCCGTCCCCGGAGCCCGAGAACGCGCTCGCATAGAGGAGCCTCCTCCCGTCCGCACCGGCACTCACCGGGGCGCCCGTTGCCGCGGAGAGCTCCTCGTCGCTCACCAGCTCGCCCGCGTCCATGCGCTCGAGCAGCGCCTCGACGTCCGGGGTGGGGGAGACCTCGTAGGCAAACCTGAGCGGGCTCACGTCCTCCCCGCCGTCGAGCGCCATCGTGGCCGAGCCGTCGGCCGCCACAGAGACGTCCACCCGCCGCGCGGGCACCGCCTCCACGGGGACGGAGAGCAGGAGCGTCTGCCGCCCGGAGGAGAGGTCCGTCTCGACCATCACCACAAAGTCGTAGAGCGTGACGTCGCCGCCCGTGTACTGGTTGGGCAGGTTGCCGATGTAGAAGTACGTCTCGCACGCCGCGGTGGCGCCCGCTGCCTGCGCCGCCTCGATTTTGGCTCGTACGTCCTCTGGCGCACGCTCCCGCCAGTCGCCGTCCGCCGCGGCATCGACCTCTGCCTGCGTGGCAAAGGCGTACGGGCGTCCGTCGATCGGCACCATCTCGTGCTCGGGGTTCACGTACCAGCTCGCGTGGTTTGAGAACGTCGCGTCGTCCGTGTAGGAGAATTGCCCGTCCCGGAGGGCGTCGTAGAAGAGGTCGTAGGCGGCATAGCCCAGGTCGTAGCGTGAGTTCATGGCCTCGACCAGATAGTCGAACTCGTGCGTGGCCTCGATGTCCCCCGGGTCTTCCAGGCTTATCTTCACGGCCTGTGCCGCGAGGGCCCCGTCCAGCAGCCGATTCCCATAGACGATGCCGCTCACGCGCGACACCTCCATGCCTGCGCCCACCGGGTCGGACACCGTGACGCGGCTGCCGCCCGGCCGCTCGTCCCCCGGCCCGCCCGAGGCGGGCGCGGTGTAGACGATGCCCAGGGAGCGGTCCACCACGGTTCCAAAGGCCCACGAGAGCGCGGAGGCGCTGTGGGCGGAGAGGTAGTCGTCCACGACGCTGAGCTGCGCGGGGTCGCCGGCGTCGAGCAGCCCGGCGGCGGTGGGGAAGGTCACGTCCTCGGGTACGATCCCGTAGCTGCCGGAGCCGTAGAGCGCAAGCGTCACGTCCTTCTCGCCCCGCGCCGAGGCGTCCTCGAAGGCCCGCGCGGCCGCGGCCAGGTTGTCGCTCAGGTTGACCCCCGAGGTCACGAGCGGATGGTGTGCCTGCTCGTGCGCGGTCTCCAGTAGGTAGGCCGCGGCGTCGCTCGTGTCCAGACCGGTTGAGAAGAACGTGAGCTCGCGGTCCGCTCCCCAGGCGGCGTCCACGCGAGAGACGACGTCGCGCATGGTGAGCATGGTGGCCAGCATCGCGTCCGTGCCGTAGCCGTTCTCGCGGCTCCCGGGCAGGGGGCCCAAGAAGCCGTCTGCGGACCCCGTGTAGGCGGGCGGGTCAGAGAAGGCCACGTTTGCCATGGACGGGATCGAGCGGCCCATCACGCAGAGCACGGGCAGGCGTCCCTCGGAGCCGGCGTCGCCTGCGGCCGCCTCGAGCTCGTCCCCGGCCACGCTTACGGCCCGCTGCAGGTAGGAGCCACTGCCAAGCGCCGCGGCGGCCGTGCTCGAGCCGTCCGCGGCGGTGGCGACGACCTCGAGCGAGCTCCCGGTGAAGCTGACGAAGCGCCCCTCGGCGTCCGGCTCGTACGCGGCGAGCGGCATCATGGTGACCACCTGGGAGTCGTAGCCTATGACGCCCACGCGCGTGGTCGCGCCGTCGCCGTCGTTCTCCGCCATGAGGCGCGCGATGGCGGAGTTGAGGGCGTCGGCGAGGTAGGCCCCCTGGGGTCTGCCCCCGTAGGTCATGTCCGTGAGCAGGCGGTTGGTGCTCACCACAAAGACCACGTCGTGGGCGGGCCCGCCCTCCTGGCGCACGGACGCGGCGGATGAGAGGGCGGAGAGGCCCACGAAGAACCCGTGGTCGGGCACGTCGAGCTTCACGGGGAGTCCGGCCGCGCGCGCCTCGTCGGCGGTGGCGTAGACGGACTTGTCCGCCCAGATGCGCCCGGCCTGAGCGGTCGAGTAGCTGCCGGATTCCGACCCAAAGAGCTCCTCCCAACTGCCCGAGGTGTCCGGGTCCACCAGCTTCCCGACCTCCCCCGCGCTCGCCGCGAGCGGGGAGAGGGCGAGCAGCACGGCAAGAAAGACGGCGAGAAGGACGGACGGGCGTGACGGCTGGCGGCGCATGATGGCCTCGATTCCGGGACGGGGGCATGGGGACAAATGCCACTGATGTACCCGCACATCTCTCCTCCATGCGGCGCGCACGATAACCGCGCATCGCTGGCTGGCGGCTGAACGCGCGTCCTTCTCGCCCGCCTGCCTGCCGGCGCCCCTTCCGTTGTTACACCCTGGAGGGTGAAATAACGCAATCAAAAGTCCGGAATCTGCGTCTCAGGCCTCCGTTCTTACACTCTCCGGGGTGTAAGAACCGCCCGCCTGTCGGGGGCACGGGGAGCGCGCGCTCGTCGGCGTATAGTTGACGCAACAACCAAGGAGAGGAGACGACATGATGTCCGAGAAGTACCCGCTGCTGTTCTCGCCCCTTAAGGTCGGTACCCAGGAGGTGCGCAACCGCGTCTTCATGCCGCCCGTCTCCACCAACCTGGCCGACCACGGCTACGTGACGGACGCGCTCATCGACCACTACGCGTCGCGCGCCAGGGGCGGCGTGGGCCTCATCGTCACCGAGGTCGTTACCGTGGAGCCCACCTACGTCTACCTGCCCGGAGACATGTGCGTGGCAGACGACTCCTATGTGGAGGGGTGGACGCGTCTTGCCTCCGCGGTCCACGAGCACGGTGCCAAGATCCTGCCGCAGCTCTTCCACCCGGCGTACATGGCGTTCCCGATTCCCGGCACGCCGCAGCTCATCGCCCCGTCCAACGTGGGGCCCTACTATGCGCGCGAGGCGCCGCGCCCGGTCACGCGCGAGGAGCTGGCCGTGCTCGTCCGGCAGTTCGGCGACGCCGCCGAGCGCATGAAGCGCGCCGGCACGGACGGCGTCGAGATTCACGCGGCGCATGCGCACGGCCTTTTGGGCGGCTTCCTGAGCCCCCTCTACAACAAGCGCACGGACGAGTACGGCGGGGACATCGACGCCCGCCTGCGCCTCACGCTTGAGGTGGTCCGCGAGGTGCGCGAGCGCTGCGGCGAGGACTTCATCATCGACGTGCGCATCTCCGGCGCTGAGTACTCCGACGGCGGCCTCACCATCACGGACATGTGCCACGTGGCGCGCGAGCTCGAGCGCGCGGGCGTGGACCTGCTGCACGTCTCCGGTGGCACCACGATCAAGCGCGGAAGCGCCATTCCCGCGGCTGGCACGCGCCAGGGCAGCCACGCGGACGTGGCGCGTCAGATTAAGCGCTGCGTGAGCATCCCGGTGGCAACGGTCGGCCGCATCAACGAGGCCTGGATCGCCGAGGAGCTGCTGGAGGAGGGCGTGGCGGACGCCTGCATGATGGGTCGCGCCAACCTCTGCGACGCCGAGTTCTGCAACAAGGCCGCGGCGGGCGCCACGGACGACATCCGCCCGTGCATCGGGTGCCTTCGCTGCCTCACGGGCATCATGTTCGGCAAGCCCATCGCCTGCACGGTGAACCCGGACGTGGAGCACGACGACGGCGCGGTGGAGCCGGCTGCCGAGAAGCGCGACGTGCTGGTCGTCGGCGCGGGTCCGGCCGGCATGGAGGCCGCCTTCGTGGCGGCGCGCCGCGGGCATCACGTGGTCCTCGTGGACGCGGACGACGAGCCGGGCGGCACCATGCGCGTCGCCGCGGTGCCCATAGCCAAGCAGGACCTCACGCGTGTGATCAAGTTCCAGGCGCGTCGCCTCGCCGCCGCGGGGGTGGACGTGCGCCTGGGCGTGCGCCTGACCGCCGCGGACGTGACGCGAGACTTCCCGGGCTATGACGTGGTTCTGGCCACGGGCGCCGAGCCGATCGTCCCCGCGTGGGCGGCCGGCTTCAAGCAGGCGGTGACGGCCGACGACATCCTCGCCGGTCGCGCCTTCCCCGGCAAGAAGATCGTGGTCGTGGGCGGCGGCTCGGTGGGCTGCGAGGTGGCCGACTACCTTGCGCCGCTGGTGAACGACCTCGCTAAGGGCAACCGCGACATCACGCTCGTGGAGATGAGCTCCACGCTCGCCCCGACCGAGGGTGCCGCGGGTCGCGCCGCGCTCATCACCCGCATGCTCGGCAAGGGCGTGCGCGTGCTCACGGACACCACGGTCACCGACGTCACCGAGGACACGATCGTGTGCGAGAAGAACGGCGAGCGCGTCGGGCTTGCCGGCGCCGACACCATGATCTTGGCGCTCGGGTACCGCCCGGACGGCTCGCTCGCCGAGGAGCTTGCGGCCGCCGGCGCGAGCGTCCACGTGATCGGCGACGCCGAGAAGCCCGGCAACATCAAGGACGCGATGGCCGCCGCCTACGCCCTCGCGCGCGAGCTGTAACCACCGGGTCTGTGAATTGGGGACAGTCCCCAATTAACAGACCGCACCCTTCGGAGGGAGAAGGACGTGCGCGAGAGCATGGCCTACAACCCGCACTTCTTTCAGCTTCGACGTCCGCAGCTGGAGCGCATGCTCGACATCGTGCGCGCCACCGAGTCGGCGGAGCCGGGCGGCGTGGTCTTCTACGGCGACTCGCTCACGCAGCTCTTTCCCGTGGGGCGGCTCTTCCCGGAGTTGCCGGGCGTCCAGAACTGCGGCGTGGCGGGCGCGGTCTCCGAGGAGCTGCTCTGGCTCGCGGACGAGGCCGTCATCAAGCGTCGCCCGCGCCTGGTCGTGCTCATGGTTGGCACCAACGACCTTGGCAACACCGTCATGGCGAGTCCTCGTGACGTGGCCTGCAATGTGCGCGACCTCGTGGACCTCATCCTGGGCAACCTACCTAGGGCGCGCGTGCTGCTGTGGAGCCCCCTGCCGTGCGTGGAGGAGCTCGACGGCTACCGCGTCAAGCCGTGCGCGCGCAGCAACGACCTGTTGCGCATGATCTTGCCCCAGGAGCGCGAGCTCATTCGCGACGACCGCGTGAGCTTCCTGGACGTCTTCGATGCGTTTCTCGACGAGAGCGGTCGCGCGCGCGCCGAGCTCTATGCCGACGGCCTGCACCTGAACGAGGAGGGCTTCCGCCGCCTGGCCAACCTCATGCGTCCCGCGCTTCTGTGAATTGGGGACTGTCCCCAATTCACAGACTGCTACACTGGGGTCTCCATTTGAATAGAGGGCACGGTTCGAGCAGCTGCTACGTCATGTTGAAAACGGCTCCGGTTTGACTCCGGATCAGCACACGGCTGTGTCTTGGGACGGCGACCGCGCGGTCGTCCGCCCTGCCTTGCCCTCCCGACGCCCGGATTCCGGGAGAGAGCGAGGCACCATGACCAAGCGCAACCCTATCGAGAAGAACCTGCTCACGAGGCTCGCCGCGGGCGTCGCGGCGTTCGCGCTGGCGCTGACCGTCGCGGCCTGCGGCGGCACGCCGGCAGCGACCGGCGAGGGCGCGTCTGCCGATGCCGGCCAGGAGCAGCAGGCCACGGTTGCCGTGAGCGTGACCATCGACGCCACGGCGGGCGAGGGCGAGTCCTCCACCGTGGACGTCGACGTCCCGGAGGGCTCCACGGTCTACGACGCGCTGGTCGCGACCGGCGCCGACGTCAACGCGAGCGACTCCGACTACGGCATGTACGTGGCTGGCATCAACGGCCTCGCCGGTGGCGACTTCGGCGACATGAGCGGCTGGATGTTCGAGGTCAACGGAAAGATGGCCGAGGTCGGCTGCTCCCAGCTCGAGGTCGCTGACGGCGACGCCATCACCTGGACCTACGTGACCGAGTTCACCGAGTAGCCCGGGGAAGAGGCGAGAAGAACGTGGCCTCCGGGCGCCCCACAGCGTTCGACGCGCTCCATGCGGTCGTCCCCGCGACGCTCCTCGCGGGGACGACCCTGCTCTCGATGCTGGCGGTCCAGCCCGTCCATGTGACGCTCTCGCTCGTGGGCGCGCTCTCGTTCTCGCTACTCGTGCGCGGTGCGCGCGCGACGGTGCGGGGGCTCGCCTGGCAGCTCCCGCTGCTCGCGCTCGTGTGCGTGCTCAACCCGTTCTTCTCGGCCTCGGGCTCCACGCTGCTCCTCAAGGTGGGTCCTCGCAGCGTCTATGCGGAGAGCCTCGCGTACGGCGCGACGATGGGCGCGCTCATGGTGGCCGTGGTCCTGTGGTTCGAGGGCGCCGCGACCGTCCTCACGCAGGACCGCCTGCTCGCCCTCTCGCCCAGGCGCGCGAGGTCGCTCCCGGTGGTCGTCTCCATGGCGTCGCAGCTCGTGCCGCAGATGCTCGGACGGGCGCGGACCGTTCGCACGACGCTCGGGGCGTGCACGGCGGCGGGGGAGCGCGGGGGCCTGCGCGACCAGCTCGTCCGCACCTCAACGATGCTGCTTGCCTGGTCGCTCGAGGACTCCGTCGAGCGCGCGGACGCCATGAGGGCCCGCGGCTGGGAGTCCGGCATGCCTCGCACCTCCTACCGGCCCGAGCGCTTTCGCGGCCGGGACGCCGCAGCGCTGGCGGGGGTCGTGGCGCTGCTCGCCCTCTGTGCCGCGTGCGCGTGGCTGACCTGTGCGAGCTGGCGGTTCTACCCCACGATGTCCGGCTCGGGCCCCTGGTTGGCCTACCTCCCGTGGGGCGTCCTCGTGGCGCTGCCCAGTCTTGCGTCGGCGGTTGACAGATTCCCCGGGTCAAACTGTCAACCGGACGGGGGCGGCCATGAGCGCGCTTGAGTTCGACCGCGTGTCCTTTACGTACGCCGGGGCGTCCTCGCCCGTTCTTCTCGACGCGTCCCTCGAGGTTCCCGAGGGGGCGTTCGTCCTGCTCGTGGGCGCCACGGGGTCGGGCAAGTCCACGCTCCTGCGCCTTGCGAAGCCCGAGATTGCCCCCGCTGGAACGCTCGACGGGGTCGTCCGCGCCCTTGGGGAGTCCGTCCGCTCGCTCGACCCGCTTGCCTCAGCGCGAGCGGTGGGATACGTCTTCCAGGACCCCGACGCCCAGGTGGTATGCGACACGGTCTGGCACGAGATGGCCTTTGGGCTCGAGAACCTCGGCGTCCCGGAGCGGGAGATGCGTCGCCGCGTGGCGGAGTGCTGCAACTTCCTGGGCATTGAGCCGTGGTTCCGCATGCGCACGGCGGATCTCTCCGGCGGCCAGCGGCAGGTGCTCGCGCTTGCCTCGGCGCTCGTGATGCGCCCGCGGATCCTCCTGCTGGACGAGCCCACGAGCATGCTCGACCCGCTTGCCGAGAAGCGCTTCCTCAGCCTGCTCTTTCGTGCCAACCGCGAGCTCGGCGTCACCGTGGTGGTGGCCACGCACGCGCCGGAGACGATGCTCGACTACGCGACGTGCGCGCTTGCGCTCGAGGGCGGTGCGGTGCGCGAGGTCCCGCTGGCCGAGCTGGCCGTCGAGGCGGAGGCCCCCTTGCGCGTGCCGGATCGAGGTCGGGCACGCGATGTTGCGCGACGTCCGCCTTCCGTGCGTTCATCGCGCTCAAACGACCAACAAAGCCCCGTTTTTCTCAGAAAAGTGGTCGAAAAAGCGCGGTCAATGACTGAGGACGCGGGCCCTGCCCGCGTGCCGGCGCCCGACGCATCGCTCGCACACCCCAAAGCCGAGAAGAACGTGCTGGTCGCGGATGACGTCTGGTACCGCTACGGCAGGGATGGCAGCTGGGTGCTGCGCCAGCTTGACCTCTCGGTGGGGGAGGGCGAGGTCCGGGCGATCGTGGGGTCCAACGGCTGCGGCAAGTCGACGCTGCTCTCCGTGCTCGCGGGCGCGCTGTGGCCGGCGCGGGGCCGCGTGACGAATGCGCTTCGCGAGAGCCAGGCGCTTCTGCCGCAGACGCCTAGGGCGCTGCTCTCTCGGGAGACCGTGGCCGACGAGCTCATGGATTGGTCGCGAGCGGGGGGCTACGGGCGCGCGGAGGCTGACCTTGCCCTGGGGCGGATGGGCCTCGCCGACGCCGCGGGGCGTCACCCGTACGACCTCTCGGGAGGCCAGCAGCAGCTGCTCGCGCTTGAGAAGCTGCTGCTCGTGCGTCCGCGGCTGCTCCTCTTGGACGAGCCCACCAAGGGGCTCGACCGCGCGGCGCGCGAGCGGATGGCCCGGCGCCTGGTCTCCGCGCGCAGCGAGGGGACGACGATCCTTGTTGCCACGCATGACATGGGGTTCGTCCGCGCGGCGGCGGACAGCGTCTCGCTCATGTTCGACGGCGGCATGGCCGTCACCGAACCTACCGACGAGTACTTCGCCAGCTCGTGGCTCTGGTGACCCAAAGGGGGACAGGACCAAATTGGGACACAGTCCGCGTGTCCCAATTTGGTCCTGTCCCCCTTTGGGTCACCGCTCTCCGTTAGAACAGCAGGAACGGCTCCTGGGACACGAGGTCGTCGTCATCGAGGTCGTCGAGCTCCTCGAAGTCGATGTCCTCGGCGTGGTCGTGCTCGTCCTCCTCCTCGTCGCCCCAGGAGTAGGCGTTGGCAAAGTCGCTGTCCTCGTCCACGACGGGAAGCGCGCTCGTGATGCTGCAGAGGCCGTCCATCGCGGGCACGATCTTCTGCCACTGGCAGATGACCGGCTCCTCGGGAACGCCCTCGAGCTCGCAGAGGGAGTCGAGGAAGATCTCGTGCGCTCCGTCCAGGAGGTCGGAGTTCTTGCGAATCTGCTGGAAGTGGTCGGCGAACTTCTGCATCGCCTCGTCCGCGTCCTCCGCCTCGACGATGCAGGGCATGAGGCAGTAGTTGTCCTTGCTGTCCGAGTCGTCGTTGTAGCTGAAGTTGCCGATGTACAGCATGGTGTCCTCCTCGCGCTTCGCCGGCGGTATGGCAAACTGGTACCCATGATTGGAGAGAAGCAAACACGCCGGCCGCTCGCCCGCGTTTTGGCGGCCGCCGAGCCGCTCGCGCTTGCGGCGGTTCCAGCGGCGATGGTATGCCTCGCGCTGGCGGGGGTGCGCGCCACGGCGGGCGTCTCGCTCGTGGTGGCGCTGCTTGCCGTAGCCCTCCTCCTTGCGGGCTTCGAGCGCTCTCGACCGGCGCTGCGCCAGCTCATGCCCACCGCCGTCCTCGCCGCACTGGCGGCGGCCGGCCGCGTGCTCTTTGCGCCGCTGCCCGACGTCAAGCCGGTCTCGGCCATTGCCATCGTGGCGGGCGCCGCGCTCGGACGGAGGAGCGGCTTTGTGGTGGGCGCGCTCGCGGCGCTGCTCTCCAACCTCTTCTTCGGGCAGGGGCCCTGGACGCCCTGGCAGATGTACGCGTGGGGCCTCGTTGGCTACGTCGCCGGCGTGCTGGGGGAGAAGAACCTGCTCTCCCGCGCCCCCGTCCTCTACGGCTGGGGCCTTTTCTCCGGGATCGTCTACGGCCTCATCCTCAACGGCTACCACGTGCTCGGCTACGTGCAGCCCCTCACCTGGCCGGCGGTGCTCGCGGCCTGCGCGGCGAGCCTGCCGCTCGACGTGACGCACGGCTTGGCGACGGTCGCGTTCCTGGCTGCGATCTGGCTGCCGTGGGGCCGCGCCATCCGTCGCGTGGTGGCCAAGTACGACCTGTGAGGGCCGCGTGGCGCGACCTTTCCCCGAGCGCTCGGACGAACTCTGACTTTTCTGCACACTGCGCGGCGACCCAACATGGGAGCGTCGCGTTTGAGCTGGTAGACGAGTCGCTCGTTCTTCTCGTCCGGACGATGGGGTGCACAGTGTACAGAAATTCGGGAGTTCGTGGCCCCTGCCCCGGCGCCGGCCCCGCGTTCTTCTCGCCCGCCCTTTACAACGTGGCGGCACTTGGCTATCGTAGGCATGTTTCATGCCGTGAGTCGAGGGCTCCCGAGCGGCACGCAGAGCGCCGCGAGCGGGGCAAGAAGGAGATGTACATGTCCGGACACTCTAAGTGGGCAACCACCAAGCACAAGAAGGCCGCCATCGACGCCAAGCGCTCGTCGCTCTTCTCCAAGCTCTCCCGCAACATCACCGTTGCGGCCAAGCTCGGCGGCGACCCCAACCCGGACAACAACGCCACCCTCGCGGCCGCCGTTGCCCGCGCCCGCATGGTCTCCATGCCCAACGCCAAGATCAAGGCCGCCATTGACAAGGCCTTTGGCTCCGGCGCCGACGCCGCCAACTACGCTGAGATCACCTACGAGGGCTACGGTCCCGCCGGCGTGGCCGTCTACGTTGACTGCCTGACCGACAACAAGAACCGCACCGCCGCCGACGTGCGCTCCGCCTTCTCCCACTCCGGCGGCTCGCTCGGCACCTCCGGCTCCGTCGCGTTCCAGTTCGAGCGCAAGGGTTCCATCGCCGTCGAGAAGATCATCAAGTCCGAGGACAAGAAGATCGCCGACAAGGAGAACGCCGTCGACGAGGACGAGTTCATGATGGCCGTGGCCGAGGCCGGCGGCGAGGACTACGAGGACGCCGGCGACGAGTGGATCGTCTGGACCGCCTACGACAAGATGCAGGACGTCCAGAAGTCCCTTGAGGAGCAGGGCATCGAGGTCAAGGGCTCCGAGCTCACCATGGTCCCCACCACCCCGACGCAGGTCTCCGTGGCCGACGCCAAGAAGGTCCAGCGCCTCGTCGACCGTCTCGACGAGCTGGAGGACGTCCAGAACGTCTACCACACCATGGACATGACCGACGAGATCGTGGCCGCTCTCGACGAGGAGTAGGCAGCGCTCGTCTCATACGCACCTGAAGGGCCCGCCCGCCCTTCTCGCCGGCTCAGCCGAGCTTCGCTCGGAAATCGCCGGCCGAGAAGGGCGGGCGGGCCGTGTCGTAGGAGCCGAAAGGTCGCCGACCGGAAAATGGGGCCGCGGCGCTGCCTGTCCCTACTCCACGGTGCCGTAGACCCCGGCCCAGCCGTGGCCCACGAGGATGGAGTTGAGCTGGTCGCAGAGGCGCGCGCGGGTGAAGCTCCCGGAGGGGAGCAGGTCCACCACCTCGGCGAGGTCGTCGCAGAGGTCGTACGCCTCGGCGCGCACGAGAACGTCGATCTTGCTCACGGTGGCGCGGCTCGAGACCCCCGGCGCAAAGAGGGCGTCCACCAGGCGCTGCAGCTCACCGTAGTCATCTGAGCGAAACTCGAACACGGTCCCTCCCTGTAAGCGCTTCTTTTCGTCTGGAACATGGTAGCAGCCGCCGTGCGGTTTGCATCTATACTAGGCGGGACCAAAGAACGCTGCCGTGAGGTGGGAGACCCAGAGGAGGACCCATGACTTCCGCGTTTCAGAAGATGACCGACGCCGAGCTCGACGCCGCCCTCGCAGACCTCGAGCGCCAGGCAGACGAGCTGCGCGCCCTTGACCTCAAGCTCGACATGGCCCGCGGAAAGCCGAGCCCCGAGCAGACCGCGCTCTCCAGGCCCATGCTCGACCTCCTGACCTCCCAGAGCGACCTTACGGACAACGGCGCGGACGCGGACAACTACGGCGCGCCCGAAGGCCTGCCCTCGGCTCGCGCCCTCGCGGCCGAGCTCCTCGGCGTGGACCCGGCCAACGTCTCCGTTATGGGGTCCTCCAGCCTCAACCTCATGTACGACTGCGTGGAGAACGGTTACGTTCACGGCATCGGCGGGGAGAAGCCCTGGTGCCAGCAGGGGACCGTCAAGTTTCTCTGCCCCGCGCCCGGCTACGACCGCCACTTCACCGTGACGGAGAGCTTTGGCATCCAGAACGTGCCCGTGCCCATGCGTGAGGACGGCCCGGACATGGACGTGGTCCGCGAGTACGTCGAGAAGGACGCCACGGTCAAGGGCATCTGGTGCGTGCCGCGCTACGCCAACCCCACCGGCGTGACCTACTCCGACGACGTGGTGCGCGCCTTTGCGGCCCTCAGGCCCGCGGCCCCCGACTTCCGCATCTTCTGGGACAACGCCTACGCCGTGCACACCTTCCGAGGCGAGGGTGACCCCCTCATGAACATCTTCGACGCGCTGGCAGAGCAGGGGGGCGAGAAGAACCTCGTCTACGAGTTCGCGTCCACGGCCAAGGTGACCTTCCCCAGCTCCGGCATGGCCTGGGTCACGGCGTCCCCCGCGGACATGGCGGAGCTTCGCCGGTCCTTCTCGGCCATGCGCGTCTCTCCGGAGAAGATCTCCCAGCTCGCGCACGTGCGCTTCCTGAAGGACGCCGCCGGCGTGCGCGCCCACATGGAGAAGCACGCGGAGATTGTTGCCCCGCGCTTCGCTCTGGTGCAGCAGAAGCTCTCCGAGGGGCTGGGCGGGCTCGACGTGGCCACCTGGACCGATCCCAACGGCGGCTACTTCGTGAGCTTCGAGGGGCCGGAGGGCTCGGCCAAGGCCATCGTGGCCCTCACGGCGGAGCTCGGCGTCAAGCTCACCGGCGCCGGCGCCCCCTGGCCGTACGGCAAGGACCCGCGCGACACCAACATCCGCATCGCCCCCACGTACCCGAGTCTCGAGGAGCTCGGCCAGGCGCTCGACGTCTTCGTGGTAGCGGTGAAGCTCGTTGCCGCGCGTCTCGCAAAGGCCGAGCGCGCCTAGCCTGACAAGGGGGCAGGGCGCGTGACGTGACAGGGGGACAGGGTGCTTTGCCACGCCCTGTCCCCCTGTCACGTCACGCGCCCGTCATCCGGCTTTGGCAAAGTTCTGTTATTATCGGCGCGCATGTGTCGCCTCGTGACGGGGCGGCGCGACGTGGCATATTCTTATGGTTTGCGGTCAAACGCACGTACGTAACGCACTACCTGAAAGGTGTCTTCGGCATGGCGAGCAACGCGAAGAAGGACAGGAAGCAGTCCAGCAAGAAGGGCGACGAGGCCGCCAAGAAGCGCAAGCCCGGCGAGCTCTCGCGCTTCCAGAAGATCGTCATCGTGGCGTTCATCGTGATCTTCGCCCTCTCCACGCTCGCGGGCGCCCTGGCGTCCGTGATGCAGACCCAGACCGCCGAGGACGCCTCGGAGGAGTCGCAGGAGACCACCGTCGAGACCGTCGATGGCAACTACGAGGGCATCGTCCAGGACCTCGAGTCCAAGGTGGCGGAGAACCCCGAGGACAAGGCGTCTCTGCTGAGCCTCGGCCGCTACTGCTTCTCGTGGGGCGCCAACGTGAGCTCGCTCGCCACCACCGACGAGGAGACCTCGCACGCCAACGAGCTCTTTGACAAGGCCATCGGCTACTACGACCAGTACCTCGAGCTCGAGGACTCGCCTGCGGCCCGCGTCGACCGCGCGCTCTGCCAGTACTACAAGGGAGATGCCGAGGCCGCGGCCACGGAGCTCACCGAGGTCACCACGAACTCGCCCGACTACGCGCCGGCCTGGGCCAACCTGGGCATGCTCTACGAGACCCAGGGCCTCACCGACGAGGCGCGCGCTGCCTACGAGAAGGCGGCCGAGCTCGACCCGAGCGACGAGTACGGCGCCTACAGCTACGCCCAGCAGCGCATCTCCGCGCTGGACGAGGCGGCGGAGAGCGCCGAGGAGGACTCCGCCGACGACGCGGGGGAGACCGACGACGCCGCCCAGACCGACGCCGGCTCCGACGACTCGACCACCGAGAACAACTAGCTCAGTCCAGAGGAGGACCAATGAGCCTTTCCATCACCGTCAGCAACGACGCCGCAGCGGACGGCGACGCCAGGAGCGTCGTCCTCGTGAGCGGCGAGGTGGACGTATCCAACGCGGACGAGCTGCGCGCCGCGCTCGACGGCTGCCTCGAGGGCGGGGCCACGAGCCTCGTCGCCGACATCTCCGAGGTCCCCTACATCGACTCGACGGGCATCGGGGTCCTCGTGGGCGTCGCCCACCGCGCCGCCGAGAAGGGCGCGCGCTTCGAGGTCGCCCGCCCGCAGAGAAACGTCGCCCGCGTGCTCGGGCTCCTTGGGGTCGGCGCCGACCTCAACATCCGCGAGGCCTAGTTCGGGCCGCCAGAGAACCAGGAGAAGGGATTCGCAGGTGCTAGGAATCGGAGAGGGCGAGCTCGTACTCATCGTGCTGTTCGCGTTCATGATCTTTGGGCCCGACAAGCTCCCCGGCATGGGCAGGACGCTCGGCCGGGCGCTCCGCCAGTTCAGGAACGCTCAGGAGGGCTTCACCGAGGTCGTGCAGACCAACATCGTGGACCCCGCCGCCGAGGTGATCAGCGACAACCCCAAGAAGCCCAACCGCAACCGCGCGGCTGAGCTCGAGGAGGACGCCGACCTCGACCTCCCCGAGGGCGAGGATGCCCCCAGGCCCAAGAGGACCGAGACCTTCGCCGAGCGCAAGAAGCGCCTCGCCGCCGAGAAGGCCGCCCGCGAGGCCGAGGCCAAGCAGGCCGCGGCCGCCGCGGGGGACGCCGAGAAGAGCCTCGACGCCGCCGACTCCGACGCCGACCTCGACGCGGACACCGATGCGGATGCCGCCATCGCCAAGGGCGCCGCAGCGAAGCCGCAGCCCGCCGGCGCAAAGGCCTCCAAGCCCGCCGGCAAGCCCTCCGCGGCCGACCTCTACTCGATGAAGCGCCCCTC
The DNA here is from genome assembly GCF_002159625.1 of Olsenella sp. An285. Taxonomy (GTDB): domain Bacteria; phylum Actinomycetota; class Coriobacteriia; order Coriobacteriales; family Atopobiaceae; genus Thermophilibacter; species Thermophilibacter avicola. The sequence goes on from NZ_NFIZ01000002.1 coordinate 151,138, forward strand.
CCGCCCGGCGAGCGCCGCCGGAAGCTCCGATGCTTCCCTCGACGCGAGTCACGAAGTGAGCGAGGAGCAAAGCGACGAGCGCCGAGCGGCCGAGGGAAGCATCGGAGCTTCCGACGGTGCCCCCGCGACCGACGAGAAGGAGGCGTAACCCATGCCGATCGGACCCGCACGCATGCCCATCATGGATCACCTCGGCGAGCTGCGCCGCCGCGTCACCATCATCGTGGTCTCCGTGATCGTCTGCGCCCTCATCGTCTACTTCGCCACGCCCGCGCTCATCGAGCTCATGATCGGCCAGATCGAGGCCGCCATGCGCGGCGCCACGCTCGTGGTCACCACGGTGCTCGGCGGCTTCACCATACGATTCAAGGTCGCCCTGTTCTTCTCGGTGATCATATGCAGCCCGATCATCATCTGGGAGGTCCTCGCGTTCTTCCTGCCGGCGCTCAAGCCCAACGAGCGCAAGTGGGTCGTCCCCACGGTGGCGGCGATGGTGTTCCTCTTCTTCCTGGGCATGCTCTTCTGCTTCTTCGTGGTGCAGTCCGCCGCCTTTGGCTGGCTGCTCGACCAGTCCTTCGAGATCGGCACCATCATGCCGAGCGCCGAGGACTACCTCGACATCTACATGCTGCTGGAGATCGGCTTTGGCCTCGCGTTCCAGCTGCCGCTCGTGATCTTCTACCTCTCGATCCTCCACCTGGTGCCGTACCGCACCTTCCGTCAGCAGTGGCGCATCGTCTACGTGGCCTTCATGGTGCTCTCCGCCGTGGTCACGCCCGACGCCTCGCCCGTTACGATGGTTCTCATGTTCGCCGTCCTCATCGCCCTCTACGAGGTCGCCCTGGCCATCTCGCGCTACGTCATCATCGCGCGCGACGGCAAGGAGGCGCTCAAGTGGGGCCGCGAGGACTACGAGCAGCGCGAATTCGACAAGCTCTAGGCAGGTGATGGCGTGAGGCTCATCGTCACCGAGAAGAACGACGCCGCGCAGCAGATCGCGCGGCTCCTCTCCGAGTCCGGCAAGCCCCAGGCGGACAAGGTCTACAACACGCCGGTCTACCGCTTCCGCATGGGAGGGGAGGACTGCGTGACCATCGGCCTGCGCGGCCACATCCTCAAGGTGGACTTCCCCGTGCAGCTGACCTTTGACCCGGAGAGCGGCTGGCAGGGCCTCACGGCGGACGGGGAGCTCCTCCCCGCGGACGTGCCCGACGGGCTCGAGCGCCCGCCCTACAAGTCCCGACGCAAGCCCTACCTCTCCAACGGCATCGACCTCAAGGGCTGGAAGATCGCGAGCCTGCCGTACCTGGTGTGGGCCCCCATCGAGAAGCTCCCCGCCGAGAAGGAGATCATCCGCGCGCTCAAGAACCTCGCCAAGAAGGCAGACTCCGTGGTCATAGGCACGGACTTCGACCGCGAGGGCGAGCTCATAGGCTCGGACGCCCTGCGCCAGATCCGCGAGGTCGCGCCGGACGTCCCCGTGGCGCGCGCCCGCTACTCCGCCTTCACCAAGGCAGAGATCGACCACGCCTTCGCCAACCTCGTGGAGCTGGACCAGGACCTCGCCGACGCCGGCGAGTCCCGCCAGTACATCGACCTCATCTGGGGCGCCGTCCTCACGCGCTACCTCACCGCCGCGCGCTGGAGCGGCCTGGGCAACGTGCGCTCCGCCGGCCGCGTGCAGACGCCCACGCTCGCCCTGGTGGTCGAGCGCGAGCGCGAGCGCCTTGCCTTCAGGCCCGAGGACTACTGGGTCATCCAGGGCCAGGGCGAGAAGGACGGCGAGGACTTCCGCATGACGCACGCCACGGCGCGCTTCTGGGAGAAGGACGCCGCGGACGCCGCGCTCTCTCACGTGAAGGACGCAACGGAGGGCCGCGTCACGGCGGTGGAGCGCAAGAGCCGCACGCAGCGCCCGCCCGCGCCGTTCAACACCACCTCGCTCCAGGCGGCCGCCGCCGCGGAGGGCATCTCTCCCGCGCGCACCATGCGCCTTGCCGAGAGCCTCTACATGGACGGCCTCATCTCGTACCCGCGCGTGGACAACACCGTCTATCCCAGCTCGCTCGACCTGCGCGACTGCGTGCGCACCCTCGCCAAGGTCCCGCAGTACGCCGGCACCTGCCAGGCGCTCCTCTCGCAGGGCAAGCTCACGGCCACCCGCGGCAAGCAGGAGACCACGGACCACCCGCCCATCTACCCCACTGCGGCGGCCAACCCGGACTCGCTGCAGCCGGCGGCGTGGAAGCTCTACAACCTCATCGCACGGCGCTTCCTGGCCACGCTCATGGGGCCCGCCACGATCGAGGGCACCAAGGTCACGATCGACGTGGAGGGCGAGCCCTTCACCGTCTCTGGCAGCGTGCTCGCGAACCCGGGCTTCCGAGCGATCTACCCCTACGGCCTCAAGAAGGACGACCAGCTCCCGGCGCTTGCCGAGGGCGACGTCGTTGGGGTCTGGGACATGGAGCTCCTGGCCAAGCAGACCGAGCCGCCCGCGCGCTACAGCCAGGGCAAGCTCATCCAGGAGATGGAGAAGCGGGGCCTCGGCACCAAGTCCACGCGCGCGAGCATCATCGACACGCTCTACGAGCGCAAGTACTTCAAGAACGACCCGATCGAGCCGAGCCAGCTGGGCATGGCCATCATCGACGCGCTGCATACGTACGCCCCGCGCATCACCTCGGCCGACATGACGGCCGAGCTCGAGGACGACATGACGCGCGTGGCGGACGGCGCCGAGACGCAGGAGCAGGTCGTGAACCACTCCCGCGCCCTTCTCGCCGGCCTCATGGACGCGCTCGTGGAGCACACGGACGACCTCTCCGAGCAGATCGCGGACGCCGTCACCGCGGACGCCAAGATTGGCACGTGCCCCAAGTGCGGCAAGGACCTCGTGGTGAAGACCTCCGCCAAGACCCGCGGCAGCTTCGCCGGCTGCATGGGCTGGCCGGAGTGCGACGTCACCTACCCGCTGCCCCAGGGCAAGATCTCCGCGCTCGAGGGCGAGGGCGCGGTGTGCCCGGAGTGCGGCGCGCCCCGCGTGAAGGTGCAGCCGTTCCGCAGCCGCGCGTACGAGACCTGCATCAACCCGGCCTGCCCAACCAACCGCGAGCCGGACGTGGACGTGGGTGCCTGCCCCGCGTGCGCGGAGGCCGGACGCGAGGGGCGCCTGGTGGCGCACAAGTCCGAGAAGAGCGGCAAGCGCTTCATCCGCTGCACCAACTACGACGACTGCGGCACGAGCTACCCGCTGCCCGCCCGCGGCGCCCTGGAGGCCACCGGCGAGACGTGCCCGGACTGCGGCGCGCCGCTCGTGGTGGTGACCACCGCCCGCGGCCCCTGGAAGCTCTGTCCCAACATGAGCTGCCCCGGGCGCGAGAAGAAGGAGGCCGCGCGGTCCTCGCGAGGGCGCGGACGCGCCGGCGGCTCGAAGAAGCCCACGTCAAAGAGGGCTTCTACCCGCAAGAAGTCCTAGTCCCCGGCATCTGGGCGGTTCGCCGTATCATGGCATAAGGAACTGTCCCCCGTATCCATGTTGGGAGCCGTCCGATGCTGGACCTCAAGCGCGTTCTTGCGAGCAAGCCCAGAAAGCCGGAGCACGTTGAGCTCGCGACGCTCTGGACCCCGTGGGGCGAGAAGATCGCGGCGGGTCAGGGGGACCTCCCTCCCGCCTCGCACCCGCGCCCCCAGCTCGAGCGCGACGCCTGGACCTCGCTCGACGGCTGGTGGGAGTGCGCGTTCGTGCACGCTGAGGACGCCGGTGACACTTGGCGCCTGGCAACGCCCCCGGCGGACGGCTGGCTGCCCATACGCGTGCCCTTCTCGCCCGAGGCGCCGCTCTCCGGCGTGGGCCGGCAGCTCCAGCCGAGCGAGCTGCTCTGGTATCGCAGGACCTTCGAGGCCCCCGAGCTCTCCGCGAGCGAGCGCCTCGTGCTGCACTTCGAGGCCGTGGACTGGGCGAGCGCGGTCTACGTGAACGGCGTCCCCGTATGCGAGCACGTGGGCGGCTACCTGCCCTTCTCGGCTGACGTCACCGACGCGCTGCGTCCGGGGGCAAACCACCTCGCGCTCTGCGTCTTCGACCCCAGCGACGCGGGCACCCAGCTGCGCGGCAAGCAGCGCCTGGAGCGCGGCGGCATCTGGTACACGGCCCAGAGCGGCATCTGGCAGGACGTGTGGTACGAGGTCGTGCCCGCGGTCCGCGTGACGTCGCTCGAGGTGGACGCGCGCATCCGCGGGGGCGAGGGGGAGCTCGTGCTCGGGGCCCGCGTCACGGGCGGGGGCACGCTCATCGCGAGGCTGCTCGACGGGGGCCGGGAGGTGGCGCGCGCCTCCGTGCGCACCGCCGGGGGCCGCGAGCTTCGCCTGAGGCTCGACGTTGCCGAGCCTCACCTCTGGCGCCCGATCGACCCGCACCTCTACGACATCGAGCTCGCCTTTGGCACCGACCTCGTGCGCAGCTACTGCGGCTTTCGCAGCGTGGAGGTTCGGCCCGACGGCGCCGGCGTCCGGCGCGTCCACCTCAACGGCAAGGCCCTCTTTCTGCGCGGGGTGCTCGACCAGGGGTACTGGCCGGACGGCCTCATGACCGCCCCCTCCGAGGCGGCCTTCGTCCGCGACATCCTCGCCGCGCGCGAGATGGCCTTCAACCTGCTGCGCATGCACCTGAAGGTCGAGTCGCGCCGCTTCTACGCGCTCTGCGACCGCCTGGGCATCCTCGTGTGGCAGGACATGGTCTCGGGCGGCGGCGCCTACGACCCCTGGCACACGAGCTACCTGCCCACGCTCCTGCGCGCGAGCTGGGGCCTGGTGTCCGACGAGGGCCCGAGCTCCGCGCGCCGGCTCTCCGCGGACGACCCGCGCTACCGCCGCGAGTGGCGCGAGGCCTGCGAGGGGACGATCCGGCTGCTCCGGGGCCACCCCTGCGTGGTTGGCTGGACGCTCTTCAACGAGGGTTGGGGCCAGTTCGACGCCCGAGGGGCCTGCGAGGACGTGCGCGCGCTCGACCCCACGCGGCTCGTCACCGCGTCGAGCGGGTGGTACGACCGACTCTGCGGGGACGTCCAAAGCGTCCACAACTACTTCCGCCCGCTCGCGGTCTGGCGGGATCCCGCCCGCGAGCCCCGTGCGTTCGTGATATCGGAGTTCGGCGGCGTGAGCTGGTCGGTTCCCGGTCACGTGAGCCTCGAGACGTCCTACGGCTACGAGGCGGCGGGAGACGGACCGGAGTTCGCGCGCGAGGCGCGCGGGCTTCTGGACCGGGCGCTCGCGCTGCGTGAGAGAGGGCTGGCCGGGTACGTGTACACGCAGCTCAGCGATGTCGAGGAGGAGACCAACGGCCTCCTCACCTATGATCGGCGGGTCAACAAGCTGGCCGCCGAGGAGTAAGGTGGACGACGTCATGTCTCGCGTCCGCCACTGAGGGCACGATTTCGTCCCCAGCCTCATTTGTAGGGTGTTTCACGGGCGCCCCCAAGAGTAGGAAAAGATTAGAAATCTGATGAACTGCAGGTAGATTGACCGCTCAGTTTGTTGGGTATCTCGAAGGCCGCTCTCAAAACACCCAACAAATGAGCAGCGTGCTCGAATGTGGGGTCGCGGCCTCCGTTCGCCCACGCCGAGGGGGCAAACGGGCGCAGCCGCATGGTTTTCCTGCGAGACGCGACGTCGGCGGGCCCCCGCGCGCTACCATGAAGAGTCTGGTAGTAGACCCGGAGGGAGGCTCATGGGCGCGCGCGGTGTGTTCATCACGCTCGAGGGGGCGGACGGCTGCGGAAAGTCCACGCAGGCGGCGCTGCTCGAGACGAGGCTCGCTGCGCTCGGCCGCGAGGTCGTGCGTCTGCGCGAGCCCGGTGGCACCGCCATCTCCGAGAAGGTCCGCGCCCTGCTCCTGGACCCCGCCAACGAGGAGATGTCCCCGGAGTGCGAGCTGCTGCTCTACGAGGCCAGCCGCGCCCAGCTCACGCGTCAGGTGATCGAGCCCGCGCTCGCTCGCGGGGCCGTGGTGCTGTGCGACCGCTACTACGACTCCACCTACGCCTACCAGGCGGGCGGACGAGGCCTGGACGAGACGCTCGTCCGTCAGTCCAACGTCCTGGGAAGCTGCGGCCGCGTCCCGGACCGCACCCTCGTGCTCGACCTCGACCCGGCGACCGCCTTCGCGCGCGCCACGTCGGGCGGGGCGGATCGCATGGAGGCGGAGGGCCTCGCGTTTCAGGAGCGCGTTCGCGCCGCGTACCTTCGCCTTGCCAACGAGGAGCCCACGCGTGTGCGCGTCGTGGACGCCTCGGGTGCGGAGGGCGAGGTCACGGCTCGGCTGCTGGGCTCCCTGGAGGACCTGGTCCCCGGGGCGGAGAGGTGAGCGCCGTGACCCGACGCACCGCCCTGCCCGCCGCCCTGGACGCCCTGTCCGACCAGCCGCGCGTCCGCGACTTTCTGGCATCCGCCCTCGCGGAGGGACGCCTCTCCCACGCCTACCTCTTCGTGGGCGTGCCGGGGTCCGGCAAGCACGAGGCAGCTGAGGCGCTGGCCAAGTGCGTGGTGTGCCCGTCCGGCGGGGACGCCACCTGCGACGAGTGCCGCCGCGTGGCGCACCGCACGCACCCGGACGTACACTGGCTCGAGCCTGGGAGCGCCACGGGCTACCTCGCCGCCCAGATCCGCGACCTCATCGCCGACGTCAGTCTCGCGCCCGTGCGGGCCAAGACCAAGGTCTACGTGCTCCAGCGCTGCGAGCTGCTTCGCGGAACGGCGGCAAACGCCCTGCTCAAGACTCTCGAGGAGCCGCCCGAGAACGTGATGTTCGTCCTCTGCGGCCGCAGCGTCGCCGCCATGCTCCCCACCATCGTCTCACGCTGCCAGCAGGTCCCCTTCCGCGTGGTCTCACCCGCGTCCGGCCTCGAGTCCGTCATGCGCTCCTGCGCGGCGAGCCGCGCGGAGGCCCAGGTGGCGCTCGCGGTGGCGGGCACCCCCGCGCGTGCCGCGGACTACCTGCGCTCCACCGCCCGACAGCAGGTCAGGCGCCTCGTGGTGGACACGCTGGACTCGCTCGCCCGCGACGACTCGTGGGACGTCCTCCTTGCCGCGCGCGAGATCGTGGCGGCGGTGGCCGTGCCCCTCGCGGACGTCAGGCAGGCGCAGGAGGACGCGCTGCGCGAGAGCCAGGACTTCCTCACCTCCGCCGCGCTCAAGCAGGTGGAGGACGCCAACAAGCGCGAGCTCACCGCCCGTGAGCGTTCGGGTATGATGGAAGCCCTGGCTGCCGTCGACTCGCTCCTGCGCGACGTGCTCCTGCGCTGCGAGGACGTCTCGTCGGAGCTCGTGAACGAGGACGCGGCGGCAACCGTCGACCGCATCGCCGCGGCGTCGGACACCGCCGGCGTGCTGCGCGCCCTCGAGGCGAGCGCGCGCGCCGCGGACGACCTCGCGCACAACGTATCGCCCCAGCTGACCCTCGAGGTCATGCTGCTTTCCATCAAGGAGGCGCTCACATGCCCACCGTCATCCCGGTGAAGTTCACCTACGCCGCGCGCGATCTCTGGTTCGACCCGGCGGGCACCGGGGCCCAGGAGGGGGACCACGTCATCTGCCGCACGGAGCGCGGCCAGGAGATAGGCCTCGTCACAGAGGACGCCCGCGAGGTCTCCCCCGAGGAGCTCGAGCAGACCATCGGCCACGCCACCCTGCGCGACGTGGTGCGCATCGCCACGGACGAGGACCTCGACCGCGCCGACGAGCTCGCCCGTCGCGGCGAGGAGTCCATGCCCGCCTTCCGCCGTCACGTCGAGGCGTCCGGCCTGGACATGAAGCCCGTGGGCGTGGAGTACCTCTTCGACGGCGAGAAGGCCGTCTGCTACTTCGCCGCCGAGGAGCGCGTCGACTTCCGCCAGCTCGTGCGCGACCTCTCGCGCGAGTTCCACGTGCGCATAGACATGCGCCAGATCGGCGTGCGCGAGGAGGCCGCCATCGTGGGCGGCTACGGGCACTGCGGCCAGGAGCTCTGCTGCCGCCGCTTTGCCATGAGCTTCGACCCGGTGTCCATCCGCATGGCCAAGGAGCAGGACCTGCCCCTCAACTCAACCAAGATCTCCGGCGCGTGCGGCCGCCTCATGTGCTGCCTGCGCTACGAGTTCGAGGCCTACCGCGACTTCAAGAGCCGCGCGCCCAAGCGCAACGCCGTCATAGACACGCCGCTCGGCAAGGCCAAGATCATCGAGTACGACACCCCCAAGGAGCGCCTCACCCTGCGCCTGGAGAGCGGCAAGCAGCTGCGCGTCGCGCTCGCGGACATGACCGCGTCCGAGGCGGCGCACAAGAAGTCCGAGGAGCTTGGCTGCCCCTGCCGTCCGGACACCGTGACGCGCGAGGTCCTGGACAGGCTGGACTCCCCGGACGTCCAGATGGCCCTGGCCGAGCTCGACCGCAAGAACGGCGTCGTCCCCGAGCCGGCGCCCGATGCCTCTGACATCTTCGTGGAGACCAAGCGCAAGCGCCGCCGAGCGTCCTCCGGCGCCCCCGCTCCCGAGAAGGGCGAGCGCCCCGCGGCCACCGCGTCTACCGAGGAGACGGGGACGCGCCGTCGCCGCAAGCGCCGTCCCGGTGATGGTGGCGCTCCCGCGCAGCCCGCCCCCGAGGCCCAGCCCGCGGTCACGCGTCGCCGTCGCCACCACCAGGCGGCCGACGCCGCGGCGACCGACGGCGGACAGGCCGCGCAGGCCCCTCAGCAGCCCGTCAAGCGCACCCGCCGGCCCGGCGACAAGGGCGGCCAGGCCGCGCAGGGCAGCGCGCCCCGCGGCATGCAGCCCTCGCGCAGGAAGCGCACGTCCCAGCAGGGCGGCGCCCAGGGCGAGAAGGGCCAGCAGCGCCGAGCCCCGCAGCACATGGCGGGCGGCCAGCAGGGCTCCGAGCCCGGAGCGCCCAAGCCGCGCCGCAGGCGCCGTCGCGGCGGCCGCGGAAAGGGCGGCACCGGCTCCGAGGGTGGTTCGGGCGGCGGCCTCGCCGAGTAGCCCCGGCTCTGCGACGAACGGCCGGCCCCAACGTGCCCGCACTTCTCGGCGCTCCGCCGCACCCCTGGGCACCCGCCGTCAAGTGCGGTTCGGGTCGCACTCTTTGCCCGCACTTCTCGCCATCTGCCGAGATGCTCCTCGCACCTGACGCATCAGAGGCGCATAATTGACCGCACTCCTTGGCCGCACTCATGAGTGCGGCCTTTCTCTTGGGGATTGCCCAGAAGTGCGGGATCGAGAAGTGCGAGATCGAGAAGCGCGGAATCCAGGGGCCCAGGACCGAGAAGCCCGGAGACGACGACGCGAAAAAAGCGGGACGGGCGCCGATGGGCGCCCGTCCCGCGTCAGTTCGCTCTGGCGTGGAGTCCGCCGCTAGATCATCTCCATGTTGGCCAGCACGCTCGAGTACCAGTGGTCCGCGTTGGGCGGGCAGTACTTCTGGGCGCAGGCGTAGGTGAGCTGGCCACCGTAGCCGATCGCGAGGCCCTCGACATGGGCCCAGATGGCCTCCTCCCAGCTGCCCCAGCTCGAGCTGCCCCAGCCCCAGGCGTTGTGGGGGCGGAAGCACACGCGGCCCGTGGAGCTCTCCACGGTGGAGATGGCGGGGGAGAAGCGCGGGTCAACGCCAAACTCCCAGGCGGCCTCGGCGAACGTGGCGCCCTGGCCCGCGAGGGGGGAGCCGGCGAGGTAGGCGTCGATGCGGGCGCTCCACTCTGAGACGAAGGCCTGCTTGTCGCTCGACCAGTCGACGTTTCCGGCGTCGGGGCTCTCGGGGACCTCGACCGGCGCTTCGGAGCCGGACTCGGTGGTGAAGGTGGGGTTCTCGACCGTGGTCTCGGTCTGGGACCCCTCCGTCTCGGCAGCCTTCTGCTCGGCCTCGGCGGCGGCCTTCTGGGCCTCCTCGAGGGCGCGCTGGGCGGCCTCGAGCGCCGCGCGGCGCTGGGCCTCCTCGGCCGCGGCCTGCGCCGCGATCTTGGCCTCGAGCTCACCGCGCGCCTCCTCGGCCTCGGCGAGGGCGTCCTCGGCGCGCTGCTCCTCCTCCTCGGCCTCCTGCTGCTGGGCGTCGAGGGCGATGCGCGCCTGCGTGAGCTCGTTCTCCATGGCAACGAGCTCGTTCAGGGCGTCGGTGTTCTTGGCCTGGATGACGTCGAGGTACTGAATCGTGGAGAGAAGGTCGTAGAAGTCGTCGGCGCCAAGCAGGAGCTCAACGAGCCCTCCGGAGCCCTGCTGCATCTTGTAGAGCGTGCGCACGGAGTTCTCCGCGAGCTCGCGCTGCTCGGGCAGCTTGCCTTCGATCTCGTCTATGCGCTCCTGGTTCTCGTCAATCTGCCCTTGAAGCTCCTCGACGCGCTTCGTGGCCTCCTCGTAGTCCTGGTTGCCCTGCTGGATCTGCTGCTGGACCGCCTGGAGCTCCTCTGCGGGATCTGCGACGGCGGCGTGCGGGCTGGCGAGAAGAGCGGCTACGGTGACGGCAAAACCGCACGTCACGGCCTTGACGGCACGGCCTAGGCGGGGTGTAGTCTCGGACCTCAAGAGCGTTGACCTCCACGAACGGCGGGACCTGGAACGGCCCGCTCCGACAAACAATCTTTTTGATTTTATTCCGCACACCAGGGATACACCGCTTCTACATGACTCTAGACCGCAGGTTGAGGGTAATGGGGTTACGCGCGGGGCCTCACCTCTTGTCAGGGCGTCGGGGTGCAGGCCGCCGAGGCAACAAAATGGCCCCGCGGCCCGTCCATGGGCCGCGGGGCAGGGAGGTCGGGCGGCGCGCCTGGGGGATGACGCGCCGTCGCGTTGCGCCGGGAGGCGCCGACCAAAGCTACTTGATGATGAGGGTGTCGCAGTCCGTGTTGCGCGTGAGGAACGTGGAGATGGAGCCCAGGATCGCGTACTTGATGGAGGAGAGGCCGCGCGCGCCGCAGATCACGAGGTCTGGCTGGATGACGTCGAGCATCTCGTCCTTGAGGGTCTCGCGGATGCGGCCGGCGCGGACGATGACCTCGACCTTCTTGATGTCGGGATTGGCCTCGGCCACCTTGACCTTGGCGTCGATGGAGTCGCGGAAGGTCTTCTCGAGGGACGGGATGATGTCCACCGGGAAGGTGCCCGCCGCCTCGAGCGCCGTGGAGTCGATGACGTAGCCGATGTAGAGCTCCGCGTTGTCGTTTGCGGCCATGACGATGGCGCGGTCGAGGACCTTGTCCTGCTGGTCGGAGCCGTCCAGGGAGACGAAGATCTTGTCGTAGCCGAGGTCTTGATAGGTTTGCGTGGCGGTGTCGGCCATGATGGCTCCCTTCGTGATCCGCGGGCGGTTCCTGCGGGTTGGGTTACTTATGCCCCCGAGGTCTGCGGGCGGGCCGTTCTTCTCGCCCAGCGGCGTAGTTTTTCGGTGGCGGTCGGCGGGCGGGTCCGGCTTTGCCGCGGGCAAGCGACAATATAGGGCGGCTACACTCGCAAGGGAGGGACCGTGAATCTCATAGAACTCGCCAAGGCGGCCGTCTTTGGCCTCGTGGAGGGCGTGACCGAATGGCTGCCCATCTCCTCGACCGGCCACATGCTGCTGCTCAACCAGTTTCTGACGCTGGACGTCTCCGAGGACTTCTGGAACATGTTCCTGGTGGTCATCCAGCTTGGCGCCATCCTGGCCGTCTGCGTGGTCTTCTTTGGCAAGCTCAACCCGTTCTCGCCCAGGAAGGGCAAGGCGGGCCGCCGCGCCACGTGGTCACTCTGGGCAAAGACGATCGTCGCCTGCGTGCCGGCCGCTGCGGTGGGCATCCCCATCGACGACTGGATGGAGGAGCACCTGGGCAGCCCCTTCGTCATCGCCGCGGCGCTCATCGTCTACGGTATCGCGTTCATCGTGATCGAGACGGTGCGCGAGCGCCGGGCGGCCGCCCTTCCCGAGCCCTCCCGCGGAAGGCACTTTGCCGCGGGCGCCGAGCCCGAGCGCCCCTCGAGCACGGAGCTCGCCGACGCGGAGGCGCGCATCCAGACGGTCGACGACATCGACTGGAAGACGGCGCTGGGCATCGGCCTCTTCCAGGTGCTCTCCATCGTCCCGGGAACCTCGCGCTCCGGCTCCACCATCATCGGCGGCCTCATCCTGGGCTGCTCGCGCACGGTGGTGGCCGAGTTCACGTTCTTCCTCGCCATCCCGGTCATGTTTGGCGCGAGCGCGCTGCGCCTGGTGAAGTTCTTCCTCGCGGGCAACGCCCTCAGCTCGCCCGAGGCGGCCATCCTGGGCGTGGGCTGCGGCGTGGCGTTCGTCGTGTCCGTGGCCGTCATCCGCTTCCTCATGGGCTTCGTGCGCAAGCACGACTTCAAGCCCTTCGGCTGGTACAGGATCGTTCTTGGCGCGGCCGTGATCGCATGGTTCGCGCTCATGGGATAGGAGGGCAGGACCGCCCATGGAGAAGAACCACGTGACGTCATCCGCCCGCCGCCTCCCCGCCCTGGCGCTCGCGCTGGCCCTGATGACCGGCGTGGTCTGCGGCGCCGTCCCGCGCGCGGCTCTTGCCGTGGAGGGGGAGGCCGCCGCCGCGACGGAGACGACGCCCGACGCCGAGGCCGCCGCGCCCGCCGAGGGCGCCGCCGCGGAGGCCGGGGCCACCTGGTCCGCCGACGCCCCGCCCGAGGTCTCTGCCCCCGTGGCCCTTCTCGTGGACCGCACCACCGGCACCGTTCTCTACGAGCGCGAGGCGGACGCCCTGCGCACCCCCGCCTCGCTCACCAAGGTCATGACGGCCCTCGTGACGCTCGAGCGCGCCAACCTGGACGACGTCGTGACCGTGGAGCAGGCGGACCTCGACAACCTCACGCCCGAGAGCTCCGTCGCGGGCCTCAAGGCGGGGGAGACCCTCACCGTGCGCGACCTTCTCGCCTGCCTGCTCATCCCGTCCGGCAACGATGCCGCGTACGTGCTCGCCCGCCACGTGGGCGGCGACTGGCAGACGTTCGTGGGCATGATGAACGAGCGCGCGACCTCCCTGGGCTGCGCCTCCACGAGCTTCGCGGACCCGTGCGGCCTCTCCTCGGACATCGTGACCACGGCGCGCGACCTCGTGACCATCTTCGAGGCGGCGCTCGAGCACCCCGAGTTCCTCGAGATCGCCGGCAGCGCCACGTGGGACCTCCCCGCCACCGAGAAGAACCCCGCCCGCACGCTGGAGACCACGGACGCCCTCATCGTCTCCGACAGTCCCGTCTACATGGGCGAGACCGTCATCGCCAGCAAGACCGGCTTCACCAACGATGCCGGCAAGTGCCTGCTGGCCGCCGCCGAGCGCGACGGCATGAGCCTCGTGGGCATCGTCATGGGCGCCTCCGACGAGACGGACGAGGACGGCATCACCCCCAACTTCTACGACCTGCGCGACCTCTTTGAGTGGGGCTTCGGCGCGTGGGTGACGGGCAACGTGGTCTCCGCGGGCGACGTCCTCGCCTCGCGCGAGGTCACGCTCTCCAAGGACGGCGACGCCGTCGACGCGGTGGCCACGGGCTCGATCTTTGCCACCGTGCCGCGTGGGACCACCGTGGCGGACCTCACCGTCGCGGTGCCGTGGGAGGGCACCGAGCCGCTCCAGGCCCCCGTCAAGGAGGACACCAACCTCGGCAGGGTCTCTGTCTCCCTGGACGGTCGCACCCTCGGGACCGTGGGCGTGAGGACCGCCAGCGAGATGGAGCTCTCCATCCCCGACTTCGCCATCTGGTGGGTGACGTCCGACCCGGTGCACATGGGCATCGTGGCGGGTGGCGTGGCCGTGCTCTTCGTGCTCGTGGGCACCATCGCCGCCCTGGCCTCCCGCACCCGCAGGAAGGACCGAGACGCCGCCCAGGTGACCATCGAGCCGGGCGTGCCCGGGCACGTGCCGAGCCATGCCGCCGGCGGCGCGGAGCCCAAGCACGGCAAGCATGCCAAGTAGCCGGGAGGCCGCATGACCCGCATCCTCTTTATCTGCCACGGCAACATCTGCCGCTCCACGATGGCGCAGTTCGTCATGGAGGAGCTCGTGCGCCGTGCCGGCCGCGAGGGGGAGTTCCGGATCGACTCCGCCGCCACGAGCACCGAGGAGCTCGGCAACCCGCCGCACCACGGTACCGTGCGCAAGCTGCGGGAGGAGGGCTTTCCCGTGGGGAGCCACCGCGCCCGTCGCCTGAGCGCGGCAGAGTACGGGGACTGGGACCACATCGTCTACATGGACGCCGAGAACGCCTGGGGGATCTCGCGCATCCTCAGGGGAGACCCTGACGGCAAGGTGAGCCGCCTTCTGGACTGGACCTCGCGTCCCGGCGACGTCGCCGACCCCTGGTACACCGGGGACTTCGACGCCACCTACCGCGACGTCCTCGCCGGCTGCCAGGCCCTCCTGGCGGCCCTGTAGGGGCGGCCTTTCGGGCGCCGTTCCGCCGTCGTGAGGGTATGCGCACTCGCCCTTGAGGGTATGTACAGTTCCCGGCCTCGCCGTTCTTCTCGCCTAGGCCCTTGAGCTGCCAATTTGCGAGAGGGGCTTCGGAGGCGAGTGTACATACCCGGTATGCGCGGTGCGCATACCCTCAGAGGGCGGGTCGGCGTCGACGACGCGAGATCAGTTTAGGCGGAGGCTACGAAGGAGGAGGCCCGATGGGAGAGAGAAGCGGCGAGAAGAACGGGCTGCTCGACTGGCTGCGCTCGCTGCGCCTTCCCGCGGCGGCGCGCGGCCTGGCGGCAGCGGCGCTGGCGCCCAAGATCCTGCCGGCGGTGCTGGGCCCCCAGCGCGACCTCGGCGACGACCCGCTCGGGCCCTACCTGGGCGGCGGCGGGGACGCCCGCGTGCGCGACATGTCCCCCGGACTCACCCCGCACGAGGGGGAGATCATCGAGTGGGACCGCGCCGAGGAGGCCAGCCGCACCTGGCGCTGGCTCCAGGGGCTCGGCGTGCGCTTCGAGGACGTCTGGACCGCCTCCGACGACGGCACGCGCCTCGCGGGACACGCGCTCGCGTGCTGCCCCGGGTCTGCCCGCTGGCTCGTCTTTGTCCACGGCTACCACGACAACTGGCGCGCGGGCCTCGCCTACGCGCGGCGCCTCGCCCAGGCCGGCTTCAACCTGCTCCTCGTTGACCTGCGCGCGCATGGCGCGAGCGGCGGGGACTGGGTGGGCTGCGGCTGGCTCGACCGCCGCGACCTCGTGGCCTGGGCGCGCTGGGTGGTGGCCCGCGAGGGTGAGGGCGCGAGCGTCGCCCTCATGGGCATCTCCATGGGCGCCGCCTCCTGCCTCATGGCCACGGCCGAGCAGGACCTCCCGCAGCAGGTCCGCGCCTGCGTGGCGGACTCCGGCTATACGGACTTCTGGCTCGCCGCGGAGAACGTGGTGGAGACGGGCTCGCTCGGCACGCCGCCCGTGCCCGCGCACCCGCTGCTTGACGTGGCTCGCCGCCGCCTCATGCGCGCTCCCGGCGGCTTTGACCTCAGGCTCGCGCGCCCCGTCGACGCCCTCGCGCACGCGCGGGTCCCCGTTCTTCTGCTCCAGGGGGAGGGCGACTGCGTGGTGCCTCCCCACATGGCTCGAGAGCTCGCCGCCGCCGGCACGGGCCACGAGTTGCACGCCTTTTCCGGCGCTGGGCACTGCTGCTCCGTCTTTGCGGACCCGGGCCGCTACTGGGGAGCGGTGCTGGGCTTCCTGGGGTGCCGGGCGTAGGGCTCCCTGCCGCGGGGCCGCCCGGGAGGCGCCGCAACCGGAGGTTCTTCCTGCTAGCGCATGAGGAGCAGGGCGAGCAGCACGAGCGCGCCGAGGAAGGCCGCGTTGGCCGCGGTGAAGCGCAGGAGGTAGCCTCCCGCGGCGCCCGGGCGCTCGGACACGATCTGCTTGTATGAGATGAGGCTCGCCATCGAGGCGATGAGCGTGCCCAGCCCGCCGATGTTGGTGCCCACGATGAGGGCGTCCCACGCCGAGGAGAACCCGGAGAGCAGCAGCGCCGCGGGCACGTTGGAGACCACCTGACTCGCCGCGACGGAGACGGCGAGCTCGTTGCCGCTCACGAGCGACGAGAGCAGCCCGTCCACCGCGCCGATCCTCCCGACGTTGCCCACGAAGACGAAGAACGCCACGAAGGTGAGGAGAAGGCCAAAGTCGACCTCGGCGAGCGCGCGCCGGTCGAAGGCAAGGGCCACCGCCACGGTTGCCGCCACGAGCGCCGGCACCGGCACCACGTGGGCCACCGCGGCCAGCGCGAGGGCAAAGAGCGCCGCCCAGGGCGCGACGGAGCGCTTGCGCACGGCGGGCGCCTCGGGCAGGGTCGGGCGCTCGCCCGTCATGGGAAGTCCGTCATGGAGCGCTCCGTAGGCGAGGACGGATGCCACGAGCAGCGTGGCGGAGAGCAGCGCGTAGGGGAGCATCAGGGCCACGAACTCACCGAACCCCATGCCGGAGGCGGAGTAGAGGTAGAGGTTCTGGGGGTTGCCGATGGGCGTGAGCATGCTGCCCAGGTTGGCGGCGATGGTCATCATGACCACCGTGAAGACCGAGGACCGCTCGAGCCCCAGCATGCGCAGGACGAGCAGGGCAAACGGCACGAAGGCGATGAGCGCCACGTCGTTGGTGACGAGCATGCTCGCCGCGAAGGGCAGAAGCACGAGCCCCAGGATCGCTGAGGTGCCGGAGCGCAGGCGCGAGATGAGGGCCTCTCCCGCCGCGCGGAAGACGCCGGCGCGCGAGAGCGCGGCCATGATGGTCATGAGCGAGAAGAGCAGGCCCAGCGTCCGCAGGTCGACGTAGTCGGCGTACCCGGCGTCCGGCGGGACGAGCGCGCACGAGGCCACGGCCAGCACGGTGGCGATGGTGAGGACGGGGTCGGTTCTTACGAGCTCGCGGGCGCGGGCGGCTAGTGCCTGTGACATGGGAATCCTCTCGTTTTGGGCCGTCACAGTGTAGCGAATTCCCACGACCTCGAGACCGGCGCCCGCCGCGTTCGAGGAACGCGCACAATGCGCCGTTCTTCTCGTCCGTTCTTCTTGGCGTCCGTGGCGTCGCAAGAGGGGCGGCGGGGCGCCTAGATAGTTACTTGCGTGAAATAGTTGCTACCGTTAACCGACGGAAAGTTGCCGCTGGCAACTATTTTAGTTGTCAGTTAATAGTTAACGATGACAATCAATATCAGCAACGGAGGGCGCGGGTGGCGCCCGAGAAAGACCGAGGTCACGAGGTCAAGACGGAGAGGAGAACCACATGAGGTATCTGCTTCTGGTGAGCCACGGGACGTTTGCCCCCGGCCTGCACAGTGTGCTGGACATGCTGGCCGGCAAGCGCGACGACATCCTGAGCTGCAGCCTGCGCGACGGCGAGGGCGCGGACGAGTACGTGAGCGAGCTCGAGGCCACCATCGCCCCCATCACGGCGGAGGACGAGGTCATCCTGCTCGGCGACATCATCGGCGGCTCGCCCCTCACCAACGCGCTCAACACGCTCTCCGCCCGCGGTCTTCTGCCCAGGACCCGCGCCTTCGGCGGCATGAACCTACCGATGGCGCTCACCGCCGCCTTTGACCTCCAGGCCGAGGACGAGAACGCCCTCTGCGAGTCGATGGTCTCCGAGGGCCGCGCCGCCCTCGCCCAGATGGAGCTCGACCTGGGCACGGACGACGAGGACGAGGACCTCTAGGGCACGTGCGACACGCGTCAGGAACGGCGGGAGCGCCCCGCCGCAAGGATAGAAAGAGTAGGGAGAAGAACATGGCAGTTTCGTTTGTCCGCATCGACGACCGCATGATCCACGGCCAGACCGTCACTCGCTGGGCTCTCGAGTACCCGTGCGACGGCATCATCGCCGTCAACGACGCCGCGGCGTCCAACCCCGTCCTCAAGAGCGCCTACAAGAGCGCCGCGCCGGACAAGAAGACCTTCGTGTGGACCATGGAGCACTTCAAGGAGAAGGCCCAGACCGTCCGCGACTCCAAGACCCGCTACTTCCTCATCACCAAGAACCCGGTGGACATGGCCGAGATCCTCGTGAACTTTGGCTTCGTGCCGGACGACGTCAAGACGGTCATCGTGGGTCCCTGCAACGACCGCCCCGGCACCGTTAAGATTGGCAACAACCAGTCCATCACCCAGGAGGAGGCCGAGGCTCTCGAGGCCATCTCCAAGAAGGGCTACACCGTGGACTTCCGCCTGATCCCCGACAAGGAGACCGGCACCTGGGACAAGTTCCGCGGTCAGTTCGGCTTCTAACATAACGTGACAAAGGGACAGTCCCTTTGTCACGTTATGCGAGCTCGTTGCTTTCGCGGCGGCAACCCGGGAGGCCGCCGCTCCGGCAAGCAATCCGTCCCCACGGGGACACCACTCTAGGAAAGGTGGTACGTATGGTAATCAACGTGTTCCAGGCGGCGCTGCTTGGACTGTTCGCCTGCCTGGCGTCGATGCCGGGCCTCGGCGGCACGTCCATCGGCAACTACACGCTCGGACGCCCGCTCGTCGCCGGCCTGATCGTCGGCCTCATCCTGGGCGACATGGCCCTCGGCATCATCGTGGGCATGGCCATCCAGGTCGTCTACATCGCGCTCGTCACCCCCGGCGGCACCGTCTCCGCCGACGTCCGCGCCGCGTGCTACATCGGCATCCCCCTGGCCATGATGGCCGTCAAGGCCCAGGGCCTCGACCCCAACAGCGCCGACGCCGCGGCCCTCGCCACGACCCTCGGCGCCACCTGCGGCACCCTCGGCGCCATCCTCTTCTACGGCACCGCCACCATCAACCTCGCCTGGCAGGGCATGGGCTGGAAGTGGCTCGAGAAGGGTGACACCCACAAGCTCTACCTCGTGGACATGGTCCTTCCCTGGATCTCCCACATCGTCTGCTCCTTCATCCCCACGTTCGTGATCGTCTACTTTGGCCAGGACATGGTCACGTTCATCATGAACAGCCTGCCGATGGACGGCCTGCCCATGAAGACGCTGTTCGCGCTCGGCTCGCTTCTGCCCTGCGTCGGTATCGCCATCCTGCTCAAGCAGGTCATCGCCAAGCCCACCGACTTCCTGACCTTCTTCTTCGGCTTCACGCTCGCCGCGGTCATGGGCTGCAACCTCATCGCCTGCTCCGCCATCGCGTGCTTCTTCGCGCTCATCAACTTCCAGATCTCCACGCTCAAGAACCGTCCCGTGGTCGCCGCCGCCTCCGGTGAGCTCACCTCGGCCGACGACGAGGAAGAGGAGGACATCTAATGGCTGACACCACCGCCAAGGGAGGCAGGAAGGTCTCCAAGAAGGCCCTCGCCAAGTCCTTCCACAACTGGTACTACGGCAACCTCACCTGCTTCTCGCAGGAGCACATGCAGACCTTCGGCTACCTGGTCTCGATGCTCCCCATCGTCGAGGACCTCTACGACAAGAAGGAGGACCAGCAGAAGGCCCTCACCACCTACTCCGCGTTCTTCAACACCGAGCCCCAGATCGGCTCCATGATCGTGGGCGTCACGGTTGGCCTCGAGGAGGCCCGTGCCAACGGCGAGGCCATCGACGACGAGACCATCAACGGCATCCGCGCCGGCCTCATGGGCCCGCTCGCCGGCATCGGCGACTCCCTCATCGTGGGCACGCTCATCCCCATCCTCCTGGGCATCGCCATGGGCCTCTCCGAGGGCGGCAGCCCGCTCGGCGCCATCTTCTACATCGTGGTGTGGAACCTGCTCGCCTACTTTGGCATGCGCCTGGCGTACTACCGCGGCTACGACCTCGGCGGCGCCGCGGTCGAGGCGCTCGTGGGCCCCAACGCCACCGCGCTTCGCGACGCCATCGTGATGGTGGGCACCATGGTCATCGGCGCCGTGGCCGCCACCTGGGTCTCCATCTCCACGTCGCTCCAGCTCCCCGGCGGCGGCACGCTCCAGGGCACGCTCGACGGCATCTACCCCAAGCTCCTGCCCCTGGGCTTCACCATCCTCTGCTGGTGGCTCATGACCAAGAAGAAGGTCAGCCCCATCGTCACGATGCTGATCCTGCTGGTCATCGCCTTCGTCGGCGCAGCCGTGGGCTTCTTCGGAGCCGCCACGATCGCCGCGCCCACCGCGTAGCCTCACCGTACCGCTGATTCACGCATACCTCCTTCTCGCCCGGGCCGCAACTCCCCTTGCACGGCCCGGGCGTCCCGCTAGAGAGAGGAGCGCCCGCATGGCACTCGACACCTCCAACTGGACTCGCGAGGACCTCGTCCGCGAGGCCAAGCTCCAGACCGACGCCATCCAGCGCCTCAACGTCTGGCTGCGCCTGGGCTACTCGCTCGTGGCCGCCGGCTTCATCGTGGGCTACTGGGGCTTCTACGGCGGGGGAGGGACGGGCTTCGGCGTGCTGGGCGTCGCCGTGCTGGTGCTCGGAGCCGCCCTTGCCGTGGTGCTCAAGGTGGGCACCACAAACGCCAAGAGAAACGTCCGCGCGATCCTCGACGCCGCGGGGGTGGACCTGGACGCGCGGGGCAAGAAGGGCGAGCGTGCCGAGAAGAACGGGCGGGGGTGACGCCTCCCCATGGGCTCGTACGATCGCTTCCCCACCGTTCCCGTTCCTGGGCACGAGGCTCTTCTTGGCTATAGCGCCCTGCTGGCAGCGCTGGCCCGCCGCGTGGACGAGCTCCGTGCGGCGGGCCCGTCGCGCGTCGTTCTCACGTGCGAGTGCTATCCGGGCGTGCGGGAGGACGAGCTGCTGGGTGCCCTGCGCGAGCTGAGACCGGACGTTCTTCTCGCCACGCGGGAGCTCTTTCCCGCGCCCGCGGAGCTCACGCGCCGCATGGCGCCCTTCCTCACGGACGACCGCGTCTTCGGGCGGATGTGCTTCGGCGAGCTCGAGGACTTCATGGACGCCGACGCTCTTGCCGCCGCTCGCGAGCAGGTGGCGCGTGCCGAGGGGCTCGTGGTGGTCTGCGGCTTTGGCGCGACGCTCGTTCACCCGGGCGACGCGCTCGTCTACGCGGACGTGACGCGCTGGGAGATCCAGCTGCGCTACCGTGCCGGCATGCCCAACTACGGCTGCGACAACACGAGTGATGACGTCCTGCGCAAGGTCAAGCGCGGCTACTTCGTGGAGTGGCGCCTGGCGGACCGCGTGAAGGCCCGCGTGCTGCCCCGGGCGGACCTCGTGGTGGACACCGTGGAGGCGGGTGCGCCCCGCGCCGTCACGGGGGAGGCGCTCCAGGACGCGTTGGACGTTGCTGCGAGCCGCCCCTTCCGCACGGTTCCGTACTTCGACCCCGGCGTGTGGGGCGGCCAGTGGATGCGCGAGCGCTTTGACCTGCCCGGCGGCACGCCCAACTACGCCTGGTCCTTCGACGGCGTGCCCGAGGAGAACGCGCTCGCCCTGGCCTTTGGCAACGCCGTGGTGCGCGTGCCGGCGACAGACCTCGTGCTCCTGCGTCCGCGGCCGCTCCTGGGCGAGGGCGTCTACGCGCGCTACGGGGCGGAGTTCCCCATCCGCTTTGACCTCCTGGACACCATGGGCGGGCAGAACCTCTCGCTGCAGGTGCACCCCACCACGGACTACATCCGGCGCGCATTTGGCATGGCCTACACGCAGGACGAGAGCTACTACATCCTGGACGCGGGAGAGGACGCGTGCGTCTACCTGGGGCTTCGCGAGGGCGTGGACACCAGTGAGATGATGGGCGCCCTGGAGGAGGCCAATGCGGGAGGCGCCCCCTTCGATGCCGAGCGCTACGTGAACCGCATCTCCGCCCGCCGCCACGACCACTTTCTCATTCCCGCGGGGACGGTCCACTGCTCCGGTGCCAACACGATGGTCCTGGAGATCAGCGCCACTCCCTACATCTTCACGTTCAAGCTCTGGGACTGGGGGCGCACGGGCCTGGACGGTCGGCCGCGCCCGGTGCACCTGACACACGGCCGCGAGGTCATCCGGTGGGACCGCACCACGGGGTGGGTCGAGAAGAACCTCGTGGACCAGGCGGCGGACGTCGACGAGCCCTGCGGTGCGGCGCGGGTGGAGCGCACCGGGCTCCACGCGCTGGAGCCGCTGGAGACCAGGCGCTACACGGTGGGGCCCGGCGGGCGCGCCCTTCTCGACACAGCGGGCACCGTCAACGTGTTCAACCTGGTGGAGGGCGAGGAGGTTCTCGTGGAGAGCCCCGAGGGCGCCTTCGAGCCGATGAGGGTGCACTACGCGGAGACGTTCGTGGTCCCGGCGGCGACGGGCGCCTTCGCGATAAGAAACGACGGACGATCGACTGCGATGCTGATGCGCGCGCACGTGCGCGGTACGGAGGAGAGATGATGGCTGACGCGCTTTGCGGGGCGCCGGATGACGGAGCCCTGCCCTCGGTGGTGTTCTCGGACGTTGACGGGACCGTCCTCAACGCGGCGCATCGGGTGAGCCCGCGGACCGCCGCGGCGGCGCGCGAGCTCGCTGCGCGCGGCGTGCCGCTCGTGCTGGTCTCCGCCCGCATGCCGGAGGCGCTGGAGGAGATACGGCGTGAGCTGGGGTGCTCCGGTCCCACGGTGTGCTACAGCGGGGCCTACGTCATCGATGCCGCCGGCGAGGAGCTTCTGAGCAGGCCCATAGCGCTCGGGTGCGCGCTCGAGGTCCGTGACCACGTTGCCTGCGAGTTTCCCGAGCTCTGCTGCATGGCGTATGGCTACCACACATGGGTGACGACGGACCGCCGTGACCCGCGCGTGGCGCGCGAGGAGCGGATCGTGGGCGTGGAGTCCGTCGAGGGGGCGCTCGAGGAGCACTTCTCGGAGCGCGGGCTCCACAAGTTCCTGCTCGTGGGCGAGCCCGATGCCATCGAGCGCGCGGAGCGCGAGGTGGGTCGCGCCTTCCCAGGGCTCTCCGTGGTGCGCTCCTCGCCCATCCTCTGCGAGGTCATGGACGGTCGCGTGAGCAAGACGGAGGGCATAGGCGTCGTGTGCGAGCGCCTGGGGACGTCTCTGGAGGACGCCGTGGCGTTTGGCGACGGCCGCAACGACATCGACATGCTGCGCGCCGTCCCGCGGAGCTGGGCGATGGCGAACGCGCCGGCGGAGGTGCGCGCGGCGGCGGCGTACGTGACCGCGCTCGACAACGATCACGACGGCCTGGCCGAGACGGTGCTCGCGCTCCTGGGCGTCGCCTGATCTTGCGCGCCGGGCGTTCTTCTCGTTACTTCTTGGGGGGTGTCATCTCATGCAAACTCTGGAGAAAGTTGCTACCATTAACGAACTTCAGTTTGATGGGACGGCGGGCTCGGGGTGCTCGCTGGAAGGGACGAGTAGCGCGAGGATGGACTACGAGGACGCAGCCAAGAAGCTCATCATGTACTCCCGTGGTGTTGCCAAGGGCTCCGTCGGCACTGCGTACGGCATGTCGATGGGGGAGGACCCGGTGCTCGAGTACCTGTCTCGCCAGGAGAGCGGGATGAACCCCTCCGAGCTGGCCGACGCGCTGGGCTACACGCGCCCGCGCATGACGCGCATCCTGGACTCGCTGGAGAACAAGGGCTTCGTCGTGCGCGAGCCGGACGCCAACGACCGGCGCCGCGTGATCGTTCGCTGCACCGAGGCAGGCAGGGAGCACGCCCACGACCACAGCTCCGGCGGCGTGTCCAACCTCGCCAAGACGCTGAGCGGCATGGGCGAGCACGACGTCCGCGAGCTTCTGCGCGCGCTCGAGACCGCGTACAGCATCACCTACAACAAGGACAACATCCTGGGCGGTCGTGACCAGAAGTGACGGGGAGCCCTGAGCAGGAGAGTTTCGACCGGGCGGGCGGTGTTCGCCTTTCGCCGCGGCAGAGCCTGCTCGTGGGCGCCACGCTCTTCTCGATGTTCTTTGGCGCGGGCAACCTCATTCTGCCGCCGCTCCTGGGCGCCCGGGCGGGCGAGCTCGCGGTGCCGGCGCTCGTGGGCTTTCTCGTGTCCGCCATCGGCCTGCCGGTGCTGGGAATCGTCTCCGTGGCTCTTGCGGGGGACCTCCCGCGCCTCGCGGGACGCGTGGGCGCCCGCTTTGCGCTGGCGTTCACGGTGCTCGTCTACCTCTCCATAGGCCCCTGCCT
Source organism: Olsenella sp. An285 (assembly GCF_002159625.1). Taxonomy (GTDB): domain Bacteria; phylum Actinomycetota; class Coriobacteriia; order Coriobacteriales; family Atopobiaceae; genus Thermophilibacter; species Thermophilibacter avicola. Next base: position 175,158 of record NZ_NFIZ01000002.1, read on the forward strand.
CGCGATTCCCCGCACGGCGTCCACCTCCTTCGAGATGCTGGCGCCGCTTTTGCCCGAGGGGGTGCCGCTGGGCGCGGCCTCGGTCGTCTTCTCCGTGGCGTTCTTCGCCGTGGCGCTGGGGCTCGCCATGCGGCCCAACCGGCTCACGCAGGTGCTCGGGCGCGTGTGCGCGCCGGCGCTGATTGCGCTCATCGTCGTGGTGGTGGGGTCCTCGCTCGTGGCTCCGCTCGGCGGCGCGCAGCCTGCCATGGCTCCCTACGACGCGGAGCCCCTCGTGAACGGGTTTCTGGACGGCTACCAGACCATGGACCTCCTCGCCGCGCTCAACTTTGGCATCGTCATCGCGCTCAACATCCGCGACATGGGCGTGGGGCGCCCCGGTGCCGTGGCCCTCGAGATCTCGCGCGCGGGCGTGGTTGCCGGCGTCCTCATGCTGCTCATCTACTGCGGCCTTGGCTACGTGGGCGTGGTCACGCTCGCCGCGGCCCCGGGGGCGGAGAACGGGGCGCAGCTCCTCACCGCCGCCGCGACCGGCCACTTTGGCGTGGCGGGAGCGGCCATCGTGGCCGCCATCTTCTTCATCGCCTGCCTCAACGTGTGCACGGGGCTCATCAGCTGCTGCGCCACCTACTTCTCGGAGACCTTCCCACGCCTGGGCTACTGCGCGTGGGCCGTCGCCTTTGCCGTATTTGCGTGCGCGGTCTCCAACCTGGGACTCACCGCGATCCTCGCGTTCTCCGTGCCGCTGCTCTCCGCGCTCTACCCCGTGGCCATCGTGCTGGTGGCGATGGGGCTCCTGCACCGCGCGTGCGACCGCGTGCCCAGCGTGTGGCGCTGGGTCGTCGCGGTGACGGCCGTGGTGGGCGTGGCTACGGCGGCGCGCGACGCGCTGGCGCCGGGCGCGTGGCTGCCAATCGACGTGCTGCCCCTTGCGGACCTGGGCCTAGCCTGGGTCGTTCCGGCGGTGCTGGCAGCGGTGGCTGCGGCTGCGTGGGACGTGGCGCGGACTCGCTGAGTGTCAGCAGCGTTCGTGGCGTTGCCAGGAGAGCCTGCGATGAGGCGCTTGGAACTCCGGCTTGCTTCCGGATCAGTGCCAGCCACGATTTGCTGCACATAACGCGTTCGGGTCGGTAAGTGCGCTCTTCGCCTGCAAAATCGGCCTTCGGGTCAGTGGAAAAGCGGTCAAATCCGTCGACTTCGGTAATATCGATTAAAATAATGATGTGCTCAACTGGGGATTCCTGTTTTGGGCGCCCGAGATTACGAGAAAACCACTGACCCGAAGGCGACTTTTGCAGCCGAGCGCTTTGTTTGCTGACCCGAAGGGCGATTTTGCAGGCGATGCGGGGACGCGGGCGGGTTACGACTGCTGCCACGCGATTGCCGTATGCGGTGGGGGCCTCGAGCCCATCTTCGTGCTGCCGCGTGTGGGTTTCTCCATATCCGACAATCTTGTCCGGTCGTGCCGTTACACTCGTAGGGCAAGAAAAACGGCGAGAGGAACCACGCAGCATGGCGATTGAGCAGACGTCACTGTTTACCCAGAACCAGGCCCCGACCATAGACCTCGACGGGCTCAACCCCGCCCAGCGCGAGGCTGTTGAGTGCACGCGCGGCCCGCTGCTCGTGCTCGCCGGCGCGGGCTCGGGCAAGACGCGCGTGCTCACGGTGCGCATCGCCCACATGATCGCGGACGAGGGCGTTCGCCCCTGGCAGGTTCTGGCCATCACGTTCACCAACAAGGCCGCGGCCGAGATGCGCGAGCGCCTGGACGCGCTGCTCCCGGGCGGCACGCGCGGCATGTGGGTCTGCACCTTCCATGCCATGTGCGTGCGCATGCTGCGTGAGGACCCCGAGCTCGTGGGCTACCGCCCCAACTTCACCATCTACGATGACGATGACTCAAAGCGCCTGGTCAAGTCCATCATGGCGGACCTCGACATAGACCAGAAGCAGTTCCCGATGAACTCGATTCGCGCCAAGATCTCCTCGGCCAAGAACGCGCTCGTGGGCCCTGACGAGATGGCGAGCTCCTCCAACCCGGCCGACCGCGCGGCCGCGCGCGTCTACCGCGAGCTCGACGCCCGCCTCGCGCGCGCCAACGCGATGGACTTCGACGATCTCCTGGTCAAGACCTTCGAGCTGCTCTCCCGCCGTCCCGAGGTGCTCGCGCGCTACCAGGACCGCTTCCGCCAGATCAGCGTGGACGAGTACCAGGACACCAACCACGTCCAGTACGCGATCACCAACCTCCTTGCCGCCCGTCACCGCAACCTCATGGTCGTGGGTGACGACGACCAGTCCATCTACAGCTGGCGCGGCGCGGACATCCAGAACATCCTCGACTTCGAGAAGGACTACCCGGACGCCCACGTGGTGCGCCTCGAGCAGAACTACCGCTCCACGGGGCACATCCTGGCGGCGGCCAACGCCGTGGTGGCCAACAACTCGCGCCGCAAGCCCAAGCGCCTGTTCACGGACTCCGGCGACGGCGAGAAGATCCGCGTGTTCCAGGCCTCCGACGAGCGCGACGAGGGCCGCTGGATAGGCTCGGAGATCGAGAAGCTCCACGACGGCGGCACGAGCTACGACGACATGGCCGTCTTCTACCGCACCAACGCGCAGTCGCGCATCCTCGAGGACATGTTCCTGCGCGCAGGCGTGCCCTACAAGATCGTGGGCGGTACGCGCTTCTTCGACCGCGCCGAGGTGCGCGACGTCATGGCCTACCTCAAGGTCGTGGTGAACCCGGACGACGACGTGGCGGCCCTGCGCGTGGTCAACACGCCGCGCCGTGGCATCGGCACCACCTCCATCAACAAGATTCGCTCGCTCGCCGCGGACGAGGGGATTTCGTTCTTCGCCGCCTGCGAGATGGCCATTGCGGAGGAGGGCCTTCTGGGCGCGAAGGTGCGCTCGGCCCTCGCGGAGTTCACGGGCGCCATCGAGGCGGGCCGCCACTTCACGGGCGAGCTCGCGGACGTGGTGGAGGCCATCGTGGAGCGCTCGGGTCTCATCAGAGCGCTCGAGGCAGAGCACAGCGTGGAGGCGGACGGCCGCATCGAGAACATCAGGGAGTTCCTGGGCGTCGCCGCCGAGTTCGACGAGACGCACGACGCCGTGGAGACCCTCGAGAGCCTGGAGCAGCTCCGTGCCGCGGGCGCGATCGAGCCCGACGGCTCCGGGGAGACATCCCCGACGGGCTCCGCGCTCGCTTCGCTCGCTCGCCAAGGCGAGTCGCCCTCTGGGGACGTCTCCCCGGAGCCTGCCCCGTCTAGGCCCCCGGTCGCCTCGGAGAAGCTTCCCGCGCTCATGGAGTGGCTGGCCCTGCGCTCCGACCTCGACTCCCTCGCCGGGCAGACGCACGCCATCACGATGATGACCATACACTCGGCCAAGGGTCTCGAGTTCCCGGTGGTCTTCGTGGCCGGCATGGAGGAGGGCATCTTCCCGCACACCTCCTACGAGGGGGACCCTGCCGCGGTGGAGGAGGAGCGCCGCCTGGCCTACGTGGCCATCACGCGCGCCCGCAAGAAGCTCTACCTCACGCACGCGGCAACGCGGCGCACGTACGGGTCGGTGCAGGCCAACCCGCCGAGCCGCTTCCTGAACGAGATCCCCTCCACGGACGTGGAGCGCGTGGGCGTGGGCTCCTCCGGCTTCTCCGGCGTGGGCTGGGAGAAGCGCGGGGACCGTCACGGCACCTTCGGCAGCGGCCGCGGATCTGCGGTCTACGGCGGCAACGTCTTCGGCTCGCGCACGCGCTCCACGGGCGGAGCGCCCCGCGCGTCGGAGTTCAAGCCCTCGCGCGCGACCGCGCCCGCGCGCCCCGCGCCCGCCGCGTCCTTCTCGCCCGGCGACTCCGTCTCCCACAAGACCTTCGGCCCCGGCAAGGTGCTCGCCGTCACGGGGGACACCATCGAGGTCAAGTTCACGCGCACGGGCAAGACCAAGAAGCTCCTCAAGGGCTTTGCCCCGCTGGTCAAGATCGAGGGGTAGGCTGGTTGCAGAGATTTATGCGTTCGCATAAGTTTCAGGGGAGAGACCGTTGATTTATGCGTACGCATAAAACAGGTTCGATGTCGTGGGGAGGCGAGGATGGAGCATCTTCTGGGCATAGACGCGGGCGGCTGGCTCGACAAGTGCGTGACGCTGGCTGTTGCGGTGGTCGTTGCGGTGCTGATCGAGCGGGTGGTCCTGCGGCTCATGCACAAGCTGCTCGACGCCTCGAACCTCCCGAGCGCCTCGCTCTTCATCAACATCGCCCGCGCCATCATCTGGGTGCTGGCGCTGATGAGCGTCATGCGCCCGGTCTTTGGCGTGGACCCCGCGGGCTTCGTCGCCGCCCTCGGCGTGGTCTCCATCGCCGTCTCCCTGGGCATGCAGGACACGATCTCCAACATCATCGGCGGCATCAGCCTCATGCTGAGCAAGGCCGTCCAGCCCGGGGACTACATCTCGGTGGGTGACGTCACGGGCGAGGTCACGGACGTCACCTGGCGCAGCACCACCGTTCTCATGCGCGGCGGCGCCCAGGAGGTCATCCCCAACTCGGTGCTCTCCAAGACCGCCCTCACGCGCATCACGCCCTGGACCGCGGGCTACTGCGGCGTGGCAATCGCCGTGGTGCCGGGCGCGGACCTCACCGCCGTGGCGGACGAGTGCTGCCGCGTGGCGGCGCGCGAGCTCGCCGACCTGCTCGACCCCGCCTTCGAGACCGACGTCATCTTCACCGCGTTCACCGCCTACGGCACGCAGGGGGAGGTCCGCCTGCACGTCAAGTCCGACGTGGTCTTCTCCTCCGCGCAGGACCGCCTGGCGCGCGCCCTCTCCGGCATGCCCTGGCTCGCGAGCTGCGTGTAGGGCGCGGGGCCAGGGCGCCGGGCGAGAAGAGCCTCGCTACGCCTCCGTCACGTCCTCGATCTGGAAGATCGGCGTGGAGAGGCGCAGGTCTGCCGCGATCTCCTCCTCCGTGGGGGTGGGGAAGTCGTGCCAAGGGAGCTCCTCCTCAAGGCACTGGGAGAAGTCGTCGTCCAGGGCGAGCAGCGCGTCGAAGCGCTCGGAGAGCACCTCCTCGTAGCCGTCCACCAGCGTGATTCGATAGCGGCGCGTCTGCGCGTCCCTGTTTGCGAACGCGGCCGTGGCCTCGAGTCGGGCCTCGCCGAGCGCGTCCGCTGCGCAGGTGAAGCTGTTCACGTAGAGCGTGCGCTGCCACTCCTCGAAGGACTCCCGCGTCGCGGCGTGCGCGCGGAAGCTCTCGAGGTAGGCCTCGCGCGCGGCCTGGATCTGGGGCTGCAGCGCTTCGTACTCCGCATACGCCTCCTCGGTGAGGCGCTGCACGCGCTCGAGGTGCTCCTCGTCCGTCTCTCCCTCCCGCCAGGCATACTCGCCCGTGTTGCTCCACGGACGTGACTCCAGGTCCAGCCAGGCGCGGAGCAGCTGGAGGGTCTCGTCACTTGCCCAGAAGGCATCGCGGTTGTTGACCGTGAGGTAGGGCACGTTGCCGTTGACATCGAGACAGGGCGCGTCGCCCGATGCCGCCGGGTCGATGGTCACTGTCTCGGGGGCATCTCCCGGAGGCATCTCGTCGCCATAGTCTCCTGGCGCCTCCGTGTAGATCTCAACGACGGGATACTCGGTCGCCGGATTGTGGACTGAGGGGCGATCGATCGTCGCCACGGGACTGTCCGTCACCCGGTACGTCACCGACTCCACTCTGCTGCCGGTGACGCTGAGGTTGAGGGAGAGGCGGATGTAAGGCCCGTACGTGCCGTCGCAGGGCATGAGTCCCTCGGGCCCCGCGCTCACTGCCACGGCATTGCCCTCCTCCGCGGCCTGGGCGATGACGAGTCCAAAGGCGCCCTTGTCACCAGGGCCCAGGAGGACGGGCAGACCCAGGGCGAGCCCCGCCGCGACGGCGCATCCCGCCGCCCCCACGAGCACGGCCCGGCGCGTGACGGGTGCGCGCGCGACCGTCGTCTCCCGCTCGTGGCGCCGCAGCTCGTGCACGCGCTCGATCACGGCGTCGTCGAGCTCCTTGCCGGGCCGGACTCCCTCGTAGAGATGGCGCAGGTTCTTCTCCACAGGGCTCTTCTCGCTCATGACATGCCTCCCAGATAGACTCGCAGCTTGTTCGTGGCGCGCGAGAGTCGCGTGCGCACGGCGGACTCGGAGATGCCGCACGCTGCGGCGATGGCGTCGACGGGCAGCTGCTCCACATAGCGCAGGTGCACGACGGTGCGGTAGCGCTCGGGCAGGCGCTGGACGGCCGACCAGAGCTCGGCGGGGTCCCGGGCGCCCTCGTCCTTCTCGCCCTGCGCCACCTCGATGCCCAGCGCGTCGAAGGACTGCGCGTGCCGGCGCCACCACGAGCGCGCGAGGTCCCGACAGCGGTTGACCGTGGCGCGCAGCAGCCACGCGCGCAGGTGGTCGGCGTCGGCGAACTCTGTGTCGCTGCAGGCCAGCGCCACGAAGACGTCCTGGTAGACGTCCTCGGCGTCGGCGCGCGATCCGGTCTGCGCGAGTGCCAGGCGCAGCACGCTGGCGCCGTGGTCGCGCATCGTCCGCCGCAGGAACGCGTCGTCTCTCACCACCCGCTGGGGCATCGTGTCTCCTTCTCTCGGGGCCTCTGTCTATAACACGAGGCTGCGTCCCGTCTGTCCCAAAATAGTCGGGGCGCCCGACTCGCTACACTTGGGTGAATGAAGAACCGCCGAGAAGAACCTCTGCTCGTGAAGGAGCCCCATGGAGAAGATCGCCAGCTTCACCGTCAACCACCTTGCGCTCGAGCCGGGCGTCTACGTGTCCCGCGTGGACGCCGACCCGGCGACGGGCGCCGTGGTCACCACCTTTGACCTGCGCCTCACCGCGCCTAACCGCGAGCCCGTGATGGACACCGCGGCCGTCCACGCCATCGAGCACCTGGGCGCCACCTACCTGCGCAACAGCCCGGAGTGGCGAGACCGCGTGGTCTACTTTGGCCCGATGGGCTGCCGCACGGGCTTCTACCTCATCCTCTTTGGGTCACACACCTCCGCCGAGGTGGCACCGCTCGTGCGCGAGACCTTCGAGTTCGTGCGCGACTTCGAGGGCGAGATTCCCGGCGCGCGCCCGGAGGAGTGCGGCAACTGGCACGACGCCGACCTCGTGCAGGCCAAGTGGTGGGCCCGCCGCTACCTGGAGGGCACGCTCGAGCACATCGACGAGGCGCATCTCGTCTATCCTCAGGACTGAGATTTTGTGACCGACGTGCGACATGTGCGGCAGTACGACGTTTTTCCTGCCGATAGTGTCGCGTACTCGCACCTTTCCTGTTGGTGTGCGGAGAAGCGACACTTTCAGCGCGGAAAACGTCGGATAATTGCACCTTTTTTGGCTGAGGTGCGGCAGTCGGACGCTTTTGATACACAAGATGTCGCGCCCGCGCACCTGAGCGAGAGCGCGACAGCTTCGAAGTGAGGAGGCAGGCATGAAGATCGGAATCATCGGCGCCATGGACGTCGAGGTCGAGCACCTCAAGAACGAGCTCGCGGACGCTCGCGCGGAGCGCGTGGCCGGGCAGGACTACTGCTCGGGGCGCCTGGGCGAGAAGGACGTGGTTGTTGTCAAGTGCGGCGTGGGCAAGGTCAACGCCGGCATCTGCGCCCAGGTGCTGGCCGACCATTTTGGCTGCACGCACCTCATCAACACCGGCATCGCGGGCTCGCTCGACCCGGAGCGGCTGGACATCGGCGACCTCGTGGTGGCCACGGACTGCGTCCAGCACGACTTCACGGTGGAGGAGCTCGGCTACACGCCGGGCCTCATTCCCGGTCGGGAGCGCGTGGAGTTCGTTGCGGACGCGACCCTGCGCGAGGCGGCGCTCGCCGCCGCGGCGGAGGTGGCGCCCGAGGTGAGTGCGCTGCCCGGGCGCGTGGCGTCGGGCGACCAGTTCGTCTGCCTCGAGTCCACGCGCACGCGCATCGTGGGGCAGTTCGGCGCCCTGTGCTGCGAGATGGAGGGGGCGGCCATTGCCCAGGCGGCCGAGGCCAACGGCGTGCCCTTCGTCGTGGTGCGCGCCATATCGGACAAGCCCGGAACCGAGGGCCAGGCCATGGACTACGCCACCTTCGAGCGCGCCTCCGCCGAGCGCTGCGCGAAGATCGTCGAGCGCATGGTGGCCGCGCTGTAGGTGCGACAGCTCTAGGTGCGGCAGCTCGACGGAATGGCGCCGCGGAACGTCGCTTTCCCGCACCTCGTCGCGTGAGGTGCGAAAGCTCGACGGATTCGCGGCCAGAACCGTCGCGCCGCCGCACCCCAGTCGCAGGGGTGCGGTGGCGCGACGTTCTTCTTGCTAAGCATCTGCTGGGGAACGCCCCTACGGGAGCTCCCCAAGCGTCTGCTCTGCCAGCGTGAGCGCCGATTGGGCCCGCACCAACCGCTCCTCGTCCCAGTCGACGTTCTCCCAGGGGTCCCTCTCGTCGAGCTCGATCCAGGTTCCGCTGCGGTACCGCTCCTCGGCAGGTGCCTGGTCGAGTCCGTTGGTCAGGTACGCGCTGCGTGTCCAGGAATCTCCATCCTCGCCGGCGCTGTCGGCGACAAGAACCCACCAGGTCTCGTTTTCCTCCTGGAGCACCTCGACGGTGACGCCGCGCTCGAACAGGCCAAAGAGCCTCAGTTTCTCGAGCTGTGCGTCATCGAGCGGAACGCAGGTCATCGACGACATGACCTCCTCGTCGGGCTCGACGGTCTTGTCCTTTGGCTCGGAGTCTTCGACTCGATCGGTAACCTCGGCAGGCGTCTCCTCCTGAGTGGTCTCAGGTGCCGGCGCCGGTGCGTTGGCGGTGCATCCAGCAAGAAAGAGGCCCGTCACGATTGCACCAAGAATGGCGAGCTTGTGCCGTGCGTTTACCATGACGCCTCACGCTCCCGATAGTTCAGGATTACTGAACAGATTACCTTAGATAGTATATCTAACCATTCTTCGTTTGATTCCTCCTAACGTCGTTCTTATCCAAACGTTGCTCCGACAAGCGGTTCGGAGTACTCCACCCGGACGAGGGTCCCCACTTCCACCATCTCGCCCACAGGAACCGAGCACGAGACGACGAGCGGCCTGCTCCACCCGGTTTCCTCTGATGTCTTGTAGCCAATGACGTTTTCGGAGGGGGCCAGACCAACGTTAAGCAAGGTCGCAGACGCCTCGACGGGACCCATGCCCAAAATATTCGGCATCTCTACAGTGTTCGTGGCGGTGAGTCTCACCTCCTCATCAGGGGTGACCCATGCTCCGGGGGGCGGGGAGAGCTCCTTGACGATACGCGAGCTCCCAGTGGAGTCGTCCTCGTAGGATATCGAGACGTGCTTGATTCCCAGCTCCCTTAGGGCCTGCGTGATCTCAGCGATGGTTTGGCGATGTGTCACGTACTGTGGAATCTGGATCACGTCTGCCACTGTTATGCGCGCAGCAGCCACCCAGTGGCCCGAGGAATACTCCTCGTGCGTTACGCCTCCGGCATCCATCGCGCTGGCCACCGTACCGACGGGCAGTTCAAGAGCCTCTTGGGAGATGACGGTTCCGGGTGGCGAATCCTCGTCGGAGGCCGATGCTATCTGCGGGAGAAAGCCGGATTCGGCAAGTGTCCCCCAGGCGTCGTGAACGTTCATTCCAACGACTCGCGGCATATCGCCGTATGGGGTGGAGACGGTATCGTTCGCTCGCACCTCAGCATCTCCAGGCGCGAAATGGGCGACACCGAGAGCTATGACCGCAAACGATGCCACAATAGCCCCGCCGAGCAGGAATCCTCTGCGGCTCAGCTGCCTTTGTCTCGTTGCGGGCGGCTGCCTCTCGTTGGCGTCTTTCTCGACGGCGCCCTTCTTTGTGGCACTGATCCCAGGCTCATTGAGGGGGACCCCCTCCGAGACCGTCTGGTCGAGGAGTTCTACGAGCTCGTGATGCGAGTGCACCCCCAGCATTCGGTATCCGTTGGCGCGGGCGGCGCGAACGGTCCCGGGGGCGACGTGAAGCTCCTCGGCGATCTGCGCTGTCGAGAGCCCGGAGGCCACGAGCGCGAGGACATCCGCCTGCGTCCTGTTCAGCCCATGGTTGCGCAGCGCCTCGCCCCATTCAGGCCCATCGTCGTTCTTCTCGGCGTAGCGCTGGACAAGCTCGCGACCGCTGGTGGCACCGAGCTTCTGATAGGCGTTTCTGCGGAGGCTCCCGACGGTCGACGCGCCGACTCCCATCTCCGTTGCCGCCTCCGCGGCGGTCATTCCGGCAAGCGTCGAGCGGACGGCGTCCGTCTCGCGCGTGGTGAGGCCGTGCTCGAGAAAGTCCCTCTCCGCCCGCTCTGATGCCCTGGGTATCATGGCCGCACCTCCTGCTCAAGAGTCTACGGCGCCCGGCTGCGGGACATCGTGGCAAAGCGGTATGCACCCGGTTTGCCACGCCGCTCGGGTTGGCGCTCGTCGGCGAGCGGTGGGGGAGACGAGGCCTGGGCGGGACAGAGAGTGTGCGGCAGCTCGACGGAATGGCGCCGCGGAACGTCGCTTTCCCGCACCTCGTCGCGTGAGGTGCGAAAGTTCGACAGATTCGCGGCCAGAACCGTCGCGCCGCCGCACGCGTAAGTGGGGATTCCGGAAATCCCGACCTGCGCGTGGCAAACGTTGAACTATCGGACGCGTAGCTCCGGATTTGTCGCCAAAAGACGAGAAATCCCGAGCTACGCGCTCTTCTCGCCACGCGCAACTCGGGATTCGGAAAAAACGGACAAGCGCGTTCTGCCCGCGCCGCCGGATCGCCGCCGGACCGCCCCGGACCCGCCCCCAAGCGCCGCTAGATCCCCTGCACGCCCATGCCCACGAGCGTGGGGCCCGTGTGAACCAGCAGGTCGGCGGAGAGGCCGGTCGTCAGGACCTCCACCGCGTTGCCCACGCGCTCGCGCAGGCGCGGCACGAGCTCCTCGCGTAGCGCCGGGTCGTACGTGCACACCGCCAGGCGCACCTGCGGCCAGCGCGCCGCCTGCTCGGCCACGAGCGAGATCTGCGTGTCCAGCGCGCGCTGCCACCCGCGCGCCTTCTTTTCGATGACGTACTTGCCCTCGGGGCTGCAGGTGAGGACGGGCTTGATGTTGAGGACGGAGCCCACGCGGTAGACGGCCTCGCTGATGCGGCCGCCCTTGCGCAGGAAGTCCAGCTTCTGGACAGAGAAGAACACGCGCACCCGCTCGCTCACCGCGGTGAGCACGCTGCCCAGGCGCTCGAGCGGCATGCCCGCCTCGATCTGGCGCACGGCCTCCATCACCACGAAGCCGGCCGCGATGCCGATGCTCTTGGTGTCCACCATGACCACGGGGAAGTTCTCCATCTGGCGCGCCACCATGCCGATGGTCTCAAAGGTGGCGGAGAGCCCTGAGGAGATGGTCACCACCACGGCGCCGGTGTAGCCGTCGCGGCGCGCCTGCTCCAGCGTGTCGCGGATCTTCATGGGGGAGGGGAGCGACGTGGAGGGGATCTCCTCGGCAAAGCGCTCGACGACCTCCTCGGCCGTGATGTCCACGCCGTTCTCGTACGTCGAGCCGTCCGAGTAGTTGATGCGCAGCGGAATCACGCGCACGTCGTACTCGGCGGCAAAGGCCGCTGGCGTGTCGGTCCCGGAGTCGGTGATGACGGCGATGCGCTGCTCGTTCATGAGTCCCCCTCGTGACGTGACGCTGGGCGCCCCGGTCAGTATCATGGTGGGATGACTATAGCCCTTTCACATGGTTTTGAATACTAGGTAATCCGTTTCTGGAGATACTACGGAGGTGGGCGGCGTGGCCGAGAAGAACAGGGCGCTGGCGCCCGTGCGCGTCACGGACGGCCAGCGTCGCGAGCTCGCCGAGCGCATGCGCTCGGTGCACCTCTCGCGCATCCGCGAGATGCCCCGCATAGAGCTCTACCTGGACCAGCTCCTCACGCTGGTCTCGCAGGAGCTCGAGTTCATGGAGGTCCCCGGCGAGACCCTCGTCACGGGGTCGATGGTGAACAACTACGTCAAGCAGGGCGTGATTCCGGCGCCGCACAAGAAGCGCTACACCCGCCGGCACGTCGCGGCCCTGCTCTTCGTGTGCGCGCTCAAGCGCGTCTTCTCCATCGCGCAGGTCACCACGCTCGCCGCCATGATCTGGACCTCGGAGCTCGACCTCGAGTCCCTCTACGACCGCTCCTGCGAGGCGTTGGAGCGCGCCCTGGCCGCGCGCTTCTCGTACGCGGCGGGGGAGGGGGACGGCAAGGCCTCCCAGGATGACGACGCCCAGGGCGGGGACGCCGAGAAGGACCTCGCCCCGGCACCCGTTCCCGTGCTCGAGCTCCTCGACCGCTCGGGCGACCCGGCCGCCCCCGAGCTCGCGCGCGTGCTCCAGGCCGCGATCGACGCGCTCGCCGCGAAGGTTGCCGTGGAGCAGACGCTGCTCCTGGGCGAGAGGGGGATGTGAGCATGTCGCGCCCCGGGGCCATCTTCGAGGAGCCCGCGGTCGTCCGGCGCCTGGAGCGCAGGACCGCGCTCTCTGCCGTGACGGGCAACGGCACCGTTGCCGCGGCGGTGATGGTGGCGGCTGCCGTCCTCGCCCTCATCGTTGCCAACACGCCGCTCTACGAGGGCATCGAGTACCTGCTCGAGCTGCCGCTCGTGGTGGGCGTGGGCCGCCTCACGGTCTCGCTCACCGTGGAGCAGTTCGTGAACGACTTCCTCATGGCGGTCTTCTTCCTGCTCGTGGGCATCGAGCTCAAGTACGAGACCACGGTGGGCCAGCTGCGGCGCCCCCGCCAGGCCATGCTCCCCATGCTTGCGGCCGTGGGCGGCGTCTGCGTGCCCGCCCTCATCTACCTCGCGGTCAACCTCGCCGAGGGCGGCTCGCCCCGCGGCTGGGCGGTTCCCATCGCCACGGACATCGCCTTCGCGCTGGGCGTGGTGTCCCTCCTGGGAGACCGCATCTCGCCCGCGACCAAGGTGTTCTTCCAGACGCTCGCCATCGCGGACGACATCCTCGCCATCGTGGTGATCGCGCTCTTCTACGGCCAGGCGCCGGACCTCCCCTGGTGCGCGGCGTCGCTCGCGCTCGTGGGGGCCCTTCTCGCCCTCAACCGCGCCCGCGTGTACTCCGTGGCGCCGTATGTGGCGCTCGGGCTCGTGCTCTGGGCGTGCATGTTCAACTCGGGCATCCACGCCACGCTGGCCGGCGTCATCCTCGCCTTCGCGCTGCCCAGCCGCTCGGACGTGAGGCTCTCCGAGCTCGGCAGCTGGCTCGAGCACCGCGCCCACGACCTCGACGACACCTATGACGACGAGCACCACGTCCTCGGCCAGCATGACTTCACGGAACGCGCCTGGCGCACCGAGCGCGTGATGCACCACGTGACGCCGCCCCTCCAGCGCATGGAGCGTTACGTCTCGGTCTTCGTGAACTTCCTCGTGCTGCCGCTCTTTGCCTTCGTGAACGCGGAGCTTCACCTGGTGGGGGAGAACTTCGGCGCCCTCCTGGCGAGTCCCGTGGCGCACGGTGCCTTCCTCGGCGCCGTTCTGGGCAAGCCCGTGGGCATCATCCTCGTGACCTGGCTCCTCGTGCGGCTGGGCTTCGCCCGCCTGCCGCGCGGCATGGACTGGCCGCAGGTCGTGGCCGTGGGCATCATGGGCGGCGTGGGCTTCACGATGTCGATCCTCATCACCGGGCTCGCCTTCTCCTCCCCGGAGGAGGCGGTTGCGGCCAAGTGCGCGATTCTTCTGGGATCCGTCACCTCGGCGGTGCTGGGGGCGTTCTTCGCCTGCCTCGCCATCCGCGGCGGGGAGCGGCGCGGCGGCGCGGGGCGGCGCGAACTCCGCGGGGAGCGGCGCGCCGAGCGTCCTTCTCGGCCTCTGCGCGATTCTCGTCCGGGCCAAGGGGTATCCTAGGGTACGTGACCCGCGGGAGGCGCCGCGCAGCCCGCGAGCCCCGGCTGATTGGAGATTCGCATGAGTGGACTCAAGCGCCTGTGCATGGTGGTCTTCGTCCTTGCCTGCGCCTTCTCTCTGGCGTCCCTGGCGCTCACGTGGTTTGGCCCGTGGACCAAGGAGGCCTCGGTGCTCTTCAACCTGGAGCCCTACACCGTGGCGGTGCTGGCGAGCCTCGCGGTGAGCGCGCTGGGGTTGCTGGTGCTGCTGGGCCGGGCCCTCTTTGCGCGCCGCACGGTGCGCACGGTGGAGATCGCCACCGTTGACGGCGGCGTCATCTCCGTCACGCGCGACGCCATCGCCGCCCAGGCCTCGCACATCGTCGAGGCGGACGGCACCTGCACCGCCTCGCGCGTGCGCGTGGACGCCAAGGCGCGCGGGCACATTCGCGTGCACGTGCGCGTGCTCCCGCACGAGACCGTGGACGTGGTGGTCAAGGGCGCGGAGCTCCACGAGGAGCTCATCGACGGGCTTGCCGCCGTGTGCGGCGACAAGGTCGAGGACGTGAGCCTCGAGTTCGTGGAGCCCGAGTCCGTGACCCTTGCCGGCGGCGAGGACGAGGCCGAGGGTGGCGCCGCAGCCAAGGAGCCCGCGGTCAAGGAGGCCAAGGAGCCCGTCGCTCCCGCAAGGAAGCAGGACGCCACCACCAGCGAGATCACGGTCTCCATGAGCGCCCCGCGCGAGCCCGAGAAGGAGGCGTAGCCATGGCGGACGAGAAGAACCACAAGCCCAAGATCACCGTGGGGGAGAAGGACGCGGCCCCCGAGGCCGCCGACGTCTCGGACGCCCCGGAGAAGGCCCCGGCCGCGGGGGACGCCCGCTACACCGTGGGCGACGCCCTCCGCGACGGCGTGGGCCGCATCTCCGCCTGGGTGCGCCGCAGCTTCCCGGGGCAGGAGAAGGCCTTCTGGGGTGCCATCATCGGGCTCGTTGCCGCGATCGTGTTCCTGGCCGTGGGGCCGTGGCCGCTCGTGGTGATAGCCGTCTTCGTCTTTGTGGGCGTGGCCGCCGGCCAGGCGCTCGACGGTGATCCCAGGATCGTGAACACGCTGAGGCACCTCTTCAACAGGAACAGCCAGTAGGGTAGTCGACGTCCGCCGGGCGGCGCCCGGCAGCGAGGAGCGAGACATGAGCAACAGCGAGAGCACCGCGGCCGAGCAGGTCGTCACGAAGGACGAGATCGTTGCCGCGAGCGAGGAGGCGGACCTCGCGAGGGCGTCCGACGCCGGCACGGACATCGAGGCCCTGACGGACGACGAGGACTTCGACTCCGAGGACTCCCTCACCTTCTCCAATGGCGTGATCGAGAAGATCGTGGCCATCGCCATGCGCGAGGTCCCCGGTGTCGTGGGGATGAAGGGCAGCTGGTTCAACCGCGTCCAGGACGCCTTTGGAGCGAGCGACTCCACCAAGGGCGTGACCGTCGAGGTGACGCCCGAGAGCGCGGTGCGCGTGAACATCTCCGTGCTCATCGAGTACGGCGCCTACGCCCCGCAGGTCTTCGAGGACGTCAAGCGCGCCGTGGTGAAGCAGGTCACCGGCATGACGGGCCTCGAGGTCGCGGGCGTCAACCTGCGCATCGAGGACGTCCTCACGCCCGAGGAGATCGAGCAGCGCTCGCGCAGGGCCGCCCCCTCCAAGAGGGACGAGAAGGACGCCAAGGACGCCCCCGAGGACGACGAGTAGGTCCCCGGAAACTTAGATACGTAGCCCTGAAGCTTAGGAAGTCCGACGTCGGGGCCGCGGCGGCGCATGTCCGTCGCGGCCCCGCGCCGTGGAGCCAGGGCCTTTCCCGCCCGTTCTTATCGCCCAGGTGGGGCGGAACCGTTGGGCCTCTGCCGAGCCCCGCTCTTGCCGAACCTTGCGCCGCCGAGCTCTGCTCTCGCAATATTCCCTGGCGATTGGGTAGCACCTTTTATATAAATAGCGGGCGTAATCAAGAGTGTTGCCCAATCGCTCATGAGATCTGGCGAGAAGGACAAGCGGGGCATTAATTCGCGCACCTGATGGTCCCCGGTCCCGTTCCGGGCATCAAAGGTTCTGCCCAATCGCCTGGGATTATGGCAAAAACGGCTCGTCCGCCTAGCGCACCTCGTAGGTCGTGTCCCCGCCCGCGGCAAACGCGAGCAGCGCCTCCACGTTGCTGCGGACCATGCCCTCCACGTCCTCGGCGGTGTAGAACGCCATATGGGGCGTCACGATGACGTTGGGCAGGGCCATGAGGGCGGCGCGGTCCCGGTTGGGCAGGACGACGCGGCTTCGGTCCAGGTAGTAGAGGTTGGCCTCGTGCTCGATGGTGTCCAGCGCAGCGCCTCCCAGATGTCCGGACTCGAGCGCGTCGAGCAGCGCCCCCGTGTCCACGAGGCTGCCGCGCGCTGCGTTCACCAGGATGGCGCCCGGTTTCATGAGACCAAGCTCCGCCGCGCCGATCATGTGGTGGTTCTCGGGCAGGCCCGGCGCGTGGAGCGTCACCACGTCTGACGCGGCGAGGAGCTCCGGCAGGGCCACGTACTCGACGAGCCCGGCGAGCTCGTTCTTCTCGACGGGGTCGAACGCGAGCACGCGGCAGCCAAAGCCCTGGAGCTCCCGTGTCACGCAGGCGCCGATGGCGCCCGTGCCCACCACGCCCACCGTGCAGCTTCCGAGCGAGCGGCCGATCTTGCCCTCGAGGGTGAAGTCCTGAGCCGCCGCGTGGCGCTGGACGAGCTTGATCTTTCGCAGGGCCATGAGCATCAGCATGATCGTGTAGTCGGCAACTCCCTCGGGGGGATATGCCGCGTGCGCCACGCGGATGCCCAGCTCGCGGGCATGGGCCACATCGATGTGGTCGTAGCCGATCGAGCGCGTGGCGATGCCGCGAATCCCCAGCTCGTGGTAGCGGTCCAGCAGCGGGGCCGTCATGGGGTTGGTGATGATGCAGAGCGCGTCCGCCCCGGCGGCGAGCCCGGCGTTCTCGAGCGTGGGGTAGTCGGGCGTCCAGTCGTACTCGAAGCCGAGCTCCCGGCTCAGGGCGTCGAGGTACCCCAGCTCGTCGTACGGCCGCAGCGAATAGGCAAAGATCTTCACGGGACGCCCCTTTCCTTCGGTCTGTAAATTGGGGACTGTCCCCAATTTACACCCTTGCTAGAATCGACGTGACTTCGACGTGAGGGGGAGCCATGCGTGACAGCGTGAGCATTGCGGCCGTCGAGGCCGCCGCAAGGAGCAACAACCAGCCCGGCCCGGACCACATGAACTGCGGCGAGTCCGTCATCGCGGCACTCTGGGACGCCTTCGAGCCGGACTTCCCGCGCTCCGTGGTGGCCGTGGGTGCCGGCATGGGCGCGGGCATCGGCGGCTCGGGCTGCATCTGCGGCGCGCTCGCCGGGGGCGTTGCGTTTCTCGGCCTCATGACGGGGACCAAGGAGCGCACCAAGCCACTTGCCGCCGAGCTGCACGACGCGTTCTGCGCGGGCACGGGGCACCGCACGCCCTGCTGCCGCGTGCTCACGCGCGGCATGGAGTGGGGGAGCGCCGAGCGCGTGGCCAGCTGCCAGGACCACTGCGCGCTCGCGGCGGGCGTCGCGGCGCGGATCCTCTGCCGCGAGCTCGAGGTGCGGGCGGAGGCGTAGGGCGCCGGGTTCTGCCTGGCATCTGCCTCGCGGCGCTCATCGCGCTTATCCGACCACTTCTCGTCCGATTTGGCCCTCTGCTGTGGTCGTCTGAGCGCGATGAATGAGGGCGAGGCGCCTAGCAGCGAGAAGAACGGGGGGCACGTGACCGGGAGGACGCACGTCATTGTGGGCGCGGCGGCGGGAGTCGCCGCGGCGTCGGCGCTCGGAGGACCTGTCGCGGTGACGGAGCTCGCAGCGGCCGCGGCGGGCGGGGCGCTCGGAGGAACGCTTCCCGACCTCGACGTTCGCGACAGCGCGCATCCGCTGCGTGACCGGCTCGCGCGCGTGGCGGCCGTGGCGCTGCTTGTCCTTGCCATCTGCTTGGACGCGACTGCGGGCTGGCCGCTCGCACGGCGCGCCGCGCAGGCCGGGCTCGAGTCCATCGCGCTCGGGGCTGTGGCCTTTGCCGCGCTCTGCTGCGCGGCGCGGCTCTCAGCCCACCGGTCCTTCTCGCACTCGCTTCTGGCGCTCGTGGGATTTGCCGCCGCGACCCGCCTAGCCTGCCCTCCGCTCGCCCCGGCGCTCGCGGCCGGCCTTGCCTCCCACCTTGTCCTCGACCTCTTCAACCACCGGCCGATTCGGCTGCTCTGGCCCGTTCGGCACGGCTTTTGCCTGGGGCTCTGCAAGACCGACGGCATCGTCGACGCGTGCTGCACCGCGGCGGGGCTCGTCGTGGTGGCTGGCGCTGCCCTTCTCGCGCTCTGACGCCCTTTCGTGTCGCCGCCCCTTCCGCCCGCGTCCTCCATTTGCGTTCATCGCGTCCAGACGACCACAACGGAGGGCCAAATCGGACGATAAGCGGTCGGATGAGCGCGATGAACGAGGGGGCGGGATGACGAGAAGAGCCCCCGCGCCCGTCCCTCTTGCCTGCGTGCGTGCTACACTACCTAACGACAACGGGGGGCTGGCGCACGCCGGCTGAGATTGGGCCCAGGAGAGCGGACGCGCGTCCGAGGGCGGCCCTGACCCAGGAACCTGATCCGGGTAATGCCGGCGTAGGGAAGAGCTTCGCGCGCAACGAGGCACCTACGAGAGACGGGGTGCCTCGAGCACCCGGAAGGGAGGGCGCGTGAACTGCTCGATCGCAATCCAGTTCCTGCCCATGGACGCCACGACCGACGATGCCACCTGCGACGCCGTTGACGCGGTGATCGCCTACATCGACTCCACGGGCGTGGACTACTTCGTGGGGCCGTTCGAGACGGCCATCGAGGGCGACTACGAGACCTGCATGGAGATCCTCAAGAACTGCCAGCTCGTGGGTGCCAAGGCGGGGTGCAAGCACATGATGACCTACGCCAAGATCAACTTCCGCCCCGAGGGCGACGTCATGTCCACGGAGCACAAGGTTGGCAAGTACCACCCCGGCGACCCCGAGTTCGCCGAGAAGTCCGCGGCTGCGGCGGCCTAGCGTGTCCGCCCGCCCCGAGCCCAGCCGCGCGCGGCGCGTCATCACGCCGCTCGTGACCATTGCGGCGCTGCTCGCCCTGTGGCAGGCCGTGGTGACGGTGGGCATCGTGCCCAATTTCCTGCTGCCGACGCCGGTGCAGGTGGTCGAGGCGCTGGCGCAGGACGCCGCCCTTCTTGCCGGCCACTGCGTGACCACGCTCGCCGAGGCCGCCGCCGGCCTTGCGGCGGGCGTTGCCCTGGGCTTTGCCTTTGCGGTGCTCATGGGCCGCTTCGAGAGCTTCTACCTGGCCTTCGAGCCCATCATGACCATCTCGCAGACCATCCCCACGGTGGCGATAGCACCGCTTCTGGTGCTGTGGCTCGGCTACGGCGCGCTGCCCAAGGTCGTGCTCGTGATCGTCTCGACGTTCTTTCCCATCACGGTCTCGCTGGTGGCGGGCTTCCGCTCGGTGGACCGCGACGTCATCGACCTCATGCGCACGATGAACGCCTCGCGCTGGCAGATCTTCTGGTACGCCAAGCTGCCCGCCGCCGCGGACCAGTTCTTCAGCGGCCTCAAGATCTCCGCCACCTACGCCATCGTGGGCGCCGTCATCGCCGAGTGGCTGGGCGGCAACGAGGGCCTGGGCGTCTACATGACGCGCGTCCGCAAGTCCTTCTCGTACGACCGCATGTTTGCCGCGATCATCGTCATCTCCGCGCTCTCGCTGGGCCTCATGAAGCTCGTGGAGCTCGCCCAGCGCCTGTGCATGCCCTGGAAGTGGGCAGAAAGGAACAGCAATGAGCGATAAGAACCTCTCGCAGAGTCTCTTCAAGAACCTCAGCCGCCGTCAGTTTGTCGCCGCCTCCGGTGCCGTCGCGGCCACCGCGGCGCTCGCCGCGTGCAACAACAGCTCCGGGACCGTCGAGGGCCCGGACGGCACGGCCTCCTCGAGTGACAACGCCGGCGACGCCGACAAGACCAAGATCTCCTTTGTCCTGGACTACACGCCCAACACCAACCACACGGGCATCTACGTGGCGCTGGCCAACGGCTACTTTGCCGACGAGGGCCTCGAGGTCGAGATCGTCCAGCCGCCCGCGGACGGCGCGGACGCCCTCATCGGTGCCGGCGGCGCTCAGATGGGCGTCTCCTACCAGGACTACATCGCCAACAACCTGGCCTCCGACCAGCCGATGCCCTACTCCGCCGTGGCCGCCGTCATCCAGCACAACACCTCCGGCATCATGAGCCGCGAGGAGGACGGCATCACGCACCCCGCCGCCATGGAGGGCCACACCTACGCCACCTGGAACATGCCCGTCGAGCAGGCCACGGTCGCCCGCGTGATGGAGGCCGACGGCGGAGACTTCTCCAAGGTCGAGCTCGTGCCCTACGAGGTGGACGACGAGGTCTCCGGCCTGCGCGCCAACATGTTCGACACCGTGTGGGTCTACGAGGCCTGGGCCGTGCAGAACGCCGTTGTCCAGGACTTCCCGTACAACTACTTCAGCTTCATCTCGGTGGACCCGGTCTTCGACTACTACACCCCGGTCATCGCCGCCAACGACGACTTCGCGGCCGAGAACCCCGACGCCGTGAAGGCCTTCCTGCGCGCGGTCAAGAAGGGCTACGAGTACGCCGTGGAGAACCCCGACGCCGCCGCGGACATCCTCTGCGAGCAGGTGCCCGAGCTCGACGCCGACCTCGTCCACCAGAGCCAGACCTTCCTGGCCGACCAGTACACCGCCGACGCCGAGAGCTGGGGCGTCATCGACCCCGAGCGCTGGGCCGCCTTCTACCAGTGGCTCAACGACAACGACCTCGTGGCCAACAAGCTCGATGTCAACGCGGGCTACGACCTCTCCTTCCTGGAGTAGCCCATGGCACAGGCTGGCGAGAAGAACGTGGCGCCCGCGCTCGAGGCGCGCGACCTCACGCTGTCCTGGGACGGGGAGCACCTCGTCGTCCAGGGCGTTGACGTGACCGTCGCGCCCGGCGAGGTCTGCTGCCTCGTGGGACGTTCCGGCTGCGGCAAGACCACGATCCTGCACGCGCTCGCCGGCCTCACGACCCCCATGGCCGGTCGCGTCCTCCTGCACGGGGAGGACGTGACCGGCAGGCCGGGCCGCGTGAGCTACATGCTCCAGAAGGACCTCTTGCTGCCGAGCCGCCGCATCATCGACAACGTGTGCCTGCCGCTCGTGCTCGCGGGCACGAAGAAGGCCGAGGCGCGCGCCAAGGCGGCGCCCTTCTTCGAGCGCTTTGGCCTCGCGGGCTCGGAACTCAAGTGGCCGAGCGAGCTCTCCGGCGGCATGCGCCAGCGCGCGGCCTTCCTGCGCACCTACCTCATGGGCGCGGACGTGACGCTGCTGGACGAGCCCTTCTCGGCGCTCGACGCCCTCACGCGCACGGAGGTACGCCAGTGGTTCGTGGGCGTGGCGAAGGAGCTCGGGCTCTCAGCGCTGGTGATCACGCACGACGTGGACGAGGCCGTCTCCATGGCGAGCCGCATCTACGTGCTCGCGGGGGTGCCCGCCGTGGGCGAGCCGAGCCACGTCATCGGCGAGGTGGCGGTGACGCGCCCCGCGGGCGAGCGGAGCTTCGAGCTCACCGACGAGTACCTCGCCGCCAAGCGCCAGGTCATGGCACTGCTGGGGTAGGCTGCCGGCGTTGGGCGGGCGCCCGCCGTGTCCGCGCCTCTGGACCGTCGTGGATTTCTTGACCAGGGCACGCTTCTCGAGAAGCGCGTTGCAGGAGTTGCGGTCGGGGCACGGGGCGTGGCGCGAGGAAGTCGTCCGGATGCGCTGCGGCGGGCCCGCGACAGGCAAAGTGTTGCGACAATTGGAAGCTGGGCACGTCCCGCACCCCTCGCGCGCGGCTACGGAACGCAGGCGTGGTGCCCCGAGTCCGATTTCCTCAACGCGTCTCCGAGAATCCGTGCCCTGGCCCCGTTTTTCTCGACGTCGCCACGTCCTCCCCCGTCTCCGCCTGCGCGCCGCAGTGACCGTAAGCTCTTCGTAAGCCTGGCCCCCGCAGGTGGGGGAGGGCCCTTCTGTCGACGTATCGTTGTGCCATAGATACGTTCGAAGGGGGTTAGGTGGGCTCGAGAGCCAAGACGTTGGTGGCGGGCGTGGTCCTCATCCTGGCAGCGATAGTGGTCGCGGGTGGCATTGCGCTCGGCCCGGGGCTGCTCGCCGGGAGCGAGCCGGCAGACAACGAGTCCGCCGACCAGTCTCAGGAGCTCACAACGGTTCACGGGGTCATCGGCTCGGAGAAGGAGTCGCTCTTCGCCGACCCCGAGGCCAAGGAGATCTTCGCGCGCTACGGCCTCGACGTCCAGGTCACGACGTCGGGCTCCTGGGCCATGGCGGAGCGTGCGGGAATCGAGCAGGAGGACTTCGCCTCGCCTTCGTCCGAGGTGGCCGCCGCGCACCTCACGGACGTCCACGGCGACGCCGTCCTCTCCACCACGCGCCCCTTTTACTCGCCGCTCGCTATTGCCACCGGCAGCACCGTCCTCGACGTGCTCGCGGCCAACGGCCTCGCCGAGCAGCGCGACGGCGTCTGGTACCTCGACATGGCTGCCTACCTCGACGCTGTCGCGAACGGCCGACGTTGGACGGACCTCGCGGGCTCGGAGGCCTACCCCTCCAGCAGAAACGTCATGATTACCTCGACCGACGTGCGCTCCTCCAACTCCGCGCTCATGTACCTCAGCCTCGCGAGCTACGTCCTCAACGGCAACGCCGTGGTCACGAGCGAGGACGCCGCCCGCGAGCAGGCCATGGCCTCGCTCGCTCGCCTCTTCCTCGACCAGGGCTACTCGCAGTCGTCTTCCGCGGGGCCGTGGGAGTCCTTCCTCTCCAAGGGCCCCATGAACCAGCCGCTCACCCTCATCTACGAGAGCCAGTACCTCGAGGCCCAGATGAACGAGCCCACGCGCGTGACCGACGAGATGCGCATCTGCTACCCCGACCCCACGATCTTCTCGGACCACGTGGTCGTGGCCTTCTCGGAGGCAGGCCAGCGGGTCCAGGACGTGCTGGACAACGACCCTGACATGGCGCGCGTCATCGCTCGGCACGGCTTTCGGGTGAACGGCGCCAACTCCGGGGCCTTCTCGGAACAGATCAGCCAGGCCGGGCTCACGGGCTACGCCGCCGACGGTACCTTCATCGACGCCGCCCAGGCTCCCAGCTACGAGGTGGCGGACGCCATGCTCCAGACCATCGAGGCGCTCTACTAGGCGCCGGGGAGGAGAGGAACCGTGATGAACGCACCCGTTACCCGCCGTCGATGGCTCGCCGTTCTTCTCGCCCTGGGCTGCGCGCTCGGCGGGGCGGTCGCCCTGTCCGCATGCGGGGGCGGCGAGCCCGCGGCGAGCGAGCCCCAGGGGCAGCCCGCCGGCGAAGACCCTGGCTCCGAGCCCGCGGTCGACGTCTCGGGCGCGACGCTGCACGTGCTCGCCGGCTCCGAGGTCAAGGACATGCTGCCCATCCTGGAGGACGCCGAGGACGAGCTCGGAATCTCGGTGGAGCTCGAGTACATGGGCACGCTCGACGGCACCGAGGCGGTCATGGCGGGCGAGGGGGACTACGACGCAACGTGGTTCCCGTCCAACGCCTACATGAGCCTCTTTGACGAGAAGAGCTCGCTCGTGTCACAGGAGACCTCGATCATGCGGACGCCCGTCGTCCTGGGCGTCAAGGCCGAGCGCGCAGCCGAGCTCGGCTGGGACGAGCAGAGCCCCACATGGGCCGAGGTCGTGGACGCGGCGGAATCGGGCGAGTTTGCCTATGGCATGTCGAGCCCGGTCTCCTCCAACAGCGGATTCTCGACGCTGGTCGAGCTCGCGACGGCGCTCTCCGGCACGGGCGCCGCCATCACGGCCGACGACGTCACGGCCGTGGCGGCCGACCTCACGCGGTTCGCCCAGGGGCAGGCGCTTGCGAGCGGGTCCTCGGGCTGGCTCATGGAGGCCTACGACAAGGACGCGTCCGCCGTCGACGGCGTCTTCAACTACGAGTCGCTCATCCTTCAGGACGAGAACCTCGTCGAGGTGATTCCGCAGGACGGCGTCATCACGGCCGACTACCCGCTCACGCTGCTCGCTGGTCGGGGGGAGGACGCCGGGGCGGCGTACCGGGCGCTCGTGGACTACCTGCGTCGCGACGACGTGCAGCGGCGCATCGCAGACGAGACGTTCCGTCGCACGGACGCCACCACGGCAGACGACGCCGTGGAGGCGTTCGAGATCCCCTTCCCCAACCGGCTCGAGACGGTCCGCGCCCTGCTCTCCAGCTGGGTCTCCGACGTGCGCAAGCCCGCCAACATGGTCTTCCAGATAGACACCTCGGGCTCCATGGAGGGCGCGCGCCTCGACGCGCTCAAGGCCGCGCTCGTCTCCCTCACGGACACCGGGGCAGACGGCGCGACCTCGCTCCTCACGTTCCAGCCGCGCGAGACGGTGCACTTCGTGGAGTTTGCCTCCGAGGTCAAGAGCGAGAAGGACCTCGAGGTTGCGGCGGACGGCGACCTCTCCGAGGTGCGCTCCTACGTGGAGGGTCTGAGCACCGCCGGCAACACCGCGATCTACGGCACGCTCCAACACTCCCTCGAGCTGGCGGCGCAGAGCCGCTCGGGTGACAACGTGACGTCGGTCGTGCTCTTCTCGGACGGCGAGAACACCGACTGGCCGAGCATCGTCGAGTTCTCGTCCTGGTACGAGGCAACGCCCGAGGTCCAGGGGATTCCCGTCTACGCGATTCTCTTTGGCGAGGCCAGCAGAACCGAGATGGAGCAGCTTGCCGAGCTCACGGGCGGGCGCGTCTTCGACGCCGCGGACGGCGACCTCACCGCCGCCTTCAAGGAGATCCGCGGCTATCTGTAGGGCTCTGCAAGTTGGGGACAGTCCCCAATTTGCAGAAACGGTTTGGGGGGGAGGACAGGTGCAGGGCGACAAGGGCCTCGTGCTCGGCATATCCGGGGCGGTGTTCGTGGTCTTCTGCGGCGCGGCCGTCGTTCTTGCCGTAGGGGTCGTGGCCCAGGCCGCGCTCGTGGCGGCCGGCGCCCTCATGTCGACGGGTTCGTGGCTGCTGCTGACCTCGCTCAACATGCCGCGTCACGTGGCGGCGATAGATCTGGACGCGCTCGCCGGCGCCGACCCCACGCTCAAGGAGTCCGCCGAGGCTGTGAGCGGCATGGCAAGTCGCATCGACGAGGCCTGCGCAGAGGACAGCCCTCACGGCATCGCGGCGGAGTCCGAGCGGCTGCGTGCTGTGGTGGCATCGATGGTCGAGCTTGTGGAGCTGCCCGAGTTTGCCTCGGCCGGAGCGGAGGAGGACCGGCACCTGGTTCTCTCGCTTGCTACCACGTGGCTGCCGGGCGCCTGGGACCAGCTCGTGACCAATGTGCGCTACCTCGGCTTCGGCGGACGAGCGAGCTCGCGCGCCCGGCAGAACGTGACCGCGCTTGACGGGCAGTGTGCAAACGTTGCCGGGGCGCTCGACCGCATACGGACCAACATCGTCGACGGGGCCTCCGCGCAGATCGAGACGGGCTCCGACTACCTGCGCCAGCGCCTTGGGCACCGTCCGAGCGAACTCGATCTGACCTGACGATCAACCCTGGCACCTTTGTCAGGCCCCCGCCGCCACGACGAAAGGAAACTCATATGGCACATGACCTTCTCGACGCGCCCGACGACAGCTTCGACCTCGAGGTGGCGCCGGCGCCGGAGCCCGTCAAGACCGAGGGCGCCCTCGCGCAGGTGCCCGCACCAAGCTCCGACGAGCTGCTGCGCCTGAGCAACAACGCCAGCTCCTGGGTCTCCAAGGTGGCAGCCCTGCCACCTCAGAGCCTGGAGTTCAAGCAGGAGGTCGACGCGATCTTTGAGGTGGGGTCCGACGCCTTCCGCGAGACGTCGGCGACCTCGAGCCGCTTCCTCGAGCAGTCGCTGGCAACGTCCAAGAGCGGCGGCGCACAGGAACAGGTCTCCAGGAGCCTCGTTGACCTGCGCAACGAGGTGGACGAGCTCGCCCCGGGGGAGGACACCTTCGCCGAGCGCCTGCTGGGGGCGCTGCCCTTCTCCAATCGCGTGAAGCGCTACTTCAAGCGCTACGAGTCCAACCAGCAGCAGCTCAACTCCATCCTGGTGTCTCTCAACAAGGGTCAGGACCTGCTGCGCAAGGACAACGCCGCGCTCAACGTGGAGCGTCGCAGCCTCTGGGGAAACCTCGGCACCCTCAAGCGCGCCTACGAGCTGCTTACGAACATTGACGACGAGCTCGTGGCGCGCATAGGGAGGGAGCGCGCGGCGGGTAACGCCGACCTTGCGTCCTCCCTCGAGAGGGACGCGCTCTTTGCCGTGCGCCAGCGCAGGCAGGACGTGCAGACGCAGGCCGCCGTCACCATACAGGCGTATCTCTCGATGGGCATTATCCAGCAGAACAACGACCAGCTCGTCCGAGGCGTCGAGCGCGCCAAGACCACCACGGTGACCGCACTGCGCACGGCCGTAATCGTGGCGCAGTCGCTTGAGAACCAGAAGCTCGTGCTTGACCAGATCGACGCAGTCAACAGGACCACGGACGCCATGATCGACCGCACGAGCAAGCTCCTGCAGGAAAACTCCCTGCGCACGCAGCAGCAGGCGGTCTCGAGCGGCGTCTCCCCGGAGACTCTGCGGCGCGCCTACGACGCGGTCTTCTCCACGCTCGACAGCATCGACAAGTTCCGCGAGCAGGCCAACGAGTCCTTCTCCAAGACGATTGACGTGCTGAACGACCAGCTCGAGCGCGCTCGCGACTATGCGGAGCGCATGAACCGCGATGGCGAGGGCGCCGCGACGGAATAGCCCGGGGTGCGGGTCAGCTCGCGCAGACGAGCTCCACGCCGGCGCGCTCCAGCTCGGCGCGCGCCTCTTCGCTCACGTGGGGGTCGGTGATCACGGTGACGCTCTTGTCTCCCAGGGAGAGCGGCACGGTTCCGTGACGGCTGAACTTCTCGCTCTCCGTGAGCACCACCACGCGCTCGGCGTGCTCCGCCATGTCACGCACCGCCTGGGCGCGCATCTGGTCGCTGTTGGTGAAGCCGGTGCGCGCGGAGTAGCCGTCCGTGCCTGCAAAGAGCAGGTCCACGAAGAACCCCTCGGCGCACTGCCTGACCATGGGCCCCACCATGACCTGGGAGTCCTTCTGGTAGATGCCGCCCAGGAGGATGGTCTGCACGCTCGGGCAGTCGCGCACGTACGAGGCGATGAAGGCGCTGTTGGTGACCACGGTCACGTCCCGTTCCGCGGCGGCGAGCTCAGCCACGAGAAGCGCGCAGCAGCTCCCGCTCTCCACCATGACGGTGTCCCCGTCGCGCACGAGGTCCGCCGCGCGTCGGGCGATGCGGCGCTTCTCCTCGTAGTGATAGGCGAGGCGGCCCTCCACGTTGTCCGAGCTGCGAAGCACCGCAAAGCCGTGCTCGCGGCGTATGAGGCCGCGCCGCTCGAGCTCGGTGAGGTCCTTGCGCATGGTGACCTGCGATACGCCGAGCTCCTCGGCGAGGGCGGAGACCTCCACGCGCTCGCGCTCGGTCAGGATTTCGAGGATTCGGTTGGTGCGTGACGGCATGGCAACTCCTTCGAATGGCTATTCGAAAGTATAGCGCCTTCCATCGCTTTCGAACGAAGATGATGTGGCGTCACACGACGAAGGTGGATCGGCCAACCATACGTACCCGTAATCTAAGGCCGTCTTGGACCCCTAAAAATGACGGGTGCGTATGGTCGCCCGTCGTACTCCCTAGAAGAACGCGTCGATCCCGGCGTCCACGTAGGCCTGGCGGAACTCCTCGAGGTCCTCCTCGTGCAGGTTGGTGAGCCCGTGGAGGCGGTAGTCGCGGCCCAGGAGGTCGTACTTGCTCTCGCCCAGGTTGTGGAAGGGGAGGAGCTGAACGCGCGCGGCACCCACCTCGTGCAGGCGCTCGGCGAAGCGCCGCGCGTCGTCGAGCCCGTCGTTGAACCCGGGGATGACGGGCGTGCGCACGAGCACGTCCACGCCGCGCTCGATGGCGCCGCGCGTGTTGGCGAGGATGAGCTCGTTGTCCACGCCCGTGCCCTCG
Source organism: Olsenella sp. An285 (assembly GCF_002159625.1). Taxonomy (GTDB): domain Bacteria; phylum Actinomycetota; class Coriobacteriia; order Coriobacteriales; family Atopobiaceae; genus Thermophilibacter; species Thermophilibacter avicola. The sequence continues at coordinate 203,260 of NZ_NFIZ01000002.1, forward strand.
CGGTGCGCGGCCGCGTCCCAGTGCTTCATGTCTATGTAGGCGTGATCGAGGAGCGCCGTCACGCGCTCGAAGTCGCGCGCCGGCACGTGCGCCGTGGTCTCCACGTTGGTGTCCACGCCCGCCTCGCGCAGGCGCCCCAGCAGCTCGACGCAGAAGTCGGGCCAGGTGAGGGGCTCGCCGCCGGAGAGGGTGACGCCGCCCCCGCTCTGCTGGTAGAAGGGCTCGTCCTGCATGCACTCCTCGAAGATGTCCTCCACCGTGCGCGTACGGCCGGCCACGGTGAGCGCGCGGCCCGGGCAGCCCGCGACCGCGGCCGCCGCCTCGGCCGAGCTCGCGTCCACGGAGCTCACGTCCACGTGGCGCCTGTCCTCCGGACCCGCGGCCCTCGCGCCCGGGCACGCGGTGAGGCACGCCCGGCAGCCCACGCAGCTCTTCTCGTTCCACTCAAGCTGTGGCGCGCGGGCCTGGCTCTCGGGGTTGGAGCACCAGTAGCAGCGCAGCGGGCAGCCCTTGAGGAAGACCACGGTGCGGATGCCCGGACCGTCGTCGAGGCTGAACTTCTGGACGTTGAAGACGGTGGCGGACTGCATGGTGGGCTCCTTCTGGGCGATTTGGCGGGCGAACGGTTCTTCTTGGCAGCTCAATGGTAGTGAACTTACGAACGAAAGTAAATATCATTGCGAACGTTGACCTTGCGTCTGCGAGCTGCTATAAGTATGTCAAAGCGGAAGGCGTCCCAGGAGAAGGGGAGTACACGATGTCCCAGGCCAACGAGAGTCACTTCGGAGAGCTCACGCCCCGCATGAGGGCGTTTCGAGAGGAGATGCTCGACGAGAAGCCCTACGTCGACGCCGAGCGCGCGGTTCTTGCCACCGAGGCCTACAAGGCATGCCAGAACCAGCCCAACGTCATGAAGCGCGCCCTCATGCTCGAGAAGATCCTCGACAACATGAGCATCTACATCGAGGACAAGACCCTCATCGTGGGCAACCAGGCCACCAAGAACAGGAACGCCCCCGTCTTCCCCGAGTACACGATGGAGTTCGTCCTGAACGAGCTCGACACCTTCGAGAAGCGCGACGGCGACGTCTTCTACATCACGGAGGAGACCAAGCAGCAGCTCCGCGACCTCGCGCCCTTCTGGGAGAACAACAACCTGCGCTCCCGCGGGGAGGCCCTGCTGCCCGACGAGGTCCAGGTCTACATGGAGACCGGCCTCTTTGGCATGGAGGGCAAGCTCAACGCCGGCGACGCCCACCTCGCGGTCAACTACGCCCGCGTGCTCTCGGACGGCCTCGCCGGCTACGAGGAGCGCGTCCGCGCGTGCCGCGACGCCCTTGACCTCACCGACCCCGAGTCCATCGACAAGAACGTCTTCTACAAGGCCGTCCTCGTGGTGATCGCCGCGGTGCGCCGCTTTGCCGCTCGCTATGCCGCGCTCGCCCGCGAGATGGCGGAGGCCGAGAAGGACGAGGCGCGCGCCGCCGAGCTGCGCCAGATCGCCGAGACCTGCGAGCGCGTGCCCTACGAGCCCGCCCGCTCCTTCCGCGAGGCCGTGCAGTCCGTCTGGTTCATCCAGCTCATCCTGCAGATCGAGTCCAACGGCCACAGCCTCTCCTACGGCCGCTTCGACCAGTACATGTTCCCGTACTACCAGGCGGACATCGAGTCCGGCGCCATCACGCGCGACGAGGCGCTCGAGCTCCTCACCTGCCTCTGGATCAAGACGCTCTCCGTCAACAAGGTGCGCAGCCAGGCGCACACCTTCTCCTCCGCCGGCAGCCCCATGTACCAGAACGTCACCATCGGCGGCCAGACCACGGACAAGAAGGACGCGGTCAACGACCTCTCGTTCCTCGTGCTGCAGTCCGTGGCCCAGACCCGCCTCACCCAGCCCAACCTCACGGTGCGCTACCACGCCAACCTCAACAAGAAGTTCTACGACGAGTGCATCGAGGTCATGAAGCTCGGCTTTGGCATGCCCGCCCTCAACAACGACGAGGTCATCATCCCGTCCTTCATCAACTGGGGCGTGGCCGAGGAGGACGCCTACAACTACTCCGCCATCGGCTGCGTGGAGACCGCGGTGCCGGGCAAGTGGGGCTACCGCTGCACGGGCATGAGCTACGTGAACTTCCCGCGCATGCTCCTCGTGGTGATGAACGACGGCGTGGACATGACCACCGGCAAGCGCTTTGCCAAGGGCTACGGCTACTTCAAGGACATGAAGAGCTACGACGAGCTCATGGAGGCCTGGGACAAGACCATCCGCGAGATCACCCGCGCGAGCGTCATCGTGGAGAACGCCATCGACCTGGCCTCCGAGCGCGACGTTCCGGACATCCTCTGCTCCGCGCTCACGGACGACTGCATCGGCCGCGGCAAGACCATCAAGGAGGGCGGCGCGGTCTACGACTTCATCTCCGGCCTCCAGGTGGGCATCGCCAACATGGCGGACTCGCTCGCCGCGATCAAGAAGCTCGTCTTCGACGAGAAGCGCATCACGCCGGCAGAGCTCTGGGACGCGCTCGTGGACGACTTCCAGTCCCCGGAGAGCCAGCGCATCCAGTCCATGCTCGTGAACGACGCCCCCAAGTACGGCAACGACGACGACTCCGTGGACCAGCTCGTGGTGGACGCCTACGACTCCTACATCGACGAGATCGCCAAGTACCCCAACACGCGCCACGGCCGCGGGCCCATCGGCGGCATCCGCTACGCCGGCACCTCCTCGATCAGCGCCAACGTGGGGCAGGGCATGGGCACCATGGCCACGCCCGACGGCCGCCGCGCGCACGAGCCGCTGGCCGAGGGCTGCAGCCCGGCGCACAACGCGGACACCCACGGCCCCACCGCCGTCTTCAAGTCCGTCTCCAAGCTCCCCACCGAGAAGATCACGGGCGGCGTTCTGCTCAACCAGAAGATGGCGCCCACGATGCTCGCCTCCGAGCGCAACAAGCAGAAGCTCGAGATGCTCATCTCCACGTTCTTTGACCGCCTGCACGGCTATCACGTGCAGTACAACATCGTGAGCCGCGAGACCCTGCTCGACGCGCAGGCCCACCCCGAGAAGCACAAGGACCTGATCGTCCGCGTGGCCGGCTACTCCGCCTTCTTCAACGTGCTCTCTCGCGCCACCCAGGACGACATCATCGCCCGCACCGAGCAGACCCTGTAACCTTGACAGGGGGACAGTCCCTTCGTCACGTTATGTTCCAGCAAAGCGAAAGGAAGCGCTCATGAAGCTCATCATCGACGATGCCGACGTCAACGCCATCAAGCGCCTGGTGGAGTACTACCCGGTCGACGGCGTGACCACCAACCCCTCGATCCTGGCCGCATCCGGCCGCCAGCCCTTCGAGGTCCTGCGCGAGATCCGCGACATCATCGGCCCCGACATGGAGCTCCACGCCCAGGTCGTCGCCCGCGACGCCGAGGGCATGGTCGCCGACGGCAAGCGCATCGTGGCGGAGCTGGGCGAGAACACCTTCCCCAAGGTCCCGAGCGTCCCCGAGGGCTTCAAGGCCATCCGCATGCTCGCCGCCGAGGGCATCCGCACCACGGCCACGGCCATCTACACCCCGATGCAGGCGTTCCTCGCCGCCAAGGCCGGCGCCTCCTACGCAGCGCCCTACATCAACCGCATCGACAACATGGGCTATGACGGCGTGGGCGTTGCCATGGAGATCCACGACATCTTCCGTGCCAACGACCTTCCCTGCGAGGTCCTGGCCGCGAGCTTCAAGAACTCCCAGCAGATCCTCGAGCTCGCCCGCTACGGCGTGGGCGCCGTGACGGCCGCCTCCTCCGTGATTGAGGGCCTGGTCAAGAACGCCGCCATCGATGCCGCCGTTGATGCCTTCACCGCCGACTTCGAGGGCCTCGTCGGCGTCGGCAAGACCATGGCCGACCTGTAGGGCAACCGCACGGCAAAGCCATTTCCCGCGTGGCCCGGGACCTGCCGATAAGAGCGCAGGGCCCGGGCCACGCGCCCTTCTCGGCACCCGTCGAGACAAATCACGAACACACGTTGCAGTATCCATGAAGCTGCGACCGCCTGCCGCCCAGACCCTGCCGCTTGGCTACACTGAGAGACGCTAAAAACTCGTCTCGCAAGATGCAGGAGGGCACATGGCCCAGGACGCAATCGTCATCCGCGGCGCGCGCGAGCACAACCTCGCGGACGTGGACGTTGACATCCCGCGCGACAAGCTCGTCGTGATCACCGGCCTCTCGGGCTCGGGCAAGTCGAGCCTTGCCTTCGACACCATCTACGCCGAGGGCCAGCGCCGCTACGTGGAGTCCCTCTCCAGCTACGCCCGCCAGTTCCTGGGGCAGATGGACAAGCCGGACCTCGACTCCATCGACGGCCTCTCCCCGGCGGTCTCCATAGACCAGAAGACCACGAGCAGGAACCCCCGCTCCACGGTGGGCACCGTGACGGAGATCTACGACTACCTTCGCCTGCTCTTCGCGCGCATAGGCACGCCGCACTGCCCCGAGTGCGGCCGCGTCATCGAGCGCCAGACCACGGACCAGGTGGCGGACAAGGTCCTCGAGCGCGCCCAGGGCCGCCGCGCCCTGGTGCTGGCGCCGGTGGTGCTGGACCGCAAGGGCGAGTACACCAAGCTCTTCGAGGACCTTCGTCGCGAGGGCTTCTCGCGCGTGCGCATAGACGGCGAGGTCCGCGAGCTCGGCGACGAGGAGATTCGCCTGGAGAAGAAGAACCGCCACAACGTCGAGGTGGTGGTCGATCGCATCGTGGTGCGCGAGAACTCGCTCGGGCGCATCGCGGAGGCGGTGGAGCAGGCGACGCGCCTCGCGCAGGGCAAGGTGGGCTTCTGGCTCATGCCCGACAGGGACGACCCCGAGCGCTTCCCCGGGGAGCTCCTCAGCTACTCGCTCGCGCTGGCCTGCCCCGAGCACGGCCACTCCATGGACGACCTCCAGCCGCGCGACTTCTCCTTCAACGCCCCCTACGGCGCCTGCCCGGACTGCGACGGCCTGGGCTTTCGCAAGGTCGTGGACGCCGAGGCGCTCATCGAGGACCCGTCGCTCTCCGTGGCGGGCGGCGTCTTTGGCAGCCTCTTCGGCCACTCCAACTACTACCCGCAGGTGCTCGCGGCCGTGTGCCGCCACCTCGGCGCCTCGGAGGACACGCCCTGGGGCGAGCTCCCCAAGAAGGTCCAGGATGCGCTTCTGGACGGTCTGGGCACCACCAAGGTGCGCGTCGACTACCTCACGCGGGACGGCCGCAACACCCACTGGTTCACCACCTTCGCCGGCGTGCGCAAGATCCTCTTTGACAAGTACCAGGAGACCACGTCCGAGACCATGCGCACGCACCTCGAGAAGTACATCCGCGAGGTCCCGTGCACCACGTGTCACGGCGCGCGCCTCAAGCCCGAGATCCTTGCCGTCACGGTGGGCGAGAAGAACATCTGGCAGGTCTGCGAGCTCTCCTGTCGCGAGTGCCTGGGCTTCTTCGAGGGGCTGGAGCTCACGGATCGGCAGCGCTTCATCGCCGGCGCCGTGGTGAAGGAGATCCTCGCGCGCCTGCGCTTCCTCGTGAACGTGGGCCTGGACTACCTCACGCTCTCCCGTGCCGCCGCCACGCTCTCCGGCGGCGAGGCCCAGCGCATCCGCCTGGCCACGCAGATCGGCGCCGGCCTCATGGGCGTGCTCTACATCCTGGACGAGCCCTCGATCGGCCTGCACCAGCGTGACAACAACCGCCTGATAGAGACCCTCAAGCGCCTGCGCGACCAGGGCAACACCGTCATCGTGGTCGAGCACGACGAGGACACCATCCGTGCCGCGGACTACGTCATAGACATGGGTCCCGGTGCGGGAGAGCTGGGCGGCAAGGTGGTGGCCGCGGGCACGCCGGAGGAGATAGCCGCCTGCCCGGATTCCGTCACCGGCGCCTACCTCACGGGAGAGCGCGAGATCCGCCTGCCCCAGAAGCGCCGCAACCCGCGCAAGGGTGCCATCAAGGTCACCGGCGCCAGCGCCAACAACCTGCGAAACGTCACCGCCAAGGTGGAGCTGGGAACCCTCACGGTGGTGACGGGCGTCTCCGGCTCGGGCAAGAGCTCGCTCGTCACGGACACGCTGGCGCCCGCGCTCACCAACGCCGTGCACCGCTCCAAGCGCCCCGTGGGCCCGTATAAGAAGCTCGAGGGCGTGGAGCTCGTGGACAAGGTCATCGACATCGACCAGTCGCCCATCGGGCGCACCCCGCGCTCCAACCCCGCCACCTACATCGGGCTCTGGGACGACCTGCGCGCCCTCTTTGCGTCGCTGCCGGAGAGCCGCGCGCGCGGCTACAGCCCCGGGCGCTTCTCGTTCAACGTGCCGGGCGGCCGCTGCGAGGCCTGCAAGGGCGACGGCCAGATCAAGATCGAGATGAACTTTCTGCCGGACGTCTACGTGCCCTGCGAGGTCTGCCACGGCAAGCGCTACAACCGCGAGACCCTGGAGGTCCTCTACCACGGCAAGTCCATCTCGGACGTGCTGGATATGACGGTGCACGAGGCCCTGGCGTTCTTCTCCAACATCCCGCGCATCAAGAACAAGCTCCAGACCCTCTATGACGTGGGCCTGGGCTACATCCACCTGGGGCAGCCCGCCACCACGCTCTCCGGCGGCGAGGCCCAGCGCGTGAAGCTCGCCAAGGAGCTGCACCGCCAGCAGACCGGCAAGACCTTCTACATCCTGGACGAGCCCACCACGGGCCTGCACTTCGAGGACGTGCGCCAGCTCGTGGAGGTGCTCGAGAAGCTCGTGGACGCCGGCAACACGGTGCTGGTGATCGAGCACAACCTCGACGTCATCAAGATGGCCGACCGCGTGCTGGACATGGGACCCGAGGGGGGCGACGGCGGCGGCACGGTGGTGGCCTACGGCACGCCCGAGAAGGTCGCCGAGGTCCCCGAGAGCTACACCGGCCAGTTCCTGAGGCAGATCCTGGCGCGCGACCGCGCCCGCCACGAGGGGGAGTAGCAGGAGATGGCCCGGCGGGAGAAGTTCCAGAAGACCAACGCCATGCGCGAGCTCGAGGCCGCCGGCGTGCCCTTCTCCTACGAGACGTACGAGGTGGACGAGACGGACACCTCCAACGAGCTCGGTCTGCACATCGCGCTGCGCCTGGGCGAGGACCCTGCGGCGAGCTTCAAGACCCTCGTCTGCGTGACGCCGGCAGGCGAGCACGTGGTCTGCTGCATTCCGGTGGCAGACGAGCTCGACCTCAAGAAGGCAGCAGCCGCGGCGGGCGAGAAGAGCCTCAGCCTCATGCACGTTCGCGACCTCGAGCCCACCACGGGATACGTGCGCGGTGGCTGCTCCCCGGTGGGCATGAAGCGGCGCTTCCCCACGCTCGTGGACGAGACCGCGCAGCTCTTCGAGGAGATTCACGTCTCCGGCGGGCGGCGCGGCCTCTCCCTCGTGCTCGCGCCGGACGACCTGGTTCGCTTCTGCGACGCCACCTACGCCGACATCGTCCGGGGCTAGGGGATGGGCGGGGGCGCGTGCCCCCGCCGTTATCAGCCTCCTATGACCATCTCGTCACAGTGCTCGATGACGATCTGCACCGGGTGGTGCGCAGGCCAGTCGCCGCAGCCCCCGCACGCCTCGCGCTCGAAGAGGTCGCGCAGGGAGAAGGGGTCCTCCTCGTACTCGCCGTCGCCGGCGCGCCCAAAGAGCGCCTCGTCCATGCCGCGCTCCTCCTCGGCCATGAACGCTTCGACAAAGCGCCGCTCCGCCTCGAAGGCGGCCTGGTCCTCGCGGCGCGCGTCCCCTGTGTCCTTCTCGCCCGCCGCTTTTTCGTCGTGCGCCCGCCCCTCGCCCCTGTCCATCTCGTTCTCGAGGGTGCGAAGCGCGACCACGTGCCTCACCGCGCGCACGAAGGAGGGGTCGTCCGCCTGCCCCGGCTTCATCACGATGACGATCGTGTCCTCCGGGCAGTCCCTCTCGTCCTCCCTGAACTCGTCCTCGTAGCGCACCTTCACCCTTGCCCCAGACCAGTACAGTGCCATCTCGCTCTCCTTTCCGTCGCCGTGTGTGGGGACAGAGCCTAGCAGGGGAGTGGGGAGGGTTGTCTTCCCAGGCGCTGACACGGTTCTTGCGGCGCTGGCCAGGGGCGGCGTCCGGCAAGACTGATTTAAAGTTTGTTCGGTCGACGGCCGGATCTCGCCCCCGGACGGCGGCCATCCGAGGGCCCTGCCGCCCGGGCGTTCCCCTTGGTCGCCGGCGTCCGATGTTTCGCCTCTGCAACGCCGCCCCGGCCCCGGCGCGGCAGCTACTTTACTGTGCTAAAGTCATGCCCGCGACACCAACCGAAAGGACCTGAACGTGATAGCAAGAACCCCTCGGGGCTTTCGCGACATCCTCCCGCGGGAGGCGCTCGCGCGCGAGCGGATCACCGCCGTCGTGCGCGAGCGCTTCTCCGCCGCGGGCTACCTTCCCGTCGAGACCCCACTTCTCGAGGACCGCTCAGTCCTCGAGCGCGGGGCCCGCATCAAGGACTCCGCCTTCCAGCTCTTTGACTCGGACGGCACGCTCCTCATGCTCCGCCCGGACCTCACGCTGCCCGTCGCGCGGCTCGTGGCCGGGCGCGTGGGAGCGGACCGGCTCCCGGCGCGCTTTCGATACGAGGCGCCCGTCGTGCGCGAGGAGCCGAGCCTGCGCGGCCAGCCGCGCCAGTTCACGCAGCTGGGCGTGGAGCTCGTGGGCGAGGACGGCGCGGCGGCGGAGGTGGAGGTCGTGCGCCTGCTCGGCGACGCCCTCGCCGCGCTGGAGGTGCCCGACTGGCGCATCGTCTTTGGCTCGGTGACCCCGCTCAAGGCGCTGCTCGACGCCTGCGCCCCCACGCCGGCGTTCCGGGAGCGCGTGCTCTCGCTCGTGCACGACTCCGACCTCGTGACCCTGAACGAGGCCATCGCCTCCGAGCCCGCGCTCGCCCCGGAGCAGGCGCGCGCCCTGCGCGAGGTGCCGCGCCTCTGCGGCGGCGCGGAGGTCATCGACAGGCTGGACGTTCTTCTCGCCGAGGCGGGCGTGCCCGCGGGGGAGCGCGGAACGGACGAGCTCGCCGAGCTCGCGCGCGCCCTCGAGGACCTCTTCAGGGCGGGGCGCCTCTCCTTCGACTTCTCCATCATCAACTCGTTCGACTACTATACGGGCATCATCTTCAAGGGCTACGCCGAGGGCATCGCCGCGAGCCTCGCCTCGGGCGGCCGCTACGACGCGGTGCTCGCCAACCTGGGCCGGCCTGGGCTCGCCGCCTGCGGCTTTGCGCTCTCGCTCGAGCGCCTCCAGGAGGTCCTGGGCGAGCCCGGCGAGTCTGGCGTGGTGACGCCCGGCGTGCGCGTGGCGGCGCGGCCCATCCGCATCGCCGTTCCCAAGGGCTCGCTCTTCAAGCCGTGCGTGGCGGCGCTCGAGGCGGCGGGGCTGCCCACCGCCGAGCTCCGCGACCTGGGGCGCAAGCTCATCGTGCGCGACGGCGACGTGGAGTACGTCATCGTTCGCGCCCAGGACGCGCCGGCCTTCGTGGGGCACGGCGGCGCCGACTGCGGCATCTGCGGGCGCGACTCGCTCGTGGAGGCGGACCTCGACCTCCTGCAGCTCGTCGACCTGGGCTTTGGGGGGTGCCGCTTCGTGGTGGCGGAGCCGCGCGATAAGGCCGGGGAGGCCGAGAGCAACTACGAGTGGCGCGGCACGGTGCGCGTGGCCACCAAGTATCCGCGCATCACCCAGCAGTACTACGATTCCATCGGGCAGCAGGTGGACATCGTCACGCTCCACGGCAACATCGAGCTCGGGCCCATCGTGGGCATGGCCGACCGCATCGTGGACATCACGGCCACGGGCACCACGCTCGCCGAGAACGACCTCGTGATCGTTGACGAGGTGCTGCCGTGCACCGCGCGGTTCTTTGCGGGGCCGGCGGCCTACCGCTGCGACAGAAGGATCCGCGACCTCGCGCGAAGGCTCGCCGAGGTCTCGCACGAAGGGGGAAGGCAATGAGGACGGTCACGCTCACGGGCGGGAGGCGCCTCACGCAGGCGGACCTCAACCGCACGGGTGCCCTGCCCGCGGACGTGTGCGCCGCGGCCGAGAAGATCGTGGACGACGTGCGCGCCCGCGGCGACGAGGCCGTGCGCGAGTACTGCCTGCGCTTCGACCGCGCGTGCCCGGAGAGCTTCCGCGTGCCCGACGAGCTGGTGCGAGGCGCGCTCGACCTCGTGAGCCCCGAGTTCCTGGCGTCGCTCACCCGCGCTCGCGACCAGATCCTCGCGTTTCACGAGCGCGAGCGCGAGCAGTCCTGGTTCACCACGCGCCCGGACGGGACGCTCCTGGGCGTGCAGGTGACGCCCGTGGCCTCCGCGGCGGTCTACGTGCCCGGCGGGCGCGCCCAGTACCCCTCGACCGTCCTCATGGACACGGTCCCGGCCAAGGTCGCGGGCGTGGGGCGCGTGGTGATGGTGACCCCTCCGCAGGCGGACGGCACCCTCTCCGCCTACACGCTCGCCGCCGCGGCGCTCGCCGGCGTGGACGAGGTCTACGCCGTGGGCGGCGCCCAGGCCGTGGCAGCCGTGGCGTACGGCACCGAGTCCATCCCCGCGGTCGAGAAGATCGTGGGCCCCGGCAACGCCTACGTGGCGGCCGCCAAGCGCTACGTCTCGGGGGACGTGGGCATAGACATGGTGGCGGGCCCATCCGAGGTCTGCGTGCTGGCGGACGCCACGGCGGACCCCGTGGTGGTGGCCGCCGACCTCATGGCCCAGGCCGAGCACGACCCCATGGCAAGCTGCTACCTCGTGACCTGCGACGCGGACCTGCCGGGGCGCGTGCTCGCCGCGGCGGAGCGCCTGGTCTCCCAGAGCCCGCGCGAGGACATCACGCGCGCGAGCCTCGACGAGCGCGGCGTGATCGTGGTGGCCGAGGGCCTGGATGCCGCCGCCGACGCCGTGAACGTGGTCGCCCCTGAGCACCTGGAGCTCCACTGCGAGGGCGCCATGGGGCTCCTGGGCAAGATCAGGAACGCCGGCGCCATCTTCGTGGGCGCCTGGAGCTCCGAGCCGCTGGGGGACTACGTGGCCGGCCCCAACCACACGCTGCCCACGGGCGGAACCGCGCGCTGGGCCAACCCGCTGGGCGTCTACGACTTCCAGAAGCGCTCGAGCGTCATCTCCTACACGCCCGAGGGGCTTCTCGCGGACGCCCCGTCCGCCCAGACGCTCGCGCAGTCCGAGGGCCTCTGGGCGCACGCGCTCTCCGTGGGCCTGCGCCGGCGCCTTGCCGAGGGCGGCACCTATGACGTGGACGACGTGCGTCGCGTTGCCTGGCCGGAGGACCTGCCCGCCCCCGCCGGCGTGCGGCTGCCGCGCGAGGAGGCCTGACATGGGCGGGGAGAGCCGCGGCGCGCGTGGCGAGAAGGGCCGGGGCCTCGCGGGCAGGGTGCGTCCCTCGCTCGCCTCGTTCGAGCCCTACGACCCCGCCTTCACGCCGTGCAGGGTGAACCTCTCGGCGAACGAGAACACGCACGAGATGCCGGAGGAGTACGCGGACGCCGTGCGCGCCGCGCTGGCCGCGACGCCGCTCAACCGCTATCCGGACCCGATGGCCAACGCCCTGCGCAACGCCCTGGCAAAGCGCCACGGCGTCTCCCGCGGCAGCATTGTGGTGGGCAACGGCGGCGATGAGGTGCTCTTCAACCTGCTGATGGCGTTTGGAGGCCCGGGGCGCACGCTCGTCACCTGCCCGCCGGACTTCTCGGAGTACGCGCTCTTCGCGCAGATGACCGAGACCCCGCACGTGGCGGTCCCGCGCGACGCCGAGGACTTCTCGGTTGACGCCGCCGCGCTCGTGGCGGCCGCCGCGGGCGCGGCGCTCGTGATCCTCACCTCGCCCAACAACCCCACGGGCGGCCTCCTCGACCGTGCTGTCCTGCGTCGCCTTCTGGACGAGACGGACGCCCTCGTGCTCGTGGACGAGGCATACGTGGAGTTCGCCCCGGAGGGCACGAGCGTCGTGGGCCTCGTTGCCTCCGAGCCGCGCCTCGTGGTGTTGCGCACGCTCTCCAAGGCCTTTGGTCTCGCAGGCGTGCGCGCGGGCTACCTCGTGGCGGACCCGACGGTCGTGGACGTCCTGGGGGCCGTGCGTCAGATATACTCCGTTGACGTGCTCGCACAGGCCGCCGCGCTCGCCGCGGTCACGCACCGGGACGCCCTCGCGCCCGTCGTGGCGGACGTGGTGGCCGAGCGGGAGCGCCTCTCGGCCGGCCTCTCTGCGCTCCCCGGGGTGCGCACGTGGCCATCCGCCGGCAACTTCGTGCTCGTGCGGGTGGCAGGCGCCCACCGCGTGTGGGAGCGTCTGCGCGACGAGCACTCCGTCCTGGTGCGCGACTTCTCGTCTGCGCCGGGGCTTGAGGGGTGTCTCAGGATCTCCGTGGGCACGCGCGAGGAGAACGACGTTCTTCTCGACGCGCTCGCGACGCTTTTGAGGGAGGAAGCATGACCAGGACCGCCAAGGCCGTCCGCGCCACCGCAGAGACCGACATCGGACTGTCCGTCGACCTCGACGGGACGGGCGCCTACGACATCGAGACCGGCGTGGGCTTCTTCGACCACATGCTCGCCGCGTTCTCCCGGCACTCGCTCGTGGACCTCACCGTCCGCGTGAAGGGCGACACCCAGGTGGACGACCACCACACCGTGGAGGACACGGGCATCGTGCTGGGCCAGGCCCTGCGCGAGGCGCTGGGGGACAAGCGCGGCATCCGGCGCTTTGGCTCTGTCATGGTGCCGCTGGACGAGGCGCTCGTGATGGCCGCCGTGGACGTCTCCGGCCGCGGCGAGCTCTACTGGGACGTGCCGATCGGCCCCGCCAAGGTGGGGACCTTCGACACCGAGCTCGGCCACGAGTTCTTCTGCGGCCTGGCGCGCGAGGCGGGCGTCACGCTTCATCTGCGCCTCGTGTGCGGCGAGAACGCCCACCACATCCTCGAGGCTACCTTCAAGGCCGCGGCGCGGGCTCTGCGCGAGGCCGTGGAGCCGGACCCGCGCGTCGAGGGCGTGCCGTCCACCAAGGGGAGCCTGTGATGACGGGCCCCGCGGGCGCGGGCCGCATCGTCGTCGTCGACTACCACAAGGGCAACATCAGCTCCGTGGTGCGCGGCCTGGTGGAGGCGGGCGGCACCGCGGCGGTCTCCGACGTCCCCGACGAGATCCGCGCCGCCTCCGGCGTGGTGCTGCCCGGTGTGGGGAGCTTCGGGGACGCGATGGGCTACCTTCGCAAGAGCGGAGAGGCGGACGCCGTGCTGGACGCGATCGGTCGCGGCGTGCCCTTCCTCGGCATCTGCCTGGGCCTCCAGCTCCTCTTCGAGCGCGGCAACGAGACGGACGACGGCTCGTGGGCCGAGGGCCTGGGCGTGCTCCCCGGCTCTGCCACGCGCCTGGAGTCCGACCGCCTCAAGGTTCCGCACGTGGGCTGGGACCAGCTCCACCTGACGGAGCGCGGTCGCGCGTGCCCGCTCTTCTCGGCCGTGCCCGAGGGCGCCAACGTCTACTTCACGCACTCCTTCGCCCTTGCGGACGACGTTCCCGACGAGGTGGTGGCGGCCCGCACGCACTACGTGCGCAGCTTTGCCTCCGCCGTGTGGCGCGACAACGTCTTTGGCGTGCAGTTCCACCCGGAGAAGTCCTCCGCGGTGGGGCTCGCCATGCTCCGGGGTTTCGTGGCGGTGGTCGGCGGCGCGGCCGGCGGACACCCGAGCGCGTTGGGATAACACTCGCGGCTTGACTTTTGCCGCCTGGGTATCTGCTGTTATATAAAGTGAAAACAATCTGTGCGTGTTATCTGGAGGTGCGGCATGATCCTCTTTCCCGCAATCGACCTGGTGGGCGGCCGCGTGGTGCGCCTCGCGCGCGGCGAGCGCGCCCACATGGACGTCTACTCCGACGACCCCGCCGCCGTTGCGGAGTCCTTCCGCGACGCCGGTGCGGAGTGGGTCCACGTGGTCGACCTCTCGGCCACGCTGGAGGAGGACGACGCCGCCCGCGCCGCAAATGCTGCGGCCATCCGTGCGATCTGCTCTGTCCCCGGCATCTCCGTGGACGCCGGCGGCGGCGTGCGCGACCTCGCGGCGGTGGAGCGCCTGGCGGAGCTGGGCGTGCGCCGCATCGCCATCGGCACGGCGCTCGTGCGCGACCCCGCGTTCGCCGCTGAGGCCGCCCGCAGCTTTGGCGAGCTCGTGGTGGCGGACGTGGCGGCGCGCGGGGGAGAGGTGCGCGTGAACGGCTGGCGCGAGGGCGCCTCGCTCTCCGCAGACGAGCTCGTGGCGCGCCTCGCGGGGCTGGGCTACCGGCACCTGGTGTTCACGGATGTGGCGCGCGACGGCATGCGCTGCGGCGTGGACGCGGAGGTGTACCGTCACGTGGCAGAGGTCGCGGGCTTTCCCGTGGTGGCCTCGGGCGGCATCGCGAGCCTGGACGACCTGCGCGCCCTGGTCGCCCTGGGGCCGGGCGTGGTGGAGGGCGCCATCACCGGGCGAGCCCTCTACGAGGGGTCCTTCTCGCTCGAGGACGCGCTCGCCGCCGCCCGCGCGTAACATGACAAAGGGACAGTCCCTTTGTCACGTTATGTCAGCCGAGGAGGAGGGGAACATGCAGTACCGCACCAACCCGCGCAATGGGGACCGCATCTCCGCGCTCGGCCTGGGGTGCATGCGCTTTCCCGGCCCGCCCGGTCGCCCCGACCCCGTGCGGGCGCGCGAGCTCACCGCCCGTGCTGTGGAGCGTGGCATAAACTACCTGGACACCGCCTACCTCTATCCCGGGAACGAGGCCTGCGTGGGCGCCACGCTCGAGGAGCTGGGCCTGCGCGACCAGGTGCTTCTTGCCACCAAGCTCCCGCACGGCTCCGTTCGAGCCCGGCAGGACCTCGACCGCATCTTCGACGAGCAGCTCCGTCGCCTGCGCACGGACCACGTTGACTACTACCTCGTCCACAACGTCACGAGCCCCGCCCAGTGGGAGCGCCTGTGCGAGCTGGGCATCGAGGACTGGATCGCCCGACAGCGCGCGGCGGGGCGCATCCGGCAGATGGGGTTCTCCTACCACGGCAGCGCGGGAGACTTCCCCGTGGTGCTGGACGCCTATGACTGGGACTTCTGCCAGATCCAGTACAACTACGCGGGAGAGACGTACCAGGCGGGTACGGCGGGCCTTCGCGCGGCCGCCGCGCGCGGCCTCGCCGTCTTTGTGATGGAGCCCCTGCTGGGAGGGCGCCTGGCGGACAGGCTGCCGGACCGCGCGCGGCGCATCATCGACGCCGCGGCCACGCCCGAGCTGGCCACACCCGCCGCCTGGGGGCTCTCCTGGGTGTGGGACCACCCGGAGGTGACGATGCTCCTCTCCGGCATGAACGCCCCCGAGCAGATAGACGAGAACGCCGCACTGGCCGAGCGCGCGCTCCCGGGGTCCCTCGCGCCCGCCCAGCACGAGGTCATCGCCCGCGTGGTGGAGGAGTTCGAGCGCACGAACCGCGTCCCCTGCACGGGGTGCAACTACTGCATGCCCTGCCCGCAGGGGATCAACATCCCCGGGTGCTTCTCGGCCTACAACGCGAGCTACGCGCACGGCTGGTTCACGGGCCTCTCGCAGTACTTCACCGCGAGCGCCATCCGCACGTCCGAGCCCAAGCTCGTGAGCAACTGCGTCCGCTGCGGGGCGTGCGCGCGCCACTGCCCCCAGCACATCGACATCCCGGCCCGCCTGGAGGAGGTGGCGCGCCGCTTCCAGCCCGGTCCCGTGGGCTGGGCCCTGCGCGCGTGGTCGCACCGGGGGTGATGGCGCCGCGACGCTGGTCCGCGGGCGCGGCTTCGTGGTGCCGGAGCTCCTTGCTACCCTCTCGAAGGTGTAGGAATCGATGCATCGAGCTGCTTTTTGAGGACTTGCATCCCGTCGTTACACTTCTAGGGGGGTAACAAAGGAGGGGGCAACAAAGACCGTCCCGCCAATCTACGTGGCATCTGGGGGGGCGTCGCCGAGCATGACCATGAGCTCCGAAGCCCTTGCCACGTACGAAGTGTAAACACCTCAGGGCGAGAAGAACCACGAGCTCTGGGATGCCTCTGCGAGCCGTTATGATTGCAGCGTCCTTCGCTCGTGCGAGGCTCGCCGGGCCCGTCCCACGCGGCGAGTCACGCGGTGAGCGAGCGAAGCGAGCGCCGAGCCGCGTGGGACGGGCCCGGCGAGCCGGGACCCCGTGCGTCGAAAGGACCCCCATGCTGACCAAGCGAGTCATACCGTGCCTGGACGTGAAGGACGGCCGCGTGGTGAAGGGCGTCAACTTCGTGGGCCTGCGCGACGCGGGCGACCCGGTCGAGCTCGCGCGCCGCTACGACAAGGAGGGCGCCGACGAGGTGGTCTTCCTGGACATCACCGCCACCTCGGACGACCGAGCCACCAAGATCGACCTCGCGAGCCGCGCCTCGGCCGAGCTTCGCATTCCCTACACGGTGGGCGGGGGCTTCCGTGACGTGGCGTCCTGCCGCGAGATGATCGCCGCCGGCGCGGACAAGGTCTCGCTCAACTCCGCCGCGGTCAAGGACCCGAGCCTCATCACCGCCGCCGCGGCTGCCTTTGGCTCCCAGGCCGTCATCTGCGCCATCGATGCCAAGCGCGTGGGCGAGGCGGACAAGTGGGAGGTCTATCTCGCGGGCGGACGCGTTGCCACGGGCATCGACGCCGTCTCCTGGGCCGAGGAGGCCGCGCGCCGCGGCGCCGGGGAGATCCTCCTCACGAGCATGGACCGCGACGGCACCAAGGACGGCTTCGACCTCGCGCTCACCCGCGCGGTCGCGCGCGCCGTGCCCATCCCGGTGATCGCGTCGGGCGGCGTGGGCACGCTCGAGCACTTTGCCGAGGGCATCATCGAGGGCGAGGCCGACGCCGTGCTCGCCGCGAGCGTCTTCCACTTTGGCACGTTCACCATCCGCCAGGTCAAGGAGTACATGGCCAGCCAGGGCATCCCCGTGAGGCTGGACTTCTAGGGGCGGGCGTCGCTCTCGCTCCGTGCTGCGTGGTGAAAAAGCCGGCCAGGGCACGGATTCGCGAAACGGCGTTGAGGCAATTCGAGCCAGGGCACGGTGCGGACCCGCGCCGAGCCGCCCATGGGCGAGAAGAACGGCGAAACCCGTGCCACAGCCCCCAAAGCAGCAACGGCGCCGGCGCATCGGACTGCTGCGACAACCGGTCGCGTGCCCTGGACGGAAAAGCCGCAACTCCTCTCTCGCCCTCCCGTGCCGTGCCCCCGCTTTTCGCAACGCCGCGGGGTCAGTCGAGCGTGAGCGGCTCGGCCAGGGGGCTACCGTCGCCATCCAGCGTCACCGCGAGCGGGCGCGCCTGCGACGGGTCCTCGTCCGGGAAGTCGGCGCGGTGGTGCGCGCCGCGGCTCTCCGTGCGCGCGAGCATCGCGGTCACGAGCGCCCGTGCCGAGAGGGTGGCGTTTGCCAGGCGCGCGGAGCCGATCCGCGCGTTCTTCTCGTCCAGCTGATCGAGCAGGCAACCCATCTCGCGCAGGCCCTCGTCCGTGCGCCCGAGCAGGCAGCGCTCGTCCATGGCGCTCCGCAGGCCGAGAAGGGCCGCGCGGTCGCCTGCCTCCACCTTGGGCACGGCCGTGGGGCGGCCGCCTCTCCGGCGGCATGGCCGAAGACCAGGCCGTTTGCGCTCGAGAGCCCGCCGATGCGGTCCGCCCCGTGCATGCCGCCCGTGGCCTCGCCGCAGGCGTAGAGCCCCTCGACCCCGGTCCAGCCGCACTCGTCCACGAGGATGCCGCCGTTGGAGGCGTGCGCGTAGGGCGCGATGCGCACGCCGCTCGCGGGGCTGCGCCCGAACTCCCCCTCGAACCAGGAGAAGTACGTCTGCATGAACTCGGGCAGCTCGTCGGGCAGGTCGTAGGCCACCGCGGCGCCGCGCGCGCCGGCTGCGGAAAACGCGAAGTCCACCGCGCGGTCCGGGAGGCTCGCGGTGAAGGGCCCATGCCCGCCACGCTCGTCCAGGAGCTCGGCCGCGTCTGGGACGTCGAGCCCCTCCACGTGCGCGTAGCGGAAGGTGCGCTCGTTGAAGACCACGTTTCTCACCGGCTCCACGAGCCCGGGCATGATCTGGATGAACTCGACGTTCACCAGGCGCGCCCCGTGGCGCAGCGCCACCGCGGCGGCGGTGCCGGCGACGTCGGGCATCGTGAGCGTGCGCGAGAAGAGCCCGCCGAAGCCGCCCGTCGCCAGGACCACGGCCCCTGCCGTCACGGGGAGCGTCTCGCCCGACCGCAGGTTGGCGAGCTCGCCGCCGCAGACCCGCCCGTCCTTCTCGAGAAGGTCGAGCAGCTCGTGGCGGGGGAGCGCCGTCACGCCGGCTCGCTCGAGCGCGGCGGAGGTCGCGGCGCGGTACGATGCGCGCTCGAGCCCGTGCCAGCTGCGGCAGCGGCGGTCGAAGCAGGGGATGAAGTCGCGCTCGTCAGGGCGCTCGGCCCCCCGGAGCCCCACGCCGCGCCCCTCGAGCCTGGCCACGGCGGGCGCGATTCCGCGAACGAGCCCTTTCACGAGCTTGGGCAGCGCCATCCCACGGCCCACCTCGAGAATCGTGGAGACGAAGTCGTCCACGTCCCTCTCGTCTGCCGGGCCCACGAGGCCGAGACCCCACGTGCCGGGAAAGAAGCTCGAGCCGGAGAACGTCTCGCCCGTGCTCGCCAGGGCAACGCGCGCTCCCGACTCGGCCGCCGCGAGCGCCGCCTCGCAGCCCGCGATGCCGGATCCCACGACCAGCACGTCGAAATCCTGGGGACCGTGCGTCCGGCGGGTGTTACGCGTCTGGCACATGGCGTCAACCCTTCCTCTGGGCGGGATAGACTGGGTGGGGCTATGAAGGAGGTTCCGAATGACGCAAAGTGTAGCCGATTGCACCTATGCCGGAGAGCAGGTGGAGCTCGTGAGCCGCTCCGCCGCGAACGTCCGCTTTGACGAGCGCGGCCTGGTGCCGGCCGTGGTGCAGCAGGAGGGGACGGGAGAGGTCCTCATGGTCGCGTGGATGAGCGAGGAGTCGCTCGGCCTCACGCTCGAGACCGGGACCACGTGGTTCTGGAGCCGCAGCCGCCAGGAGCTCTGGAACAAGGGCGCCACGAGCGGAAACGTCCAGCGCGTGCGCCGCGTGCTCGTGGACTGTGACGCCGACACGCTGCTCGTGGTGGTGGACTCCCCGGGACCCGCGTGTCACACGGGGCACCGCAGCTGCTTCTACCGGGAGCTCTCTACCGAGAGCTGATGTCTCCCTCGGCGGCGACCTCCTGGTAGCGCGCGCCCGAGCGCACGATGGACTCGCGCACGAGGACGTCCATGGCGTCGAGGCAGATGTCGCCGGCGCCGTGGTTGCGCTTGACGACGGAGAGCTCCGTGCAGGCAAGGATGACGGCGTCGCAGCCACGTTCCGCGAGCTCGTCCACCACGCGCCCGAACTTGGAGAGGTCCGCCTCGCGGCCGGCCTTGACGTCGTCGTAGATGAGCGACATCACGTCTGCCTGGCGCTCGGGCGAGGGAGCCACGGCCTCCACGCCGAGCGCCTCGCACTCGCGCGCATAGACGCCCGCGCGCACGGTGCCGTCCGTCCCCATGATGCCCACGCGCCGGGCGCCGCGCCCGCGGACCGCCTCGAGCACGGCCTCGCGGGGCATGTGGATGATGGGGACCGAGGTGAAGGACTGGATCGTGTCGTAGAAGTAGTGGGAGGTGTTGCACGGGATGGCGATGTGCGCGCACCCCAGCGCCTCGAGGGCATGGGTGTCCGCGCGCATGGCGTCGAGCAGGGGGCCCGTCTCGCCGGTGAGGATGGCGCGGGTGCGGTCGGGCATGGAGGCGTGGCTCAGAACGACCATGTCTATGTGGTCCTGGTCCCGCTCGGCGGCGGTGTGGGCGATGACCTGGTCATAGAAGTATGACGTTGCCTCGGGTCCCATTCCCCCGATCACGCCGAGCCTCTCCATGCTGCCTCCTCTGCCGATCTCGCACCTACTGCTGACGGGACACTATACCCCGAGGGTGTCAAGGCCCTGTGAACGTGGGCCCGACCCGGCGCGGCGGCCGGGCCCGGCATGTGATAGGGTGGTCACGCAGGGCCGCGAAGAGGGAAGCGAGGGCGATCATGGGCGTGCGCACCGCAAACGTGCAGGACGGGGACATCGGGAGGACCCTCACGGGCCTCGCCGAGGTGATTCACTCCCGCCGCGAGGCGTCTCCTGAGAGCTCCTACACGGCCCGCCTGCTCACGGACGTCGAGGACGAGCTCCTGAAGAAGCTCGCCGAGGAGGCCTCCGAGGTCATCATGGCGTGCAAGGACAACGATCACGATCACATCCGCTATGAGGCGGCCGACCTCGTCTATCACCTCATGGTCACGCTCGAGCGCTACGGGGTCTCCGTGGCCGAGCTCGCGGGGGAGCTCGACGCCCGACACAGGTAACAGGTAGCGGCCTTCCTGCGCCTCCTTTGGCAGTGTGTAAGGCAGATGAACGTGCCAGCGCGCCCGTTTGCGCCCCACCTACGAGTCAAATAGAATGGCGAGCAGCTTTATCTGACGAATCTGTAAGCAGAAGGAAGGAACGCGGTGCATCGCAATCATACTCTTCCGAGGTTCTCCTTCGGCGTCGCCGCCGTGCTCACGGCGGCTCTTGCCATCCCTCCGGTGATCTCGCCCGTGGTGGCCTCCGCCGCCACCTCCGCCGAGCTCCAGTCCGAGCTCGACTCCGCACGTGCCGAGCTCGACGTCCTCGACAGCCAGATCTTGACCGCCACGCGCGAGCTCGAGATCGCGCAGTCCGACCTCGAGCAGACCGAGGCGGACATCGAGGCGGTCACCGCCAGCATCCAGGAGAACGAGGCCAAGCTCGCCGAGAAGCGCTCCACGCTCTCCGGCATGATGTCCGACAACTACAAGACGGCGGACAACGTCCTCTCGTTCGTCCTGGGCGCCACCGACTTCGAGGAGCTCGTCTCCCGCGTCTTCTACGCCAACAAGATGTCCGACACGCTCTCCAGCGCCATCAGCGAGGTCGTGACGCTCCAGTCGCAGCTCGACAGCGAGAAGGCCGAGCTCGAGCAGAAGCGCTCCGACCAGGAGGCCCAGACGCAGCAGCTCGCCGCGAACGCCCAGTCCTTCCAGGACGCGCGCAACCAGCAGGCCAGCTACGTGAACGGGCTCTCCGCCGACGTTCAGGCCGCCCTCGAGCAGGAGCGCCAGGCCGAGCTCGAGCGCCAGCGCCAGGAGGCCGAGGAGGCCCTGCGCCAGGAGCAGGAGGCCATGGAGAACCAGCAGCAGGGCGGCTCCACCTCCTCCGACGGCGGCAGCAACGGCTCCGCGTCCGGCTCCGATGACGCCGCCGGCAACGACGGCGGGTCCACGAGCAACGGCGGCGCCTCCAACGGCGGGTCCACCTCCAACGGTGGCTCCACCTCCAACGACGGCGGCTCCAACACCGGCAACACCGGCGGGTCTGTCGCCAAGCCCGACCCCGAGCCCAGCACCCCCTCCATCCCCTCCCAGCCGAGCAGCGTCAAGCAGGCTGCCGTGAGCGCCGCCATGACGGTCCTGGGCTACCCCTACGTCACCAACGGCAGCTACCCCAGCGAGGGCTTTGACTGCTCCGGCCTGGTCTGGTGGGCCTACCAGCAGGCGGGCGTGAGCATCCCGCGCTCCCAGGGCAGCGGCATGTATCCCACCGTCCTCAACAGCGGCACCTGGACCACCGACCCGTACAGCCTCTCCGTGGGCGACCTCGTCTTCTACTCCTACAACGGCGGGGCCTCCACCTACCACGTTGCCATGTACATCGGCGGCGGCCAGGTCATCCACGCCAACGGCATCGACGTGTGCATCACCGGCGTGTACTACGACACCGGCTTCATCGGCGGCGGGTCGATCCTGTAGCAAAGACGTTCGCCGGAGCGCCGGCGAGAACTCGCATGCGTACCCCGAGCCCGCCCGGCTTGGGGTACGCATGTGTCATGTGTGACGAGCGGAAACGGAGCGTGCGCCCAATGATCGAGGTTCGCGACCTAACGTTTGAGCAGATGGAGCAGCGTGCCCGGGAGGCCGGGACGACCCTTCCCATCGAGCAGACCGAGCTCTGGTCGCGCTTCGAGGCCACGGTGCCCGGGCGCACCCCCTGGGGCGCCTGCGAGATCGTGAGGGACGGTGACCCCATGGGCTTCGTCTCGCTCATCGAGTACGAGACCCACGGCTACCGCTACCTGCGCGCGCACCATGCGCCGGTCTGGGTGGGGGAGCCCTCCCCCGAGCAGGAGGACGAGGCCCTCGCCGCCCTTGCGGCGCACCTGCACGCGCGCGACAGGAAGCAGGTCTTCGTGCGCCTGGCCGTTTCCGCTGAGCTCGACCGCTGCTGCGAGACCCTCTCCACGCTGCCGTACGACACCACCGTCGTGGTGGACCTCACGGGAGGGGAGGACGAGATCCTCGCCCGCATGAAGCCGCGCGGCCGCCGCGACGTGCGCAAGGCCCTGCGCGAGAGCCCCGTGGAGTGCGCGGACGAGACCGAGCGCGCCACCGAGTCCTTCGAGGAGTACCACGCGCTCATGCGCGAGACCGCGGAGCGCGACGGCTTCTCCTGCGCGCCCGTCGACTACTTCCAGAACATGATTCGCACCCTCGGGCCCGAGCACTGCCGCGTCTTTGCCGGCCGCATCGACGGCGAGCTCGTGACCTGGGCCATCGACACCGTCTACGAGGGCGTCTCCGTGCACTACTACGCCGCTTCCAAGAGCGGTTCCGTCCGTGCCTACGCCACGGACAAGCTCGTGTTCTTCGAGTGCTGCGCCCTCGCCGAGAGGGGCGTGACCGCCTTCGACCTCATGGGCATCGGCTCCGACCGCTTCCCCGAGATGCTGACGCTCAACAAGTTCAAGACCAAGTTCTCCAAGGAGACGGCGCCCGTCGCGCCGGACCGAGACCTCCCGCTCTGCCCGCGCTTCTACGGCGCGCTCGTCGCGGCCAAGAAGCTGCGCGCCAAGGCGCGCTCCCATGCGAGCGGGGAGAAGGACGCGTGAGCCGCGGGGAGGGTCCGCGCGGCGCCCACTTTGCGAGCGAGGCCGGGCGCGCGCGACGCGACGGCGGCTCGGGAAAGCACTTCTCCGCCTCCGCTCAGGGCGCCAAGGGGGGCGACGAGGTCCCGGCGAGCGCCGAGGGGGACGCTGATAAGGACGTCGAGCCGGTCGCGAGCGACGACGATGACTTCTCCTCCTCGGGCGACTACGAGAGCGTGGGCCGCTCCGCGCGCCTGATGACCGGCCTCATCGTGGTGAGCCGCGTCACGGGCTTCGTGCGCACGTGGGTCATGGGCGTGGCGCTCGGCGTCTCGCTCCTCTCCACCTCCTACCAGGTGGCGCAGAACCTTCCCGCGATGCTCTACGACCTCGTGATGGGCGGCATGCTCGTCACCGCCTTCCTGCCCGTCTACATGGACGTGCGCCGCAGGCGCGGAAAGCGCGGGGCGGAGGAGTACATCGGCAACCTCCTCGGCATCCTGCTCCTCCTCTTGGGGGTGCTCTCGCTCGCCGCCTCGGTCTTTGCCCCGGCCTTCATCTGGACGCAGTCGTTCATGAGCGGCGACGCAGACGGCATGGACACGGCGGTCCTCTTCTTCCGCTTCTTCGCGTTCCAGATCCTCTTCTACGGGCTCTCCTCGGTCTTCTCGGGCGTGCTCAACGCGCACCGCGACTACTTCTGGAGCAACCTCGGGCCCATCCTCAACAACGTCGTTGTCATCACGGGGTTCGCGCTCTTCCCGGTGCTCGAGCACGTGAACGAGCTCCTTGCCGTCATCGTGCTCGCCGTGTCCGCCACTTTGGGCGTGTTCGTGCAGATGGCCTGCCAGATACCGGCGCTGCACCGCCACGGCATCCACCCGCGCGTGCACGTGGACTTCCACGACCCCGCCCTGCGCCAGACGCTCTCCCTGGGCATCCCCACGCTCGTTGCCACCGTCTGCACCTTCCTCACCACCTCGGTGCAGAACGCCGCGGCCCTCGTGGTGCAGCCCGAGACCGGTGCCTCGGTCATCTCCTACGCGCGCCTGTGGTACACGCTGCCCTACGCCCTTCTCGCCGTCTCCCTCACCACGGCCCTCTACACCGAGCTCGCTCGCGACGCCGCGCGCGACGACCTCCCGGCCGTACGCCGCGGGGTCTCCACGGGCATAGGCCAGATGATGTTCTACCTCATTCCCTTTGCCCTCTACCTCATGGTGTTCAGCACACCGCTCAACATGATCTACTGCGCGGGCAAGTTCTCCCTCGAGGGCGTGGCGCTCGTGAGCGAGTACCTGCGCTTCCTCGCGGTGGCCCTGCCGTTCTACGGCATGTTCGCCCTCATGCAGAAGAGCTGCTCTGCCCTCATGAACATGAAGCCCTACGCGGTGGCGTGCATCCTCGGAGCCGTGGGGCAGATCGCCGTGGTCCTGGGCGTGGGCGTGGGGCTGGGAGCGGGCATGCCCGCCATCGCCGCCTCCACCGCCGTGTCCTACATCGCCTCGGACATCGGCGCGCTCGTCTGGATGCGCGGCCGGCTCCACGGCATCCAGCTCAGGACCATCCTGCACGGCGTCTTCTTCGGGCTTCTGCTCGGCGGCCTCGGCGCCGCCGCGGGCGGTGGCGTCTACGCCCTGCTCGAGGCCGTGATCGGTCCCGTGACGGGGTCGCTTGCCCAGTCCTTTGCCTATGTTGCCGTTGCGGGCACGGTCTCGCTCCTGGTCACCTTCGTGCCCGCCGTCGTACTGCGCCTGCCCGAGGCGGCCATGATCTCCTCGGTCACCCGGCGCTTCTCAAAGTAGAGAGGTTACCCGCATGTCTGCGAACGCCCCCAAGACTCCCGCCTCCCGTCCCTTCGTGCCCATTCTCCTGGGCACGGAGATCGCGGGCTACGGCATGGCCCGCGCCTTCTACGAGCGCTACGGCGCAAGGAGCGTGGTCTACGGCACCTTCCCGCTCACGCCCACCTCGCACTCCAAGTTCATCGAGGTCCGCATAGACCCCGAGTTCTCGGACCCCGACCGCTTCGTCGAGGTGCTCAACGCCGACGCCGAGCGCTACCGCGGCAAGGTTGCGCTCGTGGTGCCCTGCGGGGACGACTACGCCCTGCTCCTTGCGCGCGTGAAGCACCGACTCGACCCCGTCTACGCCTGCGTGTGCCCCGAGCCCGAGGTCATCGAGGCGCTTCTCGACAAGGCGGCCTTCTACCGACAGTGCGAGAAGACCGGCGTGAGCCACCCCGCCACGGTGGCCATCTCCGGGCCCGAGGTGCCCGAGCTGCCGTTTGGCTCCCCGTACGTGCTCAAGCCGGCCGATCCCGCTGCCTACCGCGCCCACCCCTTCGAGGGCCAGAAGAAGGCCTACGTCCTCTCCGACCGCGCGCAGCTCGAGCGCACGGCGCGTCTCGTGTACGAGGCCGGCTACCCCGGGCAGATGATCGTCCAGGACTTCGTCCCCGGCGACGACGACCGCATGCGCGTGGTCAACGGCTACGTTCGCGAGGACGGCACCGTCACGCTCATAGCCCTGGGCCACCCGCTCCTCGAGGACTACTCGCCCATGGCCATCGGCAACTACGCCGCCATCCTCTCCTATGGTGACGACGGCATCTACGACATGGTGGAGAAGTTCATGCGCGGCATCCCGTACCGTGGCTTCTTCAACATAGACATGAAGTACGACGAGCGCGACGGCTCGTACCGCCTCTTCGAGGTCAACCCGCGCGCCGGGCGCAGCAGCTTCTTCGCCACCCTTGCCGGGCACAACCTCTCCCAGTACGCGGTGGACGACTTCGTGGACGGCGGTCGCCTCGAGCCCGTCCGCGCCTTCGACGAGGTGCTCTGGCTCGGCATCCCCCGGAGCGTCTTCAGGCGCTACACGCCGGACTCCGCCGACAAGCGCCGCGCGCTCGAGCTCATCTCCCAGGGCAAGGTGGGCACCACGCTCTTTGGGGCGGGGGACCGCGACCCGCGCCGCCTGGTTGCCATGGGCAAGCTCTGGCTTCGCTACGTCGACGACTATCGCCGCTACTTCGGTGACCGAGAGCTGGACGCCTGATGGGCGCGGGCGAGAAGAACCTCGGGCCCGCGGCCGAGGAGCTGCGCGCGGAGCTCGCGCGTCGCACGGGCACGCGCGCGGGGGAGTGGCACCTCGTCCTCAAGGCCCGCTACGGAATGCTGGCGGCCTTCGAGGTCCTGCGCGCGCGGGGAGGGGAGGGCTCCGTGGTCACGCAGCCCTTCACCTGCTGCACGGCGGTCGACCCCATAGTCTCTGCCGACCTTCGTCCCGTCTACGCCGAGCTCTCGCCCCGCTCGCTCGCCGTGGATCCCGAGGGCCTCTCGCTCCCGGGGGACGTGCGGGCCGTGGTGCTCCAGAACACCTGCGGCATCATCCACGAGGGGGACGCCTCCGCCCTTGCGCTCGCGGCGTACGGGGCCGGTGCGATCCTCGTGGAGGACTGCGCGCATTGCGTGGGCCGCATGGCCCGCGACGCCGCGGGCGAGCCCCTCGCGGACGTCTCGGTGCACTCCTTCGGCGTGGAGAAGATGCTCCGCACGAGCTTTGGCGGGGCCATCTGGGTGAACCCGCGCATGGCGGACGCCTCGCTGCGCGCGGCCCTCGAGTCCGCGCTCGACGCCCTGCCCGAGATGACGCCCTCGCGCCAGAGGGCAACCCGCCTCTATAGAAACGAGATTCGCGTCCTCAACCGCCTGCCGCGCCCCGCCGCCCGCGCGCTGCGCGGCGCCCTCGAGCGTACGGGTCTCTTCGAGCCCGCCGTCACGGACGCCGAGCGCTCGGGCAGGGTCTCGGGCACGCCGGCGCGTCCGGACGAGTGGGTCTGCTCGCGAGCCCTTGAGGCGCTCTCCTCGGAGGACGCCCAGCTCGCCCAGCGCTCGGAGGCCGTTCGTGCCTACACCCGCGCACTCGCAGCCTCGCCGCTGGGCACGGGCGCCGCGTCGCCCCTGGAGGTCCCCCGCGCCCTCGTGCCCGAGTTCTCGCAGCCGCTCCTGACCTATCCTGTGTTCCTCGCGGACGCCGATGGGGCGGACCGCGCGGTGGCGGAGGTCCTGGCTGCCGGATTCTATGCTCGTCCCTGGTACCGGCCTCTGCTCTATCCCGGCGCGCTGGATGCCGGCGCCTACGAGCTGCCCGCCGCGGGCGCGCTGCCGCTCACGGAGCGCTGCTCCGCGGGCGCGGTCATGCTTCCCACGGACGTCTCGCCCGAGGACGCGGAGCGCATCGCCGGCATCGTGGTCCGCGTCGCGGGACGGTAGCTCTTCTCGGCACTTTCTTGCTCGCGATGGTCCGCTGACGCGGTTGCGCGTTGCGCAATCGCGGGCTGGGGCACAAGTCTGCTTCGCAGCGCTTCGAAAAGCGGGGCGAGGGCACGATGGCTGACGGTATGCGGCTCGCTCTTTCCGTCCATCTCTCTCATAGATTATTCTCCACGTTAAAATTATCAAGCCGCATTAAGCTGCATGATGAGCATGACGTGCGTTGCGAGTTACTCTTGTGCCCTGGCTCTGTTTTTCACAACTCTCCGTCTCCCGCTCGTGCCCCAGCCGCGATTCTTGCAACGCGATGTTGGGCAGCCCGCGATGCGGAGCGCGACGGGCGTGCAAGATTTCTTGACGTCGTGCCGAGCGGCCATCTGTTGGGTATGCTGGGATAGCGGTCTGAAGGTGGGTTCGGTCGAAGGGGGGCACTGGTGGACAGACGCGAACAGGGGCCGGCTGATCACCAGCGCATGCCCACGCTCGCCGAGCAGGTTGCCAAGGTCCCCACCGATCCCGGCTGCTACCTCTGGAAGGACGGGCAGGGCACGGTGGTCTACGTGGGCAAGGCCAAGAACCTGCGCGCCCGCATGCGCCAGTACGTGACCCTGCAGGACGAGCGCGAGAAGATCCCGCTCATGATGCAGGTCGTCAGGTCCTTCGACTACGTGGTGGTGGGCTCCGAGCACGAGGCGCTGGTGCTGGAGCGCAACCTCATCGCGCAGTATCACCCCTACTTCAACGTCGACTTCAAGGACGACAAGTCCTATCCCTACATCGCCATCACGGAGTCCGACGTCTTTCCGGCCATAAAGTACACGCGCGAGAAGCACCGCAAGGGCACGCGCTACTTTGGCCCGTACACCGACGCTCGTGCCGCCCGCGAGACCATAGACACCCTGCGCAAGGTCATCCCCATCTGCATGGCCACCTGCGTGGAGTGGAAGCGCGCCCGGCGCCTGCTCGAGAAGAACCCGGACCAGGCGGCCGTGGCCAACCTCATGCTGGCCGAGAGGTGCCGCCCGTGCTTCGACTACCACGTGGGGCGCGGGCCGGGCGTGTGCGCCGGCATGATAGACACCGTCGAGTACGCCCGTCACGTGCGCCAGGTGGAGAGCTTCCTGCAGGGGCATCGCTCGCAGGTGGTGGGGGAGCTCACCGAGCAGATGCGCGCCGCCGCCGCCGACCTCGACTTCGAGCGGGCGGGGCGCATCAAGGCGCGCCTGGACGGCATCTCCGCCCTGGACGACCGCCAGCAGGTGGTCTTCTCGTCGAGCGTGAGCCTCGACCTCGTGGGGGTCTACCGCGAGGAGACCATCAGCTGCGCCTGCGTCTTCGCCGTGCGCGAGGGTAGGACCGTCCGCTCGGTTGAGTTCGTGCTGGACAAGGGGCTCGACGTCTCCGAGGAGGAGCTCGTGGGCGGCTTCGTCAAGCGCTACTACGACGAGACGGCGGACGTTCCCGCCGAGGTCGACCTGCCGGTCGGGCTCTCGGACGCCGAGGTGGTGGAGGGCTGGCTCACCGAGAAGCGCGGGCATGTGGTGCGCCTCCACCGCCCGCAGCGCGGCGAGAAGCGCCATCTGCTGGACATGGCCTCAGAGAACGCCCGGCACGCGCTCATGCGCTACATGGTGCGCACGGGCTATGCGGACGACCGCACGAACAAGGCGCTCCTTCAGCTGGAGAGCGCCCTTGCGCTCGACGCCCCGCCGATGCGCATAGAGTGCTTCGACATCTCCACGCTGCACGGCCACTTCACGGTGGCCTCCATGGTGGTCTTCACCAACGGGCGGCCGGACAAGTCCCAGTACCGCCGCTTCAAGATCCAGACTCCCCTCGAGGAGGCAAACGACTTCGTCTCCATGTCAGAGGTCCTGGGCAGGCGCTACTCCCCGGAGCGCATGGCCGACGGCCGCTTTGGCTCGCGCCCGGACCTCCTTGTGGTGGACGGCGGAAAGCCCCAGCTCACGGCGGCGATCGAGCAGCTGGAGAGCCTGGGGCTGGACATTCCGGTCTGCGGGCTCGCCAAGTCCGACGAGGAGATCTTCGTCCCCTGGGACGACACGCCTGTCGTGCTGCCCTCCGGTTCGCCCTCCCTCTACCTCATCAAGCAGGTGCGCGACGAGTCCCACCGCTTTGCCATCACGTTCCACCGCGAGCTCCGCGACAAGGCGATGACGGTCTCCGTGCTGGACGACGTGCCGGGCGTGGGGCCCAAGCGCAAGCGCGCGCTCATGAGGCGCTTTGGCTCGCTCAGGCGCATGCGCGAGGCGAGCGAGGAGGAGATCGCGCAGACCCCGGGCGTCCCTGCCGAGGTGGCAGCCGCGGTGTGGCAGGCACTGCGCGCCTGGAGGGACGAGAAGGCCTCGTCCTGAGCTGGCCGGGCTGCGAACTGGTTCCATCTTGTGTCGGAAAGATAATACCACTGGCTGAAATGGAATCAATCTCACATTAGTGCGCTAAAGCGGTAATAAGTTAGTTATCTGCAGTTCATTCAAAACGACCAGTTTGATTACCGGCACGACGTCGGTCGAAAACTAACTATGACCAGAATACCAGTTAGGGTCTCAGTTTACCTGTTGGTAACCGTCTGGGGTGCCCGTTGGTGCCGTTTGCCTGTTTGTCAGGAGGAGTTCAGAAGAATGTTCGTAATGTAAACAGAGAAGGGACGACCGCTGCCACGAGGCGGTCGCAGGAGGAGAAAAGGAAGAGACTATGAAGAAGCTCATGAACAGCGCCGTGTCTCGTCGTGCGTTCCTTGGTGGGACCGCTGCGGCGTCCGCGCTCGCGCTTGCCGCGTGCGGCGGCGACACCGGCGGCGAGACCACTGGCGACGAGGGCGGCGAGACCACCTCTGGCGGCGGAACCATCACCGCCGGCTCCGCGTACGCGCCGTCCGAGTACAACCCGACGAAGACCTCCTCGGCCTTCTGCCTGGGCTCCAACTGGCACGTCCTCGAGGGCCTCTACGGCACCGACCCGCACGACTACTCCACCTTCCCCGAGCTCGCCACCGGCGACCCGGAGCAGGTTGACGACACCACCTTCACCGTCACCATCCGCGATGGCGCTGCCTTCTCCGACGGCAACCCCGTGACCGCCGCCGACGTGGTCGAGGCCTTCGACCGCACCAAGGCCGACGCCACCTACGGCGCCTTCCTCGCCCCGATCGACTCTCTCGAGGCCACCGACGACACCACCGTCACCATCAAGACGGCCATCGCCAACTTCTCGCTCCTCAAGGAGCGCCTGGCGCTCGTCCGCGTCTTCCCCGCCGGCACCTCCGACGAGGGCCTCTCCAGCAAGCCGGTTGGCTCCGGCCCCTGGATGTACGACGCCATCACGGACAACACCGTCGACCTCCTGCCCAACCCCAACTACAACGGCTCCTATCCCGCCGAGGACGCCGGCCTGCACTACGACATCCTCGTCGACGCCACCGCGCGCATGACCGCTCAGCAGCAGGGCACCACGCTCGTCATGGAGTCCGTCACCGCCGACGCCATCGAGATGATCGAGTCCGCCGGCTGCAAGGTCGACCAGGTCCAGGGCTTCGGCACCCGCTTCATCATGTTCAACACCGCCAAGGCTCCGTGGGACAACAAGGTCGCCCGCCAGGCCGTGATGTACGCGATCAACACCGACCAGATGATCGACAACATCTTCAACGGCCTCGCCGCCACCGCGTCCTCCTACATCCCCAAGGACTTCCCGAACTACCAGGAGGCCGCCACGGTCTACACCTACGACCAGGAGAAGGCCAAGTCCCTGCTCGACGAGGCCGGCGTGACCCCGAGCGCCCTCAAGATCCGCTGCACGGACAACACCCAGGCCTCCGGCATGGCCACCCAGGCCAAGCAGGACCTCGACGCCCTCGGCTTCACCTGCGAGATTGCCGAGGAGACCTCCGCTGCCACCTACGCTGCCATCGACGGCGGCACGGATGACTTCGACATCCTCATCGCCCCGGGCGATCCGTCCTGCTGGGGCGCCGACCCTGACCTGCTCCTCAACTGGTGGTACGGCGACAACGTCTGGCAGCAGACCCGCACCGGCTGGGGCAGCTCCGCCGAGTTCGCTCAGATCCGCGAGCTCATGACCGCCGCCCTCGGCCAGTCCGGTGACGAGCAGCAGGCCACCTGGAAGCAGGTCTACGACATCATCGCCGACAACGCCGTCCTCTACCCGCTGATTCACGTCCAGACCGTGACCGCCTCCTGGGCTGACGCCTCCGCCTCCCCGACCGGCACCGCCATCGAGGGCTTCGCGGGCATCGGCACCACGGGCATGAACTTCATCGGCTGCAAGACGGTCAGCGCGTAGCCTCAAGCACGTTCTCGCTTCCCACTGAAAGGCTGGGGACACAGACGTTCGAGGGGCCCGGGCAAGGATCGCTCGGGCCCCTCTTTATCCATAAGGCCTAGAGAGAGGAGAGGGTATGAACAACCTTCTGCGCCTCGTCGGCCGGCGCATCATCGCGCTGCCGATCATGGCCCTGGGCGTCACCCTGCTCGTGTTCTTCCTCATGTCCTTCACCGACCCCTCCATCCCCGCGCGCACCGTCCTCGGCGAGGGCGCGTCCCCGGAGGCGGTCGCTGAGTACATGGACGAGCATGGCATGAACGACCCGTGGCCCGTCCGCTACGTCGACTACATCGGCGGCCTCGTCCAGGGCGACCTGGGAACCTACGGCAGCCGCCAGACCCCCGTCTCCGACGCCATCGCCTCGGCCCTGCCGATCACGATGCAGCTCACGTTCTTCGGCCTGCTCCTGGCCGCGATCTTCTCGTTTACGCTCGGCGTCATCTCGGCCCTGTATCGTGACAAGTGGCCGGACCAACTGATTCGAGTGATATCAATCGCGGGAATCGCGACGCCGTCCTTCTGGCTGGCGGTCCTGCTCATCCTCGCCGTCACCCTGGGCGGCCTCACGCGCGTCTTCCCGTCCTCCGGCGCGCTTCCGAACCTCTTCACCAACCCGGGTGGTTACTTCGGCCGCATGATCATGCCCGCCATCGCCCTGGCCTTCCCGGTCATCGGTCAGATGACGCGTATCGTGCGTACCGCCATGGTCGAGGAGCTCGACAAGGACTACGTGCAGACGGCCCGCGGCTCGGGCATCCCCGAGAACGTCGTCATCGCCAAGAACGTCCTGCGCAACGCCCTCATCACCCCGGTCACCACGCTCGGCCTCAAGATCGGCTACCTCATGGGCGGCGCGGTCGTCATCGAGGTCATCTTCGCCCTCCCCGGCATGGGCACCCTCATCCAGCAGGGCATCACCGGCGGCGAGATCACGCTCGTCCAGGGCGTCGTCGTTGTCGTGGCTCTGGCCTTCGTCATCATCAACATCGTGGTTGACATGCTCTACCTGCTGATCAACCCGCGCATTAGGACGGTGTAGGCCCCATGACTAAGATTAGGGAAAACAAGACCGCCCAGCTCGAGAAGGCCGCGTCCAAGGGCCTGAAGCTCGGCGGCCTCAAGAAGATGAGCACCCCGAGCAAGATCTCGCTCGTCCTTCTCGTCCTGGTGGCGCTCTCCGCCATCCTGGCGCCCGTCATCGCGCCGCACGACCCGCTCGAGATCACGAAGGCCTACCAGCCGCCCAACGGGACCTACCTCTTTGGTACGGACAACGCCGGCCGAGACATCCTCTCCCGCATGCTCTACGGCGGCCAGTACTCGCTCGTGATCGGCTTCGGCGCCACCGCGTTCGCGCTCGTGCTCGGCTCGGTCATCGGTGCCATCGCCGCCGTCGCGCGCAAGGCCGTCTCCGAGGTCATCATGCGCGTCCTCGACGTCATCATGTCCATCCCGGGCATCGCCCTCGCGGCCATCCTGGTCCTCATCCTGGGCAACTCCGTCCCGGCCATCATCTTCTCGATCGGCTTCATGTACACGCCGCAGATCGCGCGCATCGTCCGCGCCAACGTGGTGTCCGAGTACGGCGAGGACTACGTCCGCGCGGTCATCGTCTCCGGCGCCCGCGCCCCGTGGATCCTCATGAAGCACGTCCTGCGCAACTGCATCGCCCCGATCATGGTCTTCACGGTCACCCTCGTGGCTGACGCCATCATCTTCGAGGCGTCCCTGACCTTCATCGGCGCCGGCATCGCGGAGCCCACGCCCACGTGGGGCAACATCCTGTCCTCCGCGCGCGACGGCGTCCTTCTGGGCCGCTGGTGGCAGGCGCTCTTCCCGGGCATCGCGATCATGGTCACGTGCCTCGCCCTCAACATCCTCTCCGAGGGCCTGACCGACGCCATGGCGGCTGCTCCGTCCGCCCCCGTCTCCAACGAGAACGCCGACAGCCGCCGCGAGGCCGACCTCCTCGTCGCCGACCCCGTGCGCGCCTACAAGGAGCAGGCCGACTCCCTCGCCCGTCGCCTTGGCGCCCTGCGCGAGGTCGAGCTCGCCCGCACCGACCGTCGCGTTCCCGACTACTCGGTCGAGCCCATCCTCCAGGTCAAGAACCTCTCGATCGGCTTCCCGCGCCACGGTGACGTCCACGTGGTGGACAACGTCTCCTTCGACGTGCGCCCCGGCCAGTGCATGGCCCTCGTGGGCGAGTCCGGCTGCGGCAAGTCCATCACCACCAAGACCATCATGAACCTGCTGCCGAGCAGCGCCCGCATCGAGGGCCAGATCCTCTACAAGGGCCAGGACCTCCTCAAGCTCACCAAGGAGGAGCACCGCAAGCTGCTGGGCCACGAGCTCGCGATGGTCTACCAGGACTCCCTGTCCTCGCTCAACCCGTCGATGCTCATCTCCGAGCAGATGAAGCAGCTCACGAGCCGCGGCGGCACCCGCAGCGCCGAGGAGCTCCTCGAGCTCGTCGGCCTCGACCCCAAGCGCACGCTCGAGTCCTACCCGCACGAGCTCTCCGGCGGCCAGTGCCAGCGCGTCATCATCGCCATGGCGCTCACGAGGGACCCGTCCCTCGTCATCTGCGACGAGCCCACTACGGCCCTCGACGTGACGGTCCAGAAGCAGGTCATCAAGCTCCTGAACGACCTTCAGAAGCAGCTCGGCTTTGCCATGATCTTCGTGTCCCACGACCTCGCGCTCGTGGCCGAGGTCGCCTCCGAGATCACCGTCATGTACGCCGGCCAGGTCATCGAGTCCGCCCCCACCAAGGAGCTGCTCACCAACCCGATCCACGAGTACACCCAGGGCCTGCTCGGTGCCGTCCTCTCCATCGAGGCACACGACGGCAGCCGCCTGCACCAGGTGCCCGGCTCCGTCCCGAGCCCCGCGGACTTCCCCAAGGGCGACCGCTTCGCGCCGCGCTCGAGCCACCCGACGGTGGGCCTCGATGTCCATCCCATCCTCAAGCCCGTTCCCGGCGCCGACCACCATCTCGTCTCGGAGATCCCCGACGAGGAGCTCGCGAAGAACGGTCTCGTTTCTCGACTGGAGGTGAGGTAGATGGCTGAGCAGACCCCCATCATCTTCCTTGACAACATCTCGGTCACGTTCAAGTCTCGCACGGGCTCTCTCTTCCACCCCAACCTCGTGCACGCCGTGAACGGCCTCACGCTCAAGCTCATGCCGGGCGAGACCATCGGCATCGTGGGCGAGTCCGGCTGCGGCAAGTCCACCACCGCCAACGTCATGTGCGGCCTGCAGTCGCCCACGGACGGCCACGTCTACTTCAAGGGCGACGACGTCACCAAGCGCACCGCCGAGCTCCGCAAGAAGATCGGCCGCGTGGTCTCTGTCGTGTTCCAGAACCCCGCCACGGCCCTGAACCCGCGCATGTCCGTCCACGACCAGCTGCTCGATCCGCTGATCGTGCACAAGGTGGGCAACGAGGACGAGCGCGAGGCGCGCGTCCGCGAGCTCCTCGGCATCGTGGGCCTGCCGTCCTCGGCCATGTACGCCCTGCCCGGCCAGCTCTCCGGCGGCCAGCGCCAGCGCGTCGCCATCGCCCGCGCCCTCTCCCTCCAGCCCGACGTCATCATCGCCGACGAGCCCACGTCGGCCCTCGACGTCTCCGTCCGCGCGCAGATCCTCAACCTGCTCACGGACCTCAAGAAGGAGCTCGGCCTGGCCATGGTCTTCATCAGCCACGACATCCAGACGGAGCGCTACATCTCCGACCGCATCGTCGTCATGAACCACGGCCAGATCATGGAGCAGGGCCCGGCGCAGCAGATCTTCGAGGATCCCAAGGACGCCTACACCAAGACGCTCCTCGGCGCCGCCCCGTCGCTGCTTCACCCCAACCTGGGCAAGTAGGCCCCACCCGTTCGACCGCGGGCGCGCCTCCGGGCGCGCCCGCTTTGCAGAATCGGCCAGCGGCGCGTTCTTCTCGCCGTCCCTGGCATAGCATCTGAGTGCTCCATCCAAGCTGTGGCGGACACCCCCCGCCGCCCACGAGAAAGGATCAGCATGGCAGACTTCAAGATCAAGGGCGTCGTTCCCCCCGTCGTCGTCCCCGACACCCCCGACCACGAGCTCGACGTTCCCTCTTTCGAGCGCCTCATCAACCGCATGATCGACGCCGGCGTCGACGGCCTGTTCTTCCTGGGCTCCTCCGGCGAGGTCGTCTTCTCCACCGACGAGCGCCGTCGCCAGATCATCTCCGAGGCCATCCGCATCGTCGACCACCGCGTGCCGGTGCTCGTTGGCATCATCGACACCGAGACCGAGCGCGTGATCGAGCACGGCAAGGTCGCCCAGGAGCTCGGCGCCGACGCCCTCGTGGCCACCGCGCCCTTCTACGCCCTCGGCGGCATGACTGAGGTCGAGGAGCACTTCCGCATCCTCCACGAGGAGCTCGACCTGCCCATCTTTGCCTATGACATCCCGGTGTGCGTGCACACCAAGCTCCCGTGGCCGCTCCTCGTGAAGCTCGGCAAGGACGGCGTCCTCGCCGGCGTCAAGGACTCCTCCGGCGACGACATCTCCTTCCGCTACCTCTGCCAGGAGAACGAGAAGGCGGGCCACCCGCTCTCCCTGCTCACCGGCCACGAGATCGTCGTGGACGGTGCGTACCTCTCCGGCGCCGACGGCTCCGTCCCGGGCCTCGCCAACGTCGAGCCCGAGGGCTACGTCCGCATGTGGAAGGCCGCCGAGGCCGGTGACTGGGCCACCGTCAAGGCCGAGCAGGACCGCCTGAACGAGATCAGCCACATCTTCGACGTCACCTCCGGCGTGCAGGGCTACGCTGGCGGCGTGGGCGCCTTCAAGACCGCCCTCATGCTGCTCGGCGTCTTTGATTCCAATACCATGCCGCGCCCGGTCAAGGCCCTCGAGGGCGCCAACGTCGAGGCCATCAAGAAGGTCCTCGAGGACACCGGCCTTCTCTAGGAGGGATCCACATGAGCCAGACCATCGTCGCCGTTGACATCGGCGGCACCAAGATCGCGTGCGGGCTCGTCACCCTGGGAGGGGAGAGCCCCGTCATCGAGAAGGTCGAGAAGGTCCCCACCGAGGCCATGAAGGGCGGCGAGCACGTTCTTGCCACCGTCCTGACTCAGGTCAAGGCCGCCATCGAGCGCGCCGACCAGAAGCCCGTGGGCGTGGGCATCTCCTCTGCCGGCGTGGTCAACCCCAGGAACGGTGACATCACCTTCGCCAACGAGCTCATGCCCGGCTGGGGCGGCACCCACCTGGGCGCCGAGGTCACCGCTGCCACCGGCCTGCCGTGCCGCGTCCTCAACGACGTTCACGCCCATGCCCTGGGCGAGGCCCGCTGGGGCGGCGGCCGCGACAAGAAGAGCTGCCTCGTGGCGGCCGTGGGCACTGGCATCGGCGGCGCCTTCGTCGAGTACGGCAAGATCATGCTCGGCGCGCACGACGAGGCAGGCCACATCGGCCACGTCTGCTGCCCTGCTGCCGCGGGCGTGCCCTGCTCCTGCGGAGCCACCGGCCATCTCGAGCCCATCGCCGCGGGCCCGGGCATCATCCGCGAGTACGTGCGCCTGGGCGGCGCCGAGACCAAGGATGACGGCACCCCCATGGACGGTGCGGAGATCGACCGTCGCGCCGCCGCCGGCGACGAGGCCGCCAAGTCCGCCGAGGCCCGAGCGGGCCGCGCGCTGGGCGAGGTCCTGGGCAGCATGTGCAACATGCTCGACCCGGACGTCGTGATCCTCTCCGGCTCCGTCGCGCAGTGCGGGCCCAACTGGTCCGACGCCATGGCCGAGGCCTTCAAGGGCCAGGCCATGCCGCCGGTCGCCACCACGCCCATCGTGGGCGGCGAGCTCGGCGGCGACGCCCCGCTCGTCGGCGCCGCAGAGAACTTCGTGAAGTCTGGCTACGCCGAGGTCGCGGACTAGCCCGTTCTTCTCGTCACTCCTGGCCGGCGGGGACCCGTCCCCGCCGGCTCCCCGTGAAATAGGAGGCACCCATGCCCATCTCACCGCTCGTCCAGTCCCTCAAGGGCAAGCTCATCGTCTCCGTCCAGGCCTATCCCGGCGAGCCGCTCCGTCACCCCGAGACCATGGCGCAGATGGCTCGCGCCTGCGAGCTCGGCGGTGCGGCCGCCATCCGCTGCCAGGGCCTCTCCGACATCGCAGCCATCAAGGGCCGCGTGGACATCCCCGTCATCGGCCTATGGAAGGAGGGGCACGAGGGCGTCTACATCACCCCGACCCTGCGTCACGCGATGGCGTGCGTCCATGCCGGCGCCGACGTGGTGGCCCTCGACGCCACCGATCGCCCGCGCCCGGACGGCCGCACCTTCGCTGAGACGGTCAAGGCCATCCGCGAGCAGTCCGACGTCCTCATCATGGCCGACTGCATGACCATCGACGACATCCGCAACGCCGTGGCCTGCGGCTGCGACCTCGTGTCTAC
Organism: Olsenella sp. An285; assembly: GCF_002159625.1. Classification (GTDB taxonomy): domain Bacteria; phylum Actinomycetota; class Coriobacteriia; order Coriobacteriales; family Atopobiaceae; genus Thermophilibacter; species Thermophilibacter avicola. The sequence goes on from NZ_NFIZ01000002.1 coordinate 241,435, forward strand.
CACGCTCTCCCACAACAAGGCCGCCATCGACACCACGATGGACGACGGCCCCGACGTGCCGCTGCTCAAGCAGGCAACCTCGGAGTTCCCCGACTACCCGATCATCTGCGAGGGCCACGTCCACACTCCCGCCGACGGCAAGACCGCCATTGACGCCGGCGCCTGGGCCGTCGTGGTGGGCACCGGCATCACCCACCCCACCTCGCTCACCAAGTGGTTCAAGGCCGCGATCGAGGAGTAGGGGAGTCTTCTTGACAGAGGGACAGTCACTTTGTCATGTTATGCAGGGCCGCAGGTCTCGTCTGGGACTTGCGGCCCTTTTGACGTGCGGGAACTCGACGTTCTTCTCGCCCAGACTGTCGCGTTGCCGCACCTCACCGCCTGGCGTGCGGAAATTCGACGGAATGTGCCCCTGGACTGTCGCGAATTTGCACCGATTCCACTGGCGTGCGGAATCTCGACGTTTCCGGACGTCAGACTGTCGCAGTTTCGCACCCCTCATGAACCTGGTTGCATAAAACTGCGTAAAATTGCGCAGAAATGACCATTTACGCGTGATATGCTACCGTTCGTCGGCAGAGTGCGCATACATGCGCAAAACTGACTGAACCTGCGTAAAAATGAGATCAGCCAAGAGCCCACAAAGGAGGGAGCCAATGTCAGACACCGAAAAGAGCACCCCGCTCGACTCCGCCGCCGCGGCGGCCGCCGCCTTCGAGGCCATCGAGAACCGCCCGTTCCCCGATGACATCTTCACCGCGCCCGAGCTCCGCTGGGCCGTCATCGGCTGCGGCGTCATCGCCAACCAGATGGCCGCCTCGCTCGCGCTCGCGGGCCGCCACCTGCACGGCGTTGCCAACCGCACCCGCGAGAAGGCCGTCGCCTTTGCCGAGAAGTACCACGTGCCGCGCGTCTACGACAGCTTCGAGGAGCTCTACGCGGACCCCGACGTCGACGCCGTCTACATCACCACTCCGCACAACACGCACATCACCTACCTGCGCGCTGCGCTCGCGGCGGGCAAGCACGTGCTCTGCGAGAAGTCCATCACCCTCAACTCCGAGGAGCTCGACGAGGCCCGCGCCCTCGCGGACGCCAACGGCGTCGTGCTCATGGACGCCACTACGATCCTGCACATGCCGCTCTACCGCGAGCTGCGTCGCCGCGCGGACGCGGGCGAGTTCGGTCGCATGAACCTCGCGCAGGTCAACTTTGGCTCCTACAAGGAGTACGGCGACCTTACCAACCGCTTCTACAACATCAACCTCGCGGGCGGCGCGATGCTCGACATCGGCGTCTACGCGCTCACGATTATGCGCCTCTTCATGGAGAGCCAGCCGACCGAGGTCCTCTCCCTCGGCAACCTCTGCGAGACGGGCGTGGACGTGGCGGGCGGCATCGTCTGTCGCAACCAGGAGGGCCAGATCGGCGTGGTCTCGCTCACGCTCCACTCCAAGCAGCCCAAGCGCGCCGTGCTCAGCTTCGACAAGTGCTACGTCGAGATCATGGAGTACCCGCGCGCGGACACCGCCACGATCGTGTGGACCGCCGACGGCCGCCGCGAGACCGTGACCGCCGGCGTGGAGGGCTACGCGCTCTGCTACGAGATGGCCGACCTCGAGTGCGCCGTCGCCGGCGACACGCAGGCCGCGGGCCTCATCGACACGGCCTCCGACGTCATGCGCCTCATGACCGACGTGCGCCGCTCCTGGGGCGTCACCTACCCCGAGGAGGCGTAAGCGCCATGCTGACCGCAGAGCGCCACGCGCGCATCGTCGAGATGGTGCGCCTGCGCGGGACCGTCACCGTGCCGGAGCTGGCCGCCGCGCTCGAGACCTCCGAGTCCACCATCCGTCGTGACCTCGACAAGCTCGACCAGGCCCACCAGCTGGTCAAGGTTCACGGCGGCGCCACCACCCGCGAGTCCGCCCACCTCACGCGCGACCTCACGCTGGGGGAGCGCCACGGCCTGCACGACGAGGAGAAGCGTGCCGTCTGCACGCGCGCCGCCTCGCTGGTCCAGCCTGACGACTTCGTCTACCTCGACGCCGGCTCCACCACGGAGATCCTGCTCGACCTGCTGCCCCCCACGCGCGCCGGCTACGTGACCGACTCGGTCTCCCATGCCATCCGCCTGGCGGCGCGCGGGCTCTCCGTGATGGTCCTCGGCGGGGAGCTCAAGAGCGCGACCGAGGCGCTCGTGGGGCCCGGCGCCCTCGACGCCCTCGCGCGCCTCCACTTCACGCTGGGGTTCTGGGGCTCCAACGGCATCACGCCGGAGGCGGGCCTCACCACGCCCGAGCCCAACGAGGCCATGGTCAAGCGGGAGTCGATGGCGCGCGCCACGCGGCGCTACGTGCTCGCCGACGCCTCAAAGCTCGGCCGCACGAGCCTCGTCACGTTCGCGGACTTCTGCGACGCCACGATCGTCACCTGCGGGGACGTCCCCGAGGAGTACCGGAGCTTCGACAACGTCACGGAGGTGTCGCTGTGATCGCAACTGTCACGTTCAACCCGTCGCTCGACTACATCGTCCGCGTGGACGACATGCGCCTGGGCGCCATCAACCGCACCACCTACGAGCAGGTGCTCCCGGGCGGCAAGGGCGTGAACGTCTCCATCGTGCTCGGAAACCTCGGGCACAAGAGCCGCGCGCTCGGCTTCGTGGCCGGCTTCACGGGCGACGAGCTCTGCCGACGCTGCTCCGAGGCAGGGGTCGACGCCGACTTCATTCGCGTTGCCGAGGGCATGACCCGCATCAACGTCAAGGTCAAGTCCGCCGAGGAGACCGAGCTCAACGGCATGGGGCCCAAGATTGCCGAGAAGGACGTCGATGTTCTTCTATCCAAGCTGGACGCGCTGGGAGACGGCGACACGCTCGTCATCTCCGGCTCCGTGCCCTCGACGCTCCCGCACGACCTGTACGAGCGCATCATGGCACGCCTTTCCGGCCGCGGCGTCCGCATCGTCGTGGACGCCGAGCGCGACCTGCTCACGCGCGTCCTGCCGTACCGCCCCTTCCTCGTGAAGCCCAACAACCACGAGCTCGGGGACATCTTCGGCGTGGAGCTGCGCGCCCGCGGCGAGGTCGTGCCCTATGCGCGCCGCCTCCAGGAGATGGGTGCCGCGAACGTGCTCGTCTCCATGGCGGGGGAGGGCGGCGTGCTCGTGGACGAGACGGGCGCCGTTCACCAGAGCCCTGCCGCCCGCGGCACCGTGGTGAACTCCGTGGGCGCAGGAGACTCCTCCGTGGCGGGATTCCTCGCGGGCCTCATGGAGACCGGCAGCTACGAGGACGCCTTCCGCATGGCGCTCGCGGCCGGCTCTGCCAGCGCGTTCTCCGACCACCTGGCCACGAGGCCCGAGGTGGAGGCGCTGCTCGCCTTGGCCCCCTCTGAGATTCCCCCGTTGGGAGTGTAACAACGGGGGCAAACTTGGCCGATTCGCTGATTTGGATGCCGTCCCTACACTCTCGAGGGTGTAACAACTCGCGAATCGGTGACTCATGCGTCCTCTCCGCCGCGTTGTTCCCCTCTCGAGGGTGTAGCAACTTGGACGAACTATCCAAGACCGGCTGGAATCTGCTCGTTGCTCCCCTTCCGGGAGGGTAGCAACGGCAGCCTGAGCCCGCCTCCGGTTCCTCGCACCCCGTCGGCGATTGTTGTCCGGCGCCTGCCGTATACTGGCGAGAAGAACGACGGAGGGAGGACCCATGGCGGACGCGGGTCAGCAGATGAGGGCGGCGGAGAGCGCGGCGCGCGTGCCGGACGTCGTGGTGATCACGGGCATGTCCGGCTCGGGGCGCACGCAGGCCCTGCACGTCTTCGAGGACATGGGCTACTTCTGCATCGACAACCTCCCGCCGCGCCTGCTCCTGCAGCTCGCCGAGCTCGTGGGCATCAACTCGGGCGTGGGGAGGCACCTCGCCGTCACCTGCGACCTGCGCAGCCAGGGGCTCTTTGACGAGTTCTCCGACTCCGTCACGCAGCTGCGCGAGCACGAGCTCACGGTGAGCGTGGTCTTCCTCGACACGGCAGACGACGTCCTCATGCGCCGCTACGACGAGAATCGCCGCCGTCATCCGCTCGCCGCCCCCGGAGAGGCGCTCACGAGCGCCATCTCGCGCGAGCGCTCTCAGCTCGATACCGTGCGCGACGCCGCTGACCTTGTGATAGACACGAGTCGCCTCAAGACCAAGGAGCTTCGCGCCCGTCTGCGCCGTGCCTACTCCGAGCTCACGGACCAGCAGCTCATGGAGGTGTCGGTCTTCTCCTTTGGGTTCAAGCACGGCATGCCCGTCGAGGCGGACCTCATGATAGACGTGCGCTTCCTGCCTAATCCCTTCTACGACCCCCAGATGCGCACCCTCACGGGCAACGACCGCCTGGTGGCAGACTTCGTCCTCAACAACCCCACCACCGAGAAGTTCCTCGACGCGTGGTACCGCCTGCTCGACGTCGCGATGCCTGGCTACGTGGCCGAGGGCAAGAGCCACCTCTCCATCGCCGTGGGCTGCACGGGGGGCCAGCACAGGAGCGTGGCCATAGCCGCGGCAACGGCCTCCTACCTCGAGAAGAGCGGCTACCACGTGACCCTCTCGCACCGCGACCTCGCGCTCGCCAACGTGAGGACGAGCTAGCATGTCCTTCACGGCGCAGGTGAAAGACGAGCTCGCGCGCGTGGACGGGCCCACGCCCGCCGCCGAGCTCGCGCAGCTCTCCGCCCTCATCCGCGTGTGCGGCACCCTCTCCTTCCGCGGCTCGGGGCGCTACTCCATCCGCATAGCCACCGAGACGGGCGCCGTGGCGCGCACGATCATCAAGCTCACGCACAAGCTCTTCGACCTGGAGACCCCGCTCACGGTGCGCCGCTCGGTCCTGCACAAGACGCGCAACTACCTCATAGAGATGCCAGAGCAAGACGAGCTCGCGGAGGACCTCGTGACGCTCGGCATCCTGGTGCCGGGGCGCGGCCTGGCCACCGGGGTGCCCGCGTGCCTCCTGGGGACGCCCGCGGCACGCGCAGCCTTCGTCCGGGGAGCGTTCATGGCGGGCGGCTTCATCGCCGATCCGCGCGGGGACTTTCACCTGGAGATAGCCGTGACGGGGGAGGACTTCGCCCGCGGCCTCGTGGCGATCGTGGGCTCCTTTGGCGTCTCCGCGCGCCTCAACCGCCGCCGTGGCGCCTATGCCATCTACCTCAAGAGCTTCGACGACGTCATTGCGCTTCTGCGCGCGATGGGCGCGGGTCGCATGGCCCGCGTCGTGGAGCTCGCGCGCGCCAAGAAGTCCGTCAAGAACGACGTCAACCGCCGCGTCAACGCCGAGATGGCCAACCAGGCCCGCTCCACGGGCGCCGCGGCGGAGCAGCTCGAGCTCATAGACCGCATCGAGAAGAACCCCGGCCTCGCCGCGCTCTCGCCGGCGCTGCGCTCCTTCTGTCGCGCGCGCCGGGCCCACCCGGAGCTCTCCCTCGCCGCACTGGGCGCCGAGCTCGACCCCCCGGTCTCCAAGTCCGCCATGTACCATCGCCTCCTGCGCCTCCAGGAGATCGCCGAGCAGGCCGCGAAGTAACGGGATCGGGGGCTCCTTCCCAGCTTGCGCGGCACGCGTTATGTCGATGCGCGCCGGGATGCATCTCGCGTCGGCGGACAAAATCTGAGCGCCCACCGCTCAAATCCCGGCCGCGTTTCAGTTTTGGCGGTATGCGGCGTTGCGTGTGGGGTACACTATCGGGTGGCAAGGGCGTCATGCCCGTGTGTGCTTTGGTCCGCCGGGGAGGGTCCCCGACGGCCCCGTGAAAGGAGAAAGCATGGCAGTAAAGGTTGCTATCAACGGCTTTGGTCGCATCGGCCGTCTGGCGTTCCGTCAGATGTTCGGTCACGAGGGCTCCGAGATCGTCGCTATCAACGACCTCACCTCCCCCGACATGCTCGCGTACCTCCTGAAGTATGACACCACGCAGGGCAACTACGCCCGCGACCACGAGGTCGTTGCCGGCGAGGACTCCATCACCGTCGACGGCAAGCAGATCACCATCTACAAGGAGGCCGACGCCTCCAAGCTCCCCTGGGGCGAGCTCGGCGTTGACGTCGTCCTCGAGTGCACCGGCTTCTACACCTCCAAGGCCAAGGCCCAGGCTCACATCGACGCCGGCGCCAAGAAGGTCGTCATCTCCGCTCCCGCGGGCAACGACCTCCCCACGATCGTCTACAACGTCAACCACGAGCAGCTGACCGCTGATGACAACATCATCTCCGCTGCCTCCTGCACCACCAACTGCCTCGCCCCGATGGCCAAGGGCCTCAACGACTTCGCGCCCATCGTCTCCGGCATCATGACCACCATCCACGCCTACACCGGCGACCAGATGCCGCTCGACGGCCCGCAGCGCAAGGGCAACAAGCGTCGTTCCCGCGCCTGCGCGCAGAACATCGTCCCCAACTCCACCGGTGCCGCCAAGGCCATCGGCCTCGTTCTCCCCGAGCTCAACGGCAAGCTGATCGGTGCCGCCCAGCGCGTTCCCACGCCCACCGGCTCCATCACCAACCTCTACTGCGTCGTTGACAAGGTCGTCACCAAGGACGAGGTCAACGCTGCCATGAAGGCCTATGCCGAGACCATCCCCGAGACCTTCGCCTACAACGAGGACGACATCGTCTCCTCCGACATCATCGGCGAGACTCACGGCTCCATCTTCGATGCCACCCAGACCATGGTCTGCGACCTCGGCAACGGCCAGAGCCTCGTTCAGGTCACCTCTTGGTACGACAACGAGAACTCCTACACCTCCCAGATGGTCCGCACCATCAAGTACTTCGAGAAGTTCGTCGCGTAGCAGACGCTTCGCAGAGGCTTTTCGCAGGGGGTGCGGTCGCAGCTCACAGGGCCGCGGCCGCGCCCCTCTTTCATTAGCAGCGAGTCAAGGAGTGAAAGCATGGCATTCACCAAGAAGACCGTTCGCGACGCGGACGTCGCGGGCAAGCGCGTCCTCATGCGCGTTGACTTCAACGTGCCCCTGAAGGACGGCGTCGTCACCGACGACACGCGCGTGCGCGCCGCCATCCCCACCATCGAGTACCTCAAGGACAAGGGCGCCAAGATCATCCTCATGAGCCACCTCGGCCGCCCCAAGGGCGACGGTCCCGAGCCCGCGTTCTCCCTCAAGCCGGCTGCCGACAAGCTTGCCGAGCTCACCGGCTACGACGTGAAGTTCGTTGACGACACCTATGGCGAGAAGGCCAAGGCCGCCGTCGACGCCCTCCAGGACGGCGACATCCTCGTTCTCGAGAACGTCCGCTTTGACAAGCGCGAGAAGAAGAACGACCCGGAGATCGCCAAGACCCTCGCCTCCTACGGCGACATCTTCGTGCTCGACGCCTTCGGCACCGCGCACCGCGCCCAGGGCTCCGTCGTGGGCCCCGCCGCGTACCTGCCCGCCTACGCCGGCTTCCTGCTGGAGAAGGAGGTCGACACCCTGACCTCCATCTTCGCCGAGCCCGAGCGCCCCTTCGTCGCCATCGTCGGCGGCTCCAAGGTGTCCTCCAAGATCGGCGTCCTCGATCACCTGATCGACTCCGCTGACACCCTCATCATCGGTGGCGGCATGGCCTATACCTTCTTCCTCGCCCAGGGCTACACCGTGGGCACCTCCCTCAAGGAGGAGGACTGGGTCGAGCGCGCTGGCGAGATGCTGAAGAAGGCCGAGGAGAAGGGCGTCAAGATCCTCCTTCCGGTCGACAACGTCGTCGCCGACCACTTTGGCGAGGACGCCGTGGGCGAGGTCGTCGACTCCGACAACATCCCCGACGACCGCATGGGCATGGACATCGGCCCCAAGACCCGCGAGCTCTACTGCGAGGCCATCAAGGGCGCCAAGACCGTCTTCTGGAACGGCCCCATGGGCGTCTTCGAGATGGATCAGTTCGCCGCCGGCACCGAGGCCGTCGCCCGCGCCGTTGCCGACTCCGACTGCACCTCGATCATCGGCGGCGGCGACTCCGTCGCGGCCATCAACAAGTTTGACCTTGCCGACAAGATGAGCTGGATCTCCACGGGCGGCGGCGCCTCCATGGAGCTCGTCGAGGGCAAGGCCCTTCCTGGAGTGGAGGCGCTTCTCGATGCGTAAGAGGATGATCGCTGGCAACTGGAAGATGAACAAGACCTGGGGCGAGGGTGTCGTCCTGGCCCAGGGCCTGGCCGACGAGCTCAAGGACGGCACCGGCGACGTCGACGTCGTCGTCTGCCCGCCCGCCGTCGACCTCAAGGGCGTCTCCGAGGTCATCGACCAGACGTCCGCCCCGTTCGCGCTCGGCGCCCAGAACGTCTACTGGGAGGAGTCCGGCGCCTACACCGGCGAGACCGCTCCCAACATGCTCGAGGCCGTGGGCGCCACCCACTGCATCATCGGTCACTCCGAGCGCCGCGACTACTTCGGCGAGACGGACGAGGACGTGAACAAGAAGGCCAAGGCCCTCATGGCTCACGGCATCGTGCCCATCTCCTGCTGCGGCGAGTCCCTCGAGATCCGCGAGGCCGGCAAGCACGTCGAGTTCGTCGTCGACCAGATCAAGAAGGACACCGAGGGCCTCGAGATCACCGATCCGTCCAAGTACGTAATCGCCTACGAGCCCATCTGGGCCATCGGCACCGGCAAGACCGCCACGGCCGATGACGCTCAGGAGGTCTGCGGCGCCATCCGCGCCACCCTCGTCGAGATCTTCGGCGAGGAGATCGCCTCCGGCATCCGCGTCCTCTACGGCGGCTCCGCCAAGCCCGAGAACATCGCCGGCTTCCTGGAGAAGGAGGACGTCGACGGCGCCCTCGTCGGCGGTGCCTCCCTCAAGGCCGACAGCTTCGCCGCCATGGTGAAGAGCGCGATGGCGTAGGGAAGACCCCATACGGCCCGAGGTTCTTCTCGGCATGTGTAGCTTGCGGGGCCCGCAGAGATGCGGGCCCCGTTGTGCTACCATTACAGGCTGTTATGAATCTGTCCAGAAGGAGTCCATCTCGTGAACGCCCTCAACATCGTCCTCACCGTCCTCCTGTTCCTCTCCGGAATCCTCACCGTCATCCTGGTGCTCATGCACTCCGGCAAGGGCACGGGCGTCTCTGACATGATCGCCTCCTCGATCTACAACTCCGGCACCGGCTCGGGCATTCTCGAGAAGAACCTCAACCGTCTGACGGTCATCACCTCCCTCGTCTTTGTGGCGTGCATCTTCGTGATGGCCATCACGTTCCCCACGGGCACCCTGGTCACCTACTAGCTCCGCCCGCATCGCGCTTTTGCCTGGCGGCCCTCCGGGGCCGCCTTTCTTGTGCCCGCCCGCAGGAGTCGCGTCGCGGTGCGAGAAAAAAGTCAAAAATGGGGGTTGCGTCGACCCTGAGACTGGTGCATACTACTCCTTGCGCGAATGAGCGAGAGCAAAGGCGCGCAGTGACAAGTCGGAGTGGCGGAATTGGCAGACGCGCTAGCTTGAGGTGCTAGTGACTGACTAAAAGGTCGTGCGGGTTCAAGTCCCGCCTCCGACACCACGAAATGACGCGGGTCCCCACGGGGACCCGCTTTTCGTATATATGCCGATCATTGCTACGGGGGAGCGCCATGACCAGGTCCGCACTCAGCGTCAGACGCGTGGAGGGTATCGGCGAGGGCAGCCTCGTGGGGACGCTCTCCCGTCTCCTGCAGCTCACCAGCGAGGCGGTTCTCGTCTTTGACGGCGCGGGCAGGGTCCTTCTGGCAAACGACGAGGCATCTGAGCTCTTTGGCTCCGAGCGCGCCCTGGTGGGGGAGGACGTTCGCCTGCTCTTCCCCTCGTCGGACGACCCCTCGGCGGTATCCGGGCCCTTTCAGGCCGCGAGCCTCTCGTTTGCCGTCGACGGCTCGGTCTCGCTCGTGAGCTGCGTCGCGGCGGGAGGGCGCCAGGCCACCGTTCGCGTTCGCTGCGACGCGGTCAACGCGCCCGGCGAGACCTATCTCCTCGTGGCCCTTCCCGCCGAGCGCGAGACGCGCATAGACAGGGAGGGCGAGCGCGCCCTCGACGACCTGCGCCGCGCCAACCACCGACTCTCCGGAACGCTCAAGATCGTCCTCGACACGCTGGACTCGACCGACATCGCCGCCCTCTTCGAGCGCGTGCTCGAGGAGCTCACGGACACCATGGAGGCGGACGGCACCATCGTCTACCTCGCCGAGGCGGACGGCTTTCACCTGCGCGGCGTCTCGAGCGGTCTGGTGGGCGAGAAGATCGCGCGCTTCATGCCCTTCGGGCGCAGCGTCGAGCGCCTGGCCATCAGGGAGGGCCGCGCCGTGCGGCTGCGCGTCTGTGCGCCCACGAACGAGGCCCTGCGCCAGGGCAGGCTCACCATGCGCGACGTCGTGAACGAGGACACCCACGAGGTCCTGCGCATGAGGAGCTCGATGCTTCCGCCGTTCACGAGCTTCGTCCCCGTTCCCGTGTGGTTTGGCGGGCACGTGATCTCCATCATCGAGGTGGGCTGGCGCCGCCTGCACCCGCTCTCGCGCGAGGACGCGCGCCTCCTGGACTCGGTGGCCCACTACCTCTCCGTTCAGCTTGCGGGGGCCTTCACGGCCTTCAGGGCGCAGCGGGCGGACCGCCTGGCCTCGCTTGCCACCGAGCTGCGCGAGGAGCTCCTGTCGTATGGTGACGACGCCTCCCCGGATGACGGCGCCGAGCGAATCTCCGACGTCATCGCCGAGATGGCGGACGAGCTCGACGCCGCCACGGTGGACATGCGCGTCAACGCGCAGCAGGGGG